>CAWEAT010000020.1:0-109087 GCA_963806935.1 uncultured Alphaproteobacteria bacterium
CCCATGACCTACGCCAACGTGATCGTCGAGACCCATGGCCGCGTCGGCCTTATCCGGCTCAACCGGCCGCAGGTTCTGAACGCGCTCTCGACGCCGCTGATCGAGGACCTCAACGCGGCGCTCGAAGCCTTCGAGGCCGATCCGGCCATCGGCGCGATCGTATTGACCGGCTCGGAAAAGGCGTTCGCCGCCGGGGCCGACATCAAGGAGATGCAGGACAAGACCTTCGCCGAGGCTTTTCTCGGCGACTTCATCGGCCGGTGGGAGAACCTGACCCGCACCCGCAAGCCGGTCATCGCCGCGGTCGCGGGATTTGCGCTCGGCGGCGGCTGCGAGATCGCGATGATGTGCGATTTCATTCTCGCCGCCGACACCGCCAAATTCGGCCAGCCCGAGATCAAGCTCGGCGTCATCCCCGGCGCGGGCGGGACGCAGCGCCTGACCCGCTTCGTCGGCAAGTCGAAGGCGATGGAGATGATCCTGACCGGACGGATGATGGACGCGGCCGAAGCCGAGCGCTCGGGGCTCGTCTCCCGCGTGCTGCCGGCCGACAAGCTGATCGAGGAAGCGCTCAAGGTCGCCGCGACGATCGCGGGCTTGTCGGCGCCGGCCGTCTACGCCGCCAAGGAGAGCGTCAACCGCGCCTACGAGACGACGCTTGCCGAGGGCGTCCGCTTCGAGCGCCGCATCTTCCATTCGCTGTTTGCGACCGAGGACCAGAAGGAAGGCATGAAGGCCTTCGCCGAAAAGCGCGCGGCGACGTTCAAGCACCGGTAAGCGCGCTCGCTTGGCCTCCGATCAGAGCGTCGCCGGGGCGCCCTTCGTCGGCGCCGTCGCCGGGTCGCGCTGGAGCGCGCGATTGATGTCGAGCGTGCTCTCGACGCCGATCGAAGTCATAATTCGCTTCGAGCCACTCCTTGGCGTCCTCGCGCCCGAGGTCGCGCAAACGCTGGAGAAAGGGCCAGGAAACGTCGTTCTTGGTCGCGGCGTTGAAGGATTCGAGCGTGCCCGCGCCGCCGATACGATGCAGCCGCTCCTCGCGGTATTCATCGCTCTTGAGCAGTCCCCTGCGGATCAGGCGGGCGACGAAGTCGGTGGCCCTGAGCTCCGCGAGCAGGCTGGCGTTGAAAGTGATCTCGTCGACCCGGTCGGCGATCGCGCCGGGCAGGCGAGGCGTCTCGTCGCGCTCGATCGGATTGATCTGGACGATGATCGCGTCGCGGCACTGGGTCTCGTAGAACAGCGGCCACAACGGCGGATTGCCCGCGAACCCGCCATCCCAATAGGATTGGCCGTCGATGATCACCGCCTGGAAGAGTCTGCGGCAAGCAGGCCGACGCCATCACGTGATCGACGGTGAGAATGTTGCGGCGAAAGATCTCGCCGCGACCGGTCTTCACGTTCGTCGCCGCGACGAACAGCTTGAGGCTGTCGGTTGCGCGCAGGCGTTCGAAATCGACCGCCTGTTCAAGATGGACGCGCAGCGGATTGATGTTGAGCGGATTGAACTCATAGGGGCTCAGCAGCGCCAAAGTCGTCTCCGCCCAGGCGTCGATCCATCGGGATCCGGGCCAGAAGCCGCCCCAGGCCGCCAGCGCCTTGTCGACCCATCGGCGCTCGAATGGCGAGAGCGAGCCCTCGGACGAGACCAGGAGCCAGAACTTTTCGAGCTTCTCGCGCGCGCGCTCCCGTCCCCCCTCCTCGAGGCCGGCGGCGAACACGACGGCGTTCATCGTGCCGGCGCTCGCGCCGCTGATCGCGGAAATCTCGATCCGCGAGTCCTCGGTCAGCGCGTCGAGCACGCCCCAGGTGTAGGCGCCGTGCGAGCCGCCGCCTTGCAGGGCCAGATTGACGATCTTTACTCCACGGGGGTTTGCGGGCGGCTTCGGCGCGGCGGGCTTGCGCGCGGTCGGTGTGGCGGCGCGGCTCATGCGGCGGTCCATCCGCCGTCGATCGAAAGATTGGCGCCGGTGATCTGCGCCGCCGCGTCCGAGCACAGATAGACCGCGAGCGAAGCGACCTGATCGACGGTCACGAACTCCTTGGTCGGCTGGGCGGCGAGCATCACGTCGCCGATTACCTGCTCGCGCGTCATGCTGCGCGCCTTCATCGTGTCGGGGACCTGGCGCTCGACCAGCGGCGTCCAGACGTAGCCGGGGGAAATGCAATTGGCGGTGACGCCGAACGTGGCGAGTTCGAGCGCCACTGTCTTGGTGAGCCCGGCGAGGCCGTGCTTGGCCGCCACATAGGCCGATTTGAACGGCGAGGCGACAAGCGAGTGGGCGGACGCGGTGTTGATGATGCGGCCCCATTTCTGCGCCTTCATGCCGGGAACTGCGGCCCGGATCGCGTGGAAGGCGGCGGTCAGGTTGATGGCGATGATCGCGTCCCACTTCTCGGGCGGAAAGTCCTCGATCGGCGAGACGAACTGGATGCCGGCGTTGCTGACCAGGATGTCGAGCGACCCCATCTTGCCCTGGGCGTCGGCGATCATCGCGGCAATCTCCGGCCCTTTCGACATGTCCGCCCCGTTGTAGAACGCCTTGACGCCGAAATCGGTCTCGATCTTCGCCCGCTCGGCCTCGATCGCCGCCTTGTCGCCGAAGCCATTGATGACGACGTCCGCGCCTTCCTTGGCGAGCGCGCGCGCGATCGCCAGGCCGATGCCGCTGGTCGAACCGGTGACAAGGGCGTGGCGTCTGGCGAGGGACATTGACATCTCCTACATTCGGCTGGGCGCGGCGGCGCCCTCAAACTTGTCGTATTGCGTTGCGATAAGGCTCTATATTGCATTGCGGCGAGAGTTTCGAGGCCCTCGTCCTGCGGCCGGCTGGCGACTGCGACCCGCGGCGCCGGGATGACAAAATTGGCGGTAAAGCTTAGAACCCGGCGGCGAAATGGGATCGATCCGCGCTGAAAAAGGAATGGCGGCGATGAATCTTGCGATCTCCGACGCGCCCTGCGGGCCACGGTCTCGCCACCCAACGGTCGGCGTTCGGGTCGGCGAAGGCGACGCGGCGGTCACGGTCGGCGGCGGCGCGCCGATCGTGGTGCAATCGATGACCAATACCGACACCGCCGACGTCGAGGCGACCGCGCGTCAGGTTGCGGCGCTGTGGCGCGCGGGCTCCGAACTCGTGCGGATCACGGTCGATCGCGACGAGGCGGCCGCCGCGGTGCCGCATATCCGCGACGCGCTTCTCAAGCGCGGCGTCCGTGTCCCGCTGATCGGCGATTTCCACTACATCGGCCACAAGCTGCTCAGCGATCATCCGGCCTGCGCCGAAGCGCTCGACAAATATCGCATCAATCCCGGCAATGTCGGGTTCAAGAACAAGCGCGACCTGCAATTCGGCAAGATCGTCGAGATCGCGATCAGGAACGGAAAGCCGGTGCGCATCGGCGCCAACTGGGGTTCGCTCGACCAGGACCTTCTGACCTCGCTCATGGACGAGAACGCGGCGAGCGCGGCGCCGCTCGAGGCGGGCGCGGTCACCCGCGAGGCGATGGTGAGATCCGCGCTTCTGTCCGCGGCCCGGGCGGAGGAGATCGGGCTTCCCCGCGAGCGCATCATCCTGTCGGCGAAAGTCTCGTCGGTGCAGGATCTCATCACCGTCTACCGGATGCTCGGCGAGCGCTCCGATTACGCGCTCCATCTCGGCCTGACCGAAGCCGGCATGGGCTCGAAGGGCGTCGTCGCCTCCGCCGCGGCGCTCGGCGTCCTGCTGCAGGAAGGCCTTGGCGACACGATCCGCATTTCGCTCACCCCCGAGCCGGGCGGCGACCGGACGCAGGAAGTGCGGGTCGCGCAGGAGCTGTTGCAGTCGATGGGGTTCCGCAGTTTCACGCCCCAGGTCGCCGCCTGCCCCGGCTGCGGGCGCACCACTTCGACCGTGTTCCAGGAGCTGGCGCGCGACATCCAGGGCTATCTCGCGGAGTCGATGCCGCAGTGGCGCGCGCTCTATCCCGGCGTCGAAAAGCTCAACGTCGCGGTGATGGGTTGCATCGTCAACGGCCCCGGCGAGAGCAAGCACGCCGACATCGGCATCTCGCTGCCCGGGACCGGAGAGACGCCGGCGGCGCCGGTGTTCGTCGACGGCGCCAAGACCGTGACCCTGCGCGGGCCGCGCATCGCCGAGGAGTTCAAGGCGCTGGTCGACGACTACATCGTGAGACGATACGGGGCGGGCCGGCGGGCGGCGGAATGAAGCTTGCTGCGGCAGGGCCTCAAAAAAGGTACTTGTCCGCGTCATTGTACCGCGCATGAATCAGGCGGTTGACGACCGCGAAGATGAAGGCGGTCGAAACGCCGAACATCAACATTCCGTCCACCGCTTCGAACGGTCCGAGCAGCCGCCATTGGGGCGGCAATGCGATGTCGGAGCCCGAAGTCGTGTAGCTGCCGGCGGATGAATATATCGCCCCGCCGAAGTCAGCGACCGCGCCGGCAGCGTCGAGCACGAACGCCCAGAGCCCGATCTCCGCGAGATGGCCGGCGAGCGCGAGCATGACCGTGGCCATGATGAATGACATGTTGACCCAGATCCGCCCGCCAAGCACGCCGCGCTTGAGATCGCGGCGCAAGCTCGCAATGATGGTGTGGAGGACCACGCCGTGAATCGCAATCGTGCCGACGGTCGCCGCCAGTCCGACGATGAGAGGAATGAGGATCGCGATGTGACTCGGCGCCATCTCGCCCCCCGAACGATGCGTGAATCAGTGCTGCAACATCTTGCACAGGGCGCAGAGAAATCAACCAGCCGGATGGAATCTCGCTTTTCCGCCCGTCCACGTCTTAAGCTTCAGCATATGCTGACTGCATTCGAGCCGGTCCCGCTCTTCACATTTGCGCCGAAATGGCCCACATGAGCGGGCGACGAGGCCGCCTTGTATGAACCCCCTCTCCATCGAAACGAGAACCTGACGGAACTGCACGCGCTGATCAAAGAGCGCGTGTTCGGCCTCCTGATCAGCAATGGCGCCGAGGGGCTGGTCGCCAATTCGGTTCCGTTCGTGCTCGATCCCGCCGCCTCGCGGCTCGGGACGCTGAAGGTCCATATCGCCCGCGCCAACAGCCAGTGGCGCGACCTCGAAGCCTCCCCGGACGCGCTCATCATATTCCAGGGCCGCGATCATTACATTACGCCTTCGTGGTATGAGACCAAGCGGGAGACCGGCAAAGTCGTGCCGACCTGGAATTACACCATGGTCCAGGCGAAAGGCCGGGCGAAAGTGATGGACGACGCCTGGCTCGCCCGGCAGATCGAGGAATTGACGCTGGCGCTGGAGCAGCGCCGCGAGAAGCCGTGGGCGGTCGGCGACGCGCCGGCCGATTTCATCGCCATGCAGCGCCGGGCGATCGTCGGGATCGAGATCGAGATCGTCGACATCAGGGGCAAATGGAAGACGAGCCAGAACCGCAACGCCGCCGACCGCGCCGGCGTCGCCGCGGGCCTCGACGGCTTGGGCGACGAGGACTCCCGGGCGATGGCGAAGATCGTGCGGGAGACGAGCCGCGACTGAGCCTGCCTCCGGCGCTTGGCCGCGCGAAGGCGTGATCCGATCGGCGCCTTCGTCCGTAGCCACAAGACACCTAACCAGGAGAAAAACGACATGGCCGATGCGATCAAGCCGCTTTACACCGCACACGCGACCGCGACCGGCGGCCGCAACGGCCACACCCGGTCCGATGACGGAATGGTGGACGTCGAGCTCTCAGTGCCCAAGCAGATGGGCGGACCCGGCAAGCCGGACACGGCGACGCCGGAGCATCTGTTCGCCGCCGGTTACGCCGCCTGCTTCGGCGGCGCGCTCGACTTTGTCGCCAAGCAGCACAAGAAGGATGCGTCGAAGGCGACGGTCAAATGCGCGGTCGCCATCGGTCCGCGCGAGAAGGGCGGCTTCGGGCTTGCGGTGCTGCTCGACGTGACCGACCCGAGCCTGCCGCAGAGCGAGCTCCAGGCGTTCGTCAACGAGGCGCACGAAAAGATCTGCCCCTACAGCCACGCCACGCGCGGCAACGTCAACGTCGAGGTGGTCGCCCACGGGGCGTGATCCTCCTCCCGCAAAGCCGGCCGAAAGACGGCGTTGAACTCGGCTCCCCGCCGCATGGCGGCGAGCAGGTTCGTGAACTTGACCGCAGCGGCGAATCCGAGCCGGCAGGCGCTCAAGGCCTCGCCGACGTGGCCCGTTGCCTGTCTCGTTCAGCGCATGGACTGACAAACGGTCGCCGGGCGAAGGCGGCGCGAAGCGTTGGATGAGGCCAAGGGCGCCTTGAGCAGTGCATTTGGCTCGAACCGTGGCCGTCATTGCGAGCGAAGCGAAGCAATCCACGGATCGTAGAGAGTCCTTCGTTCGCTGGATTGCTTCGTCGCTGCGCTCGTCGCAACGACGAGTCCACCTGAAGGCAACGCGCCCAGTGAACCCTTTGCTAAGCCTATCTCGCGGTCCGGCTTGCTCATGACTTATCGTCATTGAGTACGATTGCGCCCAAGGCGGCGCGCGGGAAAGGTTGAAGCGGCGATGATGGAGACTGCGCCACCGGTGAGGGAGGCGACGCCGCTCGACCCGGGGCTGCGCGCCCTGTGCGGCATCGCCGCCTATTACCGCATCGGCGCCGACCCGGTGCAGCTCGCGCGCGAACTCGCGCTTGGCGAGCGCGCGGCCGACGAAGCCGACCTCATTCGCGCCGCCCGGATTATCGGGCTCAAAGCCCGGCTGGTCAGCAAGGTGACCGCCGAACGGCTGGCGACGCTGCCCACTCCGGCAATCGTGCGCACGACCAACGGCGCGCTCGTCGTTTTCGCCGGGCGCAACCCGTCGGGGCTGTGCCGGCTCGTCGATCCGATCAGCCACGCCGCCCGGGAGGCGCCGCTCGAGAGCGTCGCGCGCGAGATCGGCGGACAGGCGCTGCTGATCGCCCGCCGGATCGGCGGCGCCGGCGTCGATCCCCGACTGTTCGGCATGCGCTGGTTCCTGCCGACCATCTGGCGCTATCGCCGTCCGCTCGGCCATGTGCTGGCGGCGTCGCTGTTCGTGCAGATTTTCGCCCTGACGACGCCGCTGTTCTTCCAGGTGGTCGTCGACAAGGTCTTGACCCATCGCGGCTACGAGACGCTGTTCGTGCTCGTTGGCGGCCTCGTCTTCATCGGCTTGTTCGACGTGGCGCTGCAATACCTGCGCACCTATGCGCTCTCGCACACCACCAACCGGATCGACGTCGAGCTGGGGCAGCGGCTGTTCGCCCATCTCCTGCGCCTCCCGGTCGCCTATTTCGAGACCCGGTCGACCGGACAGACGGTCGCGCGAGTGCGGGAGCTCGAGACGATCCGCAGCTTCCTCACCGGCCAGGCCCTGTTTTCGGCGATCGACCTCGTGTTCGCCTTCGTGTTCATCGCCGTGCTGTTCGCCTATTCGTGGCCGCTCACCCTCATCGTGCTCGCCGGCATTCCATTCTATCTCCTGATCGGATTTTCGGTCAGGCCGCCATTGCGCGAGCTGGTCGGCGAGAAATTCAATCGCGGCGCCGCGAGCCAGCAATTCCTGGTCGAGACGATCGTCGGGGTGAGCACGGTGAAGAGCGCGGCGGTCGAGCCGATCATGCGCGCGCAGTGGGAGGAGAAACTCGCCGCTTACGTGAAAACCAGCTTCTCCGCGGCGATGCTCGGGTCGGGCGGCCAGCTCGCGATCCAATATGTGAGCAAGCTGACGACCGCGGCCCTGCTTCTGTTCGGCGCCAAGGCGGTCATCGATGGCGAGCTGACCGTCGGCGCGCTGGTCGCCTTCAACATGATCGCCTCGCAGGCGATCCAGCCGATCCTGCGCCTGTCGCAGATCTGGCAGGATTTCCAGCAGGTGCAGATCTCGATCGAGCGTCTGGGCGACATCCTCAACGCGGCTCCCGAATCTTCGCCCGCGACGCGCCTCTTGCCGCCGACCCCGCGCGGCGCGATCGAATTCGCCGGTGTCAGTTTCCGCTACCGCCCCGGCGCCCGGGAAGCGCTGAAAGAGATTTCACTCGCGATCCGGGCGGGCGAAACGATCGGCGTCGTCGGGCCGTCCGGCTCCGGCAAATCGACCCTGACCAAGCTCATCCAGCGTCTCTATCTGGCGAGCGAGGGGCAGGTCATGCTCGACGGCGCCGACCTGAGCCATGTCGATCCGGCGTGGCTTCGAAGCCACATCGGCGTCGTGCTGCAGGAGAACCTGCTGTTCAACCGCACCATTCACGAGAACATCGCTTTCGCCAATCCGGCGATGTCGCGGGCGCGGGTGATCGAGATCGCCCGCCTCGCCGGCGCCGAGGAGTTCATCGATAAGCTGGCGCAGGGATATGACACGATGATCGAGGAGCGCGGCGCGAACCTCTCCGGCGGCCAGCGCCAGCGCATCGCGATCGCCCGGGCGCTCGCGACCAATCCGCGCATTCTCATCCTCGACGAGGCGACCTCGTCGCTCGACTACGACAGCGAGCGGCTGGTCCAGCGCAACATGCGCCGCATCGCCAAAGGCCGCACCGTCATCATCATCGCCCATCGCCTCGCCGCCGTGCGCGGCTGCGACCGCATCGTCTGCATGGCGGATGGCCGGATCGTCGAAATCGGGACCCACAACGAGCTCATACGCCATCCGGGCGGCCTCTATGGCTATCTCTGGGGCCTCCAAAGTCAGCCGGCGGAGATCGCCGCATGACCGCGACCCGGGCCGTCGCGCCGGCAGAACCGCGACTCGCCGCCAGGCCCGCGCCTTTCGCGGCGCTGGCGCGGCTCGGGAGGCCGGGAGCCAATCTCAGCGACCGGGAATTCCTGGCGCCGGCGCTCGAGATCCTGGAAACGCCCCCGTCGCCGGTCCATGTCGCGTTCCTGTGGATCATCTGCGCCTTCGTCCTGGCGGCGCTCGTCTGGGCCTATCTCGGCCGGGTCGACATCGTCGCCGCCGCGCAGGGCAAGCTCCAGCCGGCCGGGCGGGTCAAGGTCGTCGAGCCGATGGAGACCGGCAGGGTCGCAAACGTCCGTGTCGCCAATGGCTCGCTGGTCAAGGCAGGCGACATTCTGGTCGAGCTCGACCGCTCGACGGCCGAGGCCGAAGCCGATGGGGCGCGCGCCGAACTTGCCTCCACGCAGGCGGAGATACTCCGCCGAGAGGCCGCGCTCGTCGCGGCGGAAGCGCACAGGGTCGATTCTCCGCCGAAAATCGATTGGCCCGACGATGTCGCGCCGGCCTTGCGCGAGCGCGAGTTGCGAGTTCTCGCCGCCGACTTTGCGCAATTGGCTGCGAATCAAGCCTCGTTCGTCGCCGAGGAGGCGCAAAAGGCCGCCGAGCGGGACAAGCTCGCCGAGACCATCGCGACCCAGAAGAACCTCGTCGCGACCTTGAAGGAGCGCGTCGATATGCGCACGAAGCTGGTCGAAGCGAAGGCCGGGGCGAAGGCTGCAGTGATCGACGCGACCGAAACGCTGCAATATCAGATCACCCAGCAGGCGAAGCAGGAGCAGGAGCTCGCCGCGCTCTCCGCCGGAATCGAAGTCGTCGCCCGCGACGCGGACAAGGCCGTCCAGGCCTTCGTTGCCGACGACGCCGAGAAGCTCGAGGACGCCGAGCGGCGGGTCGAGGAGTCGAGCAGCGCCTCGCCAAGGCTCAGGCCGAGCTCGATCGCCTGACGCTGAGAGCGCCGATCGCGGGCCGGGTGCAGTCGTCGATCATCACCAATGCCGGTCAGGTGGTCGCGAGCGGCCAGGAGATCATGCGCATCGTGCCGGAGACTTCCGGGCTCGAGATCGAGGCTTACGTGCGCAATCGCGACATCGGCTTCATCAGCGTCGGCCAGGAGGCCACGGTCAAGGTCGAATCTTTCCCCTTTACCCGCTACGGCGTGATCAAGGCGCATGTTGTCCGCATCGCGCGCGACGCGATTCCCGAGCCCGACGCCGTGGCGATCGAGGGCGATCCCGCCCGCGTCTCCGCCGCCGAGGGTTTCGCCGGCGGCGAGCGGACCCAGAACCTGGTTTTTCCGGTCGTGCTCAAGCCGGACGACGCGTCGATCACGGTCGACGGCGTCGCGGAGCCGCTCACTTCCGGCATGGCGGTCACGGTCGAGCTCAAGACCGGCGTGCGGCGGATGCTCGAATATTTGTTCGCGCCCCTGGTCGAAGTCGCCTCGAAGGCAATGCGGGAACGATGACTCCCCTCTGGGAGAGGGGTTGGGGTGAGGGCGACGCTCCGCGCGCGAGCTACTTGATCACTTCCCAGAACAGTCCCACGACGCAGACGAAGCCCAAGGTAAAAAGCACCGTTCTGAGGTAAGGAATGGCCGTCCAATAGACGATGGCGTGCGCGAGCCTCAGCCAGAAGAAGCTCGTCGCCCAGAAAGCCGTCATCCCATCAGCTTTCCCGGCGACCTGGGCGACGATGACCAGCGCGGCGAAGGGGGCGAAACATTCGATGGCGTTGAGATAGGCGCGGTGAGCGCGCTGGCCCCAGAGCGGGACCGGGCGAGGCGCAGGATCGACGTAGTTCTCCCCCGACAGCGGGCCGTTCGTCATCACCTGGCAGGCGATATAGGGAATCCACAGCGCCGCCGTCAGCATGGCGGTCAATGCGAGATAGAAAAGATCGGTCGTCATGGCGTTCTACTCCCTCCAATCCGCGTGGGCCCCGGATTGCGGCGGTTGGACCAGGCGTGGCCCTGAGCCCCAGCCGGGCGAGCCCCAATAGACAGAGACGAACGAGGAAAGCCAATTTCGACACCGAACGGGCCGAAGCGTCGTTGATATTTCGCCAAGCCGGCGATTGGCCGTGGACCCGAGCTTGGCGCGCCGTCCGGTCATGGCGCGCGCGGGCGACGTTGGGCGCCGCGAAAGCGCCGCCGGCTAATCGCAATTGCCGGCCACTTCGCCGCGCTGTACAAAAGCCTCGATCCGCCCGCGAAAGACGGCCATGATCGAGGCGCTTATCGAGTTTCTCCGCAAGGGCCGAGCGGGGCAGATTATCCTGGAAACGGCGCCTGCGCTCATTCTCTTCTTCGTCGACCCGCTCGGCGTGGTCGCGTACCAGGCGCGGGTGATCGACAACTCGATCGCTGTCTTGACCCAGTTCTGGCACAAATCTGAACCGGAAAAGCAGATTGCCGTCGTCTTGATCGACCAGGAGGCGCTCGATACCTGGCGGGTCGACTGGCCCATCGCCTACGAGCGGACGGCCGGACTGATCCATGCGCTGGCCTGCGCACAGGCGGTCGGAGTGTTTTTCGACTTCACATTGTCGGAAAAATTCAATCTTGCCGAAGGAAAAGGCGACCTCGAAGCGGCGGTCTTCGATCCCCCGACCGGCGTCTGCGCCGACGGAAACCGTCCGGCGGCGATCAAGGTGTTTTTCGGCAAGGCCGAGAACATTGAGACCCCGCTCGCGCAAAGCCTGGACCGCCACAACCGCGCCTTTTCGATCAATGACGGCGCGGAGGATAGCATCTATCCGGCGGGAAGCGTCGAATTTCCGGATTCGGCGGTCCCGATCGCGCAGGCAACCCCCGCTTTCGGCGTCGTCCGTAGCGTCCCGCAGCTTTGGCCTCCGAACGAGGGGGGTGCGGACAGGGCGTGCAGCGTTTCTGATCCGCGACCAAAATGCTGGATCTCGCCGCTTGCGATTTAGTGGAGCGCCAAGGTTGATCCGGATCAGGGCGCCGTTTCGGACACGACTTGTCGTGGCTTCCCCGGTTGGCTCGACATCGTCGCCGGCAGTCTCGGGATTACCACGGAGGGCAGGTTCGAAACCTGCCCTCCGATCCTGACCCTAAAGGCACAGGACCTGTTTCGTGATCGAAAATATATCGCTGAGCACGGCAATCCCGCCGATTTGCTTCGAAACAGGTTTGTCTTTGTCGGGACCGAGCTTGCGGGGCTGAACGACGAGGTTTTCTCGCCCGTCCATGGCTATCTGCCAGGAGTCTACAAGCACGCCGTCGCAACCGACAACCTCCTATCTTACGTGAGGGATACGGGACGTTATCCGACCGTGCCGCGACCATGGCTGCTCGGAACGATGGTCGTGATCACCTATCTTGTGATTGCGGGGGTCAAGGAATTCTTGGGCGGGCGCTCGGAGTGGACCCTATGGAAGTCGGGGCCGAAGCTCGATGCGGCTATGGTCGCTGTGGCCGTTTTGGCGCCATTGTTTTGGGTCATCTGGATTTATCGGTGGAACTGGCCGTTCTCGTTGCTGTTTGCGGTTTTTGGCTACTACGTGACTGGCCTCTTCATCGTGGCCGCCGCCAGATTTCTATCGCCGAAGACCCCGTCCTAACCTTCGACGCGTATGGGTAAGAAACGATGACAGGATCAATCGCAAAGCACGCCGGACAGGCTGCGGCGTTTCTTGTCGGCGCCGTCGCTCTCGCCAGCCCGGTCAGAAGCGACACCATTTATTCGCTGAGCGACGGAGCCTCCTGCCGCGACAAGAGCGGCGCGGTGCAGACGCCACCCTCGGCGCCGCAACCGGCGGTCGCGGCGGAAATGACGCCTCTCGGCATGATCCAGGTGACCGGCGGGGTGAACAATCGGGACTGCTACTTCTACATGTCCGAAGTCGGTCTCGAACCGCCGACGGCAGAGCCTGCTTCCTGTCCGACCGCCGCCGTGGGACAGAAGAGCATGCGCATCGCCGGCACCCGCAGCATGGGCGAAAGCTGCTCGAAATAGAGAAGCCCGCGCGGGCGCCGGCGGCGACGACCCCCGGCGCCATAATCATCTCCGGCGCGCTCTGTTAAGGTTCCTCCAAATCCGGAGGCTACGCATGAAACTCGCCGATCCCACCCTGCTCAAAGACAAATGCCTCGTCGACGGCAAATGGGTGGGCGAGGGGGTCGATCCGATCGAAAATCCGGCGACCGGCAAGCCCATCGCCAGGGTGCCGCGCTTCGGCCATGCCGAGGCCGTTGGCGCCATCGAGGCGGCGGAGCGCGCCTTCGGCCCGTGGGCGAAGGCGCTGCCGAAAGAGCGGGCGCAAATCCTGCGCCGCTGGTTCGACCTCATCATCCAGAACCGCGACGACATCGCCCTCATCATGACCAGCGAGCAGGGCAAGCCCCTCGCCGAGGCGCTGGGCGAGGTCGATTACGCCGCCGGATTCGTCGAATTTTTCGGCGAAGAAGCCAAGCGGATCTACGGCGAGGTCAATCCGACCTTCCGCGCCGATTCGCGCATCGTCGTGATCAGGCAGCCGATCGGCGTCGTGGCGGCGATCACGCCGTGGAACTTTCCCGCCGCCATGATCACCCGCAAGGTCGCGCCGGCGCTCGCGGTCGGCTGCACGGTGGTCGCCAAGCCCGCGCCCGAGACGCCCGCTGACCGCGCTCGCGCTCGGCGAACTGGCGCTGCGCGCCGGGATGCCCGCCGGCGTCCTCAACCTCGTGACCGGAGACGCGCCGGCGATCGGCAAGGCGATGTGCGAGCATGACGCCGTGCGCTTCATCGGCTTCACCGGCTCGACCGAGATCGGCAAGCTCCTCATGCGCCAGGCGGCGGGAACGGTGAAGAAGGTCGGGCTCGAGCTCGGCGGCAACGCGCCGTTCATCGTCTTCGACGACGCGCAGGTGGACGCCGCGGTCGAGGGCGCGATCATGTCCAAGTTCCGCAACATGGGCCAGACCTGCGTCTGCGCCAACCGCATCTACGCGCAGGAAGGGATTTACGACGCCTTCGTCGCCAAGCTCACCGCCGCTGTCGGCAAGCTCAAGGTCGGCGACGGGACGGAGGCCGGCGTGACCCAGGGCCCGCTCATCAACGAGGAGGCGGTCGAGAAGGTCGAGGCGCATGTCGCCGACGCGGTGAAGAAGGGAGCCAAGGTCACGATCGGGGGCAAACGCCACAAGCTCGGCCGCACGTTCTTCGAGCCCACGGTGCTTTCGGGCCTCGACCCGTCGATGCGGATCGCGAAGGAGGAAACCTTCGGCCCGGTCGCCCCGGTGTTCCGGTTCAAGGACGAGGCGGACGCGATCCGCCTCGCCAACGACACCCAGTTCGGGCTCGCCTCCTATTTCTATGCCCGCGATCTCGGCCGGGTGTGGCGCGTCGCCGAGGCGCTCGAATACGGCATGGTCGGGATCAATTCCGGGGCGATCTCGAGCGAGCTCGCGCCGTTCGGCGGCGTCAAGGAATCCGGCATCGGCCGCGAGGGCTCCCGCCACGGGGCGGAGGAGTTCGTCGAGCTCAAGTACATGCTGATGGGCGGGTTGGACCGGTAACAAAGGGCGGGCGGGCTTCGTCACCCCTTCGCCGCTCTCCCCAGAGGCGGCGCCTCCCGCTCGCGCATGAGGTCGCGGAGCGCGACCAGCTGCGTCTCCAGCGCCTCGAGGTCGGCGTCGGCCATCCTGCCAAGGGTCGAGGCGATCCAGCGGTGCTGGACGGCGAGCGCCTTCTCCGCCATCCGGCGGCCGGCCTCGGTGAGGTGGATCGCGTGCTGGCGGCGGTCGGCGGCGGTCGAGCGGCGCTCGACCAGCCCCGCTTCCGCCAGCCGGTCGATCAGGCCCGAGATGTTGCCCTTGGTGACATAGAGCCGCTTCGCCAGTTCCTGCTGGCTGACGCCCTCCTGCTCGGTCAGGGTGGTCAGGACGTCGCATTGCGGGATCGAGACGCCGATCTCGCGCAAGCGTTCGCCGACCGCCGCCTGCATCCGCGCCTCGAGACGGATCAGCCGGAACCAGACCCGGACGGAGCGGTCGGGGTTCTGCCGGTCGGGCATCGGGCTCCTTTCCTTGAAGACGGGGCGTGCGTCTGCGCGGGACCTTGATGGGACGGGCCGAGTTCCACTTCCGCCGATTGCAAAGCGGCGCATGCTGCGCCAAGGTGCACCCCATGAACAATCCGCGCGCTGCAATCAAGCGCCGATAAAGCGAAGCGGGAGGAATTGCATGTTGGGACGGATGCAGGAATGGCCCCTGCTCATGCACAAGGTGATCGATTTCGCCGCGATCCAGTTCCCGGACCAGGAGGTCGTCTCGCGGACGGTCGAAGGGCCGATGCACGCCACCGACTATCGCGCCATCCGTGAGCGCGCGCTGAAAGTCGCCAAGAGGCTCGACCGCGACGGCATCAAGATCGGCGACCGGGTCGCGACGCTGGCGTGGAACGGCTACCGGCATCTCGAAAGCTGGTACGGCATCGCCGGCGCGGGCGCGGTTTATCACACCGTCAATCCGCGCCTTTTCCCCGAGCAGATCGCCTGGATCATGAACGACGCCGAAGACCGGATGGCGCTGATCGACCTCACCTTCGTGCCGCTCCTGGAGGCGATCGCCGACAAACTGCCGACGGTCGAGCGCTATGTCGTTCTCACCGACGCCGCCCACATGCCGGCGACCAAGCTCAAGAACGCGGTCGCCTACGAGGACTGGATCGCCGAGGTCGACAGCGACTACGCCTGGAAGGAATTCGACGAGCGCACCGCCGCCGGGCTTTGCTACACCTCCGGCACCACCGGCCATCCCAAGGGCGTGCTCTATTCGCATCGCTCGAACGTCCTGCATTCGATGATGGCGACCGGCCCCGAGACCCTGACGCTCAGCGCCTACGACGCGGTCCTGCCGATCGTCCCGATGTTTCACGCCAACTCCTGGGGCCTCG
The DNA here is from genome assembly GCA_963806935.1 of uncultured Alphaproteobacteria bacterium. Lineage (GTDB taxonomy): Bacteria > Pseudomonadota > Alphaproteobacteria > Rhizobiales > Beijerinckiaceae > Roseiarcus. The sequence continues at coordinate 15,615 of CAWEAT010000020.1, forward strand.
CGCTCGCCTGCCTCATCCGCGGGGCGCGAATGGTGATGCCGGGGGCGAGGCTCGACGGCGTCTCGGTCCACGAGCTGCTCGAAACCGAAAAGGTGACGATGTCGGCGGCCGTCCCGACGGTCTGGCTCGGACTGCTGCAATATTTGCGCAAGGAGCAGAAGTCGCTCTCGACGCTTAAGCTCGTGGTCATCGGCGGCTCGGCTTGTCCGCCGGAAGTCATCCGCGCGTTCGAGGAAGACTATGGCGTCGAAGTGCGCCACGCCTGGGGCATGACCGAAATGAGCCCGCTCGGCACGGTCGGCTCGTTCAAGCCGAGGCAGATGGCGCTCTCGCACAAGGAGAAGCTGGCGCTGAAATGCAAGCAGGGCTGGTCGCCGTTCGGGGTCGAGATGAAGATCGTCGACGACGAGAACAACGACCTGCCGTGGGACGGCAAGCGCTTCGGCCGGCTCAAGGTCAAGGGCTTCGCCGTGGTCGAAAGCTACTTCAAGGGCGAAGGCGGCAAGATCCTCGACGACAACGGCTTCTTCGACACCGGCGACGTCGCGACGATCGATCCCGACGGCGTGATGCAGATCACCGATCGCGCCAAGGACGTGATCAAGTCGGGCGGCGAATGGATCTCGACCATCGATATCGAGAACCTGGCCGTCGGCCACCCCGACGTCGCCGAGGCGGCGGTGATCGGGGTCGCCCACCCGAAATGGGATGAGCGGCCGCTGCTCGTCGTCGTTGCGAAGGAAGGGCATGCGCCCAAGACCGAAGAGGTCCTCGACTATCTGAAGCCCCGGATCGCGAAATGGTGGATGCCCGACGACATGCAGGTGGTGAAGGAAATCCCCCATACCGCCACCGGCAAGATCAACAAGCTCAGGCTGCGCGAGACGTTCAAGGGCTATAAGCTGCCGACGACGTGAGCGAAGCGGGCTCGCGCCCTCTCTTTGCCCTTGCGCCCCGGGGCCTCTTCGCCTATATGGCTGTCAACGACATCTCATAGCTCTCCTCGGAGAGACAAGTTGAGAGTGGGCCCCGACCGGGACCCGCTCTTTTTTATTGCCGCCAAGGTCGCATGGTCGAAGCGCCGCATCGAACGCTCGCCGAGCCTGTCGAAGGGCTCGACGAAGCGCGCCTGATCGAGGATTCGGGCGCAAGCCAGCGCGTCGGCCGCATCGCGGCGCAGGTCGCGCGGGATCTCGGCTACCGGCTGGTGAGGGTCAAGATTTCCGCCGCCGGAGGCGCGACGGTTCAGATCATGGCGGAGCGGCCCGACGGGACGATGTCGATCGAGGACTGCGAGCGCCTGAGCCAGGCGCTGTCGCCCGCGTTCGACGTCGAGGAGCCGATGGCGCAGGCCTACCGGCTCGAGGTTTCCTCGCCCGGCATCGATCGGCCGCTGGTGCGCGAATTGGATTTCGCCCGCGCGGTCGGCCACGAGGCGCGCGTCGAGATGGCGGTCCCACTCAACGGCCGCAAGCGTTTTCGTGGACGGCTCATGGGCGTCGCGCCCGGTCCGGAGGGGCCCGCGGCGCTGATGACGCTGATCGCCGACGACACGAGCGAGACCAAGGTCGAGCTGCCGATCCGCGCCATGGGCGAGGCCAGGCTCGTATTGACCGAGGACCTCATCCGCGCCGCGCTCAGGCGCGAGAAAGCGGCCCTCAAGGACGCAAAGCAGCTCATGGGGCGCAGGGCGGGAGCCGGCGGCAAGCCGCGTCCGGCCGTCGCGTCCGGGAAGAAATCGAAAGACCTCAACGCCGCGGCCCGCGGCGCGGCGGCAAAGCCGCTCGGGCCTGATGAAGGAGACCACAATGGCCGTTAGCGCCAACCGAACTCGAACTGTTGCAGATCGTCGACGCGGTCGCGCGGGAAAAATCGATCGACCGCGGAATCGTGCTCGCGTCGATGGAGGACGCGATGCAGAAGGCCGCGCGCTCGCGCTACGGCCAGGAAACCGAGGTCCGCGCCGAGATCAATCCGAAAACCGGCGAAATCCGGTTCTCGCGGCTGCTTCTCGTCGTCGACGAGGTCGAGAACGAAGCGACGCAGATGACGCTCGCGGAGGCGCAGAAGAAAAACCCCTCGGCCCAGATCGGCGACTGGATCGCCGAATCCTTGCCCCCGTTCGACTACGGGCGCATCCCCGCCCAGGCCTCCAAGCAGGTCCTGGTGCAGAAGATCCGCGAGGCCGAGCGCGACAAGCAATACGACGTCTACAAGGACCGCATCGGCGACATCATCAACGGCGCGGTCAAGCGGGTCGAATACGGCAACGTCGTGGTCGATCTCGGCGGCTCGGGGGCGGGCGAGGCGGTCGTGCGGCGCGACGAACTGATCCCGCGCGAGATGTTCCGGCCCGGCGACCGAATCCGCGCCTATGTCTACGACGTCCGGCGCGAGGCCCGCGGGCCGCAGATCTTCCTGTCCCGCACCCATCCCCAGTTCACGTCCAAGCTGTTCGCCCAGGAAGTGCCGGAAATCTACGACGGCATCGTCGAGGTGAAGTCGGTGGCGCGCGATCCAGGCTCACGCGCCAAGATCGCGGTCATGTCGAACGATTCTTCGATCGACCCGGTCGGCGCGTGCGTCGGCATGCGCGGCTCGCGGGTGCAGGCGGTCGTGAACGAACTGCAGGGCGAGAAGATCGACATCATTCCCTGGTCTCCGGACGCCGCGACCTTCATCGTCAACGCGCTTCAGCCGGCCGAGGTGATGAAGGTCGTGCTCGACGAGGATTCGACCCGCATCGAGGTCGTCGTTCCCGACGACCAGCTGTCGCTGGCGATCGGCCGGCGCGGGCAGAATGTCCGCCTCGCCTCGCAGCTCACCGGCTGGGACATCGATATCCTGACCGAAGCCGAGGAATCCGAACGCCGGCAGAAGGAATTCGCCGAGCGCACCCAGACCTTCATGGAAGCCCTCGACGTCGACGAGACGGTCGCCCAGCTCCTGGCTTCCGAAGGCTTCCGCACGGTCGAGGAAATCGCCTTTGTCGAGCCGCGCGAGCTTGCGTCGATCGAAGGCTTCGACGCCGACACCGCGGCCGAAATCCAGGCGCGCGCACAGGGTCATCTGGCCCGGATCGAAGCCGAGTTCGACGACCAGCGCAAGGCGCTCGGGGTGTCCGACGAGCTCAAGGAGATCGAGGGCCTCACCACGCCGATGCTGGTCAAGCTCGGCGAGAACGGCGTCAAGACGCTCGAGGATCTCGCCGATTGCGCCAGCGACGACCTCGTCGGCTGGACCGAGAGGGGCGAAAGCGGCGAGACGGCGAAGCCCGGCTTCCTCAACGGCTTCGAGGTATCGCGCGCGCAAGCCGACGCGATGATCCTGGACGCGCGCGTCCGTGAGGGCTGGATCGAGGCGCCCGCGCCGCAGCCCGTCGCGGAAGCCGCGGAAGGCGAAGGCGCCTGAGAACGGCGGCGGGATTGCTCGATTTGCGAACTGGCGGTTTGATCGACGAGGCGGGGTCGGAGCGGACCTGCATTGTCACGGGGACCAAAGACGTCCCCGAGGCGATGCTGCGCTTCGCCCTCGGACCCGACGGATCGGTTGTTCCCGATATCCGCCGCAAGCTGCCCGGCCGCGGGGTGTGGACGCGGTTGAGCTTCGAAGCGGTGAGCCGGGCGGCCTCGAAGCAGGCGTTCTCGCGCGCGTTTCGCGCCCGGGTGGAGGCGCCCGCCGCGCTCGCCGAGGCGGTCGACGCCCTCCTCGAGCGCGATGCGCTGCAGTCGCTGTCGATCGCCAACAAGGCAGGCCTTGTCGTCGCTGGCGCGTTCAAGGTCGATGCGGCGATCGAGTCCGGCCCAGTCGCGGCGCTCATTCAGGCGAGCGACGGGGCGCCGGACGGAGCGGCCAAGCGAGCCCAGACCCTTGCCGCCGCCCTCGGCTCAGCGGCCAAAGCCGTCGCCCGCGTCGAAGTGTTCACGTCGCGGCAATTGGATTTGGCATTGGGGAGGGCAAATGTGATACATGCTGCGCTCAAACAAGGCGCAGCGAGTTCGGCCTTCCTCGCGAGGGCGGATCGTTTGCGCCGCTATCGCGAAAGCGAAGCGGACGCGACAACCAGGACAGAGCGCGGCGGCGCGCCGGCCGATCAGGCCGGAACGCTTGGCAGGCCCACAAAATTGGCTGAAAGGCCAGGCGGTTAGGAATAGGCATGAGTGAGACGAACAATAGCGACAAGTCTGTGGGCGGCCCGCCGCTGAAGACGACGCTGCATCTGAAGCGCCCGGTTGAGCAGGGCTCGGTGCGGCAGAGCTTTTCGCACGGGCGCACCAAGACCGTCGTCGTCGAGAAGGTAAAGCGTCGCATTTTGACGCCGGGCGAGGCGCCGCCCGTCGGCGTGGCGGCGCGTCCGGCGCCGGCCCCTGCTCCGGCCCAGGCCGCCCCTCAGCCGGCCAATCCCGTTCTCGCCGGCGCGGCAAGGCCTGCCCCGGCCGCGCCGGCGAAGCCTACCGCGCCGCCCCCGCCCAAGACCGGGGTGGTGCTGCCCACCCTGACCGCCGAGCAGCGCGAGGCGCGCGCCCGGGCGCTCATCGACGCGCGGGCGCAGGAGGAGGAGGACCGCCGCCGCCAGGAGGCGGACGCCGGGGCTCGGCGCGAGCGCGAGGCGCGCGATCGCCTTGAACGCGAGGCCGCCGAGGCGCGCAAGCGCGACGAAGAGCTTCGCCGCGCCCAGGAAGCCAATTTCAAGCGTCAGTCGGAGGATGAGGCGCGACGGCGCCTGTCCGGCGGCGAACCGGCGCCGTCCCCGTCGATCCCGCGCGTAGCCCCGACCGTTCCCGGCGCTGCGTTGCCCGGAGCGCTCGCGCGCACGGGCGCCCCCGGCGAGGAGGACGAAGCCAAGCGCGTCATCCGGCGCCCGGCGCTAGTCCTGCCGGGGCAAAAGGTCATCGTGCCTACGCCGCGCCCGCCGCGCGGCGGCGAGCAGCGCAACCGTGGCCGGCTGACCGTCACCAGCGCGACCTCGGGCGAGGAGGAGCGCACCCGCTCGGTCGCCGCGTTCCGCCGGCGCACCCAGCGGCTCAAGGGCCACGGCGCACAGGATCAGAAAGAGAAAATCGCGCGCGAGATCGTGCTGCCGGAGGCAATCACCATCCAGGAGCTCGCCGGCCGCATGTCGGAGCGCGCGGTCGACGTGATCAAGCTTTTGATGCGCCAAGGCCGCATGGTGACGCTGACCGACACGCTCGACGCGGACACCGCCCAGCTCATCGCCGAGGAGATGGGGCATTCGGTCAAGCGGGTCGCTGAATCCGACGTCGAGGAAGGCCTGTTCGATCGGCCGGACGAAGAAGGCGCGACGGCGCCGCGCCCGCCCATCGTCACCATCATGGGCCATGTCGATCACGGCAAGACCTCGCTGCTCGACGCGATCCGTCACGCCAATGTGGTCGCGGGCGAAGCCGGCGGCATCACCCAGCACATCGGCGCCTACCAGGTTGTCGCGCCCGGCGGCGAGACGATCACGTTCATCGACACGCCGGGCCACGCGGCCTTCACCGCCATGCGCGCGCGGGGGGCGAAAGTCACCGACATCGTCGTGCTGGTCGTGGCCGCCGACGACGGCGTCATGCCGCAGACGATCGAGGCGATTCGACACGCCAAGGCGGCCAAGGCGCCGATCATCGTCGCGATCAACAAGATCGACAAACCCGAGGCAAATCCGCAGCGAGTGATGCAGGAGCTGCTGCAGCATGACGTGCAGGTCGAGGCGTTCGGCGGCGATACTCTCGCGGTCGAGGTTTCGGCGACCAAGAATATCAATCTCGACAAGCTGCTCGAGGCGATCGCGCTGCAGGCCGAACTGCTCGATCTGGTCGCCGATCCCGAGCGCGGCGCCGAAGGCACGGTCATCGAGGCCAGGCTCGACCGCGGGCGCGGACCGGTGGCGACAGTGCTCGTGCAACGCGGCACGCTCAGGGTCGGCGCGCTGGTCGTCGCCGGCTCGCACTGGGGCCGGGTCAGGGCGCTGATCGACGACAAGGGCGGGACGGTCGAATCGGCTGGGCCGTCGATGCCGGTCGAGGTGCTCGGATTCTCCGGCGCGCCGGACGCGGGCGATCGCGTCGCCGTGGTCGAGTCGGAAGCCCGCGCGCGCGAAATCACCGAATATCGCGAGCGTCAGAGGCGAGAGAAGCAGGCGGCGCGCGGACCGGCGCTGCGGACCTCGCTCTCCGATATGATGAGCAACCTCAAGGCGGCTGGGCACAAGGAAATGCCGATCGTCCTCAAAGGCGACGTCCAGGGGTCGGTCGAGGCGATCACGGCTGCAGTCGAGAAGCTCGGCAACGACGAGGTCGTGGCGCGGGTCATTCACGGCGGCGTCGGCGGCGTGACCGAATCGGACGTGACGCTCGCCGAGGCCTCGAAGGCCGTGATCCTCGGCTTCAACGTGCGCGCGCACAAGGAGGCGCGCGATCTGGCCGAGCAGTCCGGCGTCGAGATCCGCTACTACAACATCATCTATAATCTGGTCGACGACGTGAAGGCCGCCCTCTCGGGGATGCTGGCGCCGACGCTGCGCGAGACGATGCTCGGCAACGCGCAGATTCTCGAGCTGTTCCACATTTCCAAGGTCGGGACCGTCGCCGGCTGCCGCGTGACCGACGGGGTGGTGCAGCGCGGCGCGCACGTTCGCCTCATCCGCGACAGCGTCGTCGTGCACGAGGGCAAGCTGTCAACCCTCAAGCGCTTCAAGGACGAAGTCTCCCAGGTCCAGTCCGGCCAGGAGTGCGGCATGGCGTTTGAGAACTATCAGGACATGCGGGTCGGCGACGTCATCGAGTGCTACAGCGTCGAGGAGATCCGCCGCACCCTGTGACGGGACCGCGGACGGAACGAAGGCCATGCGAACTGACGTCACGCGCGCTGCGGAGGGTTTCGACCGAGCCGAGGCGGCTGGTCCTGGCTGCGTTGCCCGGCTTTTCGGTTAGGCTCGGGTCGATTTGAATCGCTGCGCCCGCCGGCAATGGACCAGGTCGCTCGAGGCCCCGCGCATTCCGGCGCCTCGCCCAAAAGGAAAGCGAAAATGCCCCGCTCCTTCTCCAAGCCGCACGGTTCAAGCCACAGGCTCGAACGGGTCGGCGAACTCATCCGCCACGCGGTCGCCGACATCCTCGCCCGCGGAGAAGTGCGCGATGACGCGCTCGATCGCCGTCCGCTGACCATCCCCTCCGTGCGCATGTCGCCGGACCTCAAGCTGGCGACGGTTCTGGTGATGCCGCTCGGCGGCCAGGGCGCCGGAGCGGCGGTCGAGGCGCTCGACCGGCACAAGAAAGAGCTGCGCGCTCTCGTCGCGAGACGCGTCAATCTCAAGTTCGCTCCCGATCTGCGCTTCGCCCTCGATACGAGCTTCGAGGCGCAGGCGCGCATGGACGCGCTCCTGAGGTCGCCGGCGGTGGCGCGGGACATCAAGAGCCCCGACGACGAGATCCAGGGATGACCGACGACGCCCGCGACGACGCACATTTCCGCCACGAGGGGCGCGAGCATGAGAAGCCGCGTCAGAAGCGCTCTTCCCGGATCGAGATCGACGGCTGGATCAATCTCGACAAGCCGACCGGCGTCTCCTCGACCCAGGCCGTCGGACGGCTCAAGTTCCTGTTCAACGCCAAGAAGGCGGGCCACGCCGGCACGCTCGATCCGCTCGCGTCCGGCGTCCTGCCGGTCGCTTTCGGCGAGGCGACCAAGACCGTGCCGATCGTGCAGGACGGCGCCAAGGCTTACCGCTTCCGTGTGCGCTGGGGCGAGGAAAGCGCGACCGACGATGCGGAAGGGGAGATCGTCGCGCGCTCCGACCTGCGCCCGGCTCCAGCCGAGATCGAAGCCCTCCTGCCGCGCTTCGTCGGCGTCGTCATGCAGACGCCGCCGAGGTTCTCCGCCATCCGGATTGACGGCGCGCGCGCCTACGATCTCGCGCGCGAGGGCGAAAGCTTTCAAATCCAGCCGCGCCCGATCCATGTCTACCGGCTCAGCCTGATTGCGGCCGAGCCGGACGACGCTGTGCTCGAGGCGGAATGCGGAAAGGGCGCCTACGTGCGCGCGATCGCGCGCGATCTCGGCCGCGCGCTCGGTTGCTACGGCCACGTGGTCGAATTGCGCCGCACCCGCGTCGGCCCGTTTTCCGCCGACACTGCGGTCGAGCTCGATCGCCTGCCCGACGACCCGGCCCTGATGGCTCGCGCGCTCCTGCCGCTACAGGCGGGTCTTGCCGAAATCCCGCTTCTGCCGGTCGACCGCTCCGGCGCCGCGACCCTGAGGCGCGGCCAGAAGCTGCTTCTTCGCGGAGCCGCCCCGATGCAGGGGCCAGCCTACGCCGACTGCTCGGGGACGCCGATCGCCTTTGGCGTCATCCGCGACGGGTATTTCGTCTCGTCTCGGGTATTCAACCTGCGCGGTTAGCCAGCCCTCTGCTCACTTCCACGCATCGAACGCCTTCTCCAGCATCGCCTGCCCCTCGGGCGATTTCTGGAACACCACCTTGGCGATGCGGTCGTCGTTGAGCAGGAGCGGGAAGTCGAACCACGCGCGGGTTTTCATCAGGTCGAGGTTGCGGGCGGTGTCGGAATCGCCCTTGGCCAGCGCGATGAGGAAGTAGACGTCGCTGATCTTGACCTTCACGCTGGTCAGCGCTTCGGCGGCGGTCGAATCCTCCATCCGCATCTGCGGCAGGCCGACATCCTTGAAGCCGGTGATCGGCGCGCCGTCGGCGAAGGAGAATTTGAGATCGATCGTATGCGTCGCCTGGAGCGTCGGATCGGTGTTTTTGCGCAAGGTCATCGTCGCGTGCATCTTGAGATCGGGGATGTCGGCCTCGGCCTTGACCGCAACGGAAGCCGGCTGGCCGGGCGCCGCGGGGATCAACGACCACACCGTCGAGCCCAGGCTGACCACCGGCTTCTGCGGATTGTCGGCGGAAGCGACGAGCATCGCGGCGCGGCCCCCCGACGGCGCGGGCAGCGGGCGCTTGCGCGGGCGCTGGGCTCGCCGCCGGCGGATTATTTTGCGGCGGAGCCGCCGTAGGGTTCGCAGGCGCCGCGGCCTGGGCGGCCGGCTGTTCCGCTTTCGGCTCGCTTGGGGAAGGCGGAGGCGCCGCAGGGGTGGCCGGGGGCGCCTCGACCCGCTCGGCGATTTTTGCCGGCGGCTGCGCGGCGGGAGGCGCCGCCGCTTCAACGGGCGGCTTGATCGCCAGGTCCTGGGGCTTTTGACGCATCAGGATCGCAGCGCCGGCCACCGCCAGGACGACGCCAAGCGCGACCGCCGCCGCGATCCACAGCCATCGCTTCGGCTTGGCGGCGTCCATGCCTGGCGCAATCGGGCGCTGGCCTTCCAGATCCTGCCTCGCGACCCCGCCTGGGCGGTCAAACTCGCCCGGCACTTCCGGCGCCACGGCTGATTGCACCAGTTCGTCCGAGCGGGTCGCGACAACCGGCGGCGCCGCGGAGGAGTGCACTTCATCCGCGCGGGTCGACCGAGCCGCCTTGGCGAGATCGGGCGGCGGGGGGAAATTGTCCTCCCGGGCGTCTCTCGCTCCTGCCGAGGGCGCGGCTCCGGTTCTCGTCGCGAGCGAGGGCGCGGGCCTCGCCCCGCCGACGGCAGGTTGAGGCCGGCCCGGCGAAGAGAGAGCCGCGGGCGGGGCGATGGCGACGGCCGGCTTACCCGCCGGCGCGGTCAATGCTTGCGGCGCCGCGCTCGGGGCCGGCTGGGCCCGCGGGGGCGATATCGGCGGCGACGGCGTTCGCGGCGGAACAGCCGGTTGACCGGACCCGGCCGGCGCTGGCGACCCGGCTTGGAAGGGTGGTCTCGGCGCGCTCGCCTGCTGAGCGGGAGACCCGGCCATGGGCGCGTTCTGCGCCGGCCCGGGCGTAAGCGGGCGCTGCGAGGCCGGGGGTTGAGTGGACGCGGTCGGCGCGACGGGTTTCGGCGATGGCGCCGGAGGCGCGCCCGCTTTGCCGCCCGGGGGAGAAGTCGAAGCCGCCGCTGGGGGCGGGGGAGCGGAGGTTCGAGCAGACTGTTGCGATGGGAAATTCGCCTCGATCTTGGCGATCGCGGCGTCGAGCGCCTTCGCTTCGCGCGCGATGTCGCTTTCCGGCAACGGCGGGCGCAGGCTCCGCAGTTGCTCGATCAGCGCGTTGCGCGCGCGCACATAGATCGCCTCGCGCGTCCCTGGCGTGCCGCCGCTTGGCAAATTGGCGACGGCGCGCGTGAGCAGCGAATGATAATCAGCCATAAAGCGTCCGCTCAACCGCTCTGCAGGAACCCGCGAACGGTCCCTTAATCCTGAAACGGATCATGCACAAGAATCGTATCGTCGCGCTCGGGACTCGTCGATAATAAGGCGACCGGCGCGCCGACCAGTTCCTCGATTCGGCGAACATATTTTATCGCCTGCGCCGGCAGGTCGGCCCAAGACCGCGCCCGGCTCGTCGCTCCGTTCCAGCCTTCGATCGTTTCATAGACTGGCTCGATGCGTGACTGCGCGGATTGGGAAGCCGGCAGATAGTCGATCTCCTCGCCGTTCAGGCGGTAACGCGTCGCGACCTTGATGGTCTCAAACCCGTCGAGAATGTCAAGCTTGGTCAGTGCGAGACCGTCGATGCCGCAGGTGCGGACCGCCTGGCGCGCGAGCACGGCGTCGAACCAGCCGCACCGGCGCGGCCGGCCGGTGTTGGTGCCGAATTCGCGGCCGCGCTGGCCGATGCGACGGCCGACATCGTCGTCGAGCTCGGTCGGGAACGGGCCGCCGCCGACGCGCGTCGTGTAGGCCTTGGCGATGCCGAGCACATAGCCGATCGCCCTCGGCCCCAGCCCCGAGCCCGTCGCTGCGTTGGCCGCGACCGTGTTCGAGGACGTGACGTAAGGGTAGGTTCCGTGATCGACGTCCAGCATGGCGCCTTGCGCGCCCTCGAACAGAATGCGCTTGCCCGCCCGCCGCTCGCTATCGAGAATTTCAAACGTCGGGGCCATGAACGGCAGGACCTTGGGCGCGACCGCGACCAATTCGGCGCGGATGGCGGCGAGGCTCGGCGGCGGAAGCCCGAGGCCCCGGCACAGGGGATCGTGATGGGCGAGCAGGCGCTCGATCTTGTCGTCGAGCGCCTCCGGATCGGCGAGATCCATCAGCCTGATCGCCCGCCGCGCGACCTTGTCTTCGTAGGCCGGGCCGATGCCGCGCTTGGTCGTACCGATCTTGGCGCCGCCGGCGGCGGCCGACTCGCGATGGGCGTCGAGTTCACGATGCAGCGACAGGATCAGCGGGACGTTCTCGGCGACCTTGAGGTTTGCCGGCGTCACCTCGACCCCCTGGCCGCGCAGTTTCTCGATCTCCTCGATGAGATGATAGGGATCGAGGACGACGCCATTGCCGATGATCGACAGCTTTCCCGGGCGAACGATGCCGGAGGGAAGCAGCGCAAGCTTATAGGTCTTGCCGTCGATCACGAGCGTGTGGCCGGCGTTGTGGCCGCCCTGAAACCGCACGACCACGTCGGCGCCGACCGATAGCCAATCGACGATCTTGCCTTTTCCCTCGTCGCCCCACTGGGCGCCGACAACGACAACATTGGCCATCGTCGATTGCTCTTCCGCCTTTTTCTTGAAACGAGCGAAAGGCCCGGCGCAGCGAAACGGAGCGGAACCGGGGCCTCAGCGGCCCTCGCCTAAACGATCGGCAGGCCTGAGTAAAGGCGCGCCGGTCGCCGGTAATAATTGCGCCGTGATTGCTCGATAAACCCTCCCGGTAGTCTTGGATTGGCCGCACGCGTCGCTATATGCCGGGCGCGGGCTATCCGCCCGCAGGGAGAGCGACATGACCCCCGAAGAACGCCAAATGCTTGGTGGCCTTTTCCAGCGCGTCAACTCTGCTGCCGCGACCCAGCGTGACCCCGAAGCCGAATCTTTCATCAGCAACGCGGTTCGCGCCGCGCCCCACGCGCCCTATGTCTTGGCGCAAACCGTGCTCGTCCAGCAGCAGGCTTTGGAGGCCGCGGCGAACCGGATCTCCCAACTTGAGGCGACCGTGCAGCAGGGCCCAGACCAGAGCCAGGAACAGGGCAGTTTTCTCGGCAATCTCGGCAAGACCATTTTCGGCGGCGGTCCGTCATCGCCTCCGTCCCGGCCCGAGTCCGACCCGCAGTCCTACCAGCGCGCGCCGACCGCCACGCCGTCGCGCGGCTACGCGCCGCCTCCGCCTCAGGGCGGCTATCCCCAGCCTCCACAAGGCTATCCGCAACAGGGCGGCCCCTGGGGCCAGCCGCAGCCTTCGGGCGGCGGATTTCTGCAGAACGCGGCCTCGACGGCGACGGGAGTGGCCGGCGGCGTTGTTCTTGGCAACCTGTTGGGCGGCCTGTTCGGCGGACATTCCGGCGGCGGCCTTTTTGGCGGCGGGGCAAGCGCCGCCGGATTTGGCGGCTCGGGGCTGACCGGCAACCCGACAGAGATGACGGAGATCAACAACTACTACGGCGATCGCGGCGACCGGGGCAGCGACGCCAATTTCCAGAACTTCGATCCCGGCGCGCCGGGGGTTCAGGACGCCAACTTCGACCAACTGGATGACTCGAGTTTCGACAATTCGGACGGCTCGTCATTTGACGATAGCGGCGGCGGCTTCGACGACGTTTGAAGTTCTTCAGTGAAGGATCCGCGCGGCCTGAACCCGCGCGGATCCCGACCAGCGGACCGCAACCCTTTCCGGTGGCTTTGCGCGTATAAATCTGATAGCGTTGCAGCAGGTTAGCGCCTTACCGGCGCACTTGGATTCTGGGCGCTCGATCGATGACGCGAGATCGGCCAGACGAAATCAAGCCTCCTTCGATAGGGCGGCCGACAAGCAGACAGGACGACGAAAGTCCCGAGCGCCGGAGCTTCGCCAACGCTGCGGCGCTGGTCGCGGTTCTGGCGATCGTGGCGCTTGGCTATTGGGTGTTCCAGGCCCTGGACCATAGCCGGACTTTCCAGCGTTGCCTCGATTCCGGCCGCCGCAACTGCGTCGATTTCGTCAGCGCCGACCGATAGCCGGCTTTCGCCGGAAGGCGACCGGTCAAAATTTCATCCTTCCCTGAGCGCCCCCGCCGCAATGGCCTCGCTCGCCGCCCGGCGGCTGCCGCTGAGCGGATTTTCGGGGTCCCAGGCGTAGCGCAGGGTCTCGAACCGCATCGCGCGGGAGTCGATCATCAGGAGGCGCCCGACCAGGCCCTCATCGCCGTCGCCAAAGCCCCCGACAATCGCGCGGATAGCCTCGAGCGCCATCAGCGAGCCAAGCACGCCGCCGAGCGCGCCCAGGACCCCGGCCTCGGCGCAGGTCGGGATCGTCCCCGGCTCTGGCGGGTCGGGGAACAGGCAGCGATAGGTCGGGTTCGGCTTGCCGTCGGCGCCATTCTCATAAGGCTTCAGCGTCGTCAGCGTGCCGTCATACTCGCCGAGCGCGGCTGAGACGAGCGGACGGCGCTCGTGGAAGCAGGCGTCGGACAGGGCATAGCGGGTGGCGAAATTGTCCGAGCCGTCGAGCACGATATCGAAGCGCCTGACGATCGGCCGGGCGTTCAAGGCGTCAAGCCGCGCCGCGATCGGCTCGACCGCGACATGGGGATTGATGCGCCCGATCGTCGCGGCGGCGCTCTCGGTCTTCGGCCGCCCGATATCATTCGTCGCGTGGATGATCTGCCGGTGCAGGTTGGAGAGCGCGACCTCGTCGTCATCGACGATCCCGAGCGTCCCGACCCCGGCTCCGGCCAGATATTGCAGCGCCGGCGAGCCTAAGCCCCCCGCGCCGACGACAAGGACGCGCGCGGCCTTGAGCTTGTTCTGCCCCGGGCCGCCCACGCCCCGCAGAACGATCTGACGCGCGTAGCGCTCAACTTCTTCGCTGGAAAGGGTCATTTCGCTTTGAGTCTACACGGCGGCCGGCAGCGCGCGAAGCGCTTATCGTCGTCCGGCGCGCGGGAACAAGCCGCCGCTCCCGGCGTTCGGGATAGGACCGCTGGAGGAGCGCGATGCGGAAAATTGTGTTGGGTTTGCTGGTCTCGTTGGCAGCCGGAGCGGCCTGCGCGGAGACATTGTCGCCGGAAGCGGACGCTTGCAAGGCGAGCGGGCTGATCGCGCTCAAGCAAAAATATCCTCAGGTGAAGGATGTGCTGATCGATCTCGACAGCGCGAAGATCATCAAGGCCGACACGATGATCGAGGATGTGCCGGTCAAGACGGTGGTGATCGGCGACGCCTATATCGAGCGGACAAAAACAACCAAGCCGCAAACGCTCGTCTGCGTGATCGGGGACAAGGGCAAGGTGCTGCTGACGCTCTTTTCCGATAAGTGATCTCAAGGTAGAGATTACACCTCGCCGCGGTACCGCTCGCCTTTTTGCAACAGCACGCCATTTGCGGTCGCAACGCCAAGCTCAAGGCTTTCCGCCACCCTGCGAGCCCGCTCGATGAATCGCTCGGCGGCGGCGGGCGGGCAAAGCTCGCGCGCCGTTTCCTCGAATAGCGCGAGCCAACGATCGAAGTGACGGGCGTCGACGGCCAAGGGCATATGCTTCGCCATCGGCTGGCCATGATAGCGCCCCGTCTGCAGCGTCAGCGACGACCAGAAGGCGAACATATTGTCGAGGTGCGGCTCCCAGTCCGAAATGCGCGCTTCGAAGATCGGCGCGAGCAGTGGATCTTGCCGCACTCTGTCATAAAAGGCGCGAACCAGCGTCTCGATCATCGTATCGTCGATGCCGGTGTCCTTCTGGGTCAGGGCGACAATGGCGGCGCGCCGCTCCTCGGCGCTGCGAAATTCATGGCCCATTCGGCGTTCCTTATCGATCGGTCCTCCCCTATATGAGAGGCAGCGGCGTTGCGCGCCAGTCCCTCTCGAAATGGTGGCGTCGCATGGCCGCTGCGACTTAAGCGGAGAGCCGGTCCATGAGGACGACAGATCCCATTGTCATCGTCGGCGCGGCGCGCACGCCGATGGGCGGCTTTCTCGGGGATCTCAAGGACGTCACCGCGCCTGCGCTTGGCGCACGCGCGATCGCCGCCGCGGTCGAGCGCGCGGGCGTCTCGGGCGAGAGCGTCGACGAAATATTGATGGGCTGCGTATTGCCGGCGGGCCAGGGCCAGGCGCCGGCGCGTCAGGCCGCGATCGGGGCCGGGCTGCCGCTCGCAGCGGGCGCAACGACGGTCAACAAGATGTGCGGCTCGGGCATGAAGGCGGCGATGGTCGCGCACGATCTCCTGCGCGCAGGCTCGGCCGATGTCGTCGTCGCCGGCGGCATGGAGAGCATGAGCAATGCGCCCTATCTGCTCGATCGCGCCCGCACCGGCTACCGCATGGGCCACGGCCGCACCATCGATTCGATGTTCCTCGACGGGCTCGAGGACGCCTATGACAAAGGGTGCCTCATGGGGACGTTCGCGGAAGATTGCGCCGAAGCCTATCAGTTCACCCGTCAGGCGCAGGACGCTTACGCGCTCGCCTCGCTCGAGCGCGCCAACCGCGCGATTCATGACGGCGATTTCGCCTGGGAGATCGCCCCCGTCAGCGTGAAAGCGGGCAAGTCGGAGACGCTCGTCAAAACCGACGAGCAGCCGCCCAAGGCGCGCCCCGACAAGATCCCGACGCTGAAACCCGCCTTTCGCGAGGGCGGCTCGGTGACGGCGGCCAATTCGAGCTCGATCTCCGACGGCGCCGCGGCGCTCATCCTGATGCGCGAAAGCGAAGCTGGGAAGCGCGGCGCCGAGCCGCTCGCGCGCGTCGTCGCGCATGCGACCTACGCCGCCGAACCCAGCAAGTTTCCAACCGCGCCGATCGGCGCCCTCAAGAAGCTGTTCGACAAGACCGGCTGGAGCAAGGATTCGGTCGACCTCTACGAGATCAACGAAGCCTTCGCCGTCGTCGCGATGGCGGCGATGCGCGACCTCGGCCTGGCGCACGAGAAGGTCAACGTCAACGGCGGCGCCTGCGCGCTCGGCCATCCGATCGGCGCCTCGGGCGCGCGAATCCTGGTGACGCTGATCGCCGCCTTGCGCGCGCGCGGCTTGAAGCGCGGCGTCGCTTCGCTCTGCATCGGCGGCGGCGAAGCGACGGCGATGGCGATCGAGGCGGCGTAGACCCCGCGCGTAAAATTCAAGCGCCGAACTGCGCGCTCGGCGTCGAGCGCGAGATTGCGCGTTCGTCCTCGGTCATGTCGGCGGGGACGTCGGCGAAGAGCGGGGTGCTGAGATAGCGCTCGCCGGTGTCTGGCAGCATGCAGAGAATGTTCGCCCCTTTCGGCGCCTCGCTCGCGATCTTCAGCGCGCCGGCAAAGGTTCCCCCTGAGGTTATGCCGACAAAGATGCCTTCCTTGGCCGCCAGTTCCTTGCTGCAGCGAATGGCGTCGGCGCCGGCGATCGGCAGGACCCGGTCGATCAGTTTCATGTCGACCGCCTCGCCGGTGATCTTCGGAATGAAGTCGGGCGTCCAGCCCTGCATGGGGTGAGGCTTGAAACTCGGGTGCGGCGCCGCCGGCGAGCCGTCGGCCAGGCGCTTCTGCTCGATCCCGGATTCGAGCAGCGGCGCATCGGCCGGCTCGCAAACAATGATCTTCGTTTCCGGGCGCTCCCGCCTCAGCACCCGGCCGACGCCCTTCAGCGTGCCGCCGGTGCCGTAGCCGGTGACCCAGAAGTCGAGCCGGTCGCCGGCGAAGTCGTCGACGATTTCGCGCGCGGTGGTGCGGGAATGGAAGTCCGGGTTGGCTTCGTTCTCGAACTGCCGGGTCATGAACCAGCCGTGGGCTTCGGCCAGCTCGACCGTCTTCTTGATCATGCCGACCGCCCGCTCGGCGGCCGGCGTCAGAATGACCTTCGCGCCAAGGAAGCGCATCAATCGCCGCCGCTCGACGCTGAAGGTCTCCGCCATCGTGAGGACAAGGGGATAACCCCGCGCCGCGCAGACCATGGCGAGCCCGATGCCGGTATTGCCGCTCGTCGCCTCGATGACCGTCTGCCCAGGCTTCAGTTCGCCCGATTTCTCCGCCGCCTCGATCACGCCGAGCGCCAGGCGGTCCTTGACCGAGCCGAGCGGATTGAACGCCTCGATTTTCACATAGAGATTCACCCTCTCGGGGGCGAGGCGATTGATGCGGACAACCGGCGTGTGTCCGACCGTCCCGAGAATGCTTTGAAATCGCGCCACGTGAACCCTCCCGTCGTTTTCCTCAATAGCCCAGCATAGCCGCGACGCGGTCGGCGCGAAACGCGGCGGCGCCAAACAGCGCCGAACCGGCTCGCGCGCGCTTTGGAAAGAAGCCGAAGAAAGAAGCCGATGTCGATCCGCGGCTCGCCTTTGTCGAGGCTCGCGTGGATGCGCCCTTGTCGCGGGGTTGAATTTCGGACATGGTTCGGTGAGCGTCGGCTAACATGTTAGTCCGGCGCAAGGGAGGTAAATCCATGCGCATCACCCGCCGAACTGTTCTCGTGTCTTTCATGGCGATCGGGCTCGCCGCGCCCGCTTTCGCCGACGACAAGCCCCTCATCCTGCTCTCCGTCCCGGGCATGAACTTTCCGTTCTTCGTCCACATGATGAACGATGGACTGAAGACCGAAGCGGCCAAGCAAGGCCTCAGCACGATCGAGTCCGACGGCCAGGACTCCTCGCCCAAGCAGACCGCCGACATCGAGGCCGCGCTCGCCAAGGGCGTCAAGGGCATCGTGATCAGCCCGAAGGATCAGGACGCTCTCGCGCCGGCGCTTCAGGAAGCGATCGACGCCAAGGTGCCGGTGGTCACCATCGACCGGCGGGTTCCCTCTGTCACCGGCATCATCGGCCATGTCGGCGCCGATAACGTCAAGGGCGGCGAGGCTCAGGGCAATCTCATCGTCAAGATGTTCCCGAATGGGGCGACGATCATCAATCTCCAGGGCTCGCCCGGCGCGAGCCCGGCGATCGACCGCAACAAGGGGCTGCACAACGTGCTCGACAAGGCCGGTCCCAACTACAAGATCGTGGCCGAGCAGACCGCCAACTTCCACCGCGACGACGGCCTCAAGGTCACGGAATCCCTGCTTGCGGGGATGAGCGCGCCGCCGCAGGTCATCAACGCCGCCAACGACGACATGGCGCTCGGCGCGATCGAAGCGCTCAAGGCGCGCAATCTCAAGGGCGTCGTCGTCCTCGGCTTCGATGCGCTGCCCGAGGCGCTGGGGAAGGTGCGCGACGGCGAACTCACCGCGACGATCGAGCAGTTCCCCGCCAAGCAGAGTTCGACCGCGGTCGATATCATGGCCGAGTACCTCAAGAGCGGGAAGAAGCCCGAGCAGCAGATTACCCTTCTGACGCCGCAGGCGATCACCAAGGATAATCTCAACACCGCCGAGCGCATCAACGAAGTGAAGTAGCCGCAAGCCCGCACGATGGCGCGCCATTCGCGGCGCGCCATCGTCTCAATCGCCCTCCTCGCCAGCGAGTGATCCCGAATGGTCTACGCGCCCGCGGCGCTTTCTTCCGCTCCGGCAGAGTCCGATCGCCCGATTCTCAGGATGGTCGGAATCAGCAAGCGCTTTCCGGGCGTGCTGGCGCTCGAGAATGCTCACCTCGACGTCGGGCCGTCGGAGATCCACGCGTTGCTCGGCGAAAACGGCGCCGGCAAGTCGACCCTGCTCAAGATCCTTTCCGGCGCGCAAAGCGCCGATTCGGGCAAAATCGAGCTCTATGGCGAACCGGTCGCCTTCGCTTCGCCCCACGACGCCCAGCGCGCCGGCATCGTCACGATCTATCAGGAATTCACCCTCGCCCCCGACATGACGATCGCCGAGAACGTGTTCATCGGCCGCGAACCGGGCTCGCGGCTGTTCGTGAGCTGGCGGCGCCTCGCCGAAGACACCCGCGCGATCACCGACAAGATCGGGCTCAGGCGCGACCCGATGACGCACGTGCGCGACCTCTCGGTCGCCGAGCAGCAGCTGGTCGAGATCGCCCGCGCGCTTTCGATGCGCTCCAAGCTCATCGTGATGGACGAGCCGACCTCGGCGCTGAGCGAAGCGGAAGTCGCCAACCTCGCCCGCATCATCCGGACGCTGAAGGCCGAGGGCCTGTCGATCATCTTCGTCACTCACCGGCTCGAGGAAGTTTTCCGCCTCTGCGATCGCTACACGGTGCTGCGCGACGGCCATTTCGTCGGTACGGGCGCGGTCGCCGACACCAATGTCGACGCCATCATCCGGATGATGG
This sequence comes from uncultured Alphaproteobacteria bacterium, assembly GCA_963806935.1. Lineage (GTDB taxonomy): Bacteria > Pseudomonadota > Alphaproteobacteria > Rhizobiales > Beijerinckiaceae > Roseiarcus. The sequence goes on from CAWEAT010000020.1 coordinate 34,810, forward strand.
TCGGGCGCGACGTCGGCGCGCTCTATGGCGAGAGGCCGATCCCCGACCATGGACCGGTCGCGCTCGAAGTCGAGGGCATGACGCGCCGTCGCAACGCCCGCGATCCCCACGCGATCGAGCTCGTCGACGTCTCGCTCAAAGCGCACAAGGGCGAGATCCTGGGGCTCGCCGGGCTGGTCGGCGCCGGACGGACGGAGACCGCGCGGGCGATCTTCGGCGCCGACGCGTTCGACGCCGGCGTCATCCGCGTCGACGGCAAGCCGGTGAAGTTCTCAGGCCCGCGCGATGCGATGAACCATGGCATCGGCCTCGTGCCGGAGGACCGCAAGAAGCAGGCGCTCTTTCTCAGCCTCGCGATCCGCACCAACATATCGATCGCCGCGCAGGAGCAGATCAGCCGCGGATGGTTCATCGACGAGCGGCGCGAGGATGCGCTGGTCGATGACTATCGCCGCCAGCTCAGCATTCGCATGTCGAGCGCCGATCAGGCGGCCGGCCTTCTCTCCGGCGGCAATCAGCAGAAGGTCGTGCTGGCGCGCTGGCTCGCGCTAAGGCCGAAGATCCTGATCGTCGACGAGCCGACGCGCGGCATCGATGTCGGCTCCAAGGTCGAGGTCCATAACCTTCTCATCGACATGGCGAAGGCCGGCATCGCGGTTATCGTCATTTCGTCGGAGCTGCCCGAAATCCTTGCGGTGAGCGACAGGATCGTCACCATGCGCGAAGGGCGGGTGACCGGGGAGATCGCCCGCACCCAGGCGACGCAGGAAATCCTGATGGGGATGATGACGTTCCACGAGGGGGCGGCGAAAAGCGTCCCCGGTCAGATCGAGGCGCGCAATGGCTGAAGCGACGAGAGCGGTCGAACCCGGCGACACCGGCGTGGACGTCTTCGGCTTCGTCGCCAAATTCGCGCCGACGCTTTTCCTCATCGCGCTGATGGTGCTGTTCGCGGTCATCGAGCCGAGGTTCCTCTCGGAGATCAACCTCTTCAACGTCATGCGGCAGGTGTCGATCACCGGCCTGCTTGCGGTCGGGATGACCTTCGTGATCCTGACCGCCGGCATCGACCTTTCGGTCGGCTCGCTGCTCGCCTTCGCCGGACTGGTCGCCGCGGCGGTCGAGAAGGGCGGGCTCGAGAACCGCTTCACGGTCGGCGAGGGCGGCGTCGGCTACGGCTGGGGCGCGGCGGCGCTGGCGGCGATCGCGGTCGGACTTGCCGGCGGCTATCTCCAGGGGCTCGCGATCACGCGGCTCAAGGTTCCTCCGTTCGTGGTGACGCTCGGCGGCATGTCGGCCTTTCGCGGCGCGGCGCTCATGTTCGCCGCCGGCGGGCCGATCTCCGGCTTCCAGCCGTCGTTCTTCTGGTGGGGCCAGGGCAAGATCGGCCCGGTGCCGATCCCGGTCATCATCTTTCTTGCCGCCGCCGTCCTTGCGCACATCGTCCTGCGCTACACGCGCTATGGCCGCCAGGTCTACGCGGTCGGCGGCAATCCCGAGGCGGCGCGGCTCTCCGGCCTCAACGTCAACCGGGTCATCGCCAGCGTCTATGTGATCATGGGCTTCTTCGCCGGGCTTGGCGCGTTCGTGCTCGCGGCGCGGCTCAACTCGGCCGAGGCGGTCGCGGGAACCGGCTATGAGCTCACCGTCATCGCCTCGGTGGTGATCGGCGGCACGAGCCTGTTCGGCGGCTCGGGAACGATCTTCGGCACCGTCATCGGCTCGGTCCTGATCGGCGTCCTGCTCAACGGGCTCGTCTTGATGAACGTCTCCTCGTACATCCAGCAGATCGTGATCGGGATCATCATCGTGCTCGCGGTCGCGTTCGACACTTTCGCCAAGTCGAGGCGACGGAAAGTGTGAACTCTCACCCCAGCTCCCCCCGCCCGGGCGCGAGCGCGACCGCCTTGACCTGCGCGTAGACGCTCATGCCCTCGGCGAGGCCGAGCCCCTCCCACGACTTTCGCGTCAGGCGCGAGATCAGGCGCGCGCCCTTTCCGTCCGCGCCCAGCGCCAGGACGGCGATGATCTCCTGCGTTTCGACCGGCGTCGCCGAGACGATCCGCACCGGCAGGATATTGAGGATCGAGCTCCGGCCCGGCGGCTCGCGCGCCAGGCTCACGTCGCCGGCGATGACGCGGATGCGACGATGCGCGCCGACCGCGGCTTGCGGCGCGGGCGCAATGAACGAGCCGCCGCGCACGCGGAGCGCAAGAAGGCCATAGCCGGCGTCGTGCGCCTCGATCACGCCGTCGAGGGTGACCGCCGCGTCGCGCGCGATCGCGAGCGGCAGCGCCGGGTCGCTCTGCAATTCCTCGAGCGGTCCGGCGCCGATCACCCGGCCCTTGTCGATGAGCACGATCTGGTCGGCGAGGCGCTCGACCTCGGCGATCGAGTGGGTGATGTAGACGATCGGCAGCGCGAGGCGATCGCGCAGCCGCTCGAGGAACGGCAGGATCTCGTCCTTGGTCGCCCGGTCGAGCGCCGACAGCGGCTCGTCCATCAGAAGGAGCTTGGGCTGCGACAGGAGCGCCCGTCCGATCGCCACCCGTTGGCGCTCGCCGCCGGAAAGCTTGGCCGGAGCGCGGTCGAGCAAAGCCGCGACGCCGAGGAGCTCGACCACTTCGTCGAAGCCGATGCGCCCGGCCCGGGCCTCGCCCTCTGCGGGCGGCGCGCCGAACAGGAGATTGCGGCGGACCGAGAGATGGGCGAAGAGGCTCGCCTCCTGGAACACATAGCCGAGCGGACGTTTATGGGTCGGCAGGAACGCGCCGTCCCGATCCTGCCAGACGTCGCCGCCGACGATGCAGATGCCGTCGCTGACCCGCGTGAGCCCGGCGATGCAGCGCAAGACCGAGGTCTTGCCGCAACCCGACGGTCCGAACAGGGCGGTGACGCCCTTCGCCGGCGTGGTGAAGCCGGCGTCGAGCGAAAAGGAGCCGAGCGTCCCCTTGAACTCGGCCTGGATCGTGTCGCCTTCGCTCATGCACGCGCCCGCGCGAAGCGTTTCTCCAGGAGGATCATCGACAGGATGACCGCGAAGGCGAACACGACCATGCCGCCCGCCAGGATGTTGGCCTCGCGCCAGCGCATCGTCTCGGTGAAGTCGAAGATCGCGGTCGACATGACCCTGGTGCGGCCGGGAATGTTGCCGCCGATCATCAGGATGACGCCGAATTCGCCGACCGTGTGGGCGAAGCCGAGCACCGCGCCGGTCAAGAGGCCGGGGCTCGCGAGCGGCAGGGCCACGGTCCAGAAGGCGCGGCGGGGCGAGGCGCGCAGGGTCGCGGCGACTTCGAGCGGCCGGTCGCCGATGGCGGCGAAGGCGTTGCGGATCGGCTGCACCACGAACGGCATCGACGAGATGATCGAGCCGATGACGAGGCCGGTGAAGGTGAAGGCGAGCGTGCGCGCGCCCCACAGGGAGGCGATCGCGCCGCCAGGCCCGTCAGGTCCGAGCGCGATCAGGAGATAGAAGCCGAGCACCGTCGGCGGCAGCACCATCGGCATCGCGACGATGGCGGCGGCGGCCTCTTTGAACCATGCCTTTGAGCGGGCGAGCCACCAGGCGAGCGGTGTCGCGACGATGAGCAGCGAGAGCGTCGTGATCGCAGCGAGTTCGAGCGTGAGCCGGATCGGGACCCAGATCTCGGACGGAAGGCCCGGCACCGCGCGCTTACTTCAGCGAGTAGCCGAACCGCTCGATGATCGCGCGCGCCTCCGGCCCTTTGAGGAAGTCGAGGAACGCCTTGGACGCCTCGCTGTCCGCGCCCGTCTTGAGCAGCACCGCGTCCTGCCTGATCGGCGAATAGAGCGTCGGGGGAACCTCCCAGCGCGTCCCCGCCGTGACGCCGTAGAGCTGCGCGAGGGCAACGAAGCCGACCTCCGCGTTGCGCGTGTCGACGAACTGGAACGCCTGCGCGATGCTATTGCCCTGCACGATCTTCGGCGCCAAGGCGTCATACACGCCGAGCGCCTTCATCGTTTCGACCGCGGCGGTCCCGTAGGGCGCGGCGACAGGATTGGCGATCGAGAGCTTCATGAACTGGCCGGCCTTCAGCGCCGCTTCGCCGTCGGTGACGTCGATCACCCGGCTCCACAGCACGAGCTTGCCGACCGCATAGGTGAACAGGCTGTCGGCGACGGCGAACCCGCCGTCGATCGCCGCCTTCGGGCGGTCGGAATCTGCCGACAGGAAAACCTCGAACGGGGCGCCATGGGTGATCTGGGTGAAGAACGATCCCGACGCGCCGAAGATCAGCACCGCCTCGTGGCCCGTCTTCTGTTTGAACAGAGCGGCGATCTCTCTCGCTGGCTCGGTGAAATTGGCGGCGACGGCGACATGAGTCTGCCCCGCCCCCGCCGGCGAGGCGAGGGAAGCGAAAAGCGCGCCAAGCGCAGAGCAGAGGGCGGTCAGCCTCAAGGATGTGTTCTCCCCATGCTTTCGAGGACTCGCCAGCCGTTATATGCCGTGATACATACCGCGCGATCAATGACCCGGCCAAGCCCAAAGTGGGGAAACGCATGAAAATCAGCGCGCGCAACAAGCTTCGTGGCACGATCGTCGACGTCACCAAGGGCGCGACGACCGCCCATGTCCGCATCGACCTCGGCGGCGGCGCGGTCGTGACGGCCTCGATCACCAACGAGGCGGTCGATGAGCTCAATCTCAGGAAAGGCGAGAAGGCCTATGCGGTCATCAAGGCGACCGACGTGATGGTCGGCCTCGACTAGAGGATGAAATGAAGACATCGGCGACGATCGCGCTCACGTTCGCCGCATTGCTGTCGGCTTCGCTCGCCGCCTCGCGCAGACAGAGCAGCCGGCCGTCCATCGCGTCCATCATCATCATCATTATGTCGCCGCCCGACTGCCGGCGCCGACCGAGCCGGTCGAGAGCGCGCCTCCTCAGACCAACAAGATGTTCAGCCCCTATGCGCATCCCGGAGATGGCGACAGCGACGGGCTCAGCCGCGACCCGGACGATTGCAACAAGGGCTGCATCGGCGGCAACCCGGGCTGAAGCGGAGCTTCAGAAGCGAATGCGCATGCCGACGGTCGGCGCGACGTTTTCGGTGTGAAGAAAGCCGCTTGCGACGCCGCCGTAGACAGTTGAGACCAAGAGCCCGGCGTAAACGCTCACCCGGGGAATGGGCCTGTAGTCGACCAGAAACGAATAGGAATAGCGGCCGCCGGCGCATCGACTGTTGCTGGTCGCCGAACCCGAGCCGGTGCAGACAGCGGGCGCGGCCAGAAAATCGTTCTGCGATTCCCAGTAGACCCCGGCGGCCAGGTCAAGATTGGACCACGCCGCATAGCGCAGGCCGGTCCAGACCGTATTGAGATTGCGCGGAACCGTATAGGCGTTGGTCGTCACGAAGCCGGGGGGAACGACGATCCCCGCCGCGATCGACGACACTCCGCCGGGATAGTTCGGATTGCTCGGATTGACGGAGAGCGAGTAGATATATCCGGCGTAGAATTTGAACTTCTCCCATTGGTAGCGGCCGAGCAGCTCGACGCCGCCGGTGTTCTTGGCCGTCGCGCGGACGATGGAGTCAGGATTGTAGCCGACCGGCGTCGCCGCCCCGGCGAAGCTCTGGAAGGTCAGCGCGTTCTTCGCATATCCGGCAATCGCGTCGAACGAGAAGCCGTTGAAGTCGGCGCCGATCTGCGCCTGATATTGCTCGGTCGCCGCATTATCCTGGTCGTACCCGCCGGCCTGCGCCTGGGCCGCCACGCGGAAGCCCTGGTAAGTCAGCCGATAGGTGAACGCCGTGTTGATGCGCGAGGTCGGGCTCGCCCCGAACGTGGCGTAAAGAGCGGTGAAGCCCAGTTGGGAAAACGCAACCGAGGCCACGGGGTCGTAGGCGCTGAGCGCCGAGACGGACAGGAGCGTGGTCCGGCCGAAGGTGAGCGTTCCGTAGGCGGGATTGCTTATCCCGACGAACCCTTGCCCATTGTCCCACGTCCCCGCCCGCGCGGAATCGAAAGCGGTCCTCTGGAGGGCCGTCGCGTAAGGATTGTTGTCGGCCAGCGACTGGGCGCCGTTGATCAAGCGAAGCGTATAGGGATTGAACCCGGCTTCGACGGCGCCGACGATCTCCCAGTTGTCGCCGATCTTTTGCGACAGGCGGACGCCGATGGTCGACGTGCTGAGCCCGTTCGGCGACCATAGCCAGTGGGTGTCGCCGCTGTTTCTCTGGATGGCGTAGTTGGGCTTGTCCGCGTATGCGCCCAGGCGGGCGCCCCACTGCTCATAGCCGAACCCGCCGTCGAGCGTGCCGTAAAGCGTGAGCGGGCCGACGCTCAGCGGGCAGTCCCGGACCGAGGATTTCAGATAGTTCCACAGGCTGCTGAAACAGGGCGGGTTGGACTTTTCAGCCTCGGGGGTGGTCTGGGTCGGCAGATCGGCCGCATGGGCTGAGGCGACGAATCCCGCCGCAGCCAGCAGAACAAATCCCAGGCTTTTCATCTGCGCCCCCCGGCGCGCTCCCGGAGCCCCAGCAGGCCAACCCGGCGGAGGCGCCTCGACGATATATCCTTTCATATACAATGAGCCACGTCCACTTGTGGCCGGATGCCGGTCGCCGCGCATATCGCGAACAGCGACCCGCAACTCGCGTCGATATATTTTCTCCGATATAATGCTTTCGGCGCTGCGTCCTTCGACGCGCTATCCACGAAATTCAGGGAGGGTCCCCATGACAATCGGCATTCGCAAACCGTCGCTCGGCTCCGCGGCCACAAAGTACCTCGCCAAAAAGCACAAGCTCCTCATCGACGGCAAATGGGTCGATGCGAAGAGCGGCAAGACCTTCGAGGTCGAAGACCCGGCCACGCAAGAGATCATCGCCCACGTCCCGGCCGGAGACAAAGCCGATATCGACGCGGCGGTCGCCGCCGCCCGTCGGGCTTTCGAGACCGGTCCGTGGTCGCGCATCCTGCCGGACAAACGCTCGCGCCTCGTCTGGCGGCTCGGCGACCTGCTCGAACAGCACGCCGACGAATTCGCCGAGCTCGAAGCGCTCGACAACGGCAAGCCGGTGACGAATGCGCGCCGCGACGACGTGCAAGGCTCGATCAATATGTTCCGCTATATGGCCGGCTGGTCGACGCGCCTCACCGGCGAAACGATCCCGGTGTCGAGCCCCGGCGCCTGGCACGTCTACACCTTGCGTGAGCCGATCGGCGTCGTCGGCCAGATCATTCCCTGGAACTTCCCGCTGATGATGGCGGCCTGGAAGCTCGCGCCGGCGCTCGCCGCCGGCTGCACAATCGTGCTCAAGCCGGCCGAACAGACGCCGCTCTCGGCGCTGCGTTTCGGCGAACTCCTTCAGGAAGCCGGATTCCCGGACGGCGTCGTCAACATCGTCACCGGTTTTGGCGAGACGGCGGGCGCCGCGCTCGCCAACCATCCGGACGTCGACAAGGTCGCCTTCACCGGCTCGACCGAAGTCGGCAAGCTCATCGTCAAGGCGGCGGCTGGAAACCTCAAGCGCGTGTCGCTCGAGCTGGGCGGCAAGTCGCCGGCGATCGTCTTCCCCGACGCCGACATCGAAGGCGCATCGCCGGAACCGCGTCAGCGATCTTCTATAACCAGGGCCAGTGCTGCACCGCGGGCTCGCGGCTCTTCGCCCACAAATCGATCTATGACCGCGTTGTCGACGGCGTCAGCGCCGAAGCCGGCAAGATCAAGATCGGCCACGGCCTCGATCCGAACGTGAACCTTGGTCCGCTCGTTTCCAAGGAACAGCACGACCGGGTAAGGGGCTTGCTCGAATCGGGCCGGAAAGAGGGAGCGGAAGTCGTCACCGGGGGCAATGTCCCCGGCAACCAGGGCTATTTCGTCGAGCCGACCGTTCTCGCCAAGACCGCCCGCGACATGCGCGTCGTCCGCGAGGAGATCTTCGGACCCGTGGTCTGCGTGCAGTCGTTCGACGACGACGATCTCGACGCGGTGGCGAAATTCGCCAATGACACCGAATATGGCCTTCAGGCCAGCGTCTGGACGCGCAACCTCAAGGTCGCCCACCAGATGGCGCGCAAGATCAAGGCTGGCACGATCTGCATCAACACCCACAACTACGGCGACCCCGCCTGGCCGTTCGGCGGCTACAAGCAGTCGGGCTGGGGGCGCGAGATGGGCAAGGAAGTGATGGAGCACTATACCGAGACCAAGGCGGTCGCGGCCAGGCTCTGAAAAAAAACGAAGGGCGGCCTTATCGGCCGCCCTAGCGAACTCAATCGCCCCGGCTCGCCGCCGGTGAGCCGCGTCGCGAAATGGCGCTCACCCCATTCGCGCATGTTGGCGATCACAGGCACAAAACTCGCGCCCGCGGGCGTGAGCGAATATTCAACCTTTGGCGGCACGAGGCCGTAGTCCTTGCGCGCGATCATGCCGGCTTCGGCGAGCGCTTTCAGCTCCCGGCTCAACACCCGGGGCGCGATTTCCCGGGTTCCGGTCGCGCCGCTGAGCAGGCCGGTCCTGATCTCGCTGTAGCGGCGCGGTCCGTCCCTCAGGTCCCACAGGATGCGGATCTTGTATTTGCCGCTGATCATGGCCTGAAACGCCATCACCGGGCAGCCATGCGGCTGGGGCGTTTGGCTTGCCGGCGATGTTTTCCGCTGAACATTCATCGAAGACTCCCGCGCATCGCTGAATTTTTCGACACTATCATTTTTGTCCATACTTGCAGGAGCGCTTCTTCAGGCGCAAGTCTGGCGCGCTGGCTCAACGGCGCAGGTCGGGACGGAAAGGGAGAGGCCAATGAAACATTTTCTGATCAAATATCGCTTCAAGGACGGATCCGAGGCCGGCTCTGAGACAAACTGGCGCGAGCACATCGGGCGGTTCATCGCCGCCGTCGAGGCCGACGCGACCTTGAACGGACGGATCTCGTACCGGTGCATGAAAGCCGACAACGGGTCCGGCGAGTACTACCATCTCGCCGCCACCACTGACGACGAAGCGTCGAAGGCGCTGCAGAGCCGCGATTTCTTCAAGGCCTATACCGACGAGACCAAGCGGGTGTCGGGCGGCACGCTCGAGGTCCTGCCGCTCGCGATCATTGCGGAAACGTCCGCGCGGGCCTGATCCGGCGGCCGGCGCCGCCTCATCTTCCCATGCAGGCGTCGGCGAGCCGCTTGAGATCGGCCCTTCGCTCGGGGCTGAGCGTCGCCAGCCGGTCGGCGTCGCCCGAGCGCCCGATGGCGTCCGCCACGCACCCGCAGCCGGTCGCGCAGTCGGGGGCCGCGCGTCCCTCCGCAATGCAGGCGCGCTGGCACGACGAAAGAAAGCCGCTCATGTCCGCTTTCGGCGCCGCGACGGGCGCGATCAGGCCCGAAGCCGCAACCGCCCAGACCAAAGGGAACAGGATCAACTGATGGAGGAGATAGATCGCCAGACTGTGCCGTCCGGCGAGGCAGACCGCGCGCGACGGCGCGGACTTCGCGCGCCAGCGCTCAGGCGAGGTCAGCCACGGGAGGGCGGCCGGCAGGCGCGCGATCCCGAGGCCGAGCAGCACGACGCCGGCCCAGGGCAGGAGCGGGTACCAGTCGATCGTATTCGGCAACGCTTCGCCGAGCCCGATCCACAATAGCCAGGACGGATCGAACAGCGTCGAACGGACCGCGAAGGGGGCGGCGATCGCGGCGAGGCCGGCCGCAAGACTGGCCCACGCGGGCGCGATCACGAACGGCGCGGCGAGGAGGCTCGCGGCCGCTATGCAGTGCAGGATGCCGAAGAAGACGGCCTGCCCGGGAGCGAAGATCAGGCTCGCCGCGGTGACGAACGCCGCCGCCGCGGCGACGATCGCGAGCCGCCGCGAGAAACCGCGCGGGTTGAACCCGTTGCGATGGGCGAGCGCGAGCGAAACGCCGACCAGGGCCAGAAACGTGCTCGCCACCACATGCGACAGAAGCCGCAACGGCGGCGTGAACGGCAGATCGGGCGGCACAAGACGAAAGTCGGCGAGGTCCCAGCTCAGGTGGTAGGCGACCATGCCGAGGATCGCGAGACCCCGGGCGCAGTCGATGGCGTCGACGCGGCCCAGGCGCTCGCCCGCGCTCCCGCCGTCGTTCACGACGCCGCGGCTTCAAGCAACGCGTCGTCGAGAACGAACGCGCCCTCGTATTCGACCGGGCCGGTCATCAGCACATGGTCGTCGGCGGCGCGCCACTCGATGACGAGTTCGCCGCCCGGCAGGCGCACGGTCCCTTTGCGCTCCATGAGCCCGAGCCGCGACGCCGCGACCAATGTCGCGCAGGCGGCCGAGCCGCAGGCGAGCGTGAGGCCCACCCCCCGTTCCCACACCCGCGCCTCGACCTCGTCGCGCGCGATGATCTCGGCGAATGTGACGTTGGCCTTCTCGGGGAACATCGGATGGACTTCGATCCCGGCGCCGAGCTGCGCTGCATCGATGCGCCTAAGATCGGGGACGAAGAAAACCGCATGCGGATTTCCCATGCTGACGGTCGAGGCTGGCCCCAGCCCCTCGGGGCCGCCGCCATCGGGCCAGAGCTCGACCCGCCGCGTGTCTGCGACCGCATGCGCAAGCGGGATCTCCTCCCAGCCAAGCCGGGGCGCACCCATGTCGACGCGATAGGACCACGGGCCGAGGCGCTCGCAGGCAATGACGCCGGCCTCGGTCTCGATCCTGACGGCTTCGACCCCAAGCTCGCGGCACAGCCGGTCGGCGACGCAGCGCGTCCCATTGCCGCAAGCGCCGGCGAGCGTGCCGTCGTTGTTGAAGATGGTGACGTCGGCCGCGGTTCCCGGCGTCCGCGGATCGCCGATCACCATCATCTGATCGTAGTCGAGGCGAGGCGCGCGATGAATGGCGCGCGCGTCCGCCGGCGCCGGCCGGACGGCCGCGCCCCTCAGGTCGAGGACCAGGATCTTGTTGCCGGCGCCGTTCATGCGCGCGATTGCGCGCCCGGCCAGCGGATGGCGGGAGACCAAGCCTTCAGTCCCCCTTCACGGCTCGGCCGCGCTGCGGCCCGGCTGAGGCGCGCCGTCCTGTCGATCGCCCGCGCGCCGAGCCGGGCGACCGCCTCGCGCAGGTCCTCGTTCTCGATTCGCGCGGCGGCGGCGCGCGCTGCGGCTTGAGCCGCATCGGACGGGACCGGCGCGACGCGGCGCTGGTCCTTGAGCGGCGGCAGCGGCCCCTGGCGGAAGGCGATCTTGTCGACGCAGCGCCAGCCGAGATGGGCGTTCACCCGGGCGAGGATGACCGAGGCGCTGTGCTGCGCCTCGAGCGCGAATGCGCCCTCGACCCTGAGAACCAGCGTCGCAGGCTTCGCCGGCGCTTCGGGGTCGCGTCTGGCGGCCCGCGGCGGCCACTGAAGCTCGATCGGGCGGGCGTGGCGGGCGAAGGTCTCGCCGACGATCGCCGGCCAGTCCGCGATCAGGCTCGATTCGCCGAGGCCGCGCGCGGCCAGCGCCTCCGAGAGCAGCCCGGGGGTGAATTCAGCCAGCCGCTTGGCTTGGCGGCGCGCGGGCTTCATCATGGCTCGAGCATGGGGCGGGGAGTGGGTCGCATGGGCGCCAATGTAAGCGCGCTCGGAGGGAAGGCAAAGCGAAAGGCGATTGTCGCGCGCACGCTGCGCTGGTGGGATCGCCATCGCCGCGCGCTTGCCTGGCGCGCCGCCCCCGGAGAGGCGCCCGATCCTTACCGGGTGTGGCTCTCCGAAGTGCTGCTGCAGCAGACGACCGCGCAGGCGGCGACGCCTTATTATCAGGCCTTCATCGCACAATGGCCGCGGGTCGAGGATCTGGCCGCCGCTTCGCTCGAGGCCGTGATCGGCGCGTTCGCCGGCCTCGGCTATTATTCGCGGGCGCGCAACCTCCACGCCTGCGCACAGGAAATCGCTCGCCGCGGCGGGCGATTTCCGAGCGCGGAGGCGGACCTCGTCGCCCTGCCCGGCGTCGGCGCCTACACCGCCGCCGCGATCGCGGCGATCGCCTTCGGGCAAAAGGCCGCGCCGGTCGACGGCAACATCGCCCGCGTCCTCGCGCGGATGCTCGCGCTCGATCAGCCGATCGCGCGCGCGAGAGGCGACATCGAGGCGGCGGCGCGAGCGCTCGCGCCAGACCAGCGAGCCGGCGATTTCGCCCAGGCCATGATGGACATCGGGGCGACGATCTGCCGGCCGCGCAATCCCGATTGCCCCTCCTGCCCGCTTCGCTCGGACTGCGGAGCGTTCCGGACCGGGAGTCCGGAAGCCTACCCGCCCCGCGCCGGGGCGAAAATAAAGCCGCGCCGGGAGGGCGCGGTGTTCTTCGCCCGCCGCGCCGACGGCGCCTTTCTCGCTCGCCGCCGTCCGGCGCATGGTCTTCTCGCTTCGACCGTCGAATTGCCGGGCACGCCGTGGACGAGCAACGGCCCGCGCGGCGAATTGGCCGACCTCGGCCCGGTCATCGCAAGCTGGCGCCGGCTGCCGGGGACGGTCGAGCAGGTCTTCACCCATTTCGCGCTGACGCTCACCGTCTACGCCGGGGCTTTTGCCGGCGGCGCGCCGGACGGGCATTTCTGGGTCACGCCGGAAAGCGGTGGGCGAAGCCGGGTTCTCGAGCGCGATGCGCAAGGCGGTCGAGCACGCGCTGCGGGCGGTTTAGGGGTGGGCGTCGAGGCTGACGGGCTAAAGCATGACGCGATTTGTTGGAGTCAGAGCCCCGTCATTGCGAGCGGGAGCGAAGCAATCCAGCCGAGGTCGCACGACCTTGCTCATGGATCGCCACGTCGCCATCGCCCGTCGAAGGACGGGCGTCTTGCGACGCCCTATGGCTCCTCGCGATGACGGGTGGTGGGGTCCAGGACCCACTACCCCAGCTAAGGCGAGCTTGCCCGGGTCGCCGGAAGCGTGCCATTTTCCAATCGCGCCGAGGCGCGCCCCACGAAGAATCCCAATATGGCGGTAGACAATGTCGCGGTTGCAGTGGCTGGTGTCCCATCCCGAGTTCAAGCGCGATCCCGTCCGCGTGATGCGGGGTGTCGTTTCGTGGGAAATCCACAAACTATTGTCCAAGAACATGTCGCTGGAGCTGGACGGCGTCAAGCTGACCTCCCGGCCTTTCGATGGAAACGGCAGGCTCATTTGCTATTTTGGACCCAAGTTTGACGATATCCACGAGTTCCTCAAAATATATCTGAAAGAGGGAATGGTCTTTGTCGATGTCGGCGCGAATATTGGTTCCCACGCCATCACCGCGGCCCGGCTGGTCGGCGCCAAGGGATCCGTCTACGCCTTCGAGGCCGACCTCGATACTTATCGGCTCCTGCTGGCGAATATCGAACTGAACCATCTTCACAATGTTACGGTGCGCCAGACCTGCGTCAGCGACGACGTTGGGACGGTATCGTTTTTCAAGCACAAGGACAGCGCCAAGAGCTCGATCGTCGACCGCGGGGAGAAGGTTGCCGTCACCCTTCCCGCCGACAAATTGGACAATATGATCCCGGCCGACGTTAAGATCGACATTCTCAAGGTCGACGTCGAAGGGGCGGAGATGCGCGTGCTCGCGGGCGCGACCCGGATTTTCTCCTCGCCGCAACCGCCCTCGATCGTGATCATCGAGGTTTTCGACGTGCGCGACAGCACCGACAAAAGCGCCGGCATTCGCGAGCTGCTCGAAGGCTACGGCTACGAATTCTATGTCTACAAGGGGCAAAAATTAACCAAATTTAGCGGGATTGCGCTCAATGGTTTCGCCATCCATAAATCGGCTCTCGGGCGGGTGCTCAAGGACGTCCCCCATGACTAGCAAGGACCGCGCGTCTTGCGCCTTGCGGCCCTGCGCGACCGCGGCGGGGAAATAAGTTGGCGCATGAATTCGGGCCAGCGTCGTGGCGCCCTTGATCAAGCCGGCCGAGTTCCGGCTGCCCTCGGATGAGGCGTTGCGGGCCCGCTTCGGCCACGTGACGACCTGGGTGTTCGATCTCGACAACACCCTCTACCCTTCCGACAGCGGCATCTGGCCGCGTATCGACGAGCGCATCACCCTGTTCCTGATCGAGCTTTTCGGCCTCGACGGCATGTCGGCGCAAGCGCTGCACAAGCATTACTATTCGCGCCACGGCACGACTTTGCGCGGGCTGATCGAGGAGCGCCTGGACGAGACCGAGCGCTTTCTCGAATTCGTCCACGACATCGATCGCTCCGGACTCAAGCCCGATCCGATCCTGGCCCGCGAAATCGAGCGGCTGCCCGGGCGAAAGCTGATCTTCACCAACGGCTCGCGAAACCACGCGATCCTGACCGCAAGGCAGCTCGGCCTCGATGGCTTGTTCGAGGATGCGTTCGACATCGTCGCGGCGGGGTTGACGCCAAAACCGACCGAGGCGGCCTATGACGCTTTTTTCGAGCGATGCCAGGTCGATCCCCGGGCGGCGGCGATGTTCGAGGACCTGGCGAGAAACCTCGCCGTGCCGAAGGCCAAAGGCATGACCACGACCCTGGTGACGACCAAGGCCGGACGCCTCGACCATCGCGAGGCCTGCGACCGGACAATCTCGGAGGCCGGCGGCGTCGCGGATTTCGTCACCGACGATCTCTCGGAATTCCTCGCCCGGCTCAATCTGCAATTGGCCGACTGACCTGGCGCTCCGGCGCGAATGGGCCGCGCCTTGCCGGAACGGCGAGAAGCCGGTTGGGGGCGGCCTCTATTGCTGAAAATCAGAATTCATGGTAGTGTGATCCTTGCCGGCCGACGACGTTTCATGCGCGACGGCCGCGCCGAAGGAAGGAGGAGAGGCGAAAGTCATTCTTGGCCCGCGATCGATGCAACCTCTTGAAAAGGCTCGATTCGGACAAGGCGATCAAAGGGAACCCAAGCCTTTTCCTTGGCCGGGTTTGGCTCCGTCCCCGCTGGCCTTTGCCGGATTTGGCTAAGTTTGGATCTATATACGTATGTACACTGTTAAACAGGCAGGCGGTCGAGCGCCTTCGCGAGCGCCCGCATGTCCGCCCACGCCAGCCGCTTCTGCGCCGGCTGGCGAAGCAGGTAGGCCGGATGGAACATCGCCAGCGCCCTGATCGGCGGGCCGCTGTCGCGCTCATAGTCGAACCATGAGCCGCGCACCCGTGTGATCCCGCCCTGGACGCCGAGCAGCGTCTGGACCGCGGAGCCGCCGAGGCAAACCAGGATCTTGGGATCAGCGAGGTCGATCTGCCGCCGGATGAAGGGCAGGCAGGCCTGGGTCTCCTGCAGGGTCGGAGTGCGGTTGCCGGGCGGCCGCCATGGGACGACATTGGCGATATAGACGCTGCGCCGGTCGAGGCCGATGGCGGCAAGCATGCGGTCCAGCAATTGCCCGGCCCTGCCGACGAACGGGCGGCCGATCCGGTCCTCGTCGCCCCCGGGAGCCTCGCCGACGAACATGACCTTGGCGCCGGGGACGCCGTCGGCGAACACCAGTTGGGTCGCGGTCCGCTTCAGGGCGCAGCCGTCGAACTCCGCCAGCGCGGAGCGCAGCGCCTCGAGATCGTTCGCCCGTTCCGCCAGCGCGCGCGCCGCAATCTCGGCGGCTTCCGGCGGCTTGCCGCCGCCGCTTTGAGGCGCGGGAGGCCATCGCCGGCGCGGTCCTCGGGGGTTCGTTCACCATTGCCGGCGCGTTCGGACCGGGGCGCTGGCTCTCGGCGAAGCGGTCATGCGGCGCCTCGTCCAGCGCCTCGTTGACGCCGGCCCGAACCCACCATCTCAGCGCCTCCGCGGCCTGGATCGGGTCCAATGGAGGACGACGTGAAGTCATTGGTCGACGACAAGGTTCGGCCCGGCCTCGATGCTTGGCGCCCGCGCCAAGGCAAACTATCATGCCCGGCTCCGAACCGCATCGCCCGTGCAAATCATGGGCCCCGGGGTTGTTCAAGCGCAAGCGTCTTCCCGGACATGGGCCGGCAGCGGCGAAAGGGACAATGGCTGACGATCCGACACTGCCCGCCCGCGAAGCGATGGAATACGACGTCGTGATCGTCGGCGCGGGTCCCGCGGGGCTCGCCGCCGCGATCCGGCTCAAGTCGTTGGACCCCAATATCTCGGTTGTGATCGTGGAAAAGGGTTCGACGGTCGGCGCGCATATCCTCTCGGGCGCGGTGATCGATCCGATCGGGCTCGATCGCCTGACCCCGGACTGGCGCTCCGACGCCGAATGCCCGCTCAAAACTCAGGTTGCCGCCGATCAATTCTATTTCCTGACCGAGAAAGCCTCGGTGAAACTGCCCAATTGGGCGATGCCGAAACTGATGGGCAACCACGGCAATTACATCGGCTCGCTCGGCGCGATCACGCGCTGGCTCGGGGCGCGCGCCGAGGCGCTCGGCGTCGAGATCTATCCCGGATTCGCTGCGACCGAGCTTCTCGTCGGCGAGAAGGGGGAAGTCGTCGGCATCGCGACCGGCGACATGGGGGTGGCGCGCGACGGCCATCCGAAAGCCGGATTTACCCGCGGAATGGAGCTGCGCGGCAAATATGTGCTGCTCGCGGAGGGCGCGCGCGGCTCGCTGTCGAAGCAGGCGATCGCCCGCTATGGGCTCGATTCCGCAAGCGGGCCGCAAAAATACGGCATTGGCCTCAAGGAACTGTGGCAGGTCGCCGACGACCGGTTTTCGCCGGGCCTCGTCCGGCACACGTTCGGCTGGCCACTTGTCGAAAGGCGCAAGCGGCGGCTCATTTCTCTATCATTACGGCGACCGGCTCGTCTCCGTCGGGTTTGTGGTCCATCTCAACTATGAGAACCCGACGCTCTCGCCGTTCGACGAGTTTCAGCGCTTCAAGACCCATCCGCTCGTGCGCGGGACCTTCGAGCAGGGCAAACGGATCGCTTATGGCGCGCGCGCCATCGCCTCGGGAGGCTGGCAGTCGGCGCCGAAACTGGTCTTTCCCGGCGGCGCGCTCATCGGCTGCTCGGCAGGCTTCGTGAATTTCGCCCGCATCAAGGGCTCCCATAACGCCATTCTTTCGGGGATATTGGCCGCCGAGAAGGCGCATGCGGCCCTGGCCGCCGGCCGCGCCAACGACGAACTCACCGATTATGAGAATTCCTGGCGAAGCTCCGATATCGGCCGCGATCTTTACAAGGTGCGAAACGTAAAGCCGCTGTGGTCGCGATACGGCCTCGTCGTCGGCGTCGGGCTCGGCGGCTTCGACATGTGGACCAACGAATTGTTCAATTCGTCGATTTTCGGCACCCTCAAACACGGCAAGCCGGACAGCGAAACGCTGAAGCCTCTGTCCGAGGCGACGCCGATCCAATACCCCAAACCGGATGGGGTGCTAACATTTGATAAAGCATCATCGGTCTATCTTTCCAATACCAATCATGAAGAGGATCAGCCGGTCCATCTTCGCCTCCATGACCCGGACGCGCCGATTCGCGACAATCTTCCTCGTTACGGGGAGCCGGCGCGGCTCTACTGCCCAGCTGGCGTCTACGAGGTGGTGTACGCGAACGAGGCGACTCATGCGGAGCCGCGATTCGTCATCAACGCCCAGAACTGCGTCCACTGCAAAACCTGCGACATCAAGGACCCGGCGAAGAACATCGAATGGACGCCGCCCGAGGGCGGCGGAGGGCCGAATTATCCGGATCTTTGAGTTGCGGCGCAAAATCGCCGTTTTCGGCTGCAAGCAAGGCTTACGGGACGGATTCACGTGCGGTTGCTCGAAGTGGGCGGAACGTCGCCTGCGCCATGTTCACCGCCGCAGTCGCTGACTGACAAACGTAAGAAAGCGTGAGATATGCAGAGCCGATCGAAGGTTTGGACCCAGCCGGCAGCCCTTTTCCTGGCCGTTAGCCTGTCAGCGGCCGCAGGCGCCGCCTCGGCGGCGGTTTCCGCTGCCGACGCCGGACCGGGCAAACCGGAGATCGGCGATACCCAACCCGGTAATTATCTCTCGGCGTTGATCGCGAGCGCGGATCGGGACACTCTGGCGGCGGAAGTCTACTACCGGGAAGCCCTGCGAGCTGATCCTCGAAATCCCGATCTGCTCGAGCGCGCGTTCGCAGCGGCTCTCTCCAATGGCGACGAAGAGAGCGCCGATGCGCTCGGGGAACGCCTGCTCGTTCGCGACCCAGGCAATAGCTTGGCGCGCCTTTCGCTTGCGGTTCACGACATCCAACAGGGACAATTTGCCGCCGCGCGCGCTCATCTTGCGAGTGGAGACGCCACACGCGCGCGCGATGTGACGACCGCCCTGCTGACGGCTTGGTGTTATGCGGGGCAGTCCGATCTCCGCCACGCGCTCGATACCCTCGATCGCATCCGCGACCCCGGAGTCCTCGCGTTTCGCGATTATCACGCTGGACTGATCGCGAATTTGCTCGGGAATCCCGCGGAGGCGCAGCGGAGGCTGAAGTCGGCGTTTCAGAATGACAAGAACAGCCTGCGTTTCGCCGATGCTTACGCCCGCGTGTTGGACGCGCAAGGCGATGTGGCCGGGGCGACGAAAGTTTACCAGGACTTCTCCCTGGTTATTCCCCATCACCCGCTGATCGAGCGATCGCTTTCCGACCTGAAGGCGAATGAATCTCTGCAACCCCTGGTTCATGACGCGAAGGAGGGAGCCGCAGAGGCGCTCTACGGCCTGGGCAGCGCGGGGAGCCGCCAGGGGGACGAACTTCCGGCGCTCGTCTACCTGCGATTGTCGCTTTACCTTCGACCGTCCAACGACTTGACCGCAGTGACGCTGGCCAGTCTGTTCGAGCAGCTGAAGAAAGGCGACCAGGTCATCGCCGCCTACCAGACCGTGCCGGCCTCGTCGCCGCTGAAACTGGGCGCCGACATCCAGATCGCACTCGAACTCGACAGCATGGGAAAGGCTGACGAGGCCACGAAGCGCCTGACGGACATCGTCGCGGCGCGGCCGCATGACGTCGAAGCGCTGAGCGCATTGGCCGAATTGCAGCGGTCCGCCAAGAAATACGTAGAGGCGGCGGCAACCTACGACCGAGCGATCGCGGCCGTCGCGATACCGCAACGCGAGAACTGGACGCTGTTCTATTTTCGCGGGATTTGTTACGAGCGATCGAATCAATGGCCGAAGGCCGAGGCGGATTTCAAGAAGGCGCTGGAGCTCAATCCGGATCAACCGATGGTCCTGAACTATCTTGGCTATTCCTGGGTCGACAAGGGGCTCAATCTCGAAGAGGCGTTCAAGATGCTCCGCCGCGCAGTGGAGCTTCAGCCGAACGACGGCTATATCGTCGATAGCCTGGGCTGGGCTCACTACAAGTTGGGGCAATACCAGGAAGCGGCCCAGACGCTTGAAAAGGCGATCGACCTGAAGCCGGCGGATCCGGTTCTGAACGATCACTTGGGGGACGCCTACTGGCGGACCAACCGTCCAATCGAAGCGCACTTTCAATGGAATCATGCCCGGGACATGGGCCCGGATCCAGAAGATTTGCCCGCAATCCTCAAGAAGATCGAGTTCTGGGCTTCCCGACCCCACGACCGACGCCGCGCCGCCCAGCGCCTCGGCGGGGAAGGAAGGCGGGGGTTGAGGTCGCGGCTCCGGCCCCATGCGATGGCTGCGCGCGCCGGCGAAGATCAATCTGACGTTGCGCGTGATTGGGCGCCGCGCTGACGGTTATCATGACCTCGAGAGCCTCGTGGCGTTCGCCGGATTGTGCGACTGGATCGGGTTCGAGCCTGGCTGCGGTCTGGTTCTCGAGGTTGTCGGCCCCAGGGCCATAGAAGCCGGCCCGGCCGACGAAAATCTGGTGGTGCGAGCCGCCCGTGCGCTCGCGCCGCACATCGGGCAGAAACTCGGCCGATTCCGGTTGGTCAAACGATTGCCGGCCGCGGCGGGGCTTGGGGGAGGCTCCGCGGACGCCGCGGCGGCCTTGCGACTGCTCGCCTACGAGGCCGGATTGTCAGTCGACGATCCACGGGTGCGCACTGCGGCAAGGGCGACGGGAGCGGACGTTCTCGTCTGTCTTGATCCGCATGCGCGAATGATGACCGGCGTTGGCGATCGACTTGGTCCGTTGATCCCGCTGCCAAAATTGTTCGTGGTTCTCGTCAATCCCCGGGTCCAGGCGCCGACGCCAAAGGTTTTTGCCGCGCTTGGGCTCGCGCCCGGCTCCAGCCTTGAATCGTCCGCCCAACCGTTCGACGCGCTTGGACGGGATTCGGCGGCGATCCTGGATTTTCTTGCCTCGAGCCGAAACGACCTCGAAGAGGCGGCGGTGCGCATAGCTCCTGCTATCGCCGTTGTGCGCGAGAGGTTGGCTCGGATCCCGGGGGCCGTGGCGACCGGAATGTCTGGATCGGGAGCGACCTGCTTTGCCTTGTTCGGCGATCGCCGCAGTGCGACGATAGCGCGGCGCATTCTCGCCGCGGAACGTCCGGATTGGTGGACCGAGGCGACCGCCATCCACTAATTCAGCGTATCGCGGCGATGATGGATGTTTTTTGCGCCGCAATCTCTGGAGCGAGCCGCTCCGAGAGCAGCACCGTCTCAGCATGGCGCGCCCTATGGCACTGACCTCGACGCCTGACAATCCCGCGCCTCAGGGCGCGATCGAGGAATATATCCGCACTGCCGACGGCGTCTCGTTGCGAACTGCGCGATGGGCGCCGCCGTCGCCGATCGGAACGGTGGTTGTCCTCGGCGGCCGCGGCGAGTTCATCGAGAAATATTTCGAGGTTGTCGGCGAATTGCTGGCGCGCGGCTTCGCCGTTGTGGCGATGGATTGGCGCGGCCAGGGCGGGTCGGACCGGCCGTTGCGCAACCCCCACAAGGGACATGTAGACGACTTCTCGCGGTTTGAGACCGACTTGGACGCGCTCGTGACGAAGGTCCTGGAGCGCGAATGCCCCCGTCCGTGGATCGGACTCTCGCATTCGATGGGCGCAGCCGTGCTTCTCGGCGCTGCCGGCTCCGGACGTTGTCCGTTCGAGCGTCTCGTGCTGATCTCGCCGATGATCGCGATCAAGGGGCTGAACCATCGCGGCGGCGCCAGGGCGCTCGTTGCGGCCCTCGACAGCCTGGGAATGGGCGGCGCATTCGCGCCCGGCAGCGGCGGGGAAAACCAGTGGCTGGCCTCGTTCGAGGGAAATGTTTTCACCTCGGATGAAAGACGGTTTACTCGCATCGCGAAGCTTGTAGCGGCATGTCCCCACCTTAGATTGGGTGGCCCAACCATCGGTTGGACCCACGCGGCGTTTCGCCATATGAGTCGCCTCGACTCTTCCCGGTTTCCGCGAACGGCGGCGCCTCCCGTGCTGATTCTCGCGGCCGGGGCGGATCGCGTGACCGACACTTACGCCGCCCAGCGGCTGGCTTCGCGCGTTGGCATCGCCCGAATGGTCGTCATCGAGGGCGCCCGGCACGAAATTCTGATCGAACGCGACGTCGTGCGGGCGACGTTCTGGGCCGCATTCGATCAATTTGTAGCCGGCTCCGCATCGAAGCCGTCTCACCCGGCAATGACGCCAGGCGAGAGTTAGGACCAATTCGAATGGACTGGAGGCCGAACGCCGAGAACGATCGGTTCGCCCTTACGATCCTCGCGGGCTTTCTTGTCGCTCGTCTCGCCTTTGCCTTCTCGCTCGGGCTCGGGGTCGATGAGAGCTATACGATCGCGATTTCGCGCCGTTTGAGCCTGTCCTATTTCGATCACCCTCCGTTGCATCAGTGGATCGCCCATTTCACCGCTCTCGCGGTCGGCGAGAATGTCGTCGCGCGCGCCCCCTTCGTCGCGCTCTTCTTCGCAACGGGCTGGATCTACTACCGCCTGACAAGCGGACTGTTCGATGCGCAGACGGCGCTGATCGCGCTTTTCGCCCTCAATGTTACGCCCTTTTTCTTCGCCTCGGCTGGAAGCTGGATCGTTCCCGACGGCCCGCTGCTTTTTGGCTTGGCGCTGGCCGCGCTCGCGGCGGCGCGGCTGTTCTTCGCCGGACCTCAGGATGACGCTTCCGCCTGGCGACTCTGGCTCGTCGTCGGCGTCGGCCTCGGACTTGCGGGGCTGTCAAAGTACAGCGCCGTCCTCAGCGCTGCCGGGCTGGCGGCGTTCGTTCTCATCTCGCCCAACCAGCGCCATTGGCTCAAACATCCGGCTCCTTATGTGGCGGCGATTGTCGCGCTGGCGATGGTAACGCCGGTCATCGTATGGAACGCCCAGCACGGGTGGGCGTCATTCGAGTTTCAGGGGGCGCGCGGCGTTCCAGCGGGCGGGCTGCGGCCGGCCCAGTTCGCGACCATGGTCCTCGGCCAGATCGCGTTTCTATCGCCCTGGATATTTGCGCCGCTGGTTTGCGGCCTGGCGAGCGCGTTCCGCCAACGGGCCGACGAGCGGCGCGCGTTTCTGCTTTGCCTCAGCCTGCCGCCGATCGCTCTCTTCACTCTGACCCCTCTTTGGGGCGGGCGCGGACAACCGCATTGGACGATGCCGGGGTGGTTCTTCGCCTTCGCGCTGATGGGCGTGTGGCTCAAGCCGTTTGCCCTCAGCGCCGGCGCGTTTCGGCGATGGGCTGTCGTTTCGTCGGTCCTGCTGGCCGCGATCGCCGGAGCGGCGATCCTGCAGGCGTCGACCGGCTGGCCCTGGCTGGCTTTGACCGCAGGGACGGGTCTTGCCGATCCGATGCTGGAGGCGTTCGAGTGGCGCGAGCTGCGGACGGCGCCGGTCTTTGATCAGGCGCCCGGCTTCGTCGTCGCAACGAAATGGTCGGACGCGGGAAAAATCGCGCTCGCTCTCGGACCTCAGACCCCTGTCTTCGTGCTTTCAAACGATCCGCGCGGCTGGGCGTTCGTCGACGATAGCGCAAGTTTCGTCGGCCGGAACGGAGTGATCGTGACGCCGGAGGCTGACCTTAAATCCACTCTTACCGTTGCGGGACCCTATTTTGCCGCGCTGGGACCAACACAGTTCCAAACGCTCGGTCGCAGCGGCCGAGCCGAGGTCAAACTCGCGCTGATTCCCGCCGCCGGCTTGACGCGAGGGCTTCCTGTGGCTTATCCGGGCGCAACCGGCCGATAGCGTTCGTCAACGCCGAACGAAGCAAGCGTGGCGTGGAATGGCTAGCGATGAAGCGCCCGGGCGATCGAAGCCGACAGTGTCGGTCATCGTCCCGACCTATCGGGAATCGGCCAATATTCCTATTCTCTTCGAGCGCATCAAGCGCGTGCTCGAGGGCGCGCCGTGGGAGTTGGTCGTCGTCGATGACGACTCGCCGGACGGCACTTCCAGCGTCGCTTTTGCTCTTGCGGCCGAAGATCGCCGCATACGCTGCCTGAGACGCGTCAATCGCTCCGGTCTTGCCGGCGCCGTCATCGAGGGGTGGATGTCGTCGAGCGCGGACTTCGTCGCGGTCATCGACGGCGATCTTCAACACGACGAATCCATCCTCCCAAAGATGTACGAAGCGCTCGCCAGGGGATCGGGCAATCTGGCGATCGGCGCCCGGATCAGAAATGCATCCGGCAGCGGCAGTCTTTCTCCGGCGCGCCAGGCGCTGAGCGATCTGGGGGCGTGGTTCTTCAGACGAATCGCAGGGACGACCGTCGCCGATCCAATGAGCGGGTTCTTCATGATACGGCGCGAAATCGTTTCTCGCCTGGCTCCCCGTCTTTCGCCCGACGGATTTAAGATCCTGGTCGACGTTATCCTTTCGGCCGGCGGCGGTCTGAAGATCGTCGAAATCCCTTACGAGTTTCGCAAGCGCAACGCCGGCGAATCCAAACTCACGCCCCTGGTCGGCATCGATTTCCTCGGCTTGGTCGTTCATCACGCCACCGCGGGCATTCTGCCGATCAGATTTGTCCTGTTCGCCATGATCGGCGCGGGCGGCCTGATCGTTCATATCCTGACGCTGTCGGTTATCCGTCACTGGTTTGGAATGTTGACCTTCGATGCGGGGCAACTGATCGCGACAATCGTCGCGATGGGAAGCAATTTCCTCCTGAACAATGAAATCACCTACCGTCCTTATCGATTCCGGGGGCTTGGCATGGTCGTCGGCTTTCTGGCGTTTGCACTGGGATGCAGCGTCGGGGCGCTCGCCAATCTCAACGTCGCCTCCTGGCTCTATCGCGCCGATCAGACCTGGTGGCTGGCGGGGCTCGCCGGGGCCTTGCTGAGCGTCGTCTGGAATTATGCGGTCAGCACCAACCTCATCTGGCGACGCCGCCGCCGCGAATGAGCGGGGGAGGCGAAACCGATCGATCAAGCGGCCCGGGCAGCCGGAGCGCGGGCAAGGAGCCGGCAGAGGCGAGCGAGCGTCTCTCGTTGCTGCGGCCGCGGCACGACCAGATCGACCATTCCGTGGGCGCGTAGGTATTCCGCTCGCTGGAAGCCCTCCGGCAAGCGCTCCCGAATGGTCTGCTCGATCACGCGGGCGCCGGCGAACCCGATCACCGCTCCCGGTTCGGCGATATGGACGTCGCCGAGCATCGCGTAGGAGGCCGTCACGCCGCCGGTGGTCGGATTGGCAAGGACCACGATGTAGGGGAGTCTTGCGGCGCGCAGACGCCGCACCGCGACCGTCGTGCGCGCCATCTGCATCAGCGCGAACATGCCTTCCTGCATCCGCGCGCCCCCGGACGTAGTGAAAATCACGAACGGAGTCCGGCGCTCGATGGCCGCGAAGATGCCGGCGACGATCGCCTCCCCCGCCGCAAGGCCGAGCGTTCCGCCTTGAAAGACGAAGTCCTGCACCGCGACGGTCACGTCTTGTCGCTCGAGTTTGCCGAACGCGACCGTGACGGCGTCGGCTGCGCCCGCCTTGGCGCGGTTTTCCTTCAAGCGGTCCGCATAGCGCTTGATGTCGCGAAACTTCAACGGATCGGATGGCGTTTCGGGGGGGATCAATTCTTCATAGTCGCCGTCGTCGAACAGTGACGAAAGCCGGGCTTTGGCGCCGATCGGCATGTGATAACCCGACCCCGGAACCACCATCAGATTGGCTTCGAGATCCTTGTGGAAGACCAGCTGGCCGCTTTCCGGGCACTTGACCCAAAGATTCTCCGGCGTATCGCGACGCAGTAACGATCGTATCTTCGGCGGAACGACGTTGGAAATCCAATTCATAGGCCGTCTCGTGTTCTGCGATCCAATCGCCTGCTGCGAGCAAAGGTCACTTTGATACCGCGCGCAGACCTCGCGCGAGCGTTTCGACAAACCCGGTCACGGCGCCAACCGTCGCCGGGGTCGCGGCCCCGCCGTTCAGCGACAGTCTGATCGCATCGACGAGGGACGAACCGACAACCACACCGTCGGCGGCTTCGGCAATTGCGGCCGCACCTTCGGCGTTCCTCACCCCAAACCCGACTACGACCGGCAGATCTGTGTGCCGCTTTCAGTCGCGCGACCGCCTCTTTCACGAGTTTGGCGTTCGGCGCCGCGGATCCGGTCACTCCGGTGATTGAAACAAAGTAGACGAAGCCCCCGGCATTGCCGAGAATGGTCGGCAATCGGACTTCGTCGGTGGTGGGCGCGACCAGCCGGATGAACGCAAGTCCGACCCGGCGAGCGGGCAGGCAAACCTCGTCGTCTTCCTCTGGCGGACAATCGACGACGATCAGCCCGTCGACGCCCGCGTCTTTGGCGTCGCCCAGGAATGTCTCGACCCCGTAAACATAAATTGGATTGTAATATCCCATCAATATGAGCGGCGTCTCCTTGTCCGCCGCCCGGAATCTCTTCGCCGTCTCAAGCGTCGCCCGCAGCGTTTGGCCGGACTCGAGCGCCCGGCGGCCGGCAGCCTGAATTGCAGGACCGTCCGCGATCGGGTCGGTAAACGGGATGCCGAGCTCGACAATGTCGGCGCCGGCCGCCGGCAAGGCCGCAAGGATCGCCGATGACGTCTCGGCGTCCGGGTCCCCGGCCATTACGTAAGTCACCAGCGCCGCCCGGCGGTCCGACGCAAGACGCTGGAAGCATGAATCGAGGCGCGCGGTCATCGGCCGGTCGTTAGCACGATGGCCCATCTGGCGAAAGCGAGGGCAGGAAGGCGACGGATGCCTGGGGAGTCCGCCGCCTCTCGACCGGGCAGGCGAATTTCGATAGACCGAGCCATAGCGTCGTGCAGGCGCGTCGGATCGGCGCGTGCGCAATCGTGGGGGGAAATGTGAAGCTGATCCTTTTGTTTGCGCCGTGCGTCCTGGCGCTGTGGGTTCCGCTCTACAATTCGATACCGCCTGTTCTTTTCGGCGTTCCGTTTTTTTACTGGTTCCAGCTTGCTCTCATTCCGATTTCGGCGCTGGCGATTGTCGCCGCGGACCGCATCGGGAAGAATTAGCAATGCTGGATCATCTCAATGTCGTCGCGGCGGCGGTTTTCGTATTCTTTTTTGGCCTTGTGTCGGTGCTCGGCTTTGTTGCAGCGCGCTGGAAGGCGGCCGATCTCGATCACATCCACGAATGGGGTCTCGGCGGCCGACGGTTTGGCCGCTGGATCACTTGGTTCTTGCTCGGCGGCGATCTTTACACCGCCTATACGGTCATAGCGATTCCCGCAGTGGTGTTCGCCATCGGAGCCTATGGGTTCTTTGCGGTGCCATACACCATCATCGTCTACCCGTTTTTGTACTTAACGTTGCCGAGGCTGTGGGCGGTGTCTCAAAAGCACGGCTATATGACGGCCGGTGATTTTGTTCTCGGCCGCTACGGGCACAGGGGACTGGAGCTCGCGGTCGCGCTCACTGGGATTCTGGCGACGATGCCTTACATCGCGCTGCAGCTTGTCGGCCTGGAGAAGGTGATCCTTGCGCTGGGCTTCGCCGGTCAAGGGATCATGGCGCACGCGCCGATCACCATTGCTTTCGTGATTCTCGCGCTCTTCACCTATAAGAGCGGATTGCGCGCGCCTGCTATGATCGCGTTTGTCAAAGACGCGATGATCTACATCTTCATCATCGCGGCCATTATCATCATCCCCTATGAGCTCGGGGGCTTCGGCGCCATTTTCGACGCCGCCGGTCGGGCGTTTGACGCGAGGGTCGCGGCAAACCCGAAGCTCACGGCGGGCCTCACGCTTCAACCCGGGCAGGTCGGTCCTTACATCACCCTCGCGGTTGGTTCGGCGATGGCGTTGTTCATGTATCCGCACGCCCTGACCGGTGCGCTTGCGGCTTCGAGCGGACGGGCGATCCGCTTCAATACCATGACGCTGCCCGCCTATTCCTTCGTCCTCGGCCTCATCGCCCTGCTCGGACTGATGGCGATCGCGGCCGGCGTCAAGGTCGAGACGCCGCAGGACGCGGTGCCGCAGCTCGTGCTCTGGGCGTTCCCGAGTTGGTTCGCGGGCTTTTGCTTCGCGGCCATTGCCCTCGGAGCGCTGGTGCCGGCGGCGGTGATGTCGATTGGCGCCGCCAACACATTTACCCGCAACATCTGGAAGCCGTTCATCCATCCGCAGATGTCGGCTCGGGAGGAAGCGATTCTCGCCAAATTGGCTTCGCTGGCGGTGAAGATCGGCGCGCTCGCCGTAATTTTCTTCATGCCGACCCGATTCGCGCTCGATCTGCAACTGTTGGGCGGAGTTCTGGATGGTGCAGATCTTCCCGGCGATGATCTTCGGCCTCTACACCCGCTGGTTCAGCGGCTCGGCGCTGCTGATCGGCTGGGCGGCGGGAATGATCGTCGGCACTTCCCTCTCCTGGACCGGGACGACCTGGGTTCCGGTGCACGCGCTCAAGTGGGAGGCGCCCCTGCTTGGCAATATCGATCTCGGCCTCGGCTTCGCCGCCTACAATGGCCTCACCGCCGTAATCGTCAACCTCCTGCTGTCGGCAGCGCTTTCCTTGGCGCTGCGTTCGCGCGCGCGGGATGAGACTTCGCCCTCGGACTACGAAGATCGGGCGCTCGCCTGAACAATGGAGCGGTTTCGCGGGTTCTTTCGAACGACCCGTGAGTGGAGGCGGAAATTGAGCAAAGTCGCGTTCCTGGGCTTGGGGGTGATGGGCTTTCCGATCGCGGGGCATCTGAAATCGCGGGGCGGGCACGACGTCGTCGTTTACAATCGAACGGCGGCGACCGCGAAAAAGTGGGTCGATAGATTCGGCGGGGCGAGCGCGCCGACCCCCCGGGCCGCGGCGGCGGGATGCGACATCGTTTTCGCCTGCGTCGGCAACGACAGCGATCTGAGGGCGGTCACGCTTGGCGATGAGGGCGCCTTTGGCGGCATGCGCCCGGACTCCGTCTTTGTCGATCACACCACCGCGTCAGCGAACGTCGCTCGCGAACTTGCCATCGAGGCCAGGAAGCGGAAATTTGGCTTCGTCGATGCGCCGGTTTCGGGCGGCCAGGCGGGAGCCGAGAACGGTCAGCTCACGGTGATGTGCGGCGGCGAAAGCGAAGACTACGCTCGGGTCGAGCCGGCAATCTCGGCATACGCTCGCTCTTGCTGCCTGATGGGACCCTCGGGCGCCGGGCAACTCACGAAAATGGTCAATCAAATCTGCATCGCAGGGTTGGTTCAGGCGCTCTCCGAAGGACTTCGTTTCGCGAAGGCCGCGGGACTTGATCAGCAACTGGTGGTGGACGTGATCTCCAAAGGCGCAGCCCAGTCGTGGCAGATGGACAACCGGCACAAAACAATGATAGCGGGCGAATTTAATTTCGGGTTCGCAGTGGAGTGGATGCGCAAGGATCTCGCGATTTGCCTTGATGAGGCGCGGCGCAATGGCGCTCCGTTGCCGGTTACGGCGCTGGTGGATCAGTTCTATGGCGAGATCCACGCAAAGGGCGGGCGCCGTTGGGACACTTCAAGTCTTATCTCCCGCCTTTAGCCTGAGCCGCGGGGGACCATTCGATATTGCCATGGAATGTTCGACTTGCCGTCGCCGGGACCTGTCGCGTGGATAAGCGTTGCGTGTTCGTTGTGTCGGCGCCCGGCGCCGATCGAGTAACAAATTCGGCTTGGACGCGGTTACGGTTGGTCAACGATCGAGGACTTGATGATGATGGAAGCAGGGCCCGGCGACGGGGAGAACCCTTCGACGGCTCCCACGCCTGCGCGACCTGACTTTTCCCTCGTTCAGGGCTTTCAGGTTGTCGGCGCCGATCTTCCTGGCGCCGGGCAGAACGGAGCCGGCGACGAATATTGGCGCGACGCTCTTCGACTTGAATTGGAGACACGCGCGTCTCGTTTCCATCATGCCGTAGATTCCGCGATAGTGCTTTCCAGCGAGGGCGTCATTCGTTGGTTGGGCGATCCGATCGCGAGGCTTTCCCCGGGTCCAGGCGTGCTTAACCCTGGGGCAGTCATTCTGGCTGACGAGGCCTTGCCGGTTGCGGGACGGGACGTCGTAAAGGTGCGAGTTGACCTTTGGCTTGCGGCGATGACGCGGCGCGTTCTCGGCCCGCTCTATGCGCTCGAGGGCTTCCAGGAAGGATCGGAAGTCGTTCGCGATCTGGCCGGCAGGCTTGCTCGGTCGCTCGGGATCTTGGAACGCGAGCCGATCAGGGAGCAAATCAAGGCTCTCGCCCAGAACGAGCGGGCGGAGCTTAGAAAGCACGGCGTACGATTTGGCGCCCATTACATTTTCCTGCCGGCGCTGATCAAGCCTGCGGCGAGGGTATTGGCCCTTCAGCTCTGGGGCCTTCAGGCGTCGGGCGACGCCAGCGCGCTCATCGCCGCGCTTGCCCAAGTTGCAACGTCGGGCCGGACCTCCCTTTCGTTGGATATGACGATATCGAGGGAGGGCTATCGCGTCGCCGGGTATCGGCCGTGCGGCGAACGAATTGTGCGTGTGGATGTGCTTGAACGTCTGGCCGGCATGATCCGCGCGGGGATCGTAGAGGGCCAGGCTCGGGCTGCGCTTGGGGCCGGGGGCCCCGGAAGGTCGAATGGATTCGTCGTCAGCGGCCAGATGACCTCGCTAACCGGATGCGCGGGGGAGCAATTCGCGTCAATTTTGCGCTCAATGGGGTTCCGGAGCGTCGAAGTAAAGCGATCGGAGTTCGTTGCCTCTCCTCCTCCTGCTGAAGCCCCGCAAGAGGTGATGCCCCCTTCGCTCGGTGAGGTTCCAGAAGTCCCGCCGGACGGCCCCCCCTCGTTGGCGACGAGCGCAGAGGAGGGAAGTCCCGCCACCGACCTTTCGACGGCAGCGGTCGAGCCGAGCGGATTAGACGTCGCGCAGTCGGATGTTCCCGCCGACGGTTTCTGCTCTGAGGCGTCCCGAACGGATTCTGACGCGGCGACAGGCGCCCCGCCGATGCCCGCGACGAGCTCCGAGGACAAGAAGACATCGGAAATGATAGTGATATGGCGGCCGGACCGGAGCGCGTTTTCTCGTCGCAGCGGCGGCGACAAGATCCGGCGAGACGTTGATCCGGCTCCACGAGACGAACATTCGCCGAACGCGCAGCTCGGGCGCCAGGAGATTCCCGGCCGCCGTCCTGGGGCGTCAGGCGGGGGAAAGCGAAACAAGAGCCGACACGGGGAGCTCGCCTCAGGCTCGGCCAAGCAGGCCGGTAGCAAAGCCGCGTCGCGCCCTGACCGACGCGAACCCGTTAGCTTCCACGAAAAACATCGCCAAACGTCGAGCGATCGTGATATGCCGCGTTCTCATTCAGCCTCAGAGCGCCAGCCTAGGGCGACGGTCGACCCAAACTCGCCGTTCGCCAAGCTTCTCGAACTCAGATCGCTGCTTGAAGAACAATCGAACAAGCGCTCGTAGCGGGGCGCTGCCATCGTTGAGGACGCCGCGGCGCGCGATTCGCCTTGGCAACCTTGAGTAAAGCTCAGTCAAATGAGAACAGGGCGCCGATCCGGTAATTTTGCGTAGATGAGGACCTGGTAATGACCTATGTGGTTGTAGAAAACTGCATAAAGTGCAAATATTTGGATTGCGTGGAAGTCTGCCCTGTCGATTGTTTCTATGAGGGCGATAACATGCTCGTTATCCACCCGGACGAGTGCATCGATTGCGGCGTGTGCGAGCCGGAATGCCCTGCCGAGGCCATCAAGCCGGACACCGAGCCCGACCTGGCGTTCTGGCTCAAGCTCAACGCGGATTACGCCAAAACCTGGCCGAACATAACCAGCAAGAGGGACGCGCCGCCCGACGCGAAGGAATTCGACGGCAAGCCCAATAAATTTGCCGAGTTCTTCTCGGCCGAGCCGGGGCAGGGTGATTAGGCCGCAGAGGCCTCTCCTTTTCGACCCGCCCTTAACCATTCGCCGTCGTTGTTGTCGTCCCCAGCTCATCTTCTTCTTTGATTTTTCGACGATTTTGTGCTAAACGACAAATTAATCGTGGAGCGGAAGTCCCGAGAAGTCCTCGTACAAAGCGTGGTTTCGGTGATTGAGGTCCGCTGGCCATGTTGGCAGGCGGGTTCGCGCATGGGCTTTTCAGCGTATGCGGGAGCGGTCGCGCGTGGAGAGTTTGACGATGGCGGCGCGTAATAAGTCGAAGAAGACAACAAAATCAAAGACGAAGAAAACAAGGCCCGCCTCGAGCGCGAAACCGGCGTCCAAGCGCATCTCTAAGGTCGCGTCCTCGTCCAAGGTCCGAAGTCGGGCTGGCAAGAGCAAGCCGGCCTCGAGCGCAAGGGCCGCGTCGAAAGCCATTCGAGCAAAGATGAAAGAAATTGCAGCGAAACCTTCGAAGCGAAAGAGGAAGAGCCCCGCCGCCGGAACTGCATCCGGCGCTCGCGGCTCTGCGAAAAGGCTTGCAAAAGCCGCTTCCGCGAGGAAGCCGGCGGCGTCGAAGACCCTGAACAAAGGCGCGAAAAGCGCGACCGTCAAGGCGGCTGCGGCGCGTGCGCGAGCAAAAGAGGCGGAAGCGAGGTTGGCGCTTGAGAGTCGAACTTTGGAAGCTCGACCGGCGCCCGAGAGAACCGTGACCGCTGTCGCCGGGCCGGGTCCTGGCCAGGGCGTTCACACTCCTGCCAATTCGTCCGAATCCGCTTCTCTGGCGAAACTGGCCACGCCGCCGGTCAAGGGCCAAAAGGCGGGCGGGCCGGAGGAGGCAGTCTCCAAATCGGTTAAGCCTGCCGGCCAGCGTCAAGGGTTCAAGCTCAATGAGTTTGTTGTTTATCCGGCTCATGGCGTTGGACAAATTGTCGCGATCGAAGAGCAAGAGGTTGCAGGCTTCAGGCTTGAGCTGTTCGTTATCAGCTTTTCAAAGGACAAGCTGACGCTGCGCGTTCCGACCTCCAAAGTTTCAGGGGTCGGGATGCGGAAGATATCCGATCCTGACACAGCGAGGCGCTCGCTTGAGGTTCTGACCGGACGCGCCCGTGTGAAACGCACCATGTGGTCGCGTCGTGCGCAGGAGTACGAAACCAAAATCAATTCGGGCGACATCAACGCGATCGCTGAAGTGGTGCGCGACCTCTACCGTTCGGAGGCGCAGCCGGAGCAGTCGTACTCGGAGCGGCAGCTGTATGAGGCGGCTCTCGACCGGATGGTGCGCGAGATCGCAGCGGTCCAAAAGTCGAATGAGATCGACGCCTTGAAAGCAGTCGAGGCCCAGCTCCTGAAGGGTCAAAGTCGAGCCGTGAAGTCCGCCGGGCCCCAGGGAGCAGGGAGCGAGATCGAACAAGCCGCCTGAGACGTTCGGCTTTCCGGCCGCGACGGCTTCGGCCCGGCGGTGGGTTTGGGCGCTGGAGGCGATGGCGGTTTAGGGCTCGAGCGCTGGCTCGCCTATCGCTGCATGGCGCGTTACTCGCCTTGCCTGCCGTCTGATTGATCAGATGAATCGAACGTTGCGCTGACTTGATTCCCCTGCCGTCTCTAGCGACAGACGCCGCTGCGTTCGAGCAACTGCGGGTCCGGGACTTGGCCTTCCTTCACTGCCGAGAGCGAAGCTCGATCGGTCGAATTCAATGACGGTTTATCCGGTTGTCTCGCTATGGATTTTGGTCCTGACCGCGCTGACTTTGTTCTGGGTAGCCCTGACCGATTTGCGGGAATTCAAGGTCCGAAACGAACTGGTCGTGATCCTGGCCTGTCTCTACGTCGTCTACGCCCTCGTCTCGGGGGCGTGGGTTTACATGCAATGGAATTTTGCCTTCGCGCTCGTGATGCTCGCCGCCGGCCTATACGCCTATTCGGTTCAACACATCGGCGGGGGGGACCTTAAACTGCTGACGGTGGCCTTCCTGTGGACTGGGCCATGGCTCGCCGCGCCATTCGTCATTCTGCTCCTGATATTCACCTTGCTATATTATCTTGCCGCCAGGTTCGGCTTTGCCGCGGCAAGGCGCACCTCCGCCGGACTTCGGATTCCTCTGGCGCCGTCATTGGCCGGAGCGCTTATCGGGGTGTTTGCTCTGGGTCTTATCCGTCCCCACAGCTAAAGGTTCGGGGTTTCGGCGGCCGAGCAGCTCTCGCCTTCCATCGGCGCGATCAGGGCGACAGGGCCTTATCCAAGGCCAGCCACTGCTTCGAAACCCACGTCCCAACCAGACCGATCGTAGCAATGACCGCGATCAAGAGGATTCCAAGCAATACGGTGTATTCTATCAGGGCGGCGCCGTTCTCGTCCTTGAGAAAACGACCGAAAATCTTCAATGCTTTGGACATGGCCGCACCCGCCTGACTTACAATTGGATCAAGTAGAGACGAACTTACGCTGCGCGAAGGCCGCTTACTGCCGAGACCTTCCAATTATCCGTTGGGGAAGGGCCACGTCAATACCGACCGAAAACCGCGTGCGTCATAGACTACGAATTCCAGAAATGTGGTTTTGACCATCGCGCGAGGCTAATCAGCGCCGACGTGCGAGGCCGCGCAGCGCCACGCCGCAATGATTTGCGTCTTTCCGCCTGCACAAATTCCTCAATCGTCCCGGGTAATCCGCACTCGCGTCGGGCTTTGACTCTCAGCGCCGGATGTCACCAACCGAGCCTGTTCTAGAGCCGACAGCAAAGCTGTCCCGCGCTGGGATTTGTCGAATCGAATTCTGCAGGCGCCAGCAGTTGACATACTTATCCACAGAAAGTACCTCTGAGTAAGGCAGAAATCGACTGCTATCCATGCAATAAAAAACGGCAGGGACCCGGCGAATTACGCTATGGGATTCTTCAGCGACGTAAGACTGTATTTTGTCATCGCGTTGCAAAATTTGGCCATTGTGCGGCTACTATGTGCGAGCGCGTTGACACACGTATGAATATAAGTAATAGGCCGCAGGAATAACTTCGGGAGCAACATGTTCCTTTAAGGCAGGGGGCGCCAAAGTGATGGGCCGGAGCACCAATCTTGCGATCTTTGTGGTCGCGGTTATTCTTGGCGCGATCGCGGCGTTTCTTGCTCGAAGCTGGCTGCAGAGCCATTCCGAGCGCACGGATGCTGATCAAACGGCCTCAATCGTCGTTGCGAACCGGGCGCTTGCCTTTGGAGTTCCTATCGCCGCGGACGACGTCAAGGAGATTGCCTGGCCGGCGAAATCGAGGCCGCAAGGCGCATTCAAGAACTTCGCCGAACTGACCAGGGACGGCAGACGGATCGTCACCTCACCCTTTGTCGGGGATGAGCCGATTATCGCTTCGAAAGTAAGCGCCCCGAACCAGAGAGCCTCGTTGTCGACGGTGATCGAGAGAGGCAAGCGCGCGGTGACCGTCGCGGTCGACGATGTTCGGGGGGTAGCAGGGTTCATCTTTCCCGGCGACTTCGTCGATGTCGTCCTTACGCGAACCAACAACAGCAACGGCCCGCAGGATTTCGCCGAAGTGATCTTGCAGCACGTGAAGGTGCTCGCGATCGATCAAATGGCCGGCGAGCGCCAGGAACGCCCGACGGTCGCCAAGGCGGTCACCGTCGAGGCGAGCCCCGACCAGGCGTTGAGGATCTTGCTGGCGACCAATGTCGGCAAGCTATCGCTGATTTTGCGGCAGCCGGCGGAAGTGGCGATCGCCCCTGACGCCAAGGTCACCGATCGCGACCTCTTCGGCGGCGAAGCCCCGCAAGAGCCTACGGTTGCGGTAAGTCCGAGCCCACCGCCGACTGTTTCACAGGTGTCGTACGTGCCGCAGCCGCCGGCCGCCGTTCGCGCGCCCCCGCCGCCTCCGAGCGAACCCACGACTCGGAAGGTCACTGTCGTGAGATCCGTCAGAAGCGAACAATACGAAGTGCCACGGGAGGCGAGATGAGAGATGACCGGGTGTCTGGACAGGAGCGGAAATCCTCGGGCTCGTCGAGGATCGTTAGTCGGCGCATCGCGGGGTCGGGCAGCTATGGCTGGGCGGGGAGTTTCCGGGCCGCAGGCGCGGCCGCCATCGGCGCCGGCCTGTTGTGGACCGCAAGTCCCGCCCTGGCGGAGAAAGGCGGTCCCTGCCACTCGATAAAACAGCAGGTGAGCGAGATCAAAGTGACGCTCTACAAGTCGCGTACGCTTTGTTTTTCCGGTCCGTTCTCGACGGCGGTCATTGGCGCGCCCGAGATCGCGGACGTGTTGCCGATCACCGAATCGATGCTCTACGTCCAGGGGAAAAAGGTCGGCGCGACGAACATTTCCGTATTTGATCAGCAGCGGCGCCTGGTGTCGGTCATCGACCTGGAGGTAGCGCCCGACACAAGCTCGCTGCAAAACAAGATCGCGGCCTCGACCGGCGGCAGGGACATCAATGTCACCAGCGCGAACGGCGAGGTTGTTCTTAGCGGCGAGGCGACTGACGCAGTCGCGGCCGCTCGCGCGGTCCAAGTTGCGAAAGGACTGTCGCAGGACGCGCCGGTCATCGACGCAATGAAGGTGGCGCCCTCGCAGCAAGTGATGCTGAAGGTGCGCATTCTCGAAGTTGACCGCAATGCGGGGCGCGACCTTGGCATCAACTGGTTCGGCAAGAGCCACAGCATCAGCTTTGCGACCGGGCTTGGCGGGGCTCCGACGACGGCGGCAAACAACAGCGGGGTCTTTCCCGGTTCGGGCTCGACAGAGTCCTCTTTCGGCGTTCTGCTGGCCAATGTCGTCAATACGCATGGCGTCAGCATCAACCTGCTCCTTTCCGCGCTCGAGGAAAAAGGTCTCGTCAGGAGCCTGGCCGAACCCGATCTCGTCGCGCTGTCGGGAGAGAAGGCGACCTTCCTCGCCGGCGGCGAAATTCCCATTCCCGTCGTCGAGGGCACGAATGCGACCAACGGCACGCTTGGGGTCGGGGTCAACTACACGCCGAACGTCTCGATCGAATGGAAGCAATACGGCGTGGGCCTCGATTTCACTCCCACCGTGCTCAACAACGGCATAATCAACCTGCAGCTGAACCCGTCGGTGACCGAGGTCAACACCGCCAACAGCCTCAACATCAATGGCACCACGGTCCCGTCCCTGACCGAGCGCAGGGCCCACACCGCCGTCGAACTGCGGGACGGACAAAGCTTCGCCATCGCCGGTCTGCTCCAGGCGCAATCTTCCAACACCATCAACCAACTGCCCTGGGTCGGCAACCTGCCGATCCTCGGCGCGCTTTTTCGCTCCACCGACTTCCAGAAGAACCAGACGGACCTTGTCATTATTGTCTCGCCGCATCTCGTAAGGCCAGTGCGCCCGAACCAGCACCTCGCGACGCCATTCGACTCGTCGCTTGAGGCCAATGACATCGACCTGTTCCTGATGGGCGATACCGAGCGGCAGAAGAGATACACCGATTATGTGACCAGCGGCGGAGGCCTCCAGGGGCCGTACGGCCACATCCTCGGCGCTCAATGACGACGATGTGGATTCTGTCGACAACACCGGCGACAGTTGAGCGCCGGTTCATCCGCAGCGGTCTCGCGATCGTCGGCCTAGGCCTGCAGATCGCGCTTTCCGGCTGCGCCTCAACCCAGGCTTTCGACGCTCCGTTCGCCGATTATCAACAGCGGAGCATCATGGTGGCCACATCCGGAGGCGATTCCCTGGCTGCGAATACCGCGCTTCAGACGGCGACGCCCTGGCCGCGATACGCCAACAACACCAACATCCCTGCGGACGGCGCGCGGATGGCCAATGTCGTCAAGCGCTATGAAAGCGGCGGCGCGAGCGAAAGCGGCGCCCAGTCGCCAGGGTATGGCGGGTCCGGCGGACCGAGTGGGTTGAGCGGAATGAATAGCGGATCGACGGGGCCCGGAATGGCGAGCGCCCCATCCGCCTCGCCGCCCCCGCAATGACCAGTGGAACGGTCCGCAGGATGGCGCCGGCCCGCTTGCTCGCGAGGTTCAAATCGCTTTGGGCGGATAGCGATGGATCTGCGCTCGTCGAGGCGACGATCGTCACCCCAATGTTGGTCGTGCTCTTTCTCGGCGTGTTCGAGTTCTCTTGGTTTTTCTACAATCAGCAGCTTGTCGTCGCAGGTCTGCGCGACGCCGCGCGTTACATGACCCGAATCGAACTCACCAATGGCAACAGCGATCCGTGCGCCCAGAAGGATCTGAACGGCGTCCTCTACGCGGCGGAGGCGGCGAACATTGCGACCACCGCCCAGCTTGCGGACGGCGGCTACGCTCGGGTCAGGGGCTGGAACGCGGCCGACGTCACGATCACCTGCCTTCCGAGCGCCGCACTCCACGACGACCGCTACGCTGACGGCTCGGCAAGCATGATGATCATCGATGTCGCAACCAGCTTCGCCGATCCTTCGCTTGGGCTGTTCTCGACTCTCGGTCTGAAGGCGCCGCTGCTGTCTTTTTCCCATCAGGAGCGGTTCCTGGGCCCGGGTTGATGAGCATGTCCTCGTTCATCGCGCAACTGATTCGAGACGAGGACGGCGGTCCACTGGTCGAGGTCGCGATCATCCTCCCGATCCTGATCACATTTCTTTTCGGGGGCGTCGATTTCATGAATGCTCTCTACCAGTGGAACGCCGCAGCCAAGGCTGCCGAGATCGGCGCGCGCATTGCGGCGGTATCGGATCCAGTAGCGTCCGGCCTCAATTCCATTCCAGACAATGTGCTGAGTTCGAGCGTCGCGTCGGGAAGCCCGATGCCCGATTTCACCGTCTCTTGCGATGGCGGCGCGGCGGCCTGCGTTTGCGTGAGCGGCGCTTGCGACGGCATGGGCTCGTATTCGGCGGCAGCCATGGGAACTCATTGTCTACGGGCGAGCCGGAAAGGAGACTTGCACACCTCCCGCCTCCGAATATTTCGCCGGGATGTGCAATATCTTTCCGCCGATCGCCCCGCAATACGTGACCGTCGTTTATGCGCAGACTGGCCTTGGTTACGCCGGCCGGAGCGCGGGACCGGTTCCGACGATTGCGGTTTCGCTCAATGCCGCCTCGTCCAAGACCAAGCTGCCGTTCAAGTTCTTCTTTCTGCCGTTTGCTTCAATCGATATCCCACAGGTCACAACAACGATAACGGGCGAAGCCTTGTCGGCTTCAGCCGCCAATTAGCGCTGTTCGGAAGAGGCGCGCTGTCGAGATGGCGGAATGCAACCGGACACTGGGCCTCCGACAAGCAGCGAAGCAGACCGCGGCCCCGCGGGCCATACCGACGAGGGTTAGAGATCGCCTGTTACAGCGGGTGTATGCGTTGTGGGGCGATACGAACGGTTTGATGGCGCCCTATGTCGCCGTCATGCTGCCGGTCCTTGTCGGCTTTGCCCTCCTCGCCCTCGATGCCTCGCGCCGCATGAGCTTGCAGACGCAGATGCAGGCAGCCTCCGACAGCCTAGCGCTCGCCGGCGCTCGCGAACTCAACAAGGGGGTGGGCGCCGAAGCACGCGCGATCTCCGCAATGGCGAACGCCTATGCATCGACGAAATCGGCCAATACGGTGGTCGGCCTCGGATCGTCACCGACGCTGACCTACACCTACGCCTTCTATTCCAGTCTTGCCGAAGCGAGCGAGGGGATCGGCGGCGCTGGAGCGACCGGGGATTCCGACGCGAAATACGTGGCTGTCAAAGTCACGCCGCAGACCTGGGCAACCATTCTTCCGGCGACGTTCTTGGCAGGTGTTCCGACCAGCGCATTCGCGGTCGGCGCCGACGCGGTCGCCGGCTTTGCGGGAACGAGCGTCTGTTCGGTCACGCCGATCTTCGTCTGCAACCCCTATGAAGCCGGATCGGGATCTATGACCGACGCGCAAGCGACGGCGGCCCTCTACACGGCGCTCGGCAACCCGGCGATTTTGCGGCGCCAGTTCAAGCTTAGCCGAAACGGCGTCGGCCCTGGCCACTTCGGTTTGCTGAACACCGCCGACGGCTGCGCGGACTCCGCTTGCGTGGCCGCTAACATCGCAGGCGTGAGCGGCGCCTGTTACAGCGATGCCGGCGTCAGCCTCGCGATTGGCGCCAAGAACCCCGTCGAGCAATATTTGGACGCCCGGTTTGACATCTATGACCAGGACCCGCCGCTCGCCGTTTCCAGCGCCGACGCTCCCGCGGTCAACGTGCGAAAGGGTTATCTTCCGGGACATAAGTCGAACGCGGTCAACTGGTGCAGCGCCGCCCCGGCCAGCGCCTCAACCGAATATTACACGTACCCATCAGACAGAACCGTTGGCACGGTCACCCAGAATTCAACCATCTTGACTGACGTGGAGAGCACAATCGGCGTCACGAGCGGCGAGCCGATCGTCGACGCCGCGGGTTACATTGCGAGCGCCTCGGACAATCCCGCCACTGTGTCCGGTTCTGCCGGCTCGACGATCACACTCGCCACCCAGGCGAGCGGGACCGAAGCAGGAGATGGCCTGACAGTTGAATGGACGACCAGCGGATTGCCGGAGGACATCTCGTTTCCGAACCTTGGCGGCGCCGAGGGCAATGGCGAGTGGGATTGCGCCAACTATTGGGCCATCAATCATCCGCGCGGCCCGCCAGCCGCCGCCGTAGGGACTGCGCTTGGCGGCGTGTGCGGAACCCCGGAGCAGACAACGGTAAGCCGCTACCAAGTCTACCGATACGAAATCGACGTGGGAGCAGGCGCGGGGGGCATCGCCGACTGGTCGGGACGAAACGGCTGGGCGAGCAACGGCCAGTCAGACCTGCAAGGCGCCACGGCCCCGCCCGGTGAGTTCCAGACCGAGAGCGGCGCCCCGTTTTGCGCCAAGGCGAGCGGCGTCGCCGGCGTCGACACCACGACAGGGGGGGTCGATCGCCGCAATCTGATCGCGCCAATCATCAATTGCCTTGCTCAAACCGCTCTCGGGAATATCGCCGGAGCCGGCGTGTCTTCGAAGACGCCGGTGGCGGCGTTCGGCAGGTTTTTCATGACCCAGCCTTACAGCGCACTTAAGGATGGCAATATCTATGGCGAAATCACCGGGTTGGTGAGTTCGGCCGATAACGTCAAGATCTTCAATCTCGTCCAGCTCTACCGTTAGCTGAAATTGATCGGAAAGGAGCTCATGCCTGACGCGGCCGACCGAGAACCAGGCAATTCAATCGTCCCCGTAATCCGCGGCTTCCTTCCCCGCGGCCCGCTCGATCGCATTTGTCCGATTCGTCGTTTCGTCATCGGGCGTGGCGCCCGGATTTCGGCGGTGAGTCGATGACGATTTACCTGATGCAAGGAGACGACAACGGCAGAGCCGACGAGATCGAGGGGAAACTCAAATCGGCGATCCCCGACCTCAGGCGGGTTTCCAGCCTTGAAGACATCGATGAAACAACGATCGATGGCGTGGAACGCTCCGCGGTTGTCCTGATCACAGCGCCCGAGATTGCAAACGTCCCCGATCTGATCGACGTCGTCAGCCGGCGCCCACGAAACATATTCTTCATTGTCATTGGCGGCGACATTTCCGCCCGCGATTACAAGCGGCTCGTTCAGACGGGAAACGCCGACTGGGTGCCCGAAGCCGGACTCCCACAGGAAATTCTCGAAATAGTCAGGCGCGTGGGAGCGCCTGCACGAAGCGATCCCGCGGTTGAATCGCCGGTCGTTGTCTCGTTTGTTCCCAGCGCGGGGGGAGTCGGCAATTCGACGCTTGCGATCGAAACCGCCATCCATCTTGTGAGGGGCAAGTCGACAAAAGACGCCAAGGTGGCCCTCGTCGATCTTGACTTCCAGTCCAGCCACGTCTGCGACTACCTCGA
Organism: uncultured Alphaproteobacteria bacterium; assembly: GCA_963806935.1. Classification (GTDB taxonomy): domain Bacteria; phylum Pseudomonadota; class Alphaproteobacteria; order Rhizobiales; family Beijerinckiaceae; genus Roseiarcus. Next base: position 75,724 of record CAWEAT010000020.1, read on the forward strand.
TATCGCGCCCAAGTTTCAGCTGGACGAGATCGTCGCTGCGCCGGGGCGTCTGGACGATCAGTTGCTGAGCGCCTTCATCAGCCGCCATCCAAGCGGGCTCGACGTCTTTGCCGCGAGCCGCAACCGATTTCGTACTCGCGATCTCGAGGTCGAGGCCCTGTCCGCATTGTTCGATCGCATGGCGGATCGGTACGCTTACATCGTCGTCGACCTGCCGCTTTCGGTGCATTCGTGGACAATTCCGCTGCTCGCGGCGTCGAAGGGAATTCTCGTCAGCGGACTCAATACGATTCCTGGCTTGCGGCAAATCGAGGAGACGCTTCGCGCCTTGCGCGCGGAGGCGTCGATCACCGCCGACAAGCGAGCCGTGGTCAACCGATGCGACTTTGGCCTCCTGGGCAAGGTGGCGCGGGCCGATCACGTTGCGCGGATTCTTGGCGACGAAAAGCGCCTGTTTGTGAGAAACAGCCGCGTCGCGCTTGAGTGCGTGAACCTCGGCACGCCAATGACCATCGCCTATCCGTCGGACAAGGCGGTCAAGGACATTGCAGCAATTGCGGATTATTGCGTGGCGCTGAAATCCGCCGCGCCAAGGCGACTTTAGGCGTCTGCGCTGCCTCGGCGACGGTTTTCGGTGATATGTCAGTTGATCGGAAAATGGCCATGGGATTTCTCAGCAGCAAGAACGGCGGCGAAAGCGATCGGGAAGTCCGGGATGCGCGTCCGGAGGCGCCGCCGGCGCAGAAGGACGACTTTTATGCCGATTTGATCGCGCGCCGGCCAGGACTGCTCGACGAGAAACTCAAGTTGCACGAACGCATCATCGACGAGTTCAATCTGACAGCGCTGGAAAAGATGCCGCCCGAGGAACTGGCGAAACAGGTTCGAACCTATGTCGCCGAACATGTTCGACGCGAGAGCCTGTCCCTCAATCAAAAGGAGCTCGAGATTTTCGCCAGTGAGATCATCGCCGAGATGACCGGCTATGGTCCTATCGAACCCTTGCTGAAGGACCCTACGGTCACCGACATTCTCATCAACACCCACAAGCGTTGCTACGTCGAACGCTTCGGCCAGCTGCAAGAAACCAAGGTCCATTTTAAGGACGAAGCGCACCTCCTGCGCATCGTCAACCGGATCGTCTCGGCGATCGGGCGTCGGGTCGATGAATCCTCGCCCATGGTCGACGCTCGTTTGCGGGACGGCTCGCGCGTCAATGTCGCGGTCCGGCCGATCGCAGTCGATGGCCCGCTGATTTCGATTCGAAAATTCGCCGAGCGCACCCTTGACATGGACCGGTTGATCGAGGTCGGGACCTTGCGGCCAGCGATCGCGGAGGTTCTTGCGGCTGCGGTCGCCGGCAAGGTTTCGACGATCATCGCCGGCGGCACCGGCAGCGGCAAGACGACGATGCTCAACGCGCTGTCCAATTTCATTCCCAACCGCGAGCGCCTCATCACGATCGAGGATGCGGCGGAGCTGCAGCTCCAGCAGCCCCACGTCGGCCGCTTGGAGACCCGGCCGGCCAACATCGAAGGCAAGGGCGAGGTCCGGCAACGCGACCTTGTTCGCAACGCGCTGAGAATGCGGCCCGATCGCATCATCGTCGGCGAGTGTCGCGGCGAAGAGGCGTTCGACATGCTGCAGGCGATGAACACGGGTCACGAAGGTTCGATGACGACCATTCACGCCAACTCCCCTCGCGACGCGCTAAAGCGGCTCGAGCAAATGGTCGGCATGGCGGGAACGCCAATGACCCTGAACGCCATCCGCAGCCAGATCGCCTCCGCGATAACCCTCGTGATCCAGGTGCAGAGACTTCCCGACGGCGCCCGCCGTTTGACCAGCGTGAGCGAGATCACCGGCATGGAGGGCGAAGTCATCCAGATGCACGAGATCTTCAAGTTCGTGAAGGATTTCACGGACGGCGCGGGAACGCTACATGGAAGTTTCAAGGCGACGGGGCTACGGCCGCGCTTTCTTTCCGACCTCAAGGCGTATGGGATCGAGGTCGCGACGAGCTGCTTCGACCCGGCGCGGAACTTGTGAGTCGGAACGATGAGCGATCTCTGGATCATCTTTGGCGTCGTGTTCGCTGCGGTCATCTTCGCGGTCCACGCTCTCTACTGGCTGATTGCCGGCGCTCAGCGCCGCGGCGCGACCCTCAAGCGGCGACTGGCGTTGAGCGCTGGGCGCGCGGCGAGCGAGCCCGTCGACATTCTCCGCCAGGAGCGTGGACTTGCAAATTTCGATCACCCGAGGCTCGCCAGGCTGAACGAATTCCTGGCCCAGACGGGCGTGAAAATTTCTCTGTTCACGCTCGGTCTCTGGACGGCCTCGCTTGGGGCCGCAGTCGCTTTGGCGCTATCGCCGTTCCTGTCCCATCCGGGGGCCGCCACCGGCGTGGTTGTGGGACCCCTGGCTGTCGTCCTTTACTTATCGATCGTTCGCCGAAGGCGGATCGATCGCTTCACTGCCCAGTTGCCTGACGCGTTGAGCATTATCGTGCGCAGCCTGCGGATCGGCCATCCATTTGTGAGCGCGATCGGCCTCGCCGCCAGAGAAATGCGCGACCCAATCGCGGGTGAGTTGGCCATGACGGCCGAGGAAATTGGGTTCGGCCAGGACGTAACGACGGCCGTCGTCAACATGCATCGCCGGGTCGGCCAGGATGATTTGCTGTTCCTGGTCACCGCTGTGAGCGTGCAAAGCCAGACCGGCGGCAACCTCGCCGAGGTGCTCGCCCGGCTCGCGACCCTCATGCGTCAGCGCAGCACCCTCGAGCTCAAAGTCAAGGCATTGAGCGCCGAAGGCCGACTATCGGCCTGGTTTCTCACCGCCATGCCGTTTTTGCTTTATGGCGCCATTCGACTGCTTTCCAGGGATTATTTTGGCGAGTTGGCCGAGAGCCCGATCCTTGTTCCCGCTCTGGTTTACGCGTCGATATCGCTGGTTGCCTCCAACCTTATCATCTACCGAATGGTAAATTTCAAAATCTAGGCCGGCCACATGGACCTTTTACTTGTTGCATTCGCCTCGGCCGCATTCATGGCGGTTGCCGGGATTGCTTTCGCCGTCGGTCAGCTGGTCACGAGCCGCAATCGGCTGCAGCGACGGCTGCCCGCTGTCGGCGCGAGGATCACGGAAGCCCTGACGGGCGCCTCCGGCGACGGCATCGGCGCCTTGGTCGCGCAGCACTTTACCGAAGACCGTTTTCGAATTGGACAGGGATTCAGGCAAGAGTTGCGATTGAAATTGGTGCGCGCGGGATATTTCAGCCCGGACGCTGTCCGCTTCTACGTCTTTGCCCGCGTATGCGCCGCGATTGTGACGCCGTCGATTGTGCTGTTGGCTTCCGCGTTGCTCCTGCCAAATCTTTCGACGCTCGAGTTCGTGCTGGTCGCCGCGGCGTCGGCGGGAGTCGGAGTGCTCGGACCCGACGCCTATCTCGCTCATCGCCAGTCCAAGCAGATCGGGGAGTACCGCCTCAATTTCCCGGACCTCCTGGACCTGCTGACCGTTTGCGTGACCGCAGGCCTGACTGTGGAGGCCTCGTTCGAGCGAATTCGGGACCGCCTGGGCAAACGAAGCCGGGCGCTTGGCCGCAATATCGAGATGATGGGGGCCGAAATGCGCGCCGGTAGAAGCTCTGTCGACGCCCTGGCCTCGTTCGCGGACCGGCTCGGCTTGGACGAGGCCTCGTCCTTCGTCGCCGTGCTGCGGCATTCTGTAGAGCTCGGCGGCGACGTCGCGACGACGCTGCGTGAATTCAGCGAAGACATGCGTGCCAGGAGAATGTTGCTGGCTGAAAAGAAGGCAAATGAACTGCCGGTTAAAATGGTTATTCCGCTGGCGCTGGGTATTTTCCCGGTAATCTTGATGATTGTTCTTCTCCCTGTTATTCTCAAACTGCTGCGACTTATGGTCCCTTAGGAAACGGCCGCGCGTAGGAGGTCGTGACGTAGTCAAAAGCCCGCCGCATGCACCTTGCCCATTCGCGGATGGGAGGCGGCGACACGAGATTCCTGCGGCGAGCGGAAGGCGGCAGGGCTTGTTTGGTTTTTTCCGCCTGACCCATTGAAACGTCCCAATTCGCACGAATAAGTCCGAGCACGATGTTGGTTGGGCTGGGTCCGGCTTGAGCGATTCTGACGCCGGCGGTTGCCGGCGCATCGATTCGGACCGGACCGGCGAAAAAAGCCGGAATGAGGATAAACTCGTCACCAGTATGCAGGGATCGAAGAGTGCAGATTGTGTCCGCGTCGGCTTCGGGTCCGTGCGTCGATTGATCCTGTTGATATTCCTGGCGCTGCTGGCCGCCGGGTGCGACCAGACTGGGCTGACGCCGACGCCGGTCCCCAATCCGGCCACTGGTCAGAACCCGGGCGACGTCAAGTATTATCCCTCGGATCAGCCGGCGAGACTCGGCATCCAGCGTTTTTATGAGGGCAATTTTGGCCTATCGCAGCAGTATTTCCAGGACGCGGTTGAAAAGTCGCCAAACGACGTGACCGCATGGATCGGATTGGCGGCGAGTTACGACCGACTGGGGCGATTCGACCTCGCGGATCAAGCCTACGCAGCCGCGGCCAAGCTCGAGGGCGTGACCGTCAGGCTTCTGAACAACGAAGGCTACTCCTACATGCTGCGCGGCGACCTCAAAGCCGCGCGCGCCAAGTTTCAGTCGGCGCTGAGGCTCGACCCGAACAATCAGACAACGCTCAACAACATAAAGCTGCTCAATGACAGCACCAAGTTCATTGAGCGCTCTGCGAACGGTGAACCGTGCGGAAGCGTCGACTGCCAGTGACCCGAGTTAGTTCAGAAATATCCGTTCACTGAGGAGGGGGTACGAGGAGTTGACCGTTGTCTCCCGACATGCCGGGCGCCGGTCCGTTATCTCCAGGCAAGGGCGCCGGACCGTTATCTCCGGGCATGTTGGGCGCGAGGGCTTGTTCTCCAGGCGCGCCGGGCGACAACGCTTGTTCCTTGGTCGGTATTTCCTCGAAATGTTCGCAGCCTAGCGATCCGCAATGATACGAGGAAAAGGCCCCCAGGGTGGGATGATCATAGACGACGACCCGGTCCGTCGTGCTCTGCCGGACCACGACGACATCGACGCTGCTGATTACGCTGCCATGATCGTCAAGAAAATCGACATTCGTCCGCCCCAAATGCTGGGGAATAAGGACCGCGCTCTTGTCGGTCCGCAGGACGAGATCGACAATTTCGGGATTTGTAATGGAAATCTTTCCAAACGGCCGCTCACTATGAATTGTCGTAGAGTATCCTTGGGTAAGGACAATTGGTTGTTTGGACGGCTGTTCAATCGTCAGCGGCGAGACCTCATTGGCGAAGCTTCCCGACGCCGCAAAGAGAAAAGCGGCAAAAGACAACGCAGCATATACTGATTGCACATTTTGTCGCCGGCGATCGCCCTGCGACCGTTGCTTGATCATTACATTGTCCCACCGTCGATTGATCGGGCCGTCCATAGTGGCATGATCGCCGTCGATTGCAACCCGCGCTGCACCGACCGGCGCGCCGCCAAAGTCCGTTGACGGGATCAATTCATCCCGAGCGCGGCCAGATAGAGGTCGAGAATTGTCTCCTCTTCGATTCGGCTGTCGCGGTCCTGCTTCCGGATCGAGACGATTTTTCGCATGATCTTGACGTCGAAGCCGTTGGCTTTGGCCTCGCCGTAGACGTCCTTGATGTCGCCCGTGAGCGCCTTCTTCTCCTCTTCGAGCCGCTCGATCCGCTCGACGAACGCGCGCAGGTGGCCGGCGTTGACCTCGCTTGTCCCGGTCTTTGTCGTCTCGTTTGTTTTCGCCATATCCATTCCAAAGGTCTCGCGCGTTTGCTGGGTGGTGACGGATCGCGCCGAACGTCGGTGCGCGTCAAGTTGGGCGGGCGGGTTTTCCCCGGCCATGCGCACTCCTCCCCGTCCGGCTGCCCAGATCGGCCGGCGCTCGTCTTTTGCCGTCGGCGAGGATCGGCCGCAGCAGGCGGGCGAAGCGCTCGGCCCAGGAATGCGCGTCCGCCGTGTCGGCGATGAGATCCTGCCGGATCTCGATCAGCGCGTTGGCCAATCCGCGCGAGGTCGCGATCGCGTCGATGGTGTCGCCGGCAAGAGCTCCGTCATAGGGCTCGTTGTCGCCGACCTCCTCGGCGGACAGGTCCGGCTCGGCGGCCAGCGCCTCGATCAGCGGCTGCGGAAGCCGCCCGTCGCGGTCCCATAAGATCCCGACCTTCCACGGTCGCGCCGCCCCGCGCATGACGGCGGTGAACGAATGGATCGAGACGATGGCCGGCGGCTCGCCGGTCGCGAGCATCGCATCGACCGTCGCCGCGATCTCCTCCCGGTACGGCGCCCAGAAGCGCGCGCTCCGGCGGGCGATCTCAGCCGCATCGGCGCCGGCGTTTCCCGGCACGATCGCGCCGTCGGAAAAGCGCATCACGAGAGTCGGATCGTCCAAGCCCCGATTGGGGTCGATGATCAGGCGAGAAAAGGTCGACAGCACGGCCGGCGCGCCGAGCTCGGCCGCGAGCGCGCGGGTCACGTCCGCGGCGCCGATGTCGTAGGCGATGTGCCGCTCGAGCGCCTCGCGCGGCAGTCCAAGCGTCCCGTAACCCGGAGGAATGGCGTTGGCGGCGTGATCGCAGACAACCAGGACTCCGGCGTCGAGCGCGCCTGGAATCGCCTCGAACGCGGAAAACGCGGCCTCCGCCGGTTCAAGTTCGACATGCGCTGCTCGGTCCATCGCTCGGCTCTTGCCTTCGGGGTTGCGCCGCTTCAGCCGGCGATCGTCGCGCCGCCATCGACGACGATGACCTGTCCGGTCGTGAACGAACCGGCTCTCGAGGCGAGATAGACTGCGGCGCCGGCGATCTCGTCCGCTTCGCCGATCCGCCCGAGCGGCGTCGTCGCGGTGACCGCCTTCAGCGTCTCGGGGTTTTCCCATAAGGCGCGCGCAAAGTCAGTCCGGACGAGCCCAGGGGCGATGCAATTCACCCGCACATTGTGCCGTCCCCATTCGACCGCGAGATTGCGCGCCAGCTGAAGATCGGCCGCCTTGGAGATATTATAGGCGCCGATCACCTTCGAGCCCTTGAGCCCGCCGATCGACGAGACGATGATGACCGAGCCGTCCTTGCGTTCGATCATCCCTGGCGCGGCCATCTGGATCAGCCAGTGATTGGCGAGCACGTTGTTGTCGAGGATCTTGCGGAACTGATCGTCCGAGATGCCGGCAAGCGCGCCGTAATAGGGATTGGAAGCCGCGTTGCAGACGAGAATGTCGATCCGGCCGTGGGCGGCGATCGTCTCGTCGACGAGATGCTGAAGCTCCTCCTTGGACGAGATGTTGGCGGCGATCGGCTTCGCCGCGTCGCGGCCGAGCGCCCGATTGATGGCGGCGGCCGTCTCGGCGCAGGCCTCGGCCTTGCGCGACGAGATGACGACGCTCGCGCCGTGCTCGGCGAGGCGTTCGGCGATCGCCCGCCCGATGCCGCGCGAGGAGCCGGTGACGATCGCGACGCGCCCGGTCAGGTCAAACAGACTGGCCAAAGGTTTCCTCCCGGTCAGCAGGGCCGTTTTCCAAGCCGGCCCGAAACTTAGCCAAATCGGGCAAAATCATGCCAAGGCGGAGCAAAGGCTATCCAAGGAAAACCCTTGCATTGTCTTGGATCGGCTTGTCCGAATCGAGCCTTTTCAAGGACTTGCGCCGACTCGCGAGGGCAATCGTCTTTTTCCCGGCTGCGGCCGTTTGAGAATATGCCGGCAATGTCGGGGATGGGCGCTGTCGGTCGGCGTGGTCATGGCGGTGGTCACCCTAGCACGAGCTTCGATTTTCCGGAAGCAATTGCTCGAAAATCCTGAGAGCCAGATCGCCATGCGCACACCCAATTCGATGGCTGCGCCGACCCTTCCGGGCGAACCGGCAGGAGCGCGCGGGCGCGGCGTTGTGCTAAGTCTGGACGGCCTGAGGGCGCGCCATGACTGAGAGCCGCAAGATTGCCGCCATCCTGGTCGCCGACGCCGTCGGCTACAGCCGGCTCGCGGGCGCGGACGAGGATCGCACGCTCTTGCGCCTCCGGGGGCTGCGCAGCGACCTGATCGACCCCGCCATCGCCGCCAATCACGGGCGCGTGGTCAAGCGCACCGGCGACGGAATCCTAATCGAGTTTCGCAGCGTGGTCGACGCGGTGCGCTGCGCGACCGAGGTGCAGAACGGCCTGATCGAGCGCAACGCCGGCCTGCCGCCCGAACGCCGCATCGAGTTCCGAATCGGTATTCATCTCGGCGACGTCGTCGAGGAGAGCGACGGTGACCTGATGGGCGACGGCGTCAACATCGCCGCGCGGCTCGAAGGCATTTGCAAGCCCGGCGCGGTCTGTCTCTCGGAGGATGCCTATCGCCAAGTCAAAGGGCGGCTCGATCTCGCGGTCACCGATCTCGGCCCGACCGAGCTCAAGAACATCGCTGAGCCGATCCGGGTCTATTCGCTTGACGTTGGCAAGCCGGCGCGGGCGAGGGTCGCGACGCCCAGCGGGCCGGCGCAACCCTCAGCGGCGAGGGCGCCGAGAAGGCGCTCAATGCTGGCGCTGTCGGCTCTCGCAGTCGCCCTCTTGCTCGCAGCTGGCGCCGCCGGTTGGCATTTCGTCGGCGCCAACCGATCGGCGACCATCGCATCGGCGTCCCCGGCCGAAGCGGCGCACCTCTCCATCGTCGTCCTGCCGTTCACCAATCTTTCCGGCGACCCATCGCAAGACTATTTCGCCGACGGCATTACCGAGAATCTCACCACGGACCTTTCTCGGCTCAGCGGCTCCTTCGTCATCGCGCGCAACACGGCCTTTGCCTTCAAGGGCAAAAACGCCGACGCGAGGGAGATCGGCAAGGAGCTGGGCGTCCGTTACGTGCTAGAAGGTTCGGTACAACGTGACCAGAACCGCGTTCGGGTCAACGCCCAGCTCATCGACGCCGAGACTGGAGGTCATCTCTGGGCGGAGCGTTTCGACAAACCTCTCGCCGATCTGTTCGATCTGCAGGACGAGATCGTCGCCAGTCTGGCCAGCCAATTGGGCGCCGAGTTGATCACCAATGAGGCTCGACGCGCGGAGCGGACGCCAAACCCGGATTCGATGGATCTCTATTTTCAAGGCATGGCATGGTTCAACAAGGGGAGAAACCCAGATGACGTCGCCCGCGCGCGCGGTTTCTTCGAACACGCTTTGGCCCTTGATCCGGGCAATCTCGACGCAACGCTCGGCAAGGCTGCTGCTGATGCGCAGCTCGCCATAGGCTATCGTGTGGACGACCGGGCTGAAGACCTCTCCTCAGTCGAGACGACTCTTAGTCGAGTGCTGTCGCAGTCGCCGAACAACGCCTGGGCGCGCTTCTTGACGGGGAGAGTCCTTCGTGCAAACCAACCGAGAGGCCCAAGCTATCGAAGAACTTGGGAGAGCGTTGGCTCTGAACCCGAGCCTCGCTGCGGCCGATGCGCAAATTGGCCTCGCCAAGCTGGTCTCGGGTCATTCCGAGGAAACCGAGCGCTACGAACTCGAAGCGCTGCGGGTCAGTCCGCGCGATACCGACGCCAATGTCTGGGTGGCGTATATCGCTCTCGCGAAGCTGCATCTCGGCGCCTACGAAGATGCGCTCGCCATCTATCGCCGCTCGATCGAGCTGAACCCAAACTACCCGACCGCACGCTTTTATCATGCCGCTGCCCTAGCGAAGCTTGGTCGGCTGGATGAGGCGAAAACCGAGGTCAAAGCCGGGCTTGCCCTCAATCCCGGGTTCACCCTGCGGCGCTATCGAGACGGCGCTCAATCTGACAATCCAGTTTTCCTGAAGGGACGCGAGCGGATCATCGAAGACATGCGCAAGGCCGGCGTGCCCGAGGGATGAGCAAGACCCGCAAGCTCGCGGCGATCCTGGTCGAGTACAGCCGGCTCGCCGGCTTTTTGCTCGCGCTTTCGTTCGCCGCGCAAGCCGCGCGGCGCCGAATATTACGGCTACGATCAGGGCGGGAGCCGGTTCGCGCCGCTCGTCGAGATCACGCCGGGGAATGTCGCTGAGCTGATCCCGGCCTGGACCTTCCACACCGGCGATCTCGCGAGCCGCGCCGCCGACGTGCTCAAGCACTCGAAATTCGAGGTCACGCCGATCCTCGCCGGCGGCAAGCTCATCGCCTGCACGCCATTCAACGCGGTGATCGCGCTCGACCCCGGCGCGGGGCGAGAGCTTTGGCGCTACGACCCCAAAATCAAGACCGATTATCGCCCCGCCAACCTGTTCAACTGCCGCGGCGTGGCGGTCTGGCACGGCCCCGCCGGGGCGGCGGGCGCATGCGCCGAGCGGATCCTGACCGCGACCGCGGACCTCAGACTGATCGCCCTCGATCTTAAGGACGGGAGCCCATGCGCCGGTTTCGGCCAGGATGGCGTGGTCCGCATCGATCCCGGCAAGCCGCTGCTCGGGCCGAGCGAGTTCCAGTTCACTTCGCCCCCCGCGGTGATCGGCGACCTCGTCATCCTGGGCTCGTCGATCAACGACAACCAGCGGGTCGACGCGCCGCGCGGCGTCGTGCGCGCCTTCGATGTCCGGACCGGCGCGCTGCGCTGGGCCTGGGACCCGATCCCGGAGCGCGCCGACGACCCGGATGCGGCGAGCTGGGGCGACGGCTGGCGGACGACCGGCGCCGCCAATGTCTGGGCGCCGATCGCAATCGACGAGGCGCGCGGCCTGATTTTCCTGCCGACCACCAGCCCGAGCCCGGATTTCTACGGCGGCCTTCGCCCCGGCGACGATCGCCGCGCCGATTCCGTTGTGGCGCTCAAGGCCGACACCGGCGCGCTGGCGTGGAGCTTCCAGCTCGTCCACCACAATGTCTGGGATTACGACATCCCGGCCCAGCCGACCCTCGCCACCATCGCCGTCGACGGCAAGGCGCGCGACGTCGTTATTCAGGGCACGAAGCAGGGGCTCATCTTCGTGCTCGACCGCGACACCGGCAAGCCCGTCCTGCCGGTCGAGGAGCGCCCCGCGCCGCAGGGCGGCGTCGATGGCGAGGCGCTGTCGCCGACGCAGCCGTTCCCGGCGGATCTGCCCCCGCTCGGCCCCGACCGCATCACGCCCGATCAGGCCTGGGGGCTCACGCCATGGGATCGCGGCGCGTGCGCCAAGGCGATCGCCTCGGCGCGCGGCGAGGGCCGCTTCACCCCGCCAAGCCTGCAAGGCACGCTGGTCATGCCGTTCACCGGCGGCGGCGTGAACTGGGGCGGCCTCGCCGTCGATGGCGGCAAGGCCATGGTCTATGTCAACAGCTCGAACCTCGTGCACCGGGTCACCCTCTTCCCCGCCGCCGATTATGCCGCGATGAAGCAGCGCTTTCCCGGCAAGGAGGTCTCGCCGCAGCGCGGCGCGCCCTACGGCATGAAGCGCGAGCTTCTGGTCTCGCCGCTCGGACTGCCCTGCAATCCGCCGCCCTGGGGCGTCCTGACCGCGCTCGACCTCGGGAGCCGCAAGATCCTGTGGCAGGTCCCGCTCGGCACAACCGAGGAGCTCAATCCGCTCGGCCTCGCCCGCCACATCGGCACGCCTACTATCGGCGGCCCGCTCGCGACCGCGAGCGGCCTTATCTTCATCGGCGCCGCGCTCGACGACTATCTGCGCGCCTTCGACGCGAAGACGGGCGCCGAGCTCTGGACCGGGCAGCTGCCCGCGGCCGGGATCGCCACCCCGACCAGCTATCTCTGGCAGGGCCGCCAATATGTCGTGATCGCGGCCGGCGGCGACGGCGAGGCCGGCGTCCCGGCCGGCGACACGCTGATCGCCTTCGCGCTGCCCGGTCCCGGCGAGTCCGGCCCCTCGCCCTGGCTCGGCTGGATCGACCGGCCCGGCGGACGCTTCAAGCTCCATGCCGGGATGGTCGGCGCCGTCGTGATCGCGCTCGCCGCGCTCTGGCTCTGGCGGCGGCGAGGGCGACATCCGCGGGCGGCCTGAGCGGCCGGACGAGGCGCGGGCGTCCTTGCGGAGGCGCCGCATCTGGAGCAGATTCGCCGCATCCGGCGAAGCCCGGGCATGAAGCCGGTGCGGGAGGAAAGCGATGGCGAGCGGCAAGCCCTTTCCCTTGAACGCGTGGTATCCCGCCGCCTGGAGCCATGAGATCGAGCGCGCCTTGACGGCGCGGACGATCTGCGGCTGCGACCTCGTTCTCTACCGCCGCGCCGACGGGGTCGTCGCCGCGCTCGAGGACGCCTGCTGGCACCGGCTGCTGCCGCTCTCGATGGGGCGGCTGGTCGGGGACCAGGTCGTGTGCGGCTATCATGGCCTGGTGTTCAATTCCGCCGGGCGCTGCACCCACATGCCGGCGCAGAAGACGATCAACCCGTCCGCCTGCGTGCGCAGCTATCCGGTCGTCGAGCGCCACAGGCTGGTCTGGGTCTGGCCGGGCGATCCGGCCCTCGCCGATCCGGCGCAAATGCCCGATTTTCACTGGAACGACGGCGACACATGGAAAGGCGAGGGCGGGACCTTCTACTCGCTCAAATGCGATTACCGGCTGGTGGTCGACAACCTGATGGATCTCACCCACGAGACCTATGTCCATGCCGGCAGCATCGGCGACGACGCGATCCTCGATACGCCGTTCGAGGTCACCCACACCGATCGCACCGCGACGATGACGCGCTGGATGATCGATATCGAACCGCCGCCGTTCTGGGCGAGACAACTCGGCAAGCCCGGACGGGCCGACCGGTGGCAGATCGTGACCTTCGAGGCGCCGGCCGTGGTGATCGGGGACGTCGGCGTCGCGCCGACCGGAACCGGCGCGCGCGAGGGCGACCGCTCGCAGGGAGTGAACGGCGCCTTCCTCGCCGCGCTCGCGCCGGAGACGGAAACGAGCTGTCACTATTTCTGGAACTTCGTCCGCAGCTTCCGCACCGACGACGAGCAATTGACGCGCGACCTTCAGCGCGCCCACGTCAACGACGGCAAGGGCGTCTACGATCAGGACCATGTCGTGCTCGAGGCGCAGCAGCGCGCGATCGACCGCAATCCGCGCTCGCCTTTCTACAACCTCAACATCGACGCGGGCGCGCTATGGGCGCGACGGCTCATCGAGGGCATGCTGGCGCGCGAACGTGGGCAAGCCGGCGCGCCCCAGGCGGCGGAATAGGCGAAATCCGATGGCCGAGGTCATCGAGTGGCGCGACGGAAAGATCCGCGCGACGCGCGATTTGACGCCCGCCATCCGCCTGATCGAGATCGAGCCTTCGGGCGCCTTCGTCGCCGCCTCGCCCGGAAGCCATATCAACGTCTCGGTCATGGTGCGCGGCCGTCCCGACGTCCGGTCCTATTCGATCGTCGGGCCCTGCGCCGACGGAATCTATCGCATCGCGGTCAAGCTGCTCAAGGACACGAGGGGCGGCTCGGCCTATATGTGGTCGCTCGCGCCCGGCGCCCGGATCGCGCTCTCCGCGCCCGCCAACCACTTCAATCTCGCGCTCGGGCGGTCCGAGTATCTCCTGCTCGCCGGCGGCATCGGCGTCACCCCGATCTTCACCCACGCGCTCGCGCTCGCCGAAACGAACGCGCGCTTCCGCCTCATCTATGCGTGCCGAAGCCGCGGCGATCTCGCCCTCGCCGACGCGCTCGCCGAGCGGCTCGGCGATCGTCTCGAAGTATTTCTGAGCGGCGAGGGCAGGCGGGTCGACATCGCCGCCGAGATCGCGCGCCTCGATCCGGAAGGCGAGTTCTACGTCTGCGGCCCGATCGGGATGCTCGAAGCCGCGAAGCGGCGCTGGCGGGAGAGCGGCCGGCCGGTCGACCGGCTGCGGTTCGAGACTTTCGGCAACAGCGGCGCCCATCCTTCGGTCGCGTTCGTGGTCAAGATCCCGCGGCTCGGCAAGGAGATTGCGGTCGGCGCGAATGAGACCATGCTGGACGCGCTCGAGGAGGCGAATGTCGGCATGATCTTCGATTGCCGGCGCGGCGAATGCGGCCTGTGCGCGCTGCCGATCCTGGCGGTCGACGGCGTCGTCGATCATCGCGACGTCTTTTTCAGCGACGCCGAGAAGGCGCTGAGCCTGAAGCTCTGCACCTGCGTGTCGCGAGTCTATGGCGCGTCGATCACCGTCGACACGGCCGACCGGTGAGCGACCGAATCTCGGTCACGACGCAAGGCGTGCGGTCCTGTACATCGGTGCTTTCGCCGTTATGATGCTTCGCGAGAAGCGCACATGATCTCAGGAGCCAATCCCATGGCGGAGCCTGCCGATGTCCTTGGTCTTGCCCCGGGCCTGCGTGTCCTCGTCACCGCCGGCGCCTCGGGCATCGGCCGGGCGACCGCCGATCTTCTGATCGGACGCGGCGCGAAAGTCCATATCTGCGATGTGTCGGACGAATTCCTGGCGGATTTCGCCAAGATGCATGCGAACGCATCCGCCACCAAAGCCGACGTGTCGTCGGATGTCGATGTGGCGAGACTCTTTGCCGACGTCAAAGCCTCGCTCGGCGGACTGGACGCGCTCGTCAACAACGCGGGCGTCGCTGGACCGACCGGCGGCGTCGAGGAGATCAGGCCGGAAGACTGGCGACGCACCATTGACGTTTGCCTCACCGGCCAGTTCCTGTGCGCGCACCACGGCGTGCCGATGCTTAAAGATGCGGGCGGCGGCGCCATCGTCAACCTTTCGTCCTCCGCCGGGCGGTTCGGGTACGCCTTTCGCACTCCCTATTCCGCCGCCAAGTGGGGCGTCATCGGCCTGACGCAGAGCCTCGCCAAGGAACTGGGGCCGCACAACATCCGCGTCAACGCCGTCTTGCCCGGCATCGTCGAGGGTCCGCGGATGACGGGCGTGATCGAAGCGCGCGCGAAGCAGATGAACGTCAGCTACGCGGCAATGGAGAAGACCTACGTCGACCGTGTGTCGCTTCGCCGAATGGTCACCGCGGGCGACGTCGCCGCCAGCGTCGCCTATCTCCTGTCTCCGGCCGGCCGCAACCTGTCCGGACTTTCGCTCGCGGTCGACGGCAACGTCGAGACGCTGTGACTTTTTGCGCGCTACCCGATGCCTGATCCACCAAACACCGCTCGCCGGTAGGGCCTCGTCTTGACGCGTAGATGAACGCCGGAACAGCAACTTCCATCGCTCTATCGCCTGGTTCGCGCTACGGCCCGACGAATCGCTCGACGACGATCCATTTCACTGCCCCCTGGACCTTTCCGGCGCCCCCTCCGATACCAATTCCATCGTCATGGTCGCAATCGATCCATGCGCCGAAGTTGACGACAACGACCTGACCGGGAACCATGTTGAAGCCGAGCGTCACATCCGGAACCCAGGTGATGCCGCCGCCGTCATCCCGATCCGATCCGTCCCAGCCGCGCGAGTCGGAAAACAGCACGCTGCGGCGCACCCCATCGATGATGTTTCCGTTGAGAAATGCGGCAGCGTCAATCCCTCCGCTCGCCGACCCTGATGAAAACGGACCCTCCGCTGCGGCGACGTATGCCCATTCATAGGGAATGAACGGACGTACGCTGACCATCGCGGGCTTGTCCGTCGTAATGGCGAGGCCGATGCCCGCTGCAGCGTCGACTCTGTCGCCGGAGCCGTCTTGAAAATGGCCGCTCTTGCCGAGTATTCCGATACTGCCATCGAGCTTGTTATGAAGGGACTGCTGCGGATTGCCACGTTGCCAATCGAAATCGTACGGCGGGATGACTATCGACAGATGTTCTTGGAGATGGATGTCCAGTATCGACGCACCCGGAGGACCCCGAACCGGGATTTCGCGCACAAAACCTGACACGTCCTTGACGTGCTGTTGGCGCAATTCTTCAAGGGCGCGGCTCGCGGCTGAGACTCTCGGCAATGAGCTGCTCGAAGGGTGCGCGGAGTGCGCGCAGCAACTTGTCGGACTTTCTGTCTTCGGCGACCCGCGCCTTCTCGTTTTGCAGGCTCCGGACTTTGAGGGCCTCGAGGGCGCCGGTAATGGCGGCGCGCACGCTTGGGTCACGCGCCGACGGCCGTTCTGCACTGGATGGTTTCATGGTGACCCACGCCGGTGGGAGAGTAACGACATTACGAATGCAATGACTTTGACCTTAGGAACTAAGAACGCTGAAGTCCAGGGCCAGATAACCCCGATGGTGGGATCATGGGGGAGGGGTGGTCGCGGCTAACGCCAGCGTGCGACCCGTTCGCCGCGGCGCGCCGGCCTCGTCATTTCGTCGGGCTACACGCGAGCCGCCAGCCTCCAACTTAGGACGCAAAATCGAGGGGCCAACGAGTTCCGAATTGCCACAGGTTTGCCACGCAGGGGCTGAGACGGGCGACCGCCCATCGCCCATCACACATATTCAAATAAATCAGTGGCCTTCGATGGTGGGCGCACAAGGGCTCGAACCTTGGACCCGCTGATTAAGAGTTAGAGGTATTGCATATCCCTCTGTATCCCGGTTTGTCCTCAGTTTTCCATATCATATTGATCCTACAGCAGTCATTCTTTCTTTCACTATCCCGCCGCGTCTGCTAGTGTCCCGATGCGTTGGTCACTATTTGGTCACTGAATATGATTCCCATTGAACAGCGTGGCGGGGCAACCCGCGCCGCGGTCAGACTCACGAAAAGGGCGATCGATCAGGCGGAGCCGCTGTCCAAACCGTACTTCGTTTGGGATGGCGAGCTCAAAGGTTTCGGGGCGCGGATTGACCCAGGGGGAGCAAAAACGTTCGCGGTGCGCTATCGGCCAAAAGGCCAGGGGGCGTCTGCGCCCAAACGCTTCATCACCATCGGTCGCTACGGCCCGCTGACTGTTGACGAGGCGCGCAATCGCGCGAAGGAAATTTTGGGTGCGGTCGCGACGGGCGCGGACCCCGCCGCCGATCTCGCGTTAAAGCGTGCAGCCTCCACGTTCAAGGAAATCGCCGATCTCTTCCTCAGGGAGCATGTCGGGCCGAAGCGAAAGATGTCGACGGCGCAGGACTATGAATCGCTGCTCGCAACCTACGCGATCCCCGCTCTGGGGAGCCGCAAGGCCGAGGCGGTGACGCGAGCCGAAGTCGCGCGCCTACACGGTCAGATCGGCGACAGACCATACCAAGCCAATCGCCTCCTCGCTGTCATTGGCAGCCTCTATACGTTCGCCGAGCGACGCGGCCTCGTGCCGGAAAACTGCAATCCAGCAAGAAAGATCGAGAAATTCCCCGAGGACCGTCGCGAGCGTTTCCTGACCTCTGACGAACTGGAGCGGCTCGGCGCGGCCATTCGCGAGGGCGAGACCGTCGGCATCGCGTGGCGCGAGATGACGGCAATGCTCGAAATCAAAGCATCTGCCCAGGGAAGAAAACCAGCGTACCTTACTCTCGCCGGACGCCGCCGCCGCGCTTCGCCTCCTGATCTTCACTGGCGCCCGGCTGCGAGAGATTTTGCACCTGCGCTGGGAGCACGTCGACTTGGGGCGTGGTCTTCTGCTGCTGCCGGATTCCAAGACTGGCCGAAAGACGATTGTGTTGAACCGCCCTGCCCTCGAGATATTGCAGACGCATCCGCGCAACGGCTCATTTGTCATTGACGGCACCCATCCTGACCGGCCGCGGACAGATCTCAAGAAGCCCTGGTTGGCGGTCTGTCGGCGCGCCGGGCTCGAAGGCGTTCGGTTGCACGACCTGCGGCACACGTTTGCGTCGATTGGCGCGGGAGCAAGTCTTGGCCTCCCGATTGTCGGCAAGCTGCTCGGTCATTCGCAAGCGCAGACGACAGCCCGCTACGCCCATCTGGACGCGGATCCGCTGCTCCGCGCAGCGAACCTAATCGGCGAGCAGATCGAGAGATCAATGAACCCGCCCGTCGCAACCATCTCGGCAGAGAAGTAGCTGATCAAGGCGAGCACGGGCGTTCGATATTCCCGGTCACGCGGGCCGGGAACCGCAATCTAATACACAGTAATAATACGCATATTACTTGGATCGTCAAAATAAACACTTGACACATAAGTATAATTATGACATAATGCTATTGTGGGAATTCGTTTGCGCGTCATGCGTCGCCCTTTTCCACCCACCATCGTCATCGCGTTCGCGTGTCGTTCGCGTGCAACACCGGGACCCCATTGGGGTCCCTTCTGATTCAAGGAGCTCATCAATGACCAACGCAACCCAACCAAAACCAAACCCCCTGCCCGCCATCCTCGTCTACGGCACACCCAGCGGCCCCGCGTTGACCCAGGCCTCCTGGTTCCGGGCGGAGGACAAGGAGGCCGTCAAGGCCGCCGCGAAGGAGCTGAAGTTCTCCGTGATCGAATTGCACACCGATGCGGATAGGGCTCTGGCCGCCGGGGCCCATGAGGGCGTCCTCAAGGGCAGCGGTCGCATGATCGTCGGCTCAGTCTCCGCGGAGGTCTATCGGCGGATCGAAGAGCATGTCCGCAAGGGAGCGGGCGCCCCCGACCCGTCCCAGCTGGGCAGCGCGGTCGCATCAGCCGCAAAATCCGCGACAGAACAAACCAAGAACCTACCCGGCCCTGCCGCGCCATCGACAAGCAAACCCGACCCGGTCAGCGCGACCGACGCCTGGGATGCGCTTCAGGTCGGTTCGTACGTGGTCGGGAAATATTGGGAGAGCGATGGCGAGCCGTACGGTTGGTGGCTCGGCATAATCGCCGGCATCGACAAGACCGACTTCATCATTCGCTGGCCCGACGACCCCAAAACGCCGCCCCTGAAGATCGAGCGGAAGCACGTCGCTGTCCTGCACCCCGCGTTCGACGTTACGCGCGAGTGGGAGAGGCGTC
The DNA here is from genome assembly GCA_963806935.1 of uncultured Alphaproteobacteria bacterium. Taxonomy (GTDB): domain Bacteria; phylum Pseudomonadota; class Alphaproteobacteria; order Rhizobiales; family Beijerinckiaceae; genus Roseiarcus. The sequence continues at coordinate 94,535 of CAWEAT010000020.1, forward strand.
GCTGAAATTACGATCTTCGCAGACGCATCGGGGCGGCCTTCGGGTCGCCCCTTTCGATTCCGCGCGCTGCCGAACCAGGCGCGCGCCAACCCCAACCCCAACCTCAGGAGACCAAAGCCATGACCAGCACCACCGTGTCCACCGCCGAACGTATCCGCGCCCTCAACGACGCCTTCCGCCGCACCTTCGTCGGCGGCATGGTCATGATCACCGCCGGCGTCGAAGCCATGCCGGTCGAGCAACGTCGCTCGCTGCTCGCAGAAGGTGCGCGCCTTCGACGCCTTCACCGACGACAACGATCCCCACGGCGAGCACGACTTCGGCGCGGTCGACGAGGGCGGCGTCCGCTGCTTCTGGAAGATCGACTACTACGACCGCGCCACCGAGTTCGGCTCACCCGATCCCGCCGATCCCGCCGTCACCACACGCGTGCTGACCATCATGCGCGCCGACGAATACTGAGCGCCCAGCGGGCTCTCCCGCAAGCGAGAGAGCCCTCCCAACCCGCACCGCAACGAGCGTCGCCGCCGCCATCGACGGCGCTCGCTCCATCACCCCCATCAACCTCAGGAGACTATTCCCATGCCCGGCAAACAAGCCAAAGTCGTCACGCCCCCGATGCTGAAACGCATGCTGCGCCGCGTCTCGCATTCCTCGTTCCCCGCCCGCGACCGCGCGATGATCCTGCTCTCGGTCAAAGCCGGCCTGCGCGCCTGCGAGATCGCCGGCCTCGATTGGTCCATGGTGCTCGATGCGCAGGGTCACGTTTCCGGCACGATCCACGTCCGCGACGTCATTGCGAAGAAGCGCGGTGGGCGGCGAATTCCCATGCATCCCGACCTGCGGCGCGCGTTGGAACGATTGGCGCGCACCACGGAGCCGATCGGGCCGGTGATCCGCTCCTATCGCGGCGCGCATTTGAAGGCGAACAGCATCGTGAATTGGTTCGTGGCGCTCTTCAAGGAGCTCGGCTACGAAGGCTGCTCGTCGCATTCGGGACGGCGCAGCTTCATCACCATCGCCGCCCGCAACGTCCATCGCTCCGGCTGCAGCCTACGTGACGTGCAGCTGCTCGCCGGGCATCGTTCGATCGAGACGACGGAACGCTATATCGACGGCGACACCTGCGCGCAGAGGCGATTGGTTGCACATCTCTAACAGTGCCCGTTGGAGTCCGGACAAGGAAAAGCTGGCGAATTCCAATCAGACGCTTTCGCGCGTTAGCGGTCATTGCGTCAGACGTCAGACTACTAGTCTGGGGGGCAGTTTCTCCCGCCGGCGCGCGGCCGTCGGCTTAACGAAGGGTCAATTGACCCGTTACCCGCGCCCTTCAGAGTCAAAAGCGTGAAATTTGTCGCCGCATTTTGTGTTAGACCTTGTCAAAAATCGGAGCGCTGAGAAAGGCAGAGCGATAGTGCCTCCGATTGTGATTGCGGCGATGCAGATGATTGAACCAATAGAATTGGGAAAGCAATCGTAATGCACCGAGATGTAGATTACGATGGTAGATGAAATCGCACCGCTAAGGGGGCACGCTCCCGTGCCATAAGAGAGTCGGCATGAAGAGGTTTGTCGTTGGAATTGTGTCTGCGGCCGATTTCGATCGCGCTAAGGGATGCGCTCCTGATTGGCTGGACAGCGGTATAGCCGGTTCATGGGGCTTTCGCTTGACGGCCAGAGGCAAACGTCGTGACGCTCGTTCTTAGCGATTTCCGAAACGGGTGCGGCGATTGTGAAATCCTCCCGAGCGAGGCTGCACCCGATGCCTTTGCCCAGCAGTGGGCATTTTGACCAGGCGAGGCGAGCCGGCCCCCGGCAAGCCAGGACTCCCAAAAACAACTCGACAACCGTACAAAGGGAGCTGATTTCGGGAACGGTGGTTGCGGTCTGTGCGCAATTCATGGAATTGATAATATCGGGGCGGGTTCACGCCGTCGCCCATACCGAGCCTTGGGCTTCCGCTCTCCCGCGTGCTCAAACATCCTTCGCACAGTGCTGTGACCCCAGGCCCTGCCGCCGCGGGGCCTGACGTGACGATGCACCGGACGTCCAGCGTCGACGCCTCACGCACAGTTCAGTTAGTTTTTCAAAATCTACCTAGCGACAAGTTGCTGTGGAGCTATCGCTCTACATTTCACGAAAAGGCAGTTCAGCCGCTTCGCTGGCGGTTTGCGATCGAAAGTTCGAGAGCGACACGCCGACAAGTCGAACGCCTTTCGGGGGCGGGAACACGGACCGGATCAGGTCCAAGGCGACCTGATGCAGCTTCTCCCTCGTCTCGATCGTCATTTCCATCGACCGGCTGCGAGTGGATATCTGAAAGTCGGCCCATTTGATCTTCACCGTGACGGTCCGGCCACGAGAGTTCGTTTTCTCGCACCAAGCCCAGACATCATTGGCCATCGCGATCACACCGGCCTCGATTTGAACGGGATCAGTCCGGTCCTCGGGGAAAGTCGTCTCCGATCCCAACGACTTTCGTTCTCGGTCAGGCTCGACCGGCCGTTCATCGCGATCTCGCGCGATGTCGTAATACCAACTCCCCGACTTACCGAAGCGGTCCTGTAGGAAATCGAGGGTTTGTCGCCGCAAATCCGACCCGGTCTCAATGCCGAGCGCGCGCATCTTGGCCGTCGTCTTGGGACCTACGCCGTGGAACTTCGCCACCGGCAGGGTCGCAATAAAGGCTTATCTCACCCGCCTCGACTTCGTCATCCTCGATGAACTCGGCTATCTGCCCTTCGCCCAGGCCGGCGGGCAATTGCTGTTCCACTTGGTCAGCCAACTCTATGAGCGCACCTCAATCGTCGTCACCACCAACCTCGCCTTCGGCGAATGGCTGAGCGTCTTTGGCGACCCAAAGATGACGACAGCACTCCTCGATCGCCTCACCCATCACTGCGACATCGTCGAGACTGGAAACGAGAGCTGGCGCTTCAAGAACCGCGCCTGACCGACCAACGCCTCTGTGCCTCACCGATCCGCGCTCGCCCCGGCTGCGCAACCCCGGCCAGCTCCGCCGGGGCGAGCGCTGCCGTTCGAGCACGTCTCCAAGGGGGGCACTTTTGAGCGCCGATTGGGGGTCAAAGTTCAACGCCGATTGACACCGCCGACACATTCGAAGCGGCGCTGTTCGAAGCGACTGCCCGCTCCTCAGAATGACGACACCGTCTAAAGAACGATGACACGACAAGCGACGGGTCAGTCCTATCCCACCGAGTCCCTATCAGGGCCCTCTCATGGGCTTGCTGCGGCCGCGCCTGTTAGTTGGCAAGGGTCGAGGTGATGGAACGAAGAGGGGTAAGAGGGTCCGCTGCCCGCCCGTGCCGGGCGTTCCACTCGACCGGCCGCCCCAGACTCAAGCTTGCAAACCTGTAGGGGTCAGAGAGGGTGTGGGTCGTTGTTGGCGTTCAATCATGGGGCTACCCATTGAAGAGTTCGCCTGCCGTCGCGCCTCGCAACCCTTCCTCGGTAACCCATGCTTTCAGTTCGTCGACCTTGTGACGAGCGAGTTCGGCCAAACGGGGGTTGCTGTCTTCGCGCGATAACAGCGCTGCTGCGCCCTTCTCGCCCTCGGCAAAGCGGGCCAATGCGTCGTTCATTTTGTTGAACCTCCGCTGGGTCGCCTACACACACACCTAGTAAGCGACGTCCTTACGGCTAGCCTCTAGCGCGATCCTCGTTGTGCGCTGGCTTCGTGGCTTCTGTGCGGTCCAAATCGCCCGCGAGACAGAACCGATGCCGTAGCCGACGATCAGCATGCGGATCAGCTCGGGATCGACCAAGGGTCGGCCTCTGGCTGTAAAACGGGCTTCAGCGGATGGCGCAAATTAGCGAGGTCCAGGTGACGGTCGATGCCCCTGAGCGGGTGATCGCAGGGGACGTGCTCGTCGAGGCAGAAATCATAGAACAGCCGCCCCGGCGTCTCCTGAACCCCCGTCATCGCCGTCTGAATAACGACGTCGCCCCAACGGCACGCCGCGGGAAGAACCAAAGTCCGGGCCAAAGGCATCATTCCCTTGCAAGCGGGGAGTAGACTTCACCGGCCGAAGCACGCATTCATTCGAGCCCCAGCTGAGCGGGTCCGCCTACGACCGGTGACTAAGGAGACGTTGTGCCCATCGCCGTCGCCGTCGCGACGACTGCGCTCTGGCGCGAGCTGCGGCTGGAAGAGATGATTATGCGAGGCGAGTTCGGTGAGACCTATGCACGTTACGCCGAGCGCGTGCCGGCGTTGGTTCCGTGGCTGATGTGAGACAGGACAGGCACTGACCTCCTGTCGACCTAGGAAGCAACGTCTGCAAACAGGTCGATTTGGCCCGTTCTCCGAGCCGCCCGCGAATGGCAGCTCCTTCGCACAGCAGACGACTCGGGTCGACGTAAAGCAACCCGTTGCGGATCGCGGCCCTGGATGGCTCAATTGGGCGGGAAGCGCCCCTACAGGAAGCGCCTCGGGAAGGACCGCAGTGCGCGCCAAAGCCGCCATTTCATTGCGAGCGTGAAATAGCCTTCACCGCCCGAAGCGGTCGAAGTGAAGTCCGGCCATTTTGGGCCCCGGCGGCGTCGTCGTTTGCGTCGGGGCGCCCCGACGAGCCTTCAAGGCTGGTCGCAGAGGCTCATCGGGTGGTTGAAGTCGGCGCCGCGCAGCAGAGCTGCGGCGTCGTCCGACGCGCCCGAGGGATGCAGAAAGCTCAACACCTGACATGCTATCCGGCGAAGCTGCGCGCCGTCCAGAGCGGCGAGCAGCACCCGGCGCTCCTGCGTACGCAGGTCGTAGATCCGGAAGTCGGGGGCCACGGCGAAGGATCTCTGCGAGACCATCAATAGAAAGTCACCGTTCCTGGAAATTGTCATTCGCGTATTGCCTTGAAGACTGGGAAAGCCTGTTAGGAAGACCTGGCCCTCCGAGCCAAGCACGGAAGTCGCCTTCGCTCCGTCCCGCAGGTCCACGACGGCCAGGCCATTTTCCGATAGCCATGCTACCCGCATGGCGTTCGAACCCGGAAGGCGCGCGCCTGCGAGAGCTGGCCAGAGCAACGGCCAGGAGGGCGACACCAGGCCCCTAAGCGAAGGCGAAATCTCGTACTCCGATGCAGGTGCAAGCTTGCCGGCGCCTCCGCCCCAATCAAGGTTGACCACGAATACTTTGTCGCTGACGTTTCGTTCTGGCGCGGCAGGGTCGAAATTTGGCGATATGCGCACAATCGCCGCGGCGCAGCCTCGCGATATCGCCACAGACGAAAGGGCGTTGCTTCCAAGCGGAAAGTTGAAGTTGATCTCCCTCGACGAGGCAGGACCGCCAAAGTCTCCAGCGTACAGGATCGGATGTGTGGACGAAGCTCCATCGCCGGGATTTGGAAAGCTTAGAAAGGCGAATTTGTCGCAATCGGAAGCGAGTACGGGAATCCGGCGCGCCTGTCGCTTGATCGGCTCCCAGTCGAGTTGAGCGGGGAATCTATTTTCGACCTTGAGAGAAATATCAGAGGCAAGAGCCAAGCCGGTTGCGTCCTTGAGGGGCTGGGTCGCCTCATCGGACTGGGCCGCCTGGAAGGCGAGAAGACACAGCAACTCCGGCAGGCCGCCGCTCCGAGTCATGCTGCTCAGGCGGAATGAGTTGTTCCCGAAATCGACCTGCAGCGGAAATTGTGCGCCCCGCCCGAAGCCACTGAGCCTGAAGTCGAGCGATCTTGCCGGGCCGCCGGGCGAAACAAGGATCAGGCTGTTTCGGCCGGCGCCGCCCGATGAGTCTTTCTGGTCAGATTCGGAAGTCCAACTGTCCTTGCACGGCCCAGTCGATCCCTGCTCCGTCATCAAGACGCCCGGACTTATGACCATCGCCTCGGCGAGCGCGTCGCCGTTACGGCCGACAGGGGCCAGGAATCCGATTATCGGGCGTGCAAACGAAGCCCCCGCGACCTTGTCGAGCTGAACGTCGATCGGCCCGACGGCGGAGCTCGCCTGAACGAGGCTAAGTTTCGATGCGTCGCTTAGCGACTTCGGCAAGTCCACGCTGACCACTTTTCCGGAGGAGGAATTGGCCGAGAACGAAAGGTAAGCAAGGCGCCCGCCATCAGAATTGAGCGCGGCTTGCGCCGTTCCGCCAAAAATCGGCGAGCGAGCCAGTATTTCGCGCAGCTGCTCGTTCGCGTCCCTGGCGTGGGGGCCGGACATGAACTTCAGCGCTGTTCGAATTCCGACGTTCTCGGACTTCATCGACGCGTCCACCAGGGAGAGCAGCCGCACCCGGAGCGGCGTGCCCTCGTCCGCGGCGACGCTCAACCTGCTCGCGATGTCGACGGCTCTGTCGGTGACGACGAAATAGGACGAGGTGATCAGAACGGCCAGCAAGACGCCAGTGACCGCGGTAATGATATATCGATAGGTTTTCTTTATCAGTTCTTCTTCTTTTTGTCTTTGGTCGCGCTCTTTCTTCGAGCATCTGTTACGCCGCGACGCGTAGATCAACTCCGCAAGACGATCGTGGCTGATCTCGTAGAATGTGCTCTCCGTCCGACGTTCGCGACGGACCAGACGCTCCTGGACCAGGAGGTTGAGGGCTCTGTCATCGACCCCGAACTGGTCCTGGATCTGCCGCTCTTCCAGAAGGAGCCTGCGGCCCTGTTCGCGATCGAGCAGGCCGTGCTCACAGAGTTCCTCGACGTTCTCGCGCGTGGCATGCCCCAGCCTGAGCTCCAATCGCTCCATGGCTTCCTGATAGAAATTCCTGAGGACCTGGCTGAAGTCCCTTCCCTCATTGAAATCGGCCAGCGCGAGGACCGGGAAGCTGTCGCCCCTTCGACCCCTTTCGTGGGCGATCAACTCCGCCCGACGGCAGATGAGTTGGAGGGTGAATGGCTCGATGACTCCGGCGTCGCCTTTGAGGAATCCGATGATCTCGTCGAGCGCAAACTCTTCGAACTCGAACGGCGGCGCCCAGAAGGGCTCCTCTCCGTCTTGTGCGAGGAGTTGGGCGGGGTTCATGACGGCCTCGCGGGCCCCTTCCTCGCTCAAGGGTCCCAGGCGCAACCGCTCGTGGAAAAGACTCGGTATAGCGAGGCTGAATTCTTCCAGCGCCCCGAGGTAGTCCTCTCGCATGCTGATCAGGATTTTCACGTCCGGCGGCGTCGGCGCCGGCTCGGATTCGCTCGCCTCGCTCAAGCCGGGACGTTCAGGCGGGACCCGGGTGGCGAGCGCTCCCAATTCGCTTGCGAGCTTGTCGCGGAACGCCCTGTCGCGAACAGTGAACACCTCCTCGAACTGGTCGAGCACAAGCACGGGCGTCAGCAAAAGATCGTCGCGCCACACCAACGCGGTCGAAAGCAATTCCCACATTCCCTCCGTTCGGAATTCGGGAACCTGCAGTTGCTCGGTCTTGCAGGCTTGCCTGATCGAACGGGCGACCGCGTCCACCGGGCTTTCGTTCTTTTCATTGAAACGAACCATCACCGGCAGGAAAGGCTTCTGCCGCAAGCGCGGAAACAGCGAGGCCTGGAGCAACGAGGTCTTGCCAAGCCCCGACTTTGCGAATTGCAACAGAACCGGCACGCTGAGAACCCGCAGGTAGAGTTGCTGGCCCTCCCTGTGGCGGCCGAAGAAACGCTGCTGGTCCTCGGGGGACTCAGAGAACGGGCGGGTTCCTGCATATCGGCTCCGAGTCGAAGCGTGGCTAACGGAGATCGGCAGTATCTGGTTCATGCGGCACTCGGCTGGAGGGCAAGTTTTTTCTGCCGCTTCGCCCAGTCCTCCATAATCGATTGAACGAGCAGGCTTAGGCCGTTCGAATCGCCAACGTCGATCATGTGAAAGTCGGTCAGAGACCGCAGCGGTTCAGAGGGGCCGATCGTGACGGGAATGAGAAAGCGCAGCTTCTGATCCTCGAATTCTCCCATGTCTCCGTCTTTCTCGAGCGCCGCCTTGATCTCGCGGTGAAACACGCCGCTGACCGCCGTCGTCATGGAAGGCGTCTGGACGATGATCGCGTAGTCGACCTTGTTCTTGACGACGGAGAGCAGCACGTCGTTCCAGCGATCCCCGGCGCGCAAATTCTGCTTGTCTTGCCAGACCCTGACGCCGCTCGCTTCCAGCTTGCTCCGAAGCAAATCGACAGCAGCGCGGTCCTCGCTCGCGTAGCTAAGGAAAGCGCAGGGAGCGGTCGGGCCAGGCTCCGCCCGCATTGAGATTCGTTCGGCGCACGATGGGACGCAACTCTCCTCGTATGTCTGCCGAAGCCCGCGGGCAAATTGTTCCCAGCGGAGGTGCCAAAACGTCACCAGACGGTCACCGGAAAAGAACTTGGTCGTCTGCGGGTGTTCGGGAAGGTGAAAGAACTCGGGATCTTCGAAGGCGATCGGCTTGTCGTTGTGCCCGTACACATTCAATACCTTCAGGAGGACGCGTGAATACCAATTGTGAAATCCAAATCCAAGAAAAAGAAATGACAAGTCGTTGTCGGCTAGAATGGAACGGACCGTGTCTGGAATAGCCGGTTCACCCTTGACGATCTGAACGAGGTAATCGATAAGGTCCATCTCAGTGAGGACCATTGATTGGCGATCATCATGGTCGCCGAACAGATAGTATACCAGCGGCTTCGCTGCAGTTGGGACCATTTCTACTTTTCTATCGAGTTTCTTACCTTTGAAATTATAGTAATCGCTCCTCGGCTCTTTGCCTGCCTCTTTTAGCGCTATTTCCATTTGATGGCCTGGCGATGCGCTGACGCAAAGCTTGATGGGCAAGGCGGCCAAATCTCGGTAAAAATCTGTTGTCGAACTTGTCTCGCGTACGTAGAAATCCCGGGCCGCTCGCTCGAGTGAGGTCCTACTGCCGCTGCGGTGACAATAAAGTTCCGCCGCATGGCGCAAGCTCGGCGGAATCTCGGGAGCTTCATGCACGCTCGCGAGCAGTTCGCGAGCCAGAATTTCGTCGAGCGGTTGCCGATTTGCGTCGTCGGCGCGAACCGCGACCCGCGGTCCAAGAACAAGAACGCAGCCGCCTGGATTGTTGATCTGCTCAACAAGGGTTTTTAACAGCTCAAGTTCGTCTGACTTGGAATTCTCCATTTCCAGTTCTCCCGCATAAGTCAAAATCGCATGCGGCGGGCTCGAGTAGAGCGTAGTCCTCCCGTCATCATCAATTCACATTAACCAAACCAAACTTATCCATCACAGAAAATATTGATTTCTGCTGTGACCCTCGTCACAACTAATAATCATAATCCTGACGTTGTAATTGGCCGCGCGCCGGAGGATAGACCAATCTCAGCAAATTGATTCGGCGAATTCGATGATCGCTTTTGCGCAACGCCTTCAGCCAAGGGCCGCTTTGTCGCGCTTCCCGCCCGTTGATAGGGCCGAACCCAAAAGGCAGCTCAGGGCCGATTTGAGGCTTTCCACAGGGCGTCGGGCAATGACCGGTATTTGCGAATTTCGTTCTCTAATGGGTCAAGGGGGCGGGGCTCTTCCGGTTATCGACGCCTTGGGATGCCTGCGTTCTCTGCGCGCTCGCTGGCGCTTGATGGGGTAAGCTGGGACAGGGCGGCAAGGTTGAAAACGCAGTCGGCCGGTGATGCCGCTGGCTACAAAATCCACGCCGTCGTCTGCTCCCTCCCTCGGGCGTCGCTCCTTGCGGGAGCTCGATGCGGTCTCCTGTCTCAGTGGTCGGTAGGCCTACGCCGCGATGAACGCCGTTCCATCCCGCAGCATGGCGTGCATGATGATGGCGAGGCGACGCGCCAGAGCGACGCGCGCCTTGCGCATGCTTGATCGCCTGGCGATGGCGAAGGCCCAGTCCTTGAGCTTGAGCTGGCCCTTGTAGCGGGTCAGCATGACGTTGGCGGCCTCATACAGCAGGGTCCGCACCCGCCGGTCTCCGCATTTTGAGATGCCGCCGACATAGTCGACTTCCCCGGACTGGTATCGTTTTGGAACGAGGCCCAGATAGGCGCCGACGTCTCGTGATCGGCGGATGCGCGAGGGATCGTCGATTGCGGCGACAAAGGCGAGGGCGGTCAGTTGGCCGACGCCTGGAATCGCCATGAGCCTTCGGCAGGCTTCCGATGCCGTCGTCATGCGCCTGATGTCGGCGTCGATCGCCGCGACTGCGGTCATCACCGCAGTGCGCGCAGCAATCAGTCCGCGCATGGCGGCGGAGAGACCGGCGATCCCCTCGCTGGCTTTGAGAGCCTGATCGATGAAGGCGGCGGTGAGAGCGCGAGGCAGCCGGACCCCAAACACGACCGCCAAACCTCGGATCTGATTTTCCAGGGTCACCCGCTGGCCGACCAGCTTCTTGCGCGCGATGATCAGCGAGCGGAGAGCATGAGCGGATAGCGACTTCACGTGGACAGGCTTGAAGAACCCGGTGCGGGCCAAATGCGCCAGACCTCGAGCGTCATTGCGATCGGTCTTGTGGCGGCGAGCGACTTGAGCGCCTGATAGGCCTGCCGGCTTTCGACGCATATGACCGGAAAACCAAGCTAGCTCAACCCGTGAAACAGGACTGGCGCCATGCGTCCGGTTTCGAATACGACCCGACGACAGCTCGGCGCTTTCGCTAGCTCGGTCGCGATCGATTGCGCCGTCGACGCCGTCTTGCTCTCGTAGATGACCACGCCTTCGCGGTCGAAACATACGTCTCGTCCATTGAGATATCGAGGCCAGCAAAATAGTCCATATCGGATTCTCCTCTTCCAAATCCCGACCGATCGTACCGGCCTGCGTGGAAGAGCTCCCGCCCATTACCCGATGTTGAAAAAGCCGACCGAAAGACCATGTTCCGCCGATGGCTCCAGCCGCCTCCTCTCTGCTTGATTGCTCTCCGTCAAAACGTGTGCGTCTCTCATCGGCATTTCTGCTATTCTGCGGGACACGTGAGGGCGCGCAATGGCGAGAACGCGGAAGATCGCTGCGATCCTGGTCGCCGACGTCGTCGGCTACAGCCGGCTCGCCGGGGCGGACGAGGATGGAACGTTTGGCGCGGCTGCGCGGCGCTACGCAGCGATCTGGTCGATCCCGGCGATCGCCGCGCATCAACGGGCGCATCGTCAAGCGCACCGGCGACGGCAGCCTCATCGAATTTCGCAGCGTCGTCGACGCGGTGCGCTGCGCGATCGAGGTGCAAAACGGCCTCATCGAGCGCAACGCCGGCGTGCCGCCTGAGCGGCGCATCGAATTCCGCGTCGGCATTCATCTCGGCGACGTCGTCGAGGAGGGCGACGGCGATCTGATGGGCGACGGCGTCAATATCGCCGCACGGCTGGAGGGCATCGCGCGAGCCCGGCGCGATCTGTCTCTCCGAGGACGCCTATCGTCAGGTGAAGGGGCGGCTCGATCTCGCGGTCACACGACCTCGGCCCAACCCAACTCAAGAACATCGCCGAGCCGATCCGGGTCTATTCGCTCGAAGTCGGCAAGCCGGTGCAGGCGAAGCCCGCGCCTGCCCCAGCGCCCGAAAAATCCGCCCCGCCGCGCCTTTCGATCGTCGTCTTGCCGTTCGCCAATATCGGAGGCGACCCGGAGCAGGAGCATTTCGTCGACGGGGTCACGGAGAGCTCTGACTACCGATCTCTCGCGGATACGGGGCGCCGTCGTAATCGCCCGCAATACCGCGTTCACCTACAAAGGCAAGCCGCTCGACGTGAAGACGATCGGGCGCGAATTAAACGTGCGCTATGTGCTGGAGGGCAGCGTCCAGCGCGGCGGCAACCGCATGCGCGTCAACGTCCAGCTCATCGACGCCGAAACGGGCAGTCATCTCTGGGCCGAGCGGTTCGACAAGCCGCTCGCCGATCTTTTCGACATGCAGGACGAAATCGTCGCGCGCCTGGCGAACGCGCTCAACGCCCAGCTCGTCGCCGCCGAGGCGCGGCGCGCGGAACAGGCGCCGACCCCCGATTCGATGGACCTCTATTTTCAAGGGTTGGCTTGGTTCAATAAGGGTTTGACCCCTGACAATCGTCGCGCAAGCGCGCAGCTTCTTCGATCGCGCGCTGACCGCCGATCCCGACAATGTCGACGCGCTCATTGGATCGGCGATCGCGGAGGCGATCGAAGGCGCAAATTCCTTTGCGACCGATCCCGCGGCGTCCTTTCGCTGCGGCCGAAGCGAAGTTGACCAAAGCCCTGTCCTCGGTCCCGGACCATGCGCGTGGCCATATGTGGCTAGGACTTGTCGACATATGGACGAAGCGCGCTGCGGAGGGCATCGCCAAATGCGAACACGCGTTGGCGCTGGATCGAAATCTCGCCAACGCGGAAGCCGCTAATCGGATTTGGCAAGATCTATATCGGTCACGCCGAAGAAACAGAGGCTCACATTGCCGACGGCGCTGCGCCTCAGCCCGCGCGACACGCTGGCTTATGTCTGGATGACTAGCGCCGGCATGGCGAAGCTCCACCTCGGCCAGCTTCGAGCAAGCGGTTGCGTGGTGTCGACGGGCGATCGAGGCCAACCGAAATTATCCGCAGCGCATATTTTCAGTTGGCCGCCGCCCTCGCGCAGCTTGGTCGACTTGACGAGGCGCGATCCGCGGTCAAGGCCGGTCTCGCGCTCAATCCGGCCTTCACCATCTCCCGCGCCCGCGCCCTCTGGACGGCGATGAGCGACGACCCGACGTATCTGGCCCAGCTTGAGCCTATGTTCGATGGCATGCGCAAGGCCGGGGTCCCCGAACATGACCGCCGCCCGCCGCCTCGCCGCGATCCTCGCCGCCGGGGTCGTGGGCTAAGACGGTTCGATTGTGACGAGGCCGAGCGGGACGATCAAGAGTCGTGGCGCGGTCGGAACGCAAGCTATCGCGGAGCGGGCACCACCTTGTAGTAGAGCCCGTTGTTGCCGGCGTAGGGCCGGAACCAGGCCGTGCCACAGACATAGTAATGGACGCCCACGACGGTCTCATGCTGGCACTCTGGACTCGACGGAGGCGTCACCACCGTCGATCCGATCGCGTAGCCGGTCGCGAGAGCAGTGGCGGAGGCCCAGCCTGCATTCCCGTAACCTCCGCAGTTGTAGCAGCCATTGGCGTAGTAGTGGTTGACGGCGGCAGCGCCGCCATAGCCGCTCCAGTACGCATCGGCATGGTAACCGTCGTCGTGCCAGGTTCCGCCGACGGCGTCGCCGCCTGAGTAACCGCGATCTCCGCCACCGAAATCGCCGCCGCCATGTCCGCCCCCACCCCCGCCTCCACCGCGGGACATCGCTCGCTGCGGCGCCGCCGCCAGAAGCGCTGCCAGCATCGCCAACCCTACAAATGTTGAGCTTTTCATATCATTGCCCTCAATCGATTCTATTGTTGCTTGGCCTCGGCGTCGTCCTGGCGGCCAAAGTCGATCGTTTCCGCGCCTTGCGTATTGGGCGGCGTCATGTCGACTGGCTGACCGAGCTTCCAATCCGAGAATTCAGTCATCCTCAGCGGCTTCTGCGGCGCTTGCGTGAGTGTCAGCCACAATTGTCTCGGCAAATGATCGTCGGACCCGATCCACACTTGAACCTGGACATTCTCGTTGGCGAGCGCCAACATATCGGTCGTCGTGCCGCCGACGAGCTTGGACTGGCCGATGACAAAAGCCGACGTGAGCCCGTCGATCAGTTTCTCGTGCGATTGATCGACAAGGTAGTGAATGAAGGGGAAGTAGATCCCGTACTTCTCGTAAACCTCAACGAGCATCGCCCCAAGCGCGGGCGGCGCCTCGGTCTGTGCGACCATATTTTGGGTCGGCAGGTACTCCAAGATCGTCCTGCCGTCATAGAGAAACTCGGACGGCGGCCCGTCGCCCGACGTGACGATCTTCATTTTGTCCGGGCGCTCCACGGAGACGGACGCCTGAACCATGTAGAACAGCGGCTGACCGTCTCGCGCCGGTTCCTCGAAGGCGGTCTTGACCGAAAAGGACATGCTCTTCGCCGCGTCCAATTTCGCGCCCATCGCATTGAGGAGTTCGACCGCCTTGGGTTCGATCGCCGGCCGCGGCCCAGCAACCGCGGGCGGACTGGCACCCGGCGTAGCGTTCTGCTGCGCCCTTGCCGGGGGTGAGGATGCAGAGACAGAGCATAAGAGAATTGTCAAAGCGGCAGTCTTGAACACACCCATATCGCTGCTCCACATTTCCAACGCTGACGCTCAACTCGCTTCTTAGCCAGTGAAGCTGATCTAGCTATTGTAAGCGCTTTCCGCTTGCGTTTTTGCGACACACAAAGAGGCGGAGCGTCGCCTTCAGGGCCAGCAGCACTTCGGCTCGGCGCTCTCGATTTTCGCCAGCGGCGGGGTATTCGGTTGAAATGGACAGCAGAACGCGATGCGTAGGCCGACCGTCGGATCGACGTTTGCCGTCGTGGTAGGAAGATCCGCCGCATGAGTTGAGCGGGCGAAGACGACTGCCGACAGCAGAGCAAAGGCAAGTCTCTTCATAGGGGCCCCGCTTGCCGATGCACGCCTGCCCAAGTCTCGGTGCAGCTACGTGATGAATATGTTCACCGCTGACCGAGGTGCGTGTGGGCTGTCTTGGGCCCTCGCAAGAAGAAGATGCGAGCGAGTTCCCCGGGGTCCATCAGGCG
>CAWEAT010000021.1:0-29971 GCA_963806935.1 uncultured Alphaproteobacteria bacterium
GCTGTTGGGCAAAACGATCGTCGTCTCCGGAATCTCTCCGGCATCGGCGCGCGGATCGGCGAACTCGCGCTCGCGCTCGGCGCCGACATTATCGGCATCGACGTCAACCCGCCGGCGCGGCCGCTCGACGCCTTCATCAAGGCGGATATCGGCTCGGCCCAGGGCGTGGCCGAGATCGTTGACACGTTGCCGGGAGGCTTCGATGCGCTCTGCAACGTCGCCGGCGTCTGGGCATGATCGGGGCCGCCAAAACGCTGGCGATCAACTTCTATGGCCTCCGCGAATTCATCAAGCCCTCGCGCCGCGGCTGCGGCAGGGCGGCGCGGTCGTCAATGTCGCCTCAATTGCCGGCTATGGCTGGCGCGCCAATCTCGAGCGCGCCAAGGCGTTCTCGGCCGCGCCCGGATTCCCCGATCTGGGCCCACTCCTCGCGGCGCATCAAGTTCCGGACGGGGAGGCCTATCCGCTGTCGAAGGAGCTCCTGCTCTTGTGGACCATGCGGGCCGCGCATCAGCCGTTGTTCAAGGACCGCGGATTGCGGGTGAACGCCGTGAGCCCCGGCCCGGTGACGACGCCGATCCTCAAGGAATTTCGCCAGATCTTCGGCGATCCGCGCGTCGACGACGACATCGCGCGCGTCGGCCGCGCGGGCTCCGCGCCGGATATCGCGCCCGCGGCGCTGTTCCTGTGCTCCGACGGGGCGCGCTGGATCAACGGCGCCAATCTGCCGGTCGACGGGGGCCTCGAAGCCTCGATCAATGCAACCGTTCTCGGATTTTAGCCGTCGCCGCGCATGGGATGCGGCGACTAAAAGCAAAGGGAGGTCAGAATGAAGGTTGATTTCATCATCGACGGCGCGGCGGCTTCGGCAGCCTCCGGCGCGACATACGCCCGCCACGACCCGGTGACCGGGGCGGTCGCGAGCGAGGCGGCGGCGGCGAGCGAGGCCGACGCCGCCAAGGTCGTTGAGGCCGCGGCGCGGGCGTTTCCGCCTGGTCGCAAACCGGCCCAGGCGAACGGCGGGCGCTCCTGCTCAAGACCGCCGATTTGCTCGAAGCCCGCGCGGGCGAATTCACCCAGCCGATGATCGAGGAAATCGGCGCGACCGCGCCCTGGGCCGGTTTCAACGTCCACTTCGCCGCCAGCATGCTGCGCGAAGCCGCAGGCCTCACCACCCAGATTACGGGCGAGATCATTCCCGCCGACAAGCCGGGCGTGATTTCGCTCGCGGTCCGGCAGCCGGCCGGCGTCGTTCTTGGCATCGCGCCGTGGAACGCTCCGGTGATCCTCGGCGTACGCGCGATCGCCGCGCCGCTTGCCTGCGGCAACACGGTGATCCTCAAATCGTCGGAAGTTTGCCCCGCGACCCATCGCCTGATCGGCCAGATCATGAACGACGCCGGCTTCCCGAAAGGCGTCGTCAATGTGATCTCCAACGCTCCGGAAGACGCGCCAAAGGTGGTGGCGGCGCTGATCGCGCATCCGGCGGTCAAGCGGGTGAACTTCACCGGCTCGTCCAAGGTCGGCAAGACGATCGCCAAGCTCTGCGCGGAGCACCTGAAGCCGGTCCTGCTCGAGCTCGGCGGCAAGGCGCCGCTGATCGTGCTCGACGACGCCGATATCGACGAGGCGGTCAACGCCGCGGTGTTCGGCGCCTTCGCCAATGCGGGCCAGATCTGCATGTCGACCGAGCGGCTGATCGTCGACGCCAAGGTCGCCGACGCGTTCGTCGAAAAGCTCGGCAAGCGCGCCGCGGCGCTGCCGAGCGGCGATCCGCGCGGCCATGTCGTCTTGGGCTCGCTCGTCAACGCCGGCGCGGCCGAGCGGATGGACGAACTCATCGCCGACGCGGTCGGCAAGGGGGCCAAGGTCGTGGCGGGGGGAAAACGCAAAGGCTCGATTGTCGAGGCGACGATCGTCGACCGGGTGACGCCCGCGATGCGCATCTATCGCGAGGAGTCGTTCGGGCCCGTGAAGCCCGTGGTGCGGGTCGACGGCGAGGAGGAGGCGATCCGGGTCGCCAACGACACCGAATACGGCCTCTCGGCCGCTGTGTTCAGCCGCGACATCCGGCGCGCCCTCAATGTCGCCAAGCGGATCGAATCCGGCATCTGCCACATCAACGGCCCGACTGTGCACGACGAAGCGCAAATGCCGTTCGGCGGCATGAAGTCGTCCGGCTACGGCCGCTTCGGCAGCAAGGCGGTGATCGCCGAGTTCACCGACCTGCGCTGGATCACGATCGAGGGTCCGCAGCACTATCCGTTCTGAAAGCGCAGGCGGCGGATCGCACGAGCGCGATCCGCCGCGATCAAGGCGAGGGGTCAGGGAGCGATCCGAGCGGCGCGACCGCGACGACAGTTTTGGCCGTAGCCGAGGGGTCAGGCGCTCACGCTATAAAAGCGACTTTCTCTTTGTGAAAACCGGAAGTCGTGCTACCTTGGGCCCAATGGTCGAACGAGCCGGCCAAAGCTTGAGCGGCGGTTGCAGGGGAGCAGCGAGGGAGCGACGGTCCTAACCCTGTAATCCATTGAAAAGTAAGGAGTAACGTCAAGAAAGATGGCCTTTGATTTGCTTCCGCCGGACTCGGATTTCCTTCCATTTGCGCTTTGATTTCCTTCCGCGGGGATTTGGTTTTCCTTCAAAAGATTTGGAAATCCTTCCACCGTCCTTAAGCGAGGGCGAGGCGCATCATCTGGTAGGAATAGGGCGGCAGCCTCGCGGTCAGGCGCCCGTCCTTGACCTTCGCGCCGGCGCCGGCTTTGGGCGTGACGTTGGTGGGCTTCTTCAGCGTGTTGACGGCGTGGAGGTCGGCGTTCGTCATCACCTGGTGATCGGCGATCCCCGCGGCTTCGAAACCCTGCAGGTCGACGTCGAGATCGAGCGCGTCGCTTGGGTGCCGGTTGACGGCGAAGAAGGTCAGCGCCTTGCCGGCGTCGTCGTGAACCCCGGCGATGTCGAGATAGGGCACGTTGTCGGCGACCTCGGAAGTCATAGCCGGGCGACTTGACGCTGAGCCGAAGCGCCTCGCCGCGCCCGTACACGGAGGCGAAGTAATAGGGATAGAAGATCGTCTGCCGCCACGCCGGGCCGCCGGGCTCGGTCATGATCGGGGCGATCACGTTCACGAGTTGGGCGATGCAGGCGATCTTCACCACGTCCGAGCGGCGGATGAAGGTGTTGAGGATCAGGCCGACCTGGAGCGCGTCCTCGAAATTGTAGATGTCCTCCAGCAGCCGCGGCGCGTGCGGCCAGCCCTTGGCGCCTTCGCGGATCTCGCGGTCCTGCTCGTTCGAATGATACCAGACGTTCCACTCGTCGAACGAGATCGTTATCCGCTTCCTGCTGCGCTTTTGCGTTCGGACGAATTCGATCGTCGAGGCGACGGCGTTGATGTAGGCGTCGAGCTTGGCGTTCAGGGCGAGATATTCGGGGGCGTTCTTGCTCCGGTTGGCGAAATACATATGCAGCGAGATGTGATCGACCGCGTCGTAGGTGTGCTCGAGGACGATGCGCTCCCAGTCCGGATAGGTCTTCATGTCGGAGTGCGAGGAGCCGCAGACGATCAGTTCGAGCGCGGGATCGAAGGCGCGCAGGGTCTTGGCCACTTCGTTGGCGAGGCGGCCATATTCGTCGGCGGTCTTGTGGCCGACCTGCCACGGCCCGTCCATCTCGTTGCCGAGGCACCAGTGCTTCACCGCGAACGGTTCGGCGCGGCCATGTTTCTTGCGCAGGTCGCCCCAGGCGCTGCCGGTCGGGCCGTTGACGTATTCGACGAAGTTTCGCGCCTGGTCGAGCCCGCGGGAGCCAAGATTGATGGCGAGCATCATCTCGGTCCCGGCGGCGTCGCACCATTGGGCGAACTCGTGCACCCCGACCGCGTTGGACTCGGACGTATGCCAGGCGAGGTCGAGCCGCGTCGGCCGGTCCTTGCGCGGGCCGACGCCGTCCTCCCAATTGTAGGCGGATACGAAATTGCCGCCGGGGTAGCGCACGATCGGCACCTTCAGTTCCCGCACCAGCTCGATGACGTCCTTGCGCATTCCGTCACCGTTGGCGGTCTTGTTATCGGGCTCGTAGATGCCGGTATAGATCGCCCGCCCCAGATGCTCGAGAAACGCGCCGTAAAGCCGGTCGTCGATCTTTGCGATTCCAAACTCGCGGTGGGCGGTGACCGAGGCGCGCATGTTTCCTCCGCTCAATATCAAGAAGTCCGATATATAGGAGCCGCTTCCGCGCGCCGCGTCAACCCATGCCTAACGAGGCTGAAAGAGTCTTTTTGCCCAGGGAGATGCTGGGAGATCTGCGGCGCGAACGATCATTTGCCGCGGCAGCTCGACCGTGCTCGCTCCGGGTTCAATATCAAATTCGCTGATTGAAAGCGCTTGGCGCCCCGCGTTTTCCTCGCTACCATTCGGTCGAGGCTTTCCAAAGGCGCGGGCTCCAGCACCGAGCGTCTGAATGCGGGAGCCGCCCGGTCATTTTAGGGAGGAAGTCGAAATGATCCGAAGAATCTTTTATGCCGCCGCGGCGATCGTCGCGCTGATGTCGGGCGTGGCCCGGGCCGAGGAAACGGTCGTGTGGTGGGACTTCTTGGGCGGCGGCGACGGCGTCCGCATGAAGAAGCTCATCGAAGACTTCAACACCGAACACGCGGGCAAGATCAAGATTCAAGGGACGACGCTCGACTGGGGCACGCCCTTCTACTCCAAGGTTCAGACCTCGACGGCGATCGGCCAGGGTCCGGACATCATGACCTATCACGCCTCGCGCCTTCCGCTGGGGGTGAGCCAGGGCGTCCTCACGGAGATCACGGACGCGGACATGAAGGCGATCGGCATGTCGGCCGATTCCTTTGTCAAGACGACCTGGGACGCGGCGCATGTCGACGGCAAGCAATATGCGGTCCCCTTCGACACCCATCCGATCGTCCTCTACTACAACAAGGACAAGCTCGCGGCCGCCGGCCTGATCGGCGCCGATGGGCTTCCGACCGGCCTCAACGGGGTCGACAATTTCATGGCTGCTCTGAAGAAACTGAAGGCGGGCGGCAGCAAATGGGGCATCTCCACAGTCACCGCCGACGGCAGCTTCGCCTACCGGACAATCTATTCGCTGCTCTGCCAGCAGGACGGAGAGACCGGCCACGACGGGGACTGGTTCCCCGGCGACAACCAGGCCAAGCTGGCGAAGTCGATTGACGTTATCGCAAGCTGGGTCAAGGCGGGCGTCAATCCTCCGAACACTGATTATCCGACCACGGTCGCCCTGTTCACGTCCGGCGACGCTCCTTTGATGATCAACGGCGTCTGGGAAGTGACGACGATGTCCGACCTGGCGGCGCAGCACAAACTGTTCAACTGGGGCGCGGTCGAGCTGCCGGTGTTTTTCAATCACCCCTGCACTTATGAGGATTCGCACACCTTGGCGATCCCGAACAATGTCGGCAAGCCACAGTCGCCGGAAAAGCACGCCGCGGTGCTCGAAGTCATCAAATGGCTCGAAAACCACGCCCTGTTCTGGGCGACGGCGGGCCACATACCCGCCAACAAGGCGGTGACCGAAAGCGCGGAATACAAGGCGATGCAGCCGCAGGCGACCTACGCGGTGGCGGCCACTCACGGCGTCTTCGACCCGCGCTCGAAATTGGCCGGGGTTGGCTCGCCTATGTTTGAAGCGGCGGGCAACTCCTTCACGCCCGCGCTCAATGGCGAGACGTCGGCGAAGGACGCCGCCGCCGAAATGGTGTCGACGATGAACGCCGCCAAGGCCAAATAGCGCTCGCTGGATGAAGGGCGCGGCCGCCGCGGGCGGCCGCGCCCGGCAGGGCGGCCTCGATGCTCAGGAACAGGACGACCGAAACGCTGACCGCGGCCGCGCTGGTTGCACCGTTCGTCATCATCTATTGCTGGATGTTCGTCTATCCTACGGTGCGGATGGCGCAACTCAGCTTTACCGACGCCCCGCTTATCGGGGCCGGCCAATGGGTCGGTCTCGACAACTACCGGCGCATGTTCTCCGACCGTGTATTCTGGACCGCAGTCTGGAACACAAGCTACTTCGTCCTGCTGACCGTCGTCCCCGGCACCGCCGCCGCATTGGGGATAGCGCTCATGGTTAGCCGTCTCAGCGGCTGGCTGCAGAGCCTCATTCTGACGATGTTCTTCCTGCCCTACGTGCTGCCGGTCACGGTCGTCTATTTGATTTGGAGCTGGCTTGGGAACGTGCAGTTTGGCGTGTTGCAATTCGCCATTGTTCCCTTTACCGGACGTCCGATTAACGTATGGCGCACGATCCCCTGGTTCATGCCATGGGTTGCGCTGATCACGATCTGGTGGACCAACGGGTTCTCGATCCTGCTGTTCCTGGCCGGACTGCGCAACATACCGCAGGAGATCTACGAGGCGGCGGTGCTTGACGGCGCAACGCGATGGCAGATTTTCACGCGCGTGACCTGGCCGCTTATCTGGCCGGTGACCGTGCTTTGCCTTACTATTCAGCTGATCCTGCAGCTCAAGATATTCGATCAGGTCTACCTGTTCGCGGTCGGCGGGCGCACGGTGGCGACGATGGTGCTCGTGCAGTATATTTACGAGGAAGCGTTTCAGCGCAATTCGGGCGGCTATGCGGCGACAATTGCGGTCGCGCTGTTCGTCATCGTCGTCGGCTTTTCCGTGCT
Organism: uncultured Alphaproteobacteria bacterium; assembly: GCA_963806935.1. GTDB lineage: Bacteria > Pseudomonadota > Alphaproteobacteria > Rhizobiales > Beijerinckiaceae > Roseiarcus. The sequence goes on from CAWEAT010000021.1 coordinate 6,680, forward strand.
TCAATATCAGTTGCTGCGGATAAGGGGCGCCCGATGAATCCGCGCGCCCTCGCGCTCCGAGAACCCCGCCGCAAGGGAATCGCCGATCCCGGCGGCGCGCTGCTGACGGCGCTGACTGTGATCTGCGCCTGTGTCTGGTTCTTTCCGATTTATTGGGCGCTGGTGACGAGCTTCCGGACCGATGACGAGGCGATCAAAAGCTTCAGCCTTTGGCCGGAACGCCCCACGCTCAACAGCTATCTGTACATCATCACCCACTCGAAACTGCCGATTTTCTATCTCAACTCGACCGTCGTTTCCCTCTCTGTCACCGCGCTCACCCTGGGAATGTCGATTGGCGCCGGCTACGCGATTTCGCAGCTGCGATTTCCCGGCCGGCGCTTGCTGTGGTGGACGATCCTGGCGAGCTTCATGGTCCCGGTGCCGGCGCTGATCGTCAACCACTTCATCATTGTCGCATCCGTCGGCCTGATCAACACCTACGCGGGCATCGTATTGCCGCTGCTGATCGCCCCGGTGACGGTGATCGTCTACAAGCAGTTTTTCGACTCCGTGCCCAGGGATTTCCGCGAGGCTGCGGTGATCGACGGCGCCAACGAGTTTCAGCTCTTGTTCCGGGTGTTCCTGCCGATGAACTGGGGAGTCACCACAGCGCTCGGCATCATCACGTTTATCGGCGCCTGGAACAATTTTCTCTGGCCCTTCCTGGCCGCCCAGGACGAGACGATGATGACGGTCACCGTCGGCATCCGGGCGGTCCAGGACACGTTTGGGGTGGCCTATGCCCGCCTTCTCGCCGGCGCCGTACTGGCCGGCCTGCCAGTGGCGGCGGCCTATCTGCTCTTCCAGCGTCGGGTGACCCAGGCGATCACGTTGTCGGCAGGGATCAAGGGATGAGCGCCGAGGCGACCAGAAAAGGGAACAGCGCCGCGGCGCATGTCGAGCTGAAACGGGTGACCAAGCGCTACGGGACCGTGACCGCGATCAGCGACCTGAGCCTGACCGTCGACAAAGGATCGTTCACCGCCCTGCTCGGCCCGTCGGGGTGCGGCAAGTCCACCCTGCTCAGGATGATCGCGGGCCTCGAGGCGATCACTGCCGGCCGGTGCTTTATCGACCGCACCGACGTCACCGACATCCCGCCGGCAAAACGCCGCATAGCGATGGTGTTCCAGTCGTACGCCCTCTACCCCCACATGACGGTGAGGCAGAATATCGCTTTCTCCCTTTCGATCGCCGGCCAGCCTAAAAAGGTTCAGAACGAGCGCGCGCTCGAAGTCGCCCGCATCCTGCAGCTCGAGCCCTATCTCGATCGCCGCCCGGCTGAGCTTTCGGGCGGCCAGCGTCAACGGGTGGCGATCGGCCGGGCGCTGGTTCGCAAGCCTGAGGTTTTCCTGTTCGACGAGCCGCTGTCCAATCTCGACGCCAAGCTCAGGGTGCAGATGCGGCTCGAGCTGGCGAAGCTCCACGCCGATCTCGGCACGACCATGATCTATGTGACCCACGACCAGACGGAGGCGATGACGCTCGCCGACAAGATCGTCGTTCTCGACGGGGGAGTCATTTCCCAGGTCGGCTCGCCGCTCGAGCTCTACAACGCGCCGGCCAACAAGTTCGTCGCCGCTTTCATCGGGTCGCCGAGCATGAATTTCTTCCCCGTCGATATCGCTGCGATCAATGGCCAAACGGCCAGCGTGGTCCTGCCGGGCGGGCGAGGGGCCAAGATCCGGGTCGGAGCCGGCGACGGCGCGCGTGCGGCTGAACTCGGCGTGCGGCCCGAGCATCTGACTGTCGTCGATTCGAGCGATCCGGGCGCAGCGTTTGCCGGCCGCGTCGCGATCATCGAGCACCTCGGTAACTCGACCATCCTCTATGTCGATACGCCAGCCGGGCAACTGATCGTCGAGGGCGAAGGAGACCTGAACGTGAAAGCGGGTCAGGCGCTCGGCCTTAGGCTCAATCAAGCCTACGCGCATCTCTTCGGAGCGACGGGGATGACGCTCTGACGTCCGCGACGGCGACCAAGTCCACGAAGCGCTCAGGCCTCGGTGATGAGCCGCAGAACGATGTCCTGATCGTAGTTGCCGAACCCCCGGCCGAAGATGTTGACGCCGCCTGGATGGCGCGCGTCGGGTTTGACCTCGATCTTCAGCCGAATCGAATGGTGAGCGGAGATGTCGAGATCTTTGGGTGTCAACGAAGAGATCTTGACGCCATCGATGAACCCGCCGTCGGGCGTCACCCGCCAGCTTTTGAGCATCCCGTATTGGCTGCCCTTGAGCTTCCACCAGCTCGGTGTGTAGATGCCTCGCTGGTCGCCAAAATCGCCGGGGCTCGTCCACACGCCAAGCTCGCGGCCATTCACCGCGACCGTGATGTCGGACGGCCAGTTCGGAGGGGCGCCGGGCGCCTCGGAAGATAGTTCAAGCGAGAATTCGAGCGCCGTGACCGCCTTGCCGACCAGACGGGCATTGTTGGGAAACTGATACTCGACGAAGCCGCGCGTGAACCACATCAGGCCCGCATTCATGCGGTCAGGATCGAGAAACGTCGCGGGCACATCGAGAAGCCCGATAATTCCCTGGGGCGAACACAGGCCGCACGGCGCGCTCACTTCGCAGCTCGTATAGAGGCCGATCGGCATCGCGACCTCGATGGCGTTGGCGTCGACGCCGCTCAAGTCGTCCCGGAACATCACGAGCACCTCGTCGAACGCGGAGAAGCAGAGCTTCTGATTGCCTTTCCGTCCCTTCTGGGTCTCCGTGCGAATGAGGCCGGCGGCCTCGAGGATTTGCAGGTTCGAGGAGACGGTCGATTGCGGAAGGTTGAGCGCGTCGGCGATCTCGTTGACGTTGACCCCGGGCCGCCGATGCAACAGGCGCAATATTCGCGCACGCGCGAGCGAAGCCAATCCCCAAATCACGTCCGGCCGCTCCGCGGGATCGATCACCAAGAAATTGCGCGACATTCTCCGCCCTGCCGGCCCGGCGGCTTTTGTATCAGCTTTTTGGATATTTGGATAATCGGCCCCGCCGCCGACGCCCGGCTTCCCGGGCTCGGCCTTATCGGAGCAACGCGCGGGCTCAGGTTAAGCGACTGGCGCGATGAAGTCGGCGTGCCGTCGGGCGGCGGCTGACGCACAATCCAGGCACCGCGGTCCAGGCCCCGGCGCCGCCGCGCTCGGCGGCGGCCGTTCAGGCGGCCTCGGCGACGACCGGGTTGCGCAGCACGCCGATGCCGCTGATCTCCACCTCAGCGACGTCGCCCGGGCGCATGAAGAGCGGCGGGTCGCGCCTCCAGCCCACGCCGCCGCACGTACCGGACACGATCACGTCGCCGGGCAAAACCGGCAGGATGGTGGAAATGTAGGCGATCAGATCGGGAACCGGCGTGATCATGAGGTCGGTCGTAGTGTGCTGGACCATCTGGCCATTCAGCCGCGTCTCCAGCGTGAGCCGCGAGGGATCGGGAATCTCGTCCGCGGTCACAAGCCACGGGCCAAAACCGCCGGTGCCGGCGAAACTCTTGCCCGCAAGGAACTGGCTGGTGTGGCGCTGCCAGTCACGGATGCTGCCTTCGTTGTAGCAGGAATATCCCGCCACGTGCTCAAGCGCCCGCCCGGCCGGGATATGGCGCCCGCCCTTGCCGATCACCACCGCGAGTTCCCCTTCGTAGTCGAACTGGTCCGACACTTTGGGCTTCACAAGCGGCCGCAGATGGCCGACTTGGCTACCGGCGAACCTGGCGAACAGCGTCGGCTTCTCGGTTACCGTTCGCCCGGTTTCTTCGACATGGGCGCGATAGTTGAGGCCGACGCAGATGATCTTGTCGGGGTCGGGGATCACGGGGGCCAGTTCGAGCCCTTCGAGTTCCATGTCTGGCGCGGCGTCGCGCGCAATCTTCTGCGCCTCCGCCAATCCGCCCGCGCCGAGCATTGCTCGAAGCGTAGGTTGCTCAACGAGGCGCGAGCCGAGGTCGATCACCCCGCCTCCCTTCACCACGCCATATCCCGGGCGGCCTTGAGAGACGAAAGAGACGAGCTTCACGAGTTCCTCCGGCGTTGCGATGGCGGCTATTAGATGGCGGCGGGCCGCGCGCTCAGATCCGGAGCGCGGGCTGTAGGTTTCGCAGTCGACGCCGCGCCGGGTTCTGCCTTACCGCGAGACAAGATTGCGGAGCGAGCCATACCTCCTCAAGACGCTCTTGTATCCTGCCTCCCTGAGACATCTGCGCTGAGCTCATCGAGAAGCTGGCGCGCGTCTTTAAGGTCGGGCGTGTCGAACCCTTCCGTGAACCACCCGTACACATCACCAAGGATCTTGAAACCCTCCGGCGATCTGCCTTGACTCAACCGAAGACGCGCGAGGCTCGTTGCGGCCCTCAGCTCCCAGGCCTTCGCCTCCTGCCTATGAGCGACCTCCAAGCTCTTCTTGAAACTCGCTTCGGCGGCGGTGACCGCGCCGGCGCCGCCCCGTCGCAGCAATAACCCTCCCTTAAGTCGGTGAGTTTCCGCTTCGTAGTAGCGCTCCTCCGTCCCCTCCACGTGCGACAGCGCCTCCTCAATTGCGGCCAACCCTTCGTCGAATTCGACCGGTCTTCGCCAGGAGTTCGCCTCTCAATGCCAGAAACCAGGACAGCCCCAGCTTCGCTCCCGTCGCGCGGTAGCCGCGCAGCCCATTTTCGTACATGTGAAATCCAACTGTGCTTTCGCCTCGCTGGTCCAACAAACGTCCCTTAAGAATAGAAGCGAGAGTCCGCCAGTAAGGAACTCCTTCCGCGGTTGAATAGGCGATGTTCTTGTCGGCCCACTCTTCCGCCAAGTCGTGCTCACGGCGTACCTGATAAAGCAATGCCAGCATCCCCTGAGCCTGGGCCAGTGTAATGGGCATCGACAAGGTTCTCGCGAGAGAGAGCGCCTCTTTGCTATAGGCGAGAGCCCGGTCTGGGTAACCGAGAATAGACAGGGTCCTTCCGAGATAGGCTAAACACGCCGTTCTCGAATGACCCGCAAACTGGAAGGTCTTCAAGGGTCCGTCCGGGACTTCGAGAGCCAGGCCCTCCATGAAATGCGCCTCGGACGATCGAAATTCGCCAAGGTAGAGCGATACCTGGCCCATAATCGTTCGGCCTTCGATCAAATATTCGAGGTTCCCCTTACCGATACTGATTAAGCGCTGCCCTAGTCTGAGAGCGGTCTTATAATCCGCACGAACGTTATAACATGTTGATTCGCCTCTAAGCGCCGCAACAAGCTGAAAATCATCCCCGATCTGCTCGCTTAACGCTCTGGCTCTTCCATAAGCTTCAGCAACATCATCAGACCCATATCCCTTGACCGTTTGGAGCGAAATACCGAGGGCAAGCCGCAGGGGCGCCTCCTGCTTTGCCCGTTCGAGACCATCGGGCAGAGACTCGACAAGGCGCAACGCGGCCTCAAGACTGCTTATCGCCTCGGCATGGGCAGACCGCTGAATCGCTTGCTGTCCCGCTCGTCCCAGATACTCGATGGCTTTGCCGACGTTGTCGCTGCGCGAGTAATGATACGCGAGATGGCTGAGTTCGTCGCCAGCCTTATCGTCCAGCTTCGACTCGAGCGCTTGACCTACGCGCTCGTGTAAAAGTTTTCGACGTTCGATCAGCAGCGAATCATACGCAACTTCCTGAGTCAGCGCGTGCTTGAATATGTAATCGTTCCCGAGCACTCCCCGCTGACGATAGATGAATTCCCCGGCCTCAAGCTCCGACAGGATTGCATCCAATTGAGACTTCAAACCTGAGGCAATTTCGCGCACGAGGCCAATCGGCGATTTGCGTCCGATCACCGCCAGGGTCTGGAGCAATTCCTTCTGTCTCGCGGATAGTCGATCGATACGCTCGGCGAGTATCCCCTGAACGGTCGCCGGCATCCGCAACGCGCTGAGCGGCTTGGCGAGAGTGATCGGTCCGGCCCGAGGCAGCGCGCCCTCTTCGAACAGAGCACGGATCGTTTCCTCGATGAAGAGCGGATTGCCGTTCGTCCTGTCGATGATGAGGCTCTTCAGGGGGCGCAGTTGGTCATCATCCCCAAGCAAACCGGAGAGGAGTTTCTCGGCGTCGTCGCCGGTCAACGGCTCAAGCCTGTGTTCGAGATGGTGGCTCTTCGGACTCCACTCGTGCCGGTATTCCGGCCTGTACGTCACCAGCATGAGCACGCGCGCGTCGCCGATGCTGTCAGCCAACAGGTCGAGCAACGCCTGGGTCTGCTCATCGATCCAGTGCACATCCTCGAAGACCATCACGACCGGCTGCACGCGACTTTCGGCGAGGATGATTTGCCTGATCCCCTCGAGGGTTCGCTGACGCTTGATTAAGGGGTCCATCATCTGCAAGGGGTCGGGCGCCTCGACGACGCCGAGCAATCCCAGGAGATATGGCAGCGAGTCGGCCAAGGCCGGGTCGAGCTTGGTCAGAGATGCGCCGATCTTTTGCCGCCTCGTCGCCGCGTCGTCGCCGTCCGCGATGCCGAAATAGCTGCGCAGCAACTCCATGACCGGCAGCCAAAACATCGCCTTGCCATGCGACACCGAATGAGCCTGGAGAACCTTGCACTCAGGCGGGAGCGTCTTGCCGAACTCGAAAAGCAGCCGAGACTTGCCGGTGCCCGCCTCCGAGACCAGCGCAACGATTTGCCCTTCTCCGCGCATCGCGAGTTCGAGCGGGCCTCGCATTCGCTGCAATTCGCCCTCTCGGCCAACGAATTTGTTGAGACCACGCCGCACCGACACCTGGAACCTTCGCAAGTTCCCAAGCCCGGTGACTTCAAATGCGTTGACCGGATCGCGGATGCCTTTGACTGTCGCCGACCCCAGCGGCCGCATTTCAAAGTAGCCCTCGACCAGCCGACGCGTCCGATCACTGACCGCGATCGAACCGGCGGGAGCCAGCGTCTGCAGCCGGGCGGCGAGATTGGCGGAGTGCCCGATCGAGGTGTATTCCAGCCTTCCGCCCGTTTCGACCGCACGCATGACCACTTCGCCGCTATTGATCCCGATCCGCACCTCGATTGTCGGCTTACCCAGTTTTGCGAGCCCCTTGGCGTGCTCGCGCAGCTTCTTCTGCATCTCGAGCGCTGCATAGAGCCCGCGCTGCGGGTGGTCCTCGTAGGCGATCGGCGCGCCGAAGACCGCATAAATGCCGTCGCCCGTCGAATGCACGACGTAGCCTTCGTAACTGCGCACGGCCCGAACCATGATCCGCAGCGCCGGGTCGATGATGGCGCGCGCCTCCTCGGGATCGAGGTGCGCCATCAATTCTGTCGAGCCTTTGATGTCCGCAAACAGCGCGGTGACCATCTTTCGCTCGCCGTCGATCGTATGGGCGCCGATCGGCGAATTTCCGATTTGCGCCGGCGCGGCGTCGTCCGTGGTTGGCGCCGCCGATCTTGACGATCCGTCCTCCAACTTCGCCGCGCACTGGCCACAGAATTTCGCCGCGGCAGAATTTTCAAACCCGCATTTCACGCATATTCGTCTGAGCGCGGCTCCACATTCGTTGCAAAACTTGAGCCCCTCAGGGTTGTCAGCCTTGCAGTCGGAACAGCGCATCGGTCATCTCGGTAACGGCGCAACAGCGCAAATCTACATAGGTCGAATGTCAAGCAACGTCGTCATTGCATGCGGGTGTCACGAGGCATAGCGCGATTCACAGATTGGTCAACGAATTCCGCAAGCTTGACGCCGTGATCGATCGCGATCAGCTCGGCCGCGCGTTCGCCGATCATGATGCTCGCGGCATTGGTGTTCCCGCTGACGATGTTGGGCATGACGCTCGCATCCGCGACTCGGAGCTTTTCGACCCCCGCGACCTTTAGCCGCGGATCGACGACGCCGCCAATCCGGCAGGTGCACGTCGGATGCCAGACCGTGATCGCGAAATACCGGGCAATATCCTCGAGAAGGGCTTCGCTCGGTTCGCCGCCGCCATAGCCGTGTTTCTTGGCGAGGAATGGAGGCGCCCACCATGGCCCAATGTCCTTTTTCTCCGGCCATTGCGCCGCGATCTCGAGCGACCGTTTCATCGCAGCCACCATGACTTTCATGTCGTGCTGGTCAGCAAAGTAGTTCATGCGGATGAGGGGATTTTCGCCGTAATCTGCGCTCCTGAGAACGATCTCGCCTTCGCTGTGAGGCTGTACAATCGTAGGCAGTAGAATAATGTTTCTGCTCTCGTTGCCCAGGCGTGTCGAGGCCGAGTCAAAAAATCGATCGATCTCCAGGTTTATTTTGCCCGACCAGGTCGCGACGTCGTAGCCGCAGGGAATGCAGCCGATCTGTGCGTCGTGAGTATGACGATCGCCGAGCCCGGTCGAGAAGAACGCCGTGGCGTCGTAGAGAGCAGACGAGGCAAGACCGCGCCCGGTCTGTTGCCACTCGCTGGCTGAGTTGGCCACCTCGGCCATACTCACCGCCGCCGGAGAGTCGACAAAGAACAGAGGGATCTGCAGGTGATCCTTCAAATGCTTGCCGACGTGCGGCGAATGAAGTCGGCAGGGGACGCCCGCCTGTTCGAGCTCCTTTCGCGGCCCAACGCCAGACAGCATCAGGAGATGAGGGGAGCCGATGGCTCCTGCGCTCAGGATCACCTCGGTCTCCGCAGACGCGATCTCGGGAGCGCCGGCGCCGAGCTGGTACTCGACGCCCGTCGCTCGCAAGCGCCCGCCGGAATCTTCGAGGACGACGCGAGTCGCGGTCGCGCCTGCTATGATTTTCAGGTTCGCGCGGTTTGCAACCGCACCTTCGAGGAATGCGTGATACGTGCTCGACCTCTTTCCATCCCTGGTCGTGATCTGGACGAGCGACGTCATCCCGGCCGGACCGCCGCGATCGCGGCCGTTATAGTCGCCGAGCTTGATTCCGGTCGCCGCGGCCGCCGCCACGAATTCCTGTGCGCCTTCCAGCAGAGGCGAGCGGACGGACACGCCGAGAGGCCCAGTGGCGCTATGCGCCGGCGCGTCAATCGGAATCCCGGAACTCTGCGCGAGTCCTTCGCTTTTTTTGAAGAAAGGCAGTACGTCGGCGTAGCTCCATCCAGCGGCGCCGTCTTCGGCCCATCGGTCAAAGTCTCCCGGATGACCACGGACGTACACCATAAAATTGATTCCGGAAGAGCCCCCCAGCATCTTGCCCTGAGCCAAAGAGACAGTTCGGTCGAAGAGGCCGCGCCCGGCATTCTCTCCAGCGTCCGGCCTATACTTCCAATCCGTAGCTGTATCGCCTTGCAGCGCGGCGGCTGCGACGGGCATCAATTCGGGAGGCGGAGGCTGGGCGCCGGCCTCGATCAGCGCGACGCGGCATGAAGGGTCCTCCGAAAGCCTCGCCGCGACGACCGCTCCGGCCGATCCGCCCCCGACAACAACGAAATCAAATGTTTCCGACATTTAGCCCAGCTCTTTTCATTTCCGCCAATGTTGATCGCCGATCCCCGAGTTGCCGAAGCCGCAGGCTTGTTTTGCGCATCTTTTCAAGAATCCGCCCGGTCGTCCACCAGCAGGCTTTGTTTTTTCGCTTCCTCTAGTGGAACCTCTCGGGGAGAGGAGTTAAGGTCGGTAAAGCGAGGAACGCTGACGTCCACGAGTTAGGACCGGCGATCACAGGGGGCAAAATGGCTAGGTCGCGTCCAGCGGTGAAGGTCGCAATCGTCGGGGGTGGCATCGCCGGTCTGACCGCCGCTCTGCGCCTCGTGGAAGCCGGTTGCGAAGTGACCGTTTATGAGATGGGCGCGCGGGTTGGTGGGAATCTCGGCGGCGATCTTGATCCGCAGGGGAACTATCACGACGTCTACCCTCACATGTTCGGCGAGTGGTACGACAATTTTTGGCGCCTCGCTGAAGAGCTGAACCTAACCCGCGAACGCGACTTCGAGCAGCGACCGACATGCGCGTTTTTAAAAGCCGGCGAATCTCCAAACCTGAGCCTTTTGACCAACAACGGGTCGGCGGCGTCGAGCGTGGCTAACCTGACCTCGGGCATCATACCGGTGCCCGACATGTTTCTGGCGGCGTATTCGATTCTCGATATTCTGTCGCAGAACTTCGGCGGGAAGGGTCTGACAAACGAGCAAACTGTCAACGGCTTTTTGACGTCCCGGCCGTACGTCACGGAAAACATGCTCAAGATGCATGACATGATTATTTCTAATATATGGGCAGTGAATAGTTATTTGACGTCCGCGATCGCTTATCAAGCGTTCGCCAAATATCAGTTTCGTCGCCCAACCCCGCAATGTTGGGTTTTGAAAGGGGACTCGTACAACAAATTGATTTCTCCGCTGGAGAAGAAGCTTAAGGATTTGGGTTGCGAAATTAAGACCAATGCAATTGTCCGCCACGTAACTGTGACCGGCGGTAAGGTCAAACGAATATGCGTCAAGGATAATGAGGTCATCAAGGACGTTGAAGTCGACAATTTGATCCTCGCGGTTCCGCCGGTTCGGCTCGCCCAGCTGGTGATGTCGGCGGAGACTGACGAGCCACAATACCGGGCATCGTCCCGCGAAACGAAGGCCGCCTCTGACGGAGACCCCATTGTCAGCGTTTTGCCGCACTTATCGGAGCTTCGTCGTGTCCGTAGCGAGCCAATTCCAGTATACGACGTTGCTTTCAAGCGCCGGCTTGAACACATTCCCAATTATTACGTCTCGTTGCTTGATTCTTTGTTTGAGATAACCTTCGTTGACGTTTCGCAGCGAGGGTCGAAGGACGATAACACGGTCCTGGCGGTGGCCGTCTCCGATTTTTATTCGCTGCCTGACGATAGCGATCAGCCCCCTGCCGACGACCTCGCGACAGTATCGGGCAAAAATGTCGCCGCGTCGGCTGCCCGCGCGGCTCCCGTGGAATCGAAAGCCAAGGCCATTCCCCAGGCGTTGCGTCGCAATGACGTCGACCTTCTGAGCGCACAGGCGCAAGAGACCGCCAAGTTCCTAATCTTGAAGGAGCTGCATCGCTACGTTCCGTTCAAATTGGGCGAGAAATTTGGAGATCCGAAGAGCGATGTCGATTGGGAAAAATCCTTTTACCATTCAAACCAAGATCATCCGTTGTTCATCAATGAAGTGGGGTGCCGAGATTGGACCCCGAGCGTGTGGGACACCAGATTGCCGAACGTCTATTTTGCTGGAGATTACGTCGATAACCCTATCACCATCGCAACGGTGGAGGCAGCGGTCGTCAGCGGTCTCCAGGCCGCCAAGGCGCTGGCGAGCCGGAACGAAATCGAAGGCGAAATCGAAATCACGCTTCCCGACTCTTATCCCGAGAGCCTGATGGCCGCCTGCAAAATTGCTCTGGCGCCCTACGCCGCCGTCGCGAAATGCTGGTCAGACGCGCATGCGATGTTCAGCAGGGTCTCCCACGGCGCTGGATTGCGCGAAGTCGTCGGCTTGCCGGGCCGCCCCGCCTCGATGTTGGCCGAAACCGCCAGCAAGGCGTCGGAGGCGGCGATTGAGTACTGGAGAGCAATCCAGGCTGTTTACGGCATGAAGAGACGTTGAGTGGAGACCACCGTCGTCCTCCATGCCGGTCGTGCCTCGATGACGAGGGCGTTTCGGTCTCGTTGTCTCGATGAGATGCTCATGCAAACCTGGATGAATCGGATATGACAGACAAAGACGGCCAGTCGTTCGTCCGCCATGAGGCGGACTCGATAGAGATGCTCCTCGGCAGTTTCGCCCACGCCTGGGGTATGGGGCTGCAGGCTTGGCAAGCCTTGGCGGGAATGGGAGCCGGCAGCGAGAGAGACCACGCCGGCGCCACGTTCGTCGCCCCCAGGGGGCCGCAACCGCGACAGGCCGCAGCCGCGCAAATGGCCGATATCTCCCCGGCGCTCGGGGAAGCGTGCATGATCGGCGCGGCCAGCGCGATGCGCTACTGGAGCGCGCTCGCGGAGCTCGGCCTTCGCTACGAGGCGAGCCTTGTCCAGACCGTCGCCGATCAAACGACGGGCCGAAGCGCCGTATCGCCGGCGGACAGCAGAGTGTACGCGGACGAGCTGCGAGCCTTCTTGCGTGGGGTCGGCGACGTCGCCAACCTGGAGGCGCGTCTCCTTCAACGTGACTTGGAGCGGGTGAGCGAAACAATCGCCCAGGCCGCCGACCGGGCGACGCCGTCGCACCACCACGAGCGCCGTCGCCGGCACGAGGTTAAGCCGTGAATGTCATCGCCGGCATCGACAAGACGAGCAACGACGTAATCGCCGCTCTCGGATTCACTGACGAAATGAAAATTCTGCGGCAGCGGATCGCCGCATGGGTCGAGAGCTGCGACAGCGAGATGCGCGAGGCGCTGGAATGGCAGTTCCTCACGGGATCGAAATATTTTCGACCCCTGACCATCTTTGCCTGCTACCGGTCCTTGAGTCCGGGGCCGATACCGGAAGCCATCATGTCCTCGGCCGTCGTGGTCGAGTTCTTCCACAATGTCTCATTGGTGATTGACGATATCGTCGACCGCTCGCCTGAACGACGGGGGCGCGCGACCCTGCATACCCGCTTCGGCGAATTGAATGCGCTCATGGTCTCAGGCTATATCGTGGCCGAGGGATACCGCTATCTCGGCGCCGATCTTGAGGCGATCGCCCTGTTCTCTGAATTGCTGAAGCGCCTCGGCGTCGCCGAATGCATGCAATGGCGACTGCGCCGCCAAATGCTCGGCGTCGAGGATTGGCGTCGCATCGCCGGCGAAGATACCGGCTCGATGTTCGAGGTCTGCGCCTGCCTCGGTGACCGCTCGACAAGGTTGCGCAGGTTTGGCGGTCTCCTCGGCCTCCTGTACCACGGCTGCGACGACGTAGGGGATGTCCGAGGTGCGATCGCGCTCGGCGGCGGCGGCGAGGAGGATGTGCGCGACGGGATCCTCACGCTGCCGGCCGCGCTCGCAATCCGCGATCCGACAATCGGCGCGCTGTTCTGCAAGCCGGCCCCCGAGCCGGAGGATCTTCGGACGATCGCAGAGGCTTTCGCCTCGCAATTGGGCAACGCCGAAGCCTATCTCGACTTGATCGCCGAAGAGGCCCGGGCCGAGGCGGCTGCTTTCTCGATCGATTCGGCGCCCCTGTTGGCCGTGGTCGATCAGACGCGCAACCTGAGCCGTCGCTGACAGCGCAACGCATCATCGTCGACGCCCTCGAGCGGGGCGGGGAGCGCGGTTCGTGCGGGAAGAGGCCCGAAGGGTCGAGTTGGCGCCAAAGCAATTCAGCCTTTTGGCGCATACTTGCGCCAGTTATGCTCCTCGGAGAAACCCAACAGCTCGCGCGCCTTCCGATTGGAAAGGGGAGCCTCGAACTTGCCCATTTCTCGCGTGACCGGCGTGTTCGGCGCGTGTTCGGCGAGAAACTCCATCGTCGGCTGACCTGCGATGATCTCGTCGTTGGTGGCGTTGAAAACCTGGAAGCCCAGTCCGTCCTTCGCTAGGCACAGGTCGACGATTTGCGCGAGGTCGCGCACGTCGATGTAGCTCCATGCGTCGCGCTTGCGGCTGAGGGGTTCGGCGACCGCGCGCGGGAAACGCTCATAGTCATGCGGCTCGATGACGACTCCGATCCGGAGCGCATAGATGTCGGCGCCGGTGCGGGTCGCGAAGGCCCTCGCGATCTTCTCGCCCACGACCTTGGAGAGTCCGTAACTGTCCGGCGGGTCGACGTCATAGTCCTCGTCGACCGGGAAGCTCTTGTAGTCCCGGTCGCCCTCGGCAAAGCAAACGCCATAGGCGGTTTCGCTGGAGGCGATGATGACCTTGCGGATCCCGAGCTTGGCGGCCGCTTCGATGACATTGTAAGTCGACATCACATTCGCGGCGAACATTACATTGTCGGGTTTCAGCATGATGCGCGGAATGGCCGCGAAATGGACCACCGCGTCGAGCGGCGCCGGAGCTCCGCCGGCGCGCAAGTCCTCGAAGCCGAAATGCGTCGAGAGGGCGTTGAACGCTTGCCCGCTGTCGGCGAGGTCGACAATCATCGTGTTGACGCCCGGCGTGTCGAGCGGAGAGAGGTCGAGGTTCAGGACCGTGTGGCCTCGTCCAACGAGATAGGGAACGACGTAGCGTCCAACCTTGCCGCTCCCGCCAGTGAACGCGATTTGTTTGCCCATCGCTGCATGGTCTCCCTGGATTTCGCACTCTCGGGAAAAGTAGGTTTGCGAGGCGAGCGGCGCCGCGCTCTTTATGCAAAGACACCGTATCCCGGCGCCGCGTGCCGCTTGACGCTGTCCATGTCCAGTTCGACCCCGATGCCAGGAGCGTCGGGGATGGCAATATGCCCGTCCTTGACGATGGAGCTCGACCCGTCAGGCGCACGGACATAGCTGTCCCATACCTCGCGCTCTTCGAGCGCGTGCCATTCGAGCACGAGGAAATTGGGAACGGCGGCGCATGTGTGGCAGGTCGCCATTGTGCCGAGGGGTGTCGAGACGAGGTGCGGCGCAAAGGGCAGGTAGTAGACCTCGGCGAGATTCGCGATCTTCTTGCTTTCCGCGAGCCCGCCGCATTTCGGCACGTCCGGCATGATCACGTCGGCGGCCTGCTGCTCGAGCAATTCGCGGAAGCCCCAGCGCATGTAGAGATTCTCGCCGACGCAGATCGGCGTACGGCTGCGCGCGCGCACCTGGCGAAGCGCATCGACATTCTCGGCTGGGATCGGCTCCTCCAACCACAGGAGCTTGAACGGCTCCATCTCCCAGGCGATGCGGCAGGCGCTCGGCACATCGTATCGCGCATGCAGGTCAATGCAGAGATCAATGTCCGGGCCGATTGCGTCGCGGACGGCGGCGACCCGTTCGACCATCGATCTGAGCTCGGCGGCGTTCGCGGTGTGATTCGCGGCGTCGAACTTCGCCGGATGGCGCAGATCGTCGACGTCGAACTTGAGCGCGGTAAAGCCGTCGGCAACCATCCGTCGCGCCCGGGCGGCGCAGCCCTTGGGAGAGCCGGACGCTTCGTCGCCGTCGCCGCAGTCGGCGTACAGCCGTACGCGGTCACGAAACTTGCCGCCGAGCATGCGGTAGAGCGGCTGCCCCGCGGCCTTGGCGGCGAGATCCCAGAGTGCGATCTCGATGCCGCTCAGCGCAATCAGGAACACGCCCGATTGCGCGCCCGAGAAGACATGGTTGCGGCGAAGCTTTTCCCAGCAATGTTCGACATTGCGCGGATCCTCGCCGATGAGCTCTTTCTTGAGCTGCGCGATGAGGCCGACAACTGCTGCTGCTCCGGCGTCGGGATTGGCTTCGCCGTAACCGACGAGGCCTTCATCGGTGTCGATGCGCACCAGCGTCGCTTCACCGTGATAGGCGACGACCGCAGTCTTAATGTCGGTGATTTTCATATTCGGTGAATTTCCCCTTTTTCTGCCGGGCGCTTGCGCTTCCTGCGGCCCAGGCGGCCCTCTCCTGCCGGCGTCGACACGAGGCGCCAGCGCGCCAGCGATGTGTCAGGCCTCCTGAGGCGCCTTCGGCTTGCCGTAACGCGCCCAGTAGCCGAACATGTCGCCCTTGCCGGCGATTTCGGCCCAGACCGGCGAGGTAAGCTGGTCGATAGCGGCCACATCGTCGGGCGCGATCGTCCAGCCGACGCTCCCGACGTTTTCTTCGATCTCCCGGACTGTTCGCGCGCCGAGCAGCGGGGCGCTGACGCCGGGCCGGCTGGTCAACCATTGCACGGCGAGCTGAGGGACGGACTTGCCGTATTTCTTGGCGATCGGGCGCAGGCCGTCGACGGCGTCCAGCGCATGTTCATAGACGCCCGGCTGAAACAAGACCGTGGTCCGGCGCTCGTCGCCTTCGGCGAACACGGCTATTGCGCGACAGCGTTCCCGTGAGCAGTCCCTGAGCGAGGCCGCTGTAAGGCATGATTCCGATGTTGTGCTTGCGGCAATAGGGCAGAATTTCCGCTTCGATCTCGCGCCAGAGCATGTTGTAGGGCGGCTGCAGGACGTCGATGGTCCCGTGCGAGCGCGCCTGATCCATTTCCTTTGGCCCGAAGTTCGAGACGCCGATCGCGCGGATCCGTCCGTTGGCGCGCAGCCGCTCCAGCGCTTCCATTGTGGGCCCGATCGGAAAATCCGGATTTGGCCAGTGAATGAAGTAGACGTCAAGGTAGTCCGTCTGGAGGCGCTTCATCGATCCTTCGATAGCGCCTGCGAGTTCGCCCGGCGCGAGATGGTTCGGCGCCACTTTGGTCGCAACTACCGCCTTCTCCCGGCGTCCAACCAGCGCCTTGCCAAGCACCTCCTCCGCATGACCTTGCCCATATGCTTCGGCCGTATCGACAAGCGTAACTCCAAGGTCGAGCGCGCGATGAATGACGCGAATCGACTCGGCGTCGTCAGCGGCCCCCCAGAACGCGCCGGACATGCCCCACGTGCCGAGCCCAATCTCCGAGACGGAGACAGGTGAAGATCCCAGACGACGATGCTGCAACGGCTGTCCTCCCTTTCGACGCCCAATTCCGACGCCCTCATTGTGCCCTACTCACTACTCACGCAGGCCGCTTCGGCGCGTGTTATACGCTTATAGACTTATCTGACAAGTCGTGAAAACAAATCTTGTTCAACGGGCCTGAGGAAGGCGCGACGCGAGGTTGAGAAAGCCCGGCGAGCTATTGCGCCTCTGCGGCCTCGACGATCATCGCCGCTACCGTGTTATTTTCCAAATGTTTGCGCATCGCGGCCTCCGCCCGCTCGGGATCACGTGCGGCGAGGGCCTCGTATATCGCGCGGTGCTGCTCGGTCGCGGTCGGCAGCGCATGGGGGGCCTGATTGCTGATGCGCCGGCTTGCCAATTGCCACCATCGGGATGAGTACATGAAACGGTCGAGAATGCGGTTGCGCGTGGCCCGGCAGATTTCCATGTGGAACTCCAGGTCGAGCTTTAGATACCCGGGCGGGTCTTCCGCGTGCTCCACCATTGCGTCGAGGAGCGTCCGAAGTCGGGTCAGGTCCTCATTGGTCAAGCTTCTGGCCGCTCGCGCGGCAATGGGCGGCTCGAAGATAAAGCGAGCGTCGTGCAGTTCGAGAAGCAACTCCCGGACTTGCGCCTGCGGCAACCACTCGATGAGCAGCGGGCTCAGATAGTCCCACTCGGCGATCGGCCGCAGCATGACCCGACGTCCTTGCGCGATCTCGACCATATCGAGCGAACTCAGGATTTTCAGGGCCTCCCGCGCGACCGCTCGCGATACCCCAAACTCGACCAAGATCTGCAGTTCGGACGGCGCCCGGCCGTCTGGGAACTCCCCTTTGGCGATTCGGCGCACCAGTACGGCGGCCACCTGGGTTGGCAAAGTACGGAGATGGACACTCGTGGGCATGGGGATTGCTTTACGTCAGCAAGCAGGTCGGAGGAAGCTCCAATCGCCGTCCGAGATAACGCCCGGCTCGGGCGAAGACGCGTTCCACCTTTGGCAGGCGGGGCCGAGAGCCTCCGTGTCGAGAAAGCGCTCGCAGAATCGTAGCACAATCGCGCTCGTAGTTCCGGGTCTCACGATTACCTGATTTAGCCGGCTTGTCCGCTTCGTCATGCCCGATCTCCGTGAATGCGAACGAACGACGCACAAAAGAACTCGCCGCTGAAGGAGCAGCCTCCAGATTCGCGAAACGTGGCGTCGACAAAACGTGGTGCTTGACCTCCTGCCCGTGTGATAGTAGCATAACCTATTAGACAAGTCGATAAGCATATAAGCGAGAGAGCGAGGACGTCTAATTCGCGCGCCGAGCAGATCGGAGCGACAAGGAGGCACAACCGCGACCGCCAGGCGCCCTGGGTTCTGTTCCGGAATGCCCGCGTCCAACGATCTATAGATTCCGACTTTTCCCCACTTCGCTCGAAGCAGCATCGAGCGGGACATACCAACGAAGTCAAAACGGGAGGAACCCATGGTGACCGACAAGCTATCCAGGCGTGGTTTTATTGGAGGAACGGCGGCGGCGCTGGGCGCGAGTACTATGACGGCGCGCCGTGCGCGCGCCGCGGCCGCGACCGAAATTAGGGCGCTTCTTATCACCGGGGGCCCCACTTACCCAAAATATTGGGAAAAAATAGTACAAGATTTTACCCAAAAGACCGGAATAACGGTAAAATATGATCTCCTTGAATTCACGCCGCTGACGACGAAAACGGTGACTCTCGGCGCCGCCGGGAGCGACTTGTACGACGTATTTAGCACACATACAGCGCAAATCGGTTCTTTCTTCAACTATTTTGCGCCTCTCAACGACTATTTCTCTTCCGATGATCTCAAGGACTTCTATGAAGTTGGAGTGAAGTACCTGGTCGATCCGAAGACCAACCACTTGGCGGCGATTCCCCGCAACATGGACGCCCGGGTGCAGTACTATCGCAAAGACGTCTACGACGAGCACAACCTGAAGCCGGCGGTCACATGGGACGAACTCGTCAGCGCGAGCGAGAAGCTCACTGGAAACGGCCACTACGGCTTGGTCGTGCCCGGTCAGGGCGACCCGGCGCAGCGCACCTTCAGCGACTTTCTCTGGCAGGCCGGCGGCGAGTGGGTCGATGAAAACAACAAGCCATCGTTCAACTCGGCTGCGGGCATCGAGGCCCTGACCTTCCATCGCGATCTTATCCAGAAGTACAAAGTCGTGCCCCCCGACGCCGTCTCGTTCCAGTGGAACGAGAACTCGACCGAATTCTCTTCCGGTTCGGTGTTCGCGAACTTCGACTGGCCCGGCAGCTTTGCAACCCTCTCAAATCCTGAGACATCGAAGATCGTCGGCAAATGGTCGAGCGCGCCTTACGTGCGCAACAAGGCTGCGATCTCCTGCGCGATATCGCATGCGATGGCGCTCAACAGCGTGTCCAAGAAGAAGGACGCGGCGGTCGAGTTCATCAAATATACGGTCAGCCCGGAAGCCCAGTCGCTCAACTTCCAGCAGTTCACCAATTTTCCGAGCCGGCTGTCCGTCGCGAAACAGGTGGTCGCGGCGGCGCAGGGCCAGCAGGCGGAGTGGCTCGCGCAGCTCGAGGAAACAATCGCGACCGGCAAGGAGTGGCCGAAACTGCCGGGCTTCTCGCGGGTGTGCACGCTGATGTTCGCGGCGATCGAGCGGGCGATAAGCAACCAGATGTCCCCGGAAGACTCGCTCAACCAGGCGGCGAAAGAAGCCCTGCAGGTGATGACGCAGGCGGGAGCCTACAAGTAGCATGGCGTTCGCGTCGGTACAGGCGTGGGGTTGGCGCCGAAGGTCGCCGCTGGCCCCATCCTGGACGACAGGATACCTCCTGGCCGGGCCTGCGCTCCTCGCCATGATCGGGATTTTCGTCTACCCGCTCGTCTACTCGTTCGTGATGAGTTTCTTCCGCTGGGACCTGACGGCGACGTCCCAGGAATTTCGCGGCCTGGCCAACTACACCGACATGTTGGCCAGTCCTGAATTCCGTCAGTCCTTCCGCGTGCAGGTCATCTTCAGCGTCGCCTCGATTGGTATCGAGGTGGTCGCCGGCATCGCGATCGCGGTGCTGGTCAACGGCAAGTTGCGCGGCCTCAGGGCCGCGCGAATGCTGTTGCTTGTCCCGCCGATGATCGCCCCGGCGGTCGTCGGACTGAACTTCCGCTGGCTCTTCAACGGCCAATACGGCCTGGCCAATGCGGCGCTGCGCGCCCTCCATCTGCCGGAGGCTCCCTGGCTATCCGATCCGAACTGGGCGCTTGCCTCGGTCGTCATCGCCGACGTCTGGCAAAACACGCCCCTCATGGTCCTCCTATTTCTGGCCGGCCTGCAGTCGCTGCCCCAGGAGCCATTGGAGGCGGCCGCGGTCGATGGGGCGTCGGAGTGGAACATCTTCTGGTGGATCGTCCTGCCGCTGATGCGGCCTATAATCATGATCGCGTTGATGTTGCGGATCACCGACACGTTCCGCACGTTCGACGTCGTCTGGCTGATGACCCAGGGCGGACCGGGCGGCGCCACCAACCTCATCACCGTGAACGCCTATCTTCTCGCGTTCCAGGCGATCGATTTCGGCCACGCGGCGGCGGTTTCCTACATCGCGCTCTTCATCTCGCTTCTACTCCTCGGGATCCTCTACGGCGTACCGTGGTTCCGTACGGAGAGCGAATAGTGAGCGACCAAGCGTTGCAGCCGCCGCTCGTCGCGGCCGTGCGGCCCGCACGGCGGCGGCGTATCTCGGTTGGCCTGCGTCGTGCGCTACGCGGCGCTGGTGGGGACGCTCATCCTTACGATCTTTCCACTCGCGTGGCTCGTGATCACGTCGCTGCGCTACTCCTCCGAAATCTTCGCGACGCCCGTCCACGTGATCCCCGGATCGGTGACGTTCAGCCAATATGTAGCGGTCTTCAGTCAGTACGGTCTCGCCAACTATCTCTGGAACACGATCATCGTCTCGCTTGCGACCGTGGTCGCCGTGACCCTCCTGTCGGTGCCGTGCGCTTACGCCATCGCCCGCTTCAGGCTTCCCGGGCAGAAGCTTGTCGTGTCCCTGCTCCTGATCATGCGGATGATCCCCGTCGTGGCCCTCGCGATCCCATTGTTCGCGGTGTTCGCGAAAGTCGGCATGTTAGACACTTTGTCGGCGCTGATCCTCACTCACACGGCCGCCAAGCTTCCCATCGCGATCTGGCTGTTGATGGGCTTCATCCAGGACCTGCCGAAAGAGATCGAGGAATCGGCCTTGATGGACGGCGCAGGCACGTTGCGCATCCTGGTGCAGATCGTGAGCCCGCTCATCGCCCCGGGCATCGGCGCCAGCGCCGTCATCACCTTCCTCTTCACCTGGAACGACCTGCTGATCGCCTTGACTCTGACTTCCAGCGAAAGGGCGCAGACGCTACCGGTCGGCCTCACCAACTTCGTGTCCCAGTTCGGAATCGACTGGGGCGCAATGTCGGCTGCGGGAGTCCTCATGGTCATCCCGACGCTTATTTTCGTCTGGTTCGCGCAAGGGTTGCTCGTGAAAGGGCTGGTCGCCGGAGCAGTTCGCGGTTGACCGTCGGAACACTGGGTTCGCGGACCGGGCCCTGCTATCGAACACTGCGAACGCCGTCGCCGAATCTGGCGCTACGGCGGAGGTTGGTTGGCCCGGGAAACTCGAGGGGATCGAATGAAAATAGTCGCAGTCATTCCTTGGCTGGTCAATGTCGAGCGAACATACTGGGGGGAATTCCTGTTCGTCGAAGTGAGGACTGATGACGGCGTCTCGGGGTGGGGCGAGATTACGACGACCACCAAGGTCGCCAATCGCGCGATCGCCGCGATCCTGCGTCAACTCAATGATTTGCTGATTGGACAGGACCCGACCCGGATCGAGCAGCTGTGGCACAGGACGTTTCGCGCCTTCACCTATATGGGCTCGCGCGGGGCAGCTTCGCATGTGGTCAGCGGCGTCGACATCGCACTCTGGGACCTTGTCGGCAAGGTCCGAAACGCGCCGGTCTACGAATTGCTCGGCGGGCCCGTTCGCGACGACATCCTCATCTACACCCACCCCGACCAGTCGAAGTTCACCAGCAAGGAGGGCGTGATCGAGGAGATCCGCAAGATCGTCGACAGCGGCCACACCGGGATCAAATTTGATCCCTTTCCTCACTACGAAGGCACTTCCGGTCATGCGCACGGCTATCTCGATGGGCAGCTCTCCAAGAAAGGCGAACGCGAGGCGGCCGAGCTTACCGCGCTGATCCGCGAAACGGCGGGACCAGAAGTCGAAATCCTGATCGATGCGCATGGCCGCTTCGACGTGCCGACCGCGATTCGGCTTTGCAGGTCGTTAGAGGACGCTGGCCAGATCGATTGGTTTGAGGAACCTATCCCGGTCGAGAGCTACAATGCCCTTAAGCAAGTGCGCGAGCGCGTCAGCGCCGCGATTTCGGTAGGGGAAAGATTGCATACGCGATGGGAATTCGTGCCTATCCTCGAGCAGCAGCTGGCTGACTATCTGATGCCCGACGTCACTTGGGCCGGCGGCATCAGCGAACTCAAGAAAATCGCAACTCTCGCCGAGGCCTACTATGTCCCGATCTCGCCGCACGATGCGAGCGGACCGATCAATGTGATCGCCGGCGCGCATGTGATGATGACGGTGCCCAATTTCTACCGGATCGAGACCAGCAGCTTCGATCTCAGCCATTATAACCGGCTGATTGAGACGCCGCTGGACAACTCGGGCGGTCGAATCAAACTATCCGGGGAGCCCGGCTTGGGCGTCGTCATGAACCTCGACTACCTGCGGAGAAACTCGATCGATGGGTTCGACGATCACGGCATGCGCGGCTGACGGCGCCCGAACGCCGCTCGGGCGCGTCGCGTGAGCCACAAAGAGGGAGAGCAGATTTGAACGCCGGGATCGAGATCAAGGACATCCAACGGCCACCCCGCGATCTGGTGGATGCGCTCGCTAAAATCGGGTCGGCGACGCTGAGCAGCGAGTTGGCCCAACGCATGGGCATACGTGATCCGCAGATCAGAGGTCCACGGCCGCTAAAACCGGGACGCACCGTCGCCGGGCCGGCGTTGACGCTGCAATGCATGCCAAAACGCGAAGATCTCTATGGCGCGGCCGAATACGAGGACCCGGAGCGGCAATTGCATCGGCATGTGCTCTATCCGACCCAGCCTGGCGATGTTGTGGTGGTGGATGCGCGCGGCGACCTCGGCAGCGGAATTTTCGGCGAGATGATGCTGACGTTCTTCGCGGGCAGAGGCGGGGTCGGCGTCGTGATCGACGGCTGCATCCGGGACTCGGCGGAAGCGGCCAAGCTCGATCTCGGGATCTGGGTCAAGGGTGTGACGCCGAACTACCACGCCCAGACCAACATCATTCCGTTCGCCGTGAACGTGCCGATCGCCTGCGCTAATGTGCTCGTCATTCCAGGCGACATCATCGTCGCCGACGACGACGGGGTGGTGCTGGTGCCGATCGCGCTCGCTCCCAAACTGGTCGAGATCGCCGGGCAGCACACGGAGTGGGAGGAGTTCGCTCGCCTGCGGTTGTCGCAGGGCGGAGATCTGCGGAAATACTATCCCCTGACTGCAGAGGCCGAGGCTGAGTACCGCGCCTGGCGCAAAGCGCCGCTGGGTTGATCGGTCCCGACGATTGGCCGGCGCTCCTCATCGTGCATGAATTGAGGGCGCGGAACTCACGCCGCAAACTATCAGCCAATGGCGCTACACATGACAGCCAAGACGGACCGGCTCTGTCGCTGTGGCGCTCCCATGTAGAAGCTGTCCCATAGCGCATCAACAAGAATGCACCATCAAAGCTCGGGACCAAACAGCTATTCGAACAAGC
>CAWEAT010000022.1:0-273507 GCA_963806935.1 uncultured Alphaproteobacteria bacterium
CATGGCAACTTCGTCACAGGTATTTGGCGAGCTGGTTCAGCTCGCGCATGGCCGTCTTGGTGTCTCCGTCGGGTCCGTCGAGGCAATGCTCGATATGATCCTGGATCAGCTGGCGCCTGGCGTTGCTGACAGCGCTTTCGACTGCATGGAGCTGCTGCGCCAGATCAACGCAGGGGCGGCCTTCCTCGAACATCTTAAGGATTGCAGAGAGGTGGCCGTTCGCGCGTTTCAGGCGCGCGACAATCTCGGGACGGGTAAGGTGTTTCATGCCTATGCCCTATCCTGGGGGATAGGATGAGACAACTGGTACGAATACCGGCCATGGCGATCGTCCGCTCAGGCCGATTTACCCCGTTCGCCCCCCTATCCAAGGCGCTATGTGCGCCAGCAGACCTTTAGTGAAACCGCACAGTTCGTGCGCTTTCGCTCAGACAGCGGCCACTGAGCTCAATTCTGATCCCAGCCTAGCGGCGCACGTTGCTCTGCCGGAGACGCTTTACCGGGTCACGCCGGCGGGGTGGTCGAAGTTGATAGATGCGCCGCGAAGACGATTGAGCCCGCCGGCGGGTCCGCTCGAAAGCTCCGCCCCTTCGGGGACCGGCGAAGCTGGCTGGGTCCGAGCGGAAGCTCCACTGATGAGGATGCCTGCGAACCCCGCTGGTCGCCTCGATCGCCGGCAGGAGCGCTTCGCTCACGGTGCCCGTGGCGTCTTGATAGTAGGCTTTGACGGTCTCGGTCATGACGGCTGATTTCCCTTCTCTGCTCGGCGGGCGTCGGACTGTTGAAGCGCGAAGTGGAGCTTTTCGCGGGTCGACATTTTCCCGAAGTCCGGAGCGGCTGCGGGCGCGGCAGGCGTGGCGGCAGGCGCGGCGGCCTTGGCGTGTTCGGCCGACACGCGCTGCGCCTCGATGCCCAACACATTGCTGAAAGCCGCCTGCGACCATTTCTCGCGCGTCGCGAGCTCGTGCAGCGCCTCGGTAGCGCGCGTCGTCGACGTTGACGCGAAAGCCGCGGGCAGCGTCACGCCGTCGGGGAGCTTGGGCCGTAGTCGGCAAGTGGGACTCCTCGGCGCTGCAACAAGGTCGCGGGCGCTACTCGCCCTTCGGCTTGCCGCCCATGCCGCCCACGGGGATTGAGCGGCCCTCGCGCGCAGGGGCGAGGCCACGGCTCCACGCCGGGCTGCCAGACCGATCGGCGTGCCGCCTCGCCCTGATCTCCAGCGGGCTTGCTCGGCGTGTTGGGCATGACCCCAAGCGATTTGGGCGAGAACACCATTAACGAAGCCTGGCGGCGGCAGGGGGGAATTGTCTGAACCCTCTGTCCTTCCGGGTTCTGCGCCGTCAGCGCTCTGGATGACGCGCCAACGATGCGCACGGGCTTTCCTGAGTTGTCGGGCTGCGGCCGCGCTTAATTGACGTGCCCGACCGCTCGCCGCGCGGATCGCTGCCGGGGTTGGCGCCGCCGCCTTAGGCTTCGCCGTTCCAAAGCCTTCGCCGACGCCAACACCCGCTCTTTCCCATCGCTGCGGCGGTTAGTTAAAAACCCGGTGTCGAGCGTATTGAAAACGCGCTGGGCTTTCGCCGGCGTTGTTGCGGGGGGTTTTGCCATTGGTCGTCATGGCGACGGGGGTCCTTCAGGTTGGGGCTAGCGAGGCTGCGCCCGAGCGTCGGGTCGACACGCGTGCGTCTCTCGGCGGGTGCGGGGGCCGACTGGCGCGGCGCGACATATAAATCACAATTGAGAGCCGCTAAAAGCATCGGGAGCGACAAGGGGCCAAAATGGCGATCGCCACACTGTAAATTTCCGGTGTAGCCCGATTGAACGCCGGCTAGCTCGTCGACCTGCAATTGCCTAGCCCCCACTGACGGCGCCGAGCGGCTATGGCAGCTTGCGTTGCCGGTAATCCCTCACCCTCAATCCAGCGATCACGGGACCACCTCGACGATGCGGCCGGTAAGGTCATCGAGCCACCCGGCGGCGGCGGCCCGGGGACAATCATGGGCCAACCACATTACAAGCTCGATCATATTTTCCCCGCCAGTGCCGCTGCCGAGGTTGCGCCAGCTTCCACCCTCGCCAATCCTGAAATGCTCCACCCGGCGCGCCGGTTCGCGTTTCTCAGCGCGACGCTTTGCGGCGTCTGGATTAAGTTCTTGGAGAACTCCAGTAACAATTTGGCCGTGCAGATCGACCAAATGCGCGTGAACGACGCGCCAATGCTTCGCAGAAACGGCCGGAAATACGTGCGGTAGTCCGGAAGCTTACCTTTCGTCGGCAGTCGAGCAAGGGCGGGGCTCCGGGTTATGACAGCGGCGCAGACTGCGCGATTTGAAGGGCTGAGTGGCGCGAGGGCGAGCGCGCGCGGCTCGCTGGTCAAGCTCGCGGGTTCAGGCGATGCGGCGCTCGGCGATGAGGTGGGCGCTGGCGGCAGAGGCGTCGACGATTGCGCCAAAGTGGGAGCGTTCACCGGCTCTCCGGTGAAGCGAATTCCGTCGAAAATCGCGCCATTGCTCGGCACGGCAAATCACCCCTCGGCTCAACGCACTGAGGACCTATCACGCGCCGAGTGAAAGTCAAGCGTCACTCGAGATAACGGCTGTAACAATCTGATATAGTGTCCAACAATCTTGCTACAGTGCGAGACATTGGCGGGACAGGAATAGACAACGCTGGACAAGCTGCGATATGTAGCGTATATAGGTATCGTGATGATCCGCTTCGCCAGCGTTGAGACGGAGGCCTTCTTTCGGGATGGCCGCTGTCCAGCCAAGGTGGCGCGCCATCGCAAAGGTTCTGGCGCGGAAGCTTGATATGCTGGACGCAGCGCCGACGCTCGCCGCGCTCCGCTCGCCGCCGGGCAACCGGCTCGAAGCCTTGCAGGGCGATATGGCCGGCCAGTTCAGCGTTCGCGTCAACGATCAGTGGCGCGTGTGCTTCATATGGACGGACCGCGGCCCTGATCGCGTTGAGGTTGTCGACTATCATTGAGGAGGCTTTCATGTCACGCGTGCGCACCCATCCGGCGAAGTTCTCGCCGAGGAGTACATGAGCCGCTCGGCCTCTCGGCCAATGCCCTCGGCCGCGCCGTCGGCGTCGCCGGGAACCGGATCAGCGACATCGTTCGCCAGCGGCGCGACGTATCGGCGGACACGGCAATCCGCCTTGGACGGTTTCGAGGTCGATCCGCGCTTCTGGCTTAACCTGAGGCCGCCTACGATTTGTCCCTCGCCGAGAGCGAGCATGACTATTCGGCCGTCCGCAAGCGAGCCTAATCCCCGTTGGCCGGGCGCGCTTGCGTCTTTAAATCCCTGGTTTCTACGCGCGACGCGCGCGACCCGCCGTCCAAGCATGATCCGCCCTCGCGCGCGCGATCGCCCAAGCCGCCAGGCGTCATCTGTGACATGCTAGCATGATGTTGCATGTCAGTGGCCCAATCGACCGGAACCCGTACCGCCCAGCCGCGCGCGAGCCCGCGGATGGGTCCGCAAGCCAGGGAGCCGCGGTGAACGCGCGACAGGCTGAGCGCGGGCCTTGCAATTTGGGAAAGGAGGTGTGAACGCGCGGCGTGAGGGTCGCGAGAAGCATCTCGCCGCTGTCACGGCGCCATCTGTCAGCGGATGATCTGTCACGGAGCGCTCGAGGTGGAGCCTGGCCGGCGACGGTTGACCGCGATGCAAATCCCTTATCCTAGATAAGAAGCAATCCATTGATATATAAGTAGAAAATAGAATTGCCATGCCGCGCGGACCCATAGCGGACCCGCGCGACGGAGGGTGACGGCTCGGCGATCGCCGCCAGAGCCGCCGGGCCCTGGGAGAACGCGCGATGGCTGACCCACTCCCGCCCTCCGAAATCGGCCCAATAGCGCCCCCGGCCCTCGAAAATGAGGTCGCGCGCCGTTGCCACGAGAGTCGCGCGCGATGTGGGAGTCCGGAAGCATTCGACCCTCCGCCGATTTTTTTCAAACCCGGGCGGGATATTCCGATGACGGGTGACAGGGGTGACGCCGATTTCCATAGAAGCCGCCCTACGCTTCCTGCGCGCGCGTTGCCCTCCATCAGAAAAGGTGTCACCACCTGTCACCTGTCACCCGGCTTGGTGTAGAACCTGCCGGTCTTTGTGCGGCCAGAAATCCATCCCAAGCTGATGAGAACGCGGGCAATTCTTTGTTGCTCGGTCTGTCCGATCTGCTTCGGCTCGAAGCGGAGACAATCTGTGGCGAGTTCGGTGACGGTCACTCTGGTGAGGCTTTCGACATGCCTCTCGATCGCTGCTTCCCAGGGGTCGCCGTCGAAGCGCTTCTCCTGCTCGGGCTTGATATGCTCGCGCTCGAACCTGGCGTCGGGCCACCACTCTTCGCCAGCGCGGTAGGCGCCGACGGCTTCGGCGAAAAGCTGATCCCGATCCCGGGCCAGCGCGTTGGCGTCGATCTTGCCGACCTTGACCGGCCAGAACCAGCGGCGCCGGTTTCGTCCTTGAGGTAGGCGGCTTGGTTTGTGGTGCCAACGAACACGCACTGGCGCGGCTCGATTACTTCCTTGCGGCCGTACGCGGGCCGGTAGCCCTCGGTCTGCCGGCTATGAAGCTCTTGAGAGCCTCCATGTCCGCCTTGCGGATCGCGGAAAGCTCGGCGAGTTCGATGAGCCACCGGCCGCGCAGATGCTGCATGGCGTCCTTGGTGTGGATGTCCGACATGTTGTCGCTGAACCACTCGCCGGCCAGAATGCGGCAGGCCGTCGATTTGCCGACGCCCTGCTTGCCCTCGAGGACGATGAGATGATCGGCCTTGCAGCCAGGCTCGAATATCCGCGCGACCATCGCCACGAGGAACATTCGACCTACCCGCGCGGCGTAGGCGTCCTTCGGCGCGCCGAGGTAGGTTGAAAGCCAGTCGTCGAGCCGATGCGTCTTGTCCCATTGGAGGCCGCGGAGATAAGCGCGCACCGGGTGGAAGGCGCGCTCCATTGCGCGCTGATCGACGGCTTGATGGACCTGATCCTTGCCGATCTTCGGCATCCCCTGATGCTGCAGCCACTCCTGCAACTGGCTCACGTCGCTGTCGTGGACAGGCCGCGGGAGCGGATCGGCACTTGCGCTCTCTCCGTTTTGGGCGAGGGGCAGCGCCTTGGTGAGGATCGGCGCCGAGAGCATGGCGTCGAAGGCAAAGGCGTCCGCGATCTGCGGCGCGTTCCGCAGCGCAACAGCACGTTGGCGAGATTGGGGATGATGCGGTCGCGATCGTCTACGACGCAGCCCTCGAACCACGTCGCGCGCTCGCTTGGCTGCGGCTTCCGTGGCCGCTTCCGCGCGGCCTGGTCGACGAACTCGACAACGGTGGTCGGAGGGCTACCCACGGCTGCTCTCCCGCATTGCGCTGTCGAAGGTGCGCGCGGCTTCGATCATCGAGAGGCCGGTGCGCGCCGCCGCCTCAAGCAGAAGTTCGCGAGCAAGCCCGGCGCTGATTTTGCCGTCGTCGACGTTTTCGCGCATGCGACACGCGGCCCAATCACGTGACGGCGTTTCGCTGGCCCTGCGGCGCCAGCGCGACGGTCCGGATAAGCCCTACGATCGCGGGAAGGGTTGCCGGGGCGCCGTCCGCCGCGGGGCGCGTGGCCTTTGGCGGGGCGCGGGCTTCGCCGGCTCGAGCCAAGCCGGCCATTCGGCGATCGGCTGATCCAGAACCTCAAGACCCGTCGCCGGCCACCAGACCACGTAGCCGCCCTCAGCGCACGTCGACACCAGGGGCGATTTGGCTCGCGCTACACCTGAGGCCAGGGCGATGACGAAACACGCAATGCAGACCCCCCGACCGCGTTCGATGAAGCCTTGTCGACGGCAGGCGCGTCTTGTTGGCGGCCCACCATTCGCCGCCGCCTTTGTCGCGGTCGACGTCGAGCACCGCCACGCCGGACACCGAGCCGGTCGGAACCCCGATCAGCTCACCCGGATGCCGCGTCCACAACGTCGCGAGGCCTGCTTCGCGCAGCGCCGCATCCTTGAAGCCTCGCGGGCACGCCGGCCGCTTGTCAGGGAAGCAGGGGAAACATGGATACCCGAGCGCGGCCGCAGCGCGCAGCGCCTGGCGCTGAGCGTCGTTCACAGGAGCACCTGTTCGGCGACCGCGCCTGGAACCGATCGGCTAACTCGCGCGACGCTAACTCGAGCAGCGGGGAATAGCTCCGCGCCGTCCGGCTTAACCCACTCCCGCGACGGGAAGCCGAACCAGCGCTTGCCGTTCTTCTCAAGTAACATGAAGCCGTTAATCTTGAGCCCGGAAGGTAACTCCAAGTCGAAAACGCCGATCAACGTGTTCTTGTTGATGCGTTTCTGGTGGTGATCTTAAACGAGGGCGTCATTGGGCGTCCCCGTCGATCAGCCGCAGAGCGGGGAGCTTGTCGCCGCCAAAGGCCGCGATGAACTCCGCGGGAAGCTCCGCGTAGCGTTCGATGCGCTCTACGGGGTCGCGGCCGGCGACGAGTTCGCGAAGAAGTTCGTACAGGGGCCGCTCGCCGAGCGCATGAACCTGAGCGGCGAGCCTACGAAGGCGGGCGGTGGGAACGGAGCGCCGAGGCCCGGGGATGGCCGGCGGGGGATCGCCCTCAAAGACGACGAACGATGATCCCGCCAAAAGGGTGCGGTGAAATGCGAAATCTGATGCGATAGACGGCTGTTGCACGGATTGGCCTCGCGGGCATTGCGGGGTTGATCATTCAGAACAAGGGCGAGGCTTTCGGCGCTGCCGTCATTCAGCGCGTTGCCTCGCCCTCAGTCCCCGTCAGACATGTTGATCTTCGTGAGCTGCTTCGGCTGCGGCGGGGCTGGCCTGCGGCCTGCGGCGCGCGCCAAGCCACGTCTCAAAGTCGCTCTGAAGGACGCCGACCCTACGGGGAGAAATCCGGAGGACAGGTGGCCCGTCGCCGACCTTGATTAACCTGTCTACGTTGCGCTCGCTGCATCCGAGCCGCATCGCGATCTCTTGCTTGGAGAGCACCCGATCTTCTTGAATTTCGGCGGCCATGCTCGGCTCCTGTCGCTAGATGAATGACAGGACCGGCGTAACGCTGTTCGCCCGGCGGCGGAAGAAAATAACCGGGCTTTTCCCCAACTACTTACAATATCACCAAGTACACTGAAAGAAGTCACAAATTATGATCCCCGTATATGTGACACGAAAACGTGTAAAGGTCGGGTACCGGGTAAATAGAACGCGCTTAAGCTATTGATCCGCTGCGCGCACGTTCCCGCTGCCAGCGCGAGCAGACAGCGGTCCGGCGGCGGCGCTCGCGCCCCGTCACGCGCTTCTGGCGGGGAACTCGACGACGTTGGCGGCCGGCTCACGGCCCTCGACGATCGCGGCCAGGCGTTCGCCCCAAGCCGTCAGCGCGGCGCGCTTCTCGTCGGCGAAGTCGTATCGCTGATAGATGCCGACGATCCCAGCGCGGCTGCCGACGATATGATTCAGGATCGTTTCGACCACTTCGAGCCGAACGCCGAGCCTTTGGAGCCCCGCGGCGACGGACCGGCGAATATCGTGCAGTCGCCAGTCCTTGACGCCGCTGTCGCGGTCGAGGCGGTCTTTCGACTTGCTCCATCCACTGTAAGTGCCTCGCTCGCCGGGGAACACAAGCCGGTTGCCCTCGATACCGTGGGGCGGCTTCGAGGATCGCTTTGGCCTGCGGCGCCAGCGGCACGATGCTGATCTGCCCGTTCTTCGCGCGGCTCGCAGGGATGGTCCAGGTTGAGAGGTCGCCGGAAAGCTCCAACCGCGCCATGTCTGCGACCTCATCGCGCCGTTGCGCCGTCACCATGAGCATCCGAACGATCGAGCTAAAACTACCGGGTTTGGCCGTCGCCTGCCAGATCGCACGCAACTCCGCGTCTGTCAGGACGCGATCGCGTTTCACGGTGGGAGCGACCGGGAGGTTGACGAAGGGGTTCGCCGCGATCGAGCCCCGGCGTATGGCCCATTGGTAGCAGGCGCGCCCATAGGCCGCGGTCCGAGCCGCCATCGCAGGCTTGCCGGCCTTGGTGAGGTTGTCGAGAACCCTGACGACGGTGGCGCGGTCGACGTCGGCGGCGGGCAGGGGCAGTTGTTTTTGGAAGGCAACCTTGATCGCGCGCACCGCCTCGGCCGCGTAGCTCTCGCGCCTATCAGCGAGGCGCAGGGCGCTCCACTGGTCGAGCAGGGCGTCGAGGGTCAACTCGTCACGCGCGGCCTTGATCTTGGTCGCGAGCGCTGCCGCCTTGCGGTCCGCGGCCGGATCGAGCCCCTTCGCGACGTCGCCCAAGATTTTCGCCGCGGCCGATCGCGCTAGCGCCAGCGTGGGGCGCCCGAGCGGAATGCGTCGCTTCGAGCCGCCGAAAGTGTACTGGGCCAAATAGGTCTTGCTACCGGCGCTGCTGACTTGCACGGCGAGGCCGCGCTGCACGTCGTCGAAGACCAAAACGTCCTTCTTTCCGACGGGACATTCGAGCTTCGAGACCACAGTTTCGGTGAGTTTCATCCGACCCTCTGATTTGCTTTTTGCGGACCCCAAGCGGACCTGCGGATCCGTAGCGGACCCCGCGTGTTATGGCGGCTTGCGGTGCCTCGTGTCGCTTATCGTCAGAAGGTATGGCAGGGATTTAGGGTGATAGCAAGGCCTATTCGATAGTGCGGACCTACGTAATGTCCACTCCTGTCGCGTCCTTGCGGCTTCCATTTCTTACTTTTAATCAGAGGGTCGTGGGTTCGATTCCCACCGCGCTCACCAATAAAACCAATGATTTTCTTGCTGCGCCTGACAAGGCCGGGCTAATCGGTCGCCGAGAAGGCGAAAACATTGTCGAAAGACGGGTTTTTAACGGTCATGGCCTGGACTGGCGTAACTCTTGAAGGACCGGCGGTCCGGAGAGGCGCCTCCCAGGATCACATCGCTGCAGCTTTCGCCCGGCCGCGAATTGGGCGTAGGCGATGAAGGGCTGATGCCCCGAGCCTTCCAGCTTTTCTTTCGCCATCGTTAGCGCCCATGCTCACATGCGAAGCTCATCGGCTCGCGTGAATGGTAGGGAGGAGATTCATGAGGAGGCGGATTGTGGTCGTCACGGCGGCGTCGCTGTTCGGCGTTCTCGCGGCGCCGGCGCTCGCACAGAACTCCGCGCCGGCAGCGGCCGCGCCCATGAAATCAAAGCCGAAGGCGCCGGCAGGCGGCACAATCACGGTGACGGTGACGAACTGGCGCGACGCCGATCTCGTCGAACTGCAGGCGGCGGAGACCGGCTCGGCCGACTGGAAGAAAGTGCTGGGTACGCTGAAAGGCGGCCAATATACGTCCGCTAAAATACCGCAGGGCAAGAATTGTCACGTGGATTTGCGCGGGAAATATGCCGATGGCAAGTCCGCGGATGTGTCCAATGTCGATATCTGCTCGGACAAGACTGTCAACCTGACCAACTGACGCGCAATCGAGTTACCGCCCCGTGACTTAATTCGTCCGGCCCGACCCGTTCCTTCAAATTTCCCCGGCGCGGTGACTTTTGAGCCGGCCCGGTCAAACGTTCGCGCGCGAACATTCATCCCCCGGGAAAAAATTCGCTCGCTGTGGAAGCATTCCGCCTTGAGCCAGCGCCTGCCAAAGCGCCAGAATCCGGACGCTCGCGCAACGGTCGGCCGGAGCAAATTCCAGCTGGGGATTGAACAACTTGCCGAAACGTGAATACGCTCGACAAAGACGTAGAGGGCGGGCTTCTCGTAAATTCGGGTCGAAAAGCAGCGTCCCGGGCCAGCGGTGTGATGGCGGGCGCTGACCAGGAACATGAGACGAGTGCTATGAAGATTGCAACCTACCGAGTGGGTGGCGAGCGGCGCGTTGGGATTGTCGATGAGCGCAGGCAAACCCTTGCCGCGTTCGACATTCCCGAATCCGAATCCGCGCTCGGCCTCCTTGCCCTAATCGACCGCCCCACTCTGCCGGGCGTCCTGTCGCCGATGCCCTTGCGCGAGGGGACTCTCGAGGCGCCGATCCCGCGCCCACGGCGGAATATCTTTTGCGTGGGCAAGAACTACCACGAGCACGCGCACGAATTCGCGGCGAGCGGCTTCGATTCCAGCGCCGCTTCGGGCGCGGTGCCGAAGCACCCGATCATCTTCTCGAAGGTGCCCGATTGCGTCATAGCCCATCGCGATGTCGTATCGATCGATCGCAGGGTCTCTGAGGCCATCGACTACGAAGCTGAACTCGGGGTGATCATCGGCGAGGGCGGACGCGGCATTGTGGCGGCGAACGCGTTGGATCACGTTTGGGGCTACACGATTATCAACGACGTGACTGCGCGAGACCTGCAGGGTCTCTACAGCCAATGGCTGATCGGCAAGTCGCAGGACACGTTCTGTCCCATGGGTCCGTGGGCCGTGACCCGCGACGAGATCGACCTCAAGGACACCAAGATCCAGTGCTGGATCAATGGCGAGCTTAGGCAGAGCGCCAACACGAGGGACCTGATTTTCGACGTGCCGGCGATCATCGAGACGATTTCGGCTGGCGTCAGGCTGATTCCGGGCGACGTGATTGCTACGGGAACGCCGGCGGGCGTCGGGATCGGCTTCAAGCCACCCAAATATCTCGCGCCCGGCGATGTGGCGCGTATCGAGATTTCCGGAATCGGGATCCTCGAGAATGAGTTCAGCGAGGCGCGCCGATGAGTGGCGCGGCGTTCGGTCAGATCCAGCTCGAGATCGAGGGCGACGGGCCGCCGATCGTGTTTCTGCACGGGCTCGGGGCCAGCTCGAGCTCTTTCCAGCCGCTGCTCGATTCGCTCGGCGGCTTCCGCTGCATCCGCCCCGATCTGCCCGGCGCGGGGCGATCCTCCGTGCCCTTCGCCAAGATCACAATGGATTCGCTGGTTGAGGCGGTGCGCGATATCCTGAGGACTGTCGCCGGCGCGCCGGCGCATCTCGTGGCGCATTCGATGGGAACGGCGGTCGCCTTGCGTGTGGCCGCCGCGGCGCCCGAGGACGTCCTTAGCCTCACGCTGTTCGGACCGATCGGGGCGCCCGGAGACGCCGCGCGAGAGCGGCTCCGCGACCGCGCCCGTCTCGTGAGGCAGAACGGGATGATCGCCGTTGCCGACGCCGTTGCGGCGGCTGGGCTCTCGACGACGACGAAGTCCATCAATCCCATTGTCCTCGCCTATGTCCGGGAAAGCCATTTGCGCCAGGACCCCGAGGGCTTCGCCCAATCCTGCGAGGCGCTGGCCGGCGCCGGAGGCGTCGACCTTCGCCGCCTCCGCGCTCCCGGCGCTTCTCGTGACTGGCGAGGACGATCCGATTGCTCCTCCAACGGCCGTGCAAGCCCTTGCGGACGCGATCAGGAGCGCTAAGGTTAGAATTCTGGCCCGTTGCGGCCATTGGACGCCGCTCGAAGAGCCGAAGCTATGCGCGCAGCTGGCGTCCGGCCATATCCGGGCGTTCGCGTCCTGAACTGATCGCGACGCCTGAAAGCGGCGAACCAATACGGGAGGAGAAAACGCGATGGCGGACGACAGGATCGGCGGATCGAACGGCGTGGTTTTCACCAACGTGCGCATTATCGACGGCTCTGGCGAGTATCCGTACAGCGGCGAGGTCGTCGTCCAAGGAAATCGAATCCGGCAGGTGACGAAGGGCGCATCGCGCCTCTCGCACGGCCCGGGCGCAGGCGGGCAGACAGTGATCGACGGGATGGGCGCCACGTTGATGCCCGGTCTTTGCGACGCGCATCTCCACCTCTCGTGGAACAACGCGCCGGGGATCGATCCAATCCAGATGATGCCTCCCGAGGAGCACACACTGGTCACCGCGCAAATGGCCAAGCTCGTGCTCGACGCCGGCTTCACTGCGGGTCGCGGCGCGGCGGCGGCGAAACCCCGCCTCGACGTCGTCGTCCGCAATGCAATCAATCAGGGCATGATACCAGGCCCGCGCTATCTGGCCGCAGGGCCGGAGATCACCACCGTCGGCGGGCTCGGCGACTCGGCGCCCTCCCACATCCCGCACGAAGGCCTCAATCTCGGCATCGTCGTCTCCGGCCCCGAGGAGGTTCGGCGCACGGTGCGCACCTTGATCAAATACGGCGTCGACACGATCAAGCTCAATCTTTCTGGCGAAGAGATCACCGGGATGGCGGCCGAAGAAACGCCGATGGCCGAGGAAGAGGTCGCCATGGCGGTGCGCGAGGCGAAGCTACGCAACAAGAGCCTGTCGGCCCATGCGCGCTCGTCCGGCTCGATCAAGCAATGCGTGCGTCACGGCATACCAAACATCTATCACGCCTCTTTCGCCGACGAAGAGGCGCTCGACATGCTGGAAGCGGCCAAGGACAGACATTTCGTTGCGCCGGGCCTTGCCTGGCTCATAAATACCGCGCGCAACGCCGGCGAATATGGCATCAAGCCGGGAACGCCGCTCACCATGCGATACGAGCGCGAACTCGAGCACGCTGTCGAAACCTGCCGTAAGATGCATCGTCGAGGCATTCGCGTACTTATCGGCGGCGACTACGGATTCGCCTGGACGCCTCAGGGCACCAATGCGAAGGATCTCGAGTATTTTGTCGATCTGCTCGGCTTCTCGCCGATGGAGGCGCTTGTCGCCGCGACCCGACTCGGCGGCGAGATTATGGGCATGGGGAACGAACTCGGCATGATCAAGCAGGGCTATCTTGCCGACCTTCTGCTGGTCGATGGCGATCCGGCCGCCAATGTCCGCGTCTTGCAGGACAAGACGCGGCTTCTCGCGATCATGAAGGACGGCGAGTTCCATAAGGCGCCAAGGATGAACGAACAGCGTCGACGGCTGACCGCGTGAGTATCACAGTCGCAAATCCCGCCCAGGGGCTGACGGCGCGCCAGCTATGGGGCGGCTTAATCTTGTTTGGCGCCGCCATTTTGCTCTGGCTGGTTTTTGGCGTCTGGCCGGAGTGGCTCGACTGGCTGCTGGACGGCAAGAAGACCTTTGTCAGCGCGGTGCTCAACGGCGTGACGTTGGCGGGCCTCTACTTTCTTGTCGCCAGCGGATTCACCCTCGTTTTCGGCCTTATGCGCAACGTCAATCTGGCGCACGGATCGCTCTACCTTCT
Source organism: uncultured Alphaproteobacteria bacterium (assembly GCA_963806935.1). Lineage (GTDB taxonomy): Bacteria > Pseudomonadota > Alphaproteobacteria > Rhizobiales > Beijerinckiaceae > Roseiarcus. The sequence continues at coordinate 13,095 of CAWEAT010000022.1, forward strand.
GGGCGCCTATATCGGCTACGACGCTGCGCTCTGGAGCGACAACTGGTTCGTGGGCGTCATCGCGGGCGCGCTCGCCATTGCGGTTATTGGAGCGCTGCTTCAGGTGCTGGTCTTCCAGCGCCTGACCGGCGATGAACTCCGGCAGACGCTGGTCACCATCGGCATTTCGATCGTCGCCGCCGACCTGATGCTGGCGGTTTGGGGCGGCAAGACCTACCAGTTCTCGATTCCGCCCTGGCTCGACGGGGCGGTATCGACGCCCATCATCACGGCGATCAAGGCAAATGGGCAGATCGTAACATTGCGATACCCGCTGTACCGCCTTGTCGTTCTCGCCGTGTCGATCGTCATCGGAGTCGGGCTTTGGCTTGCGCTGAACAAGACCAGGTTCGGCACCATGATCCGCGCGGGCGTGGATGACCGCGCCATGCTTTCGACGACCGGCGTCAATGTCCGCCTGCTGTTCGTGGGCGTTTTCGCGATCGGCGGGTTTCTTGCGGGGCTGTCCGGGGTGATAGGCGGCTCAGCGCTGTCGGTCGCGCCCGGCGAGGATGTGCGCTATCTGATGGCGTCGCTGGTCGTCGTCATTGTCGGCGGCATGGGCTCGATCGTCGGCGCCGCGGCTGGCGCCTTGATCGTCGGGCTCGCCGAGCAGCTCGGCCTCGTTTATTTCCCGACCTATGGCGTCGTGCTGACCTTCGTCATCATGGTCCTGACGCTGGCGCTTCGGCCGCAGGGGATCGTCGGCAACGCGCGGACGCGCCTTGCCGATCCCGTACGCCCTCCGGCCGCGGACGACGTCGTCACAACGGAGCTGACGCCTGCGACCGCGGCGCTCGGCGTCGCCCTGGTGCTGTTTCCACTTCTCGCCTCGCCCTTCGTGGTGTTCCAGCTTGGCGCGCAAACGCTGATTCTCGGCATGATCGCGTTGTCGCTGATGGTGCTCGCCGGCTACGGCGGCATGGTCTCGATGACCCAGCTGACCGTCGCCGGCGTCGCGGGCTATGTCGTCGCCATCCTGGGACCGAATGGAACCGGCGTTCTCGGCTTCAACTGGCCGTGGGAAATCTACGTTCCCGTGGCGATCCTGATCGCCGGAGTCGTCTCCGCGCTGATCGGCGCGATCGCCGTGCGCACCGCCGGCATCTACACCATCATGATCACCCTCGCGACGGCCGTGGCGTTCTTCTACCTTGCGCAACAGAACTACTGGCTGTTCAACGGCCATTCCGGATTTCGCGGGGTGGCGGCTCCAGTCGTCTTCGGCGTCGCGTGGCGCAACGCCGTTCCCTTCTACTACCTCTGCCTTGTGGTCGCCGCGCTGTTGTACTGCGCGGTCGTCTATGCCGCCCGTTCGACCTTCGGCCTGGCGCTGATGGCGTCGCGCGACAACCCTCGCCGGGCGCGCGCCGTCGGACATGACGTGACGATCCTGCGCGTCGCCGCCTTCTTCTTCGCAGGCCTCATCGCGGGCGTCGCCGGCGTGCTCTATGTCTGGTTCAACGGGCGGATTTCGCCGGGCACGGTCAGCGTCGGCGAGGTGGTCAGCGTGCTGGTCATCGCCGTGATCGGCGGCCTGCGCCATCCGATCGGTCCATTTCTCGGCGCGGCGCTCTATGTGATCTTGAAGACCTTCGCGATCGATATCGTCGGCGCGGATCGCTTCAATACCTTGATCGGCGCAATTTTTCTCATCGTCGTGTTTGTTTCGCCGGATGGGGTACTCGGCTTGTGGCGGCGTATCGCGCCGGCGCTCGCCCAAAGACCGCTGCGCGAAGCATGACCTGAAGGGAAGCCTGTTCAACGGAGGCCCAGAAGGGCCTCCAATCTGGGAGGAAGTAAATGAAAACGCATGGAACGATGATTGCTCTGGCCGTGCTCTCGAGCGCGGCGTTGGCGCCGCGGGCGGCCTTGGCGGATGACTCGATCAAGGTCGGCCTGCTGGCGACCCTCGAAGGGCCGTTCACGGTCCTCGGCCAGGACAGCGTACGCGGCGCCGAGCTCGCCTTCAAAGAGGCCAATTACATGGCCGGCGGCAAGAAGATCGACATCATCAAGGGCTCGTCCGACGCTTCTCCCGACAGCGCCGTGAAGGCCGCCCGCAAGCTCGTGGAGCAGGACGGCGTCGCAATTCTGATCGGGCCGCTCTCCGGCGACGAAGGGCTCGCGGTGAAGGACTACGCCAAGACCCAGCCGAACGTCACTTTCATCAACGGCACGTCGGCCGCGCAGGATACGACGCTGCGCGATCCGGCCCCGAATTTCTACCGCTTCACCACCGATGGCGCGCAGTGGATGGCCGGGCTCGGCTCCTACGCCTATAACGACAAGCACTACCATACGGTGGTCACGGTCGCGGAGGACTATTCATTCCCGTACACGCAGGTGTTCGGCTTCATGGCCGACTTCTGCAAGGCCGGGGGCCACGTGCCCAAGAAGTTCTGGGTGCCGATCGGCAACAAGGACTTCTCCTCGGTGATCGCCGCGATCCCCGACAAGGTCGATGCGATCTATGTCGCGCTTGGCGGCGCCGACGGCGTCAATTTCCTCACTCAATATCAGCAGGCCGGCGGAACCGCGCCTCTGATCGGCGGCTCGATCACGGTCGACCAGACCGTGCTCGGCACGCAGGGCAAGCAGCGCGACTACGTGATCGGCACGCCTGCGGCCGGCCCGATCGCAGACAACGACGATAGTCCGGCCTGGAAGAAGTTCGTCGCCGACTACAAGGCCGCATACAAGGACGGGTTCCCTTCCCCGTCGCTGTTCGCACAAGGCTATTACATCGAGGCCAAGGCGATGCTGGCGGCGCTCGACAAGGTCAAGGGCGATCTGTCGGACAATCAGGCGAAGTTCCGCGAGGCGCTGGCCACACTCGACCTCGACACGCCGACCGGCAAGGTCAGGCTTGACAAGAACCGCCAGGCGATCGCCGACAATTACCTGACCGAGGTCGCCAAGGCCGATGACGGGCATCTCTACAACAAGGTCGTGAAGGTCATCCCGGCGGTCAACCAGACACTTGGGATTCCCGAAGCGGACTTCCTCAAGCTCGGCGTCGCCAATCGCGACAACCCCGACTGCAAGTGATGTGAATCGCTGAGACAAGAGCCGCCATGGTCGACCAGGCCGTCGCCGAACGCCTCTCCTCGAACTCCGCCTTCGCGCTGGAGCTCGAGGGTGTGGGCCGTCAGTTCGGCGCCCTGGTTGCGCTCGCCGACGTCAACCTTCGGGTGGGCGCCGGCGAGAGGCGAGCGGTGCTCGGCTCGAACGGCGCAGGCAAGACGACACTGTTCAACGCCGTCACGGGCGATTTTCCTCCGACGACCGGGCGCATACGCTTCTTCGGCGAGGATGTGACGAATTTCCCCGTGCACGAGCGGATTCGGCGAGGACTTCGCCGGACCTATCAGATCAGTCAGCTCTTCGCCGGCCTCACGGTGATCGACAGCATCTTCGTTGCCTGCCGCGGCGTTTCGCGCAACCGTCTCTCCGTTCTACGCCCGGGCGGAGCCGACGCGCCGATGGCGCAGGCCCGAACGATCGCTCATTCCGTCCAACTCGACGATATCATTGATAAGCCGGTGTCGACCTTGAGCCATGGCCAGCAGCGTCAGCTCGAAATCGCGCTCGCTCTCACCGGCGCGCCGCGATTCATCCTGTTCGACGAGCCGGCGGCCGGACTCTCTCCTGCCGAGCGGGGCGAACTGGTCGCCATTCTCAACGCCCTGCCGCCGCATATCGGTTACATCATCATCGAACACGATCTCGACGTTGCATTGCGAGTTGCGTCCTATGTGACGATCATGCACAATGGCCGGGTCTTCAAGGAAGGCGCGCCGCAAGCGATCGAGGACGACGACGAGGTCCAGGCGATCTATCTCGGGACGGCGCATGGATAGCTCCCGCGCCGCCCAGGCTTCAAGGACGAAGGCCGTCCTGCAGGTGCAGGATCTCCAAGTCTACTACGGGGAGTCGCACGCTCTGCAGGGCGTCTCGCTCACGCTCGAGCGCGGGGTCCTATCGGTCGTCGGACGCAACGGCATGGGCAAGACGACGCTCTGCAACGCGATCGTCGGCCTGATGCCAGTACGATCTGGGACGATCCGTTTCGAAGGGCGCGAACTCGTCGGACTCGAGCCCCATACGATCGCCCGCGCTGGCGTCGGCTACGTCCCGCAGGGGCGGCGCCTTTGGCCGAGCCTTTCGGTCGATGAGACATTGCGGCTCAGCGCACGGGCGCGCGGCGACTGGACGGTCGAGCGGATCTATTCGATCTTTCCACGTCTGGCCGACCGGCGCTCGAACGGCGGCGGCCAGCTGTCGGGCGGCGAGCAGCAAATGCTTGCGATCGCGCGCGCGCTGCTTGGCAATCCGCGGCTTCTTATCATGGACGAGCCGACCGAGGGTCTGGCGCCGATGATCGTGGTCCAGGTGCGAGATCTCTTGATCCGTCTCGCCCATGAGGAGGATCTCGCCGTCCTTGTGGTCGAACAAAACATCGGGGTCGCGACCTCAGTCTCTGACCATGTCGCGATCATGGTCAATGGGCGAGTGAACCGGATCATGGACGCGAGCGCGCTCGCCGCCGACCGCGACCTGCAACAACGGTTGCTCGGCGTCGGCCGGCACGCCCAGGAGGAAATCGACGGCGCCGCCGCGCTCCCAGCGCCTGCATCGACGCCCTTGTCCGCCGAGGTTCAGGTCTTTCGCGTTGCGCGGGGCGATGCGAACGGCGACGACGATGCGCCTGTCTATCGCGCGGACCATCTGCCCAATCGGTGGGGCCTGCGGCCGGCCCCCGCGGTCGCCCCAGCGCCCGCAGCCGCCGCTAGCGAGCCGCGACCGCTGCTTCCCCTGCCTTTCGCGGAGCGCATCGGCCGCACAGCGCTCATCGTCGGGACTTTCGATACCAAGGGAGCGGAGCTGCGCTTCATTCGCGATCGGCTTCGCGTCTACGGGGTGCCCGTGCGCACGGTCGACCTGTCGACGTCCGGAAAGCCGTCGCGCGCCGACGTCACCCCATCGCAAGTTGCGGCAATGCATCCCGGCGGCTCCGCTGCTGTCTTCTCCAGCGACCGCGGCGCTTCGGTCACCGCGATGTCGGAGGCGTTCGCGCGCTGGATTGACCGGGAACGTGGGATCGGCGGCGTTATCTCAGCGGGTGGCTCGGGCGGCACCACGCTGGCCACCGCGGGGATGCGGCGTCTGCCGCTCGGCGTGCCCAAGATCATGGTTTCGACCGTCGCGTCCGGCCAGGTTGCGTCCTATGTGGGCTCGGCCGACATCATGATGCTCCACTCGGTCGCGGACGTTCAGGGCGTCAATGCGATCACCGAGCAGGTGCTCGGCAATGCGGCGCATGCGCTCGCTGGCATGATTGCCGCAAGCCCGTCACCCGAGGAGCGGGAAGCTCGGCGCCGTCTCGCGCGGCCCGCGATCGGCATGACGATGTTCGGGGTAACGACGCCCGCCGTGCAGGGCATCGCCAAGAGACTCGAGGGCGATTTTGATTGTCTGGTATTCCACGCGACGGGCGCTGGGGGCCGTTCGATGGAGAGCCTCGCCGACTCGGGGCTTCTCGCGGGAATGATAGATCTGACGACAACCGAAGTCGCCGACATGCTGGTCGGCGGCGTCTTCCCCTGTGACAGCGACCGCTTCGGAGCTGCGATTCGCACCGGGCTGCCATATGTGGGGTCGGTCGGGGCGATGGATATGGTGAACTTCGGTCCCCGCGACACCGTGCCTGAGAAGTTTCGCAATCGCCGGTTCGTCGTTCACAATGCGAACGTCACCTTGATGCGCACGACGCCTGAGGAGAACCGGGCCGCGGGGGAGTGGTACGGCGAAAGGCTGAATCGGATGGAAGGCCCTGTCCGGCTGTTGCTTCCCGAGGGAGGAGTATCGGCGTTGGACGCGCCCGGCAATCCGTTTCACGACCCCGAGGCCGACGCGGCCCTGTTCGATGCGCTCGAACGAACGGTCCGCCAGACGCCGCGCAGGCGTATCGAGCGCGTCAAGGCGAACGTCAACGAAGATGCTTTCATTTCTGCGATGACGGCGGCGTTCCTCGCTGTCGGACCGCGCCGCGAACGGAGAGCCTGATGCCGCGTCTAGGACGTCAGGCTATCCTCGACAAGTTGCACGCGATGAAGGAAGCGCGCCGGCCAATCATCGGGGGCGGAGCGGGAACGGGCATTTCGGCCAAATGCGAGGAGGCAGGCGGCATCGACCTCATTGTCATCTACAACTCCGGTCGCTACCGCATGGCGGGGCGCGGGTCTCTCGCCGGCATGCTCGCCTATGGCAACGCCAACGAGATTGTCCGCGAAATGGCCTATGAAGTGCTGCCCGTGGTCAAGCGAACCCCGGTGCTCGCAGGCGTCAACGGCACCGATCCGTTCTGCCTCTTCGATCCGTTTCTCGATGACCTCAAGCGCCTGGGCTTTTCGGGCGTGCAAAACTTCCCGACCGTCGGCCTCATCGACGGAATCATGCGCGCCAATCTCGAAGAGACCGGCATGTCCTATGCGCTCGAAGTCGAGATGATCGCGCTCGCACACGCTAAAGACATGCTGACGACGCCTTACATCTTCAGCGCTGCCGACGCTGCGGCCATGGCCAACGCGGGCGCCGACATCGTCGTCTGCCATCTTGGGTTGACCACGGGCGGCGCGATCGGGGCCCAGTCGGGCCGCAAGCTCGAGGAGTGCCCGGCGCTCATCGACGATTGGGCCGAGGCCGCGCTTGCAGTCAATCCACAGATGATCGTGCTCGCTCATGGCGGCCCAGTATCCGAACCAGCGGACGCCGAATACATCCTACAGTCGTCTCGGAGTTGTCACGGCTTCTACGGCGCTTCCTCGATGGAGCGGCTGCCGACGGAACGCGCCATGGTCGACCAGACCAGGCGATTTAAAGCTATCACTTTCGGCCAATCGGGCGTGTAGGGAGATATCGCGGTGGGCGCGGAAACTGTCGGATCGGTGATCCTCTGGCTGATCGTCGTTGCAATCCTCATCGTGATCGCTGTCTATTTGCTGCGCTGGCTATACCGCCGTTCATCAAAGGAGACTGCGTTCGTTCGAACCGGTTTCGGCGGCGAGAAGGTCGTCATCAGCGGCGGCGCATTTGTAGTTCCGGTCCTGCACGACATTACTCCGGTCGGCATGAACGTGATGCGGATTGAGGTGTCGCGCCGCCAGACGCAGGGTCTCATCACTAAGAACCGAATGCGTGTCGATGTCGTCGCCGACTTCTATGTTCGCGTCGGCTCGACCCGCGAGGAGGTTAGCCGCGCGGCCCAGACGCTTGGCCGGCGCACGCTGGAGTCGGACGGGGTGCGGGAACTAATGGAGGGTCGGTTTGCGGCCGCCCTTCGGACCGGCGCCGCGCAAATGACACTCGAGGAACTGCACGAGCGGCGGCAGGACTACGCCGAGGCGGTGAAGGCCGCCGCCCGCGAAGGGCTCGCCCAAAACGGCCTGGAACTCGAAAGCGTAGCCATCGTTGACTTGGACCAGACCGGCCTCGAATTCTTCGATAGCTCCAATGCATTCGACGCCGAAGGCCTCACGCAACTGACGGAGGCGATAGAAGCGCGCCGGCGCATGCGCAACGAAATCGAACAGCGCACCCAGATTGAGATTCGGACCCAGAATCTGGATGCGCAGCGGCAGGCGCTCGACATCGAGCGGGAAGGCGAATACGCGCGGCTGGCGCAGGAGCACGACGTCGAAATCCGGCGCGCGGCCCAGCGTCTTGCGCTCGCCAAGGACCGCGCCGAACGGGAGCGGGAGAGCGAGCAGGTGCAGATCGCAGCAAATGAGGAAGTCGAGAAGGCGAGGCTGTATCAAGAGCGGAGCCTCGCGGAGACCCGGATCAAGAACCAGGAAGAGATCGAGCAACGGGAAATCTCGCGCCGCAGGCTGATCGACGAGGCGGAGATGCGCTCACGCGAGTTGACTGAAACGGAGCAGATAAAGCTCGAACTCACGCTGGAGACCGCCCGTATCGAGCGGGAACGGCAGCAGAGCGAACTCGAAGTGCAGCGCCGCCGTGCGCTTGAGATCGTCGAGATCAGTCGGCAGATCGCGCTCGCGGTCAAGGCTGCCGAGCTCACCCAAGCAGAGGCGGAGAAGAGGCGGGCCGAGATTGCTGCGGCCCAGGATGTCGAGACGGCCCGCATCGCCCAGGAGCGTGCGCTTGATTCCGCCCGGCTCGAACGAGAGCGCGCGCTGGATGCGCTCAATATCGCCAAGCGGCAGGCGTTCGAGGAGGCAGAGATCACCTCCAACGAGGAGGTCGAGCGGGCGCGGATCGCGACCGAACGAGGTTTGACAGAGGCGCGCGTGTCGCGGGACGGCGAGATTCGCCGCCTGGAGGTCGAGCGAGACCGGTCGATCGAGCTCGCGGAGATCCAGCGCGCCATCGCGATCGCAAGGGCGACGACTGAGCGCTCCGTCGCCATCGCCGCTTCAGAAGGAGCGCGGGCGAAGGCGATCGAAGCGGAGGAGCATGCCATCACGACCCGCGAGCGCGAGATCGCAGAACGCCGGAAGTCGACCGAACTGATCGCAGCAGCGAGGGACAGCGAACGCGAAGCCCTGCGCCTGACCCGAAGGGCAGAGGCTGAAAAGAAGGCCGCACTGAAGTCTCGCGGACGCCGCCCGGATCACTGCGTCGGGCGAAGCGGAGGCGGAAAAGATCAAGGCCGAGGCCGCGGCCGCGCGCTACGAGGTCGATGCTAAGGGCGCAATGCAGCTCAACGAAGCGGAGAATGCGCTCACCGAGGCGGCTCGCCTCTCTCGCTTCCGGGGCAAACTGCTCGATCGCATCGAAGGCATCGTTCGCGAGAGCGTGCGGCCGATGGAGAAGATCGACGCCATCAAGATCCTCCATATCGACGGGTCGAACGGCGCGGGCGCCGGCCATCGCAATGTCACGGATGAAGTCATCGATTCGGCGTTGCGATATCGTGTCCAGGCGCCGATGATCGATAGCCTGATGAAGGAGATCGGGATTGAGGGCGCCGGTCTGGGCCGCCTGACCGAAGTCCTGCGCGACGCCAAGGACATCGCCAACCTCACCCAAAAGCAGGAAAAGCCGGGGATCGATCCGCCCCCCACCGACGATCACGATGAGAACCGTTAAGGCTTGAGCATGGCGAAAGTATACAGTTCGGCGGTGATTCCAGCGGCGGCAAGCGCGGTCTGGACCATCGTTCGCGACTTCAACGCGTTGCCAAAATGGACGCCGTTCGTGGCGGAAAGCCGGATCGAGCAGAACAGACCGTCCGACCAGATCGGCTGCATCCGCAATTTTACTCTCAAGGACGGCGGCCGAATCCGTGAACGCCTGCTTGCGCTTTCCGACTACGAAATGTCGTTCGAATATTCGATTCTTGAAAGTCCGATGGGGGTCGAGAACTATGTTGCGACCTTTCGCCTGATCCCGATCACCGACGTCGATCATACATTCGCGGAATGGACTGCCGAGTTCGACGCTGCGCCGGAAAAAGAGGACGGGCTCGTCCAGTCGATCGGCACGAACGTGTTTGCGACTGGTCTCAGCAGCCTGAAAGCTCGCTTCGCGCTTAGATGAAGGTCGATATCCGCCGTACGACTGTGATTGATGCGCCAGTCGATGAGCTTTGGACGATCCTTCGCGACTTCAATAGTCATGCTGGCTGGCATCCAGCGGTTGAAACCAGTCGGATCGAAGGCGGCGAGACCGGCGACCAGATTGGCGCTGTGCGCGACTTCAGGCTGACGGACGGATCGCGTATCCGCGAGCAGCTGCTCTATCTCTCGGACTCAAGGAAGAGCTTCGGCTATTGCATCCTTGAGGCGCCGTCACCGCTGCGCAATTATGTCGCGCACGTTCGGCTGAGGCCAGTCACCGGCGAGCACGCCTGCTTGTGGGAATGGCGCGCCTCGTTCGATCCGCCTGCTTCCCAGCGGGACCGGCTGGCCCGTTTCGTGTCGCGACGATATCATCGAGGCGGGCTTTGCCGCGATGCGCAGTTTTCTGCGCGGAGAGCGGAGCGGCTCGGTCATTGTCCCCGCGGCCTCCCGAACAATTGATGCGCCGGGCGGTGTCGACGAGTGTGGAAATCGTGCTGACGCGTTACGGCGGCCCCGAGGTTCTGGAAGCCCGCAGGGCGCGAATTCGCGAGCCGGGCGCAGGCGAAGCTCGCATTCGGCAGTCAGCGATCGGAGTCAACTTCATCGACGTCTATTGTCGTCGCGGGAGCTTCGATCTGGTCGCGCCCGGCGGCGTCCCCGGAATGGAAGCGGCGGGCGTCGTCGAGAGCGTCGGACCGAATGTCACGAACGTCCGGCCCGGAGACCGTGTTGCTTACGCCTGCGCTCCGCCGGGCGCCTATGCCTCGATGCGCGTCATGCGGACCGATCTCCTTGTCCGCCTGCCGGAATTCCTTAGCGACACCAGCGCCGCAACGCTGCTGTTGAAAGGCGTGACCGCGGGTTTTCTCCTGCATGATGTGGCTCAGGTCAAGCCGGGGTCGCTTATTCTCGTTCATGCGGCGGCGGGAGGCGTTGGGCAGATTCTGTCCCGCTGGGCGAAGGCTCTTGGCGCTGTCGTGATCGGCGCAGCGTCAACGGAGGCGAAAGCCGAGCAAGCGCGCCGCGCCGGATGCGACTCGGTCATCGTGTACGGCCGCGAGGATCTCGCGGCCGCGGTGATGCGTTTCACTTCTGCACGTGGGGTTGATGTTGTCTATGACGCCGTCGGCAAGGAAACGTTCGACCTATCGGTCGGGTGCCTCGCCTCTCCCGGCCATCTCGTCAGTTTCGGTCAGGCATCCGGCGACGTTGGCGTCCAATCGATCGATCGGCTCGCCAGCCGATCGGTGACGCTCTCGCGCCCCAACTATGTTCACTATACGGACACGCCCGCGAAGATCCGGACCCAAAGCGAGCGGCTGTTCGCAGCGATCCGCGCAGGCGCGGTCATCGTCTCGCGCCCGACAACTTTCGCACTGGCGGACGCCGCCGCCGCCCACGCGGAACTCGAAAGCCGGCGTACAATGGGGTCGCTCGTCCTGATTCCCTGAGATCCTCGTCGCGCGGCCCCCTCACGCAGACCGGAACGTAAAGTCTGGCAGATTCAGGAGGGCGCCGCCTTTCATTGCGGATTCGTGCGCGAGTATTCCGGCGCACGTGATGTTCGCCGACCGGACGCTGTCCGGGAAGGGATCGCGGCCTGCGTGAAGCGCGGAGACGAATTCATGCACGAGGTGCGGGTGCGATCCGCCGTGGCCCTCAAGCGACCCGGGATCAGTGACAAGGTGGGCATGGGTCCCATCTGGATCCGCTCCTTCGCCGCGAGCGAGGTTCTGATATTCCGGCAGATCCAGAAAGGTCTTGGTGGTGAAGTGGCGAACGGGTTCAGGCAGGAGTTCGGCATAGTCCGGTGCAGCGACATGTTCCGCGGTCTGAGCTTGCGGCCGTTTCGCGCTATGCAGGATGAGGCCTTCGCCCTCGATCAGCGGCCACTCGATCGACGCCTTGGTTCCGAACACGTCGAAGCTCTCGCGATACTGACGCGCCGCGTCGAAGAGACAACGGTAGACTCGGGCGACCACGTCCGAATCCTTGATCGATATGTGGGCAGTTTCGATCGCGAATGGCGAACCGTAGCGAGCGACGAGGTCGTCGCGGATTCGGCCCGATCCGAAGCAGGAGACGGTCTTAGCCTCCCCGTCCAGGATCGAGAGGCAAGGCGCGACGCAGTGCGTCGCGTAGTACATCGGCGGCAACCCCGGCCAGCCGTCCGGCCAGCCGTCCATGTCCTGGTGGTGGCTTCCTTGCAGAAATTGAATCCGCCCGAGCCGCCCGCTGCGATAGAGCTCGCGAGCGAATAGATATTCCCGTGAGTAGAGAACCGTTTCGGCCATCATATATTTGAGCCCCGTCTCGCGAACGAGCGCGACAATCTCATGGCATTCGTCGACCGAGATGGCCATCGGCACCGTGCACATAACGTGCTTGCCGGCTTTGAGCGCAGCGATCGTCATCCAACCGTGGTCGGTGAGGGGCGAGTTGATATGGACGAAGTCGACTTCGCGATCGGCGAGTACATCTTCGAATCGCTGGTAGCGCCGTTCCACGCCAAACGCGTTCCCGACCGCATCGAGGGCGGCTTTGGACCTCCGACAGATCGCGTACATGTTGGCAAGCGGATGGCGCTTATAGATGGGAATGAATTGCGCGCCGAAGCCGAGACCGACAATGGCGACGTTGACCTTGCCCTTGCTCATGACGCCGCGCCTCTCTTATGTTCGGTATGCCGCCGCTGCCCAGTGCTGAGCTAGACTACGTCCTTTTGACCCCGTGTCTCTGACAAAGCCGGCTTGGACGGTAACACAATTGCCAGGTAAAATGTTGTTCTTGGTATGATCATGGGCAGTATTACGCACTAGCGAAATTTTCGAGTTGCACGCAGCCAAAAGGGAGCGCACGCTGGAAACAGCATATGCGACTACCGGCCGCTTGCAGCAGGGGAGGGCATAATGGCTCAGGATGATCCGCTCAAGGAAGCATTGAGCATGCTCTCCTCAGAGCAACTTGAGGCATTGAGAACGGCCCTCGCACAATCCAGCTCCGATGGCCGCGCCAAGGTGCTTTCCGAACACCAAATCGAGACGCTGAGATCCGAAGCCGCCAACTATCATCTTGCGCAAAAACGCGCGGTCGAGGCGGTCGGCGTGCTGTGGAACGCTCGCTTGGATTTGGCGATCGACACGGGTGACGTCGCGCGCATCGACAGCGCGATGGCGCGACCGGTGGCGATCTACGATAACTGCAATTGCCTCTCGGAAGCGAACGAATAAATCCATCGCGGCAAATGTATAAAACTGAGCGTTTGAATAAGGCGCAGGGTTCACTGACGTAGCAGGGTTCACTAACGTGTAAGCAAACTCGTTCGTTTCTCAACTGAGGGAGTGCTTTATGGCCCAAGACGATCCACTTAAGGACGTATTGAGTATGCTCACCACGGAGCAGATTTATACATTAAGGACAGCTCTCGGCCAGCATGCCGCACCGTCCGCCGGTCGCAAGGTGCTCTCGGAACAACAGATCAATACGTTAAAGAGCGAGGCTGCCAACTACCGTCAAGCCCAAAAGCAAGCGGCGGAAGCGATTGGCGTGCTTTGGAACGCCCGCCTGGACTTGGCCATCAACTCGGGCGATGTCGATGGCATCAATAAAGTGATGACGCGCCCAGTCGCGTTCTACGACAATTGCAGTTGCGGGGGTGGAGGAGGCGGAACCTCATATTGGTAGCCGGCCACATTCAAGGCCAAGATTCCCAGGAATTGCGAGCGTTCAGATGGCCCGTGTTCTCTCCGATGACCAACTGGCGTGGTCGCCCTCCCGCTTCAACAAGTGCACCCAAGAGCCGGACGGCGCGCTGCTGCTCTACAACAGCCTCATGGGTGCGTTTGCGCGCGTCCCGAATTTCGAGGCGGCGCAAGTCCGGAAAGCGCTGGCCGAGGGTCTATCGGGGATGCCGACCGGTATCCTCGCCGAGCTTTGTTTCCACGGCTTTTTTGTCGTAAGCGGCGCCGACGAAGTCGGTGAGGTCGATCGGCTCTGCGCCGAGGAGCGAGTCGCGGCCCTCGAGAAGCTTCAGCTCGTGCTGTTGCCTAATGAGCAATGCAACTTCCGCTGCAAATATTGCTCCCAGACTTTCGCGCGCAAGAAGATGCGCCGCGACGTCATCGAAGGTGTGGTGGCGCATGTCCGCAGCCGCGCGCCGTCACTCCGCAGTCTGTCGGTGGGTTGGTTTGGCGGCGAGCCGCTCACTGCGCCAGAAATTATCGATGAGGTCGCCGGACGTCTTCAGAGCATCTGCGAGGAGCATGGCGTCGACTACTCGAGCAGCATGACGACCAACGGGTATCTGCTTACGGAGCCGGTCGCCAGGATGCTGTTTCGACGAGAGGTCCGCGGGCTTCAGATCACCGTGGACGGCCGCCGCGAGGATCACGACCGGCTGCGCGTCCTCGGCGATGGCCACACCGGCACCTTCGACCGGATCTTCGCCAATCTCCGGATGCTGCGTGCGCTGGACGAGCAATTCAAGGTCGTGCTGCGGGTCAATTTCGACCGCCGGTCGGCGCCGCTTATGGATCCCTTTCTTGACCTCCTCGAGGCCGAATTCGCGCATGACGAGCGGTTCTGCATCGACTTTCATCCGGTGGGGCGCTGGGGCGGGCCGAACGATCCGCAGCTCGCGGTCTGCGGGCGTGATGAAGGACAGCTCAATTCCGTCGACCTCGGCCGTCGCGCGATTTCACGCGGGTTGGACCCGGCCGGAGTTCGTGACAAGCTCTTGCCGGGCGGCAGCAAGTGCTACGCCGCGAAGCCGTATTCCTTCGTCATTGGCTCGGACGGCACCGTCTACAAATGCACGGTCGCCTTCGAAGATCCGCGCAACCACGTCGGCCGGATAACCGCGAGCGGAGAGCTGTTGCTCGACGCCGCCAAGCACGAGATGTGGATCGGCCAAGGGGCCGAAAAGGACTCCGGTTGCAGGTCCTGCTTCTTTTCGCCTTCCTGTCAGGGCAATGCGTGCCCGCTACATCGGATGGATACGGGCGCGCGTCCCTGCCCATCGATCAAGACGCAGATCGAAGGCGCGTTGCTCGCCGTTGCGGCCGAATCGAGCCCGCAGCGCTGCCACCACGAAGCGGTTTGACAAATGCGTGCTGCGTCGCCGCCGCTCGTGGAAGATCCGGACGCGGCTTCGAAGCTCGTCGCCTTCATGGGCGAATTGACCGAGCCCCTTCTCGCCGACCGCGAACGCTACGAGTTCCTGGTTCTATTCTCGCTGCTTTCCGGCTTGGCGTTCGCCAAGCCGAAAGGCGCTGATCGAAGGGCCGCTTTGTGCTCCGACGGTACACCGCTCGAAATATCGCTTTCGCTCGACGACCAGGGACGCCACGCCTTGCGTTTCGTTTGCGACGTCGCTGCTGGAATGCCGGGCGAAGCGGAGAGCCAACGCGTGTGGCTTCGTGACCTGGCCGACAAGCTCGCGCCACAGTTCGAAGGCTCGCCCGAAACGCTCGACCGCCTGTTTGAGATGCACCTCAGGGGCGCGCCGGATTTATCGCGGTTCCGCGTCTGGTTCGGGGCGGGCGCCGCCCCCGACAGTCCGCGGGTCGGCATGCTCTATTTTAATGCGGAATGGCTGTCGGCCGCCGACGTTGTGGACATACTCGCGCCGCATGTCCGGCCGCAGGACGCGCGCACGCTTCTCGACTGGCCGCGGGCCTGCGGCGCCGACTATAAGGGCGTCGCATATGATCTCGACTCCGGCGGGCTCCGCAAAGTGAAGCTCTATCTGCGTCCCGAGGTCGTCGGCGCCCGCAAGCTCGAGGCGATGCTGCGACACTTTCCGGGCGACGCGGGCCTGAGATTGCAGAGGCTGTTCAAAGAGGCTTTCAGCCCCGCCAACCGCCGGCGAAGCGGTAGCTTCCTCGTGGCGCTCGGTCTGCCGACGCGGTCGTCGACGCTCGAGGCCTCCGCATATTTCCATCTCGAAAGCTGGGGCGTGCAAGATTTCGCTGGCCTGGGGCCGATCCTCCGCCGTTCGCTCGGCGGCTGGGGCTTCGATCTCGAGAACAGCTTGTCGGCCGGACCGCGCGGCTGCGCTCCGACGCTGCTGTCTTTCAGCGTATCGGGCGAGCGTGAGCGGCTAGCGGTCTATTTCAAGCCTGCCATGGGCGAACGGCTGACCCGCGAATTCGCTAGGAGCGAACTGGCGGCTTCGCAGGTAAATTCTTGAGCTACGGCCGATCTGGCCTCAACGGATATGAACTAGGAGGCGACGATGCTGGATTTGAACGAGGTCAAGAACCAGACGCATATCAATTCGGATGAGGTCACTCGCGAGGAGGCGGCGGAGATTTCGAGCGCGGAGAAATGGGCGCCGCACCTGAGCGACGGCCTCGACGCATTTGAAAGAGCGATTTTCAAGGTGGAACACCAGAAGTGGATGCAACTCCTCGCGAAGGCCTGGAGTGACGAGACGTTCAAGGAGCGTCTGATGCGCGACGCGCCTTCGGCGCTCAAGGAGTTCGGGATCAAGGCGCCTGCCGGAGTCGAGTTCCGGGTGGTGGAGAACACGGATAATGTCACCTACATTACGCTGCCGCCGATGCCGTCGGGCGGCGCTTCGAAACTGCCGGAGCAAGAGCTGGGAAGCCTCGCCGCCGGCTTTGCGTCATTCACGAGTTCCGCGCGCCTTCCTCAAACATGGGCCGACACCTGGATAGCGACGACCGCGACGCGCCTAACAGAGTTGACGGGCTCGCATCGGTTGCCGCAGACATGGTCAGACACCTGGAAGCCGGACTGACCCCTGCCACGCGGCTTGGGCTCGGGGAGTCGTCAAGATGCTCGAAGGCGACACATTCGGTTTCATGTTGGTCTTCGGGCTCAGTTCTCGATGCAACCTCGAATGTGTTTACTGCAACGCCAACGCAGGCCCGCACGGCTTTCGGCCGACGCTCGATCCCAGGATCGTCGAGAAATGGGTCGAGGCGTTCGGATCGTTCGAGCCGTCCATCATGTCCGTTCAGCTCCACGGCGGCGAGCCGCTCATGGCGGATCCGCCGGTTGAGCTTTACGCGGCCATAGTCCGCAATACGCTCGCCCGATTTCCGAACACGGCGCTCGACTATCTGGGCATCCAATCCAACGGTTCGGCGCTCAACGACCGGCGGGCCGACAATCTTGAGGCGGTCGGCCTGACAATCGACATTTCGATCGACGGTCCGGCCTCGATCCACGACCGGCAGCGGCCGTCGCCGGGGCGTAGCAATCATCGCGAGGCGGTGCGGGCGCATAAACTGCTCCGCGCCCGCGGAAAACATCCTGGCGTCATTGCCGTCGCCGCAGATCCCCGGAACGTCGTGCCGGCGGTCGAATTCTTCCTGGAAGAGGGATTTCGGGATGTGCGGATGAATGTGATCCGTCCGGAAGGCCGGGCCCAGGGATTTACAGACTGGGACGATTCCGCCGTCATGCGTGAAATGGCCTCCGAATATTTCCGCGCCGCCAAGCTCATTTCCGAGCACAACCGGCGGCGGCCAGAAGCGCCGTTTTTTGAGTTCAACATGACGAGTTTAATGCAGATCCTTGCCGGTGAGAGCCGAAGATCAGACATGATGTACTGGTCGTTCCTGATCGACGATCGAGGGCGGTTGTGGTCGCATCCCTGCGGCTTCTATGGCGGCGAAGGATTGCGTCTGACCGACGATGGGCCGCCGAGCGCTGAAACTTTGCGCCGGGTGCTGGGGCTCGACAGGTACGCCCCAACGTCGCGCGCCGGCGTCGCCGACGCCATGCGGCGGCGCCTCGCGCAGTCGTCGTTCGGATCATGCCCGGAGTGCATGTCTCCGGATTTTTGCGTCCCCGTTTACGGGCGGCGAAACGATACCGACCACAAGAACCCCGTCTGCGTCTGGACGTCGACTCTCAGCGCGCATCTTGCGAAGTGGCTTCGCGACGATCCGGAAGCGGCGCGACGCATCGTTCCGGGTTCGAAGCGCGCTGCCGGCGATCAGAGTCCTGGAAGCTGTGGCGTCAGCGTGAAGCAATGGAAGCGATCGAACCAACGGTCCGCGCAATTCTGGACGACGTCGTGCTCAGGGACGACGGCGCGCAATTCATCGACAACCTCGCCGACTGGATCGTGGTCCTGAGGAAGCGTCCACGGAAGGAGAAAGCAGGGTCTTCGTTCAGCTTGCCGTTCTGGCTCAACAGTTTCGGGATGCGGGCTGCAAGTCCGTCGCCGTGAGCCTCGCCGCACTGGCGCGAATCGGACTTCCGAACGCGAAGCCGCGAGGTCGAGGCCCGGGGACCGAACCGGCGTCATCGGAGGGGGCGCCGTTGAGATCAGGCGCGAAACTGTTTCAGGATCGCAAAGTCATTCTCAAGTGCAAAGGCAGCCACGGCGCGGCAAGCAAGCAGGAAATCCGGCCACTCTCGTGCGCGTGTCGCAAGGATGCGCTGGATGAACTGTTCAATCGCGGCCGCGCGTCCCACGCGCCGACCAACATCCGGATCGTCGGGAAAGTGAGTTCCTTTGACGAAAGATCCCGTCATGTCGCCGATATGGAACACACCGGTAGATTGGCGGTCGACGACCCTGCGCCGGTGGTGCTCCACCAGCGCGATCAGGTAGCCGCCATGCTCCCAAAAAAGACTGACGCCGGGGTTTCTGGCCACCAGCTCTTCGTCGAAATACGCCCGCACCGCTGGAAAAAAGCGAGCGCACCATTCGGGCCGCTGCCGTCGCCAGGTC
Organism: uncultured Alphaproteobacteria bacterium; assembly: GCA_963806935.1. GTDB lineage: Bacteria > Pseudomonadota > Alphaproteobacteria > Rhizobiales > Beijerinckiaceae > Roseiarcus. The sequence goes on from CAWEAT010000022.1 coordinate 31,437, forward strand.
AGGTTCAGGTCCTTGAACGCTTGTGTTCTGCCCCAGGCGTACCAGGGAGACAGCCAGCGGCCGAAAATCCATCCCCCGCTGAAGCTCGATGGAAAAATCCTGCCGCCGACAATGTTCGCGCCGTCGACGCCCGCGCTGCCTTGGATGTCTTCGATCCAATCCGGCTGCAAAAAGATCACGTCGGAATGGCAAACGAGAAAATAGGGGGTCTGCACGTGGTTTCGGATCGCCTCGTCGTAGGTCTCGCGTTCGACGTTGTCGAAGTCGTTGCCGGCGGACTTCAGCACAAGGTCGACCAGGCCCGAACTCTCGAGGTATTCGACCGTCCCATCGGTTGAGCCGTTGTCCCTGACGATGACGCGAAAAGGACTGTCCGTGCAGCATTTCATCGAACGAAGGCAAAGCTCGATGAGAAGGCGATTGTTGAAGGTCGGAATAATCACCGTCACGAGCGGATCTATTGTCACCTCGACAATCCCAGCAAAGAGCGAGAACTATATGCTCATCTCGGGCAACGTTGGCGCGCCGACTTGTGGCGGGCTCGACCTGTAAAAGGAGTAATCGAAGATGGCTTCAGTAACAACGGGGTTAGACGGATCTCTCCGGCGAGTGGCCAATGGTCCGCGTCCTGCAGCGGTTCGCATCGGCGCAGCGCGCCTTGTTCGAGACCTATCAAATTGACACCATCCGACCCGGCGAATCCGTCGACGGGGGATATCAGCCCAGCGATTCTCTGGCAGAGGTCGCAGGGCGGCGGGGCGTTGATGTTGCGGAGATGATCGAGCAAATCAAGAAAAGCCAAGAGATCGCGCAGCAGCTCGAAATTTCCGCTCGCGAGACTTCGCAATTGATGAAGGAAGGAAAGGTCGCCCTGCTGGACGTGCGATGTGCGGAGGCCTTCGCGGTCGCGAGCATTCCGGGAAGCAGGCTTGTTGACGAGCCGCTGGCCGAGGAAATCGTCGGGAGCTGGCCGAGGGAAACGCCGATAGTCCTGGTCTGCCATCATGGTGTTAGGACTGCGGATGCGGTCGAATATCTTCAGGGCTATGGCTTCGCGAATGTGAAGAGCCTGGCCGGCGGCATCGACGCCTGGTCGCGCGAGATCGATCCGGCGGTGCCGCGATATTGATGCAGTGCGGATCGCCTCATGGGCCGGCCGTCCGCTCCCCGTTTTCGCGCACGCCGCCCTGGATGTCCTGAGCCGTCCAGGCAAGCCAGCCGCCGCAGACCATGACAACGGCCAGTTTCAACGGACCGGGAGGCAACGCTTCGGGAAGCTGCATTGAGGCGCACGGTCTGCCGTCAGGTTCAGCCGGCCATGTCCAAATCCGGTCGTGAGATTCGATCCGTGTGCGCACAATGACGGCGCCTGACCATTCCCGATCCGGTAGGACGCCTGCGATTGCGCACGTGCGTCCGGAGCTATCAAATTGCAACGTGATCTCGAGGTGCTCGGGCATGTCTTCCGTCACGCCGCACCGAGGGCACATCACGACTCTCCGCTTGGAAACGCCGGGTATTCTCAATGCGAGCACCCCGGCTTTGGCCGGCGCTCCACATGCTCGGCATGCGAAGTCTCTCCAGATCGTCCTCTCGGCGAACTGCATCCAGTCATCTGTCGGTCGTCGGACGTATGCGTCCACTACGAGAGCCCACCTGAGCTCTTCAGCGCGAGCGGCATCATCAGGAGTCGACGGCGTCGCTGCGCGCCATTGCGAAAGTTCATATCTCTTGAGACGCTCAAGCGCGTCTTGGGCTACTTCGAGCTGTCGCTTTATCCGCCCGGCCACATGGGGAGGGCAGTCGGCGACATGGCTTGATAACGCCGCTATCCCGTGTTCCAGATAGGCCCTCGAAAATCCAAGCTCGCGCAACTCCGACGACTCCGTCACCCTTCGTCGCGATATTGCCTTGGGGATATCGAGATGCGCGGGCGGGCCGCTGAAACGCGAGCGCGTTGCCGCTCGGGTCTCTGGGTCCCCAAATACGGCCAGCCTCGCAGCGGTGCGCCGCGCTATCTCAGAACGATTGAACCGAGCGACCGCGCGACCGAGGGTCATGCCGGATTTAAGGTCGACCACGAGCTTTTCCAATTTTCTTGCGTCGAGCAAGGTCAGCTCCCAGGTGGTGACTGTCGCGCCGATGGCGAGATTCTCGATTAAATGTCTGCCTAAACCCCAGCGTGAATTGATCGGGCCATGTGCGGTTAGGGTTCCAAAGCAAGTGTCAAAGATCAGAATTCCAGCCGAAACGTCGGCCGGGTTGATCGAAACGCCAAGTTTGCGAAATTCATCGACCGAGACGCCGTGCCGATGGCAATACCCGCTGAGCCAACAGGATGGAGCGCGGTCGTTGGCGGCGGAAGTTCCTTCGGCATCGATCGCGCATAGTGTTAACGAAGGACCCAGGAACGCGTCGATACCATCGCTGTGAGTCGCGATCGCCAAGAGACCGGAGCGAGCGCTCAGAGCTGCTCGAATGAGCTCAGGCGAAGAGCGGGAGTCAAGGACCTGAAGCCGGCGCCCAGCAGGCGTTCCGCTCTTTACAGTAGGAAAAATAGCGGTCCACGGGGAAACCTCTTCAATCAACCCGGGGCGAGCAAGAATGGAGCGCACGAGGACTTGCCGCCTCAGTTCTTCGACGCCAGAAGCGCAAATCAGGCCCGGGCATGAAAGCGCGCCAGCCTTGGAATAAAGCGCTTGGAGCAGATTGGCGTCGAGATACTCAAATGTCGTGACGACAACCGACGACCGTAAGAGGTCACCCATGAAAGACGCGTCCCCGGCTTCCTTGAATTGGCGCGCGGTTAGATGGGCGTAAAGACGGGCGATCTCCTGGATTTTTGCGCAGCCGATCGCCGTGACAATTCCCTTTCGTCGTTTAAGCTCCCCTGGTTGCCCTTGGACTTCTTGAACTTGAATCGACCGGAGTTGGCACAGCCTTGAAACGGCGCTCCAATCATCTGCGTCTCTGATCGGCCAAACGGGATGTCCGCCGCGTTCGACGAGAACCTCGCTGCAGGGGCGTCTATCAACGAAGATCGTCGGAGCAGTAAGCGGAAGTCTATGTCGCCTGCTGAGCGCGCGCTCAGATTTGATGATGTCCGATAACACCGGCGGTTCCTCGAGCCGATCATGAAAAGAGATACGTTACGGCCCGTTCTTTGTCACGGCGTTCGGACAATGGATCTCGGGATCAGTGGTTCATATGGCGTGCTAGCCTCCATCACGAATTCGCATCGATACATTCGTTTGCCGCGCGGTCCGGATCAGGCTTCCTTCGTCCGACCGATACCGTCGCCCCTGTGGTGGCGCCTGTCGGCCCTCTTGAACTCCGCCGCCTCATGATGTGCAAAGGGATCATGACACATGGCGGCAAGACGGCGCGGCTACTGCTTGCCTCCGCGAGCCTGATAACGATGACCGCCGTTGCGGCCTTTGCGTTTGGCCTCGAGAGGCAGGCGTTGTGGCAAGTGGTCCGGGCCTGCGTCGCTGATTTCACAATCACCACCGCTCCCTATCCGTGCCTGGCGGTTGACCTCTCCGGCGGCGAAGAGCGTGGCTATGTCGTGCTCCGCCCGCCATTGATGCATGACATGATCCTCTCTCCGACGCGCCAGATCGTGGGTGTCGAGGATCCATTCCTGCGGACACCCGACGCTCCAAACTATTTCGATGCCGCCTGGCGCGCGCGGTCGCTGCTTGTCGGCGGCCAAGGGCGGTTGCCGAATCGCGACGCGGTGGCGCTGGTCGTAAACTCCGCCGTCAATCGAACCCAGGACCAGCTCCACATCCATATTGGCTGCCTTCTTCCGGCCGTTCGACGTGCTATCGCCGCAGCCGCGCCCCAGGTCCCGGTCGGGGGCTGGACGCAACTCACCTCGGTCGTCCCTCATATCGTCTTCTGGGGGATGCGGGTCCGCGGGAAGGACCTCGCGGGTGTCGAGCCGTTCCGGCTCGTGGCGGAGGCGTTCGCAGACAAGGTCCGTGACAAGAGCAATCTGACGATCATGGTCGCGGCCGTTCGCGTCGAGGGCGAAGACGGATTTCTGATCCTGGCCTCCTATCTGGGCGCCCCACACTCCTGGTGGTCGGTCGGCGACAACGAGCTTGTCGGTCCGCGCTGTCCGATCGAAGCGGGTCCGGACGGTTGAAAAGGCCTGCGCTTGACCTGAGGCGACAGCCAGCCTGAGCGCGGTTCAAAGCACCGCCCGAACTCCGCCCCGCCAATTGGCGTTCGCTGCATCACGCCAAAGCCGGCGCGCGCTCAGTGCTCGACGACGCGTTTGGCGACGATCTCGACCATGAACTCGTCGGCGTTGTGGACGCGCTGGCGGCCGTGGAAGCGCAGCCCGAAGGCAAGCGCCGCGGCGAAGTCGTTTGGATCGGCGGAGCACGCGGTGTCGGCGTTGGCGTGGGCCGCTGTTGGAGGTGAGAACGGAGCAAGAATGCAGGTCGTTTCTAGGTAGAACGCGGCCCTCACGATTATACTGATCGTAGTTGTGTTTAGTTCGATCCAGGGCGGAACGCTTTCGAAGGGAATGTGGTTTGCGTGCCGGCCGCCCGGAAGACTCAGGTCCAGATCGAGAACGGCAATGCGGGATCTACCCGCGCCGGCAACAGCGCCAACACGTGCAAAAGCGGGTTCGTGTGGCGCGCGGCGTGGCCCTCCGACCTTATTTGCGTCACGGTTCAGAGTCGCGCGCAAGTGAAGTTGGAGAACGATACGGCCTGGGACCGAGTCGCCCACATCGCTGGTCAGTAACGGTAAGACCCGCGCGGGGCGAACGGGAAGCGATCGCGCGACCGCCAAATCGTGATTCGCGGAAAGGCCCCGCGCCCCAAGGGGGTTCGAGACGCGGGGCCCGAGCTGCGCACTCTATCTCACGTGAGACAAATGAATATCTGGTGAGATTGATTGAAATTGCAACCATCGAGTTGTGCATCGCATACGTCGTCGCTCCGCCGTGCAGTCTCGACGTGTGACGGACGTCACAGCGCCGCTGGAGCAGGCATGGTTAAAAGCGCATGGCCTAGAGAAGAATGAGTGGAAACGGCCGAGTTGGAATCGAACAAAGGGAACTTGGGTTGTTATGGAGACGGTTATGGACGGGATCGACAAGCACGCAGCGTTCTACCGGGCGTATCTGCCCGCAGATCGCAGCCTGGTCCCGATGACAATTGCGCTAGCGACCATCGTCGCTCTGTGGTTTTTCGTTTATCTGGTGATCGCCGTTGGTCCGCAGACCGAGGCGGAGACCGTGCGCCCTGGAACTCATGCGGCCCCGATCGCCATGCAGGCGGAGAGCCGCTGACGGCTCCGGTCCGGCGTAAGGCGCGGGATCGCGGAAACCACCAGCGCAGGCGTCCGGGACAGATGCAACGCCAAGAGGCCGCCCCGCAATGGCGGCCTCTTCAATTTGGGCGGCAACCTTAATTGGCCGAGCGCCAGGCCGGGTATCCGACGAGAGTGCGAATCTTCGACCTCGAGAACGAGTTCGGGGTCCTCGCTCGGGGCCGCCCGAGACGACTGTTCGCGGCGACGAATTTGGAGGCGCCGAATCGAATCAGCGCCGCGCTCCCAGCTCTGCTTTGAGCGCTTGCTCGACCGCCTTCAATTGGAGTTCCGTGTCCGTTTCGGAGGCCTGAGGCGCGCCGGGGACTTGGACGGAACCCAGCGCCGCAGATGGAACGGCCCGCTCGGCCGCGATGCGTCCGGCGCGCATGACCAGCGACCTTAGCGGCCGATCGACGACGGCGTCGGCTACGCTCGACGCCTCGACGGCGACAAGATCGGCGACCGCGCCGACACGGAGTCCCCGCTGTGGGTCCCCGAGCGCCTTATCCGCCTCGCTGGTCGCCAGGGCGAAGGCGTCCGCGAGCTCGCGGTTCGTGTACATCTCGTGCCTCTGGGCGATGATCGCGGCGCGATCGAGCATGTCGCCGTTGCCATAGGGCGACCAGCAGTCGCGGATATTGTCGGAGCCGGCGAACACGGTGACGCCGCGGGCGCGTAACGCGTTCACCGGCGGGACAGGCGCGGACGGCGGACATGACGTCATGATCGCGATTTCGGCGCGAGCGAGCGCGTCGGCGGTCTCCTCGAACAGACGCGGCGCGACCGTCCCGAGCGCGAATGCGTGGCTGACGGCGACGCGCCCCTGAAGGCCAGAGGCGATCGTTCGCTCGGCGATGTCGCGAAGCTCGGCCGCGCCGGTCTCGCCAAAGTCGTGCAAATGAATGTCGATTCCTTTGCCGAACGCCTCGGCGAGGCCGAATACGATGTCGAGCTGGCCCTTGACGTCCCCGTCGAAGCCCGCAGGGTCGAGGCCGCCCACCAGGTCGGCGCCGGCCATGAGGGCCGCGGCCATGAGATCGGGCGCCCCGGCCTCCGTCGTCACGCCGCTTTGCGGGAAAGCGACGAGCTGGATGTCGATCCAATCACGAAAGGCCTCGCGAACCCTGATGACCGCTTCGAGATTGTCGAGGCCGACATCATTGTCGATATCGACGTGGCTGCGCGCGCGCGTGGCGCCATTCATGATCAGCGTGCGGACGAGCGCCGAGGCGCGGGCTTCGATCGGCAGGGCGACCCGATGGCGCTGGATGCGCTCGAGCGCGATGCGCTCGCGAACGCTGCGCCCTTCGAGGTGGGGCAGGCGCGGCGCGCTGAAATGGGTCTTGTCGAGATGGATGTGGCCCTCGACAAAAGCCGGCAGGAGGAGCAACCCCTCGAGGTCGATGCGTTCGTCGGTCGCCGCCGCGGTCCGCGGCGTGTGCATTCGCGACGATAAGGCCGGCCGCGATTTCCACGTCGGCGAGACGCCCCTCGGGCAAGCGCGCGTTGGCCAGGATCATCAGACGAGGTTCAGCCGCTTCGCCGCCGCATATTGGTAAAGCCGGTCGCCATAACGCTTGAATTCTTCGCCAGCCGAGAAGCTGAGGCTCAGATCATGCTCGTCGTCGTGAGTGATCGCCTCGCGGAAAATCTCGGGCCAATCGGGCAGAGAGCTGCACCGCCAGGCCTCGAGCTGATCCGCGCTCGGGAGATCAGGGAAGCCGATCTTCGGCACGAGGGACGCAATCGCCTGCCAGAAATAACGCAGCGGCGTCGCTGTATCGGGGGTGCGCGGCGCGATCAGCCTAAGCCAGTGCGTTCCTGTCACCGCGTGGAGTGCGCAAAAATCGAGAGTCGCGGAGTAAAGCGCAATCGAGCAACGGGCGATGCGGTCATGCGTGTTGGGGCCGATCGCGAGCAGATCGACGACTGGCGCAAATTCAGGTTTAAGCGCAATCGCGCGCATGAAATGCCAGAGCAAATCCCGTTCCGTCTCGACCTGCCGGAAGGCTGTCGGCCCGTACATGAAGGCGAGAACCTCGGCCGGATCGTCGGTCGTCGGCGCGTGGCCTTGCGCAGCGCCGAGCGGCAGATAGGTCGCGGCCCAATAACCAAGCGCGACGGCGGTTTCCTCGTCGCTGTCGGTCATCGTCGCGTAGGCCATCCGCATGAACGCATGGAGCGCGCTCGCCGCCATGCCGGGCATGAGCTCAGGCAGGTAACGGACGGCCGCCGGCGTTGCGCCGAGCCGCGCCACTTCGTCGGCGAAGAACGCCCGATAGTCGCCTTCACGCTCGCGCTTGCCCAAGAACTCACGCCAATTGTCACGCGTGACCGTGCCTATCGGCTCGGGAACAGGAACGAGCCCGTTCTGCTTGTGGTAGATTTGGCAATAGGCTTCCAGCCGTTCGTCGCTTGCGCCCATGCGATGCAGCGCGACCAGAACCATCGGCAGGTGATTGGCGAGAAAGAACGGGAACTCGGCGCTCCAGTGTCGCGACCATGCGATCGCCCGCTCGAGTCCATGCTCAGTCGCGGGACTTCGATGCGAAGAGATGGCGCGCGCGGACGCCGCTCTCATGACTTCCTCCAATGCGCTGCTTTGTTGCTATCCCATCCGCGCTGGCTTGGAAAGCCTTCGATCAAAAGCGGACTTGCGCCCGTTTTGTTTTTGAGTGGGCGGCGCACAATTTGATTGATCTTGCGAAAATCACGGTGGTAGCCTGCTTCATCGTCATCAATGGGAGAAGACCGCCATGAAGCCGTTTATCGGTCGGGCGACGGCGCTTGCATTCGGCGCGCTGGCGTCGGTCGGCCTTTCGGGCGCGGAGGCCGCGGACAAGCCCTACGAAGGCGTGACGCTAAACCTGGCCTCGCAGAACGATCAGTTCGCCGCCGTGTTGGCGGCGGTCGCTCCTGAGTTCGAGGCTCGAACCGGCGCCAAGGTCAACGTCGACATCTTGAGCTACCCTGAACTCCTGACCAAGATCACCGCCGACTATGTCGGCCACACCAAGGGCTATGATCTCGCGACAGTCGATATCGTTTGGTCAGGTCAGTTCGCGGAGGCCGGCTATACTGTCGATCTCGCCGATTGGATCAAGCGTGACGCCGCCGAGATCAAGGTCGACGACATCTATCCCTCGCTGATGGCGTCGCTCGGCGGCTACAAGGGCAAGCAGGTCGCGTTTCCATTCGCCGGCTACGCCAATGTGCTTGCCTACCGCAAGGACCTCTACGAGGCCGCGGGCCTGAAGCCGCCGGCGACGATGGAGGAATTCGTCGCCGATGCGCTCAAGCTCACCGACAAGAGCAAGAAGATTTACGGCTTTGTCGCCAACGGCCAGAAAGGCCCGGCGGTTGCGCAGGACTGGATGCAATACAATCGCCAATTCGGCGGCTCGATCCTCGACAAGGACGGCAAGCCGGCGCTCAATTCGCCGGCGAACATAGCCAGCGTTGTCGCTTACAAGAAACTGTTCGATGAGGCGGCGCCTCCGGGCGCCGCGGACTATGATTGGGGGGGCCGCGAGGAGAGCTTCCGCCAGGGGCTGGTGGCCAACATGCAGACCTGGTCGATCGGCGCCGCCGACTACGACAACCCGAAGGTGTCCAAGATCGCCGGCAAGGCCGGGATCATGCTGACGCCGTCCGCCCAAGGGCAGCCGCAGGAATACGGGATCGGCGGGTGGGCGCTCGGCATCAACAAGGACATTGACCCCAAGAAGCAGGAGGCGGCATGGGCGTTTATCAAGTGGGTGACCAGCCCCGCGGTTCACAAGGAGCTCAACCTGCGCGGGGCCGGAAGCTATCTGCGCAAGAGCGAGATGACCGATCCGGAACTGCTCGCCAAGTACCCGTTCCTGCCCGTGATTGCGACCTCGTTCGAGCACGGCGACGGCGACTTCCGGCCGCGCATTCCGCAATATCCAGAATTGCAGGATCTGATCGGCGGCGCCATCAATGCGGTCTTGGTCGGCCAAGCCGATCCGAAGACGGCGATGGACGGCATCCAGGCGAAGGCGGAGGCGCTGTTCAAATGACGTCGAGAGTACGCGCCTGAGGCGCGGGACAAGTCGAGCAGCGGGGGAGGGCCGCGTGTGCCTTGACGCGAGTACGACCGGACGCTCGGCCTCAGGGTGAGCGTCGTCTCACGGGACGGCGCCGAAGGCGTCGCGGACGCCGCCGCCATTGCGACGGGCCATTCTTACACCCGAAAGCGTCGATTGTTTCTGGTCGCGCTCGCCACCCCGGCGCTCGTTTACGTGCTGGCGGTCGCGGTTGGGCCGATGGTCCAGGGATTTCTCTACTCGTTCGAGAGCTACAACCTGATCCGACCGGGTTCTCGTCATTTCGTCGGGCTCGACAATTACGTCGCCCTGTGGCGGGACCCGACCGCACGCAGCGCGGTGATCAACACGTTTCTGTTCACCTTCGGCGCGGTGACTATTGAATTCGTTCTTGGTCTTGGCGTCGCGCTGCTGCTGTGGCGTGACGACTTGTTCAACCGGATCGCGCTCGGTCTTCTGCTCATCCCGGCGACGGTGACGCCGCTCGTCGTGGGGCTCATCTTCAAGGCGCTGCTCAGTCCGGAATATGGCATGCTCGGCTATCCTTTGGCGGAGTTCGGCCTTTCCGGCCCGCGCGGCCTGCTCGCGGAGCCTCAACGAGCCCTCGCCACGCTTATCGCGATCGACGCCTGGGAATGGACGCCGCTCATGGCGCTGATCCTGCTTGCGGGCTTGAAGTCGCTGCCGACCGACATCCTCGAGGCCGCCTCAGTCGATGGCGCAACCGCCTTGCAGCGGTTTCGGCTCGTCATCCTGCCGCTCGTGCTGCCGGCGGCGTTTCTAGCGCTCATCCTGCGCATGATGGACGCCTTTCGGGTGTTCGACATCATTTTCGTCACCACCAGCGGCGGACCGGCGGACGCGACCAACACCTTGATGATTTATGGCGTCAAACAGGGGCTCGAATTCTTCAACATCGGCGCCGCTTCCGCCGTCAGCACCCTGATCGTCGCCTGCATCCTTGTCATGGCCGCGGCGTTCATCGCCGTGCTTAAGCCGGCTAGGAACCGGCATGCCTGAGAGCGCGCGCTGGACCCTCTTCGTCCGTCGCGCGGCGATCTGCGCCGTACTGGTCATCGCGCTCGCGCCGGTGGTCTGGCTGTTCGCGATCGCCTACAAGCCGACGAGCGATATCTTCGCTTCGCCGCCGACCCTTCTCTTTTCGCCGACTTGGGACAATTTCTCGAGCGTCTTCCGCTACTTCAATCTCACCAGACTCATCGAATCGAGCCTCATCATCGCCATCGGATCGACGGCGCTGTCGCTCCTCATTGGGGTGCCGGCGGGCTACGCGCTCGCGCGCTCTACAAGTCCGCGCGCCATCTGGCTCGCCTATTTCTTCCTCATCATCCGCACCGTGCCGCCGATCGCTACGCTCATCCCCTTCTACCTTCTCATGCGCGACATCGGCCTCCTCGGCACGTGGTGGGCGGTGATCCTCCTCAACACCGCGCTCAACAGCGCATTCGTCGTCTGGATGATGTTCTCGTTTTTCCGCGCCGCGCCGGCGAGCATAGAGGAGGCGGCGCTAACCGACGGCTGCACGGATTTCGGCGCTTTCGTCCGGATCGCGCTCCCGACCGTAGTTCCGGGCCTCATCGCGAGCGCGATCTTCTGCGTCATGTTCTCGTGGAATGATTTCCTTTATGCCATGTTCCTCACCAGGGCCGACACCAAGCCGATCTCGGTCGCCCTGCTATCCGCCTACGGCACCAAGGACATCTCATGGGGAACGCTGGGTGCGCTCGCCCATTTTTCGACCCTGCCGATCGTGGTGATGATGATCGCGCTCAACCGCTATTTCGTCCAGGGCCTCACTCAGGGCGTGAACTGACATGGCGGCGATCTGCTTCTCGCACGTGAGCAAGACCTATCCGGGCGGCCATGCAGCGGTCAGCGACCTCAATCTGGAGATCGAGGACCGCGAATTCCTGGTGCTGGTTGGGCCGTCGGGATGCGGCAAGTCGACGGCGTTGCGCATGATCGCCGGCCTGGAGCCGATCACCAACGGGGTGCTCACGATCGGCGGCGTGGTCGCAAACGGCTTGTCCCCGCGCCAGCGCAACGTCGCGATGATCTTCCAGAGCTATGCGCTCTACCCACATCTCACGGTCGGCGAAAATCTCGGTTTCGCGCTGAAGGTTCGGAAGGAGACGCGCGGCGCCATCGACGCGCGGGTCGGCGAAACGGCGGCGATGCTCGAACTCAAGGCGCTGCTCGAGCGCCGGCCCGGACAGCTTTCGGGTGGACAGCGGCAGCGGGTCGCAATGGGCCGCGCGCTCGTCCGTCACCCGCGCGCGTTTCTGATGGACGAGCCACTGTCCAACCTAGACGCACGCCTGCGTGGCCAGATGCGGGTCGAGATCGCCCGCCTCCAACGTGCGGCGGGGGTGACGACGGTGTATGTGACGCACGACCAGGTCGAAGCGATGACAATGGCCGATCGCGTCGCTGTGATGCGGGACGGGGTATTGCAGCAATTGGGCCCGCCGCGCGAACTTTACGACCGGCCGGTCAATCTGTTTGTCGCGGGATTCATTGGCGCGCCGCCGATCAATCTCCTCCCTGGCGTGCTCCGTACGGCTGGACAGGCGATCGAACTCGAGCTTGCCGGCGCGCGCATCGCGCTTCCGCCGGAGATTGTCCGGAGGCGCCCTGGGCTCATGGCCTACCGGGACCGCGAGATCATCGTCGGCGTGCGGCCTGAGGCCGCCTGGGCGGCCGGCGAGCCGGAAGTTGCGCTTTCAGGCGTGGTGGCGTTCCAGGAAGACCTCGGCGCGAGCATGGTGACGACCGTCGAGTTGGGAGTCGCCGCGGGTCGAGACGGCGCCATCGTCGAGGACTTGAGCGAGTCCGGAGTTCCACGCGTCTCAACCCGGATGCGGATCGTCGCCCAGAGCGGCGCTCCCCGCGCGGCAGGGGAGCCGGTGCGCATCGCCCTCGACCTCGAGCGGCTGCACTTCTTCAATTCCGCGAGCAGGCTGGCGCTCGGTTAAGGCCCAGGGGTGCGATCAAGTATCGAACAATGACAGCACTTCCATCAGCTTCGCGATTGACCGATCGGCGCCGACGATGGCGTCTCTGGCGGGCGCGTAGCCCATTACATAGAGCCCCGCCGAACGAGCCGAACGAGCGCCCGCGCCACTATCCTCGACCGCGACGATCGCGGCCGGCCGTATCGCAAGTCGGCGCGCCGCTTCTCGATACGGTTCGGGATCCGGCTTGCCCCTGGAGACGTCCTCCAAACTGATCGAGAACGCCATCAGCCTCCGAACTCCGAGCGCGTCGAGATTGGCGTCAACGATCGAGCGACCCGAGTTCGACACGCATGCCTGGGCGACGCCCTTCGCCGCCAGCGCGCGAACCGCTTCCACCGCGCCCGGGATGGCTGAGAGCGACGGCGCGTGGGTGACATAGTAGCGTTCAATCGCCGCGATCCACGTATTTCGGTCGACTGTGTTCGGAAACCGTGGCTTGAGCGCAGTCCAGACGTCGCGCATGTGTATGCCGCGGAAGGCTTCGTCAGGAAGATCGGAGAGATCGACTCCGAACTGGGCTCCCGTCTCGATCAAGGAGCGCTGGTGCAGGCCCTCGCTGTCGATGAGCGTGCCGTCGATATCCCAGGCGACGGCGCGAAAGACGCTCATGACGCCATGCGTCCCGCAAGGGCGCGGTAAATCTCGCGATAGCGGCGATAGCCGTGGCGATAGGTCTCCGCGGCCTCTGGCCGAGGCGCGATCCGGTCGGCGGGACGCACGAAGGCGGAAATCGCAGACCAATCGGAGACGAGATTGGCGCCGATCGCCGCCGTCCAGGCGGCGCCGACGCAGGAGCCGGGGTGTCCGGCCAGCCTTTGAACCGGTTGTTGCAAGACGTCGGCGACGATCTGCATCCAGACGCGGCTCGTAGATCCGCCGTCGGAAACAATGAAGCGCTCGGTCTTGTAGCCGATCTCGCTCATGACCTCGACATGATGCGCGATCGCATAGGCATAGGCCTCGAGCAGGGCCCTCCAGAGATGGCCGATGTCGTGCGAGAGCGTGAGCCCGTCGAAGGTCGCGCGCGCGTTCGCGTCATGGATTGGCGTCTTTTCGCCTAGAAAATAGGGTGTGATGACGAGCCCATCGCTGCCGGCAGGGCGCTGCTCCGCAAGCCGGTCTAGCCATTGATGAATCGAGACGCCCGCCTTTTCGGCAGCCTGCGTTTCGCCACCGGCGAAGTGGCGCGCGAACCAGTTGAGCGCCGAGCCGCCGGTCGACATGCAGCCATTGGGGACAAAAAGTCCGGGCCTTAGATGGTAGTCGAGGAACAGGCGGGGGTCGGGCTTTGCGTGATCGGTTGCGGTCAGGATGTCGACCGAGCCGCCGAACTTGAGCAGAACGTCGCCGGCGCTGACCACGCCCGCGCCGAGCGCCGAGGCGATATGGTCCGCCGCGCCGCCGATGACCCGCGTTCCGGCCTCAAGTCCGCTTTCCGCCGCGCCCCGATCCGAGACGACGCCGAGAATGTCGTGTGAGGCAACCTTGCGCGGCAGGGCCGCGCGCGGAATATGGGCGAGCGCGACCAGCGCATCGTCGATCGCCTGGGACTTGAAGTCGACGAAACCGGCTTCGAGCGCCCAATTCTGCTCGATGGCGCGCTCGCCCGTTAGGCGCCAGTTGATGTAGTCGTAGGAGCCGAAGACGGTAGCGATGCGGGCGAAGACCTGAGGTTCGTGGCGCTCGATCCATCGAAGCTTGGCGATGACGAGCTGCTGATTGATTCCATTGCCCGCCTTGGCGAGAAAAGCCTTCTCGTCGATCTCGGTACGAAGCTCGGCGACTTCGGCGTGGCAGCGCGCGTCGCTCTGCTGAATGCTCGGACGCAACAGCCGCCCGGCAAAGTCGAGCAGCACTACCGCCGGCAGCATGCCGGTCACACCGACCGCGGCGATCTTGGCGGGCGAAACGCCGCTCGAGCGGGTGAGTTCGCGTACGATCTCGCCGACGTTTGCCCACCATTCCTCCGGATCTTCCTCGGCCCAGCCGACATGATCGGATCGCAGCGCGACAGGCCGCGAGGCGAGCGCGATCGTCTGATCCGGCGGCCGGATCAGGACCCCGATGGTCGATGTGGTGCCGATGTCGAGGCCGAGAACGCAAGCCATGAATTGTCATACCCGCGCAAGCGGGGATCCGTGCTCGCGGCAAAAGGCAGCGGCTGCCCTCAATTCCCGCCTTCGCGGGAATGAAACGGTGCAATTATGCGCAATCACCTCAGTTTCGCCACGGCGTCCATGAAGCGTTTCACCCGTTTCGCTTCGACCGGATTCCAGGTCTGGCCGTCGACCTTGAAATGGGTGCCGATCACCACGCCGTCGGCAATTGCGAGGATCTCGCCAATATTGTCGATGGTGACGCCGGTGTTGGCCAGGACTGGTACGGACCGGACGGCCTCGCGGACGCTGATCAAGTTCGCGCGGTCGACGGGCTCCCCCGTCAAGGGGCCGGAGACCAGGATCGCGTCGGCGAGCGAGGAGAAGACCGCGCTTTTCGCGCGCAGCGCGATCGGCCGCTCGTCGAGCGAATGGGCAAACTCGGCGTTGACGTTGAAGAGAAGCTTCATGTCGCCGCGGCCGAGATCGCGGCGCAGACGCAGGGCGCTCGCGGCGTCGGGCCGCCAAAGCCCCATGTCGGAAGCGAAAACGCCGGTGAAGATTTCGCGCACGAAGCTCGCTCCGGTCGCCGCGCCGATGGCGACGCTGGCGACCGGGTCCCAAAGATAATTGACGCCGAAGGGAACCTTGAGATGAGGCTTTGCGGCCTCGACCACCGCGGTCATCGCCGCCACGCCTTCCGGCGGCGCCGTGAAGAGGTAAGGGCGATCGTTCTCGTTGCCGAACATGATCGCATCGACCCCGCCGGCCTGCAAATTCTCGATATCCTTGACGACGCCTTCAATCAGCTTTGCCACGCCGCCGTCCGCGTCATAGAGCGGCGCGCCGGGCAGAGCGCCGATGTGGGCCATGGCGATGACGACTTTGGTCTTTTCGCCGAGGAAGTCGAAAACCATGGATTGCGTCCCCAAGCGGCAAGGCCGCACGACGGCCGGCGTCTATTGCGCGAAGCGCGGAAACTAACGTCGAGATCGACTTTATCAAACAAAAAGCGGTTTCGCGGCTTTCGATTTTGTTGATATGGGTCGTCGCCCAGGCTTGGGAGGGACAATGCCGGCAGCCGTTCCGCCTTATTCCGAACTCGTGGGCAAACGCGCCTTCATCACTGGCGGCGCGCAGGGCATCGGGCGCGCGATCGCTGCTGCTCTCGCCCGACGGGGCGTCAAACCTGCAATTGCCGATATCGATCTTGCGGCTGCCGGGCGAACGGCGCACGAGATCGGCGCTGGCGCGGTTGCTGTTGAGGTCGATGTGCGCGAGCGGACATCGGTCGAGCGGGCGTTCGGGGAAACGCTTGCCCATTTTGGCGGCTGCGACATCCTTATCGCCAACGCCGGCGTCTCGACCATGCAGACACGCGCTCGAGCTGACTGACGCCGACTGGGACTTCAACTTCGCGGTCAACGCGCGGGGCGTGTTTCTCGCCAACCAGATCGCCGCCCGGCATTTCGTCGCCCAGGGCTCAGGCTGCATCGTCAACACCGCTTCGCTCGCCGCAAAGGTCGGCGCGCCGCTGCTCGCCCATTACTCGGCGTCGAAATTCGCCGTGCTCGGCTGGACGCAGGCGCTGGCGCGCGAACTCGCCCCGCGCGGCATCCGGGTCAACGCCGTGTGCCCGGGCTTCGTCAAGACCGGCATGCAGACGCGCGAGATCGAGTGGGAGGCGCGACTGCGCGAGATTTCGGCCGAGCGCGTTGTCGACGAGTATGTCGCCCAGACGCCGCTCGGACGCCTCGAACTGCCGGAGGACGTCGCCGACGTCGTCGTCTTCCTGTGCTCGGACCAGGCGCGGTTCATGACCGGGCAGGGGGTCAACGTCACCGGCGGCGTCTACATGACGTGACGCCAAGGAACGATCGGGGAAGACGCGATCGGAAAGCGCCTGCCTCAATACCCGAGCGCCGCGCCGTCCTTGCGCGGATCTGAGCCGCCGACGAGGACGCCGCGCTCGCGGTCGATCGCCGATCGCCTGGCCGCCGCCGAGCGGTCGCGCAACTTCGGTCAGCTTGTGGCCGAGCGCGGACAGGCGCTCGCGCATGGCGGGCGTCACCCGCCGTTCGACCTCGACCTCGCCCATGTATGGGCAGACTCGGGGAAACTCGAGCGCCTGCTGGATGTCCATTCCGTATTCCAGCGCGTTGGTCAGAAGCCACGTCTGGCCCATCGGCTGGTAATGCTCGCCCATCACGCCGAAGCACATCGCCGGCTCGGCCGTCCCGCGTCGCCATGCCGGGCATGATGGTGTGCGCGGGGCGCGTGTTGGGCGCGAGGCTATTGGGGTGGCCGCGTTCGAAGGAGAAGCACAGTCCGCGGTTCTGCATCAGCACCCCGGAGCGTTCCGCGAGGATGCCGCTGCCCATGGTCTGATAGATCGAGTTGATGAGGCTGCACGCATTGCCGTCGCGATCAATGACCGAGAGCGTGACGGTGTCGCCGTTGGCTGCGAGCGCGCTTTCTCCCGGCTGAGGCAGGGAGGGAAGGGAGCCCTCGTCATCGATGAGGCGGGCGAGCGCGGCGAGATAATCGGGCGCGATCAGCCGGCCGACCGGGGTTTCGCGCCGGCGCGGGTCGGCGAGAAAGGCGTCGCGGTCGCGATAAGCGAGGCGCGCAGCCTCGATGTGGCGGTGGTGCCGGATCGCGCCTTCCGGACCGTCGGGCGCCGGACCCAGCGCTTCGAGCTGGCCCAGAATCATCAGCGCGACGATGCCGGGGCCGTTCGGCGGGCACTGCCAGACGTCGAGGCCCCGCCAGTTGATGTGGATCGGCGCGACGAACTCGGCGCTCTTGCGGCCGTTGGCGAAATCCTCTTCCGTCTGTGTGCCGCCCGCGCGCTTGAGCGTCGCGGCCATGTCGGCCGCGACCGGCCCGGAATAGAAGGCGTCCGCGCCGCGCGCGGCGATCGCGCGCAGCGTTCCGCCGAGCGCCTTCTGGACGAAGAGGTCGCCTTCCCGTGGCGCGCGGCCGCCGGGGAGGAAGAGCTTGTTTCCGGCGCGGCGGAGCTTCTCGACCTGCAACGACCAGTCCCACGCGACGCGCGGGTGCACCGGAAAGCCCTCTTCGGCGCAGCGGATCGCAGGCTGCAGCAATTCGTCGAAGCCCTTGGTGCCGTGGGCGTCCAGCAGCAACTGCCAGGCGGAGACGGCGCACGGAATGGTGACGGCGTGCGGCGAGACGTGGTCGCGCGCGGCGGGGCCCAGAGCCTCGATCGCGTCGATCGAGGCCGCCGCGGCCGAGTGGCCGGAGCCGTTGACCGCGACGACCTTGCCGTCGGCGGGAGCGTAGAGGCAGAAGCAGTCGCCGCCGAGTCCGGTCGACTGCGGCTCGACGACCGCGAGCATGGCGCAGGCGGCAACCGCGGCGTCGACGGCGTTGCCGCCGGCGCGCAAGACCTCGATCGCGGTCAGCGAGGCGATCGGCATCGAGGTCGCCGCCATGCCGTTTGCGGCGTAGACAGGGCTGCGTCCGTTCTGATGGAAATCCCGCAAAGGGTCGCTCCGCTTTGGCTGGCGTGAAATCGGGCCTAATATTTTCGCCTGTACCTAAGCCGGCCCGCGCGCCGCTTGGCAAGATCGGTCCACAACGGGTGCGGTTTGCATGAAACTTGCGGCGGACGCCGACGGCATGAAGAGGAAGACATGGAATTTGATCTCGTCATTCGCGGCGGAACCGTCGTGACGGCCGCCGACGTCGGCAAATGCGACATCGGCGTCAAGGACGGCCGGATCGCCGCGCTCGCCGGCGACCTGCCGCGCGCCGCCTCCGAGATCGACGCGTCGGGACTTTTGGTCATGCCGGGCGGCATCGACAGCCACGTGCATTTCGACCAGCCGATGGGGCCGGGGATCGTGATGGCGGACGGATTCGAGAGCGGCACCCGCAGCGCAGCGGCGGGCGGCAACACCACCGTCATCTCATTCGCCCTCCAGCCGCGCGGGCATTCGTTGCGCCAGAGCGTCGAGGACTATCACAAGAAGGCGAAGGGTCAGAGCTACGTCGACTACGGCTTCCACCTCATCGTCACCGATCCGACGCCGGCTGTGCTGGGACAGGAGCTGCCGGCCTTGGTCAGCTCAGGCTATCCGTCGTTCAAGGTGTTCATGACCTATGACGACCTCGTTCTGACCGACCGGCAATTGCTCGAGGTGTTCAGCGTCGCGCGCGAGCAGGGCGCCCTCGTGATGGTCCACGCGGAAGGGTACGACCAGATCAAGTTCATGACCGACCGGCTCGAGCGCGAGGGCAAGACCCATTCCTATTATCATGCGGAATCGCGCCCCGAGCTGGTCGAGCGCGAGGCGACCCACCGCGCAATCTCTCATGCCGAGCTGATCGGCATCCCGATCATGATCGTCCATGTGTCGGGGCGCGAGGCGATGGAGCAGATCGAATGGGCGCGCCGGCGCGGCATGAAGATCCACGCCGAGACCTGCCCGCAATATCTGGTGCTGACCGCCGACGACCTTAAAGGCCTCAACATGGATATGAGCGGGGCGAAATATGTCTGCTCGCCGCCGCCGCGCGACCGCGCCTCGCAGGATGCGATCTGGCGCGGGCTTGATCGGCGGCGTGTTCGAGACCTTCTCCTCCGACCATTGCCCGTTCCGGTTCGACGACGAGGCCGGCAAGATGCACCCAAAGGCCAGGACCTCGTTCCGCTGGGTGCCGAACGGCATTCCGGGCGTCGCCGCGCGGCTGCCGATCCTGTTCTCGGAAGGGGTCGCGAAGGGGCGCATCTCGCTCACCGAGTTCGTCGCGCTGACTTCGACCAACCACGCCAAGCTCTATGGGCTCTACCCGCGCAAGGGATCGATCATGATCGGCGGCGACGCCGACATCGTGCTGTGGGACGCCGGCAAGAAGGTGACGCTCACCCAGGACCTGATGCAGCACGGCAGCGACTACACGCCCTATGAGGGCATGGAAGTGACCGGCTGGCCGGTCAAGACGCTGCTGCGCGGCGAGGTCGTCGTCGATGACGGCCGGATCGTGGGCAAGCCAGGACAAGGCCAGTTCCTGGCGCGGGAGACGACGGGGCGGGCGTGAGCCCGCGGCGTTGCGGCCCGGGTGCCGACCCGGCGCAACGAAATCCAAATCGGGCGCAACAAAATCAAAGCCCGGCGCAACAAAATCAAAGCCCGCGCAACAAATCAAAGCCCGCGCAACGAAATCAAAATCGCTTTTCCCGTCAGCGATCCATATGTTTCAAAGGGTTGCGCCCGTTTCCTCATGTTGCCAGGCCCTCTTCCTCGATGAGCGCGGCGGCAATTCTCCTTTCACTCGAGGGCGACGTTTATCCGCCAGCCTCAGAACAAACAGAGAACACCAGCCGAGCCCGTTTGTCAACACATTGTCGTTGCACGCCACACCGGCGAGCTCGCAGCCTTCTTCGCGAGTCGCCGCCGCCGCGCCTCGGCCGCGCAACGGCCGGCGGGGTCAGCGACCCCGCCCTACAATCAGCATCAGCGGCCCGCCGCCGCCTCGAGCGCCTTGATCACCGCCTCCGCCTTGGTCACGGTCGCGACGTTCTGCACCGCGAAGTCGATCGAGGCTTTGTGCCATTCGGCGTTCATCGTCGAACAGCAATCCTCGGGCAGGACGACGAAGTAGCCCTTGTCGGCGCCGGTGCGGGCGGTGTGCTCGATCGACATGTTGGTCCAGGCGCCGGTGTCGATGATCGTGTCCCGCCCGAGCCCCTTGAGCAGCGACTCGAGCCGCGAGCCCTCCCAGGCGCTCATCGTCATCTTCTCGACGATGAGATCGCCGGGCTTGGGCTCGAGTCCCTTGACCGGCGCCGCGCCCCATGTCCCGCGCACCATCGCCTTGTGCTCGGCCACGCCCTTGAACAGCGGCGCGTTGCCCTTGACCCCGGGCGCGCCGGGTTCGACGAGGAACCAGACGTGGATCACGGGCACGCCGCTCTCGCGCGCGCGCTCGGCGACGCGGCGGATGTTCTCGACCACATTCTGCGCCTTGGCGTGCGCGGGCGCGCCCGAGGACGCGAAGGCGCCGCCCTCGCTGACGACGTCGTTCTGCATGTCCTGGATCAGGAGGGCGCAGCGCCTCGGATCGAGCGCAAGGGCGGGCTCGGACGCGGCGGCGCCGCCGGCGCTCGCGTTCATGTAGGGTTCGCGGCGCGGCCCGACCTTGGTCTCGACGCGGTAGACCGACTGGCTCGCGGTCAGGAAAAGGGTGTGGAAATCGGGGCCGCCCCAGGCAAGATTGGCGACCGGCTCGGCCACGCGCAGTTTTCCGATGACCTCCCCCGAGGGCGCGTAGACCCATAAGCCGCCCGGCGCCGTCACCCAGACATTGCCGCGCTCGTCGCATTTCATGCCGTCCGGTCCGCCGGGTTCGGTCGACGAGGTGATCTTGTCGGCAAAGAGGCGCGCGTTCTTGAGCGAGCCGTCGGCGGCGACATCGAAGACGCGGATCAGCTTCCGCGCCGAATCATTGACGTAGAGCAGCTTTTCGTCCGGAGAGAAGCACAGGCCGTTCGGCTGATTGAAAAGATCGTCGTCGACCAGGAGCTGAGGCGCGCCGCCGGCGGACGGCACGCGATAGACGGCCTGAAAGCCGAGCTCATGCGGGCGTTCGACGCCATAATGGGGCGAGCGGCCATAGATCGGATCGGTGAAATAGATCGAGCCGTCCGAGCGCACACAGACATCGTTGGGGGAGTTGAGCTCCTTGCCGCCGAAATGCGAGGCGAGAACCTCGCGCTTTCCGTCCGGGCGCTCGCGGGTAAGCATGGAGGTCGCGTGCTCGCAGACGATGAGGTTGAGCTTGGCGTCATAGGTCATGCCGTTGCATTTGTTGGCGGGGCGCTTGACCTCGGCGACGCCATGCTCCGGGTCCCAGCGGCGGCGCACGTCGCCCGGCATGTCGGAGAACAGGAGATAATGGTCGAGCGGATGCCAGACCGGCCCCTCGGTGAAGATGAACCCGGTCCCGATCTGGTTGACCGGCGCCTGTGGGTCGATCAGGTCGTTGAAATCGGGCCGCAGGGTCTCGTGGCTCATTGGTGCGTTTTCCTCCAAAGTTCTCTTGGACCGGCGCCCGGCGGCGCCGTTCATTCTCGCCGGATCGGCCTCAGTCAAAGGACCCGTTTGGCCGAGAAAGTGCGATGCTATGGGCGCCGACCGGCAAACTCAATATCGCCGAGCGCGGCGCCGCTCGCCGGCTGACTTGGCGCTTAAGTCTCAACTGGTATACCTGCGCCTGCGCGCCCCACGCTGGAGTCGCTCATGTGGTCTCGCCTGCTTGCTCTCGCTTTGCTTCTCTTGCCCGCCCCGGCGCTGGCCGACGTCAAGGACAAGGTCGCGGCGCTCGATCCGTCGGCGGTCGTGCTGGTGGTGGACGCCAAGGGGAACGAGCTCGTCGCCCAGAACGCGGATAAGCCTTTCGTCCCGGCCTCGGTCACCAAGATCGTGACCGCGTGGCTGGCGATGGAGGTTTTGGGCGCCGACTACCGGTTCGAGACCCGGTTCTATCTCGACGCCAAACGCGTGCTTTACGTGCGCGGCGGCGGCGATCCGTTCCTGATCTCTGAGGAGCTGAAACCGCTGGCGGCCGAGCTTGTCGCCAGAATCGGAAAGGCGCCGATCACCGGCATCGTGGTCGACGGCGGGTACTATCCTTCGAACCTCCGCATCCCCGGCATCGAGAATGACGACCTCGCCTATGATGCGCTGAACTCGGCGCTGGCGGTCAATTTCAACACCGTCTACGCGGTGCGCAGCGGCGCCAAGGTTCGCTCCGCCGAGGAGCAGACGCCGATCACGCCGCTCGCGATCGCTCTCTTCCGCGCCAAGGGGCCGGACGGGGAGGGCCGCATCAGTCTTGGACAGGATCCCGCGCTCGGCCTCGAATACGCCGGCGAATTGATCGGCGCGTTCATCGCGCGGGCCGGCGGCGCCGTCCATGGCAAAGTCTCGGTCGGAACCGTGCCCGAGGATCTCAAGCCGGTCTATGTTCACCTGCAGTCGCGCCCGCTGTCCGAGATCCTGGCCCAGCTCCTCCTCGATTCGAACAACTTCACCGCCAATCAGGTCTTCCTCGAGGTCGGCGCCCATCGCCTGGGTGGTCCGGTCAGCCTCGAGAAGTCGCTTAAAGTGGCGGACGAGATGCTCGCCGCGCAGGGCGTCGCCGGCTCCATACATCTCGAGGAAGGCTCAGGCATCAGCCGCGACGACCACATGACCGCGCACGGCCTCGCCAAGGTGCTCGAGCTGTTCGCGCCCCACGCCGACCTTCTCCACGGCCATGACGGCGGCCTGAACAAGACCGGCACCATGGATGGCGTCCGCACGCTCGCCGGCTATGCCGACACGACAAGCCACGGGCGCGTGCATTTCGTGATCTCGGCTCCGGGCGAGGACGGCGAAATGCGCTACCGGCTGTTGGCGGCGATCAAGTCGGAGCTGTAGAGCCGTTTGCATTTGCGTCGAACCGTGGGCGTCATTGCGAGCGACCCCCGGATCAAGTCCTGGATCAAGTCCGGGGGGAAGCAATCCAGGGAACGTCGGACGCCCTGCGTTCCCATGGATCGCCACGTCGCTTCGCTCCTCGCGATGACGGCCTTGGCGCGCTTCAGTCGTCCGCCTCTTCCGCCGCCGGGCGCTCGGGCTTGCGCCGCGCCGCGATCATTTCGGCCAGGATCGAGAGCGCGATCTCGTCCGACGAGATGGCGGAGATGTCGAGCCCGGCGGGCGCCTTGATCGCGGCGAGCGCCTCGGTCGGGACGCCTTCCACGGCGAGCTCGCGCTTGAGCGTCTCGGCCTTGCGGCGCGAGCCGACGAAAGCGCGGTAGCGCGCATGCATCGCGCTCACGCTTTTCAGCGCGGCGCGGTCGCCGGACCCCTGGGTCGAGACGACGACGAACGCGCTCTCGCCGGCTTCAGGCGGCGCCGCTGCGCCGACGAGGCGCTCCACATCCGGGCCGAACCGCTCGTGCTCCTCCGGCGCCGCGGCGACAGCGACGGCGAAGCCCATCGATGGGGCCAGCCTCGCGAGCGCGACGGCGACCGGAGAAGCGCCAAGAATGAGAAGGCGGGGGCTCGGCAGGACCGGCTCGACGAAGACGTCCATCGTGCCCTGGCTCGGGCATGAATTCTTGGCGTAGAAAACGCCGCCGCGCTCTTCGCCCGCCGCCGCGCCGAGGTCGGCGAGCGCGTCTTTGGGCGCGATCGAGACCAGCCGCGACCGGCCGTCGGCCATGCATTGGCGCGCCGCCTTGACCACGGCCGCGCGGGCGCAGCCGCCGCCGATCCAGCCCTCGACGATCGAGCCGTCGGCCCCGATCAGGGCCTTTGCGCCTGCCTTCGCGGCGGTGACGGAGACTGTGCGGACGACGGTGGCGAGCGCGAAGGCTTGGCCTTTGGCTTGACGCTGAGCCGCCTGCTCGAGCACGCCCATCGGATCAGATCCTCATGAGATAGGGTTCGAGCGCCGCCAGGCTTTCGAGATTGTGCGCCGGCGCCAGCAAATCAAGATAGGGGAGCGCGGCCTGCATGCCGCGCGCGGTCGGCTCGAAGCCGCGGCGGCCGGTCAGCGGATTGAGCCAGACGATCCGCTTGCAGCGCCGCCGCAAGTCCCGCATCGCCGAGGCGAGGACTTCCGGCGGCCCGGTGTCGTAGCCGTCGGAAAGGATCATCACGCAGGTGCGCGAATGGATGGCCCGCTTGGCGTGCCTCGCGTTGAAGGCGGTCAGGCATTCGCCGATCTTCGTCCCGCCGCCGACGCCTGCCGCCATCAGCGCGAGCCGGTCGAGCGCGCGCGCCGGGTCGCGCTCTTTCAGCGCCGACGAGACATGCGCAAGCCTGGTATGAAACAGGAACGCCTCGGACTCGCGAAACGCCTGGCTCACCGCGTGCAGGAAGCGGGTGAAGAAGGCCACGTAGGGCTCCATCGAGCCGGAGGCGTCGAGCAGCGCCACGAGCCGCAGCGGCTTGACCTTGCGCCGGCGGAACTTGAGGTCGAGCGGCTCGCCGCCGTGCGCGACGCTGAGCCGGATCGTGCTCCTCAAGTCGAGCCGCCGCCCGCGCCGCCGCGCGCGCTCGCGCCGCGTGAGCCTCGCCCGCATCGCGCGCGCGAAGCGTTCGGCGATCTCGGCGGCCTCGGCCCGCTCCCGCTCGCCCTCGAAGGCGGCGATGTCCTTCGTCGACATCGCCTCGTGCGCCGACGCGCCGCCGCGCCGGCCGCCGCCTTCCGCGGCGCCGTCCTCGCGCCCGCGGGCGCCGCCGATGTGAGAGGGCTGCTCTCGTCGATCATTCGCGCCGGGCCCATGCTGAAAGCGCCGGGGCGAACGGGCGGCCAGCGCCTCGGCGTCGATCCTGGCGAGGCTCTTCACCCCGCGCGCGCGCCAGTAGGCGTCGAAGAGGTCATCGAACCGCGCGAGGTCCGAGCGGCGCGACGCAAACAGGGCGCGCAATCCGGCGCGAAAACCTTCGGGCCGCTCGGCGAGCGGCCCGGCCATGAGGAGCGCGGCGTCCTGCGCCTCCGATTGCCCGATGACGAAACCTGCGTCGCGCAGGGTCAAGACGAAGCCGGCGAGGCGCCGGCGCATCGCCGGGCCGGGGCCGGGGCCTTCGGCCGCGAAAGCATGGGCGCCCATCACGCGCCGACTCTCATGCGAGGCCCCTCATGCGATTTGGCCGACGAGCCGGCTCGTCGTCTCCGGACTGATCGCGGCGCGATCCTCGCGAGTCTTGAGCAGCGCGATCAGGGTCGCGTGGACGATCTCCGGCTCCTGCCGCAGATCCTCGACGCCGAGCCCGGCAAGCGTCGCCGCCCAGTCGAGCGTCTCGGCGACGCCGGGAACTTTCTTCAGATCTTCCTTGCGCAAAAGTCCGACCATGCGGGCGATCTGCACGGCGAAATTCGCGTCAATGCCGGGCTGGCGCGCAAGCAGGATCGCCGCCTCGCGATCGACGTCGGGAAAATCGAGATAGTGATAGAGGCAGCGCCGGCGAAGCGCGTCGGAGAGCTCGCGGGTGGCGTTGGAGGTCAGGACCACGCGCGGGATCGTGAGCGCGCGGATGACGCCGAATTCGGGAATGGTGACCTGAAAGTCCGAGAGCAGCTCGAGCAGGAAGGCCTCGAATTCCTCGTCGGCGCGGTCGACCTCGTCGACCAGCAGCACCGGCGGCGCATCGCGCCGGATGGCGGCGAGCAGCGGGCGCTCGAGCAGATAGTCCTCCGAAAAGATACGCGCCTCGATCTCGGCCACGCTCGCGCCCGTTCCCTCGCGCGCCTTGATCGCGAGCAGCTGGCGCTGATAGTTCCATTCGTAGAGCGCGGACGAGACGTCGAGCCCCTCGTAGCACTGCATGCGGATGAGCTCGGCGCCGTGCACCGCGGCGAGCGCCTTCGCGACCTCGGTCTTGCCGACCCCGGCCTCGCCCTCGATCAGGAGCGGGCGCTTGAGGGCGTCCATCATCCAGAGCGCAGTCGCGAGGTCGCGGTCGGCGACATAGCCGACCCCGGCCAGCCGGGCCGCGATCGCCTCGCGCGGGATGGAGACGCTAGGCATGCACGTGCTCCCCTCTCCCTCGGGGAGAGGGGTTGGGGGTGAGGGCTTTCGTCGCGGGACCACGAGTCACGTCACAGACCCTCATCCGGCGCCATAGCCCGTCGAAAGACGGGCGTCTTTCGACGCCCTATTGCGCCACCTTCTCCCGGAGGGAGAAGGGGTCACCCGTGCAGCCCCAGATCCTCCGCCGCCTGCCAGATGCGATAGGCGTCGTGCGGCATCGCAATGTGGGTCGAGCCCGCGAACTTGAACGCGTCGTTCACCGCATTGGCGAAGCAGGGCACGCTGCCGACATTGGGGCTTTCGCCGACGCCCTTGGCGCCGATCGGGTGATGGGGCGACGGGGTCACCGTGTAGTCGGTCTCCCAATGCGGCGTCTCGACCGCGGTCGGCAGGAAATAGTCCATGAACGACGCGCCCTTGACGTTGCCGTCGGAATCGTAGGCGATTTCCTGACCCATTGCGATGGCGTAGCCCTCGGTGCAGCCGCCGTGCACCTGGCCCTCGATGATCATCGGATTGATGCGCGTGCCGCAGTCGTCGAGAGCGTAGAAGCGCCTCACCTTGTGGACGCCGGTGTCGACGTCGATGTCCATGACGCAGATATAGGCGCCGAACGGATAGGTCATGTTCGGCGGGTCGTAGTAGCTCACCGCCTCGAGTCCTGGCTCCATGCCCGGCGGGACCTGGTGATAGGCCGCCCACGAGAGCGCGGTCATGGTCTGGAACTTGTCCGGATTGCCCTTGACCCGGAACCGGTCGACGTCCCATTCGAGGTCGCCCTCATGCACTTCGAGCATGTAGGCGGCGATCATCTGCGCCTTCGCCTTGATCTTGCGCGCGGCCATCGCGATCGCGGCGCCCGCCACCGGCGTCGAGCGTGAGCCATAGGTGCCGAGGCCGTAAGGAGCGGTGTCGGTGTTGCCTTCCTCGACCGCGATGTCGTCGGCGGCGATGCCGATCTCGGTCGCGATGATCTGCGCCCAGGTGGTCTCGTGCCCCTGGCCCTGGCTCTTCGTGCCCATCCGCGCGATGCCCTTGCCGGTCGGATGGATGCGGATCTCGCACGAATTGAACATCGCAATGCCGAGGATGTCGCAGTTCTTCGACGGGCCGGCGCCGACGATCTCGGTGAAGAAGGAAACGCCGATCCCCATGAGTTCCCGCGTCTCGCCGCGCCTGAACGCTTCCTGCTTCGCCTTCTGCTCCTCGCGGAGCTTGCGGTAGCCGGTGGCGTCGAGCGCCTTCTGCATGGCGGTGTGATAGTCGCCGGAATCGTATTCCCAGCCGAGCGCCGAGTGGTAGGGGAACTGCTCGCGCCTGATGAAATTCTTGATCCGGAAGTCGACCGGGTCGAGCCCGAGCTTCTGCGCCATGATGTCCATCGCCCGCTCGATCGCGTAGGCGACCTCGGTGACGCGGAACGAGCAGCGGTAGGCGACGCCGCCCGGCGCCTTGTTGGTGTAGACGCCGTCGACAGACAGGTGCGCGACCGGAAAGTCGTAGGAGCCGGTGACGATGTTCGAGAAGCCGGCCGGCCATTTGGACGGATCGGCGCAGGCGTCGAACGCGCCGTGGTCGGCGAGGATGTGCACGCGTAGCGCGGTCACGCGGCCTTCGCTTCGTCGCAGCAATCTCGGTCGTCATGTGGTAATCGCGGGCGAACGAGGTGGTGGAGAGGTTCTCGATCCGGTCCTCGACCCATTTGACCGGCAGCCCGGTCACGATCGAGGCGACAGCGGCGCAGATATAGCCGGGATAGGCGCCGACCTTGTTGCCGAAGCCGCCGCCGATGTCGGGCGAGATGACGTGGATCTTGTGCTCCGGCACGGGGGCGATCAGCGACACCACCGTGCGGATGACGTGCGGCGCCTGGAAGGTGCCGTAGATTGTCAGGTCGCCAGTGATCTTGTTGAAGCTGACGACGCACTGGCAGGTCTCGAGCGGGCAGGGGTGCACGCGCTGGTAGCTCAAGAGGTCCTTGGTCGCGACTTCGGCCTTCTGGAAGGCGGCGTCGGTCAGTTCCCTGTCGCCGACCTGCCAGTTGAAGATATGGTTCGGGTGGCTGCGCGGCCCGTGAGCGCCGTCCTTCTTGTCCTTGATGTCCTCGCGCAGGATCGGCGCGTCCTTGTCCATCGCCTTGAACGGATCGACGACGACGGGCAGGGCCTCGTACTCGACCTCGACCAGATCGGCGGCGTCGGCGGCGATATAGCGGTCGGTCGCGACGACGAAGGCGATCTCCTGGTTCTGGAACAAGACCTTGCCGTCGGCGAGCACCATCTGGACGTCGCCGGCAAGGGTCGGCATCCAGGCCAGATTGACGCCCTTGAGGTCCTCGGCGGTGAGCACCGCGAGCACGCCCGGCACGGCCTTGGCCTTGGAGGTGTCGATCTTCACGATGCGGGCGTGAGCGTGGCTCGAGCGATGGAAGTCGCCGTGCACCATGCCCGGCAGCTTGATGTCGTCGACGTAATTGCCTTTGCCTTGGGTGAAGCGCACGTCCTCGACGCGCTTGCGCTTGCAGCCCATGCCTTGAAGCTTTTCGGCGCGCTCGAGCGAAGTGGGAAGGGGAGCGTCGTTCATTCCGCGGCTTCCTTGAATTCGAGGCCGGCCATCTTGGCGGCGGCGTATTGGATCGCTTTGACGATGTTCTGGTATCCGGTGCAGCGGCAGAGGTTGCCCGAGATGCCGAGGCGGATCTCGCTCTCGGTCGGGTTCGGGTTCTCCTGCAGCAGCCGATGGGCGCGCACGATCATGCCCGGCGTGCAATAGCCGCATTGGAGGCCGTGCATCTCGCGGAAACCCTCCTGGAGGGCGCTGAGCTTGCCGTCGGCTTCGGCCATGCCCTCGATGGTGAGAACATTGGCGCCCGCGGCCTGGATTGCGAACATGGTGCAGGATTTCACCGACCGGCCGTCGACATCGACCGTGCAGGCGCCGCAATGGGAGGTGTCGCAGCCGATATGCGAGCCGGTGAGGCCGAGGTTCTCGCGCAGGTAGTGGATGAGCAGCGTCCGCGGCTCGACAGCGGCCGACATCGCCTTGCCGTTGACCGTCATGCTGACATTGGTGAGGGACATCGAGGGCCCTTTCAGGATGTTGCGCGGGCGAAGGCGCGCTTGAGCGCCCGCGCGGTCATGACGCCGGCCATCTTGGCGCGATATTCGGCCGAGCCGCGGCCGTCCGCGGCAGGCGAAGCGGCGGCGGTTGCGGCGGCGGCCGCCCGGGCGAGGGCCGGCTGATCGAGCGCGGTCCCGACGCAGGCGGCGGCCGCGTCGCTCGCGAGAAGCGCAGTTGCGGCGACGTTGGTGAGGCCGATGGCGCAGGTCGCGACCCTGCCGCCGGAGACCGTCAGGATGACGGCGGCGGCGGCGGTCGCGTAGTCGCCGACCTTGCGCTTGAGCTTCTCATAGGCGTGCCCGTGACCCTTGGGAGGCTTCGGAACGCGGATCGCCGCGAGCACCTCGCTGGGCTTCAGGGCGGTCTCGTAGAGGCCGAGATAATAGTCGCGCGCCGGGATCCGGCGCTCGCCGTCCGGGCCGCGCAAGGCGTAGGTCGCGCCGAGCGTCATCATCAGGGCCGGCATGTCGTTGCCGGGGTCGCCATTGGCGACATTGCCGCCGATCGTGCCGACATAGCGCACCTGCGGATCGGCGATCACCTCGGCGGCTTCGCGCAGGATCGGGACATGCTCCGCCAGGACGTCGTTGACGATGATCTCGCGCTGGGTGGTCATCGCGCCGATCACGATCTCGCCGCCCTCGAGACGAACGCCTTTGAGTTCGGCGACGCCGGCGAGGTCGACGAGATGGGTCGGCATGGCGAGGCGCAGCTTCATCATCGGAATGAGGCTGTGGCCGCCGGCGATGACGCGAGCGTCGGAATCCAGCCGGCCGAGCAGGGCGACCGCGTCCGAGAGGCTGGCGGGGCGATGATACTCGAAGGAACCGGGAATCAAGTCGTCCTCCCTGCGGGAAAGGCGCGACCCGGCTACGAGGGATCGGGTTCACGCGCGCTCGCCAACGTCGGGTCGTGTGCGGCGCACAATCAACGGCCGATGAACCGCATAGCGGGAAAAGGCGCCGATGACGGCTCCGCTGCACGAAATGCGTCAGAATCGCTGACACAGTTCATGGTCAGACCGCAGTTTTTCAGCTGGCGAGCGCGCCCATCCTGAGCTTGACCTGACGATAATGGGCGCGGGCGATCGGGATGCTGCAGCGCACAGGCAACCCCAGCTCCGCCACCCCGGCTTCGCCGGATCGCTTGACCCGGGCGATGCGATCGACCGAGACGATGTAGCTGCGGTGGACTCTCAGGAACGCTTTCGGATCCAGTCGCGCTTCTAGCGCGCTGATCGACAGGTTGCAGAAATACTCGTGCTCGCCGTCGTAGACATAGGTGTAATGCGCGTTGGCGCGAATGGCGTAGATGTCGGCGACGGCGATTTCGCGCCCGCGGCCGTCCTTTTCCACCGGAACGAAGGCAGCGCGGGAGGGCGCCGGCGCGGCGAACGGCGGCGGGGCCGGATCATGCGCGCCCAGCGGCGCAACTGGCGCGCGAGCCAGCGCGTCGGTCGGAACGGCCGCGGCGCTGCGAGGGGCGCGCGCGTCGGGCACGAGCGAGAGAAGGAAGGCGCCCGAGACGCCGAACGAGACGACCGTGGCGAGCAGCGCGAGCGTATTGCGCGACAGCGCCGATTCGGCCCCGACGAAGCGCGAGACGTCGAAGCACAGCGGATCGAGGCGCATTCCCGCCATCGCGGTATAGTGCATGCCGGAAATCGCCAGGCCGAGGGCGATTGCGCCGAGGAACAGCCGCGGCCGGGTCGGCCGGCTGTCGATCGCCCATAGCGCGAAGGCGCTGGCCGCGATCGACACCGCGATCGAGGCGACGACGTAGGACGGGGCGTAGGACGTCGGTCCGGCCAGGTGCACCGCCGACATGCCGACATAATGCATCAGGCTGATGCCGAGCCCCATCGCAAGAGCGCCCGAGGCGACGCGAAACGCCGGCGGCCCGGAGGCATGGGCGGCGTAGACGCCAATGCCGACCACGATGACGCAAATGAGGAACGAGATCAGCGTCGGCAGCACCAGGTAGTCGATTGCGCTCGGGAAATTGGCGGCCAGCATGCCGACGAAGTGCATCGACCAGACGCCGGTCGCAAGCGTAAGCGCGGATCCGGCGAGCGCGAGGCGGCGGCGGAACCCCTCGGCCGAATCAAGCTCCCGGGCGAGCGACAGGCCGACGAAGCTGCCCTGGATGGCGATGGCGATGGAAAGGGCCACGAGCCAAGGCTCGTGTGGAATCGTCATTCCGCGCCTCCCTGCGCGTTACTCCGCGAGCGTCAAAGGGTACCTGCGGCAAAGCCGCCTTGCAACGAATTACCGCTGTGTTTATTGGGGAATATCGCCTGCAGCAGATAGGAAGGCCCAGTGTCCAAATCCGTCGGCCAGCGCCGCTTTGGCCCTTCGAATCTTCACTGCGAAGCGGGGAGCGACAGATCCGTCGAGGGGAACGTCGGTCGCGTCGCTTTCTTTGGGCTGGCTACGTCGTGTTCCGTCGAAAAGCTGGCCTCTCTCGGCACTCTGCGAACAATAATGACGTTCATGTCCGTTGGAATCTGCGTTGGGCCCAATGAGAGGGTCTCTGAGAAATAGTCGTGACTTTCCGAAAGAAACTCGCCCAACGTAAGCTGCCCCGTGAGCGAGTCGGCCGACAGGAACAACCCGGGCGCGCCGATTTCGTCGGGATGCGTGAAAAAATAGTCGAAACCCGAACTGTCCTGCGCGCTCGCCATCTTGTTCGGAAACAGCGCCGATGGGAGCCCTGCCGCCAGGACCTCTGGCACGGTCTCCCGGTCGAAGAGCGATGCGGCTTGGGGTGGGCCGCGGCCGATCAGCGACAGAGTGGGCTGATCGTCTGCGGCTTCCCAGGCGATGGCCGAACCGTCTTCGATGTCCGACGCGCAGCTGGCGGAGCAGCTATCCAAAGCCAGCGCCACGACGTCCCCACGCGCCCAGTTCACCGCCGTCATCGCGGAGAGCGCAGCGCCGGCAACGAGCGCCCGGACACAATCTTCCCAACACCGGAAGTTTGGCCAGACACGGGTGGTGGTGTCGGTCTTCCGAAACATTTCTTAGTGAGCCGCGCCAGAAAAGAGACGCCAATAGCCAGCTGCTCGTAAGCGCAATTCGGCCGCTGTCTTAGACCTGGGGTGCGGGCTGATCAACACGTTACCACTGTATTTCCTACGGAATATTGCCGGATCGGAACGATAAAATCACACGTTGCCCGTCTGCAGATAGACGCTTAAGTTCGGCCAGAACGCCGTATGCGTTGGGCCAGACGGCGTTCAGATTGGATAGGTCCATTTTCGGGGAGTGAAACATTATGGCGACATACGTCATTCTTTACAAATACACCGAACAGGGCATCAAGAACATCAAGGACGCACCCAAACGGGTTGAAGCGGCAAAGAAGGCCGCTGCCCAGGCCGGGATCACCATCAGGGAGACACTCTGGCTGCAGGGCGAGTACGACTTTCTCACAATCAGCGAGGCGCCCGACGAATATGCGGCGACCGCCTTTATGATAAAC
This sequence comes from uncultured Alphaproteobacteria bacterium, assembly GCA_963806935.1. GTDB lineage: Bacteria > Pseudomonadota > Alphaproteobacteria > Rhizobiales > Beijerinckiaceae > Roseiarcus. The sequence goes on from CAWEAT010000022.1 coordinate 64,135, forward strand.
GTCCTCAAGCAAGGCAACGTTCAGACGCAGACCATTCGCGCCTTCACGGCGGCTGAGATGACGAAGATCCTCGAACGCGTCGCCTAAGGACGATCTGCGGGAACGTCACTCAGGAAGCGGGCGATCGCGCTCTCTATGCGCTCGTCCGTCTCCTCCTGGGTCGAGCCCGCGGCCTTCAGCGTAGCCTTTGCGACCAGCAGCGAATGGTCGGCGCCATCGACGACGTGCAGCGTTGAAGGCGCGCGCATCCGCTTTCGCACATCTGCCAAAAGTTCGAGCGGGCAGAGGGGGTCGCGCGTCCCCTGAACGAACATCGTGGGCGTTCTGAGGTCGAGGAGAACCTGGTCGCGCAACTTCGACCGGTCGCCGCCGCCGCAAAGCGGATAGCCGAATGCGATCACCGCTGCGACCGGCTCCACGAGAGCGACATGGCAGCCGACGCGGCCGCCCATGCTCTTGCCGGCGAGAACGATCGGCCCGTCATGGCTTTGGCGGAGCGCGGCCAGGGCCGCCCGGTGCGCCGCGATGAGCTTCGGCAGCGGGTCAGGCCGCTTCCGGCCCTCGATCATGTAGGGGTAGTCGAGCGGCGCGACCCTGCCCAGCGAGCCAAGCAGGCGCGCGAAGGCTCGCATCCGTGGATGGGAAGAGGGCGCGCCTGCGCCGGGCGCAAGCAGAAAGGCGATGCCGCGATCGGCCACAACGGCGAGCTTATCGGCTCGGCAAGGCGCAGTCAGCTCCGATTACGGCTATAGTCGCTCGATGCGCGCCGAGCCCGTTCAGATGAAGGCGAACGGCCGCGCGCGGCGAGTGCAATTCAAGCGAGGTCCCCGATCCATGGTCGAGATCAACATTCCCGAGGTGGTCGCGGAAGTGGAGAAGGTTTTCGCCCGCTACGAGCGCGCGCTGGTCTCGAACGACATCGCCGAGCTCGACGCGCTGTTCTGGAAAAGCCCGCACACCCTGCGCTACGGCGCGACCGAGAACCTCTACGGCTATGACGAGATCGCCGCCTTTCGCGGCCGCCGCCCGGCGACCAATCTCGCGCGCGATCTCATCCGGACCGTCATCACAACCTACGGGCGGGACTTCGCGACCGCCAACACCGAGTTCAGGCGCATCGGCGCGACGCGCACGGGACGGCAGAGCCAAGTCTGGGTCCGGACCGAAGATGGCTGGCGCTGCGTGGCGGCTCACGTCAGCCTGTTGCAGGAGCAATGAGCGCCGGTCCGTCTGAGCCTAACGATCGGCCTTGAGGCGCTCGAAGATTTCGCGGCCCTCCTGGTCGAGTATTCTGAGGCCGATCGCGTGTGGCGGCCAATCGGCCTCCGCCGCTGTGCGGATAGCGGTGGAGGCGTCGGCGGCCTCAATTTCAAATTCGGCGACAACAGGGGGCCCGCGCTCGTCAGCGACGGCAAAGAACTGAAGCCGGAATCGCAACGGTCTCCCGGCAAGAATGCGATCGAGCTCGTCCAACGGATCAATCTCGGAAAAAGGGCGGGTCGATCCGCCGCGCCCGGATGTGACCCCAGCCTCTGCGGGGCGCGCCGTCCCGACCAGCGCCATCGGCCGGCGAAGATGCGAATACGATCGTCTTCCACGAATGGGCATCGTTAGACCCCTCGCGACGCCGCGGTTGGCGTTCATGGCGCGCCAGGGCTCTCCCAATTGCGCTACAACCCAACTCGACCGAGCTTGAGCAGTCTCGACCCATTCTGTTTGAAAACGCAATCAGCTCAAGAGTCAAGCGCCACAACCGATGAGTTCAAAACTGACTTAATCGGTTCTTGCCGCGTGAGGTTGGGGATTATGTCGCCCCTAGCCGATGCCCCCCTCCGCCAGACGCGGCGCGCGCCGCCGGCCGGCGACGCCGAGGCCCGCGAAGCCCAATCCCAGCATCGCCCAGGTCGACAATTCAGGCACGGCTGCTACGCTCAGGGTTCCGCTTTCCGCGATTGGGTAGTTGTAGGAACCTGACAATTCCCAGAGCGAGTAGTCGCCTGGCGAACTTCCCCACAGGTTCCAGTAGCCGCCCGGATTCTGGAGGGTGGCGAACAGCACCCCATCCACGTCGAAGGCCATGCCGGAGCTATAGTACAGGTTGTTGTAGATGAAGGAGCCGTCGGGGCTATAGGCAGGCCCGGGGAAGTTCGGATTGGCAGTGACCGAGCCCACGGTCTGATCGGTGAGGCCGGAAATCAAGCCCGTGATCCCTGTGACCTCGCCGGCGGCGTCAACCGTCATCGTGCCTGTCGCCGTGAGCTCCGAGTCAAATGACTCGAAGGTAAACTTGTAGACTGTCGCGCTCGCGGGCGCCGATGCCAACAGCATCGCAGCGGCCATCGAGGCAAATATGGTTGTCATAGTCTTATGCATCATGCATCTCCTGCCTCGGCGCTAGTCATATTCTCGTATTGACGCGCATCGAGACTGCAAACATGAGCCATTGCGTGGCTCTATTTTTATTAAATACGACCGCAGTTGTCTTGATGCAAGCTGAGGTTGTGACCTTAGTTAGGCGCGATTGAACGCCAATTGCGCTAAAGTGTAATCAAATCGCTACCGGAACCCGCGAGCGCGCGGGCGGCGTGGCGGTCGCCCGAGCGCCTCCGGATTGACGCGCCGGCCAAATTCAGGGCGCATGAAATGCGCTTCATCCCGCGCCCGGAGACCCTAGATGATTAAGATCGCCCTCGTCGGAATGGGACTGGTCGGTCGCGCCTGGGCGATCAGCTTCGCCCGCGCCGGCCACGACGTCCTCCTGTGGGACGAGAAGCCGGATGCGGTCGACGAAGCGCTGCGGTTCGCCGACGAGATTTTGCCCGACCTCGGCGCCAACGAACTGCTTGGCGACGCTCCTGCGGCCGTTCGCGCGCGGATGCGCCGGGCCGCGACGCTCGAGGAAGCGCTGGACGGGGTTAGCCACGTCCAGGAGAGCACGCCCGAGGACGTCGGCGTCAAACGGCATGTCTTCGCCCGCCTCGACGCGCTCGCGCCGGCGGGCGCGGTGCTCGCGAGCTCGACTTCCGCGATCCTGCCTTCGCGTTTCACCGAGGCGCTGCCGGGCCGCGGGCGCGCGCTCGTCGTGCACCCGATCAATCCGCCCTATCTCATCCCGGCGGTTGAGGTCGTGCCTGCGCCATGGACGGACGCCGCCGTGGTCGAGCGGACAGCGGCGCTGATGAAATCCGCCGGCCACGCGCCGATCGTGATGAAGCGCGAGATCGATGGCTTCCTCATGAACCGTCTTCAGGGCGCGCTCCTGGAGGAGGCGTTCCGGCTCGTCGCGGAAGGCTACGCCAGCGTCGAGGACGTGGATATCGGCATTCGCGACGGGCTCGCGCTCCGCTGGTCGTTCATGGGCCCCTTCGAGACCATCGACCTCAACGCGCCGGGCGGCGTGCGCGACTACGCCAAGCGCTATCAGCGGATCTATGAGGAAATCTTCCCGTCGTCGCAATGGCGGGCGGACTGGTCCGGGCCGGTGATGGACGAGATCGAGGCGGATCGACGCAAGCGTCTGCCGGCGGATCGGCTGGCCGAACGCCAGGCGTGGCGGGATCGGCGGCTGATGGCGCTCGCCGCGCAAAAACGGCGCGCGGCCGAAGACATCGGCGAGTGAGGGCGATTGCCGAAGCGCTGCGAGCGTGATGTAAGCGTCTCGATCCTTTAGGACCGGAGGAGGCGAACCCGTGACCACTCATCCTGCATTTGCCCAGAACCGGGTCGCGGTTGTCACTGGCGCGGCGAGCGGCATTGGCCTTGCCGCCGCGGCCAAATTCGTCGCGCTCGGAATGAATGTCTGCATGGCCGATGCGAACGGGGAGGCGCTCGAGGGCGTCGCCGCCAAGCTGCGTGAGACGGCTCAGCGTCCCGACGCGGTCAGGACCTTCGCTGTCGATGTGAGCCAGCTTAAGGACGTCCAGCGGCTGAAGGCGTCGGTCTTCGACGCCTTCGGCGAGGTCGCGATATTGATGAACAATGCGGGGACCGGGGGCGGGGGCGGACTGTTCGCCGATCCCGACCGGTGGCGACGCATCATCGACGTCAATCTCATGGGCGTGGTCAACGGGGTCCAGACTTTCGCCCCCGAAATGATCCGCCAGGAAAGCCCAGCGGCGATCGTCAACACCGGCTCGAAGCAAGGCATCACCTGTCCGCCCGGCGACACCGCCTATAATGTCTCGAAAGCCGGCGTGAAGGTCGTGACCGAAGCGCTCGCGCACGAATTGCGCAATATCGACGGCTGCCGGGTGAGCGCTCATCTGCTCATTCCCGGCTTCACGTTCACCGGCATGACCGCGGGCTCGAACATCGCCAAGCCTGCCGCCGCCTGGACGGCGGAACAGGTGGTCGATTTCATGCTCGCCTCGATGGCGGCCGGCGACTTCTACATCCTTTGCCCCGACAACGACGTGCCGCGGGAACTGGACGAACGGCGAATCCTGTGGGCCGCGGGCGACATTGTCGAGAACCGCCCCCCGCTCTCGCGCTGGCATCCCGACTACAAGGACGCCTTCGCCAAATTCGCCAAGGCCTAGACGTCCACGAGCTCGAGCGATCTCGGCGCGCGCTCCTGAATGAATGCGAAGCGGGCCTCGGGCTTCGAGCCCATCAGGCGCTCCACCGCCTCGGCCGTCGCGTCGCTGTCCTGCGCGACCAAGGCGACGCGCAGCAGCGTTCGCTTGGCGGGGTCCATCGTCGTGTCGCGCAGATCGCGCGCCGGCATTTCTCCGAGGCCCTTGAACCGGCTGACCTCGATCGCGCCGCGCCCGGTAAATCCTGACTTCATCAGTTCGTCCTTGTGCGCGTCGTTGCGCGCGTAGAGCGAGCGCGCGCCCTGCGTCAGCCGGTAGAGCGGCGGGACGGCGAGATACAAATGGCCTTCCTCGATGAGTTTCGGGGTCTGCCGGTAAAAGAAGGTGATCAGGAGCGAGGCGATATGGGCCCCGTCGACATCCGCGTCGGTCATGACGATGATCTTGTCGTAACGGAGGTCGGATGAGCGGTAGTGAGCGCCGGCGCCGGCGCCGAGCGCCTGCATCAAGTCGGAAAGCTGCTGATTTTGCGCCAGCTTGTCGCGCGCGGCCGACGCCACGTTGAGAATCTTGCCGCGCAATGGCAGCACGGCCTGCGAAGCCCGATCGCGCGCCTGCTTGGCCGATCCCCCCGCCGAGTCGCCCTCGACGATGAACAACTCGGAGCCTTGCGCCGACGAGTTTGTGCAGTCGGCGAGCTTGCCGGGGAGCCTGAGCTTGCGCACCGCTGTCTTGCGGGCGACCTCTTTTTCCATCCGCCGGCGGATGCGCTCCTCTGCGCGTTCGATTGCCCAGTCGAGGAGCTTGGCCGCCTGGCTCGGCGCCGCCGCAAGCCAGTGGTCGAAGGCGTCGCGCACCGCGCCCTCGACCAGTCGCGCGGCGTCGGCGGTCTGCAGACGGCCCTTGTTCTGGCCCTGGAACTCAGGCTCGCGGATGAAGATCGAAATCAGGGCGGCGCAGCTCGCCATCACGTCGTCGGTCGTTAGCGCGGCCGCGCGCTTGCTTTGGCCGATCCGGTCCGCATGGTCTTTCAGGCCACGCAGCAAGGCGGTGCGGAGACCCAATTCATGCGTCCCGCCGTCGGGCGTCGGGATCGTGTTGCAATAGGAATGGACGAACCCGTCGGCGTCCGCGAGCCAGCAAATCGCCCATTCGACCGAGCCGTGCTTGCCGGTCTTGTCCACCCGGCCGGTGAAAACCTGATCGGCCACCAGTTCCTGGCCCTCGATGTCGGCTGCGAGGTAGTCTCGAAGCCCGCCGGGAAAATGAAACGTGGCTTCCGGCGGCACCTTGGCGCCCTCGGCGATGAGCGAGGGCGCGCAGCGCCATCTGATCTCGACGCCTCCGAACAGATAGGCCTTCGAGCGCGCCATCCTGAACACGCGCGCGGGATCAAACCGCGCCTGCGCCCCGAATATCTGGGGATCCGGCAAGAACCGCACTTTGGTGCCGCGGCGGTTCGGCGTCTTGCCGACAATCGTGAGCGGCGACGTGGGCTTGCCCCGTTCGAAGGTCTGTCGGTAGAGCGTCTGGCTGCGCGCGACCTCGACTTCGAGCTTTTGCGAGAGCGCATTCACGACCGATACGCCGACGCCATGAAGTCCGCCCGAGGTCTCGTAGGCGCCGCTGTCGAACTTGCCGCCCGCGTGCAGCATCGTCATGATGACTTCGAGCGCGGACTTCTTGGGAAATTTCGGGTGTGGATCGACCGGCATGCCGCGCCCGTTGTCGACGACGCTCAGCCAGCCGCCTTCCTCCAGGGAGACTTCGATGAAGGTGGCGTGGCCGGCCACCGCCTCGTCCATGGAATTGTCGATGACTTCGGCGAAGAGGTGATGAAGGGCGTTGGCGTCGGTCCCGCCGACGTACATTCCCGGACGCCGCCGAACGGGCTCCAGCCCCTCGAGCACTTCGATCGAGGCCGCATTGTAGGCCGCTTCGCCGGGCGTTCCGTTGCGCGCCGGAGACTTGCCCTTGACGGGCGCCGGCTTGCCGCGCTGGGGGGCTGCCGCGCCGAAAAGATCGTTCATGTCCACTTTCACATTTTGACGAATCGCGCCCCCTGACAAACTAACATGAGGGGGGCCGGAACGAAAATAGAACGCCCGCCGGCGCCGGGCGGCGTTCAAGCCGGCAAACGCGCGCTGACATTGGCGCAAGCGGGCGACGCGCCAGTCTCGGAATGCCCTTACATTCCGGTCAGCAACGCGCGGGTCGCGGCGGTGATGTCCTTGTGGCGCATCAGCGCCTCGCCGACCAGGAAGGCTTCGACGCCGGCCCTGGCGAGCCGCTTGCAGTCGGCGTGATCGGAGATGCCGCTCTCGGCGACCACGATCTTTCCGCTCGGAATTGAGGGCAGGAGCCGTTCGCACACTTCGAGCGAGGTCTCGAACGTGTGGAGGTTGCGATTATTGACGCCGATCAGCCGCCCTTCGAGAGTGAGCGCGCGTTTGAGCTCATTTTCGTCGTGGGTCTCGATCAGGACGTCGAGGCCAAGATCATGCGCGGTCTTGTTGAGCGTCTTGGCGACCTCGTCGTCGACGGCGGCCATGATGATGAGGATGCAGTCGGCGCCCCAGGCGCGCGCTTCCAGCACCTGATAGGCGTCGAACATAAAATCCTTGCGCAGAATGGGAAGCGTCGTCGCCTTTCGCGCCTTGATCAGGTGATCGGGCGCGCCCTGGAAGGAGGGCCCGTCAGTAAGCACGGAAAGGCAGGCGGCGCCGCCGGCCTGATAGGCCTTGGCCAGCGCGGCCGGGTCGAAATCCTCGCGGATCAGCCCTTTCGACGGGCTCGCCTTCTTGATTTCGGCGATCAGGCCGAACCGTCCTTCTTCGATCGCCCGCTCCAGCGCCTTGATGAAACCACGCGGCGGAGACTGGCCGTCGATCTCGCGCTCCAAGGTTCCCCGCGGGACCCTGACCTTGGCCTCTGCGATTTCGCGGCGCTTATAGCTTTCGATCTTTTTGAGGATGTCAGCCATCAGCGCTCCCGACTTTCAGGCGTTCGAGACTGCGATCAATCGATCGAGCGTACGGCGGGCGGCCCCGGAGCGGATCGCCGCTTCACCCATCGCCACCCCGTCCTTGATCGTCCCGGCTTTGCCCGCGACCACGAGCGCGGCCGCCGTGGTCATAAGCCCAATATCACGAAACGCGCCGAGCGCGCCGTCGAGGACGTCGATCAGCGCCTTGGCGTTGTGGGCTGGGTCTCCGCCCTTTGAGCGCCTCGGGCGCAGAGCGGGCGAGGCCGGCCGCCTCCGGAGTCAATTCGAAGGCGTGAAGCGCGCCGCCTTTCAGCTCCACGACCCGGGTCGGCGCGGTGACGGTGATCTCGTCGAGACCGTCGAGGCCGTGAGTGACCCAGACGCGCTCGGAGCCGAAATTCCGCAGCACCTCGGCGATCGGTTCGAGCCAGGCGGCGGAGAAGACGCCGACGATCTGGCGCTTGACGCCGGCCGGATTGGAGAGCGGTCCAAGCAGATTGAAAATGGTGCGCGTGCCGAGCTCGACCCGCGTGGGGCCGACATGGCGCATCGACGCATGATGGTTGGGCGCCATCATGAAGCCGATCCCGGCCTCACGGATGCAGCGTTCGACGCCTTCCGCCGAAAGCCCGATCTTGACCCCGAGCGCGACGAGCGTATCGGCGGCGCCCGAGCGCGAAGACATTGCGCGATTGCCGTGCTTGGCGACCGGCACCCCGCAGGCCGCGGTGATGATCGAGGCCAGGGTCGAAACATTGTAGGAGCCCGAACCGTCGCCGCCGGTGCCGACAATGTCGATGGCGTCGGGCGGCGCCTTCACCCGCGCCATCTTCGCCCGCATCGCCGCGACCGCGCCGGTGATCTCCTCGACCGTCTCCCCGCGCACTCTCAGCGCCATCAGGAATCCGCCCATCTGCGACGGCGTCACCTCGCCCGAGAGCATCGAATTGAAGGCGCTTTCCGCCTCGGCCCGGGTCAGCGTCGCGCCAGCGGCGACTTTGGCGATCAGAGGCTTGAAGGATTCCATGAACTCGTTTCGCGTTGCCCTCAGTAGGCCTGCTGGCGCTTATGGAACGCGTCCGCCAAGTCCAGGAAATTACGCAAGATTTGCCGCCCGTGCTCGCTGGCGATGCTCTCCGGATGGAACTGCACCCCGAACACCGGGCGGTCGCGGTGTTCGACGCTCATGATGAGCCCGTCGTCGCTCTCGGCGCTGATCTCGAGCTCGGAGGGCGTGCTCGATCGCTCGATGATGAGCGAGTGATAGCGCGTCGCCTGAAAGGGCCCATTCAGCCCGCGAAAGAGTCCGCTCGCGTGGTGCGAGATGCGCGAGACCTTGCCATGCATCGGCGCCGGCGCGCGCACGATGTCGGCGCCGAACGCCTGCCCGATCGCCTGATGGCCCAGACAGACGCCGAGCATCGGCGTCGTTTCGCTGGCCGAGCGGACAAGGTCGAGGCATACGCCCGCCTCGTTCGGCGTGCAGGGACCGGGGGACAGCACGATCGCGTCCGGCTTCGAGGCGATCGCATCCGCAACCGTGATCTCGTCGTTGCGCCACACCGAAACCTCCGCGCCCAGTTCCCCCAGGTAATGGACGAGGTTGAAGGTGAAGCTGTCGTAGTTGTCGATCAGCGTAACGCGTTGCATCCCAACTCCCGCTCGGGGGGAGCCGTCTTTTCCGATGCTGAGCCGCGCCCGTCAAGCCGAGCCCGCGGCGCAATAGCGAGAGGGGCATTTCGTACTGAAGCGGCAAGACGTTCGCGGCGCTCAACCCGCGAGTGGCGAAGTGTGTTCCGCTCATTCCTTCTTTGCCAATCGTATAGTAAAGCCAAACGATGAACCGCCTCCATCGCCTGCCGCGGCCTGTCAACGCGCTGCGCGCCTTCGAAGTCGTCACGCGGAACCCCGGCTATCTCTGGCCGATCGCACGACCGCCAGCGCCGCGTGTCACCACCGCAAGGAATTGCGCGTTGCGCCCATGATCCGCTTTTGCCTCTTGAACTTGGCCGCGCTCGCGTTGATGGCGGGCGGGCCTGCCGTTGCACAGGAGGTTTACCCCGGTTGCGCAGCCCCACCGACGACGTTCAATCACATTTGGTATTTCGATCCGGTGAAAGGTCAAACGGAAGCGGCGATGACGGCAGCGGGTATCCCGATGCCGGCGAAAGGTTCAGGCCCGACCTCGTCGACGCAAGGAAGCGCGCAGCACCCTTGGAACGATCTCTCAGCACTCGATTGGGCGGATAACAATGTCAAGACTGGCTATACTTATCCGCTGCTTTCGACCGTGCCGCATTACCAAATCAATCCGGTGACGCATTCGGGTTATGGGTTTTTCAATGGACCGCGTTCTGGGCCGATCGAGCCGGGCGACGAGATCCTGCTCATGGGCGGGACCTACGCCCCGCTCATTTTCAATGTCCCCAGAGTTCGCGTCGTCAACAACGCCTTCCTCACGATTGCAGCAGCGCCGGGTCAGACGCCTTTCATCCCGTTAATGAAAGTGGCGGACATCAACATGCTTCGTTTCACCGGAATCAAGGTGCAATCGGCAGAGGGCATTTTTATAACTGATGGCGGGGGCGCCAATGACGCTCTCGGCCACGCTTTGGTCACGCAAGACCTCGTCTTCGATCATATGGACATTTCAAACGCTGATCGGTCCGTTTATCTGGGCTGGACGCAGGCGCAATGGGCGTCAAACGGCGGCGGGACTTTCGGTACGGTCGGAACGAATTCGGCGCGAATACCTTTTGCATTTCGCTGGCGCAATCGCACATTTACGCGGCTCATGAGGGGCCCGTGCTCAATACGGAATATTCGCTCGTAGCCGACAACGAAATCGACCACATCACAGACAATTTCACCAGTCACGGCGGCAGTAGTCATCAGAAGTGGCTGCGCAATTTCCTTCATGATGTGGTTGATGTTGGTCTCGCCTACCACCCGGATGGGTCGCAAGGAGAGGGTTTTCCCTTGCCGAAGGGCTCGGTAGGGGAAACGTTCACCGACATAGAATTAGACAGCAATTTGTTGATCGATCGCTATGACCCGACAAATCCCTACCCCTTTGCGATGACCGGGATGGACGATTATTCCGGCGTCGGCTTCATCACATGGGATCATCTGAAAATCACCAACAACGTATTCATCTCAAGCGGGACGTGCATCCTGTATGAATTGAACATCGTCAACTCGCTGATCGCCAACAATATCTGTCTGCCGTCCGGCTTCAATCGAGCTCTGCCGGGAATCTCGATCTCGTTGACCAACAATTCGAACAATCGAATCTGCAACAATATCGCGACAGCCATAGGCTATTCGTCACCCGGCGTGACGATGGATCACAACATCGCGTCTAAATATATATTCTCGCCTCTCCAGCCGGACGGCGCTTACGGGAAAGGCATGTTCGCGACCAAGCCGGGTTTTTACGGCATGACCGGAGGCCCGGTCGAGCGGAGCGCCACCGCGACCAATCAGCTTATGCCGTTGGCCTCGTTGCAGGCGCTATTCAAACAGGCGCCGAATACGACGAAGCCGACTGTGCCGCCCGTTTATGATCTTACGCCCGCGCCCGGTAGCGTTGCGGCGACGTTTGGCGCGGCGGATTGCGGCCCTCAGAGCGACGCTACCGGGGCTGCGGGCCCGGTCTACACCCATGGTCCTCGTCGGCCGCTCGATCTCATGGGTGTGGGGCCTAAGTCGGCGGGAGCGCATTGAACGAGACTCATTTTTGCTTGTCATCGGCACAACCGTTCTTGCGGCGTTCGGCGCAACGCTTGGCCAGGCAACACTTTTCCGCCGCCGCGCAAGGGCAGGGGGTGGCGCTGACCTCGTTCGCAATCGCCGCCGACGAACTCGCGGCCGGGCGCCTCGTCCAGCCGTTCAAGACCAGCGTCTCGACGCCGTTCGGCTATTACTTCGTATGCCGTCCGGACGAAACCAATTCTCCGCGCATCAAGGCGTTGCGCGAATTCCTGAGCGCGGAGGCGGCGCTGTCGTCGGCGGAGCCGGGATGAGGGCGCGACCGGCAACCTCGAAGATGCGACAATAGGACGCGCAATCGAGGCTATCGCCGCCAAACCACTTGCGTGGCCGAGGCGCTGCGGCCAAGACGGTCGCGAGCCAGCGGGTCAGATCTCCGCCAGGAGTCGCCATCGAACGGGCCGGAGGGGGTGGAGAAATGACGAGCATCGCGGGGAGCGTGGGCGCCGTTGACGGGGTCGACGCCGACAGGGACGAGGCGAGCCGGATCGGGGAATATCTCGCCTCGCATGGCGGGCCGTTCTTTGAATTGCAGCGCCGTCTCGGGGTGCTCAGGGAGGACGCCCTGCTCGCAGGCCGCAGCGCGGCGATATTCGTCGCGCTGGCCTGGGGCGTTCCGTTCGTCCTCAGCCTGATCGCCGGGCGCGCGTTCGGGCCTTCGGCGATGCACCCCTTCCTGCTCGACTTCGGCGCCTGGGCGCGGTTCTTCATCGCCATCGGTCTCTTCGTTTTGGCCGAGCAGCAGGTCGAATATGGGCTCAACGGCAAGCTCGGCCAGCTGGTAAGGGCGCCGATCCTGGCTCCGGCGTCATTCGAAGCGGCGGCGAAGGCGGTGGTGAGGGCGCTCAGGTTGCGCGACTCCACGGCAGCCGAAATTGCCTGCCTGGGCCTTGCGATTGTAGGGACGCTGGTGCGGCTCGACCTTCTCATGACGGCTGACAGCTCGACGTGGGCGGTCCAACTCGCTGGCGACGAAGCGCACGTGACTCTGGCCGGATGGTGGAGCGTCGTATGCAGCGCGCCGCTCTTCTACTTTCTGCTCTTCCGCGGCCTCTGGCGCTACATCGTCTGGGCGATGCTCTTGTGGCGGATCGCTTCGCTTGACCTCAGGCTGGTCGCGACCCATCCCGACGGCAAGGGCGGCCTGGCCTTTCTCGCCGAATATCCGAACGCCTATTCGATGTTCGTGTTCGGGATGAGTGCGGGCATGGCGATCACCGTCGTCAAGCACGTGTTCGAAGCCAACATTTCCTCGGTCACCTTCGGCTACATCGTCACCGGCTGGCTCGCGATCGTGTTCGCGTTTTTCGCCTTCCCGCTGCTCGCGTTCTCGAAGCCGCTCTCGGAGCTGAAGGAGAAATCGGCCCAGGTGCTCGGCGCGCAGGCGACGCGTTACCACCGCGCCGCCGAGCGCGCCCTCATCGGCCGCAACCTCGCCGCCGATGACGCTGCGGAAAGCGCCATTGCCGCGGTTCCCGATCCGTCGGCGCAGTTCGCGGCCTCGCGCAAGCTGTCGATCTTTCTCATGAGCCGGTCGGCAATCGCCCCGCTCGCCGGGGCGGCGCTTATTCCCTTCGCCATCGCCGGCGCGACCAGGCTTCCCTACAAGGAAGTGTTCGCGCTGGTGAAGAAGCTCCTCATTCTCTAGCCGCGCCGCGCATCTCCTCGAAAGCCTTGAGCGCCCGGGCGCGGGCGAAGGCGTGGTCGACGATCGGCTGCGGGTAGGTCTTGCCGAGGACGGCGCCGGCGCGCGCCAGCGCTTCGCTCGAAGCCCGCCAGGGCGCATGGATCTCCGGCGCCGCGAGCTGGGCAAGCTCGGGAACCCAGCGGCGCACATAGGCGCCGTCGGGGTCGAACTTCTCCGCCTGCAGCACCGGATTGAAAATGCGGAAATAAGGGGCGGCGTCGGCGCCCGACCCCGCGACCCACTGCCAGCCCATTGGGTTATTGGCTGGATCGGCGTCGATGAGCGTGTCCCAGAACCATTGCTCGCCGCGCCGCCAGTCGATGAGGAGGTGCTTTACGAGGAAGGAGGCGGCAATCATGCGGACGCGATTGGGCATGTATCCGGTGCGCCAGAGCTGACGCATTCCGGCGTCGACGATCGGATAGCCGGTTCGCCCCCGCGCCCAGGCGCGAAAAGCGGTCTCGTCGTCGCGCCAGGGAAAGCGCTCGAACTCCGGTCGCAGCGGACGCGTCGCCATGTCGGGATGGGCATAGAGGAGGGCCGTGGCGAAGTCGCGCCAGCCGAGTTCGGCCATGAATTTCTCGGCCTCGCCTTGCAGGGCTGGCCGCGCCGCGGCGGCGCCCTCGACGGCGGCGGCGACGCGGCGGGTTGAAATCTCGCCGAAGCGCAGATGGGCCGAAAGGCGCGAAGTCGTCTCGCGTGACGTCAGGTCGCGGCCTTCGGCATAGCCGGCGAGCGGGCCGTCGATGAAGCGCGCGAGCGCGGCGAGCGCGCCCGCTTCGCCCGGGGTCTCGCCGAGCGCAAGCTCGCCGGACCAGTCGGGCTTGACCGGTGTGAGAGCGAGCGCCTCGATCGCGACCCGCTCCGGAGCGCCCTCGGGCCAGGGCGCGGGCGTGAGCCGATCAGGCGCGCGCGACGGGACGGGCAGGGATGGAAGCGCGCGGTGGCGACGCCAGTAGGCGGAAAAGACGGCGGGGGGCGCGCCGTCCGGCTTTGCGACCTCCCACGGCTCCCGCATGAGCCGGCCGTTGAAGCTCAGGGCCTCGACGCCGCGCTCGCGCAGGCGCGTCTTGACCGCGGAATCGAGCGCGATCGCGGCCCCCTCATACCGCCGGCTCCAGAGGACCCGGCCGGCGTTCGCCGCGGCGGCGAGCGCGAGGATGAGCGCGCCGGCGTCGCCGCGCATGATGTCTAGGCGCGCGCCACGCGACGCGAGGCGCTCCTCCATCGCCTTCAGCGATTGGGCCAGGCGCCATTTCGCCGCCCCGCCGAGGGGGCGGCCATTGCGAGGCGAATCGTCGTGGACATAGACATGGAGAGCCGGACGATCCGCGGCGGCCAGAATCGCCGGCTGGTCGTCGAGGCGGAAGTCGTCGCGCAGCCAGACGATGTCCGCGCCTGCGCTCAAAACCGCCGCCGCCATCCGTCCGGTCTCAAACGACCGGGTTCTGCGCCTCGGCGTCTTTCCATTCGAGCGTCACGACCTTGCCATTCTCGACCGTCAGCGCGAGGCGCCCGTGCTTCAGTTCGAGCGCACGGTCGCCGAACAAGGTTCGCCGCCAGCCGGTGAGAGCGGGCACTTCGGCCTTATCGCTGGAGGCGATCGACTCAAGATCGTCGACGGTGGCGATCAGCTTGCCGGCGACGCCGCTCTCCTCGCTCACCTGCCTCAGCAGAACCTTGAGCAATTCGACCGTCGGGCCAACATTGGCGCCGTTGCGCCGGTCGCGTTCGATCTTCGGCAGGGTCTTGGGGTCGCGCGCGAGCCCGCGCTCGACCGCCGCCAGAATCTCACCCCCGGCGCGCGAACGCTCCATTCCACGCGGGAAGGCCCGCAGGTTGGCGAGCGCCTCGAGGCTGCGCGGCGCGGCGAGCGCGAGCTCGATCAGCACGTCGTCCTTGAGGACCCGGGCGCGAGGAACGTCGCGCGCCTGCGCTTCGCTCTCGCGCCACGCCGCGAGCTCCATCAGGACCGCGAGATCGCGGGGCTTGCGCGCCTTGGTCCGATAGCGTTCCCAGGCGCGCTCCGGATGCTGCTCGTAGGTCGAAGGCGAGTTCAGCGTCTTCATTTCGTCGTCGAGCCAGGATTGGCGCCCGGTGGCCGCGACGCGCCTCGACAACTCTTTATAAATGTGGCGCAGGTGGGTCACGTCGCCGATCGCGTACTCGATCTGCGCCTCGGCCAGGGGACGGCGCGCCCAGTCGGTGAACCGCGACGACTTGTCGATCGCCACGCGACAGATCGAGTGCGCAAGCTCGCTGTAGGAGACCTGCTCGCCATAGCCGCAGACCATCGCCGCGACCTGCGTGTCGAACAGCGGCGTCGGCAGGACGCCAGAGAGCTTCCAGAAGATTTCGAGGTCCTGACGGGCCGCGTGGAACACCTTGACCACGTCCTCGTCGGCCATCAGCTGCAGGAGCGGCTCGAGGTCGAGCCCTGGGGCGAGCGCGTCGATCGCCATCGCTTCGTCGTCGGAGGCGAGCTGCACGACGCAGAGGATCGGCCAAAACGTCGTCTCGCGCAGGAATTCGGTGTCGACTGTCACGAATGGCGAGCGCGCCAGACGCTGGCAGGCTTGAGCAAGTTCGTCCGTGGTCGTGATCAGGGACACAGGCGCCGCTGGCTCTATCGGCTGTCGCGCTGCGGCAGGGTCGGTTTCGCCCGCTCCTTGCGCACCGCCGGGGGCGCGTGACGCGGCATTCCGAGACGTTTGTCGAGATAGGCGCCGACCACCATATGCAGTTCTTCGATGCAATCCTCGAAGAAGTGATTGGCCTCGGGGATAACCGCATGCTCGATGACGATGCCCTTCTGGGTCTTCAGTTTCTCGATCAGCGCAAGGACCTCTTTCAGCGGCGCGACGCGATCCTTGTCGCCGTGAACGAACAGCCCGGACGAAGGGCAGGGCGCGAGGAAGCTGAAGTCGAACCGATTGGCGGGCGGCGCGATCGAAATGAAGCCCTCGATCTCGGGGCGGCGCATCAGGAGCTGCATGCCGATCCAGGAGCCGAACGACACGCCCGCGATCCAGCAGGCGCGCGCCTCCGGGCTGATCGACTGCGCCCAGTCGAGCGCGGAAGCTGCGTCGGACAATTCGCCCTGCCCGTGGTCGAACGCGCCTTGCGACCGCCCGACGCCGCGGAAATTGAACCGCAGCACCGAAAATCCGCGTTCGGCGAAGTTGTAATAAGTGTTGTAGACAATCTGGTTATTCATCGTGCCGCCAAATTGGGGATGAGAATGCAGCACCACCGCGATCGGCGCCCCCCGCTGCTTGGCCGGATGAAAGCGACCCTCCAGCCGACCGGCGGGACCGTTGAAGAAAACCTCGGGCATGAAAACTCCAGAATGCCTTGAGGCGCGCTCGGCCGCGGGTGAAATGCGCAACCCCGCGGCCTGCGGCGCGGGTTCGGGCGTGCATATCAATCGGTCAGACGGCGGGGGCTCGCCTCGGAGGCCGCCTCATAGCATGCGGGGCAGCGGCAATTGCAAGGAAAAACCGCAAGCGGGCCCGCGTTTCGCGTCCCGGCAGGTGGAATGGGAGCCATGATGGCCGCCGCACGGCCGCTGAGCCGAACCTACCTCGACTATAACGCCACCGCCCCGCTGCGTCCGGAAGCGCGCGAGGCCGCGCTTGCGGCGATGGAGACGACTGGCAATCCCTCTTCGGTGCATGCGGAAGGGCGAGCGGCGCGCCGGATCGTCGAGGACGCGCGTAGCGACGTCGCGCGGCTCGCGGGCGTGGCGCCCCGTTGCGTCACGTTCGTGTCGGGCGGAACCGAGGCCGCCAATGCCGGCCTCAATCCGCAGTTCGGCGCCGGGCCGGGCGCCGCTCCGCTCGACCGGCTCATCGTCTCGGCCGGCGAGCACCTGTGCGTCCTCGCCGGGCATCGCTTTCCGGCGGCGGAGATCGCGCCTTTGCGGCCCGACGGGCGGATCGACCTCGACTGGCTCGAGGCCGCCTGCCGCCGTCCGGGGCGCGCGCTCCTGGCGCTGCAAGGCGCGAACAACGAGACTGGCGTCGTTCAGCCGGTCGTCGAAGCTGCGGCGCTGGTTCACGCGGCGGGCGGCCTCGTTTTCTGCGACGCGGTCCAGATGGCCGGGCGAATGGATTGCAGCATTGCCGCGCTCGGCGCCGACGCGCTCATGCTTTCGGCCCACAAGATCGGGGGAATGAAGGGCGCGGGCGCGCTGGTGACGGCGCGGGCCGGGATCAGCCTCGGCGCGCCGCTCACCCGGGGCGGAGGCCAGGAGCGCAACCATCGGGCGGGCACCGAGGCCGTTACGGCGATTGCGGCCTTCGGCGCCGCCGCGCGTGCGTGCCGGCCGGAAACGGCGAGCGAGGCGGCGCGGCTCGTTGGGCTTCGCGACCGTCTCGCCGAGGCCGTCCGGTCGGTCGTCGCCGATGCGGTCATCTTCTCGGAGGCGGCCCCGCGCCTTCCCAACACCGTCTACTTCGCCGCGCCCGGCGTCGAGGCGGCGACGCTGATGATCGCGCTCGATCTCGCGGGCGTCGCGGTCAGCTCCGGCTCGGCCTGCTCGTCGGGCAAGGTCGCGCCGTCGCATGTGCTGGCGGCGATGGGCGTCCAACCGGACCTCGCGCGCGGCGCAATCCGGCTCAGTCTCGGCTGGGCGTCGGGAGAAACTGACGTCGAGCGCTTCGCCGAGGCCTTCCGCAGCGTCATAGCGAGGCTGCGGACGGCGCGCCGAGGCGCGGCGCTCGGCGCCCCGTCTTGACCTTTGGCCTGGGCGGGATTGCCGAGGCTTTCGGCGATCGGAACTTTCGCTGGTATTCGCTGGGCTCGGTCGTTTCGTGGCTGAGCTTCTTCGTCCAGGCGGTCGCCGTGTCATGGACGGCGTGGGATCTCACCCATTCGACGGCGTGGCTCGCGATCGTCGCGCTCGCCGATGCGACTGCAAACATCGTCCTGATGCCGCTCGGGGGCGTGCTCGCCGACCGAGGGGACAGGCTGCGCATTCTCATGATCAGCTATGCCTGCGCGACGGCTCAGGCCGCCATCCTCGCCGGGCTGGCGTTTTCCGGCGCGCTGACGATCCATGCGCTGACCGCGCTCGCGGCCGTCCACGGCGCCGCGCACGCCTTCAGCATCCCCGCAAGCTACGGGCTGTTGCCGCGTTTCATCGCGCCGCGCCGCTTGCCTCCGGCGATCGCGGTCGGCGCCGCCTATAGCCAGCTCGGCCTGTTTGTTGGGCCCGCGCTAGCGGGGTGGATCATCCTGCGCTTCGGAACGCCCGCCGCCTTCGCCAGCAACGTACTCGGCTACGGGCTTTTCTTCCTCAGCATTGCGGCCATGCGCACGCCCGCCGGGTATCGCCAGGAACGAGCGGTCGCGAAGCATTTCACGCGCGACGTTCTCGACGGCGTCGCCGCCATCTGGGCTCATCGCGGGATCAAGGTCATCCTTCTCTTGCTGTTGTTCGGCGACGGCCTTTATGGCGCGGTCCGGCAGATGGCGCCGGCTTTCGCGGACCGGGCGCTGGGCGCCGGCGTCGGCGGCTTGTCCACCTTGCTCGCATGTGCCGGCGTCGGGGCGACGGTCGCGGCGCTGTGGCTCGCGCATGGCGGCGTCGCGCGGGCCTCGCCCTCGACCATCCTATGGGGGTTTTTGGGATTTATCGCCGCTGTTTCGGGCCTGATGCTGTCGCGAAGCCTTGGCGAGGCTGCGCTCGCCATGGCCGCGCTCGGGGCATGCTTCGAAGTCTGCAGAACCGGCGCGCTGGCGCTGTTGCAGCTTTCCGTGCCGGACGCGATGCGAGGCCGCATATTGAGCACGCTGTTTCTCTTGACCCGACTCGCCGGGGCCGTCTCCGTCGCCGCGGTCGGCGCAGCAGCAGCGGACTGGGGCCTCAGAGTTCCCTTGCTGTTTGGCGCGGCGCTCGCGTTTCTGGCCTGGGTCGCCGCTTTCTGCATGCGTGGCCGGACCGCGGACGCATTCGGGTCGCGCCGCGCCTCGGCGGTCGAAGCGGAGTTGGGGCGGTAGGGAGGCGGACGCGGAAAAACTTGCATCCGATCGGCGCGCAGTGTACGAGGCGCGCTTCCTCTCAGTCCCCTCGTTTCATAGAGTCAAGGAGTCTCAATGGCTCGCGTCACCGTCGAAGATTGCATCGACAAGGTCGACAACCGATTTGATCTGGTCCTGATGGCCAGCCACCGAGCGCGGGCGATTTCGTCCGGCGCGCCGATCTCCGTTCAGCGCGACAACGACAAGAATCCAGTCGTCGCGCTGCGTGAAATCGGCGACGGCAAGCTCTCGCCCGGCGACCTCCGCGAGGATGTCATCCACGCGTTGCAAAAGCACGTCGAGATCGACGAGCCGGAGACGGAGGCGGCGCCGCCCATGGTCAATCCGGACCTTCAGACTCAGATCGAGCTTGGGGTCGATGTTCAGTTCGACCGCATGACGGAGGAGGATCTGCTGCGCGGGCTCGAGGGCCTGACGCCGCCGCCGGAGCAGGAGGACGATGGCGAGTAGCCACCGCGATTCTTCGCGTCTGCCGTTGCGGCGCCGCTGCGTTGCGGCGCATGATCCCGTCGGTCTGGTTGGGCGCGGCGGGATTTTTTTTGCCCCTATCCACAGCCACGCTCAAGTTTCGCGTGTTTGCTATATTCAGCGGCGGGCGATTTGATATCTTGGTGACAGAATCACTTGCGTTGCGGATCTTTGCCGATCTGGCGGAGCCGAGCGGATGGTCCCAGTCGCGACGCGCAAGAGGTTCGAGGGCGGCAAGGATGTACAGCCGACGCGTTGAGTGGGGGCCGAATTGAGCGAGGAAGTCGTCAAGCCGTCGGACGCGACGGCGCGCACCGAACAAACCGACGAGAGCCCCGTAGGGCTGGTCGAAGTCGCGGGCCGCGTCAAATGGTTCGACGCCGCCAAGGGCTATGGATTCATCGTGCCGGACAACGGCGATGCCGACGTGCTCGTTCACGTCACGGTGCTGCGGCGCGATGGGTTCACGGCCATTCGCGAAGGCGCCCGGGTGGTCGCTGAGGCGCAACGGCGCGAGCGCGGCCTCCAGGTGTTCCGGGTGATCTCGATCGCCGAACCGGACGCGTCCATGGCCGCTCCGCCGCCGGCGGCGCGCACCCGCGCCCAGGCCAGCGCTGTCGGCGCGTTCGAGATCGTTATTGTCAAATGGTTCAACCGCGCCCGCGGTTTCGGCTTCCTCACCCGCGGCGAGGGGACCGAGGACATCTTCGTCCATATGGAGACGCTGCGACGCTACGGCTTCATCGATCCGAAACCCGGCGACAGCATGCTGGCGCGCTTCGGCCCGGGGCCGAAGGGGCTCATGGCGGCCGAGGTCAGGCCGCTCGATGGCTCGAAGATCCTGGCGCCGCACTGAGCGGCATTCGCTGCCCTGCTTCAGACCCCTCGGCCGGCGGCCTCTCCCGCGCAACGGCTTGACGCGCCTTTCAGGTTGCTCTTGAAACCGGCCTCGGCGGGGTCGCGCATTTGACGCCCGGCGAGCGAGGAGCCGCGGATGAGGGCGATCGGATTTCGGCTTTGGGCGGCGCTGTCGCTCGTCGTCATTGTTGCGTTTGCCGGCGCGGCCCGCAGCGACGGGCTCGAGGCGCTGCAGATCGTGACCGCCACCGGAACCCATGACTTCCAGGTCGAGATCGCCAGGGACGAGGCGAGCCGGGCGCGCGGGCTGATGGACCGCAGGTTCATGCCGGCCGACCACGGCATGCTGTTCGAATTCGACCGTGAAGCGCCGGAAGCCTTCTGGATGAAGGACACCTACATTCCGCTCGACATGATCTTCATTTCCCGAGCGGGGGTGGTGACGAACATCGTCGCGAACGCCGAACCCTTGTCCGAGCGCGCGATTCCCTCCGGCCCCCCATGCATGGCGGTGCTCGAATTGAACGGCGGCGCAGCCGCGAGGATCGGGCTCAAGGTCGGCGACAGGGTGCGCCATCCCTTCTTCAAGCCGTGAGCCGCCGGGGCCGCGTTGCATCCGCCGCCAGTATTGCTACACTCGTTTGACAATGCCGCCGCGGACAAGGATGACCGAACGCGGGGGCGCCGGGGAATGGTTTGAGTCAAGTTTCGACATGGAGTTCTGAGCCCGGAGTTCGCGCACCGTTTTCGAGTTCCGAGAGCCAGCCGGCCGGCGCGCGCAATGGCCGGGGCGGAACTTATGCGGCGCTGGATCTGGGCACCAACAATTGCCGGCTGCTGGTCGCGCGGCCGACCGCCGAGGGATTCCGGGTCATCGACGCGTTCTCGCGCATCGTTCGGCTCGGCGAGGGGCTCTCGCTGACCGGCCGGCTGAGCGAAGCGGCGATCGGGCGCACGCTCGAGGCGTTGAAGGTTTGCCGCGACAAAATGGCGGCGCGTGGGGTGACGCGGGCTCGCACCATCGCGACCGAGGCCTGCCGCTCGGCCGCCAATGGCCCGGCCTTCGTCGTCACGGTTCGGGAGCGCCTCGGCATCGAGCTTGAAATCGTCGACCGCGAGACCGAGGCCCATCTCGCCGCGGCCGGCGTCGGCGATCTCGCCGACAAGGAGGCCCGCTCGACGGTGATGTTCGACATCGGCGGCGGATCGTCGGAGATCATTTGGCTTACTTTCGATCCCCGCGCGCCGCGCGGCCCAAACCGGGTCAAGGCCTGGGAATCCTTGCGGCTCGGGGTGGTCTCGCTGGCTGAGCGGTTCGGCGGCGTCGACGTGACCGACGAGGCCTTCGCCGCCATGACCGCTTACGTCTCTGATGCGCTCGCGCCCTTCGTCGCCAAAGTGGCGACTGAGGCGCGCTGCGCGCGCTTCCATCTCCTCGGCACGTCGGGCACGGTGACCACCATCGCCGGGGTGCATCTGAACCTCGCGCGTTACGACCGGCGCGCGGTCGACGGCCTCTGGCTCGGCCGGGCGGAGGTCGACAGGGCGATCGCGCGCCTGCGCGCCATGAGCTACGCCGAGCGCGCCGCCAACGCCTGCATCGGCCACGAGCGCGCGGACCTGGTGCTCGCCGGCTGCGCCATTCTTGAAGCAATCCGGGCGCATTTCCCCGCCGAGCGGCTGCGCATCGCCGACCGCGGCCTGCGCGAGGGCATCCTGAGCCACATGATGCGCGACGACGGGGTCGGCCCACACCGGCGCAGCCGCTGGTGACGAAGAGCGGCGGCTCGGGACGCGAAGGCGGCCGGGCGCTCAAAGTCCGCGTCAAGACCTCCCACAAACGCTCGCTCGCCTCGACCCTATGGCTCGAACGCCAGCTCAACGACCCCTATGTCGCCCAGGCGCGCCGCGAAGGCTACCGCTCGCGCGCGGCCTATAAGCTGATCGAGATCGACGACAAGCATAAGCTGTTCAGGCCCGGCCAGCGGATCGTCGACCTCGGCGCCGCGCCCGGCGGCTGGAGCCAGGTCGCGGCGGCGCGGGTGCAGGCGCGCGAGGGCAGGGGCCGGGTGGTCGCGATCGACCTTCTCGAGATGGAGGCGATCGACGGGGTCGAGTTCCGGCAAATGGACTTCCACGACGCCGAGGCGCCTCGGCTTCTGCGCGAATGGCTGGGCGGCCCGGCCGACGGCGTCCTCTCCGACATGGCCGCCAACGCGACCGGCCACCGCAAGACGGATCAACTCCGCATCATCGGGCTGGTCGAGCTCGCCGCCGACTTCGCGGGCGAGGTGCTGGCGCCGGGCGGCTTCTTCGTCGCCAAGGTGCTGCAAGGCGGCGCCGAGGCCGAGCTCCTTGCCCGCCTCAAGCGCGAGTTCGCGACCGTTCGCCATGTGAAGCCCAAAGCCAGTCGCGCCGACAGCGCCGAGCTTTACATGCTGGCGACGGGGTTTCGTGGCGCGGGCTCCGCGTCGCCATAGCGGGGAGGCAACAAAATCCAAGCCGGACGCAACGAATTCCAAGCCCGGCGCAACAAAATCAAAGCGGATTCGCAATAAAATCCAAGACAAAAACAATAAAAGCAAAATTGCTGTCTGGGCGAACAACTCTTATATTTCAATTGGTTATGGCTTTTTCCGGTGAAAACGCTTTCCTCGTGCGGTCAACCTGATCGATGCGAGCGCCGACCGCGCGGAATCCGATTGCTCCGTGTTGCCAGCATCAGAAGATAAGTGGTCGACGCCACCATCATCGCAGGCTCGGTCAGGCGTCCTTATGAGGGCGGCGGCGTCAACCCGCGCGACCCCGAGGCCCGTTTCACCCGCAAGCGCGACAAGACCTATTTCGGCTACAAGGCGCATCTGGCGGTGGACGAGGAGAGCGGGCTTGTGCGCCAGGCTGAGATGACCTCGGCCAACGTCCACGACAGCCGTTTGGGCGAAGCGCTGATCCAGGGCGACGAGCAGGGCTATTTCGCCGACAGGGCCTATGACAGCCAGGCGCTGCGGGCGACCCTCGAGCGGCGCGGCCTCGTCGACGGGATCGCCTGGAAGGTGAAGCATTCCCGCTATCCGCTGGAGGCCTGGCAAAAATTCCACAACGCCTGGGCGACCAGCATCCGCTCGGGCGTCGAGCGCGCCTTCGCCACGATGAAGCGCTGGTACGGGATGGGCCGCGTCCGCTATCTGGGGCTTGCGCGCAACGCCTGCCACCTTCAATTCGTCGCGGCGGCGATGAATTGCTTCATCGTGGCGTTGGCGCGTTCGACGCGCAGCGCATGCGCTGCGCCCAGCGGTTGAGCTGGCGCTGCCAGGGCTCGAGAGGATATCGCTGATGCTTGACCTTCCAGAGGATGCCGTCGCTGATCCAGCGACGGCGCAGGCTCTCGCGGAAAGCTTGGCTGTCGTAGGCGCGGTAGGCGAACACGGCCTGCTCGTCGCCCTGAACCAAGGCCTCTCCCAGTCGGGAGTCATGCACGTTGGCCGAGGTCATCTCGGCCTGACGCACAAGGCCGCTGCCTTCGTCGACCGCCAGATGCGCCTTGTAGCCGAAATGGGCTTGTCTGCGCTTCATGGTGACGCGGGCGTCCCGATCGCGCGGATTGAGGCCGCCGCTTCCGTAGGGTGGACGCTTGACGGCCGCGGCGATCAGGGTCGCGTCCACCAGCGTGCCGCGCTTGACGATCAGGCCCAGCGCGTCGAGCTGCCGGTTCGTCTCAAGAAGCAGAGCCGCCGAAAGCCCATATCATCGTATTCTGTTTATGGGAAGACAATTCGCCCAAATTTTTACGACGTTGGTCTGTCTTTGGTCCCAGCCGGTTTTTGTTCGAAGAGCGCTCTGCCGATAGCCGGCCAATCCCGTTGCTGACGCGTCTCGCGATTGGCCTTATGCTCGGCCTTGCGCGCCTGAAGCCAATCCGGGAGGAACGATCATGAACGTCCAGGTCAAGGAAACCAACAAGGCGGCCGATCCGGCGGCGATGATGGGGAAATTGCCGATGCCGCCCAAGTTCGCCAACGTGGCGGACGAGCGGCTGCACCGCAAGCAGAGGCTCGCGGCGGGGTTCCGGCTGTTCTCGAAATTCGGCTTCGACGAGGGCGTCGCGGGTCACATCACCGCGCGCGATCCGGAGTTTCCGGACACCTTCTGGGTCAATCCGTTCGGCGTCCATTTCAGCCTTATCAAGGCCTCGAACCTGATCCGCTGCGATCACAAGGGCAATGTCGTCGAGGGCGATTATCCGGTGAACACGGCGGCCTTCGTCATCCATTCGCGCGTCCACGCCGCCCGGCCGGACGCGATCGCCGCCGCCCATTCCCATTCGACCTACGGGCGGGCGTTCTCGACGCTCGGGCGCCCGCTTGCGCCGATCACCCAGGACGTCTGCGCCTTCTACAACGACCACGCGGTCTATGCCGACTTCGGCGGCGTCGCGGTCGAGCTCGACGAAGGCCAGCGGATCGCCGAGGCCATCGGCAAGCACAAAGCCGCCATCCTGCAGAACCACGGCCTGATCACGGTCGGGGGAACGGTCGATGAGGCGGTGTGGTGGTTCATAACCATGGAGCGGTCGTGTCAGGTGCAACTGATCGCGGAGGCGGCGCTGCGAGGGACCGAGACCCTGAAACTGATTTCACCGGAAGCAGCGGCGCAGTCCAATAAAATCATCGGAAATCCCTTCGCCGGCTGGTTCCAGTTCCAGCCGCTCTACGCGCGGATCGTCAAGGAGCAGCCGGACTTGCTCGACTGAGCTCCTGCCCCTCGCGGCAGGAACGTCAGGTGGGTAGAGCAGATTGCATTTGGGTCGAACCGTGGCCGTCATTGCGACCCCCGGGTCAAGCCCGGGGGGAAGCAATCCAGGGACGTAGAGCGTCCTTTGTTCTCTGGATTGCTTCGTCGCTGCGATCCTCGCAAGGACGATTCCAGCCGAAGGCAACGCGCTACTCCGCGGCGGCTGGCGCGGCTTGTTCCTGCGTCGCCATGATCTTGCCCGAGACGGCCGCGCCTGCGTCCGGCTTGAGGGTGGCGAAAACGAAGACCGACAGGCTCGAGATGATCGCCACCAGCACGAAGGAAAGCGACAGGTCGCGCGCCTGAAGCGTCGGATCGCCGAAGCCGAGCTGGATTGTCTGCACGCAGATCGCCGCGACCGCCACTCCGACCGCTCCCGACATCTGCTGCGAGACGCTGGCGAAGCTGGTCGCGCGGCTCATCCGCGGCTGCTCGATGTCGGCGTAGCTGATCGCGTTGAGCGCGGTGAATTCGAGCGAGCGGAAGAAGCCGCCGGTCAGCAGCGTCAAAAGCAGCATCCAGTGCGGAGTTGTCGGCGTGAACAGCGCGCAGGCGGCGAGAAAGGCGCCGGAGATCAGGCCGTTGACGATCAGCGTGCGCCGGAAGCCGAACCAGCGGAGCAGGGTGGTGGCGGTGAACTTCATCAAGAGCGCGCCGGCTGCGGTGGCGAAGGTGAGCGAGCCCGAATTCGAACGGGGTGAGCCCAAAGCCGATCTGCAACAGGAGCGGCAGCAGGAACGGCATCGCCCCGATGCCGATGCGGAAAATGAGCCCGCCGACGACGCCGGCGAAAAAGGTCGGAATCCTGAGGAGCTTCAGATCGAGGATCGCGTCCTCGTTGTCGTCGGCGTGGCGGACGTAGGTCGCAAGCGCGAGCAGGCCAAGCCCGACCATCGCCACGACGAGCCACGCAGGCGCGATGCCGCGACCGATCACGCTGATCCCGGCGATCAGGCTGAGCAGGCCGACGCCCGAGAGCACAAATCCCCTGAAGTCGAAGCGCGGCACCGCCTCCTCGCGCAGGTTGTGGATGAACCGGAGCGACAGCAGGATGCCGAGGATGCCGATCGGCACGTTGATCCAGAAAATCCAGCGCCAGTGGAAATAGGTGGTGATGAAGCCGCCGAGCGGCGGGCCGGCGACCGGGCCGAGGAGCGCCGGCACGGTGAGATAGGCCATCGCGCTGACGAGGTCGCTCTTTTGCACGCTGCGCAAGAGCACGAGCCGCCCGACCGGCACCATCATCGCTCCGCCCAGCCCCTGGAAGACGCGCGCGGCGATGAGGGTCGCCAGCGACGACGAGGCGCCGCACAGGATCGAGCCGAGGGTGAACACGACGATCGCGCTGCAAAACACTGTGCGAGCGCCGAACCGGTCGGCGACCCAGCCGGAGGCAGGAATGAAGACGGCAAGCGTCAGCATGTAGGAGGTCAGCGCCAGCTTGAGGACGATCGGGTCCTGGTGCAGATCGAGCGCGATCGCGGGCAGCGAGGTCGAGATGACCGTTCCGTCCATGTTCTCCATGAACAGGGCGGTCGCGATGATGAGGGCGGTGAGGAGGGCGGAACGCATGGCGGCTTTCGGGTCGCGGCCTTCATGGCGCCGGGGCGCCGCGACCGCAAGGCTGAGCGCGAAACGCGCGGTCACAATGGGTTGAAGGCGCCCTTCAGCCGCCGAACACCACCTTGTTCATGATCCGTCCGGGCGCGAGCGTGAACAGGCCGGTGACGACGAGGGCCAGCGCAAAGATCCAGATCATCGCCTGGCGATGGCTTCGGACGTCGTGCCGTCGCGCGCGCCAGACGGCGATCGGTACGACCGCGAGCGTGAACAGCGACAGCAGGTGGATCGGGCTCCACGGTCCCCACATCCGGATCGTATGGATGAAGAGCGAGGTTCCGGCGACCAGCATCATCAGGATCGCCCACGCCCAGCCGACCGTCCGGTGCGGCAGCGTTCCCTTGGGCGCCAGGAATTGCGCCGCGCCGAGGCCAATTGCGGCGAAGGCGAACGCGGCGTGAAACCGGATGACCGGCGCAGCGTCGAGAAGGGGCGCGAGCGTCATGCGCGTTTTCTTCGTTACCGCTTCAGCATGCGATCGACCTCGTTCAGCGCCTTTTCGCAGGCGGCGCCGTCGCCCTTGTCGTCGGCGTCACGGGCCACGTCCAGCTTCGCCGTGATCGCCTCGACCTGGGCCGAGGACAGGTCGCCGGCTTTCTGTTCCGCGCTCGCGACCGTGCCTGGGGTCGGCTGCCGGTGCAGGGTCGCGAATGTCGATTGGGCGGCCGGCTTCCCGTTCGAAGCGGCGGCGTCGAGGATTTTTTCGACCGCGAGGTCAGCCTGATAGATCCGGTCCGTGCACGGTCCGGCATGGGCGGGCGCGGCGATGAGAGCGAGCGCCGTCGCTGCTGGGGCCATTGCGGTTCGAACGATCATGTCATCCTCCAGGCCCTGGCGCGCTATCGAGCGGGGCGAAGCTTACGTCAAAACGCGGCCTGCGGCGAAGCCGATCCAGGCTTGAGCGTCAAATGTTCGTGCGATCGGAGCTCGCGCTCGCTCATGCGCCTCCGGGATCATGGCGCGAAGCGGCTTGAAACCGGCGGGCCGCGCGTGGCAGAATATTCGCGTCGCCCCGCACGACAATCCGCCCTAACGAGATCATGGGATGAGCAAGATCGCCACCAAACGGCAGGTCAAGACCGAGCCTCGCGTCGAGCGTCCGCGCCTGCACAAAGTCATATTGTTCAATGACGACTACACCCCGCGCGATTTCGTGGTCGAGGTGTTGAAGGGGGTCTTTCGTCTCAACGAGACCCAGGCGCTCGCCGTGATGATGACCGCCCATCGCAAGGGCGTCTGCGTCGTGGCCGTGTTCGCGCAGGACATTGCGGAAACCAAGGCCGCCCGCGGCACCGAAGCCGGCGCGGCGAAGGGCTATCCGCTCCGCTTTGGAACGGAGCCCGAGGAGTAGCGCCCCCGGTTCGCGGCGTTCGGAATTTGGAAGGGGCTTGAGGCATGAGCGGCGCTGTTCTCCCGCCATTAAAGACGCGCAAGCTCGGCCGTACGAACGTGAGCGTGACCGAGCTTGGCCTTGGCACCGCGCCGCTCGGCGAGCTGTTCGATCGCATTGACGACAATGAGGCCGGCGGACTGATCGGCGCCGCGTGGGACGGCGGCGTGCGCTATTTCGACACCTCGCCGTGGTATGGCCGAGGGCTTGCCGAGCACACGCTCGGCAGGGCGCTCTATCGCAAGCCGCGCGGCGACTACGTCATATCGACCAAGATCGGCCGCGTCCTGCGCCGGCCGCTGGGGCCAAACGCCATCAAGGACCAGTGGCTGGGCGGCCTCGAGTTCCAGACCGTGTTCAACTACGGCTACGACGGCGTCATGCGCTCGTTCGAGGACAGCCTCCAGCGGCTCGGGATCAACCGGGTCGACGTCCTGCTCATTCACGACCTCGACCCCTGGGATCACAATCCTGCGGCTCTCAACGCCTATTTCGTCGACCTCAAGACAGGCGGGTGGCGGGCGCTCGCGGAACTGCGCGAGGCCGGGGTGATCGGCGGGATCGGCGCGGGCTTCAACTCCATGGGCAGCATTCCGCGCTTTCTCGACCTCTTCGACATCGATTTCTTCCTTTTGGCGATGCGCTACACATTGCTCGAGCAGGACGTGCTCGAGAGCGAGTTCCCTCGCTGCGCCGAACGCGGCGTCGGCATCATCATCGGCGGCGGCTACAATTCCGGAATTCTCGCCACCGGCGCCGCGCCGGGCGCGATGTACAACTATTCGCCTGCCGGACCGGAGATCCTGGAGCGGGTCGCGAAGATCGAGCGCGTCTGCGCCCGTCACAAGGTTCCGCTGCCGGCCGCCGCGCTCCAGTTCCCGCTCGGACATCCAATCGTCGCCTCGATCATCCCCGGCGCGATCACGCGCGCTCAGGTCGAGAAGAATGTCGCCGCGTTCCGCCATCCCATTCCGCCCGACCTGTGGGCGGAGCTCAAGCACGAGAAGCTGATCCGCGCCGACGCGCCGGTCCCGGCCTAGGACCCAGACCTGGACCTCACTCCGCCGCCTTCGCTTCCGGCGTCGCCCCCGCGGCCTGCGCATGAGCGATCGCGCTCGCGACCGTCGCCATCGCCGGCATGCCGCCGAGCTGCATCAACTCGACCGCCGTCGAGGGCACGATGACGATCGTCGCGTTGCTGCGTTTCAGGCCCTCGTAGAGCATGTTCATCGCACGCAGGTGGAACGCGGTCGGGTTATCGGCGTAAGTCTTCGCCGCCTCGCCGAACTTCTCCGCCACCTGCCGCTCGGAATCGCCCAGGATGACGCGCGCCTGGCGCTCGCGCTCGGCCTGGGCCTGCATCGACATCGCGTCCTGAAGCGCGGCGGGGATGCGCACGTCCTTGACCTCGACCGAAATGACGTTGACGCCCCACGGCTCGGTGCGCGCATCGATGATGCGCTGCAATTCGGCGCTGAGCTTCTCGCGCCCTTCGAGCATGTCGGCCAGCATCGTCTTGCCGATCACGTCGCGGAGCGCCGTCTGCGCCGCCCAGTTGATCGCCGAAACATAATCGGCGACATCGAGCGCCGCCATCTTCGGATCGACCACTTTCCAGAACAACACCGCGTCGACGTCGACCGGAACCGTGTCGCGGGTCATCGTTTGCTCCGCCCTGAACGTGCTCGTGATGACGCGAGTGTCGATCCGGTAGGCGACCGCGTCGAGGATCGGGACGATGAAGAACAGTCCCGGCCCTTCGAGCGAGCGGAACTTGCCGAGCCGAAGGACGACGACCCGCTCCCACTGGTTGGCGACCTTGATCGCATTGGCGACGATCGAGGCGACGAAGAAGCTCACGACCGCAATCGCAACGCTTGCGCCAACGCTCTGCCGGGTTGAGGCTCGCATAGGCGGCAAGCAGGCCGGCGACGAAAATAATGACGAAGATGAGCCCCGGAAGGGCGTTTCGCTGCGGCATGCGAGGCCTCCTTTTAGTGAGCTCCGCCCCCGCAACGGAGCCGCGCCGCTTCCATCGTCGGCGCGTCGCCCCACCATGATATGTGGGGCGTTTTCGCTCCATCGCCAGAGCGGCGCCGGTCTCCCCAGTTCGGCTTTCCGGCAATGCGCCTCATTGACGGCGCGGCAAAAATTCCAATAGGAACGTGGAGCGCGAATATTTACTTGAGCTTTTATAAATGTGGGTCGGACTGATCTTTGTCTGCGCCGCGTCGGTTCCCACAGCTTCATGCGACATGGCGAATGCCTACGCGATCTTCCGGCTCGCAAAGGAGTATCAGTTCCAAAGCAAGCAAGAATGCCTCGACGGACTGAGAAAGTATTTCGACGCGATCGAGGTCAGCGGCAGCCGCAACGCGCGATTTGAATGCTCGCTGCTTGAGGGAGGAAAGTAATATGCCGGTGACTTGCGTCGATCTTAGCCATTATCAGGCCGGGTTCAATTTTGATCAGTTCAAGGCCGGGGGAGGCCTTGGCGTGATCCTGAAGGCTTCAGAGGCCCTGTTTCGCGATCCGAGCTATTCCAGCTTCTGGGATCAGGCGATGGATGCGAAGCTCGCAGTCGCCTCCTATCACTTCCTCCGTCCCGGCGACATGAACGCGCAGGCGCAATTCTTTCTCAACGTCGTCAAGCCGAGGCAAGGGGAGCGCGTTGTCGCCGATTACGAGATTCCCGACGTCAGCCTCGCCAATCTGCTGAGCTTTCTGCAGGGAATTCGCGCTTCACGCCCTGACCTCCAGCTGACGGTCTATTCCGGAAACCAGATCAAGCAGGCGCTGGGCAGGAGGCGCAACGCCTGGCTCGCCGCCAATACCTCGCTTTGGCTTGCCCAATACACCGAGGGCGAACCATCGTGGCCGACCGCAACCTGGCCGGCCTGGAGTCTGTGGCAATACACTTCCGACGGCTCCGTGCCCGGCTTCAGCCGTCCATTGGACTGCGATCGCTTCAACGGCGACGACGCAAATTTCCTCAAATGGATGGGTCCGCCGTCCGGCTCGGCCTAGGTCCGCCCGGGCGCGGCGCACGATCTTAGCCGCCCGCGATCGCGGCCTCGCTCCCCGTCAACAGGGATTTCAATTCGGCTCCGCCGGCCATCAGCTCGATCACTTCCCCGATCGTTCTTTCATTCTTTTCGAAAGTCGCGAGCGCCTCGCCGCGCCCCATTCTCGCCCTTCCCGCGCGTCTCATCTCTCCCGCCCGGAAAAGGGTCCGGCGGCGCAGCCCATCAAGGTCCAAGCGGCCCCCGAAGCGCCCGCGCTCTTCGACGTCGAGCCGTTGTTCACGACCAGTCGCTCCCGGCTCCATGGCTCGCTCGCCCATAGGCTGGCCGGGGACATTATCATGGGCAATCTCGAGCCCGGCTCGCTCTTGCCCAGGGAAGAAAGCGCGGGCAAGTCTTTTGGCGTCTCGAGAAGCGCTTATCGCGAGGCCATCCGCACCCTCGCCGCCAAGGAAATCGTGACCGCGCAGCCGAAGGTCGGCACCAAGGTCGCGCCGCGCTCAGCCTGGCACATCCTCGATCCTGACGTGCTTGCGTGGCATTTTGAGCTTGCCCCCGGCGAGGCCTTCATTCGAAACCTGTTCGAACTGCGCAAGATCGTCGAGCCGAGCGCTGCCGCGCTTGCTGCGATGCGGTGGAACGACGGAGAACTGTCCCGGCTGGCCCACTCCCTGTCGCGCATGGCGCGGACCAATCCCCGGACCGGCGCATGGCTGAACGCCATTGTCGCGTTCCACCACGAGTTGATGAACGCGGGACGCAACGAGGCGCTGTCCTCGCTCTGGCCGGCGATCCAGACGACGCTTCGATGGTCGATCAAGTTGCAGATGATGCTGCCGACGCTGACGCTGGCGCATGATCCGGTCGCCGACCACGCACGTGTTTTCGAAAAGGTCGCGTCCCAGAACGGTGAGGGCGCCTTGACGGAGACGGCGCTTCTTATCGAAGCCGCGCTCGCCGACACGCTCTCGAACATGCAGCGGGTGAAGGCGCTCCAGCCAGCTTGAAACGAGGACGAATCGATCTGGCCTCGGCGCGCTTCAAGCGGGCGCTTTGGCGCAATTGACTTTCCTTTCCTCGTCCCCTTAGTCGGACGGCCGGGCAAGCGGCTCTGCTCCGCCGGAGTTCCTTCGGCCGGACGGCGCGACGAGCCCCAGGAGATCGCAGGAATGATAGCCGCACGATGAAGGCTGAAGCGCAGCCGGACGCCGTCCGCGCCGCCTCCTTTACCCGCTCGCTTGCGATCTGGGGCCCCGGCCTCCTGGTGATGCTCGCTGACACGGACGCCGGCAACGTCGTGACCGCCGCGCAGGCCGGCGCGCAGTGGGGCTATCGCCTGCTGCCGCTCGTGCTCCTGCTCATTCCGATGCTGTACATGGTTCAGGAATTGACCGTGCGGCTCGGGCTCTACACCGGCCGCGGCCACGGCGAGCTCATCCGCGAACGGTTCGGCGCCGGTTGGGCCTATGTTTCGACTCTCGGTCTGGCGGCGGCGGTCATCGGTTCACTGATCACCGAGTTCACCGGTGTCGCCGGCGTCGGCGAATTGTTCGGCCTCTCGCGCGCTCTGACGCTCCCGCTCGCGGCGGCCACATTGCTGATCATCGTCGCCAGCGGCTCGTATAAGCGGGTCGAGCGGGCCGCGCTTATCATCGGCCTCTTCGAGCTCGCCTTTTTCGTCGTCGCTTGGCGCGCTCACCCCGGCTTTGCGGCGCTGGCGAGGGACGCGATCGACCTGCCGATCCGCAACAGCGACTTCCTGCTTCTCACCGCGGCGGTCATCGGCGCGACCTTCAACCCCTGGATGATCTTCTACCAGCAGTCGGCGACCGTCGACAAAAGGCTCAAGCCCCGCGACCTCGTCCATGCGCGCTGGGATACGGGCATCGGCGCGGTCCTGACCCAGTGCCTGACCGGCGCGGTGCTGGTCGCCGCCGCCGCCGCTTTCGCCACCGGATCGCCAACCGCGAGCCTGACGAGCGTGGGCGAAATCAGCCGCGCGCTCACGCCCGTCCTCGGCGAGAGCGCGGGGCGGCTGGTGTTCGGCGCGGGCGTGCTTGGAGCTTCGCTCGTCGCGGCGATCGTGTCGTCGCTGGCGCTCGCCTGGGGCGTCGGGGAAGTCGCCGGATATCGCCGGTCGCTCGAATATCGGCCGTTCGAGGCGGGGTGGTTCTACGCCGTCTATGCGGCGGGCGTGATCGGCTCATGCGCCGTCGTGTGGCTGGCCTCGAACCTCGTCTGGCTCAATATCGTCGCCCAGGTCCTCAACGCCTTCCTGATGCCGCTCGTCATCGGCTTTTTGGTCGCGCTGGCGGTCAAGGCGCTGCCGGAGCCCTACCAACTCAAGGGCTGGTATCTCGGCCTGATCGTCGCCGTGTCTGCGCTTGTGTCCGCGGTCGGCGTGTTTGGGGGCCTGCAGGCGTTGATGTGAGGCAGGGCGCTTTGTAGAAGGGCGCCCGTGGGAGGAGCCGCTTGAACGTCATCGTCTACGCCATTCCGGTGTTCGTCGCCCTGATGGCGGCGGAGTTCGGGATCTCCCTCGCGTTGGGACGCAGCGTCTACCGGCTCAACGACGCGATCGGGTCGCTTGCGGCCGGCATCCTGAGTCAGATTTCCGGCGTCTTCATGCTGGTCCTGAGCGTCGGAATCTACATCCTTGTCTACAATCACTTTTCGCTGCTTGCCCTTCAAGCGGATGACTGGCGAGTTTGGGTCGGGGCGCTGATCGCCTACGATTTCTTCTACTACTGGAACCATCGCATCGACCATGAGGTCGGCATCTTCTGGGCCGCCCATGTCGTCCATCACCAGAGCGAAGCCTTCAATCTCTCGACGGCCTTGCGGCAGCCGAGTTCGGGCGTCTTGCTCGGCTGGATCTTTTACCTGCCGATGGCGATTGCCGGCGTTCCTCCGGTCGTGTTCGTCACGGTCGGCCTGATCGACCTCCTGTACCAGTTCTGGATTCATACCGAGCTTATCGGCAAGCTCGGCTGGTTCGATCGCGTCTTCGCCTCGCCCTCGAACCATCGCGTCCATCACGGGGTCAACGACCAATATCTCGACAAGAACTACGGCGGCATCTTCATTCTCTGGGATCGCCTGTTCGGCACCTACGAGGACGAGGTCGAACAGCCGGTCTTCGGCGTTCGGGGCGGGCTTGGCGCGTTCGATCCGATCTCCGCCAACCTCGCCTATTACCGGACCATGCTCGACCTTTGCCGCCGGGCGACCGACTGGCGCGACAGGATCCGCGTCTGGTTCATGGCCCCCGGCTGGCTCCCGGCCAATCTCAGGCCAGCCGATCCGCCCCGGTATGATCCATACGCGGTCGTCGCCTACGATCCCCCGGTAGGGCGCGCAGCGTCGATCCTCGCATCGGCGGCGCTCATCGCGATGATCGGCGCGACCGCCGCTTTTCTGCTCGCCGCGCCGCATATGCCGCTCGCCAACGGCGTCGGCGTGTTTCTCGCGCTGACCGCGACCCTGTGGGCGATCGGGGCGCTCCTCGACGGGCGGATCTCGGTTTGCGAAGCGCTCTATGTCTTTGCCGCCGCATCCACATGCGCCGCTTTCGCGCTCGACTGGCCGCTCGTCGAAGGCGCGATTAAGCCTCTCGCGATGGCGCTCTTGATCCTGGTCTTTGCGCTGCGTCAGGGACCAATGGACGTCAAGCGCCTGGTCCTCCTGGCGTTGGCGGCGTCGCTGATCGGCGATACGCTGCTGCTCAAGCCATCGCTTTTCCTGGCCGGTCTGGTCGCCTTTCTGACGGCGCATGTCTTCTACATCGCCGCCTTTTCCCGCGGCGTCGGCTTTCTGCCCTCGCGTGCGGCTCTGGCGGGAATCGCGGCGTTCGCCGCTGTCGTGCTTGCCTATGTCTGGCCGGGGGTCGCCCCGGAGCTGAAGGCGCCGGTTGCGGTCTATGTCGCGGTGATCGCGCTGATGGCGGGGCAGGCGGCCGGACGTGCGATCGTGCTTGAAGCCGGCGCCGCGACTGCGGTCGCGATCGGGGCGCTCATCTTCATGCTGTCGGACGTGACGATCGCGTTCGCGAAATTTGGCAATGTCGGCTGGCCGGCCGATCAATGGACGCTGCCGACTTACTATCTGGCGCAGGGCCTGATCGTCTTCTGGGTGTTGCCGCGCGGGCGTCAAGCTGACGCGAGCGCGCGATGAGCGGGCCGGCGCGCGGCGTGTGTCTCGTGATCGGGGCCGGCGACGGGCTTGGCGCTTCGGTCGCGCGGGCCTTCGCCCGCGAGGGCCTCAGCGTCTGCGTGACGCGGCGGCCGCGCCACACCGAAGCCGTCGACACGCTGGCGGAGGCGATCCGCGCCGAGGGCGGCAAGGCTTATGCTTTCGGGCTCGACGCGCGGGTCGAAGCCGATGTCGCGGCGCTCGTCGAGCGGGTCGAGCGGGAGATCGGCCCAATCGAGGTCCTCGTCTTCAACATCGGCGCGAACGTGCGTTTCCCGGTCGTCGAGACGACGACGCAGGTCTATTCCAAGGTCTGGGAAATGGCGGCGCTCGCCGGATTCCTGACCAGCCGCGAGGCGGCGCGGGCGATGATCGAGCGCGGTAGCGGAACGATCCTGTTCACCGGCGCGACCGCGAGCCTGCGCGGCGGCGCCGGCTTTTCCGCCTTTGCCGGGGCGAAGCATGCGCTGCGCGCTCTGGCGCAGAGTCTCGCTCGCGAATTGGGGCCGAAGGGCGTGCATGTCGCCCATATCGTCATCGACGGCGCAATCGACGGCGCCTTCATCCGTGGCCTGTTGCCGGACGCCGCCGAGCGACTGGCGCGGGAGGAGATTCTGGCGCCCGACGAGATCGCCCGGAACTACGTCTGGCTGCATAACCAGAAGCGCGGCGCCTGGACTTTCGAAATGGACTTGCGGCCGTGGAAGGAAACGTGGTGATGAGCGCGACGATCGAGTTCATATTCGATTTCGGCAGCCCCAACGCCTATCTCGCCTATCGCGCGCTGCCGCCGATCCTCGAGCGAACGGGGGCTCGGCTCGTCATCAAGCCCTGCCTGCTCGGCGGCATCTTCAAGGCGACCGGGAACCTGGCGCCGGCCATCGCCTTCGCGCCGATCAAGGGCAAGTTCGAGTACGAAATGCTGGAGCTGCGCCGCTTCGTCGCGAGGCATCGATTCGAGAAATTCCGCCTCAACCCGCATTTTCCGGTCAACACGCTGATGCTGATGCGCGGCCTCATCGCCGCGCAGGAGGCCGGCGCGAGCGCCGCTTATCTCGAGATGGGTCTTGCGGGAATGTGGGAGGAGGGCCTCAAGCTCGACGACAAGGAGGTTCTGGCGCGGCGCATCGATTCCGCGGGTCTCGATTCGGCGAGCTTGTTGGCGGCGGCTCAAACCGATCCGGTCAAGCAGAAGCTCGCCGACAACACCGCCGCCGCGGTCGGACGCGGCGTGTTCGGGATCCCGACGTTCTTCGTCGGCGGAGAAATGTTCTTCGGCAAGGACCGGCTCGGGCAGGTCGAGGAGGCGGTCGAGGCCGCGAGGGCGCATGCCGATTCGTAAGCCGCGGCGGACGCGAAATTAATCATTAAAGCCAGATCATGCCCTCGTGACGAAGGTTCGCGAGAATTTTAGCAATCACATCCAAGCTAAGGTAATCGCTTACTGGGATTTTTCTCCGTGAGCGGGACCTCGCGCCTTGGACATGGGGCGCGCCCGTCGAACATGTGGAGAATCCGATGAACTCGAGTTCAAAACTTTCTGGGCGATGAATCCGGCGTGACGGCGATCGAATACGCGCTGATCGCGAGCCTGATCGCGGTTTTCATCATCGTCGCCGTCCAATATGTCGGCACGCAGGTCAGCACGGTGTTCACCGAGGTGGGCGGCGCGCTGAAGTAAGCGGCGGGCGGCGCGCGCCCGCGGCGCGATGGCGAGGCGCCGGTCGTCGGGGCCTCGCGCCGGATCGCGGCCGTGAGCATGGAATCGACAAACTTGGCGCCGTAGACTGGGGCGCCGCCGACCGTCGCGCGGACGAGATCCGAGGGCCGGGCGGAGCGGCGCATGGACAATCTTCTTGAGCTCGCGGCCGATCCCGCCGCTTGGGCGGCGCTCGCGGCCCTGTTCGCGATGGAGGTCGTGCTCGGCCTCGACAACCTCGTGTTCATCGCGCTGTTGTCGAACCGGATCGACGAGCATCGTCGGCGTTTGGCGCGCAGCCTCGGCCTGTCGCTCGCGCTTCTGTTTCGCCTGGCGTTTCTGGCCTCCGCATCCTGGGTCGTGCGGCTCAGGGAACCGGTCGCAACGGTGTTCGGACACGCGTTCTCCGTCCGCGATCTCCTGCTGCTGGCCGGCGGACTGTTCCTGGTCTGGAAGGCGACCACGGAGATCCACCACAAGGTGGAGCCGGACGGCGAGGGCGATGAAGCGAAGACCCGGGCGCCGCTCAGCCTGACGGCCGGTCTCATCCAGATCATCGTCATCGATATCGTCTTCTCGGTCGACAATATCATCACCGCGGTCGGCATGACCGATCAGTTTCCGATCATGGTGGCGGCCGTCGTCGCCGCGATCGGGGTGATGATTGCAGCCTCCGGCCCGCTCGCGGCGTTCATCAACCGCAATCCGACGGTCCTGATGCTGGCGCTGAGCTTCCTGCTCATGATCGGCATGACGCTGATCGCCGACGGTTTCGGCTTTCATATCGAAAGAGGCTATATTTACGCGGCAATGTTCTTTTCCTCCCTGGTCGAGGCGCTTAACGCGCTTGCGCGGCGCAAAGTCAGGCGGCCCACATGACGCTCACCTCGCTCCTCATTTTCGCCGCCGTCTATTTCGCGGCGGTGGCGACGCCCGGACCGGGCATTGCCGCGCTCGTCGCCCGAGTGATGGGCCAGGGACTGGCGGGCGTGGCCCCGTTCATCGCGGGTTACTTCGTCGGCGATATGTTCTGGCTCATGCTCGCCGCGACCGGCCTTGCTGTCGTCGCCAAGACCTTCGCCGGCGTTTTTGTCGCGATCAAGCTCGCCGGCGCCGCCTATCTGCTTTATCTCGCGTGGAAGATGGCGACCGCGCCCGTCGTCTTGGCGGATGGGCGACCGCCGGCCTCGCGCGCCTGGCGCGCGTTTCTTTCCTCGCTGTCGCTGACCCTCGGCAATCCCAAGGTGATGGTGTTTTTCCTGTCGATCATGCCGCTCGTCGTCGACGTCAGGACGCTGAGCCTGACGGCGCTGCTCGAGCTCGCCGCCGTCTGCGGGGTGGTGATATTCTCGACCCTGGCGCTTTATGCGCTTGCGGCGAACCGGGCGTGCGCGCTGCTGAATTCGACGCGAGCGATGAAGTTCGTCCATCGCGCCGCAGGCGGACTGATGGCTGGGGCCGCGGTGGCTATCGCCACGAGGTAGGATATGTCGGATCTCCTGGCGATCGGCGAGGCCCTGGTCGAGCTCAACCAGCCCAAGGAGGGCGCGCCCTTCGTGCAGGGGTTCGGGGGCGACACCTCGAATGCAATGATCGCCGCGGCGCGGCTCGGGGCCGACGCCGCCTATTTCACCGCCGTCGGCGCCGACCGGTTCGGGCAGGCGCTGACGGAGCTCTGGCTCGACGAAGGCGTCGACGCGAGCCGGATCGTGGTCAACGGAGGCGCGCATACCGGGCTCTACTTCGTCACCCATGGCCCAAAAGGCCATGAGTTCTCCTACATGCGCGCAGGATCGGCGGCGAGCCGGATCAGCGAAAGCGACCTGCCGGACGGGCGCATCCGGGCGACCAAGATCCTTCACGTTTCCGGCATCAGTCAGGCGATCTCATCGTCGGCCGCCGATGCTGTTTTCGCCGCCATCGACATCGCCCATGACGCCAAGAGGCTCGTCTCATACGACCCGAACTTCAGGCTCAAGCTGTGGCCGCTCAGGCGGGCGCGGGCGATCATTCACGAGGCGATGCGCTCATGCGACATCG
This sequence comes from uncultured Alphaproteobacteria bacterium, assembly GCA_963806935.1. GTDB lineage: Bacteria > Pseudomonadota > Alphaproteobacteria > Rhizobiales > Beijerinckiaceae > Roseiarcus. The sequence goes on from CAWEAT010000022.1 coordinate 103,239, forward strand.
CCCTCCCGGGTCTCGATGACGGGCAGGCGCTGACCGGCCGAACCGAAGCCGACGCAATCGTCGATTTCTATCTCAGGCTCGGCGCGCCGGTAGTGGTGCTCAAGCTCGGCAGGGAAGGGGCGATCGCGGCGACGCTCAAGCGTCGAGAACGCATCGCCGGCTATTCGGTGGCCGCGGTGGACGCGACCGGAGCGGGCGATTGCTTCGACGGCGCCTTTCTCGCCGAATACGTCCAGCGTGGTGATCCGTTCGCCGCCGCGAGGTTCGCCAATGTCGCGGCCGCGCTCTCGACCCTCGGCTATGGCGCGGTCGCGCCGCTGCCGCGCCGCCTTGAGGTCCAAGCTGCAATCGCGGCCGCCGAAGCGGGGCGATAGCATCGGGCCCGACTTCTTATTATTTCTGCTCCGCGCGCGGCCATGCAGCGCGATACGCGGCTTCGACATAGGGACCGCAGGCGAGCGGCGCATAGCGCGCCTCGGCGCGGCTCCCGCTGCCGGCGAGCGGCGTGATCACTGCGCCATAGTCCGGATTGGCGAAGAATGGGACAGAGATACGGTCGCGGCCGGTTCGATTTCTCACTCGGTGCGGAGTTGAAACGAAGCGGCCATTGGTCCAGCGTTGCATCATGTCGGCGATGTTGATGACGAGGGCGCCTGGAATGGGTTGAGCGGCGATCCAACTGCCGGCGCGAGTCCTGACCTCGAGACCGCCGACGTCGTCCTGCAAAAGGATAGTGAACGCGCCGGTGTCAGTATGCGCCTCGACGCCCTCGGCGTCTGAATTGGGGGGCTGCGGCGGATAGTGCAGAAGACGCAGTTGGGTCAGGGGTTTCAGGAAATGGGCGGAAAAGAAATCGTCCGGCAGGCCAAGCCCGCGGGCGAAGGCCGAGAGCAAAAGGCCCATCAGCTCCATCATCGCGGCGAAATAGGCCTCCATCGCAGCGCGAAAGGCTTCCGCGCTGTCCGGCCAGCGGTTCGGGCCGGCCATGACGTTGCCGGCGCGCACGTCCGGATCGTCGGGCGGAAGATCGAGCATTATCTGGAACGCTTCGAGCATCCGGCGCGGCTTCATCGGACCGACGATGCCCATCGGCACATAGCCGCGGAAGTTCGGCGAGGTCTTGACGTCGAGCGCGTCCCGGAGGGTTTGCGGAGCGCCAAAGAACCAATCGGCGGCGGCGAAGATTCCGGCGATCGTCGGTTCGGAAACGCCATGGCCGGCCACATAGAAAAACCCGGCGGTTTCGCATGCCTCGACGATCCGCGCCGCGACCTCGTCGACCCCGTCGCGCCCGCCCGTTCGTAAGGCGGCGATGTCGATGAGCGGGATCTCGGCGAAATCGGGCCTTGCCATCGGGTGATCCTAACGATTTCACCCAGCGGCGCGATAGAGAATATGAAAGAGCCTGATCGGTCGCGCCGCTTCATTCATCAAGATGGAGCAATGAGAAGAAGAGCTCCGTAGATCGACAGCGACATTCCGATGAAGAGAAAAACGGCGGTTAAGGCGGAGCCGCCCCAGTGGAGCCCATCAAGAATCCGCATCACCGCGGCGCCCGACAGGACGAAAGAGATCAGGAAGCAGGACGTTGCCGCCACGACCCTAGGATCCACAGTCCGCCGCCAAGTGAAGTCCGATTGGATTTTTCCCCAAGAGCGATGCCGCTGCCCTTTGAAGGAACCTCCAACCGCGTCTGCGCATCAGATCACTTAGATTCGCTCCGTAACTCATCGTCGCCCCGACCTACGTTGTCCCGCATTGCCAAACGCGGCCCGGTGCGAAATGTTCCCAAGCGGAATTTGTTCCGCGTCTTCAAAAAAATGATCAGGGGTCGCTCGATTGCGGAGGATCTAACCGCCTATGTCAGTAGCCCGCTTCGGCAAAGCCTGGATGGGAGCTCACCATAGACAGTCATAGCCTGCCCAAGGCGGCCCGCACCGCGCCTTCGGTGGTCATATAATGACAGTCCCCGCAGGGCGTCGCGACCTGCCCCGCCCCTAAATCCTGTTAAGGTGGGGCGCTATTTTTCTCGCCAGCAGCCGCGCAAACGTCAGCACAGGTGGGGGGTTCAATTCGCCCCGAATACTGTCCGTCTTTTCCAGACCGCCCGCCAAAGGCGCAAGGCTCTCGGCGAATATCTCGCCGGTTCGCCGATCCACGACAGGCTCAAAATTGATCTTCTGCCCTTCCTTCAAGTCCATCAGTCCGGCGCGTTCGACAACGTCGATATGGACATAGACGTCAAAGCCGCCGTCAATTGGCGTGATGTAGCCGTAGCCTTTCCGCGTGTTGAACCATTTTACGGTTCCGGTTCTCATCGCGATCCCTCCCGTGAGTACCCGATTGGCCTATGACAGGGCCAAGGAAGTTACGCATGGGCGTCGCTCAAATGTAATTACGCTCACGACGCGGTTACCCAGAGATCGAATCGCACCTCGGGGACACCATAATGCTATCATTGTTTCGCCACCGAAGCGAGAGGACTGAAGATTGGGGCTTATTTGCCTCGTCGATCGTGTCGTTTTCCTGTAGCCCCGAGCAAAACATAAGGTGGTTGTTGGATAATGGGGCCAAGGCGTCCGTTCGGAGTGTGATCTCCGTCACTGAACCAGAACGCGATGTGCGGCATGCGTCCGGGAACACGGCGATTTAAAAAAGGGACGCAGCATGTTCAATCGGCAACGACTACGGCGATTGCCTCTCGACATTCAGCTTGAAGTGGAAACGCTCCTCTCCGACTTGAGAGGAGAAGGGCGAGTTCCGTTGCGGCGCGGCGATGAGGCTGACGTCGGCGCGGTTGGGGTTAGCGGGCTGGACGGAGGCTTTACGGCGGACGCTTTCAGCGCAACGATGAGCGCCATGGATCTTGCCGCTTTCCGCGCTTCGCTCACGCAATCGTCGCCGCCCTTGAATCTGAGCCCGGCCTTGCGCGCCTTATGGCTCGAGGCGCGCGGCGATTGGGGCGGCGCGCACGATTCCGCGCAGGCAGACGAGGGCGGGGCAGGGGACTGGGTGCACGCCTATCTCCATCGCAAGGAAGGCGACTCGGGAAACGCCGCCTATTGGTACCGCCGCGCCCGCAAGCCGGTCTGCCGAACTTCCCTCGACGACGAATGGGCGGCGATCGCGAGCGCGCTGCTGCAGGCCGGGAGTGAGGCGGTCGAGTAGAGCGTGATGGGTTGAAATCGACCTCTAACTACCTGCATCCTGACTGACAATCGCGCGCGAGGGTGACTGCATCAATCCTCGCGCGGCGCCGTTCCGGAAAGCGCGGTTTCGCGTTCGAAGGCTGGCGTTCGGCCACGGTTGGCCTTAGATCTCCCGGTTGGCGGCGCCATCGGCTGGCGCGCGACCAACGAGGGGACCCTGAGTCGATGCCTGTCATTGTCGCGTTTGGCGATTCCAACACCTGGGGCTCCGACCCGGCGACAGGCGCGCGGCTCTTCCGCGCGCAGCGATGGCCGAACGTCATGGGGCGCGAACTCGGGCCTGAGTTCGAAGTGATCGCGGAAGGGCTCCGCGGCCGCACGACCGTTCACGACGATCCGATCGAGCCCTATCGCTCGGGCGCAGAGGCGCTGCCGCCGTGCCTCATGAGCCACGCGCCGGTTGACCTCGTCATCCTCGCGCTCGGTTGCAACGACCTCAAGAAGCGGTTCTCGCTGTCCGCCTTCGACATCGCCGAGGGCGCGCGGCGTCTCATCCTTCTCATCCGCGCCTACGGCGAGCGCCCAAACGGCGGCGCGCCGAGAATCCTGCTGATCGCTCCGCCGCCGATAGCCAAGCTCACCGGCTATGCGGAAATGTTCGAAGGTGGGACGGAGAAGTCCCGCCTGCTCGGCCAGCGCTTTGGCGAGGTCGCGAAGCAGGAGGGGGTGGCGTTCCTCGACGCCGGCGCCGTTATCCGTTGCTCGGACCTCGACGGCATCCATTACGAGGCCGACCAGCACGCGTTGCTGGGGCGGGCCGCGGCCGACGCCGCGCGCAAGGCGCTTGCGGCGTAGGAACTCGCGATGTTCTAACGTAAGGCGGAGACGCGGCGCGGTCTCCGCCTCTGGAGCTCCGGCCCGCGGGAATCCGGCCCGCGTCTTAGCCCTGTTCGAGACGTAGATCCTTGAACGTCGTTCAGCGCTTACGCCGCCCTCAAAACCCGCCGCCGCCGACGTCGACGCAGCCCCACTTCGCGCAATCGTCGGGATTGCGGCTTAGCCCATCGGTCTCGTGAACATTGTAGGGGTAGCCATAAGGGTTGGTCGGGTCTCTGAAGATCCTCGGCAGCTTGTCCGGCGGAAGCCTGCTGGCGGCCTCCGCGGTGAGGTTGGGGATGTTCTGCGCCTCGGTTTGGCATGCCCCGACGCAAGCCGCGAGGGCAGCGGCGATCGCGAGCCGGAAAACGATCGATGGCTTCATTGGCGCGCCTCCTGCGGCTCGGACGGAGGGCCGAACAGCGCTCCGTTTCGACCCATTCGCGTATCTTGCCCTATTTCGGCATCGGGCCAGGCGGCGCCTAGGTCAGAGACTACAATTTATGTTGATGCGCGCTTGCGGGCGCGAGACGCCCGGCGCGGCGGGCTCGGTCGGGCGTTTCTCGATTGCGCGCGGCTGCGGGCGCGGCTAAAGCCAACCGCGCAGACTCTTCTCTCCGCTGCGGACATCCCGCCCTTGAACGTCGACGCCGACACTGACGCGCTTGCCGCGCGCGATCTCTTGGCCTCCGCCGCGCGCGAGGCCGGGGCGGTGGCGCTCGAATATTTCAGGCCGGGAGCGCGCACGTCGGCCCGCGTCGAGACCAAGGTGGGCGGCTCGCCGGTCACCGCCGCGGATCTCGCCGCCGATTCCCTGCTCAAGCGCCGCTTGCGGGACGCGCTGCCCGAGGCGGGCTGGCTCTCGGAGGAGACCGTTGACGATTTTGAGCGCCTCGCCCGCCGCAGTCTCATTGTCGTCGACCCGATCGACGGGACTCGCGCATTTGTGATCGGCGATCCGCGCTGGGCGGTGTCCGCTGCTCTGATCATCGATGGCCGCCCGATCGCCGGCGTCGTCCATGCCCCGGCGCTCGACGAGACTTACGCCGTCGCGCGCGGCGGCGGCGCGACGATCAACGGCGCGCCGCTTTCCGCCGCCGCCGGGTGGCCGCCGCGCGCGGCCGCCGGCCCCAAGCCGATCGTTCAGGCGATCGCGGCGAAGCTCGGCTCGCCGGTCGAGGTCACGCCGCGCGTGCCTTCGCTCGCCTATCGCCTCTGCATGGCCGCGCGCGGCGCCGTCGATTTCGCCATCGCGGCCGAGAATTCGCACGATTGGGACATCGCCGCCGCCGATCTCATGCTTGAGGAAGCGGGCGCGCGCCTGATCGACGCCTCGGGCGAGCGGCTCATTTACAATGCCCGCCGCGTGCGGCGCGGCGCGCTCCTGGCCGCATCGGACGTGACCGCGCCTCGCCTGATCGAGGCCTTTCGCGGCGCGATCGGCGGGTGACCGAACTGACCGCCTGCGATCATCGGACGGCTTGCGTTTTTGCCGCGCCGAAGGCAAAGGCCAGCGTGCGAATCGGCGCCGACGCCCACGCGCCCTAGGAAAACGACCATGACGTCCCGCGATCCTAAAGCTCAAGTCGAGGAAAAGCCGCAACTGCTGCACCTGGTGTTCGGCGGCGAATTGAAGTCGCTCGACAGCCACGAATTCCGCGATCTCGGCCAGATCGACATCGTCGGTCTCTTCCCCGATTACGCCAGCGCCGAGCGGGCCTGGCGCGCGAAGGCGCAGGCGACGGTCGATAAGGCGCAGTTCCGCTACTACATTGTCCACCTCCATCGACTTCTCGAACCGGACCTCGCGCCCCCGACCCGGACCGCCTGAGTGCTCCATGGCGAGGCGTGTCGGCAGGTCGCAGTGGGCGCAGGAGACGATCGGATTCGGGCTCGCAAGCTATCTGCGCCTCGTCCAGCGCACGAGCCGGTTCACGACGGTCCCCGAGGATCTCGACGCGTTCATCAAGGGCGAGCTGCCGCTGATCGCGGCGATGTGGCACGGGCAGCACCTGATGATGCCGCTTGCCCGCCCGAAGACAATGGATCGGCTCGCGGTGCTCATTTCGCGCCATGAGGACGCCGGCGCGCAGGCGCTCGCCGCCGAACGGCTCGACATCGTTCCTGTCCGCGGCTCGGGCGGCCCGGCCGACCGCGTCTATTACAAGGGCGGGGCGTCGGCGATGCGCGAACTGATGCGCCAACTGGAATCGGGCGTCTCCGTCGCCATGACAGCCGATGTCCCCAAGCGCGCTCGCGTCGCCGGACCGGGAATCGTCGCTCTCGCCAGGCTCTCGGGCCGCCCGATCGTTCCGACCGCGGTGGTCTCAAGCCTGCGCGTTCAGTTCCACACCTGGGACCGGGCCACGCTTGGATTGCCGTTCGGCCGCGCGATCGTCGTCACCGGCGATTTCATCCGCGTATCGGCGGACGCGGACGAAAAGCAGATGGAGGCCGCGCGGCGCGCCGTCGAACTCGGGCTCGACGAGGCGCACCGGAAAGCCTACGCCATGGTTGGAGCGAGCGACCCCGGCGCCCAACTGAGACCCGCATGAGGGCGCCGCTCTCGCTAATCGCTTATCGGACAGCCTCGTTTCTGGCGACGCCTCTGGCCGGGCTACTCCTTGCAATGCGGCTGAGGCGCGGCAAGGAGGATGCGCGGCGCATCGGCGAGCGTCGGGGTCTGACCCCTCTCGCTCGTCCCCCGGGACCGCTCGTCTGGTTTCATGGCGCCAGCGTCGGCGAAGCCTCGGTGCTCCTGCCGTTTGTCGAGCGCATCACCCAAACCGGCGCGACGGCGCTGGTGACCACGGGAACGCTGACCTCGGCCGCGATGCTCGCACAGCGCCTGCCGCCGGGCGCGCTGCATCAATTTGCCCCGCTCGACAGCCCGCTTTTCGTTCGCCGGTTCCTCAAACATTGGCGCCCCGACGCGGCGCTGGTCGCGGAAAGCGAGCTCTGGCCCAACATGATCGTGGAACTGAAGCGGTCAGGGTCGCGGCTGGCGATGGTAAACGGACGCATCAGCGAGCGGTCCCTCAGCCGCTGGATGAGGGCGCCGCGGTTCATCGGCGCGCTTATGAAGCACTTCGATCTGTGCCTCGCCCGTAGCGAGAGCGATGGTGCGCGACTGATCGCGCTCGGCGCGCCAAGGGTGCTGGTCGCCGGCGACATCAAATACGACGCGCCAACCTTGCCGGCCGATTGGCGCGAGCTGGCGGAGCTCGTCGGCCGGACGTCGGGACGCCAGATCTGGATCGCCGCCTCGACCCATGAAGGCGAAGAAATCATTGCGGCGGCCGCGCACATCCGCCTGCAGCAAGTGTTTCCGGATGCGCTGACCTTGATCGCGCCACGACATCCCGAACGAGGAGAGTCGGTTCGGCGCCAGCTCGAGGCCCAGGGCATCGTCTGCGCCCTACGCTCGCGGGGCGACGCGATCGGGCCCGGAACGGCAGTCTATGTTTGCGACACGATCGGCGAACTGGGGCTGTTCTATCGCCTGGCTGGCGTGGTTTTCGTGGGCAAGTCCTTCGTCAGCGGCGGCGGTCAGAACCCGATCGAGCCCGCCCGGCTCGCCAGCGCCATTCTGCATGGGCCGATGGTCGCGAATTTCGCCGACGCCTATGCGGCGCTCGACGATGCAGGCGGAGCTCTCGCCATCGCTCGTCCCGAGGACCTGGGCGACGCGCTGATTGCGCTTTTCGTCGACGCGGCGCGGTTGAGGGCGATGGCGCGGGCGGCGGGCGACACCGTGGCGCGCCGGGCGGGCGCCGTCGATCGCTCGATGCACGCGCTCAAAGCCCTGTTGCCAGGCGCCGAGGCGGCGCAGTGAAGTCACCGGCTTTCTGGGCAAAACGCAGGCCGACCCTGCTCGCTCGTCTGCTTCATCCGGTCGGCTCCCTTTACGGACGAACGACTGCGCGCCGCATGCGGGGCCCCGGCGAGCGCGCGGATGCGCCGACGATCTGTGTCGGCAACTTCGTTGCCGGCGGCGCCGGCAAGACGCCGGCCGCGCTGGCGCTTGCGCGGATGTTGATCGGCAACGGCCGCCGCGTCGCCTTCCTGTCCCGCGGCTACGGCGGCGCCGAGCGCGTCGAGCCGCTGATGGTCGACGCCAACGCTCATACGGCCGCGATCGTCGGCGACGAGCCGCTGCTGCTGGCGAGGATTGCACCGTGCTGGGTGGGGACGGACCGGGTCAGAAGCGCCAAGAGCGCGATTGATGCCGGAGCCAACGTGCTCGTTCTCGATGACGGTCTCCAGAATCCGGCGCTCGTCAAGGACCTCGCCTTCGCCGTTGTCGACGGCGAGACCGGCTTCGGCAACGGCTTGTGTGTCCCGGCCGGCCCGTTGCGCGCGCCGGTCTCGGCTCAGCTCCCGTTCGTAAGGGCGCTGATCGTGCTCGGCGGCGACGAAGAGGCGCTGTCGGCGATCGCCGGCTCGGCGCCGGGCAAGCCGCTGATCCGCGCCAGCCTCGAGCCCGACGCAGTCGCCGCCGCGCCGCTGATCGGCCGCGAGGTGGTCGCCTTCGCCGGCATTGCGCGACCGGAGAAGTTCTACGCCACACTGCGCCGCGTCGGCGCGCAGATTGTCATGACTCGCGACTTCGCCGACCATCACCCGTACACGCCGCGCGAGATCGAGGCGCTGATCGAGGAGGCTGGGCGACGGAGCGCGCTTCTGGCGACGACCGAGAAGGATCTCGTCCGCCTCAGCGGCCGCTACGCCCGCGCCGTCGTGACCCTGCCAGTCACCCTGCGCTTCGAGGAACCGGGCGTCGTGCAACGGATGTTGCGTCAAGCGCTCAGGGGATGAGCGCTAGGCCGACCTCAGCCAAAAAAACCCTGGATCTGCAGGGTATTGGGGGCGGAAATTGATCGCTCACGGCAGCCGGATCGTCGCCGTCGCGAGGCACGCGACGCCCTCGCCCCGGCCCGGCGAACCCGAGGCGCTCTGTCGTCGTCGCCTTGACGCCGACGCGCGAGACCTCGAGGCGGGCGATCTCGGCCACACGCGCGCGCATGGCATCGCGATAAGGGCCGATCTTGGGCGCTTCGCAGATGACCGTCGCATCGAGATTGACGATGAACCCGCCGCGGACGCGCACGCGGTCCACGGCGTGAGCGAGGAAGACCTCCGACGCCGCGCCCTTCCACTTCGGGTCGGAGGGCGGGAAATGGGCCCCGATGTCGCCCTCGGCCAGGGCGCCATAGAGCGCGTCGGCGAGCGCGTGCAGCGCAACGTCGGCGTCCGAGTGCCCCGTGAGCGCGGCGGAATGGGGGATGCGAACGCCGCCGAGCCATACATGGTCGCCGGGCGCGAAAGCATGAACGTCGAAACCCTGGCCGACCCTCGTTTCGCCGGCGCTTGCCGTGAGCCGCGCCTCCGCGGCGCTGAAATCCTGCATGGTGGTCACCTTGACGTTGGCTGCTTCGCCTTCGAACACATAGGCTGGCGCGCCCGCCCATTCGGCGACTGCGACGTCGTCGGTGAGGCTGTCGACGCCAGCGGCGGCGGCGCGCCGGTGTGCGGCGAGGATCAGCGGAAAGGCGAACGCCTGCGGCGTCTGCACGGCTCTCAGGGCCGAGCGTGGCGGGGTCGCCAGCACCCGGCCGTCGGCGTCCACCTGCTTGACTGTGTCGCTCATCGGCGTCCCGGGCGCAGCCGCGCCATGGAGTTCGGCGGCCTTGACGGCGCGGGCGACGAGATCGCGCGAGGGGAAAGGCCGGGCGGCGTCGTGGATAAGCACGATGTCCGGCGCCGCCGGAACGAGCGCCTCAAGCCCGGCGAGAACGCTCTGCTGGCGGGTTTCGCCGCCCGTCACCGGCGGGCCAAGAACGGCCGCAGCGGCTGGCGTCAGCTGGGCCATCGCTTCGTCATAGAGCGCCCGGTCGCCGGGGCGGATAGCAATTGCAACGATTGAGAACGGCCAGCCTGCGGCCAACGCCTCGAGCGTATGGGCGATCAGCGGGCGCCCGGCGCAATTCAGATATTGCTTCGGCCGCTCCGAGCCCAGCCTCAGCCCCTTGCCAGCGGCGACGACGAGAAGCGCGACCTTGATGGACGACAATTGAAGGCTCCGAAACTCGGCTGAGACGCTTTTCGAGCCGATTGACCGCAGCGTCAACGCGGGCGGGCGGGGGCCGCTTGACTCGGCCCCGGCGCCCGCCGATCAATCGCGGCGAACCTGCGCCGGAACCCTATCGTGCCGCCTAAACTGATCGTCGCCAACAAGGCCTATTCGTCCTGGTCGCTGAGGCCGTGGATCCTGCTCGCGTATTTCAAGATCCCGTTCGAAGAGCTTGTTATCGCCATGGATCGGCCCGAGACGCGGGCCAACATGCTCAAATATGCGCCGACGGGAAAGTGTCCATCGCTGCATGACGGCAAGATCGCAGTCTGGGAGTTGCTCGCGATCATCGAATATATCGCCGAGGCCTATCCCGACAAGGCGATCTGGCCGAAGGGCAGGGCGGCGCGGGCCCATGCGCGGGCGCTCGCCAACGAGATGCACGCCGGATTCGGCGCCCTGAGGCAGGCGTGTCCGACCAATTTCCGGCGGCCGGTCAGGGCGATCACGCTTACGACTGAAGTTAAGGTCGATGTCGCGCGCATCGAGGCCGCTTGGGCGCACGCGCGCGCGACTTTCGGCAAGGGAGGGCCCTATCTCTTCGGGCGGTTCTCCGCCGCTGACGCGATGTTTGCGCCGGTCGTCAACCGCTTCCATGTCTACGACATCCCGGTCTCGAAGATGACGCGCGCCTATATGGAGGCCATCATGGCCCTGCCGGCGTGGAAGGCGTGGATCGCCGACGCCCACGCGGAGCCCTGGCGGATCGAACATTATGAGGCGATCTGACGAGATCCAAAACCGTTGAGTGCGCAGAGCGAACCGCGCGCCCCCAAGTGAAAGATGAGCGCCGGTGACCCGCCCTTACATTGTGTACGGAAACAGCGCGTGACGACGACTAAATGTTGCAAATAAGCAACATTACGCATGCTCTAGCGGAAGCCAAGCATTCGCGGATTATTATTATGAGATCGGCAATAGCTTCGCCCGCAGTGTCGCAGGTGAACAACGACAACAACGTTGGCGCTTGCCGCAAAGTTGCAAGCTGGGACTGGGGAATTCAGACGCGATGACGCGGATTAAGAGCGCATTGACTGCGAGGGCAGGCGATCGCGAAGCCAACGCGGCTGAATGGCGGCGACTCGTCGACGAGCTCAACCTGCGCCGGCAGGTCGCCGCCGAGGGCGGGTCAAGCAAGGCCCGCGAACGTCACGTCGCTCGCGGCAAGCTTCTGGCCCGCGAACGCATCGCTGGCCTGATCGATCCCGGTTCCCCGTTTCTGGAAATCGGCGCGCTCGCGGCCTTCGGCATGTATGAGGGCGACGTGCACGGCGCCGGGCTCATTGCAGGCATCGGCGCCGTCAACGGCCGCGAGGCCATGATCATCGCCAACGACCCGACAATCAAGGGCGGGACGTATTATCCGATCACCGTCAAGAAGCATCTGCGCGCCCAGGAGATCGCCGCAGAGAACCGGCTGCCTTGCGTGTATCTGGTCGATTCGGGCGGGGCGAATCTGCCCCACCAGGCCGAGGTCTTTCCGGACCGCGAGCATTTCGGGCGGATCTTCTTCAACCAGGCGCGCATGTCCGCCGCCGGCATCGCCCAAATCGCGGTCGTGATGGGATCCTGCACCGCGGGCGGCGCCTATGTCCCGGCGATGTCGGACGAAACAATCATCGTCGACAAGCAAGGCACGATTTTTCTGGCCGGGCCGCCGCTGGTCAAGGCGGCCACCGGCGAGACGGTGGGAGCGGAGGAGCTCGGCGGCGGAGAGATGCATACCCGCGTCTCGGGCGTCGCCGACACGCTTGCGCGCGACGACGCGCATGCGCTTGCGCTCGCGCGGCGGGCGATCGCCAACCTGAACCGGGAGCCCAAGCGAGCGATCGAGTGGGCGAAGCCGGTCGAGCCCTTCTATCCGGCCGAGGAGCTTGAGCTGATCATGCCGATCGACCTTCGCCAGCAGGTCGACGCCCATGAGATCATCGCCCGGATCGTTGACGGTTCGGAATTCGACGCCTTCAAGCCGCGCTATGGCACGACGCTGGTGACCGGTTTTGCCCGCCTTTCGGGCATGCTCATCGGCGTCATCGCCAGCAATGGCGTGCTGTTTTCGGACAGCGCGCTGAAGGGGGCGCATTTCGTCCAACTCTGCGCTCAGCGCAACGTTCCGATGCTGTTCATGCAGAATATCTCAGGCTTCATGGTTGGACAGCGCTACGAGGCGGGGGGCATCGCCAAGGATGGAGCAAAACTGGTCACCGCGGTCGCCTGCGCCAACGTACCCAAGATCACGCTCATTTTCGGCGGCTCGTTCGGCGCCGGCAACTACGGCATGTGCGGGCGCGCCTATTCTCCGCGCTTTTTGTTCATGTGGCCCAACGCGCGCATCAGCGTGATGGGCGGCGAACAGGCGGCGAGCGTGCTCGCCACTCTGAGACGGGACGCGCTCGAGGGCGAAGGACGCGAATGGCCGAAGGACGACGAGGAAGCATTCAAGGCGCCGCTTCGGGCCAAATATGAAGCCGAAGGGTCGCCGTACTACGCCACCGCCCGCCTCTGGGATGACGGCATCGTCACGCCCCGCGAAACCCGGCGGGTCCTTTCGCTCGCCTTTTCCGCCACGCTCAACGCCGGGGTCGAGCCGACCCGCTTCGGCGTCTTTCGCATGTAGCCATCGATCAGGAGCATCAGAAACCAATGAGCGTGCCCAGTTTTCAGCAACTCATGTTGCCGGCGTTGCAGACGATTGGGCAGCGTTATGACGAGATCAGCATCGCGGGTCTCGAGGAGGAGGTGAGCAAGCACCTGAGAATGTCGCCGGAGGAACGCCAGGTGATGCTGCCGAGCGGCAATCAAACGCTGTTCGGCAACCGTTTGAACTGGGCCAGGTCCTACCTTTCCAAAGCGGGCCTCATCGAACTGCCTCGCCGCGGCTACTGCCGCGCCACCGACCGCGGCCGGAAGCTTCTCGCCGAGGGGGTCAGCGAGATCGACCTTGGACTGTTGGAGCGATATCCTGAATTCGTCGCCTGGCGCAGCCAGAACAAGGTCGCCGAGGTGGTGGAGGAACCCGGGATGCGGGAGAACGCCGAGGCGTTGATCGCGTCCAGTTTCGAGCTCCTCAACAGCGAGCTTGGGCGCGAGATCGTCGAGCGGGTCCATTCCTTCAGTCCCGCGTTCTTCGAGCGCCTGATCGTCGACCTCCTGGTGCGGATGGGCTACGGCGGCGGCCGCGCCGAGATGGGGCGCGCGCTCGGCCGGGTCGGCGACGGCGGCGTCGACGGCGTCATCAAGGAGGACGAGCTCGGTCTCGACGTCGTCTATGTCCAGGCCAAGCGGCTCGATCCGGATACCGGCGTGCCGCTGCGCGAAGTGCGCGATTTCGTCGGCGGACTGGAAGGTCATCGGGCGAGCAAGGGGGTCTTTGTGACGACCTCGTATTTTCCCGGCACCGCCTACGACTTCATCACCCGGGTTTCCAAGCGCGTCGTGCTCATCGATGGGCAAGAGCTCGCCAACCTGATGATCCGCCATCGGGTCGGCATCCGGGTCAAGGACGTCTACGAAGTGCGAAAAATCGATGAGAACTATTTCATCGAGTAGACCGTCGCGGAGGGCCGGGGGTCACGTTTTGCGCCGGGCCGAGCTTCGCGCCATGAACCCGAGGGCCACGGCAAGGACCACGGCGGTCAGTGCGGATTGCTTCGGTCCGAGCGAGGATGCGCTCTGCGCCAGCAGCGAGACGACCTGCGGCAGCGTCGCGCCAGAGGCCGGCGTGGCGGCAGGCTCGGGGCGGCGGCCGACGATCAGAGGCGCCGTCGCGAGCAGCCCAAGAACGAGAGCGACCGCCGCGACGATCAGCGCCGCTACGGGCGGTCCGTACAGCGGCTCCAGCCAGAAGAACAGCGCGTAGAAGAGAGCTGCGACAGCGAACAGAAAGAACACGCCCGCCACGATCCCGAACGCTGCCGGACGGGCGACGCGACCAACGGCGGCCTGTGCCCGCTGCCGTGCGATCGCGGTGATGTCGTTCACCATCGTCCTAACCGCGGACGAGAAGGGCAAGAAGCAACCCGGCTGAGAACGCGACGCCAACCGCGGCGAGCGGGTTCTTTCGGATCGCGGCGCTCAACTGTTCGGTTGCTTGCGCCAGCTCTTCATTGCCCGCGAGGCGGTCGCGGCCTTCGCGATAGAGGCTGGACGCCGCCGCGGCCGCCTTCGCCCCGACATCGTCGAGGTGAGCCTGGGCGACGATGTCCTTGGCGTTTTCAAGCGCGTGCTGGGCTCGCTTTGTGGCGGCCGACAGCGCCGCGGCGCCCGGGTTCTCGTGGCCTTCCGCGTCTTCGCCGTTTTCCGGCCGGTCCTTCTTCGTCATCTGCTCCCCTCCCTGAACATAAGCGCCGCCGCGATTCCGCCCGCTCGCCAGTCATGTCGCGAGCAGGCTTGCCTATCGCGCACGGCAACTGCGATCGTCGGCTCAGTGCACCGACGTCAGCGTGACGGTTGTGATCCCGCCGGCGATGTTCACGCCGGTCTGCCCCTGGATCGATAGCGGCTGCAACGAGAACGAGCGGCCGGTCCCGCCGACCAGCGCGTTGGCGCCGAGACCCGCGCCGGCGGTCGCCTGGGCTCCGAGGCCGGCGTAAGTGCCCGCGAGCGCCCCATGCGGCACGCCGCTGGTCGGGGCAAGAACGCCCCAGACCAAGGTGCCTTCCTGAACCGCGCCAATCGCGACCCCGAATTGGTCGATGCGGCCGGTATAAAGATCGGGCGGCCCGCCATTGGCGCCAACAAAGCTGCAGGTCATCGTTTGCTTCTGCGTCAGGATCAAGCCGATGCCCGCCGACACATCGCAGGTCAGGGTGCCGGCTTGCACATTGGTCTGCGCCGGGGCGGGGGACGCTGCGAACGCGGCCAAAGCCAAAACGGCGGCCAAGCATGCGATATGGCGAATTGTCATTTTGAAAATCTCTCCCGGCAGTTCGATCCGGCGCGACCCTAGCCGTTGAAGGTAGCTTCGAACCTTGATCGATGTCAAAACGCCAGCGGCGTTTCCTGGGCGCGATTCCCTTCGAGCTAAGAAGCGGCCTTGTCGGACCGGCCGCCAGACGCGGCTTGCGGCATATCCTGGCGCAGCCACAATTCCGCAGCGACCCGGCCGCTGGCTTGCAGGCGTTCGAGGAAGTCCCAGTCGAGGTTGCCCGCGCTTTCGTCCGCCAGGCCCTCGAACTCCTCGTCGACCGAAATGCGGCCGATGCGCAGCCGTCGCAATTTCTCGGTCGCGCCGCTCATTTTTCCGAATTTGAGCGTCTCAAGTTCGCTATTGAGCGTTGCGTTGAACTGGATCTGCTCGATGCGCTTGGCAATATCGCGCGCGGTCCTCGGCAGCCGATCCGATTTGATCGGCGTGACCTGGACGACGAGCGCGTGATCGCATTCCGAGGCCCGGATCAGCGGGATCAGCGGCGGATTGGCCGCGTAGCCGCCGTCCCAATAGGCCTCGCCGTCGATTTCGATCGCGTGATGCAGGAGGGGCAGGCAGGCGGAGGCGAGGACAGCCTCGACCGTCAGCTCTGCGTTGGTCAGAATTCTGAGACGGCCGTCGCTGACCCGGGTCACGGCGATGAGGAGCTTGATCGGGGAGCGGTCGCCGGAGGCGGTCGAAATCGACCGACGCCAGGAGCGCCTCGCGCAGCGGGTTCAGATTTAGCGGATTGAACTGATAGGGCGACAGCGAGCGGAGCGCGAGCTCGAGCCCGGCGCCGAACGGAGAATCGGACGGTTTCGGGATCAGCGCCGCCGCCCGGCTCATCCGCCGCCAGAACTGGGCCAGGCGCGCCCGCGCCTCGTCTGGCCCGCCGTCGACCATGCCCGCCGCCAGCAGCACAGCATTGACGGCGCCGGCGCTGGCGCCGCTGATCGCGTCAAAGCCGATTGCCGGCTCTTCCAGGAGCCGGTCGAGGACGCCCCACGTGAACGCGCCGAACGAGCCGCCGCCCTGCAGCGCGAGCGAAAGCCGCTCGGGCGGCCAGCTGGGAACAGGCTCCGCGAGGCCGATGAAGGCGCGCGCTCTGTCGATGAAGGTCATCGGCGGGACGATCCATTGGTTGCAATTGGAGGGGGCGCACGGATTGTGACCTCCATTTGTGACTTTCTTTGGCTCGGGCGCGACGCCCGCCTCATGCCCGATGCAGGCCGCAATCGCGCGCTCGCCATCAGCGACGCGGTTCGCTAGACAAGGCGCTCCCGGAGCTTGACATGTTCGCCAACGTCCTCATCGCCAATCGCGGCGAGATCGCGTGCCGGATCATTCGCACCGCGCGGGCCATGGGGATCCGCGCGATCGTCCTGCATACGCCGGTCGACCGCGGGTCGCTGTTCACCCGGCTCGCCGACGAAGCGCACGAGATCGGCGAGGGCGCGAGCGGCTATCTCGACCAGGACGCGATTGTCGCGCTGGCGCGGAAAGTCGGCGCCCAGTGCCTGCATCCCGGCTACGGCTTTTTGTCCGAGAACGCCGATTTCGCCGAACGGTGCGCCGCTGCCGGCGTCGTCTTCGTCGGTCCGCCGGCCGCGGCGATGAGGACCATGGGCTTGAAAAGCTCGGCCAAGGCGCTGATGCAGCGAGCCGGCGTGCCTGTTGTCCCCGGGTACCACGGCGACAACCAGAACCCGAAGTTCCTCCGCGAGAAAGCCTATGAGATCGGCTATCCGGTGCTGATCAAGGCGATCGCCGGCGGAGGCGGGCGGGGCATGCGCCGGGTCGACGCTCACGTCGAGTTCGACGCCGGGCTCGAAAGCGCGATCCGCGAGGCCGAGGCGGCGTTCGGCGACGGACGGGTGCTGATCGAGAAATACATCGCCTCGCCCCGCCACATCGAATTGCAGGTGTTCGCCGACGCGCATGGCGGCTGCGTGCACCTTTACGAGCGCGACTGCTCGGCCCAGCGCCGGCATCAGAAGGTCGTCGAGGAATGCCCGGCTCCCGGACTGCCGGAGGAGACCCGCAGCGCGATGGCGAAGGCGGCGACCGACGCGGCGCTGGCCGCTGGCTATGTCGGGGCGGGCACGGTTGAGTTCATCGCCGATCCGTCGCGCGGCCTGAAGCCCGACGCTTTCTATTTCCTCGAGATGAACACGAGGCTTCAGGTTGAGCATCCGGTCACCGAAGCGGTGACCGGCCTCGACCTGGTTGAATGGCAGTTCCGGATCGCGGCCGGCGAGCCGCTTCCGCTCGCCCAAAGCCAGATCGGCTGCTCCGGCGCGGCGGTCGAGGCGCGCATCTACGCCGAGGACCCGGAGCACAACTTTTTGCCCTCGGCCGGCCAGATCCATCTCCTGAACCTCAAGGGCGAGGAGGGGCTGAAGGGCGTCAGAGTCGACGCCGGCGTCGCCGCGGGCGACAGCGTCACGCCGTACTACGACCCGATGATCGCCAAGCTCATCGTTCATGGAGCCACCCGCGCCGAGGCGCTGGCCGCCATGCTGAAAGAGCTCGACGACGCCGTCGTCATCGGGCCGAAGACCAATCTCGCCTTCCTCAAGGCGCTCGTGCGCAGCGCGGAGTTCGCGGCCGGAACGGTGAACACCGGCTTCATCGACGCCAATCTCGGGCGCCTCGGCGCCCAGCCGCATCCGCCCGACAGGCGCGCCGTCCACGCCGCCGCGCTCCTGCTGTCCGACAAAGGCGCCGGACGCGACGCATCGCCGCCGGCTCCGTACGATCCGTGGCGAGTCTCCGACTCGTTCGAGCTCGTGGGCGCGCGCAGGATCGGCCTCGATGTGACGATCGACGGCATCCCCGCTCGCCTGCATCTCGTCGAGGGCGCCAACGCCGGCTTCGGCGATCGCGGCGGCCTCAAGCCGCGGGACGAGATCACGCTCTACGAGGCGGATGGCGGAATGTACGCCTTCGCCGGCGGCCGGCAGGCGTTCGTCGAGCTCGTCGACCCGTTTGCGAAGGCGGAGGGGCCGCGGAAGAGGGCAACTCCGCGATCCGCGCGCCGATGACCGGACGCGTGGCCGCGCTCGCGGTCCTCGAGGGCGATAAGGTCGAAGCCGGCCAGCGCCTTGCGGTCGTCGAAGCGATGAAGATGGAGCACGCCCTCGTCGCGCCGCACGCCGGCGTGGTGCGCGATCTTACCGTCGACGTCGGCGATCAGGTCGATATGCGCGAGCGGATGATGCGGGTGGAGGCGGAGGGATAGCTGAGAGGAGACAGCGGCGGCACAGACTACGGTCCGTTCGTGTTGTTTCTGTCAGCCCTCCCGGCGTTCGCCAGGCGATCCATTTGGCTTTTCTTGGCTCGCGGCCGGTTTCAGGCCGAAGGCGCCGCTCACCTGGGTTGGATAGTCTTGGGCTGGCTTGGATTCTCTCGTCCGAATCGAGAACTTTTCAGTGGGTTGCGGGCAGCGAAGCGGAAAACGATTTTTTCCGCGCCTTGTCGTCGCGCGGGCGGCGCAGCAACGGTTGGCGCGAGGAAGGGCAGGCGTCTTCATCAGGGCAGATTAGCCGAAGTTCTGATTTTCCGCAATCGATTTATCGGAAACTCAGGCTGCAATCCGCTGGTCGGCCGGCAGGTTGACCGTCGCGGTCAACGGAAGGTGATCGGACGATCGCCGGGCCAGCGGCGTGTCATGGACCGCAAGGTCGGTGATCAGGCCCTTCGGCGAGCCGAAGATTCGGTCGAGCGGGAAAATCGGCCGCGGCGAAGGGAAGCTAAGAACGGACGGGGCGAGCCCGAACGTCGGCTCGAGGCGGCGCAGCGCCGAGCGCCGGCGCCGGCGCCACTCATTGAAGTCGCCGAGCAGGATGGTCGGCATCGCCGGAAGTTCGTGAAAGGCCGACAGGATTGCGTCGACCTGATCCACTCTAGAAAGACGCAGCAAGCCGAGATGGGCCGCGATGACGCGAAATTTCCCCTCGCCAAGATCCAGTTCCGCGACCACGGCCCCGCGAGGCTCGCCCCCCGGCAGCTTCAGGCGCGAACGTGAGTAGGAGATCGGATCGCTGCGCACGAGCAATGCGTTGCCGTGCCAGCCGTGACGGTGAGAAACGTCCGACTGCACCAGGAGTCTCATGCCCGTTTCATGTCTGATCGCCGCCGGATCGAGCAGGCCGCCGCGGCGGCCGAAACGCCGGTCGACTTCCTGAAGGGCGACGACATCGGCGCCAAGCTCGCGGATCACCCCGACAATTCGGTCGGGACGGGTCATGCCATCGGAGCCTCGGCACTTGTGGATGTTATAGGAAGCAACTTTCACTCGAGACCTCGATCCGATGCGCGTTCAGATATAGGGCATGGCGAGCCGCGCCGCAGCATCCCTGAGCTTAATGATGAAATTTCGTTTGTCGATCTCTTCCAGAGTGACTGGCTGAAGACGCCGAGCGTCGATGATTTCCGCGAGCCGCGCAGCCAACTCCGCATCGTATATCTCGACGGCGAGCTCGAAATTCAAGCGCAGGCTTCGCATGTCCATATTCGGGCTGCCGATGAGGCTCCATTCGCTGTCGACCGTCATCAGTTTCGAATGATCGAAAGGCGGCCCGCTTCGCCAGACGCGACAGCCCGCCTCGAGCAACGGGCGAATATGAGTTCGGGCCGCCCAGGCGACCAGCCGATGGTTGGTTCTGCCCGGCAAGAGAATATCGACCTCGACGCCGCGCAAGGAAGCCAACTGCAGCGCGGTGATCAGTTGCTCCGGCGGCAAGAAATATGGGGTGGCGATTCTGATCGAAGCCCGAGCCAGATTGATCGCGGAAAGGAAGATGAGAACCAGCTGGTCGTCGTCCTGGTCCGGTCCGGCGACGATGACGCGCGTCGGAAAGTCGCGGGAAGGGATCGCCTCACGGGCCGGGTCGGCTGGAATGGGCTGTTCGCCGGTCGCAAACAGCCAGTCGTCGTCGAACTCCTGCTCGATCTGGCGGATTATCGGTCCATCGACGCGAAAGTGGGTGTCGCGGACCGGCGTCGCCGGGCGCCGCGCGAGCACATTCTCGTCGCCGATATTGAGGCCGCCGACAAAGGCGGTCTCCCCGTCAACGACCAGACATTTCTTGTGCAGTCTGAGATCGAGGAACGGCATCTTCCACGGCAGCGTCGAGTGAAGGAAGCGCGATACGGGGACGCCGTGACCGCGCAACCGATGATAGGCGGGGGACAGGACGAATCCGCCGCCAAACCCGTCGATCAGGACGCGGGTCTTGACCCCCCTGCCAACGGCTCTCGCCAAAGCGTCGATGAATTGCGCGCCGATCACGTCGGCGCGGAAGATGTAGCTGCAGAGCCGGATATGGCTTTTCGCGCTCTCGATCGCGGCCAGCATTTGCGGGTAGGCCTCATCGCCGCAATCGAGAACCGCAGCCACCTTGCCGGGCGCCAGTTCGCGGCCGGTGATTCTGCCGACAGCGGCTTTCAGGCGATCGAGCGGTTCGTCGGGCGCTTCGTCGCCCCTGGACGAAGAATCGTGACTTCGAACCGGCCCCTTCAGCCGCTTCGCGCGACGCCTGACCCGATTGACGCCGAATCCGGCATAAAGGATCGATCCGAGAACCGGGGCGAGCCAGGCAAGCCCGATCCAGCCGATTGCGGCGGGAACATCGCGTTTGGTCAGGAGCGCGTGGACAGTCACGGCGCCGGCCATCAGGAGATGAAGGACGCCGACGAGAAGCGGGTGGTTTTCGAACGCCGCGGACGCCGCGAGATATAATTCCACCTGGCGCGCCGTTTCTGTCTTCTCCGCCTCCAAGGCGGGCGCGATTCTTATCCCCTGATCTTATCCCCTGAGCAAATTCGAGGCCAGCGTCGGCGCCGTCGCTCCCGCCAACCCGGTGGACAGCGGCTTAAGCGAGTCTCGGCAGGCTCGGCGCCCTGCGCTAAGCTCCCCCGCATGACCCTGCACCTGATCAAGCTCTGCGTCGGCGCCGATTCGCTTGCCGACCTACGCGAATGGATGGCGGCGCGGATGGCGGAGGCCAGGCGCCGCCGCGCGCCGCTCCGGCATGCCCACGTCACCCGGATGGCGCCGAAGCGGGCGGCGGACATTCTCGACGACGGTTCGCTTTACTGGGTCATCAAGGGCCAGATCGGCGCGCGCCAGCGCGTCATCGGCATCGAGCCGTTCGTCGATTCCGCCGGGATCGGGCGATGCAAGCTGTGGCTCGACGGCGACGTGATCGCGGTTGCGCCGCGGCCGATGCGGGCCTTTCAGGGCTGGCGCTATTTCGAGGCGAAGTCGGCGCCGCCCGACATCGACGAGAGCCAGCCCGGCTTCGCCGACATGCCGGACGCGATGCGCCGCGAGCTGGCGGGGCTTGGGCTGCTGTAAATTTGCGCTTTCCCGGCTTGTGGCTCAATAGCCAACGCCCAATCTAATGCCTCGACGCAACGCTTGAGGCCCGCATGGACAAGGACAAGGACGGCGCGCTCGCCCGGCGGAGCGGCGCCGACGACATCGCCGCCTTCGTCGAGGCGGCGAAAAAGGTTCCGGCGCCAGCCGCGTCCGGCCGCGGGCGGCTGATCTTCGCCCTCGATGCGACCATGAGCCGCCAGCCGACCTGGGACCTCGCCCAGGGGCTGCAGGCGAACATGTTCCAGGTCGCCGCCGGGCTTGGCGGCCTCGACGTCCAGCTCGTCTACTTCCGCGGCATGGACGAATGCCGGGCGTCCAATTTCGTCTCCGGCGGGCAGGGGCTGGCCGAACTCATGAGCCGGATCGGCGTGCGCGGCGGATCGACGCAGATCCGCAAGGTGCTGGCCCACGCGCGCGACGAGGCCAAGCGCGCCAGGGTCGGTGCGCTCGTCTTCGTCGGCGACGCGATGGAGGAGGACCCCGACCGGCTCGCGGTCCTCGCCGGCGAGCTCGCGCTGCTCGGGGTCAAGGCGTTCATGTTCCAGGAGGGGCGCGATCCGGCGGCGAGGCGGACGTTCGGCGAGATCGCGCGCCTGACCGGCGGGGCGTATAGCGCCTTCGACGCGGGCGCGTCGGCGCGGCTCGCGGCGCTGTTGCGGGCGGCTGCGGCCTATGCCGCGGGAGGCCAGACGGCGCTCGCGCGCGAGGCGGCCGCCGACCCGGAGGCGCGGCTGTTGTTGTCGCAGATGCGGGCCAAGTGATGCGGGCAAGTGATGCGGGCAAGTGATGCGGGCAACTGATGCGGGCCGAGTGAAGTTGGCGTAGTCTCGGCTTCGAGAAGAGCGAGATTGCCCGGGCCGCCGAGCCCCTCAGCCTCCGGCCGGACTGAAAGCGCTACTGGAATGAACTTTGTCATCGGCCTGATCTTGCTGTTTCTTTTGCTGACAGCGATCAAGCAGTTCGCACGCCTGGACGCCGCTGCGGCGGCGCGAATCGTGCGCCACGGCGGCGGCGTGATCGGGATGATCGGCGCGCTTCTCCTGCTCCTGCGCGGCCGCGTCAGCCTCGCGGCTGCGGTCGCCGGCATGGTGGCGAGCTTCGCCGGCTGGCGCACGCCCGCCGCCGGCTCGTCGCCATTTCGCGACGCCGGGCGCGGCGCCCGGCCGGGACGCGCCTCCTCGGCGCGCTCGGCGATGATCGAGATGCGGCTCGATCTCGACACCGGCGCGATCGCCGGCAAGGTGCTCGGCGGGTCCTACGCGGGCAGGGCGCTGGAAACCCTCTCGCGGCCGGAGCTCATCAATCTTCGCCAGGAGCTCGAGCGCGACGATCCGGAGGGGGTGAACCTCTTAGAGGCGTATCTCGACCGCCGGTTCGCCGGCTGGCGTGAGGCAGACCAGGGTGAGTCTCAGGGGCGGGGGAAGGGCGGCGCCGGCGGGGCGATGTCGCGCAAGGAGGCGCTCGAAGTCCTGGGTCTCGCCGAAGGCGCGGGCGCGGCCGAAATCATCCGCGCCCATCGGACCTTGATGAAAAAGTTTCATCCAGATCATGGCGGCTCGACCGCGCTTGCCGCGAGGGTCAATCAGGCCAAGGACGTTTTGATGCAGCGACAAGGCTAGACAGGGCTCCTGAGAGGCGGACGGCTTCGAAGGACTTCAGTCGTGGGCGGGGAAACAGGCAAATCCATTGCGTTTGAGGGAGCGGCAGGCGGATTCGGCGGACGCCGAATCGACCATTGCGAATCGCGCCCGGTAAACCTTGCCGTCGCCCATGCGCACGGTCTCCGTGACCGGCTTGGCCGCGGCGAGGGCGCCGCCGTTGCGTTCGCGGGCGCGGGTCAAAAGGGCGTTCGCCTTGGCGAGGTCGTCGGTCGCGCCGATCTGGATCATCCAGCTTCCGGGCGCCGCCGAGCCGTCGCCGCGGCGATCCTCGCCCTGGCTCGGCGCCTTGGCGGGCTGAGCGCGCGCGAAGCTGGTCGTCTGGGCGGGCGTCGGCAAGGGCTGGCGACGGCGGTCGAGCTCGGGGCCTTGCGGCCGTTCGGGCGGCATGACCAGCGCGCTCGCCAGCGCCAGCCGTTCGGCGGTCCTCTTCGCCGCCGACGCCGCGGCGACGGCGGGGCGCGCGGCCGCGGCGGATCGGGCGGATGCGCGCGCGGGCGCGGCCGTCTCGGTCGCGGTGGCGACCGGGGCCGCGGTTTCGTCGTCTCCGTCGGCGTTGTCGCCTTCCCCGGTCGACGGCTCGGGATCCCGTTCGGCGACGCGCTGAGGCGCGGGCGCCGCGCGGGCGCGGACCGGCGGCTCTTCGCGGACGGGGGCGCCCGGGTCGGGCGCGGCGTCGGCGATCGCGGTCGCGGTGCGCGCGGTCGAAGCCTCGGCGAGATGGTCGGCGATCAGGTTCTGCATGATCCGGTCGCGCCCCGCCGCGCTGCGGCCGCCCATGACGACGGCGATCAACGAGCGGCCGTCGCGATGGACCGAAGTCAGGAGATTGAAGCCGGACGCCCTCGTGTAGCCGGTCTTGATGCCGTCGACGCCGTCGACGCGGCCGAGCAGATGGTTGTGATTGCCGATGACCTCGCCGTCGTAGTCGAACTCGGCGGTCGAGAAATAATGGAAGTAGCGCGGAAACCGCTCCTCGAGCGCGCGCCCGAGGATGGTGAGGTCATGCGCCGTGGTCACCTGCTCGTCGTTGGGAAGTCCGGAGGCGTTGCGATAGAGCGTGCTCGACATCCCGAGCTCGTGGGCCTTGCGGGTCATCATGTCGGCGAAATTGTCTTCCGTCTGGCCGACCGCCTCGGAAATCGCGACCGCCACGTCGTTCGCCGAACGGGTGACGACCGCCTTGATCGCGTCCTCGACGCTGATCGTTTCGCCGGGCCGGAGGCCGAGCTTCGAGGGCTCCTGCGCGGCGGCGTGCTCGGAGATCGGGATCTGGGTGCGAAGCGTCATCGCGCCTTGGTCGAGCTTCTCGAACAACAGGTAGAGCGTCATCACCTTGGTGATGGAGGCCGGATGACGCAGGCCGTTCTCGTCCGCGGAATAAAGCGTTTGGCCGCTGTTGGCGTCGACGACGAGCGCCGAAAAGGCCGGTGAGCCTGAAACCGCCCCGGCCACCTGCCGGACCCCGTGGACCCGCCCGCGATGCGCGTAACGCGGGTAATGGGCCGCGTGAGCGTAATGGGCACGGGCGGCATGGGCGTAATGGGCGGGGCGCGCGACTGGCCCGTGATAGCGATAATAATGCCGATAGTGATGGGCCTCGGCGGGCGCGCTGGCGACGAGAAGCGCCGAAGCCGAGATCAGGGCCGCCGTCGCCAGACGAGCAAGCCGGCCGATTGGGGAGCAACCGTTACGCAACGCCATGAACGCGCCCTATTCGACTTCGCTCAACGGCTGAGGCCAAGCCGCTCACCCGTTGCGCAACTCACACGGTCGTGAACGATATGTCGGCGCGGTTACGCTGCGGTTAACGGAACGACGCCCGAATCACCGGATCCTCCGCAAGTCGTTGGAATCGCGGACTCGGGCCCGGGACCTTGCGACCCGCGCAGTTAAAGTTCCGCTTAAGCTCTTCAGTGCAATTGATTATAAATCTGCCAGTTTTGTCGGCAAAACTGAAGCGACCGCCTGGCCCCGGCGCCCCGTCGGCCGCGGCAAAATGCTGCATTGCAAAAAAGCACCTTGACTTTCATTGTGCAGTGCACATATTGGGGTCATTGAGAGATCGTTCCTATCACTTAACTTGAGGAGCGACACAAACGAGAAAGGAGCAGCCATGACCGCCACCACACCGACGTTCGACGAATTCCAGAAGTTCTCCAAGGAGCAGCTTGAGGCTTTCACCTCGGCTTCGACCACGCTGTCGAAGGGATTGCAGGATATCGCCACCGAGTTCGACCGACTATTCGAAGAAGGCGTTCGCCGCCGGCACCGCGATGTTCGAGAAGCTTCTCGGCGCGCGCAGCGTCGAAATCCGCGGTTCAGATCCAGACCGAATTCGCCAAGCAGGCCTATGAGGGCTTCGTCGCCCAGGCGACCAAGGTCTCGGAGCTCTACACCCGAGTGGCCACCGACGCGCTGAAGCCGGTCACCACGGCCTACGCGAGCATCCAGAAGTAATCGGCGATCCTCTCGCCCTTGAGGCGGGAAAATAAATCGCTCACAGCTGACGCCGGCGCCTTCGAAGCGCCGGCTTTTTATTTTCATCGTTTGCGAACGAATTGTCCTCTCGCCGCGTTTCCGAGCAAAGTCGGCGAATTGAGCGAAGATGGGAGAATGGAAAGCGCGCGTTGGCAGCTTCTCGCCATTCGAGGCGAGGAGGGTCTTGCGCGCAACGGACAAATTGGCAATGCTGACATCCGGCGACGACATCTAGCGCTGACTGCGCGTCGTACATAGATTGAGTTGCTTGAGTTTCGTGCGTGCGTAACGATGTGCGTTCAGGGCCAACCGGCATCAATCGGGGTCGATCCGTGGCTGCCGTCTCAAATCCGTTGGTTGTTCGGCTGCGAGCGGGAATGGCTCGACTGGCGCGCTGGCTCTATCCGGGGTTCGGCGCCGGTTCGGCGCAAACTCCCGCGCAGCTGATGGCCGCGCGCGAAACCAAAAGAGGGGGAGAAACACCGGGCGCCGGCGCGGCGGTCATCACGCGCACCCGGACGCAGACCAAGCGTCCGAATATGTATCGCGTGCTGTTGCTCAACGACGACTACACGCCGATGGAATTCGTGATTTCAATTCTGCAGGCGTTCTTCAACAAGGACGCCCAGGAGGCGACACAGATCATGCTCCAGGTCCACAACACCGGCGTCGGCGAGTGCGGCGTCTACACCTATGAGATCGCGGAGACCAAAGTGTCGCAGGTGATGGATCACGCGCGTAAGAATCAGCACCCCCTTCAATGCATCATGGAAAAGAAGTGAAAGGCGCCCGATGCCGATTTTCTCCCGCGCGCTCGAAAAGACCCTCCGTCGGGCGCTATCGCTCGCCAACGAGCGCCGTCACGAATATGCGACGCTCGAGCATCTGCTGCTGGCGCTGATCGACGACGTCGACGCGGCTGCGGTGCTGCGCGCCTGCGGGGTCGATCTCGACGGGTTGCGCAAGACCGTCGTCCATTATCTCGATACCGAGCTCGAGAACCTGGTCGTCGACAGCCAGGAGGAGGCCAAGGCGACGAACGGCTTCCAGCGCGTGGTGCAGAGGGCTGCGTTCCACGTCCAGTCGTCGGGTCGCGAGGAAGTGACCGGCGCCAACGTGCTGGTCGCGATCTTCGCCGAGCGCGAGACGCACGCGGCATATTTCCTGCAGGAACAGGATATGACCCGCTATGACGCGGTCAATTACATCAGTCACGGGATCGCCAAGCGTCCGGGTCACGCCGATCCCTCCCGCCTGCCGCGCGGGACCGACGAAGACCACGAAGCGCGCGAACTCGAAGGAGTCGAAGGACAATTCCGATTCAAAGAAAAAGGAAGGCGCCTTGGAAGCATATTGCGTCAACCTCAATCGGAAGGCGCGAGAGGGGCGCATCGATCCGCTCATCGGCCGCGAGGCCGAAGTTCAGCGCACGATCCAGGTGCTGTGCCGCCGGCAGAAGAACAATCCGCTGCTGGTCGGCGACCCTGGAGTCGGCAAGACGGCGATTGCCGAGGGTCTCGCGCGCAAGATCGTAAACTCGGACGTGCCCGAGGTGCTTGCCGAAATCAACCGTGTTCGCGCTCGACATGGGCGCGCTGCTCGCCGGCACCCGGTATCGCGGCGACTTCGAGGAGCGCCTGAAGCAGGTGATGAAGGAGATCGAGCAGCATAAGGATGCAATTCTCTTCATCGACGAGATTCACACCGTCATCGGCGCCGGCGCCACCTCCGGCGGCGCCATGGACGCATCGAACCTGCTCAAGCCCGCGCTCGCGCAGGGAACGCTTCGCTGCATAGGTTCAACCACTTACAAGGAATATCGGCAGTACTTCGAGAAGGATCGGGCGCTCGTCCGCCGGTTCCAGAAGATCGACGTCAAGGAGCCGAGCGTCGCCGACGCGATCGAGATCCTCAAAGGGCTCAAGCCCTATTTCGAGGAGTTCCACAAGCTGCGCTACACCGGAGAAGCGGTGAAGGCGGCGGTCGAATTGTCGTCGCGCTACATCCACGACCGCAAGCTGCCCGACAAGGCGATCGACGTGATCGACGAGACGGGCGCCTCGCAGATGCTGGTGCCGGAGCCCAAGCGCAAGAAGACGATCGGCGTCAAGGAAATCGAGGCGACCGTCGCGTCCATGGCGCGAATCCCGCCGAAGTCGGTGTCGAAGGACGACACCGAGGTGCTCCTGCACCTCGAGGAGACGCTGAAGCGCGCCGTCTATGGCCAGGACGAAGCGGTCGCGGCGCTGGCGTCGGCGATCAAGCTTGCCCGCGCCGGCCTGCGCGACCAGGAGAAGCCGATCGGCTGCTACCTGTTCTCCGGCCCGACCGGCGTCGGCAAGACCGAGGCCGCGCGCCAGCTGTCGCTCAGCCTCGGACTGGAGCTCGTCCGATTCGACATGTCGGAATACATGGAGCGCCATACGGTCTCGCGCCTGATCGGCGCGCCGCCAGGCTATGTCGGCTTCGATCAGGGCGGTCTCCTGACCGACGCCATCGACCAGCATCCGCACTCGGTTCTGCTTCTGGACGAGATCGAGAAGGCGCATCCGGATCTGTTCAACATCCTTCTGCAGATCATGGATCACGGCAAGCTGACCGACCACTCGGGCAAAGCCATCGACTTCCGCAACGTAATTCTGATCATGACCACCAATGCGGGGGCGCGCGATCTCGCCAGCGCCGCCTTCGGCTTCCACAAGACGAAGCGCGAGGGCGACGACCGCGAAGCGATCGACCGGCTGTTCGCGCCGGAGTTCCGCAACCGGCTCGACGCGATCGTGCCGTTCTCGCGCCTGCCCGAATCAGTCATCGCTCGCGTCGTGGACAAGTTCATCCTCCAGCTCGAAGCCCAGCTCAGCGACCGCAACGTCACGATCGAGCTGACGGACGAAGCGCGCGAGTGGCTGGTCAAGAACGGCTATGATGAGGCGATGGGCGCCCGCCCGATGGCGCGGGTGATCCAGACCCAGATCAAGACGCCGCTCGCCGACGAAGTGCTGTTTGGACGGTTGAAGAGCGGCGGCGTGGTCAAGGTCGTGGTCACGGCCGACGAGACGGGCGGAAAGAAGCTCAGCTTCGTCTATCCGGAAGGGCCGGCCCAACCCCGGCTCGAGCGCGACCTCATCGTTGCCGCCGGCGCACGCCGTTCGCGCAAGCGCGTGGAGCCCGCTGAACTCCGGGCCCAAGGAGCCTGCCCCCGAAGAGCCGTAGACGGCTAAAGAGGCGTTCTGGTCCACCCGGCGCTCGCGACCGGCGGCGGAGGGTCGACGACGACATTCCGGTTTGAGCGCCGGCCGGAACGACGCTCAGGCCCATGCCTCTGACGACGTGGAGCCGGATCTGCCGTGCCCGCCGCTCGGCCGCCTTTGCCACGGGCTTAGGACGACGGCGCCAGCAGCCAATCGCGATACCCTCAAAGTGAGAATTGCAGGCCCGAAGCGGCTCGCCGACGGGAATGCTCGGCCGTCGCGCTTGAAGGGGGATAGCAGCCCGCGATTCGCTTGTGCCTTCGGGAGCGCGGGGCAAAGGCAAAAAAAACCGGAGGAAAGTCGCCTTTCCTCCGGCCAAAATCAGTTCAGATCGGAGCGCTGAGCGCTCAGAACTTGTAGTTCACGAGAGCGCGGAAGATCGAAGCGTTGTAGTTGATCTTCGCTGTCGCGTATACGTCGCTTCCGAAGTATTGCTGCGCGTAAGTGTTCGGGTTAGCCGTGATCTTCGTGCTGCCCAGATCGGCATAAAGATACTCGGCGCCGATCGTGACGTTGTTGGTGACGGCATATTCCACGCCAGCGCCGATCGTCCAGCCGACGCGCGTGGAGCTCGGATTGCCGCTCCAGTACGCGTTATAGTTGGAGTCGTAGACGTTGAAGTGAGCGCTTCCGCCGCCGTAGGCCACGCCGCCCGTGCCGTAGATCATGAGGCGATTATCCGGCGTGACCACGAACCCGACTTTGCCGCGTGTCGTGCCCAGCCAGTCAAGGCTCGCCTTGGCGTTGACGTTCAGGGTGTCGCCGGAAAGCCAGTATGGAACCCCAGTTCCGGTAAACGGCGAACTGCCATAGTTGAAAGTCTTGCTGAGTGTGGTGCCGTCGAAGTCAGTTACGATGCCGAGCACGAACGCGCCGGTCTGCCAGTTATAGCCAGCCTGGCCGCCGCCGATGAAACCGCTCTGGCCATTTCCGATACCGTTCGGGAAATAGCTCGAAAGCCAAATGCCGGAGGATGGCACGGCGAGCGTCGCGTTGCGGCTGCCGCTGGTGATGATGCCGCCGGCGTTCAGACCGATATAGAACCCGGTCCAGGTGAAGGGGGGCGGCACGAAGACGGGCGCCGGCGCCTCTTTCCTGGTCGGAAGGTCGGCAGCCTGCGCGGCAATTGCCCCGGCGGCCGTCAGCGCCGCGATCGCGACCCCTTTGAGCCATGTTTTCATCATTTGCTGTCTCCGTTTTTGATACGCGACGCCATACGCCACATGCGCCCGCGCCCGCCGCTAATAACAATGTCGAGACTATACGGTCCGATTCCGACCCTGTCCACCCTCGCTTATGGAAGTGGCTGAATTTGCGAGCGGATGTGGCAGAATCGCCACAGATTTGGCAACACATCGTTAACCATCCTCATCTATTCGCTACAAGACTGGCGAGCAAAACCGCGATGACGCCAGTCAAGAAGATGCCGTCGAAAGTCCCTGCGCCGCCGATCGAGGCGACGGGAGCGCCCAGCCCGCGCAGAAGGGTCTAGGTTGAGAAGGTCGGCGCCGATCAGGACGCCGAGACTGCCGCCGATATAGGCGAGCGGCGCGGCGAATCGCCAGTTCAGCGCGAGCGCCACTAGGGCCGCCAGCAGGGGCGGGGCGAAAGTCGGCACCGATATGCCCACGCCCGGCACCGGCGTCGCCAGCCGATGGACGACAAAGGCGACGATCGCGGTCGCCAGGGCGCCCGAGCCCCAGAGGCCGTAGCGCACGAGGAGATAGAACGACAGCAGGATCGGGATCACCGCGCCGCCGACGTTGATCGCGAGAATCGTGCCCGGCCAGTCGACTGCGACCGGGGCCAGGAACGGGACGCCGAAGATCTCGACCACCTCGCGCGAGACGACCCGCTCCTCCGGCAGGTGCAGCAGCGGGAGATTGACGTATGAACCGAGAAGCGAGCCGAACAGGACCAGAGTGGCGACGAAGGGGTTGAGGCCGAGCGCCGAGTAAACGCGGCTCAAGAGGCCGATCTGCAACAGGAAGAGCAGACCGAGCAGAATCGCGCCGAACAGGGTCGCGACGCCCACTCCGATCGGAAAGTAATGCAGGTGGTGGGTCAAGTTCGTCGGCGTCCGGAGACTTGCCGAGCGGCGGACGGGCGGCGATCGCTCACGCGCCGGCCAGGGCGGCGATGATCTTCTCGGCGTGGGGCTTAAGCGCCTCGGCGTTCTGGAACGGACCGCCCGGCGGGCGTATCGCGACGCCCGCCCAGCACGGCAGAAGATGAAAATGCAGGTGGAAAACCTGCTGGCCGCTCGCCGGTTCGTTGAACTGCTGAAGCAAGAGCCCCTCGGCTTTCATGCCGGCCATGACCCCGCGCCCGACCTTCTGCACCGCCGGCATGAAACGCGCGAGATCATCAGGGTCGAGGTCCAAAAGGGTCCGGCACTGGACTTTGGGAATGACCAGAGTGTGGCCGTCGGCGCGCGGCATGACGTCCATGAAGGCCAGCGACACGTCGTCCTCGTAGACCTTCACGCAGGGCGCTTCGCCGCGCAGGATCTTGGCGAAGATGTTGGCTGGATCATACGTCGGCGTCATAGGATTCTCCCATGCGTTCGTCGCGGCGCTCGTCGCCTTCGCCGCGGCGGAAAGGCGCGTGCCCGTCGTAAAAGGCGATCGTGCGCTCGACGGCTGCGCGCTCGTGTCCGAGATAGTCGGCGATCGCCCTGGCGAGTCGGGCGTCGGCGAACTCATGCGCCGAATAGGTGAGGGCCGGCCGATAGCCGCGCGCGAGCTTGTGCTCGCCTTGGGCGCCGGCCTCGATCCGGCGCAACCCGCGCGAAAGCGCAAAATCGATCGCCTGGTAGTAGCAGACCTCGAAATGCAGAAACGGCCGGTGCTCGATTGCGCCCCAGTTGCGGCCGTAGAGCGCATCGTCGCCGATGAAATTGATCGCGCCGGCGATATACCGCCCGGCGCGGCGGGCCATCACCAGGAGGACTCGATCGGCGAGCGTCGCCCCGATCTGGTCGAAGAAAGCGCGGGTGAGGTAGGGGCGTCCCCATTTGCGCGACCCGGTATGGATGTAGAACTTGAAGAACGCGTCCCAATGCTCAGGCCTAATGGAGTCTCCGGTAAGCAAATCGATCTCGACGCCGCCGTCGAGGGCGTCGCGGCGCTCGCGCTTGATCGCCTTGCGCTTGCGCGACGCCAGCGCCGCGAGGAAGTCGTCGAACGTGGCGAAGCCCTGACAGGAGAAATGGAACTGCTCCCCGGTGCGGACAAGAAATCCGGCGTTGGAGAGCCGGTCGGCGTCCTCCGCGGTCGGGAACGTCACATGAATCGACGACGCCTTGGTCTGCTTGCGCAATTCGCGCAAGGCGCCGATCAGCGCCTCGCGAGCGCCTTCAGGCGCGTCGGCCGCGACCAGGAGCCGGCGCCCGGTCACCGGCGTGAACGGGGCGGCGACCTGAAGCTTTGGGTAGTAGCGGCCCCCGGCGCGCTCGTAGGCGTCCGCCCAGGCGTGATCGAACACATATTCGCCCTGGCTGTGGCTCTTGAGATAGGCCGGCGCGGCGGCGACCAGGCGCGCCCGCCCGTCTTCCACCGCGACATGGGCCGGCGTCCAGCCCGACCGGCCGCCGACCGAGCCCGACGCCTCGAGCGCATTGAGGAAGGCATGGGCGATGAACGGGTTGAACCGCTCGCCTTCGGCCTCGTCCGCCGAGCGGCCGGGCGGATTGGCGCAGGCGTCCCAAGCCCTGGCGTCAACGGCTGAGATCGAGGGAATGACGCGGGCGGTGAAGGTCGAAGTCATGGCGGCGGGCGGTCCGATCGGGGCGCAAAGCGCATCCTAAAGCATTGTTCGTCCAGGTCGAGCCACGACCCCAGATCGACGCGCAATCTCGCCCGTGTCAGGAGTTGCGCCTATCGGATGCGGCCGAAAGGATGGCGGGCGAAGCGCCGAACCCACCATAGAGACATCGATATGAGCAACCACGCCGAGGCTGCAAAAGAAAACGACCAGGCGAGGCCCCAAACGGGCAGCATCAGCCAGATGACGGCGCCGAACGCGAGAAGGCCGAAGCTTCCCATTGCGGCTCCAGTCGCATCCTGGGCCGCCGCTTCCTGTCCGCGCCGCGTCCCGCGCAGGCCCAATCTCTGTTTGCGCTCGCGCTCATGCTTTTCGACCAAGGTGGCGCTCGCGCAGAAGATCGCCGGGAACGCGAGGAAGAGTCCGCCGATTGCCGGCCCGTAGAAGCTGGCGATGAGACCGGCGCCGACTGTCGCCAACCCGCCGAGAAGGAATCGAAGCCCATATTCGCGCCATTTCGTATCCTTCAACGCCGACAGCTTGACCTTGACGATCATCAGCTCAGTCCGAGGAAAAGGAATTTGAGGCCGAACGCGCATATCAGCCAGCCTGCAATCATGGCGCCGCTCGCGGGCAGAGCCGCTACTTTGTGTTTCTCCAGCAATATGCACACGCCCGCGCTATAGAGCCACAGCGCGACCGCTCCGAGCATCATGGAACGGGCTTCGATCGCCGCGTATCCGGCGCCGCGTTGCGCGACGGCGATGGCGAGCGTCGCGAGGGCAATCGAGGGGGCTGCGCCGAAAAGGCCGGCAAAACTCTTGGGACGGAAAACGTCGCCAAGGACGGCGAAAGCGGATACGGCGAGGCCGCCGACGACGAAACGAATAATAGCGTCGACCATGCTATGCGGCCTTGCGCGCATCCGTATGAATATTTCATGACGGCGATCGTAGCCAGTAATCGCAAATTCGCTCAAATGGTTCCACGGTTCTCAGACGAATCCTGTGGTGCGGGAGTTTTGCCCTGCAGTCTGAATCTGAAAGCGCTCGCGATAATTTTCGACCGTCGCGTCACGCGTTTGATCGACCGCGCTAAAGACCGCGTCTTTTTGCCAGGCCGAATCGATCAGCGCATCAATCCGCGGCGGGGCCTCTAGGGTTACGATTAAAACGCCCCAGGGCCGGCGTGGTCGGACGCGAGCAGAAGATCGGGGGCTCGCGCGCGGCGCCGAATATCGCCGCCCGGTTCAACCCTTTTTCTTGACGTCGACAATGACGCCGAAGTCGCCGGATTTTGTTTTCCCGTCCGAGATGTCGAAGCCTTCCGCCGCCAGTCCCCGACGCAACAGTTCACGAACCGCCGCCGCCCGACTGGGCATGTGACGACTAAATCGCCACTGATCCAGAGCGGTAAGCTCCTCGGACCTCAGCATGATCTGCAGGCGTTCGCCGCGAGGCTCCGCTGACATGGATCCTTCTCCTTTCGAAAGCCCACGTCTGCTCACATTGGGTCATTTACTCATAATTATGACTTTCAGTCAAGTGCATAAGATGAGTAGATGGAGACAGAATAGCCGTTTGTATATCCGACGCATACTGAGGCAAACCGGTGCTTGGCGTAAGTTGAATACTTATTATTGCTTGATATAGACGCAAGTCCGTGGCAGTCTCCACTCAAAGGTGGTTGCAATGCTAACGCTTGTCGAATCAACTATTTCGCCCTCCGAACTTTTGCAAGGGTGTCGGGGAGAAGCAGAACATCGGATCGCAAATAGTTTGCAAATGATCAGTGCTCTTGTTCGTCAGCGAGCGAGGGCAGGGAATGTATCAAACCCCCAGACGTTTCTTCTGGAGATTGCCGATCGCATAGAAACCGTCGGGAAGCTTCATCGCTTCCTTAGTGATTCGACAACAGAGACAGTCAAACTATCGGCATATCTGCACGAGATTTGTGACCGCTTGAGGGGCGCTCTCGCGCCGGCCGCGACATCCCTTTCTTTTGACTGTCCGTCGGATTGTTCTGTGCCAGGCGAAAACCGCCTTGCCGCTGGCGCTCATCACCGCCGAACTCGTTTCCAATTCGTTGAAATACGCTCATCCGGCAGGGTTGCCGACCAAGATCTCTCTCTCCTGCCGCCCTGACCAGAGAGGCGATCTGACGATTCATCTACGAAGATGATGGGGTCGGGTTTCCTGAAGATTTCGACATCAACGAAACTGGTCATATGGGGATGAGTTTGATTCGGTTACTCAGCAAAGGGCTGGGCTGCGAGCCTGATTGGCATAGCGATGCGCTCGGAATTCGCTTTGAGATGAGGCTGCCAACAAGATCTTAGATCGCGCCGCCGCCGTTCCGCGCCTCGCCGCCAACGCGCGGCCCTCAGCGTCTCCGCTTCAACGCGGCGCGGAAGGCGAGCGCCGTCTCGCGGACGCCGGTCTCGAACGGCGTCGCATCCGACCAGAACGTGCTGGCGAACCGGCTCGAATCGACGTGGTAGGGCCGGTCCCACTGGAAGCGCATCTCGATCAGCTCGCGCAGGAACGGCGAGAACATGGCGCTCGCGCCGAGCATCCATGCCGGCATGGCGCTGATGCGCAGCTTCACGCCGAGCGTCTCGGCCGCAATCTTGAGAATATCGCGCGTGGTGCGAATGGGCGCGCATGGGACATGCCAGGCTTGGCCGAAGGCGCTGTCGGGCGCGGCGAGCAGAGTTTCCGCGGCGCGGGCGATGTCGGGAACATAGGCGTAGTCGTGCAGGACGTCGGGCGAACCGATGAACACCGCCGGCTTGCCGCGCGCGAGCTTACCGATCGACGTATCCCCGAGATACGAATTCCCGACGCCGGGGCCGTAGAAGTCGGGCGCGCGCAGCGCGGCGACGCGCGCTTCGCCGGTGGCGGCGGCCGCCATCCAGATGCGGGTCGCCGCTGAGCGCGCGGCCGGCTTCCAGCCGATATCCGCAAGCGGCATCGTCTCGACGAGCGGGGCGGCCTGAGGCCCGTCATGTAAAGATTGTCGATGAACACCATCCGCGCGCCCGTCGCCTTGCAGGCGGCGACGAAATTGGCCATCGCCTTCGGCCAAGCCTCGCGCCAGACGATTCCGGAATATTCAAAGCCGATCGCCGCCACGATTTGCTCGGCGCCGCGAGCGGCCTTGACCATGGCCTCGCGATCAAGCGCATCGCAGGCCGTGAACGCTGCTCCCTTCGGCAGGTCCGGCGGCGCGCGCCGCTGCGCCACGATCAGTTCGCGCCCGGCCGACGACAGCCGATCCGCGATCGCGCGGCCGACCGGCCCATAGCCGAAAATCGCGATCCTGCCGGTCATCGGCCTCATCGTCGTCCGGCGTCCCCGCCAGCAGCGCCGGGAGGGTTCGCCATCAAATCCCCAAAAACGCGAATTACTATAGTTTTCAAAGGCGTTGCTCAACGCCGCCTCTAACCATGGAGACTGTAATGCCAGTAGAAACTTCATTGCGCGGGTCAGAGAAAAATGTCCAGGACTGGATCAGCCTGGTCTGTGGCGCGCTGCTCTTCATCTCGCCTTGGGCGCTCGGCTTCGTCGGGGATCTTGCCGCGGCGAGAACCGCATGGGTCGGCGGAATCGTGATCGCTGCGCTAGCCATCGCGGCGCTGGTTCAATTCGCGGAATGGGAAGAGTGGGTGACGCTCGTCGTCGGCCTCGCGGTGGCCGCCGCGCCATGGGTGTTCGGCTTCGTCGCCTTGCACTATGCGCTTGCGGTCTGCGTCGTGCTCGGACTGATTGTCGCCTTGGCCTCGGTCACGGAGATCTGGTCTGTGCACAGCACCGCTGCCATCGCCAGGCACTGAGCCGGTGAAGCGGCCGGGCGGATCGCTTGCCAAGCCAAGCGATCCGCCCTTTCTTTCGTCGGTAGGGGTCCGCCTTCTTTCGTCGGTAGGGGACTGCGGCTTCCCTGATTCGCCAGCCGGGAGCCTCAAAACCGATGAAGACGCTCGCGCCGCTCGTGCTCGCCGCTCTTGCGCTTGGCGCCTGCAACGCGCCGGCGCCGCAGGCCTCGGCCCCGCCGGCTCCAGGATCCGTGGCGGTGACGCCGCCCGGCTTCAAGCTCCCCGAAGGCGACGGCTGCTCGGCCAAGATCGCGCGTTACCGCGCGGTCCAGGACAACGACCTCTCGATGGGTCACGTCGTCCCGTCGGTCTACAGCCAGATCAAACGCGACATCGCGGCGGCGGAGAGCGTTTGCGCCGCCGGACATGACGCCGAGGCGAAGGCAATGATCGCCGCCTCCGAGAGGCGGCATGGCTATCCGACCGATCTGTGAGCGAACGCGTCGCGCAGGTACGCGGCGACGAACGCCGGCACCCGCAATTCGTCGATGTCGCGCGGGCCGCGCACCACATGCATGCGCGAAAACTCGGCATGAGGGTCGCGCGCGAGATGGGCGTCGATACGGGCCTTGACCCGTGCAGCCGGAACCGCGAGCGTCATCAGCTTCATGCAGGCGATGCGATTTGGCGTGAGCACAAGGGTCCAGCCGGGCGCTATCGCGGTCTCGCCGGCTTTCACCCCGGTCTCCTCAAACAATTCCCGGCCTGCGCTGGCCTCGAGATCGACCCTGCCATCAAAAACGTCGGCGGGGTCCGGCGTTCCGGCGGGAAAATAGACCTGCCCGGCGTTGAAGGTGTGAGGCGCCATCTCGCCGAGCAGGAAAGCCCCGTCGGACCCGCGCAGCGCCGCCATCGAGAAACAATTGTCAACCGCTTCGCCGGGGAACCCGAATTCTTCCCATGCGAGGTAATCGGCATAGTCGGTCTCGAAATAGACGCCCGTCAGCGTCGGAACGCCGTCGGAGCGGGTTTCGATCTTCCGCCGGCCCAGAAGCAGAATCCGCCCGTTGAACAGCGCGGGCTTCGTCTTCCTCAACCGCGTCCAGTGCGCCGCAATGCTCGCCCCCTGGCGCTCGGCGAACGCCCAGCGCGCCGGCTCGAACTTGAGGTCGAGTTCGCCGACCCGGAGGAGGCGGGCCGACCCGCTCAAAGGTCGAGCGAGCCGCTGGACACGAGAACGACCGAGCCGCCGATCGTCGCTTCGGTGAGCGCGCCCTCTTCGATCGTAAGGCCGAGCACGATCAGACTCGGCCGGCCCATCTCGAAGCCCTGCTCGATCGTGAAAGTGTGCTCGCCATCCGTTGGCCGGTCGAAAGCATGAACGGCGCCGGCGAAGGCGGCGGCGGCGCTGCCCGTCGCCGGGTCTTCCGTCACTCCCCAGGCGGGAGCGAACATGCGCGCGTGATATGCTGATCCGGCATGCGCGACTTCGCTCGCGTAGACATAAGTCGCCGGCCCGTCCTTGGTCGCCCAGGGCATTGCGCCGGGCTCGGCGCGGCCGACGGCGTCGAGCGAGCGCACCGGAACGAACAAAAAGGGCGCGCCGGCCGAAAAAAGGCTCGGCTCATGGGCGCCGAAGCCGATGTCTTTAGGTTCGAGCCCGAGACCTGCGGCGATTTCCGCCTTCGACGGCGGGTTTCCGCCTAGCCGCTCTGGCAGCCTCGGCAACTCGAAATAGGCGGCAAGCGCCTTGCCCTTGCGATGGCGGGCGCTGCAGATGACGTCGCCGATCTCTTCCTCGAGCACAATCCTGAGGTCCTGCGTGACGAGCAGGTCGCGGGCTCTCTGATGGGCGATAAGGGCCGCAGTTCCGACCGTGGGATGGCCGGCGAACGGCAATTCGCGCTTCGGCGTGAAGATCCTGACCCGCGCGGTGTTGATCGCGTTCCGCGGCTCGAAGACGAACACCGTCTCGGAGAGATTAAATTCCGCGGCCAGGGCCTGCATGCGGGCGTCGTCGAGCCCGTCGGCGTCAAGCACGACGGCAAGGGGATTGCCGGCGAGCGCGGTCTCGGTGAACACGTCAAGCGTTTGAAACCGGCGCGCCATCAGACGAAAGTCCCGCGCCCGCGGCGCCCCTCGAAAGGCCGGCGCGCCCGGTCAGTACCAGGAAAACAGAGGCCCGTCGACGCCGGGCTGGGAGACGATAATGAGCGGCCGATTCGATTCGGGGAGGGTAACCGGGTTCGGCAGGCGGTCGGTTCCGCGCAGGCCGGAGAATGTCCCCTGAACCGAGTCGCGCTGCGGCGGTCGGAAGGTGTCGCTAACGTAGCCGTTGCGCGAACCGACGGGCGCCCATGTGCCCAAGGTCAGCCAGGGTTCAACGCCCCTGTGAACGGTGATGTCATGTCCCGCGGCGGCGGCCGGATGTCGGGCGCGGTGATGAACCGTCTGCGCCGAGGCGCAGGAAGACGCGAGGATAAATCCAAGCGCGGCGGCCCCGAGCAACCTGATCGAATGTGTCATAAGCGCTCCCCTTTGCGCCACCGATTATACGCCAGAATCCCTCTAGTCATGCGCCGATATGCGAAAAAAGTAAATGAGCGCCGGCGAGTCACACCGCCTCGGCGGCAAAGAGTCGAGAGGGCCGGACGAGTTCGTCCTGTGCGGCGACAACGGCCAGTTCGCGCGAGCCGGCCGTCTCGGTTGCGGTCACGATGGCGTGAACGGACGATGCCGCAAGCGAGAGCGCCTCGCCCGTCGCACGGCGCTCGAGCCAGTGATGGAAGAACAGCGCCGCGAACAGGTCGCCGGCGCCGTTGACCGCAATCGGGAGCTTTGGCGTGCGCAAGCGCCAGAAACCGGCTTCGTCCCCGGCCAGCATGTCGAGCGCGTCGGCGGGCGTGTCTTCGAGCATGAGCGATTTGGCGACCACGACCTGCGGCCCAAGCCGGCGCAGCGCCGCAATCGCCCCGCGCGCCGCGCTCAAGTCGCCGACCCGCTCGCCGGTCAGCCATTCGAGCTCGAAGGCGTTGGGCGTCGCGATCGTCGCCAGCGGCAGCGCGCGATCGCGGAAGAATTCGCCCACGCCCTCGGCCACATAAGAGCCGCGTCCGGCCCGGCCTATGACCGGATCGCAGGCGTAAGCCGCCTCGGGGTTGGCGGCGCGGATGCTCGCGAGCGCACGCAGCGCCGCTTCGCCAATTTCGGCCTTGCCGAGATAGCCGGTCAGCAGTCCGGCGCAGCGCGCGAGCGCGCCGATCGCCTCGAGCCCCGCGACGCATTCGTCGATCATGCCGGCGTCGAAGGCGCGGCCGCGCCAGCCGGCGTAGCCGGTATGACTCGAGAACTGCACCGTCATGATCGGCCAGACTTCGCGTCCAAGACGCTGCAAGGCAAAGACGGCCGCCGAATTGCCGACATGGCCCAGGACGACATGCGACTGAATGGACAGGATCGGCGCGAGCATGGCCGACGAGACGCCGATTCGGCGGGCGGCGTCAAAGCGAAGTCGCCTTGCTGGACGGTCTTGGCGATGCAAAACTAGGCCGGCAATCAGATGCGGGATGAGGAGGGCGGCGCCATGAGCAGGGCAGGATGCGGAATAGGCCTTGTCGCCTTGGTGATGAGCATCGCCGCGGCCGATGCGCAGAGCGCGACCAACATGGCCGCTCTCAAAGGCCTGGCCCCCGTCTCCGCACTCTCCAAGACCGTGGACGGAACGGCGGCGCTGGGCGCCAACTTCACCGTCACCGGCGGAATCCAGACAGGAGCCATTCGTCAACCCACGCTGATGCCGTTTGCGGAACAGCAGCAGCAGGCTTTGCGCGACGCCTTCATCACCGACGGCAATTTGGTTCAGCTGACGGACGGCTTGGGCACGACCCTGGGCGCGGCGTACGAGGCGCGCGCGCACTATCTCGACCGCGAGCGCTTCACCAGCATCTCCAAATCCGTCTCGGATGTGATCGCCTACGCCAACTCGACAAGCGGCTCGGATTCCAACTCCGGAAAATATTTCTTCGCCAACGGAACGACGAACGGCAAGAAGCCGGCTTCCGATGAGGCCCTGGCCATCTTCAAGGATATCGACGGCGCCCCCGATCCTTTTGGCCGGGCCTATGGGCGACCGGCGGGAACGCCCGGCGCCGACCTCTACGGCGACTCCCGCCCGTTCCAGACCGAGCCCACGATCCTGCCAATCGTGGGGCCGGACTACTTCAATGTTCCAGCCGACAATCATGTTTACAACCGCGGCCCGGTCATGAACCTGACCGACAGCCCATCCTTCCCGAGCGGTCACACGACCTACGGCTAC
Organism: uncultured Alphaproteobacteria bacterium; assembly: GCA_963806935.1. Taxonomy (GTDB): domain Bacteria; phylum Pseudomonadota; class Alphaproteobacteria; order Rhizobiales; family Beijerinckiaceae; genus Roseiarcus. The sequence goes on from CAWEAT010000022.1 coordinate 143,981, forward strand.
ATGGGCTCGCTTCTGCTCGCGGTGCTCGTGCCCGATCGCTATCAGGAGATGGTCGCGCGGGCCGCGGAATACGGCAACGACCGCATCCTCATGGGGGCGCATTACGCCATGGACGTGCTGGGCGGGCGAACGGTCGCGACCTACGACCTTGCGCATCTGCTCGCCAACGACCCCGCCTACATAGGTCGGCCGCTGAAGGACTTCGCCAGGGCGACGGCGATGTCCTCGCCTCTGGTTCCCGTGACCATCGAAGACTTCCGCGCGGCCGTCACGACAGCCAGGGCCGACCTGACCAAGGCGCTCGAGGCGGCCTGCGGCGATACGGTTGCGGTTTGCGCAGGTCAGGACACAGGCCGCTTCAACGCGCCCGCAATGAACGAGGCCTTTTACGCCACGACGCAGACCTATGGGTTGGCGGTGGCGCATCCGGAGACGGCGGACAAGGTGGAAGATGTCGGCGCATTGGCGCCCGAAGCCGGGAACCTGCTGACGGCGGCTTTCCCCAAACTCAGCCTCGAGGAGGCGAACCGCATTCTGACCGAGACGGAAGGACCCGGCGGCGGCTTTCTCGACGACGGTTCAGCCTTCGGCGTCTATTCCCGGCTCAACCTCTATGCCGCCGCGGGACGCGCGGCCGCGCTCTCACGCGCCAAGCCCTGAAAAGCGCGTGGCTTCAAACGGCTCGTCCGAGTTCGAACTCCGCGGACCCGGCGGCGAGCACGCCATCAGGCGCATGGCTTGAGCGTCCGGCGCAAGCCTGAAACAATGCGCTGACCCTTCATCGCGGACAGCCGAGGCCCCTTCATGAGCGACGCCATCGCTTTTCTTCGTCGCGCCATCGAGCAGGGGCAGGGGCTCGACCGGGCGGACGTGGTGCTGAAGGGCGGGCGGATTTTCGATCTGGTGAGCGGGGATCTCATCAAGAGCGACGTAGCGATCTGCGCCGACCGGATCGTCGGGACGTTCGGCGACTACCGCGGGCGGCGCGAGATCGACGTCGCAGGAAAGGTGGTGGTTCCGGGGTTCATCGACACCCACTGCCACGTCGAGAGTTCGCTTCTGACCCCGCTCGAATTCGACCGCTGCGTGCTCGCCCGCGGCGTGACGACATCAATCTGCGATCCGCACGAGATCGCCAACGTGCTCGGGCAGGCAGGATTGCGCTACTTCCTGGACGCCGCGATGCTGACGGTCATGGATCTGCGCGTGCAGCTCTCGAGCTGCGTTCCGGCGACGGCGCTCGAGACCTCGGGGGCGCGGCTCGAGGCCGACGATCTTCTGAAGTTCGCCGATCATCCCAAGGTGCTGGGACTGGCCGAGTTCATGAACTTTCCCGGCCTTCTGGCGCGCGACCCGTCGTGCCTCGCCAAACTGGCGGCGTTCCAGACCCGGCCGATCGACGGGCACAGCCCGCTTTTGGGCGGCCTGGCCCTCAACGGCTATCTCGCCGCAGGCGTGCGCACCGATCACGAGGTCACCAACCTTCCCGAGGCGAAGGAGAAGCTCGCCAAGGGGATGCACCTCCTGATCCGCGAAGGCTCGGTGTGCAAGGACCTGCACGCGCTGAGCCCCATCATCACCGAGCGCAATTCGCCGTTCATCGCCTTTTGCACCGACGACCGCAATCCGCTGGACATCGCGGAGGAAGGCCACCTCGACTTCATGATCCGCACCGCGATCAGCCTCGGCGCGGCGCCGATCGCCGCCTACCGCGCGGCGTCGATTTCCGCCGCGCGCATCTTCGGCCTGCGCGACCGGGGCCTCGTCGCGCCCGGCTGGCGAGCCGATCTCGTTGTCATCGACGATCTCGAGCATTGCGCCGTCGCGATGGTGATGGCGGGCGGGCGGGTCGTGGACGACGCGCTGTTCGCCGCGCGCTCGCCGCTCGCCGCTGTCGGGCGGGGGAGCGTGAAAGCGAGGCGGGTCGCGGCGGGGGATTTCGTCGCGCGAGGGCAGGGGCCCTCGACGCAGGCGATCGGCGTCATTCCCGGCAAGATCATCACCGACCGCGTGCCGGTGACGCTGCCGTTCAAGAATGGTGAACGCGGCGTCGATCTTGGTCAGGATGTCGTCAAGGTCTCGGTCGTGGCGCGCCACGGCGTCAACGACAACCTCGCCACCGCCTTCGTCAAGGGCTTCGGCATGAAACACGGCGCGATCGCGTCATCGGTCGGCCATGACAGCCACAATCTCTGCGTCGTCGGCGTGGACGAGGCCGATATGGCGGCGGCCGTGAATCGGCTGCGGGAAATCGAGGGCGGATTCGCGGTCGCGCGCGACGGCAAGGTCATCGCCGAACTGCCGCTTCCGGTCGCGGGCCTGATGAGTCTCAAGAGCTTCGAAGAGGTTCACCAGGCGCTCATCCCGCTGCGGGCGGCCGCCAAGGGACTGGGCGTGACGCTGGCCGAGCCGTTCCTGCAAGTCGCCTTTCTGCCGTTGCCGGTCATCCCGCATCTCAAGATCACCGACATGGGCCTCGTCGACGTCGACAAGTTCGCGTTCGTGTCCGACTAGTTCCGTTGCACAGAGGTTTTGACGTTTTTGAGCGTCCTCAGGGCTCGAGAAATGCGCGCGGACGCCCGCGGTCCGCCTGATGGGCCGGCGCGTTCGAGGGTGAGCATGGCTCAGCGACGACGATATTGCCGCTGCTGTGGCTGTCGGCGGCTCGACCGTTTACAGGACCAAGCGCCGCTTCGTTGAAGGCAATCTCGAAGCCGCCTTGAACGAGGAGCCGCGGGCAGGCGCCGATCGTAAGCTGACCGGCAACGAAGAAGCCCTGCTTGTCGCCACCGCATGTTCGAGCCCGCCCGAAGGTCGCGCCCGCTGGACGCTGGAGCTGCTGGCTGGCGCGATGGTCAAGCTGACCGACCATGACAGTCTGTCGCGGGAGACCGTCCGCCGACGCTTGGCCGAGAACCATCTCAAGCCCTGGCAGAAGGACATGTGGTGCATCCCCAAGGTCGACGCCGAGTACGTCGCCCGGATGGAAGATGTGCTCGACCTCTATGCCGAGCAGCCTGACCCAAAGCGGCCGGTGGTCTGCTTCGACGAAAGCCCCTCCCAGCTCATCGGCGAAGCGCGCCAGCCGATCCCGGCCGCACCCGGACGGCTCGAGCGCTTCGACTACGAGTATCGCCGCAACGGCGTCGTCAATCTCTTCGTCTTCCTTGACGCCCACCGCTCTTGGCGCAGGGTCAAGGTCACGGGTCATCGCACCGCTGACGACTTCGCCCTTTGCATGCGCGAGCTTGTCGATGTCGACTTCCCAGAAGCCGAGCGCATCCGCGTCGTCCTCGACAACCTCTCCACCCACACCGCCGCCGCTCTCTACGCCGCCTTCCCGCCGGCCGAGGCGCGCCGCGTGCTCAGACGGCTCGACTTCCACTACACGCCCAAGCACGCCAGCTGGCTCAACATGGTTGAGATCGAGATCGGCGTGCTCAAAGGCCAATGTCTCGATCGCCGAATCGAAAGCTCCGACCGGCTGGTTGCCGAGATCGACGTCTGGCAGTCTCAGCGAAATCGAAGCGGCGCTCGAATCAACTGGATGTTCTCCACCGACAAGGCCAGAACCAAAATGGCGCGCGCCTATCCCGATCCCTCGCTCAAAGAGTCATAACCACTGTGCCGAGAACTAGCCGCGAGCGTCCATCGCGGTTTTGCGATCGGCGGCCGCTGGGATCGGGGCAATTCTTCAGCGCTCGCGACGGGCCGCCGCCACAAACACGATCGCCAGCGCCAGCCACGACAGGATCAACGTCGAGCCGCCGATCGGTGCGGCGAAAGGAAAAATCCGGTTCCCGGTAAACGCATGCGCCGCGAGTTCGGCCGCAAACAAGGACGCGCCCGCCTCCATCGCGAAGCCGACCCAGATCAGCGCCGACGTCAGGCTCGCGGAGATCCGGGCGTGCGCAGCGATCGCGAGGGCCGCGCAGGCATGTAGGATCAGGAACTCGGCGCCCCTCATGGCGAGCTCGCCGCCATTGGCGTGAACGCCCGCGGCCGCGAGCGCGCCGCCTGCCGCGCCCATGAGCGCGGCGACGGCGGCGAGGATGAAGGGCGAGCGGTTCATTTTTGCAGCTCCATCACCGACGCATTCGATTCGGTCCGGGAAGGCAGTCCTGCTCCCGGCTGCTTGTCAAGACGCCGCAAACCCTCGATCCTCGGACACGCGGGAGCTTTCGGGCGCCCGGGGTCGAGGAGGGCGGTTTTGCCGGAATGCATTGTGCGCGCGATCAGGCGCGGCGACCGCGAGCGCTGGGCGCCGCTGTGGCGGGCCTATCTTGACTTCTATCGCGCTCAATGGAGCCTCGAGGTCGCGAATGCGACCTTTGCGCGCATTTTCGATCCGCTTGAGCCGGTGCACGCGGTTGTCGCCGAGCGCGACGGCGAGCTCATCGGCTTTTCCCACTACCTGTTTCAACGCAGCACCTGGCTCATCAATCCGCAATGCTATCTGCAAGATCTCTATGTCGGCGAAGCGGAAAGGGGAGGCGGAGTGGGCCGGGCGCTGATCGGCGCCGTCGTCGCAGCGGCGAAAGACGCCGGAGCGGCGCGAGTGTTCTGGAACACCCACGAGACCAACGCGGTTGCGCGCAGGCTTTACGACGCGGTGTCTGAGCGCTCCGGCTTCATTCAGTACCGCATCGATCCGCTGAGCTGACGGGGAGGGCGTCCGAAGGTCTGTTTGGCGCCGGACTTGCCGCAGCGGCGATCTTCCCCCATGTTGTGGCGCAAGTGCTCATCCCGCGGGGTTGGGCAATGAGGGGGCTCCCATAGTGTCGCGACGTCTCACTTCGCGGTCTCTCGCCATCGCCAAGGCGAACACCCAGGCGGGGGTCGATGCTGCGCTGACCATCGCCGCTCGAACCCAAAGTCTGCTCGCGCCCGGCGGCGGGGGATTCGAGAAAGCGCGCGAGGCGCAACTCATGGTGCAGGAGAAGGTCGACGCCGCCGTCGAGGGCGCCTTCGCCGCCCACGCGGCCTGGGGCGCGTTCTTCATCAAGGCCGCATTCGGGGGCGTGCGTACGCCCCACGATTTGTCGGCGGGACTGACCGCCATCGCCGAGGCGGCTGCGGGGCCCGCGCGGCGGAAAGTGCGCGCCAACGCGCGCCGCCTGACCGGAGCCAAGGCATTTCGCTGAATGGCCTTCGCGCATCATCTGCAGGGGGCCCTCGCGACCTATGGCTATTTCGCGGTTTTTCTGATCGTCGCAATGGAAAGCGCCGGCATCCCGATGCCGGGCGAAACCGTTCTGGTCACCGCCGCGATCCTGGCGGGCCACGGGACGCTCAAAATCTATGGCGTGATCGGCGCAGCGGCCGCTGCCGCGATCATCGGCGACAACTGCGGCTATTGGATTGGGCGGGAGTTCGGATTTCCGCTCCTTTACCGATACGGTCGCTACATCAGCCTGGATGAGCGGCGGCTCAAGCTCGGGCAGTATCTCTTTCTCAAACACGGCGGCAAGGTGGTCTTTTTCGGTCGCTTCGTCGCCATTCTGCGCGCTTTCGCCGCCTTTCTCGCCGGCGTGAACCACTACAACTGGGAAGAGTTCTTTTTCTTCAACGCAGCGGGCGGAATCGTGTGGGCGACCATCTTTGGCCTCGGCGGCTTCTGGCTCGGCCGCGCTTTCGAGCATTATGCCCGCCCGGTGGCGCTGGCAGCCCTTGTCGCGGCGGTGATCGGCTCGTTCTTCGCCGCCCGTTTCATCCGCTATCATGAGAAGGCGCTCGAGGACGAAGCTGAGCGCGCGCTTCCCGGACCGCTGATTAAGCCGAAGCGGTCAGCGCCCGAGTGACGCCTAAGCGGCCTTCCGCTCGACCGGCCCGATCCACACCCTCTGCCGCTCCGAACGGCGCAGAAAATCGACGCTCACCGTGCGGTCGATCTTCTCGGCGTCGAGCGCCCTCAAGAGTTCGCCGACGCTCGTCACCGGCTTGCCGTCGAGCGCAATGACGAGGTCGCCCGACAATAGCCCCGCGTGGGCCGCCGGCCCCGCCTGGTCGACGCTGAGAAGACGCGCGCCGGTCGCCTGTTCAATGCCGAGCCTCAGCGCGATCCGGCGCGGGATCGCCGTCGTCGCCGCGCCGACCCCGATATAGGCGCGCCTGACGCGCCCGTGCCGGGCGATCTCGCCGGCGACGAAACTGGCGGTGTTGGATGCGACCGCAAAGCAGATGCCTTGCGCGCCCATGATCACCGCAGTGTTGATGCCGATCACTTCGCCCGCCGACGACACCAGCGGGCCGCCCGAGTTGCCGGGGTTGAGCGGCGCGTCGGTCTGGACAACGTCCTCGATCATCCGCCCGGTGCGCGATTGGAGCGAGCGTCCGAGCGCCGAGACGACGCCCGTGGTCACCGTCGCGTCGAAGCCAAGCGGATTGCCGATGGCGATGGCGATCTGGCCGCGCTTGAGCCTGGAGCTGTCGCCGAGCTTCGCAGCGGGCAGCGACACGTCAGCCTCGACCCTGAGCAGCGCCAGATCGGTGTCCGGATCGTCGCCGAGCACGCGCGCCTGCAATTCGCGGCCTTCGAGCGTCGTTAGGCTGACCGTCCGGGCGCCCTGGACGACATGGCTGTTGGTGAGCGCGAGGCCGTCGGACGCAATGATGACGCCGGAGCCGGAGCCGGCGCTGCGGCCCTGCTTCTTCACGTCGATGCGCACCACGCTCGGGCCGACCCGGTCGACAACCCCGGTGACGACGCGGGAATAATCGTCGAGCAGCGCGGAATCATTCGGGGCGGGAGCGCCGCCGGGTCCCTGGCTCGCGCTGTCGGAATCGAGGGTGAAGGAGGCGGCGGGGGATTCGAAGGGATTGATCATTGCGGCGATATGGTGGCGTCGGCCGCGGCGCGCAAGCGCTGGCGGCGTCGGCCGGCCACTTCCGCCGGGCTTGCCACAAAAGGACAAATAGCCCAGATATCGCGCGTCGCCCGGAGACCTGCACGGGCGCGAACGCCTTCCGCGCCGGGGCGGCGAAGCGGCGCCCACTGAAGCCATGGTCCTGAGCCCCGCGACCGTCACACCCGTCGAGCCAGCGGAGTCTTCGCGGGACGGCGCGCTTGCGGCGAGCGCGGCGATCATCTGCCTCAACGAGGCCGCCTGCATCGGCAAGTGCCTGCAAAGCCTGCGCGGCTTTGCCGAGATCATCGTTGTCGATTCCGGCTCGACCGACGGGACGCTCGCGATCGTCGACGAGTTCGCGCGGCGCGGCTTTCCGGTGCGCCTCGTCAGCCAACCGTGGCTCGGCTACGCGCGGCAGAAGCAGTTCGCCCTCGATGCGGCAGTGCAGCCATGGATCTTCAGCATCGACGCCGACGAGTGGCTCGACGACGAGCTCAGAGCCTCGCTGCCGAGCCTGATGGCGGCCGATGACGCCATTTCGGGCTGGAAGGTGCGCCGTTCGCTCACGCTTTACGGGCAATCGGAGCCGGCGAGTCGATGGACGCGGCCGGAGCACATCCTGCGGCTGGTCCGGCGCGGCCGCGCCCGCTTCGATCCGGCGCTCATCGTCCACGAGGGCCTCGTCGCCGACGAAGGCGAGACGCCGATCGCGCGCCGCGGCCTCCTGCGCCACGAACGGTCGCTGCCGCTCAACGAACAGATGAAGAAGGAAATCGTCTATGCCCGGCTCAAGGCCGAGCAACGGCTGAAGCAGGGGCGCAAGCCGTCGAGGCTCAAATTGTTGTTCAGTCCGCCGATTTATTTCCTGCGCATCTTTTTCTGGAACCGCTTTTTTCTATGCGGCTGGGCGGGCTTCATCCACGCCGCGACCGGCGCCATGTACTCGCTCATGACCGAAGCCATCCACCGGCAATTGTATTACGCTCGAACGGAGCGATAAACCGCTTGCCGCCAGCGGATTGCGCGGAATCGGATCGGGCGAGGCGGGATGAACCGGGAATTCGATGACGACGCCCTCGACGCGCTCGAAGTCGTCATCCCCAATCTGAACTGGCGCTATTCGGGCGGCACGGCCGTCAATCGCACGATCGCCCCACTTATCGCCGAACGGTGGCGAACGGCGTGGGTGGGACCTGACCGTCCGGATGGAATCGCCGCCTTGACCGTCGGCGATCTTGTGCGCCTGCGCTTCCGTCCCCCGCGCCATGGAAGGGCGCGCATCTGGCACGCGCGCCGCAATGTCGAGATGATCGCCGGGCTTTTCCTCAATCTCATGGGCTACGGCTTTGCGCTGATCTTCAATTCAGCCTCGCAGCGCCCGAAAACCTGGCTCACCAACTTCCTGATCGGCCGGATGGACGCCCTGATCGCGACCAGCGAGGCTGCGGCGCAATATCTTAAGCGCCCGGCGACCGTCATCCATCACGGCATCGACGTCGATCTCTATTCCCCGCCCGCCGACCGGCGCGCCGCCTTCGCCGCGACCGGCCTGCCGGGAAAATACGGCGTCGGCATCTTCGGCCGGGTCAGGCGGCAGAAGGGAATCGACCTGTTCGTCGAGGCGATGTGCCGGCTGCTGCCTCTCTACCCCGACTTCTCGGCGGTGGTGATCGGGCTCGTGACTGTCGACAACCGGCCGTTCGTGGAGGGCCTGAAGCAGCGGGTCGCCGCCGCGGCCCTGACAGAGCGCATCCGCTTCTTGGGCGAATTGCCGGTCGAGGAGGTGCCGCGCTGGTATCAGCGGATTTCGATCTACGTCTTCGCTTCGCGCGTGGAAGGGTTCGGGCTGACCATGCTCGAGGCGATGGCGACGGGCGACGCGGTCGTCGCCACCCGCGCCGGGGCCGCGGAAATGGTGATCACCGACGGCGACGACGGCGTGCTCGCGCCGGTCGATGACGCCGCCGCGCTGATCGCCGCGCTCGAGCCGCTGATGCGCGATCCTGAACGCATCGAAGAGATGGGACGGCGGGCGCGGGAGAAAGTCGTCGAAAAGTTCAGCCGCGACCGGGAGGCCGACGAGATCAGCGCGGTGTACAAGCAGGTCTGGGCGGCGCGCGCTCCTTAGGACGAGGTTCTATCAGCGCGCGCAGGAGGCGCGCTTACCGGCGCGCCTGTCGACCGCCCCTCAGCGCTTAAGTCAACTCTGGATGATGACGCGCAAGAAGCGCCGAGGGCGCGATCAGAAGCTTCTTTACGTTCCCGTCCCCATCTTCGTGGGCTGCGGCGCAGGGTGCTCGTGCACATGAACGACAAGAACATGAAGCGGCGCGACCATGACGGTGACGTGATGCCTCAGATAGTCCGAGTGCACGTACCCCTCATGTCCGGCCCATCCCATATAGCACCAGGTATGACCGCAGCTGTGGATGTCGATTGCAGCGCCAGCGGGAATGATCGCCTTCACCTTATGGCTGGTCGAGGGGCCTGACCTCAGATTGAGATTCGCGGTGGTGTGGGTGACGGCAGCGTCGGAAGCGCTGGAATAAAGCCACAGACCAAGTACGGAACCGATAAAAGCAACGGCGTGGCGCGAAGCCATTGGATCCCTCCCATTTTTTTTAAGTCGACAAAGTAACGGCGTGAACTATCTGTCGATTGCAGAATTAGTCAAGCCGCCCTCGACTGGCGGCGCTCAAGCCGCGTTCGGGCGCATCGCCGCGAACAGGCGCTTCAACGGCGCCGAGACGTGGTGGCGCAGCATCGCGAGCTTCTTGTCGCCTTCCGAGGTGACCCAGTTGAACTGGATGACGCGGCGCTCGCCGGCAAAGGGCTTGTGGCCATGCCAGGAATTGTCGGCCCGCTTGAACGCCAGCAGCGTTCCCTCGGTCGGGGGCACTTCCATGATCATGTCATCGAGGTTGTCGCCCGATCTCAAGAGGCGCAGGCGACCACCTGAGTTCTCCCAGCTCGGGTTCATGTAGATCAGGATGGTGATGATCTTGCTCTTCGTGTCCGTATGGATGCGCCCGTCCTTCGGGCTGCATTGGCCGCGGACCGTGATCGTGCTTGGTCGGCCGGCGAGATCGAGCCCGAACTTCTCCTCGAAGGCTTCGCGGAAGTCGTCGCTCTCGAGGTCGGCGAGGAATTCGCGGAACCCAGGCCCGTATGAAAGCTGGGCGACCGGAAAGCTCCCGCCTTCCGAGATTTTTGGGTAGTCGGCGTTGATCTTCGCCCGCGCCTCGGGGCGGACGAAACCGGGAACGACGAAATACTCGAACGGCTCGCGCGCCAGCGGGGCCGCCTTCAAGGCTTCGAGGTCGAGAGAATGGAGCGCCATTGAGCAAGAAATCCAACGACGACGAAAGAGTCGACGGCCACTTTTAAGCGGCGAAGCTCCGCCGGTCAAAAGGCGCCGCGGCTCGCAAGGAGCGGCGAAAGGCCGCAGCGCATCCGAGGGCGAACGCTCGGGCGAATCGACGGTTACGTCCGTCCCTTGGCGAGCGCCGCGAGGATCGCCTGGGTCCGGTGGCTGGCGAAGGCGGCGGCCACGTCGGGGCTGAGCTTGAGGCGCCAGTTGGGCCGCTCGCGGTCGGTTCCGGGCAGGTTGGTCTGGACGGTCTCGCCGACGAGATCGTCGAACTGGGCGTGGGCGAGGATCGAACCGGCGCGGCCGACGAGCGCATGGACGGCGGCGGCGATGGCGTCGGTCAGCGGGGCGTCGTCGGTCGGGCCGGCGCCGATCAGCCCGGCGGCGACGAGAGCGGCGATCAGGCCCCGCTTTTCCTCGCGGCGGCGGGCGATCTCCTCGCCGGCCCTGGCCAGGGTCAGGAAGCCGAGCGAGAGCCGCTCGGCGATGTCGGCGCCTCCCCACCAGCCGGCGAGCGTCGCCAGATCGTGGGTGGCGACGCAGGCGACCGAGCGCGGCGGATAGGATTTCCGGCGGCCGGACCTTTGCGCCGTCGCGCTCGAACCATAACACCCGCATGCCGTCGATATTGGCGCGCGTCATCCGGTCGCGGAAACCTTCCGGCACGGTGCCGAGATCCTCGCCGATGACCATGCATTGGGCGCGCTGGCTCTCGAGCGCGATATGGCCGATGAGGTCGTCGAGCGGGTACGAGAGGTAGGCGCCTTCGGCGGGCTTCGCGCCCGCCGGGATCAGGAACAGGCGCTCGAGCCCCATCGCGTGATCGATCCGCAGCATCCCGGCGTGGCGCATGTTGGCGCGGTAAAGCGCGCTGAGCGAGGCCCAGCCCTCGCGCGCGCCGGCGAGCGGATTCGGCGCCGGCAGGCTCCAGTTCTGTCCCTGGATGGAGAACGGATCGGGCGGCGCGCCGATGGTGACGCCGCGGGCGAGGATGGTGTGGTGCGCCCACGACTCCGATCCGTCCGGCGCCGCGCCGACCGCGAGGTCGCGATAGAATCCGATCTCGAGGCCGCGCCCGCGCGCGCGTCTCGGCTGCCCGGCCGAGCTGGCGGTCGGCGAGCCACTGGCAGAAGAGGGCGAACTCGAAGGCTTGGCGGTTGCTCTCGATCGCCTTGTCGATCGCCCTGGGCTCGCCGTCGCGCATCTCCAGCGGCCAGAGCCGCCAGTTCGCTCCAGCTTCACCGTCGGCGGTCGCATGGAAGGCGGCGAAGCGCCGCAAGGCTTCGCCGCCCGATCTTGCGAACGCGTGGTAGTCGGCGACGAGCGGATCGCCGGGGCGTGCGGCGCGGAGGCGGGCGAAGGCCGCGCTCCAGGCTTCGAGCGCGGCTCGCTTGGCGCGCCATACCGCGTCATACTCGACGTGCGTGGTCGCGGCCGCGGCTGCGAACGCCGGCGTGAGCGCGGTGAGCGCCTCGTCGACCGCCGCGTCGCGCGGCAAGCCCGCGCCATCGAGCGCGTCGATCAAAATCGGATCGAGGAACCGGCGATCGGAGGGATAATAGGGACTGGCTCTGTCCCGGTCGCGCGGGAACAGCATATGGAGCGGGCTGACGCCGAAATAGGCCGCCCCGGCGGAGCCGGCCTTCTCGCCCGCGAGCGCAAGGGCCGAGAAGTCGCCAATCCCCTGGTCAGAACGGTCGCCCGCGCGTCGCAGGGCGTAAAGCTGGGCGGCCACGCCGAACCGCTTGCGCTGCGCCGCCGGGGAGCTGAAGGCTTTCGGCGGGGCGACGGTCAGCGCGCATTCGGCGCCGTCGACGATGAGCCGGTAGCGGCCGACCGGCAGCGCCGGCAGGGCGATTGCGCGCTCGGCGACGGCGCGCCCATCGGGCAGGCCGCGGCGGACGCCGTCGCCGGCCTCGACCCGCCATTCGACGGCGGCCCCGTCTTCCGGCGCGATGCGCGCGTCGACTGCGCCCGGCTGGTCGCGCAAAGGCGCGCTCAGCGGCTCACCGAGCCGCAGCACGAGCGAAGAGGGCAGGCGCCGACGCTGCGTCTCGTCGATGAGCCTGGTCAGGCTGTCGCGCGCGTCGGACTCGCTGCCGGCTTCGAGGCCGAGCGCCGAGAGAAGCGCAATCTTGGTCTCGGGCGTGACGATCGTACGCTTGCCGCGGACGTCAAACCATTCGGCGGCGATTCCCGCCGCGCCGGCGAGCGTGTCGATGGTCTCGGCGCTGGGCGCGCCAGAACCGGGGCCGCCGCTCGCGGTCCGCGCTTCGGCCAGAATGAGCGAGGAGCGGGCGCGCAGCCGCGCCCGGTCGGCGAGGGCGATCCTGCGCTCGGGCGTCTCGGGGTCGCTGGTGTCGATGAGGGCGCGCCACGCCATGCCGGAGCGCGGCGCCGGCAAGCGGATCTCGACGTCCGCGGTCGATCGATTCATTGCCAGCGCCACCCGATCGACGCCATCCTCTTGCGGCGTTGCAAAGACGGCGACCAGAACCGCTCCCGCCGGGTCGTTCCATCCGCCCTCCGTCAACGGCCCGTCGGCGTCGCGCCATTCCACATCGGGGAGACCGCTCGAGTCGAACGGCGCGCCGGTCAGGAAGGCGTCGCGCGACAGCGCGGAATTGCCGCGCCGCGCCTTGATAAGCCGGGCGGTGAAGGCGATCAGCGAAGCGTCGGAGGCGCTCCAGTCGATGGCGCTCGTCGCGTTGTCCTGGGCGTAGGCGTTGTTGTTGCCGCCCTGGCTGAAGCCGAGCTCCATGCCCATGGAGAGCATCGGCGTCCCGCGCGAGGCCAGGAGCAGGGTCAGGAGATTGCGCTCGTCGCGCGAACGCGCGGCCAAAATCGCCGGATCGTCGCTCGGCCCCTCGACGCCGTGGTTCCAGCTCAGATTGTTGTCCGTCCCGTCGCGATTGTGCTCGCCGTTGGCGTCGTTGTGCTTGTTCGCGTAGGAGACGAGGTCGCGAAGGGTGAAGCCGTCGTGCGCGACGACGAAATTGACGCCTTGCGATGGGGCGGCGGCGTGGTCGAACACGTCGCGGGAGCCCGCGATCCTGGTCGCGAGTTCGCCGCGCGCTCCGGCGTCGCCACGCCAGAAGCGGCGCGCGCCGTCGCGGAAGCGATCGTTCCATTCGGCAAACGCGGGGCCGAACCGGCCGAGCTGGTATCCGCCCGGGCCGACATCCCACGGCTCGGCGATCAAGCGCGCCTTGGCCAGGACCGGGTCGGCGCCGAGAGCCTGGAAGAACGGCGCATTCGGGTCAAAGCCATCGGCGCGGCGGCCGAGCGTGGTCGCGAGATCGAACCGGAAGCCGTCGAAGCCGCCATGGATCATCCAGCGCCTCAGCGCCCCGATCGCCATGTCGATGACGAGCGGGCGGTCGAGCGCCAGGCAATTGCCGGTGCCGGTGTCGTTGACGTAGACCGCCGGATCGCGGGGATCGAGGCGAAAGAAGGCGGCGTTGTCGAGGCCCCGGAACGACAGCGTCGGCCCGAACTGATCGCTTTCGCCGTCATGGTTGAAGACGACGTCGAGGATCGCCTCCATGCCGGCGGCGTGCAGAGCATCGGTCGCCGCGCGCACCTCCGCCCAGCCGCCCGGCGCAAGTCGTGGATCGGGCGCCCCGAACACGACGGTGTTGTAGCCCCAGGCGTTCGAGAGCCCGAGCGGCGGCAGATGGCGTTCGTCGACGAATACGTCCGCCGGCATGATCTCGACCGCGGTGACGCCGAGGCCCCTGAGATGCGCGATCGACGCGGGGTGGGCGAGCCCGGCGAAGGTTGCGCGCGCAGTCTCGGGGATCGCCGGATTGAGGCGGGAGAAGCCGCGCAGGTTGAGCTCGTAGATGACAAGCGCGTCCGCCGCGACGCGCCTGAAGCCGGGCTCGCCCGCCGGCGGCGCGCCGGCGATCGCCTTCGGCGCGAACGGCCCGCTGTCGTCGCCGAACTTGAACATCGACGGATGGAGGCGGAACGGCCGGTCGAACCGCCAGGCGTAAGGATCGGCCAGCAATTTGGAGGCGTCGAAGCGCGCGCCGCGCGCTGGATCGTATGGGCCATCGACGCGAAAGCCGTAGCGTGCGCCCGCCCCGAAGCCGGGCGCGAGCCCGCGCAGGACGCCGTGCGCGTCACGGGCCATTGAGGCGCGAAAGACTTCGCGATCGCCGTCGTAAAGGCACAGCGACGCGCTTTCGGCATTCGGCAGAACAAGAGCGGCCTCGAGCCCCTTCGCGCCGATGGCGACGCCGAGGTCCGCTGGAATGTCGCTCATTCGGCAGGCCCGGCGAGAGCGCGATAGAGGGCGGCGTATCGCTGCGCCGGACCGCGCCAGGAGACGTCCGAGCGCATGCCGTTGAGCTTGAGGCGCCTCGACCTCGCCGGATCGCGGCCGATCTCCAGCGCCCGGTCGAGCGCATGCGTGAGCGCTTCGATCGAGGGCGGAAAGAACTGGACGCCGGTCGCCACTCCCGCCGTGGTGGCCGCCTCGTTGGCGTCGATCACGGTGTCGGCGAGGCCGCCGACGCGAGCGACGATCGGCACGGCGCCATAACGGAGAGCGCAGAGCTGGGTCAGGCCGCAGGGCTCGAACCGCGACGGCACGACGATGAAGTCGGCGCCGGCCTGGAAGAGATGGGCGAGCTTCTCGTCGTATCCGATAACGCAGGCCGCTGAACTCCGGGCGCGCGGCCGCGGCGGCGACGAAGCCCGCCTCGAGCGCCGGATCGCCCGAGCCCAGCAGCGCGAACTGGCCGCCCTTGCCGATGAGGTCCGGCAGCGCCTCCAGCAGAAGATCGAGGCCTTTCTGATCCGAGAGGCGCGAGACGACGCCGAAGAGAGGGCGATTCGCGCCCGGCGCGAGGCCCAACCGGGTCTGGAGGGCGGTTTTGTTGCGCACCCGCATGTCGATGCGCAGCGCGCTGTAGTTTTGCGCCAGCGCGGGGTCGGTGGCCGGATTCCAGACCGTGTCGTCGATGCCGTTGACGATGCCCTGGACGACGGCTGCGCGCGTGCGCAAGAGCCCGTCGAGCGCCATGCCGAACGCCGGCGTCATGATTTCGCGCGCGTAGGTCGGCGAGACGGTGGTGATGCGGTCGGACAGCAGGAGGCCGGCTTTGAGATAGCCGACGCCGCCGAAATATTCGACCCCGTCGATGGTCATCGCGGTTGCGGGCAAACCCAGCTCGGCGAAGACCGAGGCGGGAAAGTGCCCCTGGAACGCGATGTTGTGGATCGTGATCGCCGTCCCGGGACGCGGGCCATCCGCATAATGCAGATAGGCGGGAGCAAGCGCCGCCTGCCAGTCATGGGCGTGAACGACTTGCGGGCGGAAATCGCCGATCACGCCGAGCCCGATGTCGGCGCCGACGCGTCCGAGCGCCGCGAACCGGCGCGCATTGTCGGGCCAATCGAGCCCGTTGGGGCCGAGGTAGGGATTGCCGGGCCGGTCGAAGAGATGGGGGGCGTCGAGCGCGAACAGGTCGAGTCCCGCCCGCCTTGCCGGCGAGGACGCGAGCCGGCCCGCCGAACAGGTCGCTGTACTCGTGCGAAGCGGAAGCGCCGGCAAGCTTGGCCGTGACCGCCGGGTAGGCGGGGACCAGCGTTCTCATCTCGACGCCTTCGCGGGCGAGGGCGGCGGGCAGCGCGCCGGCGACGTCGGCGAGCCCCCCGGTCTTGACGAGGGGGAAGATTTCCGAGGCGACTGAGAGGACTTTCAGCTCGCTCATTGCGCGAGCTTGTCGATCATCGGCTGGGTGATCAGGGTGACGCCGCTTTCGGTGCGCCGGAACCGTTTGGCGTCGAGTACGGGGTCTTCGCCAACGACGAGGCCGTCGGGAATGCGCACTTCGCTGTCGATGACCGTTTTGACCAGCCGCACGTTGCGGCCGATGTTGACATAAGGCAGCACGACGGTCTCGTGGACCGTGGTGAAGGAGTGCACGTGCACGCCGGTGAAGACGAGCGACCGGCTGAGCGACGCGCCCGACACGATGCAGCCTCCCGAGAGCAGGGTCGAGACCGCGAGGCCCCGGCGGCCTTCGACGTCATGGACGAATTTCGCCGGCGGCGTGATCTCGCCATAGGTCCAGATCGGCCAGCTGCGGTCATAGAGGTCGAGATCGGGGACGACGTCGGTCAAGTCGATGTTTGCGCCCCAGTAGGCGTCGACGGTCCCCACGTCGCGCCAATAGGGCTTGGCCTCCTCGCTCGAGGTCACGCAGGACTGCGAGAAGTGGTGTGCGACCGCTTTGCCGTTCTTGACCAGGTAGGGAATGATGTCCTTGCCGAAGTCGTGGCTCGAATTGGCGTCCGCCGCGTCGCGTTTGAGAAGGTCGATCAGGAACGAGGTCTCGAACACGTAAATGCCCATGCTGCAAAGCGCGACGTCCGGCTTCCCCGGCATGGGCGGAGGATCCTTCGGCTTCTCCAGGAACTCGATGATCGTGTTTTTTTCGTCGACATGCATGACGCCGAAGCCCTTGGCTTCCTCGAGCGAGGCTTCGAGACAGCCGACGGTGACGTCGGCGCCGGTGTCGACATGCTGCTGCAGCATCTTCTCGTAATCCATCTTGTAGATGTGATCGCCGGCGAGCAGCACCATGAACAGGGGACGATAGCTCTCGATGATGTCGATGTTCTGATAGACGGCGTCCGCGGTGCCGAGGTACCACATCGTCTCCGACACGCGCTGCGAAGCGGGCAGGACGTCGAAACTTTCGTTGCGCTCCGGCCGGAAGAAGTTCCAGCCGCGCTGCAGGTGACGGATGAGGCTGTGGGCTTTGTATTGAGTGGCGACGGCGATGCGGCGAATGCCGGAATTGAGAGCGTTCGAGAGCGCGAAGTCGATGATCCGCGACTTGCCGCCGAAATAGACCGCGGGCTTGGCGCGCCGGTCGGTGAGCTCGAGCAGGCGGCTGCCGCGCCCGCCGGCCAACACATAGGCCATCGCGTGGCGCGCATACGGGGGCGAAATGCCGAGCTCCTTTGCCGTTTTCGTCTTACGCATGATTGACTCCGTCGTCAGGACGCGGGCGGGCTGAAAACGAGGAACAAGGTAGCGAGCGGAGGCAACGTCAATGTCGTCGAGGCGGGGAAGCCGTGTGAGGGGCGCGCCTCAGCCGTGACGCCGCCGAAATTGCCCATGTTGGAGCCTCCGTACGGACCCGCGTCGCTGTTGAGCGCCTCGCGCCATAGGCCCTGGTAAGGCAGGCCAAGACGGTAACCAACGCGCGGCTCCGGCGTAAAGTTGCAGACGACCGCGACCGGCGGGTCGCTCGGCGCCCCGCGGCGGAGAAAGGCCAGCACCGACTGGGTGTCGTCGTTGACGACGATCCAGCGGAAGCCTTCGGGCTCGCAGTCGCGCGCATGGAGGGCGGGCGTCTCGCGGTAGAGCCGGTTGAGATCGCGGATCAGCGCCTGAACGCCCTGATGGGGCCAATGCTCGAGCAGCCACCAGGGAAGCGACTCAGAGGCGTTCCATTCGCTCGTCTGTCCGAACTCCTGTCCCATGAACAGGAGCTTCTTGCCCGGGTGGCCCCACATGAAGCCGTAGAAGGCGCGCGCGTTGGCGAACCGGCGCCATTCGTCGCCCGGCATCTTGCCGACGACCGAGCCTTTGCCGTGCACGACCTCGTCGTGCGAGATCGGCAGCACGAAGTTCTCACTGAAGGCGTAGAGAAGCCCGAAGGTTAGCCTGTCGTGGCTCCAGCGCCGATAGATCGGGTCGCTCGACATGTAGTCGAGCGTGTCGTGCATCCAGCCCATGTTCCACTTGAAGCCGAAGCCGAGGCCGCCATGGTCGGTCGGCCGCGAGACGCCAGGGAAGGCGGTCGATTCCTCGGCGATGGTCACCGCGCCGGGAAAGCCGCCGTAGACGAGCTCGTTGGCGCGCTGGAGGAAGGCGATCGCTTCGCGGTTTTCCCTGCTGCCGTCGGCGTTCGGCAGCCATTCGCCCTCGCGGCGGGAATAGTCGAGGTAGAGCATCGAGGCGACGGCGTCGACGCGCAGTCCGTCGACGTGGAAACGGTCGACCCAGTAGAGCGCGTTGCAATAGAGGAAGTTGGCGACCTCGCGGCGGCCGAAATTGTAGATCGCGGTGTTCCAGTCGGGATGGAAGCCTTTGCGTGGATCGGCGTGCTCGTAAAGCGCGGTGCCGTCGAAATGCGCGAGGCCCTGAGCGTCGGTCGGGAAATGGGCCGGGACCCAGTCGAGAATGACGCCGAGGCCCGCGCCATGCGCGCGGTCGACGAAGCGGGCGAATCCAGCCGGCTCGCCGAAGCGCCGGGTCGGCGCGAACAGGCCGACCGGCTGGTAGCCCCAGGATTCGTCGAGCGGATGCTCGCTGATGGGAAGAAGCTCGATATGGGTATAGCCCATGCCGACAGCGTAGGGGATGAGCTCATCGGCCAGTTCCTCGTAGGTGAGAAACCTGCCGCCTTCGCCGCGACGCCACGACCCGAGATGGACCTCGTAGATCGACATCGGCTTGCGCCGCGGCTCGCCCTCGCCGCGCTTCGCCATGTACTCGGCGTCGGTCCAGGTGAAGTCGTCGCTGCGGGCGACGACGGAGGCGTTTAACGGCCGCAGCTCGGCTTCAAAACCGAACGGGTCGGCCTTGAGCGGCAACAGCGTCCCGTCGGGGCCGAGAAGCTCGAACTTGTAGATCGCGCCGACGGTCAGTTCGGGGACGAAGATCTCCCACAGGCCGCTGTCGAACCGCTGGCGCATCTGTGAGCGTCGCCCGTCCCATTCGTTGAAGACGCCAACGACGGACACGCGCGACGCATTGGGCGCCCAGACCGCAAACAGGACGCCATCGACGCCTTCGTGGTTGATGAGCTGGGCGCCGAGCCGGCGGTAGAGCTGGCGATGCGTGCCCTCATGGACAAGATAGTCGTCGAGCGGACCCAGCGCCGGCCCAAACGCGTAAGGGTCGAGGTAGGAATAGGTTCCGTGCGCGGTCTCGACTTCGACCCGATAGGCGGGCCGCTCCTTGGCCGACGGGATCAGCGCCTCGAAGAAGTCGCCCTTGCGGCGCGGCAGATCGGCGAGACGCTTGCCCTCGCGGGTGAGCGCGCGGACCGAGATCGCCGCCGGCGCGAACACCCGGATGACCCATCCCGCCGCCGTCTGGTGCGGCCCGAGCACCGCGAAGGGATCGGACTTGCGCGCGGCTGCGATGGCGTCCAGCGCCTCGTCGCCCGCTCTCCATTCCTCCCCCATTCGGTCCTCCCTGGCCCCGGCTGGGGCCGATCGGTCAGCTTATCGGCGCGTAGGGCGCATTCCAGATTTCTTTCGCATATTCAGAGATCGTCCGATCGGATGAGAACCAGCCGACATTGGCGGTATTGAGGATGCTCGAGCGCATCCAGCGCTTCCGGTCGCGCCAGGCCTCGTCGATCTTGATCTGGGTCGCCCAATAAGCGTCGAAATCGGCGCAGACCATGAAATAATCGTGATGGGTGAGCGTATCGACGAGACCGCGATAGCGCTGGGCGTCATCGGTCGAGAATACGCCCGAGCCGATTTCGTCGAGCGCTTCGCGCAGGATCGGGGAGGCTGCGATCCGCTCGGTCGAATCGATGCCCTGGGCGCGCGACGCCTCGACCTCGGCCGCGGTGAGGCCGAAGATGAAGATATTGTCGTCGCCGACCAGATCGCGCATCTCGACGTTGGCGCCGTCAAGGGTGCCGACGGTCAGCGCGCCGTTGAGGGCCATTTTCATATTGCCGGTGCCGGAAGCTTCCATTCCCGCGGTCGAAATCTGCTCGGAGAGGTCGGCGGCGGGCATGATGATCTCGGCGAGAGAGACGTTATAGTTGGGCAGAAACACCACTTTCAAAAGGCCGCGTACGGTCGGATCGGAATTGACGACCTTGGCGACGTCGATGGCGAGCTTGATGATGAGCTTGGCCTGCGTGTAGCTCGCAGCCGCCTTGCCGGCGAAGATCTTCACCCGGGGAGCGAACTCGATGGTCGGGTTGGCCCGAATGGCGTTGTAGCGCGCGACGGTCTCCAGGATGTTGAGGAGCTGGCGCTTGTATTCATGGATCCGCTTGACCTGGACGTCGAACATCGCGTCGAGGTCGACGCGCTGGTTGACCTGATCGGCGATGGTGCGCGCGAGCGCGGCCTTGCGGCTCCTGTGCGCCGCCGCCACCTGCTCCTGAACGGCCGGATCGTCGGCGTGCGCGGCAAGGCCCTTCAGCGCGCCATAGTCGTCGAGCGCCCGCTCGCCGAGCACCGAGCGAATGATGTCGGCGAGGCCCGGATTGCACTCGATCAGCCAGCGGCGGAAGGTGATGCCGTTGGTCTTGTTGGTGATGCGGCCGGGATAGACCGCATTGAGAGCGTGGAACACCGTCTTGCGCATCAGGTCGGTATGGAGCGCCGAGACGCCGTTGATCTTGTGCGAGCCGACAAAGGCGAGGTTGCCCATTCTCACCCGCCGGCCCGAATGCTCGTCGATCATCGAGATCGACGCCAGGAGGCCCTGGTCGACGAAGCCGCGCCGACGCGCGCCGTCGAGATGCGCCGCATTGATCAGGTAGATGATCTGCATGTGCCGCGGCAGCACCCGCTCCATCAGCGGCACCGCCCAGGTCTCGAGCGCTTCCGGCAGCAGGGTGTGGTTGGTGTAGGAGAACACGGCCTGCGTGATCGACCACGCCTCGTCCCATTCGATCTTGTTGAGGTCGACGAGGATACGCATCAATTCGGCGATCCCGATCGCCGGATGAGTGTCGTTGAGCTGGACGGCGGAGTGCTGGCCGAGGGTTCGCACGTCGCCCCACTGCTTGATGTGGCGGCGAATGAGATCGAGCAGCGACGCCGAAGCGAAGAAATATTCCTGCCTGAGCCGCAATTCCTGGCCGGCCGGAGTCGCGTCGCTTGGGTAGAGAACCTTGGAGATCGCTTCCGCCCGCACGGCTTCGGAAAACGCGCCGACGTAATCGCCGGCGTTGAAGGCTTCGAGCTTGAGCGGGTCGGTCGCCCGCGCCGACCACAAGCGCAGCGTATTGACGTGCCTGCCGCGCCAACCCACGATCGGAGTGTCGTAGGCGACCGCTTCGACCGTCTCGGCGGGATGCCAGACGTGGTGGGCGCGCTCGTCGTCGCCCTGGATCATTTCGACCCAACCGCCGAAGCCGATGGCGTAATTGTATTCGGGGCGGACGAATTCCCACGGATTGCCGTTGATGAGCCAGTCCTCGGGGGTCTCCTGCTGCCAGCCGCCGCGGATGATCTGCCGGAACAGGCCGTTGTCGTAGCGGATGCCATAACCATGCGCGGCGATGGAGAGCGTCGCCATGCTGTCCATGAAGCAGGCGGCGAGACGCCCGAGGCCGCCGTTGCCGAGCGCGGCGTCGGGCTCGATCCGGCGCAGGTCGGAGAGGTTGACGCCGAGTTCCTCGAGCGCTTCGGCCATCGGCGCTGCGACGCCGAGATTGGTCATCGCGTCGAACAGCAGGCGCCCGATCAGGAATTCGAGCGAGAGATAATAGACCCGCTTGCGCCCGTCGGCGTAAACCGCGTTCAGCGATTTAAGCCAGCGTCCGACCGCGATGTCGCGGGTTGCGAACGTAACGGCCAGAAACCAGTCGCGCGGGCTTGCGACTTCCGGCGCCTTGCCGACGGCATAGGTCAGTTTCGCCAGCACCGCGGCCTTGAGTTCGGCTGCGGTATAAGGACGCAGCTCGGCCGCTTGCGACGCGGGTTTGTCAGCTACGACGAGCTCGTCCATGATGTCTCCCGCGCGTTTCGATTCTCCGGCGCCACCCCGAAATCTGCCGGCCTGCTTGAAGTTTAAACACGGGGCGCCGCGCCGCACAATGTCCCATTGGCCACGACGCGCCGGCGTCGGGCTCAACGGTCACGGGTTCGGGCTGGTCTGGGTCGAATCCGGCTGTGGCTTGGCGGCGCGAATTTGCGCCTGGATGGCGTTGAGCTCGGCGGCGGCGGCATTGATCTGGCCCTGAAGGGCCTGGAACTCCTTTTGCGCGCCGGCGGTCGCCGTCTGGGCCTCGGAGAGGGCCCGGCGCGCCGCATCGGCTTCGCCCTGCAGGCGGGACTGCTCGGCCGAAAGGGCCTGGTCCTGACTTTGCAGCGCCGCGGCACGGTCGGTCTCGTCCTTGAGCCTTGCGTCAACGGCCTGAAGATCGCGCGTCCGGGCGCTCGCCTCCTCCTGGGCGCCGGAAATGGCGAGTTTGGCGTCACCGATCTGTTTGGTGAGATCCGCCAGCTCGTTCTGGGCCGACGCCCTGGCGGCCGAGGCGTCCGACAGCGCTTTCTCGGCGTCGGCCGCCTGCTTCTTGAGGTCGGCGGCGGTGCCGGCCGTCTTTTGCAGGTTCTGCAGATCGGAGGCGAGGGACTCGCGCGCCCGCTCGGCGGTCGTCAACAACTCGTTCATCTGTGACTCGGTCCGCGACGACTGCCACCACATCGCCGCGGCGGCCAGCCAGCCGACGGCGGCCACGCAAGCCAGGGCGAGCGTGATCGGGCGCTGTGACGATTCGCCCCTCTCAACTTCCATAACGCGTCCCTTACAAGGCGCCGCGCCGCCCGCGACAGCCTAAGCCCAAGAGGCTTCACGCCATATTGCGGGCGCCAGCCCGGTCCGCCAAGCACAAAATTGTCTCTCCGGTCGATCGCGCCGCGCGGATGGGCCCAGGCGATTGCGAAATTGCGCCGGTCTCGCCGCATTTCGCGCCGGAGACTTTGTGGCCGAGGGGGCGAAGAGAATTTTTTGTTTGTCAACGTCGCGCCGCGCCGTCTATGGTCCCGCCGCGGCGGATTCGAGGGCGCGCGGGATGGGCGCTCGCCCCGGACGCATATGAAAGACGCTTGTGAAAAGAGTCACGGAGACAGAGTTGGTATGCGCGTAACCTCAAACGCGATCAGGGCGGGCCTCGCGGCGCTCGCGGCCGGGCTCGTTGCGCCACGGGCGGAGGCGCAGGTTTTCGGGGGACCCAAATCCGGCGAGATAGGCTTTCTGCCGACCGTCACCCAGAATGGCGACGATATCGTCTGGATGCACAACTGGATCCTGCTTCCGGTGACGATCGGCATTTCGCTGATGGTGCTCGCGCTCATCATCTATATCGTGTACCGCTTCAACGAGACCGCCAACCCGGTGCCCTCGCGCCGCACGCATAACGGCGTGCTCGAATTCGCCTGGACGGTCGCGCCTGCTCTTATATTGGTGGTCATTGCGGTGCCGTCGTTCCGGCTGCTTGCCGACCAGCTCATCATCCCCGCTCCCGATCTCACGCTTAAGGTCACGGCCTCGCAGTGGCACTGGAACTATGGATATCCGAAATCCGAGGGCGGCTTTTCCTTCGATTCGCTCTATGTCGAGGATAAGGACCTCAAGCCGGGCCAGCCGAGTTCTCATTACCGCCGATCACGAGATGGTGGTTCCCGTCGGCAAGGTGATCGAAGTCGACGTGACCTCGCAGGACGTCATCCACTCGTTCTCGGTTCCCTCGTTCGGAATCAAGATCGACGCGATCCCCGGCCGGCTGAACAAGACCTGGTTCAAAGCTGAACAGGTCGGCATGTTCTATGGCCAATGCTCGAACATCTGCGGCATCGATCACGCTTTCATGCCGATCAACGTCCGCGTCGTCAGTCAGGCGGACTACGAAGCCTGGCTCGTCGAGGCCAAGAAGCAGTTCGCCTCCTTGGATCGCGTTCGTCTCGCGGCGGCGCCGCTCGTCAACCCTTAGATCGGCGCGGTCATGGGCCTGCCGTTCACGCAGCACCGGAGTCGTTAACCATGGCGTCCGTCACCGACCTCAGCCATCACGATGTTGAGGCTCACCACGAACACCACCTGCCGACCGGGTGGCGCCGGTTCTTGTACTCCACCAATCACAAGGATATCGGGACCCTCTATCTCGTTTTCGCCATTTTCGCCGGCCTGATCGGCACGACGCTGTCGATCGTCATCCGCGCCGAGCTGCTCGAGCCGGGAGTACACGTGTTTCCGCTGATTTCGGCGATCATGTCCGGCGATGGCTCGGTCGACGCCGCGAAGAATATGTACAACGTATTTTTCAGCAGCCACGCGATCATCATGATCTTCTTCATGGTGATGCCGGCGATGATGGGCGGGTTCGGCAACTGGATGGTGCCGCTCCTGATCGGGGCCCCGGACATGGCGTTTCCGAGGCTCAACAATCTGTCGTTCTGGCTGCTGGCGGCGTCGTTCATTCTTCTGATGTGCTCCCTGTTCGCGGAAGGCTCGCCCGGAATGAGGGGCTTCGGCGGCGGCTGGGTGCTTTACCCGCCGATGTCGTCCACCGTCGGGACGCCCGGCGCGGCCGCCGATTTTGTGATCCTGTCGATGCATCTGGCCGGCGCGTCGTCGATCATCGGGTCGATCAATTTCATCGCCACGATCGTCAATATGCGGGCGCCGGGCATGACCATGTTCCGGATGCCGCTGTTCCCGTGGTCGGTTTTGATCACCGCCTTTCTGCTCCTGCTGGCGCTCCCGGTGCTCGCGGGCGCGTTGACCATGCTGCTGACGGATCGCAACTTCCACACCACGTTCTTCGACCCGGCCGGCGGCGGCGATCCGATCCTGTTCCAGCACCTGTTCTGGTTCTTCGGCCATCCCGAGGTCTATATCCTCATCATCCCGGGATTTCGGCATCGTGAGCCAGGTCGTGGCGACGTTCTCGAAGAAGCCGATCTTCGGTTATGTCGGCATGGTCTACGCGATGCTGGCGATCGCCCTTCTCGGCTTCGCCGTCTGGGCCCATCACATGTTCACGACCGGCATGTCGCTCAACGCCCAGCGCTATTTCGTCTTCGCCACGATGGTGATCGCGGTGCCGACGGGGGTGAAGGTGTTCTCGTGGCTGGCGACGATGTGGGGCGGCTCGATCTCGCTCAAACCCCCGATGCTGTGGGCGATCGGCTTCATCTTCGTCTTCACCGTCGGCGGCGTCACCGGCGTCGTGCTCGCAAACGCCGCGATCACCCGCTATCTGCACGACACCTATTATGTCGTCGCGCATTTCCACTACACGATGTCGCTCGGGGCGGTGTTCTCGATCTTCGCGGGCTTCTACTACTGGTTCCCGAAGATGACCGGCTACATGTACGACGATCGGCTGGCGAAGTGGCATTTCTGGACCATGTTCGCGGGCATCAACATCACATTCTTCCCCCAGCATTTCCTTGGCTTCCAGGGTATGCCCCGGCGCATCGTCGACTATACCGAGGCCTATGCGACGTGGAATTTCGTGTCGTCCATCGGCGCCTTCATCGCGGGCGCCGGCACCCTGATTTTCGTCTACCTCCTCTATGAAGCGTTCGCGGCCAAGCGGCTTGCCGGCGATAATCCGTGGGGACCCGGGGCGACGACGCTCGAATGGACGCTTCCGTCCCCGCCGCCGTTCCACACCTTCGAGACGCCGCCGCACATATTCGGCGACGAGGACGTGCATGCGCCGGCGATCGCGGCGGGGCGCGGGAGCCCGGCGTGAAGCCTTCCGGCGATCACGACGGCACGACGGTGTCGGCCGTGGGCCGCGCGGCGCGCAACAACCGCCTCATGGGCGTGGGCGGCGCGACGCTGGCGGTGACCATGATCGCCCTCACCTATGCCGCCGCGCCGTTCTATTCCGCCTTCTGCCGCGCGACCGGCTACGAGGGCACGCCGCAGCGCGTAACCGCCAATACGGACGTGGCAGGCCATCGGGTTCTGCGCGTGGGCTTCGACACCAATGTCGCGCCGGGCCTCGATTGGAGCTTCGAGCCGGAGAGCGAGTCGGTCCGGCTGCGCACAGGCAAGACCGTCACGGTCTTTTTCCGCGCGCGCAACCTCACCGACAAACCGGGCGTGGCCCGCGCCACTTTCAACGTGAGCCCTGAAGTCTCCGGCGAATATTTCGACAAGATCTCGTGCTTCTGCTTCACCGAGCAGCATCTCGGCCCGCATGAAAGCGCGGAATGGCCGGTGGTCTTCTTCCTCGATCCGTCGCTCGAGACCGACGAGTCGATGGCGAAGGTCGATTCCATCACTCTGTCCTATACCCTGTTCGCCCCGCCGTCCGAGAAGCCCGCGCCCGCGCGGTCGGCCGATCGCGCCGGGTCGGCGGGATGACAATCAACGGGAGAAGGCAATGACCGACGCGGCGGCGGTTCCGGACCGGCCCGGATTTCATCTCGTTGAACCCAGCGCCTGGCCGATCATCGGGGCGGCGTTCGCGTTCCTGTCGGCGTTCGGCCTGATTTTTTTCATGCACGACCTGACGATCGCGGGGACGCGGGTGGGGCCGGGCATCCTGACAATCGGGATCGCCGGCATCCTGTTCACCATGGCCGGATGGTGGCGGGACGTGGTCTATGAGGCGCAGGACGGCTACCACAACGTCATCGTGCGTCACGGCCTGACGCTCGGCATGATCCTGTTCATCGCCTCCGAGGTGATGTTCTTCGTCGCCTGGTTCTGGGCCTTCTTCGCGTCCGCGGGCAACCCCGCCGATCCCCAGGTTTACGGCCGTCTCGACTTCACCGGCGGGATATGGCCGCCGAAGGGCACGGAAGTGATCAATCCGTGGGCGTTGCCGCTGATGAATACCTTCGTGCTTGTGACGTCGAGCGCGGCGGTCAACGTCGCCCATGACGAATTGCGCGGGGGCGACCGCCAGAAGTTCAAGAATTTCCTCGCGCTCGGGATCGCGCTTGGCGTCCTGTTCGTCTTCACGCAAGCGTACGAATATATCCACGCGCCGTTCAGCTTCAAGAACTCGATCTACGGCGCGACCTTCTTCATGGCGACCGGCTTTCACGGCGCCCACGTCATCATCGGCGTGATATTCCTGTTCGTCTGTCTCGTGCGCGCCTGGATGGGTCAATTTACGCCCCGCCACCACGTCGGTTTCCAGTTCGCGGCCTGGTATTGGCATTTCGTCGACGTCGTCTGGATCTTCCTGTTCAGCTGCATCTACATCTGGGGTTCCTGGGGCGCGGCGATCGAAGGGGCGGCGGGGTAGCGTCGCGCCCGGAGCGGGGCGGCCGGCAGCGTCTTTCCGCGGCGGAGCCTTTGATGACGGAGCCGCTCGAAAACGTCCGGGTCGGCATGACCGGCCGCAAAGAGGTCGTGGTCACGCACGAGTTGACCGTCGGCGCCCATGTCGAGGGCATGCCGTTCGTCTACGGGACCCCGATGATGATCCTGGCGATGGAGATCGCCGCCGGCGACGCGGTCAAGGCGCATTTGCCGGCCGGCTGGGCGACGGTCGGCAGCGAAGTCAATATCCGCCATCTCGCCCCGACGCCGATGGGGCGCACGGTCGTCGCGACCGCGCGGGTGGTCGAGGTCTCCGGCCGCAGCCTCTTGTTCGCGGTCGAGGCGCATGACGGGACGCGGCTGATCGGCGACGGAACGCACCGCCGCGGCGTCGTCAACCTCGAGAGTTTCGCCAAGCGTTTCGGCGCCGGCTGAGTCCGCGACCGCCAGCGGACGCAGCTCTCGCGGCTCGCAAGGACGCCCGCCGATCTGCTATGACGGCAGAGGGCGAGGAAACCCAAGCCGGCGCCGGCGCCTGCGAGGAGAGGAAACGGTCGATGTTGGAACGAGTGCAGGATGCGCCGGCGCACACGGTTGCTTTGCGCGCCAGCGGCACGATCATGGCGCGTGACGTCGAGGCGGCGATCGACGCGGCGCTCGGCCAATCCGAGGCCGCGACCGGCTTGGTCATCGTCATCGATGCGGACTTCGACGGTTATTTCGCCGAGCTGGCGCGGGGGCTTGCGAATGCCTCGCTTGCCCATAAAGCGCTGGTCAAGCTCGCGGTCGTCACCGATCCCGGACGGATGGACGAAGCCCGGCTGAGCGGCTTCGAGGCCTCGCCGGTCCCGGTTCGGTTGTTCGCCGAGGCCGACGAGCGCGGTGCCCTGAACTGGGCCGCGGCGGCGCGGCGGGGAGAGTAGCCTCGGCTATCGTCCGCCCGAGACCGTCAGCACGGTTCCGGTGACGAACTTGGACGCCGGCGAGATCAGCCAGGCGACCGCCTCGGCGATCTCATCGGGAGCGCCGACGCGGCGCAAAGGGGTCATCGCTTCGATCCGCTCGCGAAAGGGCGCTTGACCAAGCTGTTCCCGCGTCATGTCGGTATCAATCATCCCCGGGGCCACGGCGTTGACTCTGATCCCCTCGGGGCCGACCTCGGTCGCGAGACCTTTAGTGAAGCTCTCAATCGCGCCTTTTGTCGCCGCGTAGGGTCCGAGTCCGGGCAGGCCGCCGAGCCGCGCCGCGATCGACGACAGATTGACGATGGCGCCGCCGCTTCCGCCGTGGCGGGTCGAAAGCCTGAGCACCGCCTCCTTGCAGGCGAGGATGGTCGCGATCACGTTGAGGGCGAAGAGCCGGGTGAGCTCCGCCGAGTCCCGCTCTTCGACCCGGGCGAAGCGGCCCGAGCTGCCGGCATTGTTGACAAGGCCAGCGAGCGGTCCAAGCGCTTTCGTCGCGCTATCGAACAGGCCGTGGAGGGCGGCCGGATCGGCGACGTCGGCCTGGAACGCCTGCGCGCGCCCGCCCGACTTCACGATCGCAGCCGCCGTCGCCTCGGCCGCCTTCGCGTCCGCCGCGTAATTGACGGCGATCGCATAGCCGTCGGCCGCGAGCCGGCGGCAGATCGCTGCGCCGATTCCGCGCGAGCCTCCGGTGACGATGATGAGGCCTGAGGGCATCGCGATCAGTCCATCCGCGTTGCGAGCTTGAGCCTGTCCATGCCGCTCGGCTGCTCGTGCGGCCCGAACGCGAACGTCACCGATTCAATCGCGCCGGTGAACGGGAACAGGCCCTTCTTGGCGTAGTCGTCACATACGGGCGACACGCAATCCATGCCGACGTCCATCGTTTCCGTGCTGCAGCGCATGGGAATCTGTACATCGATGCGACCCTCGGCGACCTGCTTGCCGTCGATGGACAGCGCGATCTTCGCAGGTGAGCCGGGCTTCGGCGCGTCGGGCGTGAATACGACTTCGATCGTGTGCTTGCCCGGCGAGAGCCTCTCGGCAGACACCATGTCATAGCGTTTGAGAGCGAAGAAGTTGTAGTGGAACCTTGCCTTGCCCTCCCAGAGGAAGAGCGAGAAGCCGGCAGCGTCGCCGCCGACCGCGAAGATGACGCCCTCCGCGCCATCCTTCGGGATCTCGACCGGCGCCGTCAGCGTAAACGGCACGCCGATCAGCTTCGGTCCGCTGCCTTCCGGCAGGCGCGTCATCCCCGGATAGAACGTCACTTTGTCACGGCCGGTGAAGAAGCCCGGCCTCAAAGTCACGTCCATCCGCTCCGCGAACCGGTCGTCGAGCGGCAGCACGTTGTATTTGGCCGCTTCCGCCATGAAGAGGTCCTGCAGCTCGCGCAATTTCGCCGGCTCCTTTTCGGCGAGATCAACCGCCTGACTGAAGTCCTCCTCCAGATGGTAGAGCTCCCACTTGTCGTGCTCAAAACCGGGAGCAGCGCCGCCTGTTTCCCACGGGAGCCGCCCGTGGCGGCAAGAGGCCATCCAGCCGTTGGCGTACATGCCCCGGTTGCCCAGCATCTCGAAATACTGATGCGTCCGACGGCTCGGCGCGGTCGCGTTGGCCCCATCGAACGTATAGGCGAAACTCGTCCCTTCGATCGGCCGCTGGATATAGCCGTTCACCACCGAGGGCTCGGCGATGCCGACGACTTCCATCAGCGTCGGCATAAGGTCGATGCAGTGGTGGAACTGCGTGCGAACCTTGCCGTGATCCTTGATGCCCTTCGGCCATGAGACGATCATCCCGTTGCGCGTGCCGCCGAAATGCGAGGCGACCTGCTTCGTCCACTTGAACGGCGTGTCGCCCGCCCAGGCCCAGCCGACTGCATAGTGCGGCGACGTTCCGGGCAAGCCCCATTTGTCCATGAAGCCCATGGCCTGCTCGATCGACGGCTGCATCCCATTGAGGCTCATGATCTCGTTCGGCGTGCCGACGAGCGAACCTTCCGCGCTCGAGCCGTTGTCGCCCATGATGTAGACGACGAGCGTGTTGTCGAGTTCGCCGAGCTTCTCGATCGCGTCCACGACGCGTCCAACTTCATAGTCCGTGTGCTCGAGAAAATCGGCGTAATTCTCAGCCTGAAGGGCGAACAGCTTGCGATGCTGTTCCGGCTGGCTGTCCCATGAGGGAATCTGCTCGGGGCGCTCGGTCAGCTTGCTGCCGGCGGGAACGACGCCCGCCTTGAGCTGGTTGTCGTGGACGGTCTCGCGATACTTGTCCCAGCCCATGTCGAAGCGCGCCAGCATTCTTGCCGCGCCAGTCGAGCGGCGGCTGGTGCGGCGCGTGCGCTGCGCCGGGCGACGAGATACGCCATGAACGGCCGGTCCGGCGCGATCGCTTTCTGCTGACGGACCCAACCCATGCACTCGTCGGCGAGATCGCGGGTGAGCTGATAGCCTTCCTCCGGCGTCTTCGGCGGCTCGACCGGCGTCGTGTTGCGGATCAGCGATGGATAGAACTGGTCGGTCTCGCCGCCGATGAAGCCGTAGAAATAGTCGAATCCCTGATTGGTCGGCCAGTTGTCGAACGGACCCGCCGGGCTCGTCTGGTTATCGGGCACATTGTGGTTTTTGCCGAACCATGCGCAGGCGTAGCCCGATTGTTTCAGAAGCTCGGCGAAGGTCGCGCAGCCCTTGGGAATGATACCGCAATAGCCCGGATAGCCCGTCGCCATCTCCTGGATGACGCCGGTCGCGACGGAATGATGGTTGCGGCCGGTAAGCATCGCGGCGCGCGTCGGCGAGCACAGCGCCGTGGTATGGAACTGGTTGAAGAGCAGGCCGCGCTTGAACAGTCTTTCGGCGGTCGGGCTTCGGACGAGGCCGCCGGTCACGCTCATCCAGCCGAAGCCGACATCGTCGAGCAGAACGAGCAGGATGTTGGGCGACCCCTTGGGCGCCTGCTTGTTCGGCGGGAAGTCGGGCGTCGACTCCGTCGCGTACATTTCGATCTTGGCGTTCGGAAACTTCCATTCCGGTTCGGGCAAGTGATTGCGGTCGAGATGAACGGGATATGCAGGCTTCTTCTCATTCGCCATAGCGCTTTCCCCTTTGCCCGCCGCAATTCGCTATCGACCGGCCCTTTGTCCTTTGAGACCGGAGCGGCCTGATCAACGCGACGACGCGATTGAGCACGTCCCGCATCGCCGCGCAATCCTCGTCGTCGTCAACGGAGATTCGAACCGCGACCGGGGCGCCGCCTCACGGCTTCAGCCGCCACCCGGTGCGGAATATCCAGACCAATGACGCAAGGCACGCGGCGATGAACAGCATCGTGAAGCCGAGGCTGGCGGCGACGCTGACGTCGCCCTTGCCGTAGAAGCTCCAGCGGAAGCCGCTGACGAGATAGACGACCGGATTGAACAGGCTCACGCCACGCCAGAACGGCGGCAGCATGTCGATCGAATAAAAGGCGCCGCCGAGGAAGGTCAGCGGCGTCACGATGAGCGCCGGGATGATCGCGAGCTGCTCGAAATTTTTAGCCCAGATCCCGATGATGAAGCCGAACAGGCTGAACGCGACCGAGGTCAGGATCAGGAAGGCGATCATCCAGAACGGATGGTCGATGCGCACCGGCACAAACAGCGTCGCGGTCAACAGAATCACGAGCCCGATGCCGATCGATTTGGTCGCCGCCGCGCCGACATAGGCGCAGACCGCCTCAATCGAGGACAGCGGCGCCGACAGGAGTTCGAAGATCGTGCCGACGAATTTGGGAAAGTAGATTCCGATCGAGGCGTTGGTGATGCTTTGCGTCAGGAGCGACAGCATGATGAGGCCCGGCACGATAAACGCGCCGTAGCTCACGCCCCCGACTTCGCTGATGCGCGAGCCGATCGCCGCCCCGAACACGACGAAATAGAGCGCGGTGGTGATCACCGGCGTCGCCACGCTTTGCCAGATCGTGCGCTGCGTGCGCCGAAGCTCGTAGCGGTAGATCGCAAAGACGCCGTCGAGATTGATCGCCCTGGAGCTTCTCACGCGGCGCGTCCGACAAGATCGACGAAAATGTCCTCGAGCGTCGTGGTCGTGGTGTCGAGATCCGTGAAGTCGACGCCGATCTCGCTCAGGCGGCGAAGCAGCGTGGGGACGCCGGTGTCTTCGGCCGAAGCATCGAAACGATAGGACAGCCGCCGCCCGCCGTCCTCGAGTTCGAGCGGCCAGCCGGCGAGCTCCTCGGGCAGCGCCGGCAACGGCTCGTGCAACGCGAGCGTCAGACGACGCTTGCCGAGTTTGCGCATCAGGACCGCCTTGTCCTCGACCAGCAGGATCCGGCCGTTGTTGATGACGCCGACCCGGTCCGCCATCTCCTCGGCCTCCTCGATGTAATGTGTGGTCAGGATGACGGTGACGCCTTGGGCGCGCAGCCGGCGCACCAGCGCCCACATGTCGCGGCGGAGGTTGACGTCCACGCCGGCGGTCGGCTCGTCGAGGAAGAGCACGTCGGGTTCGTGGCTGAGCGCCTTGGCGATCATCACCCGCCGCTTCATGCCGCCCGACAATTCGACAATTCGCGTGTCGCGCTTGTCCCACAGCGAGAGGTCGCGCAGCAGCCGCTCGATGAACGCAGGATTGGCAGGGCGGCCGAACAGCCGTCGGCTGAAGCTGACCGAATGCAGGACGGAGGAGAAAATATCGAGCGCGATCTCCTGCGGCACCAGGCCAACAATCGTTCTTGCGGCGCGATAGTCGCTCACGACGTCGTGGCCGTCGATCAGTATCCGCCCCGACGTCATCGACACCGTGCCGCAGGTGACGCCGATCAGCGTCGTCTTGCCGGCGCCGTTGGGGCCCAGGAGGGCGAAAATCTCGCCTTTGGCGATCTCGAGATCGACCGCATCGAGCGCGACCAGGCCGGACTTGTAGCGCTTGGTCACGGCGGCGATGGATATCATCGGCGGCATCGCCGTTCCTCCCCTCCCAAGGCGCGCGCTCAATCGACGAGCGTCGGCGCCGGACGGCGGCGGACAAGGCGCGCCGGCCCCACGCCCGCGAACGCACTCTGGGCCGACCTCATGACTCGACATGTAGGGGAAGAGGCGCGGCGCGTCACCCTCCCGGCGCCCGTGGCCTCAGAAGAAGTTCACCATCGCTTGGCCCGCGCGGCTCAATGCGCTTGCCGAGGCTGCACCGTTCCGGCGCCGAACGGAGGCCGGCGCCGGATCAACGTCAGAAACCGACGGGAATCAGAAGTCCATCGGCACGAAGAAGCAGTAGACGCCGGATTGGCTGCCGCCGCCGTCGTCCCGGTAGAAGATCCAATAATCTCCGTCCAGGCTGGGCAGCGCCTGCCCGACGGGTATGCGCCGGACATAGCCGTCAACCGAGTAGAAATCGTCGGAGATGCGGTGGACCTGGTCGGGTCGAAGGTGATGGGCGTCGGCCGGCCCGCAGCACGAGGCTTTCACCCAGTCCGGGACGGGTTTCCCGTCAGACCAATAGTCATGAGCTTCCGCGCCGGTGGCGGAGAGCGCCAATAGGAGCGCCAGGGTTCGAGCAATCATCTCAGTCCCCTTTACGGGTTGCTAAGTTGGGATCATGCCGAACCTTGGGAGTTTTCCTCCTTTCAACTCACGTCCACGCTGTACCATTCTGTCGAAGCAAGACCCATGCCGTCTCTCCGACTCACTGATTCGCTATCCTGCCGCCGGACTATTCGAATTGGCAAGCGTGAGAGGCGAGATCACGCCGAATATGATGGGTTACCCCAAGGTTCACGCAGACAACTTGCGCCGACCTGAAACGGTTCCAGGATTCTTGGCCGACCGTTTCCGCCGCGTCTTTCCGAATTGGTAGCCGGACGCCGCAGCGACAAGATGGCGCGGAATTGAGCAGGCATCAAAATGGCGTGATCTTGGGCGATCCGCCTGCGGGCGGACCCGCAGCTCCGCCAGCCGTCGGCGTCCCGGTTCGCCTTCGGCAGGCGAATTTCGCCCGCTTGCCGCAACTTAGCCCCCGGGCTAACCCGAAGCTCATGGCCAAATCCGTTCCGCCGCCCCCGATTCCCCCTTCGGCGCCGATCGACGTCAACCTGCGCGAGGCGCTGGAAGAGCGCTATCTCGCCTATGCGCTCTCGACCATCATGGGCCGCGCGCTCCCCGACGCCCGCGACGGGCTCAAGCCCGTGCATCGCCGCATTCTTTACGGCATGCATATTCTCAAGCTCGATCCCGGCTCAGCCTTCAAGAAATGCGCCAAGATCGTCGGCGACGTCATGGGGTCGTTCCATCCGCATGGCGATCAGGCGATCTACGAGGCCCTGGTGCGCCTCGCGCAGGATTTCGCCTCGCGCTACCCGCTGATCGAGGGGCAAGGCAATTTCGGCAACATCGACGGCGACAACGCCGCCGCCTACCGCTACACCGAGGCGCGGATGACCGACGTCGCCCGTCTCCTCATGGAGGGCGTCGAGGAAGATTCGGTCGACTGGCGCGACAACTACTCCGGCGACACCCAAGAGCCGATCGTCATGCCGTCCGCGGTTCCGAACCTGCTCGCCAACGGCGCGCAGGGCATCGCGGTCGGCATGGCGACCTCGATCCCGCCGCACAACATCGCCGAACTCTGCGACGCGGCGCTCTACCTCATCGCCCACCCGGGCGCCGACGCCGAAGCGGTGGCCGAGTTCGTGCCGGGTCCGGACTTCCCGACCGGCGGCGTCGTCATCGACTCCAAGGCCGCGATCATCGAGACCTACCGCGCCGGTCGCGGCGCCTTCCGTCTGCGCGCGCGCTGGACGAAGGAGGATACCGGCCGCGGCGGCTGGGTTGCGGTCGTCAGCGAGATTCCCTACGGGGTCCAGAAGTCGCGGCTGATCGAAGAGATCGCGAATCTCCTCAACGAACGCAAGCTGCCGCTGCTCGCCGACGTGCGCGACGAGTTGACCGACGACGTGCGGATCGTGCTTGAGCCGCGCACCCGCGCGGTCGAGCCCGAGACGCTGATGGAATCCCTGTTCCGGCTGACCGAGCTCGAGACGCGGATCTCGGTCAACATGAACGTGCTCGTCGACGGCGTGACGCCGAGGGTGGTGTCGCTCGGCGAAGCGCTCCGGCAATGGCTCGACCACCGCCGCGCGGTGCTCGTCCGCCGCTCGCGTCACCGGCTGGCGGCGATCGACAAGCGGCTCGAGCTCCTCGCCGGCATGATCATCGTCTTTCTCAATCTCGACGAGGTGATCCGGATCATTCGCGAGCACGAGGAGCCCAAGGAGGCGCTGAAGGTCCGCTTCAGCTTGACCGAGCTGCAGGCCGTCTACATCCTCGACACCCGCCTGAGAAGCCTGCGCCGTCTCGAGGAGATGGCGCTGCGCAAGGAGCAGGACGACCTCGCCAAGGAGAAAGCCTCGATCGAGTCGCTGCTCGCCAGCGAGAGGAAACAATGGCAGATGATCGCGGTCGAGATCCGCGACGTCAAAAAGAAGTTCGGGCCCGAGACGAAGCTCGGCCGGCGGCGCACGACTTTTGAAGCCGCGCCCGACGTCGTGGTGGCCGACCTCGCCGAGGCGATGATCGAGCGCGAGCCGGTCACCGTGGTCGTGTCGCGCAAGGGCTGGATTCGCGCGCTGAAAGGGCAGGTGGCGGACCTTTCGTCGGCGACCTTCAAGGCCGACGACGGCCTGCACATTTCGTTCTTCGCCGAGACGACCTCGAAGATCCTCGTGCTGGCCGGCGACGGAAAAGTCTTCACCCTCGACGCCGCCAAATTGCCGGGCGGGCGAGGGCAGGGCGAGCCGATCCGGCTCATGGCCGACCTCGACGAGAGCGCCTCGATCGTCGCGGTCTGGGCCTACGCGG
This sequence comes from uncultured Alphaproteobacteria bacterium, assembly GCA_963806935.1. Lineage (GTDB taxonomy): Bacteria > Pseudomonadota > Alphaproteobacteria > Rhizobiales > Beijerinckiaceae > Roseiarcus. The sequence goes on from CAWEAT010000022.1 coordinate 180,039, forward strand.
CAGGGACAAAGCGCCTCATCGCGTCTAGCGACGGCAATGGCTTCATCGTCGGCGACGACGAGCTTCTGTCATCGACGCGCAAGGGCCGGGCGGTCCTGAACGTCACCGCCCCGGCGACCGCGGCCCTGATTGTCCCAGCCGCCGGCGACCATGTCGCGGTCATCGGAGAGAACCGCAAGCTGCTTGTCTTTCCGTTCGCTCAGCTCAACGAAATGTCGCGCGGCAAGGGTACGCGGCTGCAGCGCTACAAGGACGGCGGCATAGCCGACGCCAAAGTGTTCGCCCTCGCCGACGGCCTCACCTGGCGCGATTCGGCCGGGCGCACTTTCACCGTCGATCGGCGCGAGCTCAAGGACTGGATCGGCAATCGCGCCGAAGCCGGCCGCCTGCCGCCCAAGGGGTTCCCGAAGAGCAATAAGTTCGAGGGTTAGGCCGCTATTCGACAATTCGGGCAGGCGGCAAAATGCGCCAATTCTTAACACGATTCGAGAACCAACACTGAACGAGTGTGGAGTTTATTCGGCCCGCCTAGGCGTCCGTTAACGCCTGTGGCGCGATGATCGCCGGCATGGAAGGCGGCAAGCGCGGTCTTGGACGCCGAGCAAAGCCGAAAGGAACTGCATCATGGCGATCCTTGCCCGATTTGTGAGTAACGACGATGGCGCGACGGCGATTGAATATGCGCTGATGGCCAGCCTCATTGCGCTCTTCATCATCGCCGGGGTCCAGACGGTCGGCACGAAAGTGAGCACGGTCTTCACCGAGGTCGGCGCCGGGCTTAAATGACCGCGGGCGGCCGGTAGGCCACCTGTCATTCCCGCGCAAGCGGGAATCCACGGCCGCCGCCGCGCGAGCCCGGACACCCGCTTTCGCGGGTATGACAACATGCCGGTTGGTCAAGCGCTCATGGTTCCACCACCAGAGGGCCGTAGGCTCCTTGCGCTTCGGCGACCATGCCTGTCCCTGGATTTGACATAGATCAATGTGCGGGCGTCGGCGCTAAGTCATCGTCCCACCATCGGAGGGCTCCGTAGGCTCCGTGCGCGCGTGCGGCGAAAGCGGCGTATTGTTTTCCGAGTAGGTGCCTCGGATTTCAATGGCCGACGAGATCGCAAAGCGCCGGCGAGCCTATGCCGCCAGAATCGCCCGCAGCGCTGGCGACGCGCGGGTTGAAACAGCCTTCGCGGCCGTACCGCGCGAGGATTTCGCCGGTCCGCCGCCGTGGCGTATCGGCGCGGGCGGCTTCTTTGGCCGGACGACAAGCGTAGACCCCTCCGACCTCTACGACGACGTTCTCGTCGCCATCGACGCCGAGCGCGGCATCAATAACGGCCAGCCGTCGCTGCACGCGCAGTCAATCGGCGCGCTCGGGCTCAAGAGGGGCGACACGGTGGTCCAGATCGGCGCCGGCGCCGGCTATTACACCGCAATTCTGGCCCATCTGGTCGGCGCGGAGGGCAGGGTGGTCGCCTACGAGATCGAGCCCGACATCGCCGAACGGGCGAGGATCAACCTCGCCCATTACCCCCAGGTCGAGGTCCGCGCCCGGTCGGGAACCGAGGACCTGCCCGAGGCCGACGCCATCTACGTCAACGCCGCCGCCACCCATCCGCTGCGCGCCTGGCTCGGCGCCCTTAAGGTCGGCGGCCGGCTGGTGTTTCCGCTCCAGACAGAGCACTCGAGCGGCGCGATGCTGCTGGTGACCCGGCCGGGACGCGGCGACGTCTGGCCGGCGCGCTTCCTCTCCGCCGTCGTGTTCATCGCCTGCGAAGGCGCGCAGGATCCGGCGATCGGCCGGCGCCTCGACGAGGCGTTCCGCCACGGCGGCTCAGGGCGGGTGCGCTCCCTGCGCTTCGGCGGCCCGCCCAGCCGCTCCGACTGGCTTCGCGGCGACGGCTGGGCGCTCTCGACCGAGGCGGCGCCGGCCGGGTAGCTTCGTGGGAGACATCCGCGGATGAACCCCAGCGTAAAATTGGTTTCCCTTTATCAGAAAGATCTGCTATGGTCCACCAAGGGATTGGAGGCGGCCGGTTCGCTGAAAAGCGCGGAGCAGTCGGCTCGACGCCCGGGGCGCCGGCGGGGCGCGGCAGAGGGACTGGAGTTTGTTGTACTGGCATGTTCACGGAGGAGCGTAACGGTTTGAAAATCATGGAAAAACTAACCTGTAAAGTCCACTCGAAGGCCTTTGCTTTCCTTCCGTTTCCCTTTGCTTTCCTTCCGGGCGGCCTTTGTTTTCCTTCCGCTTTTCGCTTTGATTTGCTTCCGCGGATTTTGCTTTCCTTCCGCCGCTTTCGCTGCGAACGGCGGCGCCCTGTCACACCGAGAAGCTGACCCCGCATCCGCACGAGGCGACGGCGTTCGGGTTCTTGACCCGGAACGACTGCCCCATCAGGTCGTCGACGAAGTCGAGCTCGGCGCCCTTGAGGAGTTCGAGCGACACCGGATCGACAAGCACCGTCGCCCCGTCGCGGGTCACCGCCACGTCGTCGTCGGCGCGGGCCCGGTCGACATCGAAGGAATATTGGAAGCCCGAGCAGCCGCCACCCTTGACCGAGATCCTCAGCGCCGCGCCCGCTTCGCCTTTGAGGATGGCGTTGAGCCGCCTGGCCGCGCTCGCGCTGATCGAAACCCCCTCGAGGGCCGGAGAGACCGCTTCATTCATGATCACGACCCTTTAATCGCTTGCGCCGCCATGCCCGCGCCGCCAAGACTCTGCTCAGCTGAAGATATGGACGCCCGGTGAAGAGCGCAATGTCAAGCAACCCGAGGGCGGACCAGGCCCGAGCCCAGGCTCGCGCGCCTTACGCCGCCGACGCCACACGAGCGCCGGGGCGCCTCGTGTCCGAGCCGCCCTCGGCGACGCGCACCGAGTTCCAGCGCGACCGCGACCGGATCGTCCACTCGACCGCCTTTCGCCGCCTGGCCCACAAGACGCAGGTTTTCGTCGATCACGAGGGCGACCATTTCCGCACCCGCCTCACCCACACCATCGAGGTGGCCCAGATCGCACGCGCGCTCGCTCGCGCGCTCGGACTCGACGACGACCTCGCCGAAGCGGTCGCGCTCGGCCACGATCTCGGCCACACGCCGTTCGGGCATACCGGCGAGGACGCGCTCGACGCCTGCATGGCCAGCCACGGCGGCTTCGACCACAACAGCCACGCGCTCAGGATCGTCACCGAGCTCGAGCGCCGCTACGCCGCCTTCGACGGGCTCAACCTCACCCAGCCGACCCTGGCGGGGCTGGTCAAGCACAACGGCCCGCTTATCGACGCCTCGGGCGCGCCGGCCGAGCGGTACCGGGCGCGAGGCGTTCCGGCCTCGATCCTTCGCTACGATAAACGTCAGTCCCTCGATCTCGCGCGCCATGCCAGCCTCGAGGCTCAGGCGGCCGCAATCGCCGACGACATCGCGTATGACGCCCATGACATCGACGACGGCTTGCGCGCGGGCCTCTTTCCCATTGCCGAGCTCCGCGCCGCTGTTCCGTTCGTCGCCGGACTGCTTGGCGAGATCGACGATCTCCATCCGGGGCTCGAGGAGCCGCGCGTCATCCACGAACTCACCCGGCGCGTCATCACGCAATTCATTGAGGACGCAATCGCCGAGAGCGCCCGGCGAATCGCCGCAGCGGGCGTCGAAAGCCCCGAAGCGGTCGCCGCCGCCGGCCACACCCTGGTCGGCCTCTCCGCCAGGGTCGAAGCAGCCGACCGCGACATCAAGGCGTTCCTGTTCGCCCGGATGTACCGTCATCCTGCCGTGCGCGAGGTCCGCGACCGGGCGGACGCGATCGTGCGGCGGTTGTTCAAGGGTTATCTGACCGAGCCATCCACGATGCCGGCCGAGTGGGCCGCCAAGGCGGAGGAGGGCGACCGGGCGCGCGCGGTCGCCGACTATATCGCCGGCATGACCGACCGTTTCGCGATCGCCGAGCATGGCCGCCTTTTTGACGGCGCTTCCGACTTGCGATAGAGGCGCGCGCTCCTTAAGGCGCCGAGGCGTCGACGGCGTGGAGAAAGATGAACATTTTCGCCGACTTCCAGTCGCGCATCGCCCGGCTGCTCGAGAACAGGATCGCGGCCGGAGAGCTGCCGCGCGGCCTCGATCTTGGCCGCTTCACTGTCGAGCCGCCGCGGGACGCGGCCCACGGGGATCTCTCGACCAACGCGGCTATGGTCTATGCGCGGGAAGCCAAGGAGGCTGGTTCGAATCCGCGCGCCCTGGCCGCAAGCCTGGTCGCGGATCTCACCCGCGAACCGGATGTTCTGAGCGCCGAAACGGCCGGGCCAGGCTTCATCAACATCGTGCTGAAGTCCGAGGTTTACCATCAGGTTCTGAAGGCGATCCTCGTCGATGGCCTGCGTTTCGGGGCCGGCGCGCCGAGCGGCGAGGGGCCGATCAACGTCGAATATGTGAGCGCCAACCCGACCGGGCCAATGCACGTCGGCCATGCGCGCGGCGCGGTGTTCGGCGACGCCCTTGCGAGCCTTCTCATCTTCGCCGGCCACGAAGCGACGCGCGAATATTATGTCAACGACGCCGGCGGCCAGGTCGACGTCCTCGCCCACTCGGCCTTCCTCCGCTACCGCGAGGCGCTGGGGGAGGATATCGGCCCGATCCCCGAGGGCCTCTATCCCGGCGACTATCTCAGGCCGGTCGGCGAGAAGCTGGCGCGCGAGTTCGGCCCGGCGCTCAAGGATAAGCCCGAGGCCGAATGGCTGCCTAAGGCGCGAGAGCGCGCCATCGATGCGATGATGGCGATGATCCGCGCCGATCTCGCCGCGCTCAACATCACCCATGAGGTGTTCGCTTCGGAGCGCGCCCTCACCGGCGCCGACGGCGGCGAAGACCGGGTGAGCGAGGCGATCGAGTGGCTGCGCGAACGGGGCCTCATCTATCAGGGACGCTTGCCCCCGCCCAAGGGCGGCGCGCCTGACGACTGGGAGGACCGCGAGCAGACGCTGTTCCGTTCGACCGACTTCGGCGACGACGTCGACCGGCCGCTCATCAAATCCGACGGCGGCTATACCTATTTCGCCAGCGATATCGCCTATCACAAGACTAAGATCGACCGGGGTTATCGGACGCTGGTCGACGTGTGGGGCGCCGACCATGGCGGCTACGTCAAACGCATGCAGGCGGCGGTCGCCGCCTTGTCGGGCGGCAAGGCCAAGCTCGAGGTGCGCCTTTGCCAGCTCGTACGCCTGATGCGGGCGGGCGAGCCGGTCAAGATGTCGAAACGCTCCGGCGACTTCGTGACGCTTCGTGAGGTGGTGGACGAAGTTGGGACGGACGCCGTCCGGTTCATGATGCTGATGCGCAAGAACGACGCCCCGCTCGATTTCGACTTGGCGAAAGTGATCGAGCGGAGCCAGGACAATCCAGTCTTTTATGTGCAATATGCGCACGCGCGCGCCCACAGCGTTCTAAGACAGGGCAAGGCCATTTTCGGCGACTTCAACCTTGATCCCGTCGCCCTGAGCCAAGCAGACCTCTCGCTCTTGAGCGACGAGGGCGAGCGCGAGTTGATTCGGACGGCGGCGCAATACCCCCGTCTGGTCCTTCAAGCAGCCGAGGCGCATGAGCCGCACCGGGTGGCGTTCTTTGCCCACGAGCTGGCGACGCGGTTCCACGCCCACTGGAACCGGGGCAAAGATGCGCGCGATTTGCGCTTCGTTAATGAAAATGATCGAAAATTATCGTATTCGAGGCTGTCCTTGGTGGCAGGCGTCGGCCTTGTTTTGGCCTCCGCACTGTCAATTTTGGGGGTTAGCGCCCCGGAGGAGATGCGTTAGCAAATTGTCGTCATGGGCCGCGGCGCCTTGGCGTGGGCGCCATGATCGGCGATGGAAGAGGACCAAATGGGCGTTTCAGGGTCGCGTGGAGCCGACGATATCAACCTCGAAGAATTCGAGCGGCGCTTGCGCGCCGCTGGCGCCCAGCAGGCAAGCGTCGAGGATCCTCTTGCTGAACTGGCGCGCATCGTCGAGTCTTCCTACGCATCAAGTGAGGCGCCCTCGCGGCTCGCCCCAGAAATGGAGAAAAGAAGCGCGGATTTGGCCCGGTCGATCGAGGTTGGGGCGCTGAGGCCAGCGATCGACGAAGCGGAAGAGCTTGTTCCCGGGGCCTCGGCGGCCGATCGCGCGGCTCGGCGGGATTACGAGTTCGACACCCCTCGTTCCTACGACCCCCAGGATACCGGGGAGCCTCCAGACCGACGAACGCGGCGGTGGAAACTGACAGTTTCCGGGCTGGCGCTCGTGGGCTTGGCGATGATCGGCGCAGTATTCGCGCTCAAAGGTCGGGTCCCCGGCATGCCCAAGGATCCTCCGTTCATTGCCGCGGCTCAAGGACCGACCAAGGTGCAGCCGCCGACCGACCAGACAGTTACCGCTTCCAATGACCCTTCTGTCTCCGTCCTCAAGGACAACGCGAAGCCGGGAACTGAAAAAATCATCAATTCCGAGGAGCAGCCTGTTGATTTGAGCGCCCAGGCGTCGGCCGACAATCCGCCGCCCGCGCCGGCCAATCCGCCAACTGCGACGCAGCCTCCGCCTGCCGCCACAGCATCGGCAGCGACGCCGGTGGCGGCGACCGTCAACACACCGCTGGTGCCCCCGGCCGCTGCGCCTCCCCCGCCCATGACGTCGGAATTCCCCGATCCGAAGCCGGTGCGCACGGTTTCCCTGCGGCCGGACGGAACGCCAATCGGCGCACTGCCTGCTGCTCCGACAGGTGGCGACGCGGCGCCCGCCCCGACGAAGCCATCCGCCGCGTTCGCATCAGCGCCGAAACCGACCGGCGACGCGGGCGCGGTGGCGGAAGCTTCGACCCCCAAGCTCGAACTGCCCACCAAGCTTTCGCCGAAGTCCTCAGCGCGCGTGGTGGTCGCGAAAACCGACACGACGGCGCCGGAGGCGAACGCGCAGGCGCCGGGCGAGCCGGCGCAGCCCGGCGCGCAACCGAAACCGGCAGAGAAGCCGGCGAAAAAGCCTAAGCCCGAAAAGAACGTGGCGGAGGCGACAGGCGCTGCGGCGCCCGAAACGCCCCCGGTCGACGCAACACCCGCGACCACCTCCGGCGGTTGGGCGGTTCAACTCGCGGCGCCGAGGTCGGAAGCGGAGGCCAAGAGCGAAGCCGCACGATTGACCGGCAAGTACGGCGCTGACCTTAACGGCTCGGCGGTCGGCGTGCACAAGGCGGTGGTGAAGGGCGAAACGATCTATCGCTTGCGCGTAGTCGGCCTCACCAAGGCGGACGCCGCCGCGCTCTGCGCTCGCCTGAAAGGCGAGGGCGGGGAGTGCTTCATCGCCAAGTGAGCCAGGCGACCTGCCGCTGTTTGCGGGCCGCGGCTGGGAGCCAAAATGCCTAAGGCCTTCATCTGCGGCTGTGCGGGCCTCGCGCTCGATGCGGAGGAGCGCGCGTTCCTTCGCCGCGAGGACCCCTGGGGTCTGATCCTGTTTAAGCGCAATGTCGCCGATCGCGATCAGCTGCGCGCCTTGACGCGCTCGTTTCGGGAATGTGTCGGGCGCGCTGATGCGCCCGTCTTGATCGATCAAGAGGGTGGCCGGGTTCAGCGCATGGCGCCTCCACATTGGCGCTCGTACCCCGCGGCCGCTGTGATCGAAGCCGGGTTTGAGCCTTCCCGAGCCGAGGCGGCGGCGCGTCTTGTGGCTCGGCTGATTGCTTTCGACCTGGCCGAAGTCGGGATCACCGTCGATTGCGCGCCCGTGCTTGATGTCGCCGAGCCTGGGACGCATGCCGCCATCGGCAGCCGGGCTTTCTCCTCTCGGCCCGAGCGCGTTGCCGCGATGGGTCGAGCGGTCGCCGAAGGACTTCTTGCCGGCGGCGTCGCGCCCGTCGTGAAGCATATGCCGGGCCATGGCCGTGCGCGCGCCGACAGCCATCACGAGCTGCCCGTTGTCGACGCCTCGCGCGATGGCCTCAAACGCGATTTTGCGCCTTTTGCCGCGCTCAATGACCTGCCGATGGCAATGAGCGCGCATGTCCTTTACACGGCGATTGACGATCGTCATCCCGCGACGGCGTCTTCAATCGTGGTCGCGAAAGTCATGCGCGGCGAGATCGGGTTCGATGGCCTCATTCTGAGCGACGACGTGTCGATGAAGGCGTTGACCGGTTCATACGAAGAGCGCGCTGCGGCGATCATCGACGCCGGGCTGGATATCGTCCTTCATTGTAATGGCGAACTCGACCAAGCCCGCGCGGTAGCGTCCGCCACGCCCGAGCTTACAGGCGCTTCGCTGCGGCGCGCCAGATTGGCCTTGGCTTGCATTTCGGCGCCCGAGCCATTTGACCTCGATGACGGCGAGCGGCGACTCGCGGCCATCACCGCCGAACTTGCCGTCAGTTAAACGGAAGCGCGGCGCGACGTTGGCCCTTGGGTTTTCTTGGCCTGGGCCGTTTTGGCCCCGAAGATACCCGCTCGTAACCTTGGGATATCTTGGTATTCCTTGGATTCTTTCGTCCGAATCAAGACATTTCAAGGGGTTGCGAGGCTCGGCGGGGGTGAACCTTTATCTCGCGGCTATGGTTGTGTTGCAAACGCCGGAAATAGCACCACGTGAGTCTGACACTTGTGGAGGGCAAGGATTGCTCATCGGGCAAGTTTACCCGAATTTCTGATTTTCTGCAATAGATTGCGCCTCGCGGCGTCGTTCCCAGCTGATCACGCCGCATCCAGAGTGACGCGATTGCGGCCGGCGGACTTCGAGAGGTAGAGCGCCCGGTCGGCGCGGCGATAAAGATCCGCGGAGTCCTGTTCGCCGCGAACATCCGCGAGGCCGATCGAGACGGTTATCGAAACTGGCCCGGCGGCGTCTCCAACAGGGAACGCCCTGTTTTCTATGCTTCGGCGGGCACGCTCCGCCATCCGCGCCGCGTGGCTTGCGTCGAGCCCCGGCATGGCTACGACAAACTCTTCTCCGCCCAAACGACACACGAGGTCGCCGCCGCGGACAATCTGTTGCAGTTCGGCGGCGAAGCCCTTGAGAACGAGGTCGCCGACATCGTGGCCAAAGGTGTCATTGATGCGCTTGAAATGATCGATATCGAGAATCATCATTGTTAACGGCGCGCCGCGCTGCCGCGCGAGCTCGATCATCGCCGGTAGGCGGCGGTCCAGGAAGCGCCGATTGTTAAGGCCGGTCAGCGGATCGTAGAACGCCATCTCCACGGATTGCCGCACGGATTGCTGGAGTCGATCCACATAGCGCTTCTGGCGGACGTTTGTGCGGGCGCGAGCCAGCAGTTCGTTTCGGTCGACCGGTCGCGAAAGGTAGTCGTTGACGCCGAGTTCGAGGCCGCGAAGAACCGTCTGCCGATCTTCGCGGTCCGCAATCAGGAGGATTGGGAGATTCCGCGTCGACGCGTGCGATCGCGCCTGACTGCAAAGCCTCAAACCGTCGAACTCCCCGAGACCGAGCGTGACGATCATGAGGTCGACGTCTTCGCTGCGCGCCTTGGCGAGAGCCTCGCTCGGCTCATCGATCTGGATGACATCATGATATGGCGTCAACGCGTTGACGAGGCGCTCGAATGAGCTTCGCTGGTGATCGACGAGCAAGATGCGTCCTCGTTCCGGGACTTGCGGCGAAAGGGCCTCAACGGCGTCGGTCACATCAGCGCCGGCGCTGTGCGCGGCGCGGCTGCGCAGTTCGTCAATCGAGAACTTGAGTCGGGCCAGTGACCGAACGCGAGCAATCAGCGCGATTTCATCGACCGGCTTGGTCAGGAAGTCGTCAGCGCCCGCTTCGAGACCGCGAACGCGGTCAGCAGGCCGGTCGAGCGCTGTGACGAGGATGACTGGCAGATGGGCGGTCTCAGGTGCAGCCCTCAATCGCCGGCAGACTTCCAACCCGTCCATGCCAGGCATCATCACGTCGAGGAGGACGAGATCGCAGCCGCCCATTTTGCAGATCGCAATTGCATCGGGGCCATTCGTCGCCGTCAACACCTCGAAGTATTCGATGCTGAGCCTCGTCTCGAGGAGCTTACGGTTGGGCTCCACGTCGTCAACCACCAGGACGCGAGCCGTCATTGCTTCGTTCCCGGCCCAAGGAATTGATCGATTGTGTCGAAGAACCTGGCGACTGAGATCGGCTTCGACAGGTAAGCTTCGCAGCCGCCCTGACGAATTTTTTCCTCATCGCCTTTCATGGCGAATGCGGTCACTGCTACGACGGGTATCGCCCGCAGCTCTTCGTCATCCTTTAGCCATTGCGTGACCTCGAGCCCGGAGACTTCCGGCAGCTGAATGTCCATGAGGATGAGATCCGGCCGGTGCTTGCGCGCCAACGCAACCGCTTCAATACCGCTGCGCGTTTGCACGATTCGGTGTCCTCGCGTCTCGACGAGGTCGTTGAATAGCTTCATGTTGAGTTCATTGTCCTCAACGATGAGCACAGTCTTGGGCATTCGGGGGTCCATTCGGCGCAAAATCGGCCGGTCAGATCGCAGACGCTAACGTCGAGACATTTACGAAAGGAGAATCGGAGTATGCGCGATTCCTCGAAAGCGCGGCAATCCGTCAGCCTGGAATTCGGCCAGTCGTTGGCCGCCTCGGCGTTGAGCTTTCTCGCGGCCGACCCTGAGAGGCTCAACCAATTCCTCAGTCTTACCGGACTTGGCCCGCACAATCTGCGGGCTGCGGCGGAAGATCCAGCGTTTCACGCGTCGGTGCTCGAGTATATGCTTGCCGACGAGGAGCTTCTCCTCCAATTCGCTGCCGATTCCGACCTTGGGCCTGAGAAAATCGCGCTCGCGCGTCAGGCCCTGGGCGGGTCGGTTTATTTGAGCGACCCTTGACGGATGGGCGGATGCGCCGGCTTTGCCGCGACTGCATGAGACGCAGCTCAATCGACATGACGCGCTGCGGCCATTGCGGATCGCCCCGGACCATCGATCTTGAAGCCGCCGAAGGGCTGGCGATCGCGCATGTCGACTGCGACGCATTCTACGCCGCGGTCGAAAAGCGCGACGACGCCAGCCTCAAGGACAAGCCGGTGATCGTCGGCGGCTCGGGGCCGCGAGCTGTGGTCGCCACCTGCTGTTATATCGCCCGCACGTTCGGGGTCCGCTCGGCGATGCCGATGTCGCGCGCCCTGGCGCTGTGTCCACAGGCCACCGTACTGCCGCCCGACATGGCCAAATATGCGCGAGTTGGGCGCGAAATCCGCATCAAAATGCTTGAACTCACTCCCCTGGTCGAGCCGCTTTCCATCGACGAGGCGTTTCTCGATCTGACCGGCTGCGACGGACCCAACGGCGCCAGCACAGCCGAAACGCTTGCGCGATTCGCCCGCGACGTCGAAGCGAACACCGGCGTGACTGTTTCGGTCGGCCTCAGTTACTGCAAGTTTCTGGCGAAACTCGCGTCCGATCTCGACAAGCCGCGCGGTTTCGCCGTGATCACGCGGGAAAAAGCAAAGGCTTGGCTTGCTCCGCAAAGCGTCGGGCGCCTGTGGGGGGTGGGCAAGGTCGGGCGCGAGCGACTCGAGCGATTGGGTTTCCATACGATCGGCGATTTGCAAGGCATTGATGAACGGTCAGCCTTCTCGCGTCTCGGCGACGATGGTCTCCGGTTGTGGCGGCTTGCGCAAGGTCGCGACGATCGCCCCGTGGTTGCGGAGCGCGAGACCAAAAGCATTTCGAGCGAGACGACCTTCGATTGTGACATCAGCGACAAAGCGGAGCTCACGCGGATCTTGCTTGTGCATTGCGATCGGGTCGCCGCGCGGCTGCGCAAGGAGGGCCTCTCGGCCTGCGGCGTGACGTTGAAATTGCGCCTGCCCGATTTCAGTCTGCGCACCCGCAGCCGCGCCGGCCTGAAGGCGACGCAGCTTGCGCCGAGACTGTTCCAGGCGGCGCGCCCGTTGCTCGACGCCCAGCCCGCCGGGACGGCCTATCGCCTGTTGGGGATCGCCGCGACCAACCTGGCGCCGGCCGAGCGCGCGGATGAAGAGGATCTGATCGGAGGCGACGGCGGTCGCGAAAAGGTTCGTGAGGCGGCGATCGCGAGCCTGCGCGACAGATTTGGCTCCGCCGCAGTGCAGCGAGGACTCGCCTTTCGACCGGGGTCGAGAACAAAGTGAGCGTCGGCTCTACTTGGCGCAGGCGGAAGCCGGCAGAATCTCGAGCTTGCGCAAATGCGCATGAAGGGCGAAGGCGCCGTAGTCGAGCTTGAGGCTGCCCGAGACGCCGTTCTCGTAAAGGTCGAAGGAAAGCGTGTACTCGGGCGCCGAGTCGGTAGCCGCCTCGTCAAAGTACGAGATCACCACCGGCCAACGGCGGATCCCGCCGAGCGCGGTCGCCGTCTCGGCGTCCTCGCCGGGCTTGGTCTCTTCCTTTCCGATCACCGACAGGGTGGCGAAGATCTTCGCGCCGGTATCCGAGCCGTCGTAGACCCGCGCCTGGATGGCGCCGCCGCCGTGCTTGGCGGCGTCGATCAGGCGTTCGATATGCTGGGTGGGAAAGAGAACGTCACGGCCGAAGTCGAGCGATTTCGCCTGCGGCTTGGTGAGCTGGACGCGCAAGTCGTCGTCGGCGCCGCGCGTGGCGGTGCCGACTACGGGTTTGGTCTCCTGCAACCCTTGGGAATCGATTTGGAACCGCATCGACTTCCCGCCAGCCTCCTCAAAGGACATGGCGTTTACCTGCATCGAGAGCGGGTCGCCCTCGCTGCGCTCCATCTCGGTCATCTGGCGAAAGTTGGAGGTATAGCCTTCGCAAGGGGAGCCGCGGAATTCGTAAGCGATCAGGCCGGTCGCCGATATCGGGGTCTGGGAGGACGTTCGCGGAGGGGCCGAGGGGTCGACCAGGGAAATGTCATAGGCCGCACGATGGGAGGCGAGCGGCAGAACGGGCGAAGCCTCGGCAAGCGCGGCGACGCTTGAGCAGAGGATGGCCGCCAGGCTAACGGCTAATCGGGGAACCATGGTCACTCCACGGGCAGACGGCAATCTGCAAAGTCCGTCGCGTTTTCGGCGCTTTCGTGACGGCGGCGAAATCTCCGTCGCCCGCCGTCGCCAGCCGCTTCACCGGCGGTTGATGCTCAACGTTTCTCTTCTACGTCAAGCGGCGTCCAGGCCCGTTCAAGCGCGGCGGACTCTTCGAGCGGATCCTCGTCCGCCCTCAGCGCCGCCCCATCATCGGGATGGGGAACATCATAGCCGACCGGCAGCCTTCCGTCGAACAATCCCGCGCCTTTGAGCTCGTCGAGCCCGGGAAGGTCGGCGATCGCATCGAGGCCGAAATGGACCAGAAACTCGCTCGTCGTTCCGTAAGTGATGGGTCGGCCGGGCGCCTTCCGGCGCCCTCGCACGCGGACCCAGCCAGCCTCCATCAGCACGTCGAGCGCGCCCTTCGACACTGCGACGCCGCGGATTTCTTCGACATCGGCGCGGGTGACGGGTTGGTGATAGGCGACGATGGCGAGCGTCTCGAGCGCGGCGCGGGAGAGCTTGCGCTTTTCCTCGCGATCGCGAGCCAGGAGCCAGGCAAGATCGCCGGCCGTGCGGAACATCCACTTCCGTGCGACCCGCACGAGATTGACGCCGCGTCCGGCGTAGAGGCCGCGCAGCTCCTCCATCACCGCTGCGACGTCCGCGCCTTCCGACAGCTGGGCGGCGATCGTCGATTCCTCGAGCGGTTCAGCCGAAGCAAATACCATCGCTTCGGCGATGCGCACGTCCTCGGGCGACACGCCGGGCGTTGCGACCGGGCCAAACAATTGGGCGACATTATCCGTGGCGGTCGTGCGGCTCATGCAGCGTCTCTCTTGAATTGGAGCGCCGGGCCGGGCGCCCGGCCGCGGGGCGCGGGTGGTCGGCAGCGCGGGCTCGACCGAGGGCAGGCGTGCGGGACAGTCAAGCGGCTTGCTCCCCGGCCGCCTCGGGATCTCGCGGGCGCAGCCAGAGAGGCGCAAACGCCCGCTCCTGGCGAATCTCAACTCTGCCCTCGCGCGCGAGCTCGAGCGAGGCCGAAAAGGCGGAGGCGCGCGCGCTCCGCAGCATCGAGGAATCGGTGCAGGCCTGAAGCAGGAAATCGTCGAAAGCCGTCCAGTCGGGCTGGCCGCCGACGAGACGCGTCAAGGCCTCGCGCGCCTCGGCGAGCGACCAGACCTCGCGCGTCTTGAAGCGAACGCGGGCAAGAGCGTGCCGCTGAGCCTGCCGGGCGTAAGCCGCCAACAGGTCATAGAGATTCGCCTCATAGGACATGCGGCGCGACGTCTCGATCGGCTCAGGCTCGCCTCTGGCGAAGAAGTCGCGGCCGAGGCGAGGGCGGTTGAGCAGGAATTCGCCGGCCTTTCGAATCGCCGCGAGAGCGCGCAGCCGCCGCGCGAGAGCCTCGGCAAGCGCCGAGGCGTCCTGATCGGCCGGCTCCGGGGGGGCGGGAAGAAGCAGACGCGACTTCAGAAAAGCGAGCCATGCGGCCATGACCAGATAGTCCGCGGCGAGCTCGAGCCGGAGCTTGCGCGCGGCCTCGACGAACTCGAGATATTGCTCGGCCAGCGCCAGGATCGAGATGCGCGCGAGGTCGACCCGCTGCCGGCGGGCAAGCTCCAGCAACAGGTCAAGCGGCCCCTCGAAACCGTCGAGATCGACGGTGAAGGCGGGTTCGCCCGTAGCCTGAACATGGTCGAAGTCGACTTGAAACGCGTCCGCGCCGGCCACGAATCACCTCCGTCCTGCATGCTGACGCAGCGGGGAAGGGCAGGCAAGGGGCGTCCGGCGTCGGTCAACAGGGCCTTGGCCACGAAGTCGTCGCCGCAGATCCGCTCGGCTAACCAACCCTCCCCAAGATTCGTCAACGTATTGCGTAAGACGCGCCGCGAAGATCCATTACGTAACGTAAGGATTAACTGAGTCCGTTGAGGTAAATACGATAAGGTTGAACTTAACGCTCCGTTTATTGTTGCGCCAGCGGCGGCTCCAGCTATTGTTTCTTTCGTCTTCAACGCAAAAGCTACGAGAGACGCCCCACAGGCGCCGGGTTTCGCCGCATCCCCCGGGACCTGCAGGGCTGGCCGGCCAGAACGCGTTTCTGCGGCGATCCCTGCATGACGCGCTCTGCCGGCCTCCTTTCGCCGGACGATTATCGGTCAGTACCGGCGCAACAGACTGACCATCTTCCCCTGGACCCGGACCCGGTCCGGACCGAAAATCCGGGTCTCGTAAGCCGGGTTGGCGGCCTCGAGCGCAATCGAGGCGCCGCGCTTGCGCAACCGCTTGAGCGTCGCCTCCTCCTCATCGATCAGCGCAACGACGATATCCCCAGTCTCGGCGGTGTCCTGCTTGCGGATGATGACCGTGTCGCTCTCCAGAATTCCCGCTTCGATCATCGAGTCGCCGCGCACTTCGAGGGCGAAGTGCTCGCCGCCGCCGAGAAATTCCGGCGGCATGGCGAAGGTGTCGAGCCGCGTCTGGATCGCCGAGATCGGGGTGCCGGCGGCGATGCGGCCCATGAGCGGCACCATGACCGCGCGTTGATCCCCGGCGTCGCGCGAGGGCGCATGGGGCCGGATGCGGCCGAGATTGCCGGCGATGACGCTCGGCGAGAACCTCTGCGCCCTCGGCGCCGAGACCGTCGCCGACTCCGGGAGTCGCAGCACCTCGATCGCGCGAGCGCGATTGGCGAGCCGGCGGATGAAACCCCGCTCCTCGAGCGCCATGATCAGGCGATGAATTCCGGACTTCGAGCGCAAATCGAGCGCGTCCTTCATTTCGTCGAAGGACGGCGGCACGCCCGCCTCCTGGAGGCGCTCATGGATGAAACGCAGGAGCTCGCTCTGTTTCTTGGTCAGCATAAAAGTCCTCCACCCGCCCGGCTGTGATTTGCCGGCTTCGCCCGACGGAAGTGAAGAATCACGACCGGCAGTAAACAAATCACGAACAAAGCCTAGTTGTTCACGGCTTGTTCGGCAAGCGAATTCTTTATTCTCAGTTGATGTCTGAGTTTACAAACTGAGACACTACCTTCAACTTCCCCGCGTGAAGGAAAGCAAAGCCGATGGAAGGGAATCAAAGCCGCCGCCGGAAGGAAAGCAAAGCGGGGGCGGAAGGAAAGCAAAGAGGCCCGGAAGGTTTCCAAAGCCGCCGGCGAGGGGAAGGCCGCCTTAGGTTATTGTGATTTGTCAATCTATTACGGGCTGGAGCGGACAATCTTCTCGAAGCGGCTTCTTGTTCGGGGCGGAGCCTCTAGGAAGGAGGCGCGTCGCCGTGAGGGTTCGATGGTTCAGGCCCGGCGGGAGCCTCGGCGACGGTAAAGCCGGCGGCGACGCGGTTGAGCTTTTCGAACAGCCGCTTCCGCGCCGCGTCGTCGTAGACCGCTTTGCGCGCTGCAGCCTTATGATAGCGGTCCATTCTCTCAAGCACCTTGAGCAAGGGGTCGATCGCTTTGAGGTCGCCCGAGTCGACCGCCCGAGCGGCAAGCTCGTGCGCGGCGTCGAGCCGCATGAGCTGGATGATCGCATGATCCGCCGGATCGTCGAGCTCCTGGCGCCGCAAGGCGTCGGCGACGATCTGGCGGATGCGGCGATCGCTTACCCCCTCTTCGTGCGCGATCTTGTCGTAGGTCCAGCCGAGGCTGAGTCGGGCGAAGATGCGCTCGCGCCTCAGCGCCTTGGTGTACGGGTTGAGCCGGGGCCGCGCCGGCTTGGGTTCCGTGTCCGCATCCATGTCCGCTTTCCCTTTCCGCCGCGATGGGCGGCGCTGCTTTGGAAAAGCCGGAGTATAATGCTGATTTCCGAAAATGGAAAGAGAATGCCGGTTTTTGTTTTGGGGAGGAGGACGTCCAGACGTCGCTCCCGCGAACGTCATGGCCGGGCTTGTCCCGGCCATCCACGGAGCGCGGCTGGAAAGACCTGCGGCGCCAACGTTTAGGGCGCTCTTTGGCGGCGGCCGCCCGCGAGCCACGTGGGTGGCCGGGACAAGCCCGGCCATGACGCGCATGAGGCCGGGCGGCGTCGCGACAGGAGGGCCGATCCCTCATCCCTGCGCCTTCTCCCGAGCGGAGAAGGGAGAGGCGCGCCCGTCAGTTCAGCCGCATCTCCGGCGGGTCGCCTTCGACGATGAGGTCGGCGCCGGTCGCGTTCTCGATGTCGCGGATCGACACGCCCGGCCCGCGCTCGCGAAGCACGAGGCCGGCGTCGGTCGGCTCGATCACCGCCATTTCGGTGACGACGAGGCTCACGCGCCGGGTCGCGGTCAGGGGCAGGGTGCAGCGGGGGACGATCTTGTGGCCGCCCTTGCCGGTATGGACCATCGCCACCACCACTTTTCTCGCGCCCGAGACGAGGTCCATCGCCCCGCCCATGCCCGGAACCATCTTGCCCGGCACCATCCAGTTCGCCAGATAGCCGCGCTCGTCGACTTCGAGCCCGCCGAGGACGGTCATGTCGAGATGGCCGCCGCGGATGAGGCCGAAGCTCATGGCGCTGTCGATCGAGGCCGCGCCGGGCATTGCGGTGACGAAGCCGCCGCCGGCGTCGGTGAGATCGGGGTCCTCCATGCCCTCGGGGGGGCGTGGGCCGAGGCCGATGACGCCGTTTTCGGCCTGGAAGAACACGTGGACCTCCTTCGGCAGGTAATGGGCGACCAGGCTCGGCAGCCCGATGCCGAGGTTGACCAGGGTGTTTGGCTTCACCTCCTGGGCGACCCGGCGGGCGATGATCTCCTTGGCGTCCATTTAGAAGGCCCTCTCTATGAGGTGGGTCACCAGAATGCCCGGGGTCTTGACCGAATCGGGCGGGATGACGCCGACCGGAACGATCGTCTGCGGCTCGGCGATGACCACGTCGGCCGCGAGCGCGATCACGGGATTGAAGTTGTGCGCGGTCAGCGAATATTCGAGGTTGCCGTAGTAATCAGCCTGTTTCGCGCCGATGAGGGCGAAGTCGCCGCGGATCGGCGTCTCGAGCAGGTAGGGCTTGCCGTCGACCTCAATGATGCGCTTGCCCTTCTCGACCAGCGTGCCGATTCCCGTCGCGGTGAGCACGCCGCCGAGGCCCACGCCGCCGGCGCGGATGCGCTCGATCAGCGTGCCTTGCGGGACGAGCTCGACCTCGATCTCGCCCGCGATCATTTTCGCCTGGGTTTCGGGGTTGAGCCCGATATGCGAGGCGACGAGCCTCTCGACCGCGCCGGCGCTGATGAGCTTGCCGATCCCCCGGCCGGGCCAGGCGGTGTCGTTGGCGATGACGGTGAGACGCTTCGCGCCGCGGCGGACCAGGGCGTCGATCAGCCGATGGGGCGAGCCGGTGCCCATGAAGCCGCCGATCAGGAGCCTCGCGCCATCGGGTATCAGCGCCGCGGCCGCATCGGCGGTGATCGCGTCCTTCATTCTGTCCCGCTCCCCGGTGTCCGCGTCGGCGCGTTGGTGAGGGCGTGACGCAAGGAGCGTGCCGCCGGCTTCGGATTGGCGCTCCCGGTTCCCTCTCCCCTTGCGGGAGAGGGGTAGGGGTGAGGGGTGCTGACGCTAGCCAACGTCGGAGCTCTCCACCCCTCATCCGGCCCCATAGCCCGTACGAAGAACGGGCGTTCTTCGTACGCCCTACGGGGCCACCTTCTCCCGCAAGGGGAGAAGGGACGCGTGCGGGCCCTGTTAACGCTCGTAGATATGCCGCCACCTCGAGCGGGCGCGGCGGCGGATCGAGTTGGGGGATCGGCGCCTTGGCTCGGGCGTGACGCTCTGGCCGCTCTCGAGGTCGAAGGTCTGCCCGAGATATTCGCTCGCTGGGATAAAGGTGGAGCGGCTGCCGGGATTGCCGGCTCCGGAAGGCGGATTGGTCGCGATCTGTTGCTCGAGCGTCTTGAGATCGGCGGAAGCGGCGGCGGCCGCGTTTGACGCCGCGGCGGAGGGCGGGGCGGAGACATTGAGGCCGCCCGCGCCTGCTGCGGCCGGCGCCGGCTGCTGCTGCGGAGCCTTGAGCAGCGCGGGGGCCGCAGGTTGCGGGGCCGGGGCGGTCGCCGATTGACCCGGCGCTTGCGGCGGAGCGGGCAGGGTTGGCGCCGGATTGGCCGCCGCCGGAGGTTGCGGCTTGGGTTGCGCCTCGGGCTCGTAGGTAGCGAGCTCGGTCTCGGCCTTGCTCACCTTCCCCGGGGCCGCCGCGACCGGGGGCGCCGCGAAGGGTTCGATCTGCACCGTCGCGGTCAGGCCGGCGACGAGCTTGACCCCCTCCGGGACCTCATCGATGTGGATGCGCACCGGCACCCGCTGGGCGAGCCGCACGAAGGTGAAGATCGGGTTGACCGAGGCGAGACCGGATGCGTCGGGAGTGGCGTTCGGGACGTCGATGCCGCGCGCGAGCCCGGTGACCCGGCCGCGCAGCAGCGGGGTATACCCCATGAGCTTGATCGTCGCCGCGTCGCCTTCGTGGATGCGCCCGAGCGCGGTCTCCTCGAAATAGGCGTCGACCCAGTACGAGTCCGAATTGACGAGCGAGAGCTGGAGCGAGCCGACATCGGCGTAGTTGCCGAGCTGGGCGGTCAGATTGGTGACATAGCCGTTGACCGGCGAGCGGACCTGGGTGCGCTTGAAGTTGATCCTCGCCTGATCGAGATTCGCGAGCGCCGACTGATAGGCCGCCTCGGCGTTGGCCGCCTGGCTGATATAGGTCTGCCGCTCCTCCATCGTCACCGCAATGTCGTTGAGCTTCTCGCGCCGGATCATTTCGGCGTTGGCGTTCTCCGCGACCGCTCGCGTCTGCTCGACCGCCGCCTGCGCCTGCCGGACGGCGATCGAGTAGTTCCTCGGATCGATCAGCATCAGGAGATCGCCCTTATGGACGAACTGATTGTCGGCGACCGGCAGCTTCACGATCTCGCCCGCGACCTGGGGGGCGACTTTGACGACATAGGCGCGGACCGCGCCGTCGCGGGTCCAGGGCGCGCCCATGTAATATTGCCACGCCGCATAGCCGAGCGCAGCCGCGACGCAGACCGCGAGCACGGTCACGAGAACCGGCGCGATGCGGAGCGACGACAGGACTGAGCGGCGCCGGATCGCCGGCTGAGCGGCGACGTCGGCGCTTTTCAGTACGTCGCTGGCTTTCAGCTCAACGCGGGACATCAAATTCCCCAACGCGCCACGACGAGGACGATCGACGAGACGATGATAACATAGAGCGCGAGGTCGAACAGCGCCGGATGCCAGACCTGCTCGCTAAGACCAATGCGGTCGCCCGCTCGCCTCAGCACGAGATAGATCACCCACGCGACGCCGAGGATCACTGCGATCGGCGCAACGTAAAGTCCAAACAGGTTGATTTCGTTAAATCTCATGCGGGTTGCTGGTCGAAATAGGGGGCGAATTCGGAGAGCTGGTCCGAAATCACCAAGATGCTGGCCCTGAGGCTCAGCAGGATGCGGGACCTCGCGCGGGGCAGGGCGGCGACCCGGCGGTCGATCTCCTTGAGGCGCTCGATCGCTTCGCCGCTTCGTCCTTCAGCGAGCGGCGCGAGCGCCGCGTCCACCATCGCGCCCGGGACGAAGCGCGGGGCGACGTGGCGAAGGCGCACGATCTCCTTGCCCACCGCGACGGCCGCGGCGAGTTCGGCGCGCTCGCCCGGCTCCGCCTGGTCGGGCATCGCGAGCAGCCGGGCGACGCCTCTGTTCTCCCAGTCATCCGGCCTTCCCGGCGAAGCGCGTTTCACAAGCCGCCTGAGATCGGCGAGCGTCAGGGCGAGCAGCCTTTTGGTGCGGATCGCCGGCGACAGCGGCGGGATGACGAGCATCGCGACCACGCCAACGGCGATGCCGGCGAGAATGGCGATCGCGCCGTTCCAGAAACTCGACCCATCGTAGGTCATGCCGTTGGTGATGTTGAGCAGCGGCAGGAAGTTGACGGCCGCCGCGAAGGTGAACATCGGCCGCCACCCCCGCGCGTTGAGAAATCCGAGCGGCACAAGCACCAATCCCACAACCAGACAGAGACTCGGGAATGTCGTCGCCTGCGGAAGGATCCCGAACACAACGATCGCCGCGAGCACGGCGCTGAGCGTTGATCCCTGAAGAAACATGACCGACGCGGAATAGGCGCCGTCGCCAACGGGCGGCAGGAGGATCACGATCACGGCGCAGAACGTGATCGCCGCAACGCCGTTCGGCCAGGCGGTCGCGATCCAGAACAGCGACATCGCCCCGACCGCGACAAGAGTCCGCGCGGCGTTGAGATAAGCCGGCGCCCAGTCGGCGACGCGCAAATGCGCCATTCCCCTGACGCCAACAACGTCGCGCGGGTCGATGACCGCGGTGAGGCCATTGAGAGCCCGGGCCATGCCCAGCATGCCCGCGGCCGCGTTGTCCGCGAGCAGCCTCTGCATCGGCGTTTCAGCTTCGAAGCGCGTCAGCGATCTGACCGCGGCGCAGCACGCGTCGCGCATCTCTGCCGGTTCGTCGGCCGAACGAATCGCGTTGGGCGAAAGCCGCGCCTGCGGGAGCAGGTCGTGAACGGCGTTGGCCTCCTGCGGCGTCGACGAGTCGCCGTTGAGCGCAAGCGCAAACGCAACCTTGCGCCAGGCCGAGATCGTCTCCATCAGCCCCGAGACCGCCCGCTGCAGCACTTTCGAGCGATAGCGCAGGTCCGACGCCTCGCCGATCGCCGCATCGATTATCGGATAGAGCGCAATGACTCGCCGCAGGAGTTCGCGTCGAAGCCCACGGAATTTATCGAGATTGCCGCTCGCGGTCTCGAAACACTCGGCAAACCCATCCATGATCGCGCTCGACACCGCCGCCGTTTCAGTTGCGAGCGTTCGCCGCGAGTGCCCGAGATCGGTCAAGCGCGAGCACGACGCCTGCACAGACGATGCCGATGCAAATCTCGATCGCGCGATCGATG
Organism: uncultured Alphaproteobacteria bacterium; assembly: GCA_963806935.1. Lineage (GTDB taxonomy): Bacteria > Pseudomonadota > Alphaproteobacteria > Rhizobiales > Beijerinckiaceae > Roseiarcus. The sequence continues at coordinate 201,897 of CAWEAT010000022.1, forward strand.
GCGAACATGAAGACGATGCCGTTCGTGCTTCCGACCGGCCCGAGAACGTCGATCGCGATGATCGCGGCGGTGTAGCCGGCAAGCGCCGCGGCGTAGGTGGCGAAATTGCGCAATATTGTCGCCACGAAGGAGGAAGCCGCGCACCAGAGCGCAAGTCCGACGAGAAAACCCACCCGATCCTGGCGAAAGAGCGCGGCGAGGATGACGATGGCGACGGCGCCGACCACGGTTCCGATCATCCGGAACATCGACTTGCGCAGCGACGCGCCAAGCACCGGCTGGCAGACCAGCGCCGCGGTCGTCGCGGCCCACGCAGGCTCGCTCAGCTCAAGCGCGAAGGCGACGTAGAACGCCAGGCAGACCGAGGCCCAGAGCCTCAGGCCGAACAGGAGCGGCGGCGTCGCGCCGCGCAGCGCCTCGGCTAGCGAAGCGCGGAAAGGCCTTCCGATCGTGGGACTGGCCGCGGTCATGGCCAAAGATCATATCACGGCAAGCAGCCCGCCATCGACATAGATGATCTGACCGTTCACATAGGCCGAGGCGGGCGCGGCGAGGAAGATCGCGACGCCGATGAGATCGTCCGGCTTGCCCCAGCGGCCGGACGGCGTGCGGCCCTTGACCCACGCATCGAATTTGGGGTCCGCGATCAGCGGCTTCGTCATTTCGGTGTCGATGTAGCCGGGGCCAATCGCATTGGCCTGGATGTCATGGGCCGCCCATTCCGCCGCCATCGCGCGGGTGAGCATCCTGATGCCGCCCTTCGCCGCCGTATAGGGGGCGATCGTCGCTCGCGCGACCTCGCTCGCCAGCGAGGCGACATTGATGATCTTGCCGCCGCGTCCGCGCTTGATCATTCGCCTCGCCGCCTCGCGGCCGACCTGGAACGAGCCGGTGAGATGGGTCTCGACGACGCGCCGCCATTCCTCGGTCTTGAGGTCGAGCATCGGCTTCCTGAGCTGGAAACCGGCGTTGTTGACAAGGATGTCGATCTCGACCCCCGCGGCGTCGAAATGGTCGAAGGCGGCGAGAACCGAGGCTTCGTCGGCGACGTCGAAGGCGCGTGCGTGCGTAGGCCGCCCTTCCGCCTCGAACGACTTCAACACCGCCGCGAGCTTCAGCTCGTCGCGGCCGTTGAGGACGATGGTCGCGCCCGCCGCGGCGAGACCCCTCGCCATCGCGAGCCCAAGCCCGTCCGAGGAGCCGGTCACGAGCGCCGTCTTGCCGCTGAGATCGAAGAGAGGGGACAGGTTCATCTCAAGGCTCACAGGGCGAGGTCGACGCGGATCGGCGTGTGGTCTGAGGCCTTGTCGCGGCCGCGCATGTCCTTGTCGATCACGACGGAGCGGACCCGGTCGGCCGCCTCAGGCGAGAGAAGCAGGTGATCGATGCGGATGCCGTTGTTCTTCTGCCATCCGCCCGCCTGATAATCCCAGAACGTGTACAAGCCCCCGGCGTCCGTGGTCGCGCGCAAGGCGTCGGTCAGGCCAAGCGCCATGAGCTCGCGGTATCTCGCCCGCGTCTGGGGCAGGAACAGCGCGTCGTTGACCCAGAGCTCCGGACGGGCGGCGTCGCGCGGCTCCGGTATGACGTTGAAATCTCCGGCCAGCACCAGGGGCTCCTCATATCGCATGAGCATGCGCGTATGGGCGATGAGCCGCTCCATGAACGCGAGCTTATAGGGGTATTTGTCCGAGTTCACCGGATTGCCGTTCGGCAGGTAGACGCTCGCCACTCGCACAACGCCGTCGCCGGCGGGGATCACCGCCTCGAGATAGCGCGACTGGGAGTCGTTCTCGTCGCCCGGCAGTCCGCGGGCGACCTCGAACGGCCGCTTGGACAGAACGGCGACGCCGTTGAACGTCTTCTGGCCGTGGGTCTCGATGTTGTAGCCGAGCTCCTCGATCTCCATGCGCGGGAACTGGTCGTCGAGACACTTGATCTCCTGGAGGCAGAGCGCGTCGGGGCTGACCTCCTTCAAATAGTCGAGGAGATGGGGAAGCCTCTGGCGGACCGAGTTGACATTCCAGGTGGCGATGCGCAAGCGCGGGACTCCTTGGCTTATGGATCAGGCTTAGGGCGCCGCGCCAGCGCGGAAAAGAGGCCTCGAAGGATTTGCGATGCTCGGGCGATTGAAGTGGGCGGGCAAGCGCAGGGCGGGCGCGGCCCCGGCGCCGGAGAGCGACGACCGGCTGGCGATTCCCGCGCCGGAATTCGACGAGGCGCTCTATCTCAAGCTGAACCCCGACATCGCGGCGAAGGTCGAGGCCGAGCCGGGGTTCAGCGGCTGGCGCTACTTCATCGAGCAGGGGTGGCTCGAGAACCGCCTTGGCGTCCCGCCGTCCATATACGCGGAGGTCCGGCGGAGGAAGAATTATGAACTCGATCATGCGCTTCCGCCCGCCTTCTTGAGAAAAAGGATTCACGGGTCGGAGGATATCAACACCTTCGAGCAGGTCGGCCGGGCGGTCGCCGCGGACATCGTCGGCTATCTTGAGCGCGTGCAGAGGCCGGGAGCCGAGTTCCGGGCGCTCGACTTTGGCGTCGGATGCGGCAGGATCCTGGTCCCGCTGCAGGAGCTTGCGCGAAACTCGGCGCCGCCGGGGGACGCAATCCAGTGGTATGGATCGGACATCGACAGCCAGGCGATCGACTGGTGCAGCGCGTATCTCGGCGCGAGGGCTAAGTTCGTGGTCAACGAGACCATGCCGCCCCTGCCGTTTCCGGATCGATTCTTCGACTTCGTCTATTCGATCTCGATCTTCACCCATCTGCCGGAGGCGATGCAGTTCGCCTGGCTCGAAGACATCAACCGGGTCTTGAAGCCGGGCGGCCGGGCGGTCATTTCGACCCATTCCTTCGGGGCGCCGCGCAAGCGAAAAGAGGAAAAGCTGATCGCGCGCGGTTTTCATCACGGCGGCGGCAAAGGCGCCGAAGGCCTGCCGGATTTCTACCAGACTTCGTACCACACGCGTGAGTACATCGAGCGGGAATGGGCGAAAGTCATCGCCGTGGAAAGCTTTGTCGAGAAGGGCGTCAACAAGGACCAGAATCTGGTGCTGTGCGGGAGGCTGGGGTGACTATTTCGCGCATCCGGCGGCGCGTCGCCCTCAGATCAGGCTCGCTGCCGCCGAGACGGGCCAGGCGTCGGGCGCTTTCACGCTCGATCAACGCCTTGAGCGCTTCGCGGAGCAGGGCGGCCTTCTCCTTGAGGCCAGTCAAGCCTTGGGCTTCGGCGACAAGTTCATCCTCGAGCGTGATCGTTGTGCGCATCTCTGAACCTCGAAGTTCGCCGTCGATTTGAACGTGACCGGACGAATATTTCAAGTTTCAAGCGGGCCAGCTATCCGCGTCTACGACGATGCGCTTTCAGTTTAGAACTACGCTTCGGCTTTTGTCATTCCCGCGTAAGCGGAAATCCAGAGCCGCATCAATGCCTTACTCTGGATGCCCGCCTTCGCGGGCGTGACAGGGCGGTGCTTCGGCGGCAGTCCGCTGCTGGTCATCAGGCTTCGCTCCGCGTCCGCCCTATGCTAAGGGCTTTTAAATCGACGCCGGTTCGACGTTCCCAAGGGCGGGCATGCCTCAGCGCAAATTCACGATCGTTCTGATCAAGCCGTCGCACTATGACGATGACGGCTACGTCATCCAGTGGCGGCGCTCGACCATCCCCTCGAACAGCCTGGCCAGCGTCTATGGCCTGCTTCACGAATGCGCCGAAGCCCGCGTTCTCGGCCCGGACGTCGAGATCGAGATCGAGATCTACGACGAGTGCAACACCATCGTCGACATTCCCGGCGTTACGAAGCGCATCCTCGCCGATCAGGGCATGGTCGCGCTGGTCGGGGTGCAATCGAATCAGTTTCCGCGCGCGCTCGATATCGGGCGCGAGTTTCGCAAAGCGGGCGTGACGGTCGCGGTCGGCGGCTTCCATGTCTCGGGCTGCATCGCCATGCTGCCCGAATTGCCGCCCGACCTGAAGGAAGCCCAGGCGCTCGGGATCATCCTCTACGCCGGGGAGGGCGAGGGGCGGCTGGCGGATTTCCTGCGCGACATCCACGCCGGCCAGGCGAAGCCGGTCTACAATTACCTCAACGACATGCCGGACATGGCGGCGGCGGCGATCCCGGTCCTGCCGCGCCCGGTCGTGACAAGGGTCGCGGGCCACTACACGAGCTTCGACGCCGGCCGCGGCTGCCCGTTCCAGTGCAGCTTCTGCACCATCATCAATGTTCAGGGGCGCAAGTCGCGCTATCGCACCGCCGACGACGTCGAGGCGATCGTGCGCGCCAACGCCGCCCAGGACGTCACGCGCTTCTTCGTCACCGACGACAATTTCGCCCGCAACCGCAACTGGGAGCCGATCCTCGACCGCCTGATCGAGCTGCGCGAGCAGCACGGCTTCAAGATCAGGCTCCTGCTTCAGGTCGATACGCTCTGCCACAAGATCCCGGGCTTCATCGAGAAGGCGGCGCGGGCCGGCTGCAACGCGGTCTTCATCGGGCTCGAGAACATCAATCCGCAGTCGCTCATGGGCGCGAAGAAACGCCAGAACAAGATCTGGGAATATCGCGACATGCTGCAGGCGTGGCGGCGCGCCAAGGTGATGACCTGGGCCGGCTACATCCTCGGCTTTCCAACCGACACGCCCGAGTCGATCGCCCGCGACATCGACACGATCAAGCGCGAGCTGCCGATCGACATCCTCGAATTCTTCTTCCTCACTCCCCTGCCGGGCTCCGAGGACCATAAGGTCCTTTATCTCAAAGGGGCGCGCATGGACCCGGACATGAACCATTACGATCTCGAACATGTCTGCGCCGACCATGCGATCATGTCGGCCGACACGTGGCGGGGCGTCTATCGCGACGCGTGGGCGCGCTACTATTCCGACGACCATGTCGAGACCGTGCTGAGACGCGCGGTGGCGAGCGGGATCAGTCCGAAGAAGATCGTCGATGCGATGACCGTGTTCTCGGGGTCATCGCGGATCGAGCGCGTGCACCCGCTCCAGTTCGGCTATGTCCGGCGCAAGATGAGGACGAGCCGCCGGCATGGACTCAAGGTCGTGAACCCGCTCGTGTTCTATCCGTGGCGGGCATGGGACTTTCTATCGGTCGCCGGAAAATGGGCGGCGCTCGCGCTGCGCTACCGCCGGATTCTGCGCCGCGTGCTCGCCGATCCGAACGGCGCGGCCTATGTGGACGAGGCGCTGAAACCCTCGATCGAGGTCGACCACGACCACGATTTCGTCGCCGGCTATGCCGACAAGATCCCCGACACCTACGGCGCGCCGAAGCGCGAGGCCGCGGCGGCGGAGTGAAGTCGCCATCAGGCCGGCGGTCAGCTTTTGCGGCGCGTTTTCGCGATGTCGATGGCTAGACCGCCTCGGCGGGGATCGTCCTGCAGCGCGCTGGAGTCGTCCGGTCCGTAGCCGGAAGACGTGATCGAATGTGGGGCGCCATATTCGAGGGCGCTTACGCAACGAGCGCACAGAGTCGTATGCGGCAAGAGCTGGACGGAGCTTTCGCAGCGCCTGCATGTCCTTTGGACGCTTCGGCGTCTGACATCCTCGAAGAACGCTTCGTCCTCCGCCGAACTCGATGTTCCAAAAGCCGAAATTGTCTTCGTAAGCGACGCTCATCTCAATTTTCCTACTGGGCTCACCTGGAGCCGGCTAAAATCTGCGGGGAAACGCGCGGCATTCTTACGCAACGAGAGCACACACACCGGCCCGCAATTCAGCGTCGAGACCCATCAAGGCTTCCAACGAGAGAAGTTTGAAGTCCCCATTACAAAGCATGGCCCGTGCCAGCGAAGAACCGCGCAAAACTGTCCCTAAACGGTGATTTTTTGGAAAAATGGCGCGGTGATTGTCGCGAAGCGCAACAATTCCCATTGCGCATTGCGACACATGGTTTCCTGGTAGGCAATTTTTATACGCGATCCGCTTCAGAGCGGATTTGGGCAAAAGCAACCGAACGGCCGGAGACGCGCGCAACTCGCCCCTGAAGTTTCAGCCTCGGGGCGGGTCAGGCGAGACAATTCACGCTTAGCCCATGATGCTCTGCGAAGCAAAGATCACTCCTGACGTCCCGGAAGGGATCTCCCGCGCTCCAGCCGCGAATTGCGCGCTGGGGCCGACCATTACGCAGCGAACTTGCGTTCGCCCGCCACCCACGTTTCGCTCACCTTGATGCGGGCGATCGCGTCCGGGCTCGTCTTATAGGGATCGCTCTCCAGGATCGTGATGTCCGCTTCCTTGCCCATTTCGAGCGAGCCGAGGCGGTCGCCCTGTCCGAGCTGGCGTGCGGCGTTGACCGTCACCGCGCGGATCGCGTCGTCCAGCGAAACGGCCTGATCGGGGCCGACCACCGAATTGTCGATGATGCAGCGGCGCGTCACCGCGGTTTCGATGAGCGCGAGCTGCCCGGGCGGCGAGCAGGGCCCGTCGGTGTGCAGCGTGAAGGGTAAGCCGGCCTTGACACAGGCTGCCGCGGGGTCGGTGAAGGCGGCGCGCTCGGGCCCGAAGATCTGGTCGCGATAAGCGGCGCCGTAGAAGCGCACATGGTTCATCAGGAAGCTCGGCTCAATGTTGAGCTTCTTCATGCGCAAGATCTGGTCGGGGCGCGCCATCGTCGAGTGCTCGATGCGATTGACGCCATAGTCGGCGGAAGCGCCGTAAGCCGCCTCGATCGCATCGAGCGCAATGTCGATCGTGTAGTCGCCGTTGGCGTGGATTTGCACCGGCAGGCCGAGGGCCTTCACTTCGGCGACCATGCTCTTGAGCTGCGCGGCGTCGAAGTTCGGCGAACCTTTGGAGGCCGAGTTGAGATAGGGCTTGGTCTGCGCCCCGGTCTCGGTCTGATTGGAGCCGTCGCCGACGATCTTGACGCCATAGAGCGTGAACAGAGTGTCGCCGACGGGAGCGCCCTTCCCGAGGCCGCGCGCGAGGAACGGCGCAAGGCCCTTGGCGTCGTCGAACATCACGCTCGCGCTGGTGCGACAGGCGAGCGAGTTCGAGAGTTTCGCGAATGGCAGAATCCAGTCCGAGCGGATCGTGCCTGGCTCGTGCATCATCGTCGTGCCGACCGACGCCATATGCCGGCAGAAATCCGTGACCGCCCTGGCCGCGACCTCGGGCGTGATCTTACCGAGGAAATGGACCGCGAATTTGAGCATCGCGCTTTCCTCGTAGACCAATCCGTTGAGCTTGCCGTCGGCGGCGCGGCCGAAATGGCCGCCGCCCGGCAGGTCGCCGACATCCTCGGCGATTCCGGCGACGCTCAAGGCCTCGCTGTTGACGCAGGCGTCGTGCCCATTGGTGTACCAGACGAAAATCGGATGGTCGGTCGAAATCGCGTCCAGTTCCGCTCGCGTAAGATCACCGCCCTGGAGCAGATTGTCGAAGTTCGAGCCGACGATCCACTGGCCCTTCGGCGTCGTGGTCGCCTTCTCCCTGAGATGCGCTAAGAGTTTTTCGCGCGTCGGATACTTCGCATAGCCAACATCGTCGAGCAGTTCGAAGATGAGCGAAGCCAAGAGCGTGTGGCAGTGGGGATCGATAAGCCCGGGCAGAGCCGTGCGGCCGGCAAGATCGACGACTGTGGTCCCGCTGGTCTTGAGGCCGATCAGCGCGCTCTCGTCGCCGACCGCAATGACCTTGCCGCCCTTGACCGCGAGCGCGGACGCGACCGGCGCGCCCGCCAGCGGACGGATCGTGCCGCCGCGAAAGATGAGGTCGGCGCCCTCGCCGGCGGCGAAGCCGGGCGAGGCCCCGGCGCCTGAAAGCGCGGAAGCCGCGGCGACCGAATAGGCCATGAACGAACGTCGGGTGGACATGGCCGCCGCCTTGCCGATGACCCGGGCCACTCCGCCGAAATGGAGCTCGTCGCGAAGAAAGAGCGGACTGAAACAGCCGAGGCACATGTTGAACCCTCCGGCGCAGAGCCGCGCGCCATCCGACTGTATAGCGCCTGAACCGCAAGAAAAGGCTTTGCGGTAGCTCAAAAGTTTACAGAAAAGTCGGGCGAAATCGCCGCCTCTCGCCCATTCGGAGGCCAGGGCGGCCGGACCCGGAGACGCGGGTTGGTCCGCAGCCAGCGGCCGCGCGTCACTCGTCCCCGGGGATTATGCCGAACATTTCCGAATACCGGCCGCCGCGGCCTCCATCCCACTTCCGGTGCGCCCACATCCATTGCTCGGGCGCCTCGCGGATGAAGGCTTCGAACTGCTTCTGAAGCGCGGCGGTGGCGACGATGGCGTCGGCCTCGCGGTCGTTGGTCTCGGGGACGGGTATGCGCTCGCCGCGGATCACGAAGCGGACATTGGGGCGGCGAAACGCGGCGCCGGCGTAGAGGGGAAGCCCGGTCGTGCGGGCGAGCAGGGCCGGGAAGACGGTCGAGCGCGCGAGAGCGCCGAAGAAGGGAACCGCCGCGCCGCGATCGTCGCGCAGATCGGCGAGGAATGCGGGATAGCCGCCTTCCTTTGCGGTCTTGAGCAGCGTCCGGGCGGCGGTCGCGGTCTTCGGCACAAGCCCCCCTTCGTAGATCGGCTGGCGCAATTTGAGCGTCGCCGCATCGACGTAGGGGTTGCTCAGGCGCTGGTAGACGCCGGTGAACGGCGCGCCCATGAGCTTGCCGGCATAGGCGACAAGCTCCCAATTGCCGAGATGGAGGCCGCAGACGATGCAGGGACCGCCCCGGGCGATTTCGCGCAATTGCTCCATCGGTTCGAAAACAACCCGCCCTTCGGCCATGATCTGCTTGAGGAAAAAGCCTTCGGCGAAGGTGCGGCCGAGGTTCTCCCACATGTCGGCCGCGATTCGCTCCCGTTCCTTGAGCGGCATGTCGGGAAAGGCGAGCGCCAGATTGCTGAGCGCGCGTTTCTGACGGTGGAGGCGCGGGGCGATCAGCCGCCACGCCATGCCGGATTCGCGCGAGGCGGCCTCGAGCGGACGGGTCGAAATTGCCGCCTGGATCAGCCGGAATCCGGCATATTCCAGCCGATATCGCAGGTCGGTGGGGAAGCTCGTCACTCGGCTGGCAATCGGGCGCATGGGCCGGGCGCCTGATTGCGCTGAGGGTCGGCGCCCTGTCAAGCCGGGCGGCCAAACGCCGCGGCGGGCCGAGCGGGCTTCCTTCGCCCCCGCCAATTCTCCATAATGGCGCCCTCGAAACGAAGAGTCGCACTGGAGCTTAAGTTCGATGGATAGAGCCGGGATCGGCGAAATGGCGGAAGCCCTGGCGGCGCCCGCGCCAGACGGGGACTATGCCGCGGTGCTCGAAAGCGCAACGAACGCGATCCTCAACGCGCAGTCGTTTCAGTCGCCCTATCCGCTCATTCTCTTTCGCGACTTTTTTCCGGGCGAATTCTATCGGCGCCTGCTCAAGCGCTTTCCCGCGAGCGACCGGTTCGTGCAGTTGAACGGGGAGGGGACGCGAAGGCAGTACAACCTCTACGACGACCGGGCCGACCCAGGGTCGGAAGAGGGCCGCGCGGCGTGGGGCGTCGTGAGGCGGGTCCTGTCGTCGCCGGAGATCGCCTCGGCGCTCAGGACGAAACTCGACGCGGGATTTCGGATTCGCGCCAAGGGCAGCCGCGAGGGCTGGCCCATACCCATGTTTCCGCGGCCGGTCGTCTATGCCGATCTCGACGGCTACGCGATCAAGCCCCACCCGGACACCCGCCGGAAGGTGCTGACGATGCAGATCTACCTGCCGGAGGACGAAACCCAGCGCGACCTCGGCACGACGATCTACAAGATTTCGCCGATGGGCGTGTTCGCCTGGAAGTCCTATGGCCTGGTCAAGGACAAGACCTTGCCCTTCCTGCCGAACAGCGGCTACGCGTTCGTCGTCATCCACCCGGCCTATTCGCTGCTGAAATCGAGCTGGCATGGGCGCGAGGCGATATCGGTTCCGGTCGAAAGGCCGCGCCTGTCGATCCTCAACACCTATTATCGCGAGCCCGAGAAGGCTGGCGCCTGAGCGGCGGCGCCGGTCGCCGCCCGGCATTCATGCACCGGCCGGTATTGTGCTAAAGCGTGACGGGATAATCGCCGCGCCAAGCCGCTACTGACATCATCTGGGAGGAGCAATGAGCGAGCATACGAAATATCTCATGGGCGAGGGCAAGATCCCGCACGCCTGGTACAACATCGTCGCCGACCTGCCGTCTCCGCCGCCGCCAGTGCTGCACCCGGGAACCGGGCAGCCGGTCGGCCCGGCCGACCTCGCGCCGCTCTTTCCGATGGCCCTTATCGGCCAGGAGGTGAGCGGGGAGCGGCATGTCGAAATCCCGACGCCGGTTCGCGACATCTATCGACTGTGGCGCCCGACGCCGCTCTATCGCGCCCGGCGGCTCGAGAAGGCGCTCGGAACCACCGCCCGCATTTTCTACAAATATGAGGGCGTCAGTCCCGCCGGCAGCCACAAGCCCAATACCGCGGTCGCCCAGGCCTTCTACAACAAGGAAGAGGGCGTCAAAAAGCTTTCGACCGAGACGGGGGCAGGGCAGTGGGGCTCGTCGCTTGCCTTCGCCGGGGCGCTGTTCGGCCTCGAAGTCAAGGTCTACATGGTCAAGGTGTCGTACAACCAGAAGCCCTACCGTCGGGCGCTGATGGAAACCTATGGCGCGAAATGCGTCGCGAGCCCGAGCAGCGAGACCGACTCCGGCAAAGCGATCCTGAAGGCGCATCCGGATTCGCCGGGCAGCCTCGGCATTGCGATTTCGGAGGCGGTGGAAGTCGCGGCCAAGAGCCCCGACACCAAATACGCGCTCGGCAGCGTGCTGAACCACGTGCTGATGCATCAGACGGTCATCGGCCTCGAGGCGATCGAGCAGATGGAGGACGCCGACGCCTACCCCGATGTCGTCATCGGCTGCGCCGGCGGCGGCTCGAACTTCGCCGGCATTGCCTTCCCGTTCATCGGCAAGGCCTTGCGCGACAAGAAAAGCATCCGCGCAATTGCGGTCGAGCCGGCGGCGTGCCCGTCGCTGACGCGCGGCAAATACGCGTTCGATTTCGGCGACACCGGGCATCTGACCCCGCTCGTCAAGATGCACACGCTCGGCTCCGAGTTCATCCCGCCCGGCTTCCACGCCGGGGGCTTGCGCTATCATGGCATGGCCCCGCTGGTCAGCCACTTGAAGGAGCTTGGGCTCATCGAGGCCAGGGCCTATCACCAGAACCCGTGCTTCGAGGCTGGCGTTCAGTTCGCCCGCCACGAGGGCATCGTGCCCGCTCCCGAAACGACCCATGCGATCCGCGCGGCGATCGACGAAGCGCTGAAGGCGCGCGAAGAGGGCAAGTCGCCGACCATCCTCTTCAACCTCTCGGGTCATGGGCATTTCGACATGCAGGCCTACAGCGACTATTTCGCCGGCAAGCTGCAGGATCAGGACTATGATCCGAAGGCGCTCGAGGCGTCGCTCGCCCACCTGCCGAAGGTGGCGGCGGAGTAGGGGGCTTCAAGCGGCCCTGTAGGGCCGGGTCGGCGACCCGGCCTCGGCGCGGTCAGCGACCGCGCCCTACCGGCCGCCTCACCCCGTGGCGAAATCCCAGAGCGAGCGCCAGACGCAGCGCTTGGTTGGGTTCTTGAAAGCCAGGGGGTCGAAATAGGCCAGATGGCCGGTCGATCCGTCGTCCGGCCAACGAAAGCCGACCTCGACCCTGCCGCCCTTGTTGGTGACGAACTGCTCGACCGGGCCGGGATCGTCGGCCGCGGCGACCGTCGGACCGAGGCGGCCGGTCGCCCCATCCTGATAGCGCCAGATCCGGCCGTCCTGCGTGGTCACGCGCACCAGGCGGGCGGATTCGTCGTAGGCGACGACGAGCGGCCCGAGCTTGCCCTGGCCCTTGTAGTCGCATTGCCGCGTCACCGGCCCCGCCGCGACGGCGACGGTTGAAGATGCGACCATCGCGGCGAAAACGGCAAGGATCAGACGAGTGCGAGGCATGGTGATCTTGATCGCTCGGACGCTCATTTTGGAACGACGTTCTCCGCTATTACCACGCGCTGAAGCGCTTGCGCACCCAGCTATTGCGCGAATGAGGCGAATTTTTTGCCCTTTCTTGCGCCGCGAGCATTCCCGCTCCGATGACCCGAGGACCGGTTGCAATGGCGCCTCAACCTGCTATCAAGCCGCCCGCGGCGATGCTTTCGGCCGCTTCTCAAAAGGCCAATTCATGCTCGCATTCAGCCGACGCGCCGCGCTCTGGCTTCCTTTCGTCGCCGCTTCGGCCGCCTGGGCGGCGGAAGACCCCGCCAATACGGTCATCCTCACGACCAAGCACGGCAAGGTCGTCATGCGTCTGCGCCCCGACTGGGCGCCGAAGCACGTCGCCCAGATCGAGACCCTGGTGAAGCAGAAGTTCTACGACGGCATCGTGTTCCATCGCGTCATTCCGGGCTTCATGGCCCAGACCGGCGATCCGACCGGCACCGGCTTGGGCGGCTCCAAACTTCCGAACCTGCCGGCCGAATTCAACGCGACCCACTTCAAGCGCGGCATCCTCGGCATGGCGCGTTCGGAGGACCCGGACTCGGCCAATTCGCAGTTTTTCATCACCACCGCCGACGCTGGCTCGCTCGATGGCAAATATACCGCCTTCGGCGAGGTCGTCTCGGGGATGGATGTCGTCGACAAGATCAAGGCCGGCACCGAGGAGAACAACGGCGCGGTCACGAACCCCGACAAGATCGTGACCATGCGCATGGCGCCCGAAGCAAAGTGACGAGGAGAGCGGATATGGCGAACGCAGGCGACACGCTGACCCTCGAGACGACCAAAGGTCCGGTGGTGATCGAAATGAACCCCGCCCTCGCGCCGGGTCACGTAGCGCACATCAAGCGCCTCGTCTCGGAGGGCTTCTATGACGGCATCGTCTTTCACCGGGTGATCGACGGCTTCATGGCCCAGACCGGCTGCCCCAAGGGAAACGGAACCGGCGGGTCGAAATATCCCGACCTCAAGGCCGAGTTCAACGCCGAACCGCACGTGCGCGGCACGGTGTCGATGGCGCGCGCGTCGAGCCCGGACTCGGCCAATTCGCAGTTCTTCATCTGCTTCGGCGACGCCCGCTTTCTTGACCGGCAGTACACCGCCTGGGGCAAAGTCGTCTCGGGCATGGAAAACGTGGACAAGATCAAGCGCGGCGAACCCGTCCGCGACCCCGACAAGATTGTGAAGGCGACGCTGAGCTGAGGCTTCTCCGCTGCCACGCGCTGTAGGGCGGCCTCGCTGAGGCCGCCGTGGCGCGGTCAGCGACCGCGCCCTACAGGGTTCCATGCGCGTCGACGATTTCGATTTCGCCCTCCCGCCCGAATGCATTGCGCTTGCGCCGGCCAATCCGCGGGACAGCGCGCGAATGCTGGTCGTCGGCGCGGAGGGTGGCCTCACGGATTCCCGCGTGCGCCAATTGCCTGACTTCCTGCGCCCCGGCGACGCGCTGGTGGTGAACGACACCAAGGTCATCCCGGCGCGGCTCGAAGGCGTCCGGGTCAGGGGCGAAGCGGTTGCTTCGATCGAGGCGACGCTGATCGAGCGCATCGACGACTGCCGCTGGCGAGCGCTCGCGCGCCCGGCGAAGAAGCTCAAGGTCGGCGAGCGCATCCGCTTCGGCGAGGCGAGCGAAAGCATGGCCTGCCTTCTCGCCGCGCTCGACGCGGAGGTCGAGGACAAAGGGGAAGCGGGCGAGATCCTGCTGCGTTTTCACTTCGCCGGAGCGGCTCTGGACGAGGCGATCGAGCGGCTCGGCGCGCCTCCCTTGCCGCCCTACATCGCCTCTCGCCGCGCGTTGTCCCCAAGCGACCGCGCGGACTATCAGACCATGTTCGCGGCCAAATCCGGCGCGGTCGCGGCGCCGACGGCCGGGCTGCATTTCACTCCCGAACTGGTTCGGCGCCTGATCGAGCATGGCGTTGAGCTTCACCGGGTGACGCTTCACGTCGGCGCCGGGACTTTCGCGCCGGTCAGGGTTGAAGATACGCGGGACCACAAGATGCATTCCGAGTGGGGCTCGATCGACGCCGCGGCCGCCGGAGCCCTGAACGCGGTGCGGGCGCGTGGCGGCCGGGTCGTCTGCGTCGGCACCACTTCGGCGCGCATCGTCGAGAGCGCCGCCGACGACAGCGGGCGGCTTCAACCCGTGGCGGGCCAAACCGATATTTTCATCACCCCCGGGTACCGGTTTCGCTGCGTGGACGCGCTCCTGACCAACTTTCATTTGCCGCGATCGACGCTGTTCATGCTCGTCTCAGCCTTCAGCGGCCTCAAGACCATGCATGCGGCCTATGCGCACGCCGTTCGGGCGGGCTACCGCTTCTATTCTTATGGCGACGCCTGCCTGTTGTTCCGCGCCGCCGCAAATGCGTCCGGCGAGCGCCCGTGAGCGCGCAATTTTCCTTCGCCGTGCAGGCGACCGACGGGCAAGCGCGGCTCGGCTCCGTCTCGACCCCGCGCGGGGTCATTCATACGCCCGCCTTCATGCCGGTCGGCACCGCCGCGACGGTGAAGGCGATGACCCCGGGCGGGGTAAGAGCGCTCGGCTTCGATGTCGTGCTCTGCAACACTTACCATCTGATGCTGGCGCCGGGAGCGGAGCGCATCGCGGCTCTCGGCGGGCTGCACCGGTTCATGAACTGGCCGCATCCGATCCTCACCGATTCCGGGGGCTTCCAGGTGATGAGCCTGGCGAGGCTGCGCAAGCTCAGCGATCGCGGCGTGGTGTTCCAGTCCCATATCGACGGTTCGCGGCATGAGCTCACGCCGGAGCGGTCGATGGAGGTTCAGCGCCTGCTCGGCTCGGACATCCAGATGCAGCTCGACGAATGCGTGAGGCTGCCCGTCTCGCATGACGAGGCCGAGCGGGCCATGCGGCTCTCGCTCCGGTGGGCCGAGCGGTCGAAGGAGGCCTTCGGCGAGCAGCCGGGCAGGGCGATCTTCGGCATCGTTCAGGGCGGAACGGAAAAGGACCTTCGCCGCTTCAGCGCCCAAGCGCTGGTTGAAACGGGCTTTGACGGCTATGCGATCGGAGGCCTGGCGGTCGGCGAACCGCAGGCGGCGATGCTCGACATGATCGAGGTTGTGGTCCCGCACCTGCCCTTGGATCGGCCCCGGTATCTGATGGGCGTGGGAACGCCCGACGATCTCCTCAAGTCGCTGAGGCGCGGCGTCGACATGTTCGATTGCGTGATGCCGACGCGCGCGGGAAGGCATGGGCTCGTCTTCACCCGCCGCGGGCGCCTCAACTTGCGCAACGCGCGCTTCGCCGACGATCCGCGTCCGGTCGACCCGCTGTCGTCGTCGGCGATGGCGCGCCACTTTTCGCGCGCCTATTGGCGCCACCTGGCGAAATCAGGCGAGATTCTGGCGATGATGGGGCTGACCGAAATCAACCTCGCCTATTATCACGACCTGATGTTCGGCGCCCGGCAGGCGATCGCCGAGGGGCGGCTTGATGCATATATAACCGAAACGCAACGAAATTGGGCGGAGGGCGAGTCTGCGGGCGACTGATAAAGGTCTCCGGCTTTCAGCCCGCGGGTGGCAAGGTTTTCCGGACTGGCCGGACTGAATTTCCGGTGCGAATGTCTTTGATCGGCCGGCGCCATTCTTTCACGGGAAGAAGACTTCATCGCCAAACACAAGGGGCGAGACGCCTTTTCGGCGGCTCGCCCCTTTTTTCCGTCCTTGCGGTGCGCTTCGAAATCCCGATTATTTTGCTTTATTTTCCGTCCGTGACTCTGGGCGGCTCAAGACTATCGAACGCTTTGTCCTCCCACAGACCCTACGGCGCCCGGCGCCAAACATTTTGGCAGCGGCCTCCTTTTGGCAAGTCATTGCTAGTCCATATTTCTGCCCATGTCACGGCCTCAGCGGCCCTGCCATGCATATTTTTTCTGGCTTGGCGGATTTTGGTCAAATGTGCAGCGGCGGATGCAAAAGTGCTGGGCGTTCGGCGCTCCGCCGCCTCTTCTTGCCCGCCTTTCATCGGCAGCCGGGATGACGTAAGAACCCGGATCGGATGCTTGGGCAATGGAGGCAAAATGACCGGGATCGTGAACGTCGTCGCCCGCGAAATTCTCGATAGCCGAGGCAATCCGACGGTCGAGGTGGATGTCGTCCTGGAAGACGGCTCGATGGGCCGCGCCGCGGTTCCATCCGGCGCATCGACGGGAACGCGCGAGGCGGTCGAGCTGCGCGACGGCGCCAAAGGCCGCTACGGCGGCAAGGGCGTTCTCAAGGCGGTCGAGGCGGTCAATCGCGAGATTTTCGACGCCGTCTCGGGCCTCGAGGCCGAGGACCAGCTCAAGATCGACGAAACGATGATCGCCTTGGACGGCACGAAGAACAAGTCGAGGCTCGGCGCCAATGCGGTCCTCGGCGTCTCGCTCGCCGTCGCCCGGGCGGCGGCGGAGGCCGCGGGCCTGCCGCTCTATCGCTATGTCGGCGGGACGATGGCCAGGCTCTTGCCGACGCCGCAGATGAATGTCGTCAATGGCGGCGTCCATGCCGATAATCCGATCGACTTTCAGGAGTTCATGATCCTGCCGGTCGGGGCGCCGTCTCTGGCCGAAGCGGTGCGCTGGGGCGCGGAGACGTTTCATGCGCTGAAAGGCGCGCTGAAGAAGGCGGGACACAACACCAATGTCGGCGACGAGGGCGGCTTCGCTCCGAACCTGCCGTCGGCGGAAGCGGCGCTCGACTTTTGCGTCAAGGCGATCGAGGCGGCCGGATTCAAGCCCGGCGACGACATCGCGCTCGGGCTCGATCCTGCGGCGTCCGAATTCTTCAAGGATGGAGCTTACGTCTACTCGGGCGAAGGGGTGACGCGCTCGGTCGAGGAGCAGGTCGATTATCTCGCCAAGCTCGCCAACGCCTATCCGATTCTCTCGATTGAGGACGGTATGGCCGAGGACGACTGGCGGGGGTGGAAGCTTCTGACGGATAAGCTCGGCTCGAGCCGACAATTGGTCGGCGACGACATCTTCGTCACCAACGTCGAGATTCTCGAACGCGGGATCAAGGCGGGCGTCGCCAACTCGATCCTGATCAAAGTGAACCAGATCGGTTCGCTCAGCGAGACCCTGGCCGCCGTCGAGATGGCGCAGCGGGCGGGATACACCGCGGTGATGTCGCATCGGTCCGGCGAGACCGAGGATTCGACGATCGCCGATCTCGCGGTCGCGACCAATTGCGGACAGATCAAGACCGGCTCGCTCTCACGGTCGGACCGCCTCGCCAAATACAACCAGTTGATCCGGATCGAGGAGGAGCTCGGCGATCAGGCCCGTTTCGCCGGCCGCGCGGCGGTCAAGGCGAGTTAGGGCGAGGCCGGTAACTTCGCGTTAACGCCGTCCCACGCAGGATCGGCGGATGGTTGTAAGGACGCGCCTGCGCCGGATCGTGACGCCGATCGCTTTCTACCTCGTGCTCGGGGTCACCAGCGGCTACCTCGTCTGGGGCGCCTCGAATGGCGAGCATGGGCTCAAGGCCAAGGTCAAGTTCGACGCCCAGGCGATCGAGCTTAAGGCGCAACTCGCTACGCTGAAGGAAGAGCGCGCGCGCTGGGAATCCCGCGTCGCCAGCCTCAGACCGGAAAGCGTCGACCGGGATCTCCTCGACGAAGAGGCGCACGCGCTGCTTGACCGCGTCGGCAAGGACGAGGTTGTCATTTTCACGGCGCAACACCCGACGCGCTGAGACGCCGGCTTTGAGGCCGGGCGCGAATCGGCTCGGCGCAATGTCGACCTAAAGCGTGATCTCGAAATAGTTGGCGTCGACCACGACATTGCCCGGTCGATCGGCCGGCTCCTGATCCGTCCGGAACAGCATCCCGGGAACCTTCTTCTCCAGCGCCTTGATGAGGTCGGGCAGCGGCATGCTGCCCCAGCGCTTTTTCTTCGCTTCCACCTCGTCCACGGGAATGATCGCCGCCTTCAGACCGTCCATCTGATCGACGCCGTGCTGCTTGAGCGTGGCGTTGTGGCTGCCGTGATGGCCGACCTTGTAGAAGATCGTGCGTTTGAGCAGGTCCGGGCCTGTCAGCTTCAGGCCCCCCGACTCGCAGGTCCAGGCCTGCCAGGACTCCCAGTTGCCGACCTGCGCGTCGCCGGCGAACAGCAGCACGTCCCCCTTGCCGGGCTCGCCAAGCTCAAGCGCGAGCACGAGGCTCGTGTTGTTGGTGTAGCTTTGCAGCGCAAGCGCCAGATCCGTCGCGGAGCCAAGCCACTCGCCGTCGATGCGCCGCCAGTCGGCGCCGGCGAAGTAGTTCTCCCTGAAGAAGTCGTCGACTTCCCGCCATGCCGCGTCGTCGGCCCACGAGTTGTCGAGCAGCAGCGGCCTGTCGTCCGGTCCGAGCGGAATGGTGACTCTCGGATGAAACGGGGCCGCCTTGTCATCCATGCGCTTCGTCGGGGCTGAAAGCCTGGCGGCTATCCAACGCCGTGAGGACTCCAAGAGGCAGCGCGCCGGCGCCGTTCATCGCGAGGCCATAGGTCTCGGGGCTCTTGGTCGACGGATTGATCTTCCGGATCAGCTTCGGGTCATGCGGCGGGCCCAGCGCGTAAATGCGGGCATTGGCGCCCGGGATCGCGAACGGCGGATCGTTCGGCCGGCAGAGTCGCACGTTGCCGCGCGCCTTCACCTTGTCGAACGCCGCTTCCGTGCTCCCGCTCGCCGCGGCGGCTGCGCCGAGAGGGATCAGCGCAATGTCTTCCAGCGCGTCGGCGGTCGCGCCGTCATCGACCGCGCGCAGCTCGCTCGCGCAGGCCCTGAGCTTGTCCTTCGCCTTGCCGAGCTCGTCGCGGAGCTGATTGGCGAGTTCGTCCTTCGGGTCCTCGGTCCAGGCGACCCAGACCGCGCCGACCGCGAGCTTGGCGAAGGAGTCCGGGGCCTGTGTGAAGCCCGACAGGTGGTCCCAATGCTCGTGGGTGATCGCAAGGACGTCGACCTTCTCCTGAGTGTCGCTGACCAGATTCTCCATCACCCGGGTCATGGTGTTCGTGGCGTCCGGCGTCCCGAGAACGACTCCGCAATCGATCATCAGCTTGAAATCGTCGTGGCCGGGCCGTTTCACGCGGACAAGGATGCAGTCGCCCAGTCCCTGGCGATATACGCGCACCGTGACGCGACCGCCCTTGGCGTCGCGAGCGGAAGCGGGCGCACCAGTTTTGGCGGAGGCGCCCGAGCGACGCCGCGCCGGGCCTGTCGGCGCGGCTTTCTTTCCCGTCTTGCGCGGCGCGCGGCGCGTCTTCGCGGTCCGAGCCGATCTCGACGCCGCCTTCATGACTGCCTCCCATGCCGATGCATCATCGCGAAAGTCTTGCTTCGGCCGAGCGGGTCGTCGGGCGGGTAAAAGACCTGTCCCTCGTCAGCCGCGGCTTTCATCGCCGCCAGTTGCACGCCGCCCTGGTTCTTGAACGACCATGGCGAAAGCAGCCGCTTGCGGACGACATAGTCGAGGCGGGCCTTGTCCAGATCGAACAGCAGCGTGCAGCCGCCTCGAAAGCGGTCTGGTCCGGATCGGCCCGGAAGGTCTGGGTAAGTTCGATGACGAGCGTGGATTTCGGCAATCCGTCGGGCCCGCTGACCGCCGGCAGACGCGCACCGAATGAACCTCGATCGGGCGAATCTCGCCACTGTACGTCCTGGCCTCCGACCGTCCCTGTCCAGGATTTTGCCGGCTCCTCGAGTCCGAGAATCTGGCGTAGCAGGCGGCGCTCGGGCTGCCTCTGGTTCGACAAGCCATCTTTGAGCATGCCGGCGTTCTTCGCGAGAGCTGAAACGCTGTCGCCCGATCAATCGCCAGACCCCAGCTCAGATCGAGCACCGGAAGGACCGTCGGAGAACTCGTCCGCGAGCTTCGGGTCCATAGGCGGCGGCTCCCACAGCAGGGAGTCCTCGGCAAGCCGCTTGATGTCATAGGGCACGATTCCGCGTTCGCGGAAGGCGTCGATGAAGGCGACACGATAGCCGCGGCTGTCGTCGCGCACGAGGTCGCGATCCGCAGTGATGATCGCGCGCAGATAGTCGCCGAATTCGAGATTGACAGGCGGACAGTAGTCGAGCGCGCGGATGCACATGTTGAGAACATGCTCCGCCGTTTTCGACGCCTCGCTCGCGAGCCGGTTGGCGAGATCGACCGAGATTTCGCCGCCGGGAAGGATGCCGGACCCGTTGGTCGCGAGCCGGATCAGGTCGGCGCTGCGCGACTGATAGATGGTGAGGAACGCCGCGAACACCGCCGAGACCAGAATCGCCCCTCGCGTGTGCGGCTCGGTCGACCGTGTCGTCGAGCTTTGGAACGCCGGCTCCCGTCTCCCCGACAAATTTGCGTAACGCTCCATGCATGCCCATCGCCTGCCCGAACTGCTGCGCCAATTGTCCGAGACGGCGAGCGATGTCGGCCGGCGAGCCTTGCGCTCGACGGATCTGCCGCGTGAGCGACTCAGGCATGGAGAAGTGCTGGAACAGCGCGACAATGTCGGCGAAAGCTTCATGGAACGCCGCCATGTCGAGATTGGTCCGCTCGGAGTAGCGGGGATGCAAGCCGTCGAGGAGCGCATGGGTCGTCTCGTGCGCCACGATGTCATGCGCGACGACGCCGAAAATCACCGAGCCGCGCACCACCGAGCCGCTGCTGTCGGCGGCCGGGAAATAGCCGAACAGGAGCGCAATCTTCTCGGGATCGTAGTAGGCGTTCGCCTCCCGGAGCGCATGGGGGTAGATCCTGAGCTTCGGCACATAGCCGTGATCGGGCAGGGCGCTTCGGTCCTTCGAACGACGAGGGGCCCAGAGCGCCTTTCGGCCAAGCGCCCGCTCGAAGCGCTCGATCGTCCGCATCGCAACCGCATAGGCCATCTGCTGATGGAATTGCGGACTGGATTCCGAGGGTGAAAGTCCGCTTTCGTGCAGGACGGTCGGATCGTTGAGGTTTACCGGCGCGTAGCAGGCGCCGCTCGCCGGATCGATGTCGACCACCTCCAGATATTCGCCGACCGGCCCCGGTTTGAGCTCTTCCTCCCACGGCGTCGCGACGGTTGCGACGCTGACATCGAAGAGCGTCGGATCCGTCTCCTGCCCCGGATCGTAGGCGTAGATGCGCAAGCGCCGGAAGGCGGGCTGCACGATTGGCGGCTTGAGAGCCAGCTTGACGAAATGCTGGTTCATCGCCTTTTGAGCATCGGTCGGAGGCGGCTTCGGCGTCGACGCTTTGATGGACCCCGCCGCGACGCCGGCTTTTTCCAGCGCGGCGCGCAGCGTCCGGGAGAGGTCCGTTCGCGCGAGCATCTCCTCGACCAGTTCCGCTCGCGACAGGGTCGCCACGCGCCCGTCGAGGCCCGACTTCGCCGCGACCTGGGTCGCCTCGAGATCGAGCAGCGAAAGCTTCGACGGCCCCGTCGCCGCGAAGGCGGGCCCGTAATCGCCAAGCAGCAATTTCAGAAGCGCGAAGCCGGCGGCGTCAGGGGGTGTCGCAACCAGTTGCGAAGCCGGCGCCGCGCCAAGCGCGAGCGCGTCGGCGGCGCGGAGCATGCCGGCGCCGAGTTCCGGAGCAGAGCCGGCGTCGCCCTTGGCGGCGCTCTCGAACAGCGCCTTCCGCACCGCCTCGACCCGCATCCAGCCTTCTCGATAGGCGTCGTAGTCCGCCCGATGCTTGTCGATCCACAGCGCCGCCGCCGCGGCCACCTGGGGCGTCGCCGACGAGGTGCCGTTGCCGTCGAAATCCACGACCGTCGGCTCGCCGAACCGGGCCCACGGCACATTCGGGGTATAGCCCGCAATCGCCGTCCGCATCTTGGCGTCCGGACCGTAGTTGCCGGCCATCCGCTTCAAAGGGAGATTCGCGTAAGGGGCGCCGTCCGCCATCACGCCGCAGGCCGCGATGACCCGGCCGAATCGCGCCGGATACACGACGACATGCGTCGGCGTGTTGCCATAGTTGTTTCCGGCGGCGGTTACGACCACGACGCCGGCGTCGTAAAGCGCGTTGATTGCGTCCGCCCATGCCTGGGACGGAAGGCCGCCCATGCTCATGCTCACGACATGGACGCGCGTCCCATCCGACTTGCAGAGGCCGTGGACGTAGTCGAATCCCTGCGCGATGGTGCTGTTGCTGAACAGCACGACCCGGTTGGCGACCCGAACCGGGACGATCTCGGCGTTCGGCGCGCAGCCGAACGGCTTGAGGCCCGGCACGGTCGCGCCGGCCAGAATGCTCAGCGTGCCGCAGCCGTGGCTGAAATTGTTGAATGCTCCCTCCGACCGATCCGTCGCATCGTTCGGCTTGTCGGCGTCGACGAAATTGCGCGCGAGATCCGCGCGCAGGTGCTTGGGAACCGATTTGTGGGTCGGGTCGTAACCGGTATCGAGATGAGCGATCCGGACCCCCGCGCCTCCGCTCGTCTGCGCGAATGCGGAATCCATCTGGTTATGGGTGCTGTCGCGGAACCAGTAGTTGTCGTCGGCGACGCCGGAATAGCCGCCTCCGATGTCTTGCGGATGCGGTCCTCCGGCGCGGGCCCCGAACTTCTGCCCCGGATCGTTCGGACTAACTGGCCATCGCTGCACAAGGTCCGGTTCGACCGCGACCACGCTTGAATCGGCCGCGAGAATGTCGTGGCAATGGTCCCAGGCTTGGGCGTCGTCGAGGCGCGCCGACGCCGTCGCGACCCGCCACACGCCGCCGCTCGCGGCCAGACCCGGGGCGCGGGCGACGCCGATGCTGCGAAACAGCGGCTCGGAGGCAAAGGCGACGGCAGGCCCGCTCGCCCCCAGACGGACCGAGATGCGCGGCGACGCCGCCGCCGAAGGGTCGCGGAATTTGACGAGAAAGCGGTTCGTCGTCTCGAAAGCGTTCATCGGCGCATCCTCAGCCCTTCACGAACCGGTGATCAAACCAATGCTAGCGCCGCAAGTCCAGAACGCCGTGATCTCGATCACAATGGATGACGGCTGCGCCGGCAGAGCTTTGAGCGTGGCCCCTGGGCTCCGCCCCCGGCAAAGGCGCAAAACTGGCGCGAACTCGGCCGTCGCCCCCCTTGCGATGCAGGTCGACAAAGCGCATCGCGGCTCCGTGAATAGGTATTCGCGCCTAGTGCAGATAGCATTTGGCTCGAACCGCGCCCGTCATTGCGAGCGCAGCGAAGCAATCCACGGGGCGTCCTTTGTTCTCTGGATTGCTTCGTCGCTGCGCTCCTCGCAAAGACAATTCTACCCAAAGGCAACGCGCCTAGTGCACCGCGGCGAACATGACCGCTTCGGACGTCGCCTCTTCGGGCGAAAGCTCCTCAACGATGCGGCCCTGCCTCGACACCAGTATTCGGTCCGACAGGCTCAGGATTTCCGGCAAATAGGAGGATATGACGACCACGGCGAGACCCTCGTCGGCGAGGCTGCCGATCATGTGGTGGATTTCGGCGATGGCGCCGACGTCGACGCCGCGCGTCGGCTCATCGAAGATGATCAGCTTCGGCTTCTGGACCAGCGCTTTTGCGATGACCACCTTCTGCTGATTGCCGCCCGAAAGTTCGATGACGCTGGCGTCGCTGTTCAGCGTCTTGATGTTGAGCTTGTTCCGCCATTTGGCGGCGAGCTCGTTCGTCTCGCTCGCGCTGACGGCGATCCCGTGCGACTCGGGGCTCGAAATCTGTCCGATATAGATGTTTTCGGCCACCGACATGGTTTCAAAGAAACCGTCGCTCTTGCGGTCTTCGGTCACATACACGACGCCCGCGCGGACCGCATCGCGCGGCGTCCGGTAGCGTACGGATTTTCCATTGAGGCGCACGTCTCCGCCATGAAAGAGGTCTCGCTTGACGATGCCTGCAATGATCCTGGCGGTTTCCGTGCGGCCCGAGCCGACAAGCCCGAACACGCCCGTGACCTGTCCGGCGAAAATCGAGAACGACGTGTTCCGCACGAAGTTCTGCATCGACAGGTTCTGCACGCTGAGAACCTTTTCGCCGGGGGGGCGTGTTCTGGAGCTGTTGGCCGCCCGGCCATAAAGCTCGTCGGTCAGCGACCGGCCGACCATATGGCGTATGAGCGTTTCGCGGGTGAAGCTCTTCGCGTCCGCCGTGATGATGTGGGCGCCGTCTCTGAGGACAGTGATTCGATCGGAGATTTCGAGCGCTTCCTCCAAAGCGTGGCTGATGAAGATGATCGAGACATGGTCGTTGCGCAGACGATCGATCAGGGCGAAGAGATGATGCTTTTCCTCGGGGGTCAGTGTCGCGGTCGGCTCATCGAAGATGATGACCTTGGCGTTGAGACGCACGGCCCGCGCGATTTCGACCATCTGCCGCTTCGCGGTGCCGAGCGACTGGACGGTCGCTGTCGGATCGACGGGGAAGTTCATCGACTGAAGAAACTGCTGCGCCTCGATATAGGTGCCGCGCAGGCGATTGTAGAATTTCTCGTCGCCCAGATAGAGGTTTTGCGCGACCGTCAGCGTCGGCACGAGACTGGTCTCCTGATAGACCATCGCGATCCCGTAGCGCCGCGCCAATGCGGGGCCATCGATCTGGATCGGATCGCCATCGAGCAGGATTTCGCCAGCCGAGGGCGCAACCGCGCCGGACAGGATCTTGACCAGCGTCGACTTGCCGGCCCCGTTCTCGCCGACGATCGCATGAACCTCGCCGCGCCGAAGCTCAAAGTCGATTGCCTTCAGCGCGGCGACGCCGCGATATTCCTTGGAGACGTTCCTCATCTTAAGAAGCGGAGTTTCCAGCGGCGGCGGAACGGTCATGACCCCGAGTCCTCGTAACTCCGCGACGCGACCACCCCGTCGCCCTTGGCGGCGAAGTAGAGTTGCTTGCCTACGGTCAGACAGCTGGTGACGCCGTGCCGCCGCCCGTGCGCACGGCTGTGAAGACTCGCGGTCGGACGAAAGGCGGGATCGAGACGGGCGATCAGCCCGTAGGATCGGCTGGGCGACCAGGGCTTCAGGACCCCGAGCTGCCTGACGCCGCCCTGCTGCGTCGGCTCGAGCGGCGTCGCGCCCGAGCGTAAAGAAGGCGCAACCCAGTAGTCGGCGTCGATCTCGCTGATCATGCGCCGACGATAGCCCTCTTCGCTCAGCACGAATTCGACCAACTGACTGCGCGGCGCGAACAACGCGAGCCAGATGCTGTTGTCGTCGCCGCGCGTGAGGCGGCTCGGATAGCCGGGGAGGTTCTCCAGCGCGGATTCATTGCGACCGCCGCCGCCGGGAAAAATCCGCGTCAGCGCGCTGCGCCAGCTCTCCGACACGACGACCGAGCCCGCGTCTTCGAGCAGGCCATAAGGATAGGCCAGGTCTGCCGCGAGGCGTGTGTAGGCGCCTTTCGCCGGGTCGACGCGCCAGACGGAGCCGGACGCGTTCTTTTCCATCAGGTCGCGCTTCCACGCGTCCGGCCGGTTCGTCGCCGAGCCGTTGGCGACCAGGAGGCTTCCGTCCGCAGCCGGCGCGAGCGCCGTGATGCAGGCGACTTCGGGGTTCGGCGCGAGCCTCGTTCCGCCGCGCTGACCGCCGACGAAGACGATCGCGCCGTCGATCAGGGCCGCCGCCGCCCCGCCATCCGGCAAGCCGGTCACAGCGCTGATCGGCCTCTCGAAGGACGCGAGCTCGGAGCCGCCGGGCTTGTCGATGCTGAGAAGCGAGCGGTCCGAGGTGACGACCAGCCCGAGCGATGTGGCGGCGAGGCAATCGGGCGCCGGCGCCTCGAGAACCGGCGGCGCCAGATCCAGGAGATCGTTGGGCCGAAAGGCGCCGTCCATCGGCGGAATGGTGATCGACGCCTCGCCGCGCCCAAACCAGCGATCGACCGCCTTCCTCAGCGGGTTCATCGGCGATTGCCCCAATAGGACGACTGGCCGGTCCAGTCCGGATCGGCGCCGGCGAGCCGGATCCGCCCGATCCGATTGTTGGTGACGCCGCCGAGATAGAGAAAGCCGCGATGCTCCCGCATCGAAGTGATCGCCGGGTGATTTTCGCCGCTGCGATCCCACAAGGATTCGAGGACGGCGCCGCTCTCGTCGAAATGCACGACGCAGCCGCCATTGACGTTGGGAAACAGCCACTCGTCGGCGGCCACCCGCCGCGCCATGCGCCGCCTGAAGGCCGGCATGGTCATCGCCATGTCGTAACTCGGCGTGCGCGTGCCCGCGAGCCCCAGCCAATAGGTCCCACCCGATCCCCGGTTGATGTTGTCGGGATAGCCGGGAAGGTCAGCGATAACGAATTTCGGTCGTCCCCTGCTTTGGGCCTTCGAGCCAGTAGCGGCTGATCCGGCAGCCCCAGGTTTCCGCGAACAGCAGCGACTTGTTGTCATGCGCCATGCAGACGCCGTTGGCGAAGAGCAGGTTGCGAATGACTGTGCGGGTGACGCCGGTCGCCGGATCGTAGCGGATGATCCGGCCGTTCCCGCGGCCCTCGAGCGCGTCGACAACCCATTCCTCGAATCCGTAGCGGATCGTCGCCTCGCTGAAATAGACCTTCCCGTCCGGCGCGATGTCGAGATCGTCGGCAAGGCGCATTCGCGAATCGTCGATGATCGACAATCGCGAGCGGTTGGTCTCCGCCGTCATCTTCTCCGCCTTGCGGAGGTCGTTCACACGATAGAGGCCCATGCCGGCGATGCAGACGACGAGGCTGCCGTCCCTGTCGAAGGCCATGCCGAGCGGCCGGCCGCCGACATGGGCGTAGACCTCGCGCTTGCGAAAGTCGGGCGCAAGGAAACGGATGATCTCGCCTTGCCGGACGCTGCAATAGAGATTGTCGTCACGGTCGAGAATGACGTCTTCGGGACCATCGACCTCGCCAAGGCCGATGACCTCGACATCGCGAAGGCGGTCGTTGATCGCATAGGGCGAAGCCGGGTCGGAAACAAAGAGCGGAGGCGCGGGGAGGGCGAGATAGGCGGGAGACACATAGACCTTGGCGCGGAGACTATGTCGCCACCTGACCCAGCGCACGTCGATGGCGATAGCGATCAGCAGCACGGCCCCGACAACCATCGACGACGCGCCGTTCTGCAACCCGAGCCGGACGAGTCCGTTCAAGAGCAGGGAGACGATGATCGCCCCCATCAGCGCCTTGCCGACCGAGCCGCGGCCGCCGCCGACGCTGTTGCCGCCGATCAGCGCCGCCGTGACCGCGGTGAGCTCGAGGCCGATCCCGGTGTCCGGACCGGCGCCGGAGAGCCGCGCCGCATAGAGGGTTCCGGCAAGCGCGGCGAGCACGCCGGAAACGACGTAGGTGAGGCATACGGTGCGCGGCACCGAGATGCCCGCGTTGTAGGCGGCGCGGCGGGATCCGCCGACCGCCATGAGGCGCCAGCCGATGCCGAGCCGGGTCAGCACGACATGGGCGACGACCGCGATGACGATCAGAATGACGAAGCTGAACGGCGCGCCCAAAACCGATCCCGCGCCGACGAAATCCCAAAACGGCGAACTCGACATCACCCGTCGCGATCCTGACCGAATAAACCTCGAGCAGAAGGTCGACGACCGCTCGGATGAGCGTCAGAATCACGAGCGTGGTCAGGAACGCCCGCAGCCTGAGGTAGCCGATGAGGAAGCCATTGATCAGGCCGACCAGCGCGCCGACTCCGATCGTGGCCGCGATCGCCGCTCCGACCGGCCACTGCGCGACATTGATCAACGCGAGCGCGGTCACGTTGGCTAGCGCGAAGTTCGACCCGACGCTCAGATCGATCCCGCCGGCAAGCATGACGATCGTCATGCCGATCACGATCAGACCGAATTCGCCGATCTGGCGCGCCGTGTCGCTGATGTTTCCGGCCGAGATGAAATTCGGAATCGCGGTCGCCAGATAGAGCGTCAGCGCGATGAGCAGCGCGACAGGGATGACATTGTCCACCCATCTCCTGCCGAGCACTTCGCCGACGAGATGATCCGGGACATACCGATAGCGTAACCTCCCGGCCCACTCGCCGATCGTCATCACACCCTTCCGCCGCGACAAAAAACGCGCTGAGCCATTCCGCGGCTCAGCGCCTTCGTGAAGTCAGGAAACGTCTATTTCTTGAGGTCTTTGGCGCTCCAGCAGAGGCCAGGCCGCAAGGTGTCCTTGGAGATGATGAGCTGGGGGCTGTACACGACCGCCTTCAGCTTTCCAGGCTGCTGGCCGGACTCCAGCACCGTGACGATCATGTCGTTCAGGTCGCGTCCCTGATCCATGACCTGATAGGCGATCTCCTTTTCGAACACGCCTTTCTCGACATTGTCGCAGGCCATCTGCTCGCCGCCGCCGGAAGTGACCAGAACGATC
This sequence comes from uncultured Alphaproteobacteria bacterium, assembly GCA_963806935.1. GTDB lineage: Bacteria > Pseudomonadota > Alphaproteobacteria > Rhizobiales > Beijerinckiaceae > Roseiarcus. The sequence continues at coordinate 230,179 of CAWEAT010000022.1, forward strand.
GGTTTGCCCGATTCCTTGATCGCGGCCGCCGCGCCCAGATCCATGACATCCCAGAAGCCGATCACCCCGCAGAGATCGGGGTTCTGTTGAATGACCGTCGATATCACCGAGTGCGCCTTGGTCGCATCCCACTCGCCGGCCTGATTGGCGACAACCTTGATTTCGGGATGTTTGCTGAGAACGTTGTCGGCGCCTTTCATCATTCCGCTATCCGACCCGGAGGTCGGCTGCCCCTGCAGGATTGCGACTTTGCCGCTCGTGCCGGCGCCGCATTTGTCGACGACGGCCTGCGCTTCCGCCTCGCCGATCCCGATCCAGTCGGCGCCGACATAGACGTCCGAATTGTAGTTCGACCGCATGTTGATCTGAACCACGTGAATGCCCGCTTCCTCCGCGCGCTTGAGAAGCTTGGCGTAGGACTGGACGTCGGGATTGTGAACGACAAGGACGTCGGGCTTCTCCGCGATAAGGGCCGTGATCGCCTCGGCGCCGCGGTCGGCGCTGAATTGCGGGTCGCGGATCTCGAACTTCATGCCAAGGCGGTCGGCTTGCTTCTTCATGACCGACGCCCACCCCTCGGTGAGGTCGATGCCCATGGTCACCGGCACGAAGGCGATCGTCTTGCCCGCGAAGGTCTTGAAGTAATCGGCGCGCCGCGGATCGTCGATTCCCTGGGCGACGACGTGAGTCGCCATAGCGGTCAGCGAAAGCGCGCACCCGAGGCGCCGCCGCAAGCTGTATCTTTCGCATGTTTCATTCTCCCTTATGAAGTTGACGACGTTTGGACGTCGCCTCGTTGCGCGGTCTGCTGATCGCGCAGGTTGACCGCGCCGTCGGGACGATCGCGATGAGCAGGATCAAATTCACTTCGGCCCGACGGCGCAAGTGAAATTCGCGGCGGAGTTGGTGTCTCCGTCGCCCTTGTACAAGGCGCGCTGCGGGTACGGGCAGAGCGGCCGCTGCATCTCAATTCCCTTGGACGCGTCGCCGCCGACGTATTTCGTCGCGATGACCTGATCCGGCGCGACGCCGTCCTCGACCCAATGCGAGAGCGCGGTGAACATATCATGCTCCGGGTCCAAGGCTGGCGGCTGCGCTCCGCCGAATGCCGACAGAGTTCGAACCGGTTCGGACCGTCGCCGAAGCCGCAATGGCCCATGCCGGGGACCATGAAGAGCCGAGCGAACTCTTTCGTCTTTTCTTCGCCGCCGAACTTGCTCGTGAGGCCCTTGTAGAAGTCGACGGTCTGCCCGATCGGAACGATCGGATCCGCCCAGCCCTGGAAGAGGATCAGCTTCCCGCCGCGGTCGCGGAACTTGGTGACGTCGCCCGTGACCGCGCCGTTGAGCACCGGCCCGAGCTGCGGCGTCGACCTTCACCATGTCGGTCTCGACGTCGAACGTGCGCCAATCCCAGTTTGGGCCAAACACCCATTTGAAGAGGCCGTCGAACCCCGGCTCGCCCGGGGCGTTGCCGGGCGCCTCGAGGAAGCCCCAGTTGAAGACCCCTGCCTCGGCGCCCGGCTGCTCGCCGTAGAACAGCGGCTTGCCGTTATGATCGGCGGGGCCGAGATAGATCGCCTTCGCGGTCTCGACCTGTTCCGGGGTCAGGCAATCGTCGGCCGCGGCGCCCTTGCAGGTCAGCGCGGCGGGGTCGAAGTCGCAGGCCAACGGGTCGGCGATGAACGGATCGGACTTGAGGCCGTTGCCCTTGGCGCCGCAGGCGGCGATGGCCGACTTGGTGAGAAGCGCGAGGTTGGCGTCGGAGAGCTTGTGCCCGGGCTTCAGGTTCGCGGCCTGGAAGCTCGTCACCGCGACCGCGTGCCCCCACGTCCGGCTGACGACGGGCGCGCCAGCGAGAATGCCGTCGAAGTCCTCCGGGAAATACTCCGCCTCGATCAGCCCCTGCTGACCGCCTGTCGAGCAGCCGGTGTAATAGGAGCGCTTGGGGTCTGCGCCATAGAACGCCTTCGCGATCTGCTTGCCGGCGACCGCCGCCTCGTGGGTCCCCAGCATTCCCCAGTCTTTCCACTTGTCCGGATGACCGACGAGGGCGTCGCCGTTGAGCGGGGTCGCCGGCGCCATCCCGAGATCTGTCATCGCGGAGGCGTATCCGCGCTTGATCGCGGCTTCCATCGCGCCGTAATTGTAGGCGAGGACGCCCGCGTAGCCGCCGTTGCCGTTGACGTGGAAGACGCTCTTCCACCCCTCGTTGGGCATCCATAGCTCGACGCGAACATCGGAGTCGGGCGCGTCTTTCACCGAGGCGACGACGCGGCAAAACGCCGGCATGTCCTTGCGCGTCACTTTGTCTTCGGTCGTGAGGTCGCCGGCCGGAACCGCCTGTGCGCTGATGATTGTCGTGTCGGCGATTTTAGCCGATTTTAGCCCCTCGCAGTCGACTGCAAGCGCCGGCGACGACAACGCAAAGGCCGACAGCGCCACGACTACCGCGATGTCTCCCTTTCGCATGTTTCAACCTCCCGTTCGAGTTTTGCCGCGTTCTAGATGTCGCCCTGCTGGGCGGTCTGTTCGTCGCGCGGGTTGACGACGCTGTCGATGACGATCGCGATGAGGAGGATCAGGCCCCTGATCACGTTCTGCAGCGTGTACTGGATGTTCATGATGGTCATCCCGTTGAGCAGGATGCCGATGAGCAACGTGCCGACAATCACGTTGCGGATGCCTCCGCGGCCGCCCGAAAGCCCGACGCCGCCGAGAACCACGACCAGGATGATATCGTAGATCATCGAGGAATTCACGACCGCGGTGTTCATGCTGTTGACCGCGGTGGCGGTAATGAGCCCGGCGAGATAGGCGACCGTCGCGGAAACGGCGTATTGCAGGACGACGACCGGGCGCACCGGGGCGCCCGAGATGCGCGCCGCGGCGAAATTGTCGCCGAGCGCATAGATGAACCGCCCCTGCTTGGTGAAACGCAGGAACGCGAAACCGAGGGCGGCGACGAGGGCGAAGAACAGGATCGGCGTCGGAACGCCAAAGACGAAGCCGCCTCCGATCCAGGCGATGCCGCCGGCGCTTGCGGGCATGTACACCACATAGAGAGGGACGAGGAAGTAGCGGGCGAAGCCATAGGCGAACGCGGCGACGCCGAGGGTCGCGAATAGAGCGGGAATCTCGAGATAGGCGATCAGCACGCCGTTCATCACCCCGACGGCGAGCGCGAACAGGTATCCGAGCGCCAGCGCGAGCGGGATCGAGGCGCCGGTATTCGCCAGGTGGAACGCCCACGCGGCCGACATCGCGTAGATGGTGACGATCGTAAGGTCGATGCCGCGCCCGATGACGACAATCGCCATCCCGACGCCGAGAATACCCAAAGTGGAGACGCTGCGCAGCAGCGTCAGAATATTGTTCGGGCTCAAAAATCCCTTGAGAAAGAATGAGAACACGCAAAACAGAACAATCGCGATCAAGAGTACGATTTTCTCTTGAGTCAGAGCCGCGTTTCCGATCCGTCCGAGCATGATGTTCCCGGCTTGCGGTTCTCGAACGCCACCGCGACGACTGCGCGGGCGGCGCCGTTGTCATCTTTTGTTCATACTATTTCAGACTGGATCGCATGTTGGCTTGCGCGACAGCGCACAGCTTTGCCTGCAGCGCAAAAGCACGTTCTGAAAATTGGAAGGATGTTTCGACCACCTGGATGAGTAACATCAAAGCCCTGTCCCAGAAGCCGCTCTTGCCTTTCGCGGACGGGCGCATCGCTACGCTGGTTGACGAACGTTTGGGAAACGGCCAGCCGGCGCGCGCGGCGAGCGGGACCCGCGTAAGTCGCGGAGGCGCACGCAGGAGCCGAATGCCGGCTCCGCCCGAAAGACGGAATTTCCGGAGGAAACCATGCAGGTCGTTTTCGACACCAAGACTGTGGCGGCCGCCAAGCGCCGGCAGGCGTGGCGCGACGCCATCTGTGAAATCTACCTGCAGGTCGATTGCGCGGCCGAGCAGCAAGGCGACTATGACGGCTTGGTCCGCGAAATGCGATTTGGCGACGTGACGCTCACCGACGCGCTGCTTTCGCCCCAGTCGGTGCATCGCCAAAGCCAGCATATCGCGCATTTCGACAAGGATTATTACTACGCTGGAATAGAGCAAATCGGACGCCTTGATATTCTGCAGGGCGGTTCGTCGCTTGCAATACGCCCCGGGATGGGCGGTTTGTATTACGCCAACGAGCCTTACGAACTGCGCTGCAACGTCAAGACGCGCCAGTTCTGGATCGAACTGCCGCGCGAAGCGTTCGACAGACGCTTCGAGTTGGGCCGGCCGCCGCTGCTCACGCCTGTCGATCTCGGCAAGGGGCTTGGGCGCATCGCCGCCGAATTCTGCGCTTCGTTGGCGTCGGAAGGCGCTGGCCTCGATCCGCACACCAGAGCATTGCTGGGCGAGCAGTTTATGGACATCTTCGCCATGGCTTTAAGCGGCGGGCCGGGCCGTCAGCCAGAGTCCGAGACGAGCGTGCAGCGGGCGCGTTTGCGGTCGGTGAAGGCCTACATCGACGCGCATTTGGGCGACGCCAACTTGTCGCTCGGCGCCATCGCGAAGAAGAACGGGATATCGCTGCGCTATCTTCATCAGCTGTTTCGGCAGACGGACATGTCGGCCTCCGAGTGGTTGAGGCTCAGAAGACTGGAGCGATCGTACGATATGCTCGCCTCGCCGCAGCAGGCCGCGCATTCGATCACCGAAATCGCTTATTCGATGGGTTTCAACAGCTCGTCCCATTTCAGCAATCTTTTTCGGGCGCAGTTCGGCGTGCGGCCGTCGGATGTTCGGGGAACGTCTGTCGCAGCGGGTCTGCACCGAAAGCCGCTTGTTCCGGACGAGCACGAGGGATCGCGGGAAGATAACTTCGACTGACGAGCTGGCGCGGTCTCGACCCGGGGCAATGTTGCAATCGCCTGACGCGGCTCCGCTTCGGGACGCGAGCCGGGAGAGGGCTTTGTCTGGTTCTCGCGCGCCGCGCGTGCTAAGGCCGCGCCGCTTGCCGTCCCGGCCAGGCCCCGATCGAAGGAAGTTCGGCCAATGACCGTTTCCGCTCCCGCATCCATCCGTTCGAACTCGTTCTTTTCCGCCCCGCTCTCCGCCGCCGATCCGGAGATCGCGCGGGCGATCGAGCTCGAGCTCGGTCGTCAGCGCGATTCGATCGAGCTCATTGCCTCGGAGAACATCGTCTCGCGGGCGGTGCTCGAGGCGCAGGGCTCGGTCATGACCAACAAATACGCGGAAGGTTATTCGGGCCGCCGCTACTATGGCGGCTGCCAGTTCGTCGACATCGCCGAGAACCTGGCGATCGAGCGCGCCTGCCGGCTGTTCGACTGCCGGTTCGCCAATGTGCAGCCGAATTCAGGCAGCCAGGCCAACCAGGGCGTGTTCATGGCCCTCATGCAGCCCGGCGACACGTTCATGGGCCTCGATCTCGCCGCCGGCGGCCATTTGACCCATGGCTCGCCGGTCAACATGTCCGGCCGCTGGTTCAAGGTCGTCCCCTATACCGTCGATCGAACGTCGCAGCGGATCGACATGGACGCGGTCGAGGCGCTGGCCCGCGAGCACAAGCCCAAGCTCATTATGGCCGGCGGCTCGGCCTATGCGCGGCACTGGGATTTCGCCCGCTTCCGCGCGATATGCGACGCGGTCGGCGCTCATTTCGTCGTCGACATCGCCCATTTCGCCGGCCTCGTCGCGGGCGGCGCCCACCCCTCGCCATTCCCGCACGCCCATGTCGTGACGACCACGACCCACAAGACCCTGCGCGGCCCTCGCGGCGGCATGATCCTGACCAACGACGCCGAACTCGCCAAGAAGATCAATTCGGCGATCTTCCCGGGCCTCCAGGGCGGGCCGCTCATGCATGTCATCGCCGCCAAGGCGGTGGCGTTCCACGAGGCGCTGACGCCCGAATTCAAGCTTTACGCCCATGCCGTCGTCGCCAACGCCAAGGCGTTGGCCGAGCCGATCCTCGCCGGCGGCTACAAGCTTGTGAGCGGGGGCACCGACAACCACCTGATGCTGGTCGATCTCACGCCGAAGGGCCTGACCGGCAAGGCTGCAGAGGCGGCGCTCGACCGCGCCAACATCACCTGCAACAAGAACGGCATTCCGTTCGACCCGCAGAAGCCGATGGTGACGTCAGGGATTCGGCTCGGATCGCCCGCCGCCACCTCGCGCGGCTTCGGGACAGCGGAATTCGCCAAGGTCGGACGGCTGATCGTCGAAGTTCTCGACGGCTTGGCGGCGAACGGCGAATTGGGGAATGGTGGGGTCGAGGCGAAGGTGAAGGCGGACGTCGCCGAACTGACGCGGCGGTTCCCGATCTACTAAGCGGCGGGACGGACGATGAAGGGCGGCTCAGATGCGATGCCCCTATTGCGGCGGGCTCGATACGCAGGTCAAGGATTCCCGGCCGACTGAGGATGCTTCGTCGATTCGCCGGCGTCGCATCTGTCCCGATTGCGGCGGGCGGTTCACGACCTTCGAGCGGGTGCAGCTGCGCGAACTCATGGTGGTCAAGAAGAACGGCCGCCGCGCGCCGTTCGACCGCGACAAGCTCGTGCGCTCGGTGCAGGTCGCGCTCCGCAAGCGGTCGGTCGAGCCCGAGCGGGTCGAGCGGATGATCAATGGCGTCGTCCGCCAGCTCGAAAGCCAGACCGACGGCGACATTCCCACGGAGCGGATCGGCGAACTGGTCATGGAGGGGCTGAAGGCGCTCGACGACGTCGCCTATGTGCGCTTCGCCTCGGTCTACCGCAATTTCCGCGAGGCGCGCGACTTCAACGCCATCGTCGGCGAGCTCGAGGCCGAGCCCGATCCGGCTCCGGCGCGGCCAACGGTCCGCCAACGCCGGGACGCGCCCGCTTCATGAGCGAAGCCGCAGGCGCGGGGACCGACGAGGACCTGCGCTGGATGACGGGAGCGCTCAATCTCGGCTCGCGGTCGCTCGGCCTCGCAGCGCCCAATCCGTCGGTTGGCGCGATCCTGGTCAAGGACGGGGCGGTGGTCGGGCGCGGAGCGACGGCGCCGGGCGGAAGGCCGCATGCCGAGCGGATCGCGATCGGGCGCGCAGGCGAGGCCGCGCGCGGCGCGACGCTCTACGTGACGCTCGAGCCGTGCTCCCACACCGGCGTCTCGCCGCCCTGCGCCGACGCGATCATCGAGGCCGGCGTCGCCCGGGTCGTGTCGGCGATGGAGGACCCGAATCCGCTCGTCGGCGGCGAAGGGCACGCGCGGCTGCGCGCGGCGGGGATCGCGGTCACGGTCGGGCCGGGCGCCGCTCAGGCGCGGCGCGACCATCTCGGCCACATCCTCCGCGTGACGGCAGGACGGCCGTGCGTGACGCTGAAGCTCGCGGAGACGGCGGACGGCTTCGCCTCGGGCGACGCGCATGACGGACGCCTGCGCATCACCGGGCCGATCGCCGACCTTCGCGTCCAGGTCATGCGCTCGACCCACGAGGCGATCATGGTCGGCGTCGGGACGGCGCTGGCCGACGATCCGGCGCTGACGGTGCGCCTGCCGGCGGTCGACCTCAAGCCGTTGCGCGTCGTGCTCGACCGCCGCCTGCGTTTGCCCGTGCGCTCGCGCCTCGCGGCGACCGCGCGCGATGTTCCGACCCTCGTCATCGCCGGGCCCGACGCGGCGGAGGAGGCGGCTCGGCGCCTCGCCGACCTCGGCGTTGAGGTCGAGCGAGTCGGCGTCGACGCGGAGGGCGGGATCGATCTTCACCAAGCCCTGCGGGCGCTCGCCTCGCGCGGGATCACCCGCGTCTTCAGCGAGGGGGGCCCGCGCGTCGCTGGCCGGCTCATCGCGCTCAAGCTCGCGGACACGGTCGCGCTCATCACCGCGGAGAAGCCGCTCGGCCGGCCGGGCGTTCCGGCGCTCGGCGAGGAAGCGCGCGCGACGCTCCTGGACGGATCGCGCTATCGACCGCATGAAACGCTGGCCTATGGACCCGACACGATGCGGATCTGGGAGCGGATCGAATCGTAGCGCCGCGACGACCCTCAGACCCGCTCCCGAGCCAGCGACGCCTGCACGGACAACAGTTCGCACTGAGTGCGTCGGAAGTATAGGCGTCCGTCGCTGTCAAGTACTGGCAATAATTCCGAGCCAATCGGGTTTGCGTCTATAGTTCTATGTCGCTCAATTGCGATTTTCATAGAGATTACAACCGTATCAATCCTTTTCGTCACATAGAGCTCGACCAAATGCCGTAACATTTTGGTTTGAACGTGGATCTGGAGTCGCGGCGAGCGAACATCCAATTCATTCCAGATCATCCTGGCCGACCGTTGGTGGTCAGATGGGCTGAAATCCTCGTCGCTTTGTGCGAACGCCGCGACATCGACCGCAAAATGGTCAAAAGTTTTCGCTCTGTCGCCGACCGACAGCGCGTTCGCAACTGTTCCGACGCCGTGTAGAACCGAATATTGCAGCGGCGACCGCGGCGGACGAACAGTGGAATCGTCGGAAATCATGCGCGGCTGACGAAAAATGTCGTTGAAAGTGACGTCAATGTCCAGCCAATACAGGGTGGACCGCGGATCAGGCCGATCGCGAAACGAGGTTTGACCGGACCCTGACGTCATGATTCGAATGTAGCTCTTATGCCCTGACATAAATCTATCATGCAATCGGTCGTAGCGGAATAACATACGCGCGAGCGGCGCGAATAATTTGGTGCGCGTCAAAAAGACGCGGTCTGACGAGAGCCTCAAATGTTCACGGGAATTATCAGCGACGTCGGCGAAGTGATTGAAATGACGCCAAGCCGGGAGCGCAATCGGCTCCGAATCGCCAGCGCCTATCGCGGCGGGGTCGATCGATGTCGGCGCTTCGATCGCCAACTCGGGCGCGTGCCTGACGGTCGTCGGCGTCGAATCGCGGGGGGCGGGGTCGGCGATCGATTACGACGTCGGCGCCGAGACGCTCGCGGTCACGACGCTCGGGCAGTGGCGGCTGGGAACCCGCGTCAACCTCGAGCGGGCGCTGAAGGTCGGCGACGAGCTCGGCGGGCATATGGTCTCGGGCCACGTCGATGGGATCGCGGAGATCGTCTCCCGGCGCGATTTCGACGGCATGGCGCACTTCCGCTTCCACGCTCCGAAGGACCTGGCGAAGTTCATCGCCGTCAAAGGCTCGGTCGCGCTCGACGGGACGTCGCTCACCGTGAACGCGGTCGAGGGCGACATGTTCGAAGTGTTGCTGATCCCGCACACGCTGAAAGTGACGACCTGGGGCGGGCGCAAGGCGGGCGACCGCGTCAACATCGAGGTCGACCAGATGGCCCGCTACGCCGCGCGGCTCATGGAGGTAGGGCAGGGGATTCGCTGATCGGCAGAAGCTCCGCGTCGCTGCGGGTCGATGATGACCCGGTCGATCAGGCCCCATTCGCGCGCGCTTTCCGCGTTCATGAAATGGTCGCGGTCGAGCGTGCGCTCGACGTCTTCATAAGCTCGGCCGCAATGCTTGGCGTAGAGGCCAATCATCCGTCGCTTGGTCTGGAGCATCTCCTCGGCTTGAATGAGGATGTCGGACGCCTGCCCTGAAAATCCGCCGAGCGGCTGGTGGACGTGGAGACTGGCGTTGGGCAGCGCCGCGCGCTCGCCGGGCTCGCCCGCCATCAGGAGAAACGAACCCATCGACCGGGCGGTCCCGACGCAAAGCGTGCGGACGGGCGCCTTGATGAATTGCATCGTGTCATACATCGCCAGCCCGCTCGTGACGACGCCGCCGTAGGAGTTGATGTAAAGGTCGATCGGCTTCTTCGGGTTCTCGGCCTCGAGGAACAGCAATTGCGCGCAGACGAGCGACGCCATGTCGTCGTTGACCTCGCCACTGAGAAAGACGATGCGCTCGCGAAGCAGGCGCGAGTAGATGTCGAAGGATCGCTCGCCGCGGCTCGACTGTTCGAGCACCATGGGGACGAGCTGCATCGTGTCGCGCATGTCGCGAATTCCCTTGCACGTTCGAGGATTGGGCGGCTTCGAGCCGCCTTCAGGCGGCCAGGCTCAAGGGGCGAAGGTTGTCGTTGGCTCCCGCTCGGCGAGCGTCGCCCTCGATCCGGTGGATGATCCGGAACAGCGTGCCGCCCCGAGGTCCGGGCTCGATTCGGAACGTGACGGTGCTCTCGGGGCGCGGCGCGCCTTCGTCCCGCATCCGGTAGCGGATCTCAACGCCGGGAACGGACCCGATCGGCTCCGGCTCGGCGAGGTCCGCCTGCGGCAGCCACCGTTCGCGGAAGGCCGGAATGGCGATGGCCCGCCATACCTTTTCCGGCTTGGCGTCGAGTTCGACCTCGAGCGCGATTTCGGTCTCCTCGTTCGCAATGTCGCTCATTGGTCCATGTCCTTCAGCAGCGCCTTGAGGTCGTCGATGCGGCGCGGCCAGTACGCGCGATACCGGGCCAGCCACCGTCCGATTTGCACGAGCCCCTCCGGGTCCACTTCATAGTTGACGAAACGGCCGTCGCGCCGCTCGCGCACGAGCCGCGCGGAGCGCAGGACCGCGAGATGCTGCGACATCGCAGGCTGGGTGATCGTCATGCCGCGCCTGAGGTCGCTCGCGTTCATGCCCCCGACCGCAAGCTTTTCGAACACGCTGCGGCGCGTGGGATCGGCCAATGCCTTGAAAATGTCGCTCTCCATGGCGACAGATAAGCACAGACTTATGTGACGCGCAAGCGGTCTCGGCATGACTCGCCAGGCGGAGACGGCGGGGCGACGCCGCGCAGCCAGCGTTCGGTGAATAGTCGAGTTGTGTGCGAATGCGTGGGAACCTGTTCCTCGCAATTCGGTTGCCTGCTGACGAACAGGAGAATTCCATGATCAAGCCGGTCGCACTGATATTCGCGGTAGCTGTGGCGCTCGCGCCGGCAGCGGCGCCCGCGGCATATAGCGGCGCGGGAGCGTCTGCTCCCGGGCGCGGCGTCCACACGCCGGTCAAGCCGCGCTATGGCCATCGCCGAACGCGGCCCATCGTAGGTCAGGAGCAGCGCCCGCGCGCTTCGCTACCGGCAATTTCCCGCAACCCGGAGGACTGTGCGAGGACCATGTGCACATGCCTGGCGGGCGGGGGTTGCTGAACCCCGGCGCGTTCGGGGCCGGGGCCCGAAAATCGCTACAGCGCTCCTCAGAATGAGGGCAATCGCGCCCGCACATACGCGCGTTCGCCTGTGCGCGTGCGCTGCCAGACTTCCAGCGTCTCGCCGGAGCCCGGATCGAAGAAGCGCTCGCCGGTGAAGCTCCAGTCCGGTCCGGGCGGGGCGTCGAGAGGGTGGCGCTTGTAGCCGCCGCTGCGGAAGAAGAACCAGATCAGAATGACCGCGGCAAAGATCCCGAGCGGGAACAGAAACGGGATCATGGAATGGGTTCGGTCACCGCTGCCGTTCCGTAAGCGACGATCTCGCTCATCGTATTGCCGATCTCGGCGCTGTCGTAGCGCATCATCAGGACGGCGTTGGCGCCCATCGCGGTCGCGTTCTGGACCAGCCGGTCGAGCGCGTGGCGGCGCGCCTCCTCGAGCAATTGGGTATATTCGTGAATCTCGCCGCCGACGATGGTGCGCAGGCCCGCCATGATGTTGCCGCCGAGCCCGCGGCTGCGCACGACGACGCCGAAACATTGGCCAAGCGTCTGGACGGTGCGGTGGCCAGCGACGTTTTCGGTGGTGGCGACGATCATGGGCTGACTCCGGCGCGCACGCCCTGAAGGATCGGGTTTCAAGCGAGCGTCGGCCGCAACCCTTACGCCGAAAGTCTAAATTTCCGTCACCGAAGTCCCGACCGGACCCGGCCGAAATGGCGGGCGAGGGCGACGGCCATGACCAGCGCGCCCAAGGCCACCAGCGACCACTCGGCGATCACGTCGCTTCCCTTGGGTGAGAAAGCGAAGAGCAGGGCGAAGCCCACGGCAAGATTCAGGAAGCCCCAAAGGACATTGACCAAGGGTGAGGATTCGCCGACGCCCGGCGGCGAAGCGAACGGCGTCTGAAACCAGCGCCCGCAGATCCCCTCAACGAAATGCGGGACGCCATTGGCGAGCAGCAATCCGCTGACGAATTGCAGGAGGTAGATGTACCAGGGAAGGCTCAGCATGGCGGGCCGGCTTTCATTTGGAGACCTGAACGTCCGAGGGCGCCGGCGCGGGTCCTGCGGTCCAGCGGGCGATTGTCCGGGCGAGGCTGGGGCCGATCAGGATCACGATCAGCAGGCGTCCGATCTGCATCGCCATTACGAACGGAATGTCGACCGGGGACGACGCGGCGATGATCGCCACCGCATCCGCGCCGCCGGGGCTGGTGGCGAGATAGGCGGTCAGCGCGTCCGTTCCCGCCGCCTCGTGCAACGCGACCGCCAGACCGCCGCACATCGCGATCAGGGCGAAGATCGAGGCCAGGATCCTCGGCAATTGTTTCGCCGCGTAGAGCACGATTTCTCGCGTGAACCTGAGGCCGATCGACCAGCCGACCAGCGCGTAGCATAGGGCGAGCAGCCACGGCGGCAGCGTGATCGTGAGGATGTGGGCCGCCGAAAGGGGAGCGCCGACGAACAGCGGCAAAAGCAGCGGACCGGCCGGCATCCTGGACTTGAACCCGACGACCGCGCCGCCGAACGCCAGCGCGAGCGTACCGAGGAAAGGCCCGGCCGCAAGCGGCGGAAACCAGTCGATCGAGGCCGCCGCGCCGCCCGAAGCCGAAAACGCCCGCGCGACGATCGACGCCACCAGCCCGACGCATGCGACGCGCAGATATTGCATGACGGCGACGAGCCTGATGTCGCCGCCGTAGGCGTCGGCCATCAGCACCATCGCGGTCGCGGCGCCGGGGGAGGAGCCCCAGACGGCGGTTGAGCCCGGGAGCACTTTCCACCGCGCCAGGGCGAAGCCGAGGCCGGCCGCCATGAGGATGACCGAGCCGATGAGGACAAGGAACATCGGCCATTTCTGGAAGATCGTCAGCATAATATCGGGCGTGATGCTTCGCGCGACGAGGCAGCCGACAAAGCCCTGTGCGACCACGAAGGCCCAGGGCGGGATCCTGACGCGCCCCTCGAACCATGAAACCAGGATCGCCGCGCCGATGGCGCCGAGCAGCAGCGCCGCGGGCAGGCGCATCAGCTCAAAGGCGGCGACGAAGATCAGCGAGCCGGCCAGCAGCGCAGCCCATTGCAGCGCCGGAGGGCTCGCTTTCAGGGTCACGCGCGACATTGCATGGTCAGGAGCCGGAGAAAGCGAGCGCATCGCTATCGGCCAGCCGCGCGATCCGGGGAAAGACGCGCCGCATCGAATGCTCATGCGGTTCAAGCGCCATGCTGGTCGTGGCGTCCGCGACGATGACGAGCTCGTAGCCGAGCTCCCACGCTTGCCGAGCGGTCAATTCGACGCCGAACTGGGTCGCGACGCCGCTGAGGACGATCGTGCGCACGCCGCGCTCGCGAAGCGCGAGGTCGAGTTCGGGGACGGAAAACGCGCCCCAGCTCTTCTTGGTGATCTTGAGATCGCCCGGCTCGGCCAGGCCGGGCGCGAGATCGATAAAGCCCTCAGGTAGAATCTTGGGCAGCGGCGAGGGCTCGTCCACCTGGCGCGGGTCGCCGGCGACCGGCGCCACATTGACCAGGACCACCAGCGCTCCCGCGGCGCGAAACTTTTGCGCCAGCGCCTTTCCCCGCTCGACCAGTTGCTCGGCCGGGATCGGTTCAAGCTTGCGGCCAAGAATGCCGTTCTGCAGGTCGATCAGCACCAGGGCGGACGTGCTGGGGTCGAGGGTGATCATCTGTCGCTCAGTCCTGGTATTCGTTGATCACCGCGTCGGCGATCGCGCGCTTGGTGATGACGCCGACGACATCGGCCGCGCGCGGCCGGCGCGCGCCGTGAAAGACGATCGCCGCGCCCGCCTTGTGGCGTTTGAGGCGCGCCAGCGCGAGGCTAAGCAAATCGATGTCGCGGCAGACGACCAATTGCTTCTCGACGAAGTCGTCGACCAGCCTTTCCGGGTTGTTCACGCTTTCGCGCCAGATACCCGAGCGCGGAGGGATCAGGCCGACGATCCTGCCTTCGCGCTCGACGATCATCGCGCGCAGATCGTCGATGTCTTCCCAGCCGATGCATTGCCTCAGCGTCGAGCCCGCTTCGGCCAGAATGAACCGCCGCTCCATGACGTCCTGCGCCTGCTGGACCAGATAGAGATTGACGTGCCGCTCCTTGGGGATGCGGTGGCCGCGGTGGCGCAGCTTTATCGTGTAGAGGGTCTCAGAAATGAGCGCGCGCCTGACGCCGGCGGCGACCGCAACGGCGACGATCACCGGGACGATGATCGCGTAGTCGCGGGTCATCTCGAACACCATGACGATGGCGGTCATCACGCCCCCGGTCCCCGCCCCGACCATCGCGGCCATGCCGACGATCGCCGCCGAGGGCAACGTCATCCCCGCGTTTGGAAGGAGCAGAATCGCAAGCGAGGCGAAAGCCGCTCCGAGCGTCGCGCCGAGATAGAGCGAGGGCGAGAAAATGCCGCCCGAGGCGCCGCAGCCGAGGCTGATCGTGGTCGCGAGCAGCTTGAGCCCGAATAAGAGCGCAAGCAGCCCCGCGGCCGTCATGCTCTGGTCGAGGACCGACTGGATGACGCCATAGCCGACGCCGTCGATGTACGAATGGCCGAAAGCGTGGGCGAGGCCGACCATCATCGCGCCGACCAGGGTCATGCCGATGATGTTCTGGGTGTAGACGTTGCCCGGCAGCTTGGGAAAGCCGTCCTCCATGAACACCAGAAGCCGGATGAACGCCCACGCGGCGACGCCGCAGAGCGCGCCGAGCGCAGTGAACGCGATCGCCGCCTCGACGCCGAAAGCGCGGGCGGTCGGAAAGACAATCTCCGGAACGGTGAACGCCGGATTGGGGCCGATCAGTATGCGGCCGAGCATGGTGGCCGAGCCGGTCGCGATGACGACCGGCAGGAAGGTGCGGTTGGAGACTTCGGGCAGAAGGATTTCGACCGCGAACAGCACGCCTCCGAGCGGCGTGTTGAAGGTAGCCGCGATGCCCGCGCCCGCCCCGGCGGACAAGAGGGTGATCTTCTGCCCGGTCGAGAGCCCGATCGCTTTCGAAAACGCCGATCCCAGCGCCGAACCGATCTGGATGATCGGCCCCTCGCGCCCGACCGACGCGCCCGATCCGATCGATAAGGCCGAGGCGAGCGACTTGATGACCGCGACGACGCCGCGAATGTTGCCGCGTTTGTAGTAAATGGCGTCCATCACCTCGGGGACGCCATGGCCCTTGGCCTCGGGCGCGAAGCGCTCCACCATATAGACGACGGCGAGGCCGCCGAGGACCGGCGACAGGATCACCCAGTTCCCGAACCGGCTCGGCCCTTCGAGAATGTTGGCGTCATAGGCGATCTTGAAGACCCCGTTGAACATCGCGTTGTGGATGAGGCCGATGAGCGACCGGAGCGCCACCGCGCCGACGCCGGTCATGATCCCGATCCCCAAAGCGAGCAGGCAGAGGATGAACAGGCTGACCCGTCTGTCGTCCTCCGCGCCCGCGTCGGCGGTCGCGGACGGAGCGGCGGTATCGGCGGTGGTTGACGTCATGCTGTCCCTCTCTTGCCCAGCGAATACCGGATGAGGGGCGGGTTCGGCCGACCCCGCCCCTCAGCAAACGCGAAATCAAGCGGACGCGTTGCAACGCCCGTCGTGTCCGCAGCGAAGATCCGCGGCGTGACCCGTGTCAATGAACTGTAAGTCCCCAATCGCCGCGGGGGAATCGCGCTTTGTCGTCGCAACCGAACCGGGTTCATTCCGGCTTTTTTTGGGCGAGGGCGGCGAACCGGTCATGCGTTTTGGAGGATGGCGGGTTATTCCTGTAAAGACTGTGTGATCGCGGCCGCCGCGATTTCGCCGCTTTTGGTTTCGAGAACCGACACAGGCCTAACGGGGACGGGGCGATGATGCTTGATGCGCGAATTCTTCTCCTGATCGGTCTGGCGGGCCTGGCGATTTCCGTCCGGCGAGGGACGCGCCCAGGCCCTGTTTCCGCTTCCGGGATTCGGTTCGCCGCCGCCGCAGCAGACCCAGACCTATCTGCCGCCTGACGCCGATCCCAATTATTCGACTCCCGGAGGCTTCGACCAAGACGTCGACATGCAGCTCACGACTCGCAAGGAAGTCAACGATCCGACCCGCGAGCCGGCCGGCACGGTCACCATCAATACGCATGAGCGCAAGCTCTATCTTTCGCTCGGCGCCGGACGGGCGCTCCAGTATGGGATCGGCGTCGGGCGCCAGGGTTTCTCCTGGAAGGGAACGGCTGAGATCGGCCGCAAGGCGTTCTGGCCGGGATGGACGCCGCCGCCGGAGATGCTGGCGCGTCAGCCGGGCTTGCCGGTGCATATGGACGGCGGCATGGAGAATCCGCTCGGAGCGCGCGCCCTCTATCTCTTCCAAGACAAGAAGGACACGTTGTTTCGCATCCACGGCACCAACGAGCCCAACTCGATCGGCAAAGCCGTGTCGTCCGGATGCATCCGGATGATGGACGCCGACGTGATCGATCTTTACGGCCGGGTCGCGAAGGGAACGCCCGTCGTCGTCCTGTGAGGCGGATATGGTCGCTTCATGGCGGCGCGCACGCCAAAGCCTGAAGCGGTCCGCGCCGTCAACATCTCCGTGCACGCGGCTTTTGGACTTGGCCTCTACCTCGGCGCCGTCGCCTGGGGCATCGCCGCGGCTCAGCTCAGTCCTCCTTCACCGTGAATACCCGGCACGGCGCTGCGATGCCGCGCAGCGCGTGCTCGCCGAGCAAGGTCAGCGGCGCTGTCGTCTCGGCGGCGAAGGCGCCCGAGATGAGGACCGCCTTGTCGAGCGGCCGGCATAGCCCTTCGAGCCGGCTGACCAGGTTGACGGCGGGGCCGATGGCGGTGAAGTCGAGCCGATCGGCGGCACCGATGGCGCCCCACAGGATCTCGCCCAGATGCAGCGCGACGCCGAACGGCAAGGGAGCGAGGCCCTGCTGTCGCCGCGCCTCGTCGAGATGCGCCATTCCAGCGCGCGCGGCGGCGACCGCGCTCAGCGCGGCGTGACAGGCGCCGCCAGCCGCCGCGCCTGTGACCGGGAAGATCGCGAGCACGCCGTCGCCGATGAACTTGAGCACCTCGCCGCCGAAGGCGTGGACCGATAGCGCAATGCGGTCGAACCAGGCGTCGAGCGCCTCGATGACCTCCGGCGGGGGACTGCTCTCGGACAAGGCGGTGAAGCCGCGCAGATCGGCGAACAGCAGCGCGGCCTGGATGGTCTCGCCGCCCCCGCGCCGCAATGGACCCGCGAGCACCCGCGCGGCGCTGCGCCGGCCGAGATAGGCCTCGAGGGTCGCGGTCAGCGTCGCTCGCGCGGTCAGCGCGGCGAGCGGCGCTGCGGCGAAGCGCGCCGCCTCGCTGAGGCGGGCGGCTTCGTCGGCGGTGAAGGGACGCCGACCGATCCAGGCCAAGGTTGGGCCGTCCGGCCGCGGCGCGACCGCGTCCTCGTGGACGGGTTTGGCGCCAAGTCCTTCAAGCCAGGCCCGCCCCGCGTCGCCTGCCGCCGAGGTCGCCAGCCCTCCGGGCAAGAACCCCAACGCCTCGATCACCTCGCCGCTATCGGCCCGCCAGAGCCAGCTGCGCCGGGCGATCAGCGGGTGAGGCGCGGCCAGCGTGAGCGCCCCGGCCGCGAGCGGAGCGCCGTCCTCGATCAGGCGCTGGGCGAGGTTCGCCAGAAAACCCTCCGGCGCCGGCATGTCAGCCGCCGCGTCGACCAGCCAGGCGAGGGGTGAAGAGAGCCGCATGGATCGATCATCGGCTGGACTTTGCTTGCCTGTCATCCATGATTCCGTCCGCTGTCTGCCGGGCCGCGTTTGGAACGTCTCTATGGCAGCGGCGCGGACCAGCCAGACATTCAACCGAACGGTTGACCTTCAAGGCCCGCGCTGCCCATATTGAACCCACTCGAACGAGAAGCGTAGCTCGGCTGCAGAGGAAAACCCGATGGATGAATCGCTCGTCGTCCGGCGCGAGACCCAGATCGCGGCTCCGCCCGCCACTGTTTTCGCCTTCCTGACCGATCCGCAAAAAATCATGAGCTGGATGGGCGCCGAGGTCTCCACGGAGCTCCATCCGGGCGGACTCTACCTCGTCAAGGACGTCGGCGGGCGGCCCGGCCGCACCGCCCGCGGACAGTTCCGCGAGGTCGTTCCCGTCCACCGCCTCGCCTACAGCTTCGGCTGGGAGGGAGACGAGGCGGTGCCGCCGGGGTCGGGGCTGGTCGAGATCGACCTCCTCGACCGGGAGGGCGGCACGCTCGTGCGCATGACCCATACCGGACTTCCCGACGCGGCCCAATGCGCCAATCACGCCACGGGCTGGACGCACTACCTCGGCCGGTTGGGGGTGGCCGCCGCCGGCGGAAATCCGGGCGTCGACGACTTCGGGCGCCAGAATGCCGTGTGAGGACCGAGGCCCTCGCGCATGACCAAGCGCCTGAGCGGCCCGATCGCGGACAGGGCCGCCAGAGCCGCGCCGCGGGCGAAGTCGGCCGGAGCGAAATGGGCCAGCAAGGCGCGGTTCAGTCCGTCGACCATGCCTGTCCGCAGCGCGATATCGGACCGCCTCGAGCGTTCGTAGGCGCTCAGAGCCTCCGGCCCGCCGATGTCCCGGCCCGCCTCGCGCGCTTCGACGGCGCAGGCGATGATCGCCTGGACGTCGCGCAGGCCGAGATTGAGCCCTTGCGCGCCGAGCGGCGGGAAGACGTGGGCCGCGTCCCCGACGAGAGCGAGCCGGCCGGCGACGATTCTCGGAACGATCTGGCGCGTCATCGGGAAGATTCCGCGCTCGCCCTCGATGCGCATGGCGCCGAGAAGCGACTGCGCCTGGCGCTCGATCTCGCCCGCCAGCGCCTTGTTGTCGAGCGCCGCGCGCCGGCGCGCATCCTTGTCCGTCATCACCCAGACGAGGCTCGACCGGTGGGGCGCGGCGGCGCTGGCGGGCAACGGCACCAGCGTGAAAGGGCCGCCGGGGGTGTGGAACTCAGTCGAAAAGCCGCGATGGGGCAGGCGATGGGACAGAAACACGGTCAACGCGCTCTGCCCGTAGGCGTGAACGCGGGCCTCGAGCCCGGCGGCGCGGCGCGCTTTCGAATCCCGCCCGTCGGCGCCAATGGCGAGCCGGGCCGAGATCGTGCGTCCGTCTTCCAGCCGCGCCCGGGCGGGGCTCGCGGCGAAGTCGTAGGCGGCGACGCCGTCCGCGACCCGCTCGAGGCCGCGAAACGCGGCCGGCCTCGTCGGCGAGGGTTTCGGCCATCCGGTCGTTCTCGATATTCCAGCCGAACGCATCGAGCCCGATTTCGGCGGCGTGGAACTCGACCGGGCGGGGCGGAAAGAGCGTTCCCGTGTCGTCGATGAGACGCAGCGAGCTCAGCGGCGCGGCTTCGGTCCGCAGCCGCGTCCAAAGGCCGAGCGAGTCGAGAAAAGCGACCGAGGGGTCGAGAAGGGCGACGGTGCGGCCGCGCCCGGTTCGCTCGCCCGCGCCGCTCAGGACGACGTCGAAGCCGGCCCGGGCAAATCCGAAGGCGGCGGCGAGCCCGGCCAGCCCCGCGCCGGCGACCAGGACGTCCGCGGCGCGCGCGGCCGGCGTTTCGTTGTTGGCCATCGTCGATCTCCCGCCAGCCTCCCCGAAAGTCCGGACGCTCGGCCGAACGACCGGGGAGACGGCGCGGCGCAACTTTGATAAGGCGGGAGGCGCAAGGTCAAGCCGACGCCGGCTGAGCCGCGCATTCGCGGGCGGCGAGGCGGATAGGGCAGGGCATGTCGATTGAAAAGCGGCCTGTTGGCGTCGCGAGCGCGGCAGGGTTCTCCGTCCATCTCTTCACCGCCTCGGGCGGGGCGGTCGCCGTGCTTGCGCTCTACGCCGCGATCGAGCGCAATTTCGCCGCCTGCTTTGCCTGGCTTGGCCTCGCCTTCTTCATTGACGGGATCGACGGGACGCTCGCCCGCGCCGCGCGGGTCCAGGTGACCGCGGCCTCGATCGACGGCGCGGTTCTCGATCTGGTGATCGATTTCCTCACCTATGTGCTGGTGCCGGTGGTCGCGCTCTGGCGCTCGGACCTCATGCCGACCGAGGCGTCGTTCTGGATCGGGCTCATTGTCACCATCGCCTCGGCGCTCTATTTCGCCGACACCAGGATGAAGACGGACGACCTGTGGTTCCGGGGCTTTCCGGCGACCTGGAACGTCGTTGTCCTTTACCTCTTCGTTCTGAGGCCGCCATGGATCCTGAGCGCCCTCATTCTTCTCGCCGCGGCCGCGCTGATGTTCACGCCGATCGTGTTCGTGCATCCGCTGCGGGTGGTCAGATTGCGCGGCCTCACCATCGCCATGACGGCGGCATGGTTTGCGCTCGCCGCGATTGCGATCGTTGAGAAGCTCGCGCCTCCGCCCTGGGTCGGCTGGGGCCTGATCGCGACGGCGGCCTATTTCCTGTCGCTGCCGCTTTTGCGTCATTCGCCCCTTGCGCGGAATTGAGCGCGATCCAGCGATGTCCGAAGCGCCTTGCGGGGCGAAGCCAATCCTTGGTATAGCCGCCGCTCGCGATGCTGCCTGGCTTCATCGCCGGCCTCGTGGCGGAGTGGCTACGCAGAGGACTGCAAATCCTTGCACCCCGGTTCGATTCCGGGCGAGGCCTCCAATAAATCAATAAGTTAGCTGCCGCGTGCAGCGCGCTTGCCTCGGTATCACGCCGCTGTCGTTTTCGCCTGGGCCGCGCAGCGCCGAATGGGCGGCAGGATGATCTCTCCGTTTTATCCGGTGGGGGACTGACCGCAGTTCTTAACTTTGGCGATACTGCGGTGCGTCCTCGAACGGGATGGGGAACCGCGAATGACCAAGTTATGGATCCGCCTCTTGGGCGCAATGTTGGTGTTATTTCTCGCCTCCACTCCGTCTTTCGCGGCGCTGATTACAGTCAGTTTCGAAATTGAAGGGGGTGATTGGTTTCAACTCATTGGGGCTGGCAACCCCTTTGGCCTCCCTTCTCAACCAACACTCGACGGTAGTGTCACTATTGACGACACTCTATCGGGCGGTGCTGCTTTCGTCGGGATAAATTACACAACAGGTTCTCGCGTTTGGACCCTGGCAGATATAGATCAGGCAGATAAAGATGGCACATTTGAGTATTTGTATTGTATTTTCTCAGTAATACAACGCCACCGCACAACTATATAGATACGTATAATACGGTAGGTGTTTACGATGGACCAGCGCAATAGCCTGTAAAATTGTGTCGTCATAACTAGTCCTCCCGTCCCCGAACCCTCGACGTGGGCGATGATGCTGATCGGCTTCGCGGGGCTCGGTTATGCCGGTCATCGGGCGCGAGGAGGGCGCCTTTCGGCTCCTCTCATTTAAGCAAATCCCAAAGCCCGAAGGCCGGCCGCGATCCGTAAGCGGCGAAAGAGGCGAGGCGTCACGACTCGTCGCGGAGCTTCAGCGGGGGCGGGATGATGCAAGAATGCGTCGCCGGCCGCGCCTGAGAAGTCTGCCTGCCATTTGAACCTCCGTTCCGGAACTGTCCTTTTCCGCTGGGTGTGTGTCGTTTCTTGGGCTCGCCGTCTCGCAGAGCAATTCCTTGCGGAAAATCAGAACTTCCGTTAGGCTGCGCCCATGAGCAATGCTGCCTTTCCTCGGGTCGAGACCGCGCGCCGGCGTTCGGACGCCTCTCACGCTGAGAAAAGGGCCAAAAAGATAGTTTCCGCGTCAATGGCCGCGCAACCCATTGAAAAGCCATCATTCCGACGAGAGAATCCAAGGAAAGCCAAGACAATCCAACGCTGGGGAGCGGGGGTCTTCGGCGGCAAGGGGCCATCAGCCAAGAAAACCCAAGCGGCAGACGCCGCCGCCCGCCGACGATCGTCAGCCGTCACTCAGGATGGGCGCCGCCATCGCGCCGGGGCTGGTGTGAGCAGGATCGGTTTTCATCGTCTCGGCTGGGGACGCTGACCAGGAATGGATGCAATTGCGCGTCAGACCCACCAGAAAGGATGTTTGGGCCGGGTAGAGCCGATAGAGAGCGGCCCCGATCCCCGCTCCGCCCGCAGTGAGGAGCGCGGCGGCGACCATGGCAATGGCCAGTCTGGCCGCTGTTTGGCCACGGGCGAGCGATTCGATGCGCCTGGCGTCAGCCCCTTTGGCAGCCGGGCTTTGCCCTGCGGTTCCGGTAGCGCGGTCAAAACTCACTATCGGTTCCTTGGTCAGGGGCAATAAAATTCAGAATCGCTTCGTTTCGGATCCAAAATCGCGCTGAACGGAGGCGTCCTTGCGCCTCCGGACCATTGTCATCAGAAATATGGGGTTCTCGCAAGGGCAATTGTACGAAAAGAGACATTTCCTCCGAGGTCGAGTTTAGACCTCACGCAAACAACAAAAGGGCGCGCGGCAGGGAAATCCTTGCCCAGACGTCCAGGCGCATGCGGAACATTGCTTCGGGCTGGGCATTTCCACCTATGAGTCTGCCTTGTCATAAAACAGGCAGGAGGCGGGGTTTGCGATGGCTGGCCGCAGGACTGGAACCGTGTTTCGCCGGCCCGTGGCGAAAACCCTTGGACCCTAGTCTCGTCTGTGGATGGATCTGCATCGCGATCGCGTATGCCTCGTTTTTGGCCGGCGCGATGCTGTTTCGGAAAGGGTCTCAGAGCGGCGGCTATGCTTTGACGGCCGCGCTTCTGATTCTCGGGGTTTGCCTGTCCGCCCTCGGGGCGCTTCTTCTTATTGTCCCGTCGTAGGCGCAACCGATCACAAATCCGCGATCGATCACGTCTCATCCATTGGCCATCTCATCACCGGCGAAGCTCGACTGGAGTCGCTTGCGTCTTCAACCGAGCGCCGCTAATTCTGACGACCACGTGAGTTATCGCGGCCGTGTCGTGGTCAATGAGCCGAGGGGGCGCACATTTCCGCTGAAACGATGCTCGACCGGCGTCTGCACATGGTCAACGGCCAACTGCGGACCGGCGGAATCGTCGACAAATCCCTGCTGGCTGCGTTCCTCGCAACGCCCCGCCAGCGCTTCGTCGCTCCGGAATTTGAATCGCTCGCCTATCTCGACCGTGAACTGCCGGCGCGCGGCGGCGCCAAGCGCAAGCTGCTGACGCCGGTGACGCTCGCGCGGATGCTGCAGGCGGCAGCGG
Organism: uncultured Alphaproteobacteria bacterium; assembly: GCA_963806935.1. Classification (GTDB taxonomy): domain Bacteria; phylum Pseudomonadota; class Alphaproteobacteria; order Rhizobiales; family Beijerinckiaceae; genus Roseiarcus. The sequence continues at coordinate 253,405 of CAWEAT010000022.1, forward strand.
TCGTTCCCGGCGATCGGGCGCTCGATGTCGCCGGCGGATCAGGCTATTGCGCGGCCCTCCTCGACGCCATGGGCGCGAAGGTGGTGATGCTGGAATCGGATTCGGGCGCAGCCGCCGCCGCGCGAACCGAACTCAAGGGCCGGGCGAACGTCGTCGTGGTCGAGGGTTCTCTCGAACGGGGCGCGGCGGATCGCGCGCCGTTCGATCTTGTCGTTGTCGAGGGCGCGTTCGGGGTGTCCCCGGACAGCCTACTGGCGCTCCTCGCCGATCCGGGTCGGCTCGTCGGCATTGACGCGTCCAGAGAGCCGCCGCAGGCGGTTCTCTACGAGAAATTCGGCGGGGCGCTCAGCCGCAGGCCTTTGTTCGAGGCCCACGCGGATCTCCTTGACGGCTTCCAGCCCGGGGTGAGCTTCGCCTTCTAAAGCTCGGGAGTGGCGGGGAAAGAGGCTCTGCCCCAATGTCAAGTGTCTCATGTTTGCGACGCTCGGTGAAAAAATCAGCGCTCACGCGCGGGCCCGGCCAAGCGTCCGTGGCGCGGGACCAGCTTTATCGCCTATGATGGCCTGTCCGGCGCGAGCCAACGAGGCGCGCATTTGTGATCGATGCCTGTTGCGGTGAGCGGGTTGGCGTGTTTGATTTTCGCTTCGGACATGCGAGTTAGTCGGCTGCTACGGCGTGGACCGCCGCTTGTAGGTTGCGGCGCGGACGCATGAGGCCATGATGATTTGGGGTTCACGCGCATTTCAGGGGCGGCGCGGCTTATCCTGGCGCGCATCGCCGTTGCGCGTCGCGCGCTCGGCGCTGCTTGCCGGCGCCGGTCTGGGCGCGATCGGAATGGGCGCGGCGGCGGCGGAAACGGTCAACGGGGCGTTGATCAAAGCCTATCTCAGCAACCCGGATATCAACACCCAGCGCGCGGCCGTCCGCCAGACCGACGAAGGCGTGCCCGAAGCGAATGCGGGCTATCTGCCGAAAGTGAGCGCCTTCGGCAACGTATCCGTGTCCCACGTCACCGGGTCCCAGGTCATCCCCGGCGAGGGCATCATCAATTATTCGACCGGCGCGTTTCCCGCGAGCTACGGGGTGCAGGCCCAACAAACTGTCTTCGACGGCTATCAGACGATCAACAGGGTCCGAAGCGCCGAAACGCAGGTGATGGGCGCGCGCGAACAATTGCGCAACACCGAACAGAACACGCTTCTTTCCGGCGTAGAGGCGTATATGGACGTGCTGCAGGACACCGCGATCCTGGACCTCGACCGCAACAACGTTCAGGTCTTGCAGGAACAGCTGCGCGAGACCCGGGACCGATTTACCGTCGGCGAGGTGACGCGGACCGATGTCGCCCAGGCCGAGGCGAGCCTGGCCAGCGCGCAGGCGACCGCGCTGAGCGCAGTCGCGACGCTGCAAGCGGCGGTCGCGCGCTACCGTCAGGTGATCGGCGATCAACCGACGAGCCTCGCCCCCGTCAAGCCGATCGTAGCTCCGATTCCGAAGACCTTGCCCGAGGCGGTTACGATCTCGCTGGTCGAGCACCCGGCCATCACGGCGATATTGGATGGCGTCGACGCGGCGCAGCTGCAGATCAAGATCGCCGAGGGAGCGCTCTACCCCCAAGTCAGCCTCACGGCGAGCGCCTCCAACAATTATGATGTGAACATCACTCCTGGACAAAGGGCCTTTCAGGCTGAAATCGTGGGACAGATCACTATTCCGATCTATCAAGGCGGCGCCGAATACGCGTCCATCCGGCAGTCCAAGGAAGGTCTCACCGTACAGGAACTGAGGGCGGATTCGGCCCGCGACCAGGTCCGCCAGAACGTCGTCGCCGCCTGGGGCCTCAATCAAGCCTCGATCGGCGTGGTGCGCGCCGCGCGCGCCGCGGTCTCCGCCAATGAAGTCGCGCTCACCGGCGTGCGCGAAGAGGCGAAGGTCGGCCAGCGGACGACATTGGACGTACTCAACGCCCAGCAGGCGCTGTTGCAGGCGCGAACGACGCTGGTTCAGGCCGAGCACGATCAGGTCGTCAATTCCTATTCGTTGCTGTCGGCGGTTGGCCGTCTCAACATCCCGACCCTTGGCCTCGCGGTCGCCGAATACGATCCACGGGTGCATTTCGACCAGGTCAAGAGCAAGTGGATCGGGGTCAGGACGCCGAGCGGCCAGTGAGGCTTGACGGCTTTCGCGGGCCGCTTGCCGGCTGCGGCCGGGAGCGATTATCGTGCGCTCGATCGGCGTCCGATTCGGACATCGGCGACAGCGCCATTTGTCTCTAGTGTCGTGCAAGGCGCGTGGCATAAGGCCCTTGAATGGGGCAGGGCGGACCGATGAGCGCAGTCAATTCGAATTCCGACGATCGCGACCTCGACGCGATACGCCGCGCGCAACGCGCCCACGAGCCGTCGATGGAAGAGATTCTGGCCTCGATCCGCAACATCATCGCGGACGACCGCGAGCCCGCGCAGGCTGCGGCGCCGCAAGGGCCTGCTGTCTCATCCGCGCCGCAAATCGTCTTTTCGAAGGAGGCGTCCGCGCCGCCCACCCAGCGGGCGGAGCCGAGCGCGCCGACGGTCGTGTGGCGCCGCCCACAGCTGGCAAACTCTATTCCCGCCTCCGATCCGCTCCCGCCCGATGAGGAGCCGCTTCTCTCGCCGGAAGCGAACGAAGCGGTGACGGCGTCATTCAACGCCTTGTCGGCCGATCTCGCGGCGAGGAGCGCCGAACTCGCTGACGGTCTCGTGCGCGAGATGCTGCGTCCGATGCTCAAGCAGTGGCTGGACGAGAACTTGCCGGCCGTGGTGGAGCGATTGGTCCGCGCGGAAATCCAGCGCGTCGCGCGCGGGCCCAAATAGGCGAGGCGCCGGCCTCGAGATCCCGCGTTGACTCCGGCCCTCGCGATGCGTTTATAGCCCGGGGCGCGGTCCGGTTCCGGCGTCGCCGGAGAGCCGCCATTCGATCTCGAAGCCGCCCCGGCGGAACAACGCGCATAGCCGGAATTCCATGATGGACAAATCGTTCGACTTCGCGGCGGTCGAAGGCCGTGTCTCCGCGCTCTGGGAAGAGAGCGGCGCGTTCCGCGCGGGCCGCCCCGAGCGCGCCTCGGCGCGGCCATTCTGCGTCGTCATTCCGCCGCCGAACGTCACCGGCAATCTGCACATGGGGCATGCGCTCAACAACACGTTGCAGGACATTCTGTGCCGCTATTGGCGCATGAACGGGCGCGACGTGCTGTGGCAGCCGGGAGTCGATCACGCGGGCATCGCCACCCAGATGGTCGTCGAACGCATGCTCATGGAGCGGCAGGAGCCCGACCGGCGCGCCTTGGGCCGCAAGGCGTTCGTGGAGCGGGTCTGGGCGTGGAAGGCGGAGTCGGGCGGCGCGATCGTCGCCCAGCTCAAGCGCCTCGGCGCCTCCTGCGACTGGAGCCGCGAGCGGTTCACGCTTGACGAGGGTCTCTCGCGCGCGGTCGCCAAGGTTTTCGTCCAGCTCTACCGCGAACGGCTCGTCTACAAGGACAAGCGGCTCGTCAATTGGGACCCCAAGTTCCAGACCGCGATCTCGGATCTCGAGGTCGCGCAGGTCGAGACGAAGGGTTCGTTCAAATGGTCGCGGGCGGACGGCGCTCCGCTCGATGCGGCGGCGCTCGCCAAGGCGCTGGCCAAGAATCCGAACGGCCATCTCTATGACCTCGACTATCCGGTCGTCGACGCTGACGGCGAGGAGACCGGCGAGCGCGTGACTGTCGCCACCACGCGGCCCGAAACGATGCTCGGCGACACCGCGGTCGCGGTCCACCCCGATGACCCGCGCTTCCAGTATCTGATCGGCAAGCGGGTTCGTCTGCCCCTCGTCGGCAGGTTGATCGCGATCGTCGCCGACGAGTACTCCGATCCGGAGAAGGGCACTGGCGCGGTCAAGATCACGCCTGCGCACGACTTCAACGATTTCGAGGTCGGCAGGCGGCACGAGGCCGAGGGCGTGCGGCCGATCAATGTTCTGGACGCGCAAGCGCGAGTGGTCCTGAAGGATAATCTCGACTTCTTCGACGGACTGGAGAGCGATCACGACCATACTCGGCTGATCGCCGCCGTCGATGGTCAGGATCGCTTCGTCGCCAGGCTGAGGATCGTCGAGATGATGGCGCTCGCCGGCCTCCTGGCGAGAATTGAACCCCACGCTCACGCCGTGCCCCACGGCGACAGGTCCAACGCCGTGGTCGAGCCGTGGCTCACCGATCAATGGTATGTCGACGCCAAGGCGCTCGCCGGGCCAGCGATCGACGCCGTGCGCGCGGGCTCGACCCAGTTCGTGCCGAAGAACTGGGAGAAGACCTATTTCGACTGGCTCGAGAACATTCAGCCTTGGTGCGTGTCCCGCCAGCTTTGGTGGGGACATCAGATTCCAGCCTGGTACGCCCCCTGGGGCGCAGTCTATGTCGAGGAGACGGAGGAGGCGGCTTACGCCCAGGCGCTCGCCGACGGCGTCGAGCGCGGGGCGCTGACGGAAAGCGAAGCCGAGGCCCTCGCGGGCGATCCCGCGCGGCTCGCCGAGACCTTCACGCGTGACGAGGACGTGCTCGACACCTGGTTTTCCTCGGCCCTATGGCCCTTCTCGACGCTTGGCTGGCCGGATGAGACGCCGGAACTCAAGCGGTTCTACCCGACCGACACGCTCGTCACCGGTTTCGACATCATCTTCTTCTGGGTCGCGCGGATGATGATGATGGGCCTGCACTTTCAGAACGAGATCCCGTTCCGCGACGTCTACATCCACGCCCTCGTGCGCGACGAGAAGGGGGCGAAGATGTCGAAGTCGAAGGGCAACGTCATCGATCCGATCGATCTGATCGACCGCTTCGGCGCCGATGCGCTGCGATTCACGCTCGCAGCCATGGCTGCGCAAGGGCGCGACATCAAGCTCAGCGAGGCAAGGATCGAAGGCTATCGCAACTTCGCGACCAAGCTTTGGAACGCCTCGCGTTTCGCCGAACTGAACGGCTGCGTCCGGGTCGCAGGATTCGATCCCGCCTCCGCGCGCGAGCCCCTGAACCGCTGGATTCTCGGCGAGGCCGCCAAGGCGGCGGCGCAAACGGCGTTCGCGATCGAAGCCTATCGCTTCAACGACGCCGCTAACACGGCTTATCGGTTTGTCTGGAGCGTATTCTGCGACTGGCATCTCGAACTCGCCAAACCGGTGCTGCAGGGGCCGGCGGACCCGACGGCCAGGGCCGAGACCCAGGCGACAATCGCTCATGTGCTCGATACGATCTACGCGCTCATGCATCCTTTCATGCCGTTCCTCACCGAGGAGCTTTGGGCCATCAAGGGCGAGGCCGGACCGAGGCGCGAAGGTCCGCTCGCGCTCGGGCCGTGGCCCACACAAGGTTTCGAAGTCGACGATGCGGTCGAGGCTGAGATCGGCTGGGTAATCGACCTCATCGCGGAGATTCGCTCGGTGAAGTCGGAAATGGGCGTGCCGCCATCGACGCTGACGCCGCTCGTTCTTGTCGCCCCGAGCAAGCGGGCGGAGACAAGTGCTGGCGCCTGGAGCGAAAGCATCAGGCGTCTCGCCCGCGTCAGCTCGGTTGACGCCGCTGAGGCCGCGCCGCCTGGATCGCTTGAGCTCGTGGTTCGCGGCGAGGCCGTCGCCCTGCCGCTCGCCGGCGTCGTCGACCTCGCGGCGGAAAGAGCGCGCGTCGACAAGGAAATCGTGAGGATTCAACAGGAAATCGCCAAGGTCCAGGCGAAGCTTGGCAACCCCGACTTCGTCGCCCGGGCGCCGGAAGACATCATCGCCGAGCACGAGGACAGGCTCGAGACATTTCAGGCGCGGCTCGTTAAGCTTAACGCCGCGCGCGAGCGTCTGGAGCGCGTCTGAAGGCATGGCCGAGGGGCCATATTGTTGCTTTTGCGCAACAGCTCGGCGGCAAGTCTTCCGAAACGAGATTCCGGCCGGAAGGCGCCGCGATTGCGCCATAAACGGCTAGCATTTTCAAAATCAATTGATGACGAAAGTCGTCCGTGTCGCGAGCGCCATCAAAGGGCCGCGACGCGGCCGGATGGCAGCTCGGGATCGATATGAGCGTATGCGCGTGTGCGGAAGGCGGGTTTGATAAGGCGCCGGTGCGCCGCCGCCTAGCATTCGCACTCATTGGCACTCTGACGTTCGGACTCGCGCCCGCCTTCGGCTTCGACGGAACGACATCGAACGCCCCGGAGAAGATTCCGGGGAACTTCACCGATCCACAGCAGGCCTTGCGCGTCGGGGTCGACGACTTGAAGGCCGGCGACGCCGTAGCCTCGGTCGCCGCTCTCACCTATGCGGCCGAAGGCGGCCAAGCGATCGCGCGCTGGAAACTGGGCGAGATGTATGCGGACGGCGACGGCGTAGCGCGGGACGACGTCAAAGCCTATCACTACTTCAACCAGATGGTCGAAGACTACGACGAGGACCAGCCCGACCGGCGAAACCAAGGCGCAATTTCCAACGCGTTCGTCGCGGTCGGCGTTTATTGCCTGAATGGCATTCCCAACAGCGATGTCAGGCCTGATCCGCGGCGCGCGCACGAGCTGTTCCAGTATGCGGCGACGATCTTCGGCGACCCGAACGCGCAGTATAATCTCGCCCACATGTATCGCCTCGGCTCCGGCGGAGTGGCCAAGGACAGCGTCGTGGCCGTCCGCTGGCTAGCGGTGGCGGCCGACAAGGGCCATCCCCCTTCGGAGGCCGTGCTCGGGCACATGCTGTTCACCGGCGAAGGCGTGCCGCACCAACGAGCCAAAGGGCTCATGTGGCTCGAATTCGCCAAGGACGCAGCGGCGGATCCCAAGGAGGCTTGGATACGCGACCTCTATCAACACGACTATGAGCTGGCGAGCGACGAGGACCGGCAAGCCGCCGTGGCCATGCACGATACCCGCGTCAAGGGAACGCCGGCCTCGGCTGCGAGTAGAAACTTCATCAAGACCTTCCTAAGGCCGCTCGCGCTGCCGCTGAACTGGGGCGCTCCGCCGGCCCAGTGAATGGGCGAAGCTCCGGATTGGGGCCGCCGACTGGGGCGCGACGCCAGCGCGCCTGAACCAAGGCCACTAATGATGTATCTGGGCGGCTCTGGGCGCCGGATGCAACGGGTAGCTTCGGTTCCGGAGCGGGTAGGGCCGGCCGCGCGCCCATTTTCCGGCAAAGAAGGTCACCGTCTCGCGCGCGGGCGTCGCCGCCTGCTTCGTCCCCGCGATGAGATCTGGCCGTCGGCGAGACCAGCAGCGGCGCGGTCCGGCAAAGCTGCGGCATGACAGGCGCGCCCGGATGCGGTAGGCGGCGGAACGACGGCAAACCGGCCTGCGGCGCGGCTTAGCTGTCTAATCCGCGACCACGCCGCCGCAACGGAGATCCGATCGGAATGGTTGAATTTGGGCTCCAGCTCCTGAAAGGGCCCTGGGCGACGGCGGCGCTGATTTGCCTCGCCGCGTTGGTCGTCCTGTTCGCGCTCGCCGGTCAAACGCTCAACGCCCCGTTCGTCTATACCGCGCCCAGATGAAGCGCAGCGCGTCGCTCGATTTGTTGCGCGGGGGGGCGGCGTTCGCGGTCGCGATTCCCCACTACCTGACCTTGAACGCGCCGTTTCAGCCGCTCGCGGAAGCCTTCGCAATCGCGGGCGTAGAGGTCTTCTTCGTCCTCAGCGGTTTCGTGCTCGCGCCGCAGATCGTCGACTGGGTGGTCGGACGGCCATGGCGCAATCTCGGCGTCTTTCTCGCCCGTCGCTGGATGCGCACCATACCGCCCTATGTGGTCGCGCTCATCGTGATCGCGCTCATGACCGGCAACCTTTTGACCGCCGATTTTGTGCGCTATCTCCTCTACGTCGAGAATCTCTTCGTCTCCGCCAATCACACCGACTTCTATCCCGTAGCCTGGAGCCTGGCGGTCGAGGAATGGTTCTATGTTCTGTTTGCCCCGGCGCTGTTCGTAGTCGCCGTGGCGCTCAAGCGACGCGATCGGTCGCTCGAGGCGGGATTCGCGATCCTGGTCATTGTCGCCGTCGCCGTGGTCAGATTGGCGCTTCAGCCGCATGATTGGGACCTGAACGTCCGCCGGGTCACCCTGTTCCGCATCGACTCGATCGTCTGGGGCTTCCTGCTTTATCTGGCGCTCGAGCGTTTCCCGGCGCTCGCGCTCGACGGCGCCGGAGGCGCGAAGCGTCTCGCCGCGCTCATCGCGCTGCTGGCGCTTTTCGTTCCGGTCGAACTCAGCGTCGCGATCCTCGCCGTCGGCGGCCACCCCTCGGCCCAGCAGGCGTTTCCTTACGTTTCGGCGGCGTTCGGCATGGTTTGCGTCGGCGTCTTCCAGCAGGCGGACGCAGCTTTTCGCGGCCGTCTCGTCAGGGGCGTGAGCTTCTATCTCGGCCGCATCTCGTATTCCGTCTATCTGTTTCACCTGATGATCGTCATGGCGCTGAAGCCAATGATCGCAACCGCGCCGCTGGTCCTGCAGCTTACGATTTATGTCGCCCTGATCCTGTCGCTGTCGACGATCTTCTTTGCCGGATTTGAGCGCCCGATCCTGGCAGCCCGACCTTACTACACCGCCGCAGGGCGCGCGGCCGCCGGAAGCGGCCGCTGCGCCGCGCGGCGAGGCTTGGCGCTTTCGCCCCTCGCTCGTGTCGGTCGCGCTTGCTCTCGCGGCTTTGGTCGCAGGCGTGCTTGCCCGCAACGCTTTCATGGCGAACACGCCCTACCTGTTCTACGGCCTGCTTGTCGTGACCGCGGGCCTCGTGCTGGCGCTGAGCGCAAGAGCGCGGCCTGCTTCGCGAGGGGCGCTCGCCGCGGCGGTGCGAGCCTTCCTCCTGTTCGCGCTCGCGCTGCCCTTCGCCGACGCTCTCTATCGTCACTCGACCGGATTGCCGCTCGCCGCGACCATCGCTCAGCCGACCTATTCCTATCGCGCCGCACAGGCCAATCCGGCCGCGTTCGCGGTCTGGTGGTACTATTATCTCAACGAGTGGATCCGGGAGGACGGCATAAGATCCAAGATCGACGCGCCGGACCCTGAGAAAAAGCTGCCGTTCGTCCTCGTGCCGGGCTCCTCCGGACGCATGTTCGACACCACGATCCGAATCAACAATCTCGGCTTTCGCGGTCCGGACATTCAGCGTGAAAAGGGCGACGCTTTTCGTATCTTCGCGCTCGGCAAGTCGCAGACCTTCGGGCCCACTTTGCGCGACGGCGAGCGCCCATGGCCGGAGCTGCTGCAGGACCTGTTCGACCGGCATGCCGACTGCGGACGCAAGGTCGAGATCGTCAACGCCGGGACCGAGGCCTATACGCTCGAAGACAATCTCGAGCGGATGCGCCGCGACATCCTTCCGCTCAAGCCCAACCTGATCCTGAGTACGCACGGCATGAATGGCCTGCTTGCGCTCGGCTTAAGGCGCGTGCCCGAGCCCAACGAACCGGGGATTCGGCCGCGCGCCTCGGCGCTGATCGGCCGCGCGGTGTTGACGATCGAGCGGGCGGTCCACGATTGGCGGAGCCGAAACTCGACCGAGCCGCGCCCGGCGGCGCTCGCGCCGATGACGGACGCCGAATTGCTCAAGAGCCGCTACGCGGACGCTTATCGCAAGCTGATTGCGCTTGCGCGCGCGGGCGGCGCGGACGTCGCGCTCGCTGACGCGAGCATGGCGATCAACGAGAAGAGCCCGCGCGAGGTCAAGGACTTCTACGGCGCGGTGTTTAAGCCGATCGACGACATCATCGCCGCCAACGCCGCGCACAATCGCATGGTTCGGCTCTTGAGCCAGGAGGACAGCGTCCCGTTCATCGACACGGCGCAAGCCCTCGATGGACAATGGGACGACGACCTCTACCTCGATATCGTGCACTTCACTGAGGCTGGCAACGAACGAGTCGCGGGCGTGATCTTCCGCCAGCTCCTGCCGATCCTGGCCGAGCGGGACGGCCTCAAATGCGCACTCCGCTGACCGGCAGTCGATGCTCTCCACGCGATGGTAAGTCGACATAGAATGCGCAGGCGCAAGAAGGGGATCGTCAATGGCCCAAAGCGAAATCGACGCCGTTCGGGCTCTGCTTGGGGCCAAGCCGCGCCCGGTGGGCTGGGAGGCCCGCCGCGAGCGCCTTGACGAAGTCGGTTCGGTCTGGCCGGTCGCCGCCGACGTCAAGCTCGAGGTCGGCCGATCTCGACGGCGTGCCTGGCGAATGGTCGATCGCTCCCGGCAGCGACCCGTCCCGGGTGCTGATGTTCTTTCACGGCGGGGGATATTGCTCGGGCTCGATCGTGAGCCACCGCCGGATGGTGACCGAAGCCGGACGGGCAGGGGAGATGCGCACGCTCGCCGTCGGCTATCGCCTCGCGCCCGAGCATCCGTTCCCCGCCGCTTACGACGACGCGCTGACCGCTTGGCGGGGCCTGCTCAAGCTCGGATATGCGCCGAGCCGCATTGCGGTCGGCGGCGACAGCGCCGGCGGCGGACTGACGCTAGCGCTCGCCGGGGAACTGAAGCGGGCGGGCGAGGAACTGCCCGCCTGCCTTTGGCTCGTCTCGCCCTGGACCGATCTCACGATGTCGGGGGCGACGCTCGCAAGCAAGAGCGCGGTCGATCCGCTCATCCACAAGGAATATCTCGAGGAGCTGGCTCGTGCCTATCTGCCCAACGGCATGAACCGGAAGGACCCGCGCATATCGCCCCTTTACGCCGATTTGAAGGGACTGCCCCCGACGCTTATCCAGGTCGGGTCGGCCGAGACATTGCTCGACAACTCGGTCCGCTTCGCCGCCGCGGCCGGCGCCGCCGACGTTAGCGCCACGCTCGAAATCTGGCCACACATGATCCATGCTTGGCAGATGTGGAACGCGCGCCTCGAGCCCGGCCGCCGCGCGCTCGCTGAGCGCGGGCGCCTTCATCCGGCGTTTCGCGTGAGCGGGCGCTATATGCCGCCAAGGATGGATTGCCGAACATTGCGGCGCGCATGAGCCCTTTCGTCGCAGATTGAGTTTCAGCAAGCCCGCCGCGTGCTGACGCTTGCCAAAGCGAGCGAATGAGGGCAGGCCATGGCAGGTGCGGGCCGCGCCCCTGACCCAGGGCGAGATGAATTGACTGCCGACTTGAACCTCAATCCGGATGCGCCGGCGATCGCGCCCTCGCGCTGGGGCGTATTCGGCTATCCCGCGTTTGTCGTCATCCTGGTCGCCACGTCGCTGTCCAGCGTCGCGTTCGCGATGTTCGACACCGCTTCGGCCTGGCTGATGACCAGCCTCAATCCGAGCCCGCTCATGGTTTCCGCGGTGCAGGTCGCCACCACCCTGCCGATGTTTCTCCTTACCTTGCCTGCCGGCGCGATCACCGATGTTGTCGACCCGCGCCGGCTCCTGATCGCCGCGCAGGCAGGCATCGTCGCGGTCTCGATCGGATTCGCCGTCGCGGTTTCGGCTGGAGCGGCGAGCCCGCCTTGGCTGCTCGGCACGTCGTTCCTGCTCGGCATCGGGGGAGCGCTCGCAGCGCCGGCGTGGCTCCTGATCGCACCGATGCTGGTGCCGAGACCCCAACTCGACAGCGCGATTGCGATGGACAACGCGAGCTACAATGTCGCCCGCGCGATCGGTCCGGCGATCGCGGGATACGCGATCGCGAGGCTCAGCATCGGCGTTCCGTTCTGGTGCTGCGGCGTAGGTAATCTGGTGCTGCTTGCGGTCCTGATCTGGTGGCGGGCGCCGCGAAGGGCAAAGGAGACTCTTCCGGCCGAACGCATGGTCAGCGCGATGATGGCTGGCGTTCGCTACGTTCGTTACAGCCGCGAGATGGACGCAACGGTCATCCGTGGGGCCGCGTTCTTTCTGTTTGCGAGCGCCTATCTCGCGCTGCTGCCGCTCGTGGCGCGCGCGCAAATCGGCGACGGACCGGAGGTCTATGGAGAGCTGATGGCCGCGGTGGGCGTCGGGTCGATCGTCGCCACCTTCGCGCTCAATTGGCTCAAGGCCCGATTTGGCCCGAACGGGCTCGCCGCTCTCGGCACGATCGGCATCGCCGCCTCATTGTTTGTGTTCGCGGCAGCGCACGATTCCGCGACTGCGCTTGCCGCGAGCTTCGTCGCCGGCGCGTCTTGGATCCTCGCGCTCACCACTTTTTTCGTCTCGGCGCAGGTTTCCCTGCCAGAATGGGTGCGCGGACGGGGTCTTGCGATTTTCCTCACCGTGTATTTCGGCGCGCTGACGGTCGGGAGCGCGCTGTGGGGGGAAGTCGCGAGCCAGAAAGGTGTGCCGTTCGCTCTCGTCGCCGCCGGCGTCGGCGCGCTGCTTGCGATGGCGCTCACCTGGCGGTGGAAGCTGCAAGCGGGGACGCCGCTCGACCTCGCTCCGTCGATGCGCTGGCGCTCGCCCTCCTTCCTGAACCGGGTCCCGAACGACCAGGGGCCGATCCTGGCGATCGCCGAATATCGGATCGACCCGAAGGACAGCGCCGCTTTTCTCGCCGTCATGCACGACATCAGCTTCGAGCGGCGGCGCGACGGCGCCTGCGCCTGGAGCATTTACGAGGATCCGGACGAGGCCGGAAAGCTGATCGAAACCTACCTCATCCATTCGGCGCTGGAACTCAAATATCGCCAGTCGCGGGTAACGATGGCCGATCAGATCATGGAGGACGCAGCCGAGCGGTTTCTGACGACGCCGGCGGAAACCCGCTATCTCGTTGCGCCGCAACGCCAGCACCGGAGGTGGAAAAAGCGCATCGCCGGCGGCTTAGCGCGCAGACCGGCGCGCCCCGACGCGAAAGGCGCCGGATAGATTTAGACCAGCGCGACCGCGGCCGATGCGCGTCCGATTCGCCGCGTGTCCACGGGGAAGGCCGGTCGCCAGCGCCCGAGATCGTAACTCAGCCGTTTTCCGCAACGTCGGGGAGGGCCGAGAGACACCGCGACTCGTCGGCGGTCATTGGCGGGGAATGAACCCAGGGACACCTGTTCGCACCACCGCGTTGAATCGGATGCTTGTCGTTATGCCGTCCCTAAGCTCCCGCATGGCGTCTTCAGGCAGCGTCGAAATGTCGAAGTTCTCCCGGATATGCTGAGCGGTAGTCGAGGTGGTCAGGAACGCCGTGCCCCGCTGAATAGCCCAGGCCAGTGCAACCTGGGCCGGCGTCTTGCCGACGCGCTTCGCGATGGCCGTGATCACCGGGTCATCGACGATCTTCGGCGGCGTGGCGTGACCCAGCGCCGCGCCCGCCTGGACCACGATGCCCTGTTCCCGGCAGAAATCGAGCACCTCCCACTGAGGGAAATAGGGATGGGCTTCGATCTGAACCATCGCGGGCTTGATGCGTGCAGCCGCGACGATCTCCTGCAGCCTCTCCAAGGTGACATCCGTCACGCCTATCGACCTGCACCGATCGTCGTCCATGAGGCGCTCGAGCGCTCGCCACGTATCGACCAATGTGACCTCGCTATCGTAGATGACCTGGCCGTGCTCGTCCCTCGGGTCCAGGTCGTCACCGGGCCGAAAGGCAAAGGGCGTGTGCATGAGATAGCAATCGACATAGTCGATTTGCAGTCGCCTGCGACTGGCCTCAAACGCAGGCTTGACCCGCTCAGGTCGGTGATTGGTGTTCCAAAGCTTCGTGGAGACGAAGAGGTCCTCCCGCTTAACCAGCCCCGTCCTGAACGCTTCCTGCATCGCATCGCCGACCGCTTCCTCGTTGCGGTAACGTTCCGCGCAATCGATATTTCGATACCCGACTTCCAATGCGGTCTTGGTGGCCCCTTTGGTCGCGAGCGGATCTCGGATCAGTGTGCCGAACCCAACGGCGGGCATGACGCCAGATCCATGGGTAAGGGGAATCTTCGTATATCGAAGCATATCGGCTGTCGGCATGCTGGACTTCCCTCGATCGGGACCGGCTGTGAAGGGCTCGTCATTCGATCCTCCATTTCAATATGACCGCGCCGAGCGTTTGGGAACAGATAGGATCGCCAAGGTGTGGCGGGGCGAGGCGTCATTTTCGACGTCGCCGCAGGCCGGTTGCGGGAGGTGATCGTGGATGATCGCGCCGTGTCGCCGCCTCAGTACGTCTCAGGGCCAGCGAGCCCGGCCATTTTGCGGAGGGGACCGGCGCATGATCGCGAGCGGGATCAGTTTCTCGGGCGCTGTCTCGGGCAACGTGATCATCACCGGGAGGGCGCAAACGCCCACTACGGCAATCATCGCGCCGGGGAGCAACGTCCAACCTGTGCGCTCGGTCAGAATCTGGGCGACGTAGGGGGTCAGGCCTCCGAAGATCGCGGTGGCGGAGGTTGCCCCCAGCGCCAAACCGCTGACACGACCTTCCCCCGGGAACTGCTCGGCCGCGGCTATGGCGCCGACCGCGCTCACCGCGCCTGCGATGCAAGCGAGGATGACGATCCCCAGCAGGACGTGAGACGGCGAGCCGCGCGCCATCAGATAAAACAGCACAATGGGCAAGATTGCGCTGCATCCGCTGAGAAATATCAGGACCGGCTTCCGCCCGAGCCGGTCGGACAATGCTCCAGTGAACGGCGTGACCACGATGACGGCGAATGCGGCGACCGTCGACAGCCGGAGCGAATCGCCTTCACTCAGCTTTCCAGCGGAAGCCAGGAATGTGGGCACGTAAGTGATCCCGATATAATATGTGATCGATCCCAGCGCGGAAATGGCGAAGGCTCGCAGGATGCCGGCGCGATAGTTGATTAGCGCGTGATAGAGCGGATTCACTGGCACAGTCCCGCTTACCTGCTGCTGTTCGAAATCGGGCGATTCTTGCATCGTCGTGCGGGCAATCCACACACTTGCCGCAAGGACCGCGCCGACAAGAAAGGGGATGCGCCATCCCCATAAGTCCAGATTTGCGGAACTCATCGAATTGACGGTGAGCAAAGAAACCCCAACGGCGAGGAGTTCCGCCGATCTCACTGGACCCGGAAGCCAGGGACGCGATCAAGCCGCGCCTGTTCGGAGGCGCGCCTTCCAGCAAGTATGCGACGACCGCGTTGTACTCCCCGCCGACCGAAAATCCCATGACGCATCGGAGGAGGAAAAGCAGCCAGCCGGCGGTAGCGCCTGCTTCAGCGCGGGTTGGCAGCAAGGCCGTCCCGAACATCGTGATTGTCATGATCGCCACAGAGAGCAGCATCGTTCGTCGACGCCCAAACCGGTCGCCGATATGGCCGAAAACCATCCCGCCGAGCGGGCGCAATAGATATGCGATTGCAAATGTTGCGAGGGTCGTGATCAGCGCGGTTTCGCCGCCGCCAAAAAACACCCGCGAAAGCACCGTTGCGAGGTAAAGGTACAGCGTGAAGTCATACCATTCCACAATCGTCGAGAACGCTGCCACTGCGATCGATGCGCCGGACACGCTCTCCTGCGATCGGCTTGGGTGGATCATCCGACTTCAGCCCTCGCGCCGGTCGCATTCAACCTATTCGTTCGACCCATCGAGCGCGTGAAGGCCCAGGCTCAAACGCATCGCTGAAATATTGGGTCTCGCGCGCCACCCTCCCATCTTTGAACTCCATGATGCTGACCGTGTAAGACGGCCGCCCGTCGTAAGTGAGGACGAATTCGGTGACCCAGAGTTCGCCAGCGCCGAGCATCCGCCGCACCGTGAAGCGCTTCATGTTCGGCTGCGCCTGGCGAGACGCCTGGATATTACGCCGGCCACGGATGCGCTCGCCCGACTGCGGATACTCGAGCACGGCGTCTTCCCGATAGATCTGGTGCTCGGCCTCGAAGTCGTTCGCATCGGATGCTGCCCAGTGGAGATTTAGAGCGGCGCGAATCTCCTCGTCGTCCATCTCGTCTCCTCGTGACCTCGGGGCGCTTCTCGGTAGAAGCGACCTTCGCGCCCGGGTCACACCGCGCATCATGATCGCGCAGCGCTCGCCCCGGTCACGATAGCACGCGTTTCCGGTCCCCGGGCAAGGCGACGACGGTGATGAGTTCCTGATTCTGCCTCGGCTCAGAGGGCCGGTGGTAGCGCTATCGGTGGGCGCATCGGGCTCGGCAGTCCAGCTGAGGGGAGGCATTA
This sequence comes from uncultured Alphaproteobacteria bacterium, assembly GCA_963806935.1. GTDB lineage: Bacteria > Pseudomonadota > Alphaproteobacteria > Rhizobiales > Beijerinckiaceae > Roseiarcus. The sequence goes on from CAWEAT010000022.1 coordinate 269,459, forward strand.
GAGCCCTGCTTTTGCGAGGCGAAGGGAACGTTGCGTCGACGAAGGATCATCTGTCGGAATGTCGACAAATCATTGCAGAAAATCAGAATTCGGCTTAATCTGCGCGCCATGACCAATCCTGACATTTCTCGCGCGCCAAGACCGGGCCGCCGCACCGGCGCCTCGCACGCGAGGAAAGGCGCGGGAAAAATAGTTTCCCGCTGTAACGGCGCGCAACCCGTTGAAAAGTCGCGATTCGGACGAGAGATTCCAAGCAAACCCAAGACAAAGCAACCCGCGCGGACGGATCCTTCGGCGGGAAACAGCCCCGAAGCCAAGAAAACCCAAATGGATCGCCCCGGTCGACGCCGGGGACGCTCACGAAAAGGAGCCGAACCGACTCCATTCCGAGGCAAAGCGCTCCGGAGCGCGCATTGGTCCTGGGGAACGGCGGCGGACGCAAACGGTCGTCAAGCGAGCGCTTGAGCCTTTGTCTCAATCGCCTTCAGAAGATCATTCCAGGAGTCGTCGAATGACTTGGCGCCCTCTGACTGGAGGTCCGCGGCCAATGCGTCAGGATCGACCCCCGCCTTGACGATCGCCGACAGCGTCTCGCTTACGCGTCCGCCGTCGCGAGGCAGCATGTCTCCAACTTCGCCATGATCGGCGAAATCCAACAGCGTTTCCTCGGGCATTGTATTGACCGTGTTCGGCGCCGCCAAACCGCCGATATAGAGCGTGTCGGAAGCGCTGAGGATCTTTTGTTCCGGTGCTTGCGAAAAGCAGGCGTTGTGGGCGCGCGCCGCAGTTTTCGAGGCGCTGCCAACGTTCCGAATCGAGGACATCGCGATACGCGGCGTAAGTCATTCCGGCGACCGCGATGCCTAACCGATCGCGCAAGTTCCCCGGCAACTTGTCCATCGTCGCCTTGTCCCAACGGCTGATGAAAAGCGAGGCGACGGAGCGAACGTCCGGGCTCAAGCCCGACGCGATCCGGCGCTCCAGGCCCCGCATATAGGCCTCGGCCGCAGCAACATAATGTTCGCGCGAGAACAGCAATGTGACGTTGACCGGAATGCCCCTGAAAATGGCCTCTTCGATCGCCGGCGCGCCCTCCTTGGTTCCGGGAATCTTGATGAACAGATTGGGCCGGGCCGCAGCGGCATGAAGAGAACTCGCGGCCTCGACGGTACGCTTGGCGTCATAGGCGAGGAGCGGCGATACTTCGAGCGAGACCCAGCCATCGACGCCGGCCGTGCGGTCGTGGATCGGCCTGAACAGATCCGCTGCCTGCTGCAAATCGGCGATCGCAAGCCTGAAGAACAGATCTTCGTGCGCAACGCCGCTCTTGGACATCGCGCGGATGTCCTGATCGTACGCGGCGCTCTTTGAAATCGCGTGGTCGAAGATCGTCGGGTTCGAGGTCAGTCCGGTGACCGACAGCGTGTCGATATATCGTTTGAGCGTGCCAGAGGTGAGCAGATCTCGCGTGATGTTGTCGAGCCACAAACTCTGACCGGCATTGTGAAGCTTCTCGGTCGCTTTCATCGCAAAACTCCAGATCGAAATGTCGCAGTTTGTTCCGCTATTGAACTCGCCTCGGGGTTGCAGGCGGCGGGCCGCTGTTCAAGCGGCGATACCGCCATTCTCAGGCCCTTCGGATTTGCAATCCGGCTCGTCACGCCGGCAGCATTCAGAGCTTATCTCAGTAGTACCGCGGAATCTTGCCGTTGTGAGGCGTCCTTGCGAGCGGAGAGATCGAACATCACTTCGTCGACGTAGCACCATCCCCAGCCTTCTGGCGGATCGTAGCCTTCGATGATCGGATGGCGGGTGGCGTGAAAGTGTTTGGTCGCATGCTGGTTCGGCGATTGGTCACAGCACCCGACATGGCCGCAGGTGCGGCAGAGCCTGAGATGAAGCCAGACGTCGCCGGTCTTGAGGCATTCCTCGCAGCCGAGCGCGCTCGGCGTCACGCTGCGAATGCCGTCCAGGTGGCTGCAGACCTTCGACATCGTGAGCTTCCTCGGCGGATTAGAGGTGAGGACCTTGAGAATGCGAGAGAAAATTATGGATAGCCGCCACGACCTGGGCTCCTTCGCCGATCGCCCCGCCGACCCGCTTGACCGATCCACTCCGCACATCGCCAACGGCAAATACGCCAGGGACGGAGGATTCGAGCGGCGACGGGGCGGGGGCGCCATTCGTCCGCGGCATCCCAGTCGTCACGAAGCCTGCCTTATCCAGAGCCACGCCGCAACCCTGCAACCATTCCGTCGCCGGGTCCGCGCCGACGAACAGAAATACGTTACGGATCGGGGCCTCGGATTCCCGATCGCCGCGCCGGTCGCGCCACCGGACTCTTTCGAGGCCGGCGCCCGCGCTCCCCTCGAGGGCGATGATCTCGGTCTCAGTCATCAGCTCGATGTTCGGAGTGGCGGCGATGCGGTCAATCAGGTAGCGCGACATGCTTTCGGCAAGGGTGGGTCCCCGGACCATCATCCTGACCTTCGAGGCATGGGCTGAAAGAAACACCGCGCCCTGGCCGGCCGAATTGCCGCCGCCGACCAGAACGACTTCCTGGCCGAGGCATAGACGGGCCTCGATCAGCGACGCCCAGTACCACACGCCGCGACCTTCGAACCGCGCGATATCGGCGAGCGCCGGGCGGCGATATCTGGCGCCGCTCGCGACCACGACCGTCCGGGCCTGAATGCGATCGCCGCCGTCGAGGTCGAGCGCGAGCGCGCCATTCACGCGCGCGCAATCGAGCGTTTTGACGCCGACAGGGATCATGACGTCAGCGCCGAATTTCTGCGCCTGAATGAAAGCGCGCGCAGTCAGCGCCTGGCCGCTGATACCGGTCGGGAAGCCGAAGTAATTCTCGATCCGGGCGCTTGCCCCGGCTTGCCCGCCGAACGCGCGCGCATCGAGAACCGCAACCGAAAGGCCCTCGGAGCAGGCGTAGACTGCCGTCGACAGGCCCGCGGGCCCCGCCCCAACCACAGCCACGTCGTAGACGAAGTCAGACCGCGTTTCGATGGTCAAGCCGATCTGACGGGAGAGCGTTGGCTCCGTGGGATTGCCCAGCACCGTCCCGTCTGGACAAACCACCAGAGGCAGACCGCCGGCGATGTCGGCGTAGCGGCCGATCACCTCTTTGGCTTCAAGGTCCCTGGCGGGGTCGAGCAAGTGATGCGGATAGCCGTTCCTGGTAAGAAAGCCCTGGAGCCGGATCACATCCGCCGCCCCGTCAGACCCGATCAGGACGGCGCCCGCGGCCCCGCCCCGAAGCAGGGCGACCCGACGAAGAATGAGCGCGCGCATGATCCGTTCGCCGAGCTCGGCTTCGGCGACGAGCAGCGCGCGCAGGCCGCTCGTCGGGATCACCAACGCCTCGACGTCGCCCTCGGCCGTTCCGTCCACAAGCGTCGCGCGAGTGGAAAGCTGGCCGACGTCCGCCACGAACTGACCCGGGCCCTGCTCGACGACCGGCGACACGTGGCCTAAGCCGTCGCGCTGACTGATCGCCACAAGGCCCTTGAGCACCACGAACATACCCGGAGCGATTTTCCCGGCTTCGACCAGCTTCTCCCCGTCCGAATATTTCCGCAGACTCCCATAGCGCCTGAGCCGGTCGATCTCCTCCGGCTTCAGCTCGGGAAATGTCTCGTCGTAGCGGGGTACCAGGGAGGGATTGACTAAACCGGCCATCCGTTCGCTCTTTGCTCTCGCTCCTCACGCATGCGCTGCGTCTCGTCTCGGGTCCGGCGGACACTATCTGATACCATGCCTCAAGTCGGCGCCGCGTCCGAAATGGTCCGTCCGACCCTCCGGCCACTCGAAGCGGCGAGGCCCTCCTGCCGAAATCGCGCACGACATTGATCGGCCGAATACGGGCGACCATCATCGAAAACGGCTCCGCTGCGCCCTTTCTGGTTGAATGTGATCGCCTCGGGTGGGACGATCAGCGAACGCGTATTGCGCGGGATCTTGAGTTACGGCGCATGAGATTCCTGGCGTCAGCGCGCCACGGGCTCAGCTGAACGCGAGATCGCGCACTCGCGTCA
>CAWEAT010000023.1:0-107603 GCA_963806935.1 uncultured Alphaproteobacteria bacterium
ATAAAAGAACATTTGCAGAACATGGATGAAAGCGCAAGTGGGAATCTCACTTATGCCCGGCCCTTCCGGAACGACGCGGCCGGACGCCGGTCACCCGGCCCTCGGCGGTCCGTGGCCAGAGCGCCCTTCGACTGATCCAGGATGACCAGTTCATTGCCGAAGGGATCGCGCACCCGCGCACATCGGCCAATCGCGATATCGAAGGGCGGCTCGAGGGCCGTGCCGCCCGCGCTCAAGAAGAATGCGAAGGCTTCGTCCACATTATCAACCAGAACATCGGTTTCCGGGCCGATATCAAGTGAACGACGAGCTCCGCGTCGGTCTCGGGAAGGCCAAAGCCGCCGCCTCTTCGGTTCGCCACAAAACCCGATGCCCGAGACGGTCGCGATAGAAGGCTATCGCCGCATCGAGGTCGGCGACGCGAAGCAGAAGGTTATCGAGCTTGCGAAACAGCGGCCCGCTGGCGCTCATGGGCAGGCGATCCTCCGGTGGACTCTGACTCCCCTCAGCGGATGAGTCCAACCGCGCGCCGGATCAGCGCTTTCCCGCCGCAATGACCGGCCCGCAGCCGGCGCCTTGGACGATCGCGGCCTCGGCAAGGCCGGACTCGGCGCCGCCTGGAGGGGGAAGCCGCCGCTTCGCCGCGCCATTTGCCGAGCAGGATCATCTCGCGCACGACGTCCTTATAGGGCAGCGTATGGCCGGCGTTCTCGCCGCGCGGGATCGCGACCTCGACCGTGCGGGGGATATAGCGCGCGAGCCAGACATCGGCCCCGCCCGAAGGCGCGGCCCCTGCCCCGACCGCACCGAGCCCGAAAAGCCGACAGTCGGACCGCCCGCGCCCCGATCGCCGCGGCTTATCAGCCCCGCCAGCGCGCCCGGCTCCAGCCCCCCCGAGGCCGTTGACCACCACCTGCGGCGTGTAGACCCCACCGCGGGCCATCGCGCGGGCGTAGGCGTACTGGCGCGCAGTCCAGGCCCCGCGAGAAAGTGTCCTTCCAGCCGAGCCGGTCCCAATAGTCGACCTCGAACGCGAGCGCGAGCACGTCCGCGCGGTCGCTGATCGCTCCCATTAGGCCTCCGCCGGCGGGCACGACGAGCAGCCCTGGCTCTGGAACAATTCGACCACGGTCGGATGCGCCGCGTCGGCGGCGAAGACCGCCGCCGGAGAGCCGAGCGCCGACAGCGCTGCAACGCAGGCGCCCAGTTTCAACCGTGAGCCATGGCCATCCTCCTCGCGCGAGTCGTCAACGTCACGGCGCGCCGCTCAAGCCGTTCGCCGCCGCGCGGGATTTGTTACCGCCGCCGGCCGCGTCCGCATAGCGGGCGCTGCTCGCCCAAGCTATGGGACAGGATGGCCCGCACCGATTTCCGCACCCCCCGGCTTTACGTCGAAGCGCCGCTCGCCAAGGGAGCCGAGATCAGGCTCGACCCGCAGCAGAGGAACTATCTCCTGAACGTGCTCAGGCTCGGCGCGGACGCGCCCGTGCTCTGTTCAACGGCCGCGACGGCGAATTCGCAAAAAGCTCGCGGCGGCTTCGCGCAAGAGCGTGTCGCTCATTGTCGGCCCGTGCATCCGGCCGCAGGAGGCGCCGCCGGACGTCGATTACCTGTTCGCGCCGCTCAAGCACGCCCGCTCGATATATGGCGCAGAAAGCCGTCGAGATGGCGCGCGGCGGCTGATGCCGCTATCAGGCGCTCCCAGGTCGCGCGCGTGAACATCGAGCGCCTGCGCGCCAACGCCATCGAGGCCTGCGAGCAATGCGGAGTGATCTCGGCGCCCAGGCGCCGCGCCCGTGACGGAAAAAGGCGCGGCCGGCTGGCCGCGCGAGCGGCTGATCGTGTTCTGCGACGAGGAAGCGCCGCAAGCGAGCCCGCTCGACGAGCTGGCCGAAGTTAGCGCGGAGCACGGCGTCGGCCTCCTCGTCGGCCCCGAGGGCGGCTTCGACGACGACGAGCGGGCGGCGATCATTGCGGCTCCCCGGGTCGTGCGCCTGAGCCTGGCCGCGCATCCTGCGGGCGGATACGGCGGCGGTCGCCGCGCTGGCGCTCATTCAGGCGACGCTCGGTGATTGGCCGAAGTGGCGCCGGAGCGAGGTGCTGACTTTCGGCCTCGCAGTGGCCCCGGCCATTTTGCCGCCTCAGGTTCATTCCGGCCGGGGATAAATCACCGTCAGCCCGGCATGCGGCGCAGTGTCGAAGGGTCCATGAAACTCGCCTGCGCGCCGCTCCTAGCCCTTCTCATCGGGGGCCCGTCCGAGTTGGCAAGCGCCGGCGAGATTGATCGCTCTGTCTTTCCCGCCGCTACGGCCGACCCTGCGCCCTGCGCCGGCCATGGCGCGGGGGCGGGCCTCCGCAAGAGCTCGTCCGACTGCAGGCGCATCAACGGCTACATCGCGGCTGGCCGCGGTTCGGCTCCGACTACGCGATCGGCGGCCGCCCCTCCCCTTTCGGCAAGCTCGATGCGCCGGAATTCGTTGGCGCGGTCAGGGCTGCGGGCGCGGCGCTCATCGGCGCGCCAGCGGCGGGCCTCCACCGCATCTTTCTCTCGCCCTCCCCCGGCGACGAGGCGCGCTGACTTCGAAATACGATAGTTCGCGGCGCCGCTACGGCCTAAAGCGCCGCCTCGTCGAAGGCCGGGTCGACCGACCGGCCCCATGGGCCTTCGTAGCGCTCGATCCAATGCCGCGCCGGCTCCCGCCCGCTCGCCGCGATCGCTTCGAGCGGACGAAGCAGGATCGTCTCGTCCTCGCCGCGCGCATTGAGCCTTCGGCGCCGCTTCAATCCCCCGCGGGCGATCGCCAGCATGTCCGTCGCGATTGAGCGCAGGTCGCGCCCGCGCGCCTCGGCGCCGAGGCCGAGCAGCGGCGCGTCGTCGCGCAGCTTCTGCCGGTCCTCGGCGCTCCAACCCTCGATCAGCGCCTCGGCCGAGCGGAGCGCGTCGGATCGTAGTAAAGCCCGGCCATCAGCGCCGAGAGCGCGACAATCCGTTCGGGCGGGCCGACGTCGGGACCGCGCATTTCCAGATAGCGCTTGAGCCGCACTTCCGGGAAAATCGATGACAGGTGGTTGGCCCAATCGGCGATCGTCGCGCGCTCTCCCGGCGCTTGCCTGAGCCGGCCAGCGAGCAGGTCGCGAAAGCTCGCGCCCGCGACATCCTGATAGTGGTCGCCGCGCTTCAGGAAATAGAGCGGCACGTCGAGCGCGTAGTCGACGTAGCGCTCGAACCCCATCCCGGGCTCGAAGGCGAATGCGAGCATGCCGGTGCGCGACGGATCGGTATGGCGCCAGATCTCCGACCGCGCCGAGAGGAGCCCGTTGAGCTTGCCGTCGGTGAATGGCGAGTTGGCGAACAACGCGACGATCGCCGGCTGGAGCGCGAGGCCGACGCGCATCTTCGCCACCATGTCCTTTTCACTCGTGAAATCGAGATTGGCCTGCACGGTCGCGGTGCGAAACATCATGTCTAGGCCGCGCGTTCCGACCTTCGGCATGTAGCGGGCCATGATCGCATAGCGGCTCTTCGGCATCGACGGCGTCTGGGCAAGCGACCATTTGGGGCTCATGCCGAGCGTCAGAAAGCCGATGCCGAGCGGCTCGGCGACGACTCGGCAAACGGCGAGGTGCCGATCGAGCTCTTCGACGGTCGAATGCGCGTCGTCGAGCGGCGCGCCGGAGAGTTCGAACTGTCCGCCCGGCTCGAGCGAGATGGCGCCGCCGCCGTTCGGGTCATAGAGGCCGATGAGATTGCCGTCGTCCTCGATTCCGTGCCAGCCGAGCGTCTTCTGCATGCCCTCGAGCAACGCCCGAATGCCTCTGTCGCCGCCATAGGGCACAGGCGAACGATCAGCGCGGTAGAACGGTATTTTCTCGTGTTCCGTGCCGATCCGGAATGGACCGCGCGGCTTGCAACCTGCCTCGAGCCACGCGACCAGCGCGTCGCGCAACTCGACAACCTCACTATCGACGACGTCGCGAGCCATTCAGGCGCCCATCCCACCGGCCGGCGAACCGGCGACCCGGCTAGATAGTCGCGCCGCCGCTACAATGCAACGAAGGGGAGCGACGCTGGCTCTCGTTGGGCGTCATTGCGTTCGTGCTCCTCGTCGCTCGAGCGCGGGCGCAGGGCGCGCCGCCTCGCGATCGACTCCCCGATCGCCTTCGCCAGCCGCGACGTCGCCGCATAGGCCGTGGCGACCGCGATCAGGCCGAAGACGGCGCAGCCGAGCGCGAAGCCGATCAGACCGCCCTGCACCCCGCCATAACGCGCGCCAAAGGTCACGAACGGAATCGTGCCCAGCGTCGCCCGCGCCCAGTTGAAGGCCATTGATAGCAGGGGAAAGCCGAGATTGTTGAACGCGGTGTTGGCGACGAAAAGGCAAGCCAGGAACAGCCACGCCGAGACGCCGTAGCGGCAATAGAAGGCGACATAGTGCGCGCTGTCGCCCTTGGCCTCAAAGGCGGTGATGAGCGCCGGGGCGGCGAGCGCCAGCACCGCCCACGCAAACAGAACGTAGCCGATCGAGAGGATGAAGGAATCGGTCAGCGCCCGCTGGACCCTGCCCATCAGTTTCGCGCCGTAGTTCTGGCCTATGATCGGACCGATCGATCCGGTGAGGGCGAAGATGACCCCGAACGCGACCGGCGTGACGCGATCGATGATCGCGGAAGCGGCGATCGCCGCCTCGCCGAAATCGGAGAACACCCTGAGCGTATAGGCCGAGCTCACTGGCGCGGCCATGTTGGCCATGATCGCCGGGAAGCCGATCGCCATGATCGGGCCGAAGTCGCCGCGCGCGGCGTTGAGTTTGGGCCGCGCGACGAGGTCGTGAACGCCGACCGCCCCGCGCCAGCCGACGGCGAGCAGGATAAGGCGCGAGAGGACTGTCGCCCAGGCAGCGCCATAGACCCCGAGACCGAAGCCGAAGATGAGCAGCGGATCGAGAAAAGCAGTCGCGATCCCGGCCGAAAGCGTCACATACATTGCCCGCCGGGCGTCGCCGACGGCGCGCAATATGCCCGAAAACGCCATGCCGACCGCGAGCGGCACGTTCGCCGGAATGCTGATCGCGATGAACTTCGAGGCGACCGCGGCCGGCTCGCCGTGGGCGTGCAAGAGCGTCGTCAGCGCCCAGTCGCGAAAGACGAACATCAGAGCCGCCATCGCGGCCGAGAAGATCGCGGTGATGACGAGCGCGGAAGCCGCGAGCCTGCGGGCGCGCGGCCGGTCGCCGGCGCCGAGCGCACGCGAAACCGTCGCCGAGGCGGCGATGGTGAGGCCAATGTTGATCGACATGGCGAAGAACGTCGTCAGGCCGACGTAGCCGACGGCGGCCTTGAACGCCTGATCGCCGAGTTTCGACACCCAGAACAGCGACAGGAGATCGACGACGAACACCGCCATCAAGCCGATGGCGCCGGTCGCGGTCATCACGGCGACGTGACGCATCAGCGAGCCGTGCGTGAACACGGGCCGTTTGTCGCGGGCGGCCTGCGGGGCGTTCAACGGCGCCAATCCTGTTCGTGAGGGAAGGCGGTCTTAAAGGCTGGAGCGGGCGGAGGCTAGGGCCTCCGAGACAAGGCCTCGTTCAAATCCCCAACGCGACCAGAAGCGGCCAAACCGTCAGGTAGATGAGGATCAAAGAGCCGATGGTCCAAAGGGTCGCCCGCACGTCATGGGTCTGCGCGGTGAAATAGGCGGCGAAATGGGCGAGCCGCGAGACGACATAGCCGTACAGCAGCAAGCGCGCGGCGGTCAGGGACGGCTCGGTGAGGATATAGAGAAACGCCGCGACGAGGAAGAACGGAACGTTCTCCAGATCATTGAGCTGAATTCTGCGGATGCGGTCCACAGCATCGTTGCGATCGAGCTGCTTCGGGTCGGGACTGGGGTTGAGCGGCGTCTTTCGCAGGTCCTCCGGCGACCGGTACCCGCCCTTCACCTGCGTCATCCGGACGACCGTGAGCCAGGACATCGCCACAACCTTGAGAATCATCAGCGTCGCCGCGATGACATAGGTAGCAAACAGCGGGTTTTGCAGACTAAGCTTGTCCATATCGCCTCCCCTCCTTGCGCGACGATCATTTCATTTGACCGGCGCAGGGCGCCGACCTTATCAGATTGCCGCCGCAGCGCCGCCGTCCGCGGCGAAGGAGGGGCAACGCCATGTCCAATCGTCAAATCGCTATCGCCGTCGCGGCGTCGGTCGCCCTCACCGCGCTCTCAGCCTCCACCGCGTTTGCCCAGGCCCAGGCCGAAGCGATGAAATACTGCAAGGCGGATGTCGCGCGGCTGTGCCCGGGCGTGCAGATGGGCGGCGGACGCATCATCGCGTGTCTGAAAGAGCACAAGATGGAGGTCAGCGTCGGCTGCGCCAAGTTCCTGCAGGCGATGAAAGCCAAGATGGGCCAGTAAGCGGCCGCCCCGTCGGCCGACGCGAGCCCGTTCCGTCGCGCGGGCCGGACTCCGACGTCCTGGTCGACAAACTCCGCCCGGACATGAGCGTCGAAGACGGCGCCCAGGTCTTTGCTTGGCCGCGTTTGGCCGCTCATGTCGGGCCCTGCCCATGCGGACTTCCGCGCCCCTCTCCCGCCCGCGATTGCGCGGCGCGGTTCAGCGCGGTGATCGACAGGAAGCCGCCGATCCACGAGCCCAGCGCCGCGAACACCACATAGACCCAATTCGACGTGTAGCTGATGACCGCGAACGCCGCGAGCAGGTACCACGCGCTGCTCCACGACGCCGCCGCGAATCGGCGCCGGGCCGCGACCGCGGCGGTGAACTGCACATAGATGGCGTCGGTGAGCGCGGTCGTGACGACGACGCCTCCGGCGATCAACGGATCGATGCTCGGCAGAACCATTGTGCCCCCAATCTGGCTGACTGCGGCGGAAGGGCGAGCAGCGCGCCATCGTGAGTAATAGTCCCTAATGGCGTATGCCGCCGAGATGTGTTCCCACAAGGCTTGAACGCGCGGCGAAGGCGAAGACCTTCCCGTCGTCCAATCGCTCCCTCTCACAGGATGCGATGGAGGAACAAATGAGACAGGGTTCGCTCTTGCTTTCCATGATTGCGGCGCTTGTCTCCGGCGTGCCTTCAGGCGCCCCGGCTTTTGCCCAGGATGTGTTCTATCCCACCGAACCCCCGCTGGCCAACTCCGGCTGGACTGTCCGCTACAACGAACTGCTGCTTGCCTGCTATCAGGGGACGATGGACGCCTGCGACCGCGTCGCGTCCGATCGGGGAATGGTTTTTGACACGCCAATCTATAACTATGCAGCCACTTGCGGCGGTCGTTTGGATATCGTGACTGCGCGCCGTCTGAGCGCGCGAATGCTGGAGAACGGCATTCCGGGAGGGACGTGCTCCTACGTCCTCAAGCCGGAATGAGCGTCCATTGGGCTCAGGGTCGCGGGTTCAGCGGTCCATCGTCGGCGGCCCCATCGCGAACTCCCCGGCCATCGGTGGGGCGCGGAACGGGCGGTCGAACAGCGGAAACAGCAGGAGCCCGGAAAAAAAGCCGCCGACATGGGCAAGCCAGGCGACCGGCGCGTCCGAGAAGCCGAATGTCTGCGCGCCCGCGCCGAAGATGAAGTTGGTCACGAGCCAGATGCCGAGGAAGATCATCGCGCGCCGGTCGGCGAACACGCCGCGCAGGCTCGCGGCCGGGATCGAATTCGATCTCGGGCTGGCCGAGCGGGGCCATGGGGCCGAGCGGCGCCCCGGGCTGAAACATGAAGCGCGTCGCAGCGCCCATGAGACCGGAATCGGCCCCAGACGCCCCGATGAGCGGCGAGAAATCCATCGGCGCGCTCGCCCAATGCGCAAGCGCGCTGAAGACCGCAGTGACGGCCATGAACAGAAGGAACCTCGCCGAGCCGAACCGGCGCGCGATCGGCGGCCCGAACGCGACCAGCCAGACGCTGTTGAGCAGCACATGGGTCCACGACCCGTGGAGGAAGGCGTAGGTGAGCAGCGTCCACGGCTTGGCGCCGCCGCCGAGTATGCCCAATTCGCAAATCATCCGGGCCTGCTGCAACGCCGACCGATCGGTATTCGCGCGATCGAGCAATTCGATCAGCCGCCGCGGCCAGATCGAGATCGTCAGTCGGCCGGGAACGAAGGCGAATTGGCGAACGACCGCGTCCTGAATCGAGTCGGGCGCCCAGTTCATCACCGCTTCGATGGCGATGAGAATGACGATGAGGCCAAGCACCACAAGCGGCGCATTGAACATCGGCTCGCTGCGGCCCGCGATCCTGCGCGGCTCGAAAAAGCTCATACCCTCGCCAGCCTTCCGGTTTACGAACCCCGACGCCCCCCTAACGAAGCCGGAACCCGGAGCCGTTCGGGACGCCCCGCCCCAAATCCAAATCTAGACCCGCAACGCCGCTGTGGCGAAATTGGGGCTTCGCGCGGGCGGCGCCGCCGAGCCGCCCCGGCTTGCAACGCGCGGGCAAATTCCGCAAGCTTGCGCACCCCCTGCGCGACGGCCCTTAGAATGCGCGCCTCAGCGACAACGAACACGATCGCGGAGGAACGAGCGAATCCGGGACGTTTATCTCGGCGGCGCGCAGTCAAGGACGCCGACATGACGATTCACATTCCCGCCGACGCCTTGACCGACTTTTGCGCCGAGGTTTTCGGTCGCGTCGGCTGCCGCCCGGAAGAGGCGCGCCGCGTCGCCGCGTCGCTGGTCGACGCCAACCTCACCGGCCACGACAGCCATGGCGTGATCCGCGTGCCGCGTTATGTCGATTGGGTCCGCGCGGGCGATATCGTTCCCAACCAGTCGATCGAACGCCTCGTCGATACGCCGGTCATCGCCGTCGTCGACGGCCGCTTCGGTTTCGGTCAGACGATTGCGCCGATGGCCGTCGACATCGGCGTTGAAAAAGCCAAGGCGACGGGCCTTTCCGCGATTTCGCTGCGCAATTCCGGCCATGTCGGCCGGGTCGGCGAATGGGCGGAGCGCGCCGCCGCGGCGGGCCTGATCTCAATTCATTTCGTCAATGCCGCCGGCTCGATCCTGGTCGCGCCGTTCGGCGGCCTGGATAGGCGGCTGTCGACCGCGCCGTTTTGCGTCGCCATTCCGCGCGAAGGCGCGCGCGCCGATCGTGCTCGATTTCGCAACATCGCTGGTCGCCGAAGGAAAGGTGAATGTCGCGAGCCATGGCGGCAAGCCGCTGCCGGCGGACGCGTTGATCGGCCCCGAAGGAGCGCTTTCCGGCGATCCCGCGCTGATCTACGGCCCGCTGACTTCGGACGGCCCGCGCGACCACAGCCGCGGCGCGGGCGCCATCCGCGCCTTCGGCGAACACAAGGGCTCCGGCCTCGCGCTCCTGTGCGAGCTTCTCGGCGGCTCGCTTACCGGCAACGGCGCAACCGGGCCGGACCGCAGATTCTCCAACGGCATGTTCTCGCTCTACGTCGATCCCGCGAGGATCGACCCAAGTCATGTCTTCGACGCCGATATGACCCGCTATCTCGACTGGTTCGGGCAGGCCAAAGCGATTCCGGGCCAGGCGGTGATGACGCCCGGGCGAGCCGGAGCGCGCTCGAACGCGTGAAACGCACCGCGACCGGCGTGCCGCTCACCGCCGAGGCGTGGGCGTCGATCGTTGCGGCGGCGCGCAGGGTCGGCGTGAACCGGGACCTTTCGTTCTAACCCGCCAATCCCGCCGCCGTGGCCAAGACGCGCTTCGCGGCCTCGACACGGATCGCCTGTCCCGATTCCGGACGCCCTGGATCATCCGATGGTTAGCTTCGGGTGAAGCGTGGACCGCAACCCCCGGCGTCGCTCAGGCTCGCGCTTCCGCTCGGGAATGGCACGGTCCCTGCCTCGACTTACACAGGCCGCCGCCAACGGCCCAAAGCCGTCCCATTCCGGGACAGTCGCCAGTGCACGAGTCGCAGGGGAAGCCAGTGAAGCTCGCCGTCACCATGGAGCTCCATGCGTACTGGAACAAGCTCAGGGGAGCGCGCAGCGCGCCTGAGCGCAACGACGTCGACCCGGGCGCGATCCGCGGCGTGCTTGCCGATACGTTCGTGCTCGATTTCGACGAAGGGCGCGGGTTTCCGTTCCGGATCGCCGGGTCGAGGGCCAACGCGATCTTTCTGAGGGAGCTCAGGGGCCTCTCCTTTCTCGAGCTTTGGCGCGACGCCGATCGCAAGGAGCTCGATTCGGTGCTTCATTGCGTCGCCGATGAAGCGCAGCCGTTCCTCATCGGCGCCGAGGCGCGGCCGCCCGGTCTTGGAACGGTGGACATCGAGGCCATCCTCCTGCCGCTTCGTCACCACGGATACACTCATTCGCGCGTTCTCGGCGCGTTCGCCGTTCATGCCGCGCCGTCATGGATCGGGCTCGTAGGCTCCGAGCCGATCACGCTGACCTCGCTTCGCGCGCTCGATCCGCTGTCCCGTCCCAACTCGTCGGGGGACGGCGCAGCTCCGGCCGGCTTTTCGCTCCGCAACCCACCGAGGCGTTACAAGCATCTCTTTGTCTATTCCGGCGAGCGCCGATCGACCTGAAGGAAAATGCGGCGCGTAACAGCGCCTTAATCCCTCGCCGTTAAGGTTAGGACGCTGGCGCCGGCCTGCCCGCGAACCGTCGATCGCTTCATCGACCGTTTGCGTCCGGCGTCGAGAATCCGAGGAGCACGTCGCTATGGGCGCCCTGGCCTGGAGCATCGCGGAGCCGGCGCCGCTGGAGCGTCGGCGCCACCAGCGCGTCAAGGTGCGCCTGGCGGGACGGTTCATGCGGTCCGACCGCTTGGAGTTCGACTGCGAATCGGTCGACGCCTCTCCCGGCGGCATCGCGTTCTCGTCCGAAGCCGGGGTTCAGCCCGGCGAACGCATCGTCGCCTACCTCAACCAGATCGGCCGAATCGAAGGCAGGGTGGCGCGAACTTTTCCAACCGGGTTCGCGCTCCAGATGACCTTGCCGCAAGCCAAGCGCGAGAAGCTCGCCGATCAGTTGACATGGCTCGCAAACCGCCAGGCGCTCGGGCTGCCCGAGGACCGGCGTCACGAACGGATCACCCCGCGCGACCGGTACACGATGCTCAGGCTCGCCAACGGGCGCGAATTCACCGCCAGCCTGATCGATATCTCAATGTCCGGGGCGGCGCTCAGGGTCGACTTCCAGCCGCCGCTCGGCGCGCGCGTCGTCGTCGGCTCGACCCAGGCCCAGGTCGTACGTCACCTCGACCTCGGGATCGCGGTCGAGTTCATGCGCCCGTTTCCGGCCGACGATTTCAGCGAAGACACGACGCTCTGAGCCGATGGACGCGCTTCACGCCTTCTATTCCGGCGCGCCAGCCTTCTGCATTCCGGATGTAACCCAGTCGAGCAGGTCCTTCCGGCAAAATCCCGAAGCAAAACGGAGATAGGAGGAAATCGTGAAGCCCGGCTGCAATGCAAGCAGCCGGCTCATGGCTGTTCGCGCCTCCTCGTCTCTCCCCGCGTGAGCTAGGGCAGTCGCATGGAACGCGTACAGGTAGCTGAAGCGTGGATTTGCCTGGATGGCCCTGGACAGGAACGAGATGGCCTCGTCCGATCGTCCTGCGAGCGCGTACGCGAGCCCCAGGGCGTCGAGGGCCATGTAGCTTTGCGGGTCGAGCGGGCTCAAACGCAAGGCCCTCGTCGCATAGTCTTCGGCCAACGCGAGGTCGCCGCTCAATGCGTGGGCCTGTGCGCCGAAGAAGAGCGCGACGGCGCAGGACGGGTTGAGGTCGAGCGCCCGCTTGACCGCGCTCGACGCCGCCTCGAAGTCATGAGCGACCATCAGCAGCGGCAGGCTCGCGACCGCGAGCGCGGTCGAAATCGTCGACCCCATAGGCCACCGCCGCGCGAGCGTGGCGTTCGCTCGCCGCCGCGTCGTCGGGATTGTGGCCGCCTCGCGCGAAACGGGCCTCCAGCGCGAAGGCCATGCAGGCGTGCGTCGGAGCGTAGTGCGGATCGATCTTCAACGCCTGTTCGAGGAGCGGCATCGCCTTGTCCGCGTCCTCGGGCATCGCCGAGGCGAAGTGGGGCAGCGCCTGAAGATAGAGATCGTAAGCGTCGAGGCTGCCGGGCCTCTTCCTGCGGGCGCGCTCGATCTCGGCCCGCCGGACATTGGGTTCGATGATCCCGACAATGGTCTCCATGATCCTGTCCTGGAATTCGAACACGTCGTCGAGCGCGCCGTCATAGCGGTCCGCCCAGACATGCGCGCCATTGTCCGCGTCGATCAATTGCGCGTTGACGCGCAGACGGCCGCCAGCCTTCCGCACGCTGCCCTCAAGAACGTAGCGCACGCCGAGTTCGCGGCTGACGTGGCGAATATCGACGGATTTTCCCTTGTAGGTGAAGCTCGAATTGCGGGCGATGACGAACAGCCATTTGATGCGCGAGAGGCCGGTGATGATGTCCTCGACCATGCCGTCGGCGAAATATTCCTGCTCGGCGTCGCCGCCCATTGTCTGGAAGGCGAGAACAGCGATTGAGGGGCGGTCTGGCAAAGCGAGGGGCTTGGCCTCAGGCGCTGGCTCGTCCAGCTTCGTCGGCGGGGAAGGTTCGACCCGCACCGAATAGGCTCGCACCGGTTCTGCGATATTCTTGAGGCGGGTCGGGCCGAGATCGATGACTTTGAGGTCGAGCCGCGCCTTCACCTGCCGATAGGCGTCCTCTGAAAGACAAATGGCGCCGGGCGTCGCGATCCCCTCTAGCCGCGCGGCGATGTTGACGCCGTCGCCCATGAGGTCGCCGTCGGCCTCCTCGACCACGTCGCCCAGATGAACGCCGATGCGGAAGTCGATGCGACGGTCTTCCGGCAGGCCCGCGTTCCGCTCGACCATGCCGTTTTGAACCTCGATCGCGCAGCGCACAGCGTCAACGACGCTGCGGAATTCGACGATCGCGCCGTCGCCGGTGCGCTTGACGATGCGGCCGTTGTGAACAGAGATCGTCGGATCTATGAGGTCGCTGCGCAGCGAGCGTAGCCGGGCCAGCGTGCGGTCCTCATCCTGGCTCGTCAACCGGCTGAAGCCGACGACGTCGGCGGCCAGAATCGCTGCGAGCTTCCTGCTCTCGCCCATAGCCCCTCAATTCCGACGCGGATGGCGCGGCGGCGATCAAAGGATGTACACCCGGAATCGCGCAAATTCCAGTCGGCTTCAGTCGCGACGAGGGGGCCTTCGCGTTACGGTCAGGCGTCGGGGTCGATCCGCTGCAGTCCCTTGGCGAAGCGGCGCCAATTCTCGACATAGTGGGCGGCGGAGAAGCGCAGCGCCGCGACCGCGCTCTTCTCCAGCGTCCGGATCGCCTTCGCGGGCGAGCCCATGATGAGGGAAAAGTCGTCGAAGCTCTTGTCCTCGGTCACGAGCGCCCCGGCGCCGACCAGAGAGCCGCGGCCAATTCTGGCCCGATTGAGAATGATCGACCCCATGCCGATCAGCGATCCCTCGCCGATCGTGCAGCCGTGCAGGATGACGTTATGGCCGACGGTGCAGTCCTCGCCGATCGTAAGAGGCGAGCCCATGTCGGTGTGCAGGGTGCAGGATTCCTGGATGTTGGTGCGCGCGCCGACGACGATCGGCTCGTTATCGCCACGCAAGGTCGCCCCGAACCAGATCCCGACGTCGATCCCGACCCGAACGTCGCCGATAAGGCAGGCGGAGGGCGCTATCCAGAAGCTGCCCTCGGCCGGCAGGGTCGGCCGGCGGCCGTCGAGGGAAAAGAGGGGCACCCCCCTATTCCTCGTCGTCGAGATCGACGTCGAGAATCGCCATTTGCAGGGTGAAGGTCGAGCCGTCCGGGTCGTCGGAGGAGATGACGCCCAGAAAATCGGGGCCGTTGTTGAGTTCGACCGAGTCGGTTTTCTTGAGCCGTCCGGCGATGGTCAGCTTGTCGTTCTCGAACAGGCGGCGAAGGTAGTCCTGGAGCACCGGACGGCCGACCGGCACTTTCATCGCAAACGCGAACGAGCGGTCGCCATCCTCGTCGTCGACCGTGATCGTCCCGAGCTTGCGCTCGCCGAGCAAGACGTCGGCCTCCTCGGCGGACTTCGAGTTCGGCGCGACCTGAAGCGTCGGCGCGCCAAACGAGCGGCGCAGGAACTCCCTCAGTTTGACGATCTCGGCCTTGTCCATGATCCCTCCCCGGCTCGCGAGCCGCGCGCCGAGGCTCTGCCATGAAGGGGCGCCGCGTTGCAAGACGGAGTACGAGCCGCGCCCGCCGATTTCAACATGTTTCTCCGTCAGGGAGTGTTGCGGCGCCGCTCTATCCGTCGAGCGCCTTCTCGGCGAGGATCTGGTTCATGTCGCGCGCCGGCTCGGCGCAGCCCGCCTCGCCCACAATGCGCGCGGGAACCCCGGCGACCGTCTTGTTGTGCGGCACCGGATGAAGCACCACCGATCCCGCCGCCACCCGCGCGCAATAGCCGATCTCGATATTGCCGAGGATCTTCGCGCCGGCTCCGATGAGCACGCCGTGGCGGATCTTGGGATGCCGGTCGCCGGTTTCCTTGCCGGTGCCGCCGAGGGTCACTCCCTGAAGAATCGAGACATTGTCCTCGATCACCGTCGTCTCGCCGACCACGAGGCTGGTCGCGTGATCGATGAACACGCTCTTGCCGATGCGCGCATTCGGGTTGATGTCGACGCCGAACGCGGCGGAGACGAGGCTTTGCAGGCTCAGCGCGAAGTCCCGCCTGCCGGCCTTCAACAGCCAATGCGACAGGCGATAGGCCTGGAGCGCCTGGAAGCCTTTGAAATAGAGCAGCGGCTCCATCATCCTGAGGCACGCAGGATCGCGATCGGCCACAGCCAGGATGTCGGCGCGGAAGGCCTCGCCAATCGAGGGGTCGCGGCTGATCGCCTCTTCGAAGGTCTGGCGGATCAGCGCGGCGGGAAGGTCGCGATGATCGAGCCGTGAGGCGACACGGTGCGACACGGCGCCTTCGAGCGTGTCGTGGTTGAGGACGTTCACGGCGAGAAAGAGAGCGAGCTCAGGCTCGCGCCGCGCCGCCTCTTCCGCTTCCTGGCGGATGCGCGCGAACAGCGGATCATTGCCTGCAAGCCCGACGATCCGGGCGGTCAGACCTTGCGCCATGACAAACTCCCAAACTCGGCCGAACGACCCGGCCGGACGGGCATTCTAGCACAGAACCGCTCTCCCGCGAATGCCCGCGCCCAGGCGTAACACCTCTTCGCCTGGGCGCCGGATTCAGAGCTGTTACGCGGCCTCAGTCGGGACAGTTGGTCGTGTGCTGGGTGACGCTGGCGCCGGTGTTGTCGTTCTGCGTGGTTGTCGTTTGGCTCGCGCAAGGCGCGACGGGAACCGGCTCCACAACGGTTGTCCTCGGGCCGGAGGTGACGCCGCCGATGATCCCGCCCGCAGCGCCGCCGACCGCGGCTCCGACCGGGCCCCCGACCACGGCGCCAGCGACCGCGCCGCCGGCCGCGCCGGTTACGGCGCCGTTGCCATCGGCGAAGGCGACGGTCGGCAAAGCGATTGCCATAGCTGAAAGTCCGATGATCAAGGCACGCATGAGATCCTCCTCATAGAGAGGATGCGGAACGCCACGCTCGACTGAATGGTTCCATGGCCAAGGCGCTTCCCCACGAGGGCCGCCCGCCTCGCCAAGCGGTGAATCGGCGCCAGAGATGGAACTTTCGGACGGCTCGTGCGTTTGGGCGCGAGGTCGTTGGTTCGGACGACGCTGGACATGTAAAGATGCGCCTGGTGCTCGCCTTGATCATTATCGTCTATCTTGTCGGAGTCGGCGTCGTTCTGTCGCCGGTGGTTCGCTCGACGTGGAACGCGGAGCCTGCCTCGGAGGTCGCCCAGAGCGTTGCGCAAGCCCTGCCCGACGCGCTCGCCTGGCCGGTCAGGGCGGCGCATTCCGTGACAGGTTCCTGAGCGCTAACGGGGCTGGATTTTGGCGGTCGGCCGGTATCTCGGCCACATGCGCGTCAGTATCGTGTCGCGCTTTATCGCCGCGTGCCAGACGACCGCGCCAAGATGCGCGGCCAGCACGAACGCGATCGTCCAGGCGAATATGTAATGGGCCCAGGCCGTCGCTTCCGCGAGAGACTTGTCCTTGTCCACCAATCTCGGCAGGTTGAACAGGCCGAACCAGGGAAGCGGGGCGCCGCTGGCGGTCGAGGTCAGATAGCCGCTCACCGGCATCGCGATCATCAAGGCATAGAGCGCCAGATGCCCTGCGCGAGACCCCGCATGGATCAACCTTCCGAGCGGTTCGGCATAGTCCGGCGCGCCGGCGACCAAGCGCCAAATGATGCGCAGCACAACCAGGCCAAACACCGTCACGCCGATGGACTTGTGGAAGAACAGGACTTCGGAACGAGACGCGCCGCGTGGAAGAAGCGTCGCCCATACGCCGAGCGCAAGCCCGCTAAAAATGAGCGCGGCCATCAACCAATGAATTGTGCGCAATCCGGGATCGTAGACCCCAATCTCGCGCGGCGGCGAAAAAACCTTCATAAACTTGAGCCCAGCGAGAAGATCCTAGTCCATTTGGCTTGCGAAAACGACCATCTCAAGGCCGCCCGCGTCCAGTCGCCCGGGGCGGGTCGGCGGGACGTCGTTCTGCAATGGCGAAATGTCGATGGAGCGTCGAGCCATGCCGTCCTCCTTGCGTCCCGCTAGGGTCCGCTGCGTCTTTCCCGGCGCGCAAGTCTCGCGCCGAGCACGACGCTGGCGGCGAGGGCCGCCGGCAGAGCCAGCGTCAGCAGGAGGCCGACGACCCAGGCCGGAGCGGCGGCGAGCATGAGCGCACTCGCGACAGCGACCCCGGCGAGAATCGCGGCCGCCAGAAATCCGTCATCGACAAAGAGCCCTAGCAGCTGCGCAACGATCGCGCCCATCATGCGGGTTCAGCCAATCGCGGCTTGACGAGCGCGACCAGCGCCGCCGCCACGCAGAGAAAGAGCGCGACGAAGCCGAGGATCGCCAAATCGCCGCCCGGCCATCCGACCCCGAGGCTTTCGCCGGTCCAGAACAGCCCGAAGGCCGAAAGCATCACCCCGACCGCGAACTTGAGCGCGTTCTCCGGCACGCGCGAAAGCGGCCGATGGATCGCCGCGCCTACGACCGCGACCGCCAGGCACGCCGCCAGCGCGCCCGCGCTCGCTAGCCCGAGAAGGCCATGCGCCGCGCCGACGGCGATCACGATGAATACGACCTCGATCCCTTCGAGCAGCACCGCCTTGAAGGCGGTCAGGCCGGCGATCCAGTCAAGGCCCTGCGCCCGCCGGCGTTCGACTGCGGTCAGTTCGCGCGTCTCGCGCTGAAAGGCGGCGTCCTCGTCATGCAGAGCGATGACGCCGATCGCGCGCAGGATCGCCTTGCGCAGCCAGCGCAGGCCGAACAGCAGAAGCAGGACGCCGACGACAAACTGAAGGGCGCGAATCGGAACGGCGCCGATGAGCGGCCCCAAGGCGACGACGATCAGCGCGAGCGCCGCCAGAGCCGCTGCGGCGCCCGTCAACGCCGGCCGCCAGCCGCGCCCGAGCCCGACGGCGAGAACGATCGTCAGCGCCTCGACCGCTTCTACGAACGAGGCGACGAACGAAGCCCCGGCGACCGACACGATCGTGGTCAAATTCGTCATCGCCCGGCCTCTCTCATGCGAAGGGGCGCGGGCCGTCAGCTCGACCGTCTGGCCAGGGACAGCCACAAGCCGCCGCCGATAAGGACGGTTCCGGATAGCCGGCCGAGCAGCTTCGCGCGCTTGGGCTTCATGAACCACGCGCGGCCCATTCCCGCCGCGACCGCCCAGGCGCAATCCGAGACGCCAGCGAGGACGACCGAGGCGACGCACATCGCGACCAATTGCGGCCCGGCCGGCAGCCGCGGATCGATGAACTGCGGCAGGAAGGCGGTGAAGAAGACGATCGTCTTCGGATTGGAAAGCGCAACCAGGATTCCGCGCAGGAACCGCTTGCGGCCGGTCTCCATCAGCCTCGCGTCGCCTTCGCCCGCATGCCGCCACGCCTGAACGCCGAGCCATATGAGATAGGCCGCGCCGGTCCAGCGCAGCGCGTTGAAGAGAAGGTCCGCATGCGCATGCACCCAGCCGAGCGCCGAGGCGATCGCGGCGAGCAGAATGGCGTTGCCGAGGGTCGTCCCGGCGACCGTGATCAGGGCGGCGCGCCGACCCTGCATGACGCCGGTCGAGATGATGAGGGTCACGATCGGGCCGGGCGCGATGATGAGAACGATCGTGATCAGGAGAAAGGCGGTGAAAAGTTCGATGTTCATGTCCGGTCGCTCCGCGCTCGAACACGCTTTACCGCTAAGCCGCCCTCCAGAACAGCCCGATCGTGAGCGCGACGCCGATGGCGACGACGCCCAGTTTCAACAGCTTCTCGTTGACGCTTTTGAGCATCAGCGCGCCGGCCCAGCCGCCGAACGAGGCGCCGGCCGCGGTGACGAGCGCCTGCTGCCAATAGACGTCCTTGGAAAAGACGAAGATCAAGACCGCGGACGCGTTGGCCATTCCGGCGAGGATATTCTTGAGCGCTCCGGCGTTGCGCACCGCAATGCCGGTCATGGCGAGCGCGGCCATCATCATGAAGCCGATGCCGCCGCCAAAATAGCCGCCGTAGACTGCGATGAGGAATTGGATGAGCGCCATGCCCGAGGGTGGCAGCCGGCCCTCGATCTCGTCGACCGACCGGCGAAAAAAGCTGCCCCAGGCGAAGAGCGCGGTCGCGAACAGGACGAGCCACGGCACGAGGCGCGCGAACACGCTTGCCGGCGTCGCAAGCAGGATGAGCGCGCCGATCCCGCCGCCGAGGAGGCTGACGAGAACAAGCGTCCGCATCGTCAGACCCGGAGGGCTTTTCGCGTCGACGCGTCCGGTGAAGCCGGTGATGAGCTGGGCGGGAAACAGCGCCACGGTCGAAGTGATGTTGGCCGCGCGCGCGTCCATGCCGGTCAGCATCAGCGAGGGAAGAGTGATGAACGAGCCGCCGCCGGCGAGCGCGTTCTGCGTTCCCGCCCAAAGCGATGCGATGAAGAGGATGAGGAGAGCGGTCATCTTTGGCGGGCTCCTCGCATCAAGCGAAATCCCGCGCCGCGCGCTCATGCTCGGCAATCAGCCGATCGAGATCGAACTCCGACCGGCTGCCCGTCGACGACCCGCCATGTCCCCGCGATCATCACCCGATCGGCGCGGTGGGCGCCGCAGAGGACCAGCGCGGCGAGCGGATCGTGCGCGCCCGAGAAGCGCGGCTCGTCGAGCTTGAACAGCGCGAGGTCCGCTTCATATCCCGCCTCGATCCGGCCGATGTCGGAACGCCCGAGGCAGCGCGCCGACCCTTCCGTCGCCCAGCGCAGAACGTCGCGATGGGTGACTTTCCCGGCGCCGTAACGCAGGCGGCCGATCATCAGCGCGTGGCGGACCGCCTCCATCATGTTCGAGGAATCGTTCGAGGCCGAGCCGTCGACGCCAAGCCCAAGCGACGCGCCCGCCGCCTCGAGCTCGCAGGTCGGGCAGATCCCCGACGCGAGCACCATGTTCGAGGCCGCGCAATGGCAGACGCCGACCTTCGCCTTGCCGAGCCGGGCGATCTCCTCAGCATTGAAATGAATGCCGTGGGCGAGCCAGGCGCGGCTCGACATCCATCCGGTTTCCTCGAGGAGGTCGACCGGCCGCAAGCCGTACAGCTTGAGACAGAAACGCTCCTCGTCCTCGGTCTCGCACAAATGGGTGTGAAGCTGGCAGTCGTAGCGCTCAGCCAAGCGCGCGCTCTCGACCATGAGATCCTTTGAGATCGAGAACGGCGAACAGGGCGCGAGCGCGACGCGAATCTGCGCGCCCGGCGTCGGGTCGTGGAACAGCTTGAGCACCCGTTCGCTGTCGGCGAGAATCGTCTCTTCGTCCTGCACGACGCTGTCGGGCGGCAGGCCGCCGTCCTTTTGCGACAGGTTCATCGACCCCCGCGAGACGGTCATGCGCATGCCGAGCGCGAGCGCCTCCTCGACCTCAATGTCGACCGCGTTCTCAAGGCCCTCCGGATAGAGATAGTGATGATCGGCGGCGGTCGTGCAGCCCGAGAGCATGAGCTCGGTCAGCGCGAGGCGCGCCGCGAGCCCGAGCTGGCGCGGCTTGAGCCGGGCCCAGATCGGATAGAGCGCTGTGAGCCAGGCGAACAGCGGCTTGTTGATCGCGGACGGGTGAGCGCGAGTCAGCGTCTGATAGAAATGGTGGTGGGTGTTGACGAGCCCCGGCAGCACGACATGGCGCGAGGCGTCGAAGGTCGCGTCGATCCGCTCCGGCGTTTCGCCTTTGCCCACAAGCTCGGCTATCCGCGTCCCCTCGACCACGAGCCCGTGCTCGGCGCCTTCGGCTAAAATCGCCAGCGGGTCCTTGATCCACGTCCGCATCGCCCCCACGCCTCCGACAGCCCCGCGCCGCTTCCATTGGGAGGCGGCGGGAAAGAACCTGTCAACCGGGACGCGCGTCCTTGCGGCGCCAGGTCTTCTCAGGCGGGGACCAGGCCGTGGCGCAGCATGATGTCCTCGAGCCGCGCCGGGTCGGGCTTGCCAGAACCGCTCACGGCGTCTGCGATCTCCTCGAAATAGGCGCGGCCGATGGCTGCGAGCCTTCGCGGCGCGCGGTTGCGGGCCGGCAATCGCTCCGTGAGCCGGCGGTCATCGGCCGTCGCCCCGCCGTTGCGCAAACGACCGCAGAAGGCCTACATCGGCGGCGCGACGCCGTTTGCGCCGACGACGACGCGGCCCGTGGAAAGGCTTCCATCGTCCCCGCGCTGGGCCGGAACGAACACGGTCGCGCCGGGCTTGAGGTCGGCCGCCGTCGCGGGGCCCAGGGTGACAATCGGTGTGCCGTCGGGGATTGAGATTTTTTTCTCCTGACCTCCGCTATAGGAGAGCGTGACGGTGCGTCCGTCGACGTCCTTGACCGCGTTTGCGACCGTCGCATTGGTCATGGTGCTCTTGGGTTTCAGGTCCCAAGGATAGCTGCCTTCGCCTGTCCCTTTCATCGTCGCCGGGAAAATGAGCACCTCGATCGCTCCGTCGCCTCCCGCCGCAGTGGGCAGAGAAGCAATGCCGACAAAATCCCCCGGCTTGATGTCTTCGATCGACGCCTTGGCGACGCCGCCCACCTTCCACCCGGGCTTGAGCGCGACCGCGCTGGTCGGGCCTTCGCAAGTCTTCACCGTAAGCGTCGAACCGTCCAGGCTGACGATCGTCCCGCGCAGCCGCACATTTTCCGCTGCTTGCACGTGAGATGCGGCGGCAATTCCGAGAAGCGCGAGAGCGACAGCCGACGTCGATTTCAAATTCATCGCTTCAATTCTCCACAATGGAAAGTTGGACCCGCGCCGTGATTGTCCGGCAACCGAAGCGAACGCTCGGCGTCGGGCTTTTATTCGTCAACTTCGCCCGCCTCGCGCTTTTGTGATCGCTTTCGGTCGCGTCGGGTCAGGGTCGCCGCGCCGAGGCAATCCTGTGCTATCGTCCCCGCGTCCCCAGAGCGCCATGAAAGAAACCCGCAAGCTCGCCGCCATCCTTGCCGCCGACGTCGTCGGCTTCAGCCGTCTCGCCGGGGCGGACGAGGAGGGCGTGCTCGCAAGCCTGCGCGCTTTGCGCAGCGACTTCACCGACCCGACGATCGCCGCCCACCACGGCCGGGTGGTCAAGCGCACCGGCGATGGGCTGATCGTCGAGTTCCGCAGCGTGGTCGATGGGTTGCGCTGCGCGATCGAGATTCAGGACGGTATGGTTGAGCGCAATGCCGGCGTCGCGCCGGACAAGCGCATCGAGTACCGCATCGGCGTTCATCTCGGAGACGTCGTCGAGGAGGCCGACGGCGACCTGATGGGCGACGGCGTCAACATCGCGGCGCGGATCGAGAGCATCGCCGAGCCGGGCGGGATTTATGTGTCGGAGGACGCCTGGCGGCAGGTGCGCGACCGGGTGAAACGGACGTTTGTCGATCGCGGCGAGCAGACGCTGAAGAACATCGCCCGGCCGGTCCGGGTCTACGCCATCGGGGCCACGGCGCCGGGCGCCGGGAACGCGCCCGGCCACGCCCCTGCCGGTCCGGCCGAGCCCGCCCGATCGTCGATCGCCGTGCTGCCGTTCGCCAACATGAGCGGCGACGCCGAACAGGAGTATTTCGCCGACGGCATTTCCGAGGACATCATCACGGCGCTGTCGAAGCTCCCGCAGCTCTTCGTCATCGCCCGCAATTCGGCGTTCACGTTCAAGGGCAAGAACGTCAACATCGGCGAGGTCGGCAAGAGCCTCGGCGTGCGTAACGTGCTCGAGGGCAGCGTCCGCAAGGCGGGAGGCCGGGTCAGGATCACCGCGCAGCTCATCGACGCGACAACCGGCGGGCACCTGTGGGCGGAGCGGTTCGATCGGGAGCTTACCGACATCTTCGCTGTTCAGGACGATGTAACAAGCCACATCGTCTCGGCGCTCGCGCTCAATCTCAGCCGCGGCGACCGCCAGAGCATCGCCGCCGAGCGGACCAACAATCAGGAGGCCTACGACTGTTTCCTGCGCGGACGCGAGCTTTGGTGGCGATTCTCGAGCGAGGCCAACCGCGAGGCCGAGCGCCTGCTCAGGCGCGCAACCGCGCTCGACCCCGGATTTGTCCCGGCGCTCGCGTTCCTCGCCGCGACGATGGCCAACGCCTATTCGAACGGATGGAGCGAAAAGCCCGCCGAGGCCCTCGAAGAGGCCGAGAATGTGTCGCTACAGGCGGTCAAGCTCGACGAACGGTATCCATACTCGCTGTGGTCGCTTGCGATGACTCTGTCGTGGAGACGGCGCAGCGACGAAGCCCTGAACGCCGCGGAGCGGGCGATTGCGTTCAACCCGAATTTCGCCGACGGGCACAGCATGGTCGGCGTGCTGCTGCACTTTGCCGGCCGGTCGGCGGAGGCGCTCACATTCTTCGACCGCGCCATGGCGCTCGATCCTCACTTCAACAGCATCGTCCTCTATTTCCGCGCCCAGGCGGCCTACCAGCTGGGCCAATATGCCGAGGCTGCGAGCCTGCTCAGGCGACGCATCCTGCGCAATCCCGAAACCGACACTTCGCGGGTGCTCTTGGCCGCGAGCCTGGGGCAGATGGGTCTCATCGACGAGGCCCACGCCGCATGGCAAGAATTGCTGCGCCTGAACCCAGCCTATTCGGTAGAGCAGCGCCGCAGCGTGCTTCCCTACAAGAATCCGGCCGATTTCGAGCGCATTGTCGAGGGCCTGCGCAAGGCGGGGCTGCCTGAGACATGACCGCCGGCGCATTGGTGGCGTCACTCCATCATCAGCTCCCGGTTGGTCGGTCCGCGCGCGGCGACCACCCACGCCTGGCGGCCGCGGATGATCGCCATTTTCGCGATTCCCGTGAGCCCTGAACCGGCGTCGAGATTGAGGCGGAAGCCGGCGATCTGATCCTCGTGCGAGGCCACGCGCTTGCCATCGTTCGGAGTGTGGCCGTGGACGACGAACATGCCGCTGA
Organism: uncultured Alphaproteobacteria bacterium; assembly: GCA_963806935.1. Lineage (GTDB taxonomy): Bacteria > Pseudomonadota > Alphaproteobacteria > Rhizobiales > Beijerinckiaceae > Roseiarcus. Next base: position 23,502 of record CAWEAT010000023.1, read on the forward strand.
AGCCCTCCGGCCCCGGCCGGTGGTTGAGGAACGGCCAGCGCACCCAGGCCCAATGGCGGTCTTCGTCCAGGCTCGCGAGCGGCAGATTCCAGGGAATGGCGAGAAACGCTTCGAGGTCGAAATTCGGGTTGACGCCAGCGTGCACGAACAGGATGTCGCCCGAGCGCCAGCTCGCGCGCAAGGCGCCAAGCCAGGCGCGCACACGCTCCGGCAGTGACGCGCGCGCCGCCGCCAAGAGTTGGTCGAGATCCTCCGGCGGCTCGTCGGCCTCGACGAACTCGGCCAGAGTCTGGTCGCCGCCGTTGGCGATCCAGGCTTCGAGCCCCATGATCGCGTCATCTCTTGGCGTGCTCGGATCGAGCACGCGGCGCATCATCGCCTCATGGTTGCCCATCAGCGCAATCCCTTCGTCGGCGCCGATGCGCGTCGCGGCGCCGATCGCAAGCTCGATCGCGCCCAGGCTGTCGGGCCCGCGATCGACGAGGTCGCCGAGAAAGACGATCGCACGCTTCTCGCGCCGCCTCGGCTCGCGCGCGGCGTCATCGATGAGCGCGGCGAGGAGGTCGGCGCGGCCATGAATGTCGCCGATGGCGAAAATCTCCATCTCCGGGCTGGCGGCGAAAGGCAGCGCGAATTCTCGACGCTCGAGGGCAGCGGACATGCAACGGGGCCTTGCGATAAATGGCTGAGCGCTTGAGCATTGCACGGCGGCGCGGGCGCACGCTAGGATCGCGCCATGTTTCTCCAGTTCTTCGCCAACCTGCGTCAGGCGCATGTGCCAGCGACGCCGCGCGAATATCTCGACCTTATGCGGGCGCTTGAAGGCGATCTCGCTCACATGTCGATCGACGAATTCTATCGGCTGGCGCGCGCGCTGCTCGTCAAGGACGAGCGCAATCTCGACCGGTTCGACATCGTGTTCGCGGCGACTTTCAAGGGCGTGTTGACGACCGCGGCCGCGGTCGAGGCCAGGGAGTTGCCCGAGGAATGGCTACGCCGCATGGCCGAGAAATATCTGAGCCCCGAGGAGCGGGCCGAGATCGAGAAGCTCGGTTTCGACAAGTTGATGGAGACGCTGCGCCAGCGCCTTGCCGAGCAGAAGGGCCGCCACCAGGGTGGCTCTAAATGGATCGGCACGGGCGGCACTTCGCCGTTCGGAGCCTATGGCGATCATCCCGAGGGGGTGCGTATCGGCCAGGACAAAGGCCGCCGGGGCAGCGCCGTCAAGGTCTGGGACCGGCGGGAGTTCAAGGACTTCGACAGCGAGGCCGAGCTCGGGCCGCGCAACATCAAGCTCGCGCTGCGCCGCCTCCGGCGCTTCGCGCGCGAGGGCGCGGCCGAGGAGCTCGACCTCGACGGCACGATCCGCTCGACCGCCGACAAGGGCTATATCGATGTCCTGCTCAGGCCCGAGCGGCGCAACGCGGTCAAGGTGCTCTTGTTTCTCGATGTCGGCGGCTCGATGGATTGGCACGTCGAAGCGGCCGAGCAATTGTTCTCCGCGGCAAAAAGCCAGTTCAAACGGCTCGAGCATTTCTACTTCCACAATTGCCTCTACGAGAGCGTGTGGAAGAACAACCGCCGCCGCCATGACGAGCGGGCGTCGACCCGCGACCTCATCAATTCTTACCGCCGCGACTATCGGGTCGTGTTTGTCGGCGACGCCTCAATGAGCCCGCACGAGATCATGGCCCCGGGCGGCTCGGTCGAGCATCTCAATCCGGAGCCCGGGCGGGTGTGGCTCGAGCGGGCGATTCTCGCCTGGCCGCGCACGGTTTGGATCAATCCGACGCCGCAGAGCCAGTGGAGTCATTCGCTTTCGACGACGATGATCGCGGACATTTTCCAGCATCGCATGTTCCCGCTGACGCCCGATGGCGTCGAAGCGGCGATGCGGGCGCTGGCCGCCTGAGACCCGCCTACGGCGTCATTCCCTGACCACCAGCACCGAACATTGCGCGTGTCGCACGATCGTCGTGGCGTTCGAGCCGAGCAGATAGTCCGACATTACCGGGCGATGCGACCCGACGACAATGAGGTCGGCGCCCCATTCCGAGGCCTCCTCCAAGAGTTCGTGATAAATTCCGCCCGCCCGCGTCGCTGCGCTCTTGCGCTCGGCCGGCAGATCGATGCCGGCGAGAATGGCGTCGAGCTCGACCTTCGCGCGCTTCTCCTGCTCCTCGTCGAAGTCCACCGGCACATATTCCATGAACGTCGCCGGGATGACCGGCTGGACATTGACCAGCCTGAGCTCGGCGCCGCCCGCCTTGGCCAGTTCGAGCGCCTGTGGAAGTCCCTTGGGAGCCAACTCCGATTCGGCGAGATCGACCGCAAGAATGATGCGCTTGTACATGGCAACCCTCCTTAGGGACTGAAGGCCCCCGCTCCTCAAGCGTCCCGCGCGCCAACCTGGGCCGCTCTTTACCCTCTGGCAAGGCGGTTGAGGCAAAAAGCCTCAGCGCCGCATCGGATCGCGCGCCGGTTGGCCGGGGCAAGGGAAATTGGCGACGATAGTCATTGTTCCTTAGCCGACAGATCGCTATAAGGCCGCGAAATTTCCGTACGGAAAGCAGGATTCGCCAATGAACGACGTCGCCGTTGAAAGCTACAAGCCGTCCGACGACGAACCATTCATGAATGAGCGACAGCGGGAATATTTCCGCCGCAAGCTCATCGCGTGGCGCGAATCGATCCTGGCCGAAAGCCGCGACACGCTCGCCGCCCTGCAGCAGGAGAGCGAGAATCATCCAGACTTCGCCGACCGCGCTTCGTCGGAGACCGACCGCGCGATCGAGCTTCGCGCCCGCGACCGGCAGCGCAAGCTGATCGCCAAGATCGAGTCCGCGCTGGCGCGCCTCGACGACGGTTCCTACGGATTTTGCGTCGAGACCGGCGATCCCATCTCGCTCAGACGCCTTGACGCGCGGCCGATCGCGACCCTTTCTGTCGAGGCGCAGGAACGCCACGAGCGACGGGAGAGAATCTATCGCGACGAGTAGCGAGCCGGTTCCGCCGCGCCATTAAGACCGATCTTCGGCGGGTCGCTTGAGCGGCCTATAGCTTTCGGAGGCCCTTCGGAAGAACGGGGTGCGGCCTCGGCGCCACCGTCAGTTCAGCTTCTCGCGGCCGAGCAGGCGCGCCATTTCCGCTTCCAGCGAATCAAGGTCAGCGAATGGATCATCGACCTTGGCCGGTCCCTTGACGCCAGAAGCGGCGTTCGGCTTTTCGCCGAGCTGGCGGATTTCGCCGAGTTTATGCGCGGCCTCGGACGACGGCGTCTTCGTCGCAGGGCGCGCCGGGGCGGACGCCGTGCCGGTTGCGGCGAGGAAGGGCGCCTTCGGCGGCCCTCCCTGCGGATCGGCCAAGGCCAAGCCCGCGGCGGCCGGTTCGGCCGTATCCGCGCGCGGCGGAGACGCAGCCGTAGAAACAGCCGGCGGATTGGCGGGGATCGGCGACGACCTCGGGGCGACCTTCTCCGTCAGGCGGGTCACGGTCGTGCGATTGGCGGACCCACTCGCGGGAACGATCGGAGGGGGCATCGCCGAACGTCCCGCAGGGCGCGGCGACGGCGGACTCGCCGGCTCCAGCCGGACGGGCTCCGACGATTGCGCAGCAGCTGCGGGGACCGCAGCCGGGCGCGCCGCGGGCTCAGGTTCGACTGATTTGGCCGCCGGCGCGAGAGGGGCCGCGGGCGGCTGAGGGGTCGCGGGCGCCGGGGCGGCTGCGCTCGCAGGGGCCGGCGCCGCCGGCTTAGGGGCCGCGGGCGGAGGGGCCGCCGCGGGCGCCGCGGCGGGCGCTGGCGCCTTAGGAGCCACGGGGGCCGCGGCCGGGAGAGGCGCCGGCGCCTTCGGAGCCGCTGGCGCCGGGGCCGGGGTTGCGACTTTCGACGGCGGCGCTTCGGCGACAACCGGCGCAGCGGCCAGCGGCGTCTCGGTCCGGCGCGCGGATGCGCCCGGCGCCAGCAGCGGCGAGGCCTGGCTGTTCTCCCGCGCCGGCGTCAGCGCCCGGTTGATCTGCAATTCGACCACAACATCGTTCGGGCCGCCGATCATGACCAGATGCTCGACATTGTCACGCCGGACGAGGACGAGCTGCCGCTGGCCGTCGAGACTGAACGCGTCGACAAGGCCAAGGCGCGGCTGGCGGGTCCGTCCGCCCGGAACGCGCAGCCTATGGGCGAACACCAACCGGTAAAGGATCGCCAGGACGATCAGCGCGGCAATGCCGCACGCCGCCAGGAATCCCATTTGAATGACCCGATTGTCCGCGAACGGAAGCTGATCCAACCACTGCATGCCCAATCCAAAACTCCCCCCGCCGAGCGCGCCACAACCTGCTCTTCAGGCTCAGCTCCCAAGCGCGCCCCGGAGAAGCGAGATCGCCGCCGACCCAACGACCGGGCTACCGTGCCGCCGGCGCTCGCGCGTCCCGCGGGCGCCGAATCCGTCCGGCGCTTGTGTGACATTCATAACAAAATGCGATCCCGTTGAAAACTGGGGCTTTCATCCCACTTTCGCTCAGGTTCGGCGGTTCGCCGTCAAGACATCGGACGCCGCCCATGGTAGCACACGCGCGACCGCGAGCGACTCGGCGGGATCGCGTTCGGCAATGTCCTTTCGGGGTTTGAGCCTCAAATGAAATCGGCGCCGCCTCCTCCGGTGGACAGAATCGAGCGGACGGTCAACCCGCTCGCGCTCGCGATCCTCATCGTGTGCCTGGCGGGCGCTCTGCTGGCCTTGTGGCTCGCGCCGAGCGCCATCGGGGCGACGCTGCTCACCTGGATGATCGTCATCCTCGCCGTCTGCGGCGCTTTCGGCTTGCTTTTGTTCGCTTTTGGCCTGCTGCAATTTCCGACCCGGGCGGCGCGCCTCGACACCACCAAGGCGATCGCCAACTCCAATCCGGATGGAATTCTGGTCACCGACCGCGAATCGCGGATCGTCTACGCCAACGACGCCTACCGCGCGCTCTCTGGCGCGCGCGCGGCCGGCGACCTGCGTCCGGTCGAGCGCCTGTTCACCGGCTCCCCCGACGTCTCGGAATCGGTCTACCGGCTGTCCCAGGCAGCCAAGTCCGGCGCGCGGGCCAGCGAGGAGCTGCGTCTTTCGCCGCCGCCGAGCGGCGAGGGCGAGGTCGCCTGGTACCGCATTCGCGTACGCCCGCTCGAAGGCGCGGCCAAAGACGGGATGATGGCGTGGACGGTCTCGGACGAGACGCGCGAGCACGACCGGCACGAAACCTTCTTCCAGGATCTTCAGCACGCGATCGACTATCTTGACCACGCGCCCGCCGGGTTCTTCTCCGCCGAGCCCGACGGCGCAATCTCGCACATGAACGCTACCCTTGCGGGATGGCTCGACTACGATCTCGCCCAGTTCGGCGTCGGCCGGCTCAAGGTCGACGACATTGTCGCAGGCAATGGCGGCGCCATGCTGGCCATGATGTCCGGCGGCCCGGGCGAAGTGACGACGCAGCAATTCGACGTCGACCTCAAGCCGCGCCAGGGCCGGGTGCTGCCGGTGCGCATCCTCCACAAGGTTGCCTTTTCCAGCGACGGGGCGCCCGGTCCGTCACGCTCGCTGGTGATCAACCGCGCGCCGGGCGAGATCAAGGGCGAAGACCTGCGCGCCGCGGAAGTGCGCTTTGCCCGCATCTTCAATTCGACGCCGGTGGCGATTGCAGCGGTTGACGCCGCGGGCGCCGTGTTGCGTCCGAACGCCGCCTTTGCGCGGCTCGCCCAGGCCGCGCTCAAGACCGACGCCGCCAAGGGACGGCTGCCAATCTTCGATCTGGTCGCCGAGCGCGATCGCGCCGCCTTGGGCGCGGCGATCGAGGCGGCCGCCCAGGGCAAGAGCGAGATTGCACCGCTCGACGTCTCGCTGGAGGCGGCGGGCGCCTCGCGTTCGGCGCGCCTCTTTGTCTCGGCGGCCGATCCGAAGACCGACGAGGGCGCGAGCGCAACCATCTTCGCCCTCGACACCACTGAGCAGAGCACGCTCCAGGAGAATCTCGTCCAAAGCCAGAAGATGCAGGCGATCGGCCAGCTCGCCGGCGGCGTGGCGCACGACTTCAACAACGTGCTGACCGCAATCATCGGCTATTCCGATCTTCTGCTCGCCAATCACCGCCCCACCGATCCGTCCTTCCAGGACATCATGCAAATCAAGCAGAACGCCAATCGGGCGGCCGGCTTGGTGCGGCAATTGCTTGCCTTCTCACGCCGCCAGACCTTGCGTCCCCAGACGCTGCAGCTCAACGACGTGCTGTCGGAGCTCCAGATGCTCCTTCGCCGCCTGGTCGGCGAGACAATCCAGCTCGATGTCGTTTATGGGCGCGACCTCTGGCAGGTGAAGGCCGACCTCAACCAGTTCGAGCAGGTGATCGTCAATCTCGTCGTCAATGCGCGCGACGCCATCCGCGACGGCGGCAAGATCACGCTGCGCACCCGCAACTTCCCCGCTTCCGAATGCGGTGAATTGAAGGAGATGGCGATCGTTCCGGCCGATTACGTGCTGGTCGAGGTCGAGGATACCGGCCACGGCATTCCGCCCGAGGTCCGGGCCAAGATCTTCGAACCCTTCTTCACCACCAAGGACGTCGGCAAAGGCACCGGCCTCGGCCTGTCGATGGTCTACGGCATCATAAAGCAGACCGGCGGCTACGTGTTTTGCGACAGCGAGCCCGGCAAAGGCGCGACGTTCCGCATTCTGCTCCCCCGCCGCCTCGCCGACGACGTCGACGAGCCAGCCAAGAAGGAGGTCGCCAAGCCGGCCGCCGACCTGACAGGCCGGGGCGCGATCCTGCTGGTCGAGGACGAGGAGGCGGTGCGCGCTTTTGCTTCGCGCGCGCTTGCTTCGCGCGGCTACACGGTGCTCGAGGCGGAAACCGGCCTTGACGCGCTGCGAGTGGCCGATGAGGCAAAGGAGCCGATCGACCTTATCGTCTCGGACGTCATCATGCCGGAAATGGACGGGCCGACGATGCTGACCGAGTTGCGCCGGCGCGGATTGACCGCCAAGGTCATCTTCGTCTCCGGCTACGCCGACGACGCGTTTGCGCGAAATCTGCCGGAGGGCCAGGAATTCGTGTTCCTGCCCAAGCCGTTCTCGCTCAAGCAGCTCATCGAGACCGTCAAGGGCCTCATGAATTGACGAACGCGGCCGCGCTCTGACAAAGCTCGCTTAGAGATCTTGCCGGGAGCCGAGCTGATGCTTTTTCAAGGCGACGCCACCTATGACCCGATTTGAAGGAACGGCCACCTATGTGGCGGGCGATGAGCTGAAGACCGCGGTCAACGCCGCGATCGCGCTCGAGCGCCCGCTGCTCGTCAAGGGCGAGCCCGGCACCGGCAAGACGCTGCTGGCGCAGGAGATCGCCGGCGCGCTCGGCGCTCCGTTCATCGCCTGGCACGTCAAGTCGACGACCCGGGCCCAGCAGGGGTTGTACGAATATGACGCCGTATCGCGGCTTCGCGATTTGCAGCTCGGCGATCCACGGGTCTCCGACATCGCCAATTATATCCGGCGGGGCAAGCTGTGGGAGGCCTTCGACTCCCCCGTACGCCCGGTGCTGCTGATCGACGAGATCGACAAGGCCGACATCGAATTCCCCAACGATCTCTTGCTCGAACTCGACCAGATGGAGTTTCACGTCTACGAGACCGGAGAGACGGTGAAGGCGCGCCGACGGCCGATCGTCATCATCACCTCCAACAACGAGAAGGAGCTGCCCGACGCTTTCCTGCGCCGCTGCTTCTTTCACTACATCCGCTTTCCCGACGCCGAGACGATGCACAGAATTGTCGAATCCCACTATCCGTCGATCAAGGCGCGGCTGGTCGAGGAGGCGATGCGGTCCTTCTTCGCGCTGCGCGAGATGCCTGGACTGAAAAAGAAACCGACCACCTCCGAGCTGCTCGACTGGCTCAAGCTGCTGCTTAATGAGGACATTTCGCCCGAAGCGTTGCGCGAGCGCGACTCGAAGAAGCTGATCCCGCCCCTGCACGGCGCGCTGCTCAAGAATGAGCAGGACGTGCATCTGTTCGAGAAGCTCGCTTTCCTGAGCCGCCGGGAGCGCTGACGAGCGGCGTGGTTCGCCTCCGAATCGACATCGTTCCGACAGCCTGTGCTGATACCAAACCCGCATGGGTGCGCAGACTGTTCTCATCTCAGGCGCGGGGATAGCCGGCCCGACGCTCGCCTTCTGGCTTGCCGCCGCCGGTTTCCAAACCACCATTGTCGAGCGGGCCCCTGCTCTTCGAACCGGAGGCTACGTCGTCGACTTCTGGGGCCTGGGCTATGACATCGCCGAACGCATGGGGCTTAGACCTGACCTCGAGGCGGCGGGCTACCACATCCGCGAGCTTCGCATCGTCGGCGACAACGGCGAAAAACTCGCCGGATTCGGCGTGGCGACCATTCGCTCGCTGGCCGGAGGCCGCTTCGTCACCATCCCGCGCAGCGGCCTCTCCCGGTTGTTGTTCGACAGGGCCGCTGAGCGAACCGAGGTCATGTTCGGCGATCAGATTGCGGCGATCGACCAGGACGCGTACGGCGCCAATGTCGCGTTCGAGCGCGCGCCGGCCAGGCGTTTCGACCTTGTCATTGGCGCGGACGGCCTGCATTCGAACGTGCGCAGGCTCGTCTTTGGCCCGGAGCGGAGTTTCGAGACCGATCTCGGCTATGCGATCGCAGCCTTCGAGGCGGAAGGCTACCTCCCGCGCGACGAGGACGTGTACGTCCTCCACAATGCGCCAGGAGCCATGATCGGGCGCGTCACCCTCCGCGACGATCGGAGCCTGTTTCTCTTCATCTTCACGGCGGAGGACGGCGCGCTGCCCGAGGATATCGCAGAGCAGAAGAACGTTCTCCGCAAGAGGTATCGCGACGCGGGCTGGGAATGCCCCAAAGTCCTCGCTCGACTTGAGCGGGCGTCAGACCTCTATTTCGACCGCGTGAGCCAGATCCGGATGGAGCGCTGGTCCAGAGGGCGGGTCGCGCTCGTCGGCGACGCGGCCTTCTGCGTTTCCCTTGCGGCTGGACAGGGTTCGGCGCTCGCCATGACCGCAGCCTACGTGCTCGCGGGCGAACTCGCCAAAGCGGACGGGCGGCACGAAGACGCCTTTCGCGCCTATGAGGCCCTGCTGCGCTCCTATATCGGCTCGAAGCAGAAGGGAGCGGAACGGTTTTCAGCGGCCTTTGCCCCGCGCACCCGATGGGGTTTGACAGCGCGAAACCTGGTGGTGAACGCCCTGTCCTTGCCGGGCATCGGCCGCTTTGTCATTGGCCGCGACCTCATCGACAGCCTTGTGCTTCCCAACTACGCTTGGCCATGCCTCGCTGCGGCGCGGATCGCGTCTTAGCTTGAGGCTGGAAGAGATTGACAATGCTCGCCCAGCGCCGCATCCGGTGATATGGTTGAGCCGGAAACATAAGGAACGGAAGGCCGTGACGCTTGGGCCAGGCATTTTCTATAAGACGCGAAGTTCGCGCGCGCGGCCTTATGAGCAGTACCGTTTGGACCATGAGTTCGTCGTTAACGAACGCATTACCCCTAACCCGCGTTCGTCAGGCCCCCCGCACGTAAAACTGTTGCAATCCTGGACGGTCGCCGAGTTCACAGCTGCGAATGTGCCGCCGGACGCCAAGACGTCGTTTCAGGAACTCCTGAGGGAGAGGCGCAAGCCCTAAGAGCGAGAAGCGGCCGACGTCTTCGGCGCCGCTTGCCAATCCCCGCGGGCTTGAGCAATCTTCGCTCATGCGCCGGTTGTTTCTCATTCGCCACGCCAAAGCTGAACCGTCCGTCGGGCGCGACGACTACGAGCGCAGGCTGACCGATCGCGGCCGCGCCGACGCCCGGCGGGTCGCCGCGGCGCTGGCCGCCCGCCGCATGATTCCCGACCGGCTGATTCATTCCGGCGCCGCTCGCGCCAAGGAGACGGCGGAGATTTTTGCCGCTGAGTGGAAACGCAAGGTCGAGCTCAGTGAAGAGCCGGGGCTCTATGACGCCAGTTTGGCCAGCTTGCTCGCCCTCACCCGCGCCCTCTCGAACGACCACGCTCGCGTCGGCCTCGTCGGCCACAACCCGGGACTGGGCGAGCTGGCGACGGCGCTGACGGGCTCGGGCGCCCACTCGGAGACGCGCCGCCTCGCCGCCAAATATCCGACCGGCGCCGTAGCCGCGCTCGATTTTTCCGTTCCCCGCTGGAAGGACGTCGAGCGCAACTCGGGATTGCTGGCGCTCTATCTGACGCCCTCCGAGTTCGAGGCTGGCTCGGACTGATGCCCACTGTCCAAACCGGCCGGCGCCGCCTAAATAGGCTCCCCGGTTTGCGTACGCGGAACTTCCCTTGCCCGGTTACAGCGATTTCGTGTTCGAAGCGGGACTCATCGCCCGCTCGATCGGCGACTATTTCTCCGGCGGGGCGCTGCGCCTCGGCGTCACCGGCCTGTCGCGCTCGGGCAAGACGGTATTCCTGACGGCGCTCGTCAACAATCTGATCGCGGGCGCGCGCCTGCCGGTCCTCGCCGCCTCCGCCGAAGGCCGCATCATGCGAGCGCGCCTCGAACCGCAGCCGGACGACGCTGTGCCGCGTTTCGCCTACGAGGAACATCTGGCGAGCCTCTCGGGCGCCGATCGCCGCTGGCCGCAATCGACGCGCCGGATCGCTCAACTGCGGCTGACCATCGAGTTCGAGAGCGCCGCACGGTGGGGCGGGCGAAGCTCGAGCCTCAAGCTCGATCTCGTCGACTATCCCGGCGAATGGCTGCTCGACCTGCCCCTGCTCGACAAGAGCTACGCCGAATGGTCGCGCGAGACGCTGGCGGCGAGCGAGACCCCGGCCCGCGCGCCGCTTTCGGAGAAATGGCGTGCGGCGCTCGTCGGGCTCGACCCGCAGGCCCAGGCGAGCGAGGACGCGGCGAGGCGGATCGCTGAACTGTTCACCGCCTACCTCAAGCGGGCGCGCGACGACGTCTATGCGCTTTCGACCCTGCCGCCCGGCCGGTTCCTGATGCCGGGCGATCTCGAGGGCTCGCCAGCTTTGACGTTCGCTCCGATCGCGCTCGCAGACGAGACAGCGATTGCTCCCGGCTCTCTCGCGGCGATGATGGCGCGCCGCTATGAGGCCTACAAGGCGCATGTGGCCAGGCCGTTCTTTCGCGATCATTTCGCTCGCCTTGACCGGCAGATCGTACTGGTCGACGCCCTTTCGGCGCTCAACTCCGGCCCGGCCGCGCTCGCCGATCTCGAGAACGCGCTCTCCGATGTCATGCGCGCTTTCCGCGCCGGCCGCGCCTCGCGGCTTGGCTCGATCTTCCGCCCCCGCATCGACCGCATCCTGTTTGCGGCGACGAAGGCCGACCATCTCCATCACACCAGCCACGACCGGCTGGAGGCGATCCTGCGCGCGGTCACGGCGAAGGCGATCGCGCGCGCCGAGGGAGTTGGAGCGGAGATCGACGTCATTGCGCTCGCGGCGATCCGCGCCACCCGCGAGGCCGAGATAAAGACCGGGGGCGAGACGCTCGACGCGATTATCGGCGTGCCGGAAAAGGGAGAGACGATCGGCGGCCAGATGTTTGACGGCGTCGCGGAAGCCGCGGTTTTTCCCGGCGAACTGCCGGCCGACCCGGAGACTGTCTTCGAGGGCGAGGCGATCGCCCTGCCCGAGGCCGACAACGATTGGCGGTTCGTGCGCTTCCGCCCGCCGCTCACCCAGCGCGGCGAGCCGGCGCCGCAGATCCGGCTCGACCGGGCGCTCCAATTCCTGCTTGGGGATCATCTCGCGTGAGCCGGCGCCCTCCCCGCCCCCGCGCCTTTCGGCTCGATGACCGGCGGATCGCGGTCGACGACGAGCCCGCTCCCTACGCGCCTGAGGCGGTCATTCGCTCGCAGCATGACCCGATCCCCGTGGCCTCGCCGTCGTCGATCGATGACGCCGAGCTCAAGATCGAGGCAGCGCAGAAATCGGGCCTCATCTCGCGCTCGCGCTTCACGCTCGCGCGTCTCGCGTGGACCGGGCTTGGCGGCCTCGTGTCGCTTGCGCTCGGATTGTGGGCGACCAACCTGATCGAGAGCCTGTTCGCCAAGGCGGAGTTGCTCGGAATCATCGGCCTTGTCTTCGGCCTGGTGTTCCTGGTCGGCCTCATCGGCGTTGCAGCGCGCGAGATGATCGCGGTCGCGCGCCAGACCCGGATCGCCGAAATGCATGTCGCCTTCGCCGAGGCGCGCGCTGCCGACGATCGCGCCGCGGCGCGCCGTCTGGTGGGGCAGCTCGTCGCGCTCTATCGCGACCGGCCGGATACGGCGCATGCACGGGCCGAGGTCGAGGATGCGATGCGCGCGATCATCGACGGACGCGATCTCATCGACGTCGCCGAGCGAGCGCTGCTGAGGCCGCTCGACGACAAGGCGCAGGGCGAAATCGCGACTGCCGCCAAGCGGGTGTCGCTGGTGACCGCGATCAGCCCGCGAGCGGTGCTCGACGTCGTGTTCGTCGTCGCCCAGATCGTGCGCCTGGTGAGGCGTATCGCCGAAATCTACGGCGGCCGGCCCGGCCTCCTCGGCCTCGTCAAGCTGGCGCGCTCGATCGGCGCCCATATCGCCATCACCGGCGGCATGGCCGTCGGCGACAGCCTGCTCCAGCAACTGGTGGGCCACGGGATCGCCTCGCGGATCTCGGCCCGCATGGGCGAAGGCGTGCTCAACGGCCTCCTGACAACGCGCGTGGGATTATCCGCCCTCGCCGTCTGCCGCCCGGCGCCGTTCTCGGTCGACAAAGCCCCCGGCGTCTCCGAGGTCGCGCCGTTCCTGTTCACGGGCGGCAAGAGCGAGTGAGCCATTGTCGCGCTCGCTCGGCGGTATGGGCGACTTCCTGCCGGAGAGCGCTGGCGAGGCCTTTGGGGCTTAGTCCACCGGCTCAAGCCCCTCCGGCCCGACATGCGCCAGCACCCCGGTATGGACGTCGAACCAATAGCCCTGCAGCGCAAGCCGGTTGGCGGCGACCGCTTCCGCGATCCAGGGGAAGGTCATGAGGTTCGTGAGCGACAGGCGCACCACCTCCGCCTCGATCCGCTCGAGCCGGCCCTCCGGCTTCTCCCCTGCCGCAGCGACCGCCGGGGCGCCGATCTCGACCCAGGAAGCGATGAAGTCGTGCGCCTGCGGCGGCGCGCCATAGGCCATCGCCTTGACCCCGCCGCACTGCCCGTGCCCGAGCACGACCAGGCGGGCCACTTTCAGCACCCTGACGCCGAATTCGAGCGCCGCGCTGGTGCCGTGATGACCGGGGTCGGGACTATAGCGCGGCACCAGCGCCGCGACGTTGCGCACAACGAACAGTTCGCCCGGAACGGCGCCGAACACGGTCTGGGGATCGACGCGCGAATCCGAGCAGGCGATGACCATTGCCTCGGGGCTCTGCCCCCAATGCGCCAAGGCCTCGTACCGCGCCCGCTCAGCGGGCCAGATCTCTTTGCGGAAGCGGCGGTAGCCTTCGATCAGCGGGTCCATGGGGCCTCGCGGCGGTGGAAATGTTGCACCGCGATAGGGCGCCGGCGCGACCGGCGCAAGCATCGCGGCGCACTATGGAGCCGTTGCCAGACCGACCCTAACGTTACGTGACTTGGGCGCATTTAGCCCGCACAGGGGATGCTTTTGACGTCGGCCTACCTGCGCATCTGAAAATTCTCGCCGGCCAATCGCGAAAGAATTGTGCTGACAACGTTAGAGCCATTCCGATTTTTATCCAATCCGTGAACGATGTTAATTCGATCGTTGTAAGCATAGGCAGGGCGTGATAGTGAGCATCTATAGATTTAACGGACAATATTCGTCCAGAATAAGAAAGGACTTCAATGAAAACTCTGGGTCGTGCCGCAATTCTGCTTGCCTGTTACGTCTTTCCTGCCTCTGCGCAACAGGTCCTTCATAACTGCGCAACTCCGCCGTCGACGTTCAGGAAGACCTGGTACATCGACCCGGTGAACGGCAAGACCCAGGCCGCCGGAGGCAATGGCTCGCAGGCCAGCCCCTGGAACTCCCTGGCGGCCGTCGTCGGAACGGCGCCAGGCTACACATACCCACTGCTTACAACCGCGCCCTATAGACATCTGAACGCTGCCAAGACCGCCTATGTGGTCGCCGCTGGCCCGTTGGGGGGACCTGTCCAGCCCGGGGATGAAATCCTGCTCATGAGCGGGAACTACGGAGATTTCCGCCTTTGTGTGTATGATACGGAGATCTCGAATCCCGCTTTCGTCACGATCGCCGCCGCCCCAGGCCAGACGCCGGTGCTGACTTCGCTCCTGGTGTGCTCGACCACCATGTGGGCGTTCAATGGCCTCAAGGTGCAAAGTCTCGCGGCCGCTGCTCATAGCACCAGTTTCCTGGTTAACATCGGGGACCAGGGCGCGTCCTATCCGACGTCCAACATTGTGTTGGAGAATATGACGATCTCGTCCCAGGACGATGTCAGCGGCTGGACTCAGGCCCAGTGGGTTGCGAACGCGCGCAATGGCTTTAACGCCCAAAGCAGCGCCGGAGGCAACAACACAAAATGCATTTCAATGACCGGATCTCACATCACCAACGTCAGGGCCGGCGCGGGGCTGAGCGCCAACCTCTCGGTGTTCTCAGGCAACGAGATCGATCATTTCGCCGACGACGGAGTTGACTTTGCTGCGAGTGGACTTAACATCACCAAGAACTACATCCACGACAACGTGAGCATCGGCGACGGCGTTCATCCTGACGCCATGCAGGGCCAAATCGGCGTTGCCGGTGCCCGGCGTCGCGTCGAACAATTACTCCCAGATCTTGATCGACAGCAACACGATCATCCGGCAAACCGACCCGAAGTCTTCCGTTTCCAAAGATCGGCCTGCAAGGCATCGACGCCTTCGACTCGGACTGGACCTACCTCACAGTCACCAACAACATCGTCGTAACCAGCGCATGTTGGGGGGTCTCGTTCTCAAGCGTCCACGGCGGTTTGATCGCCAACAATACGGCGGTGAATGACGGACTTCTTTCGACTTCTTCCATTTGCTCGCCCGCAATCAGCATCGGCGACAAGACCCATCAAGGCTCATCGAGCAATGGCGTCGCATTGCGCAACAACCTTGCCAACCAGATGACCGTGTATAATCTTGACCCCGGCGTCACGGCGGATCACAACGTCGGCATGGCGACCGCAGGCCCTGTGTTTGTCTGGTATGTGAACCGCGTCGGAACTTACTACGGCAGTCCGGGAACCTATGGGAACGCCAACATCATCGCTGCCGGCGGGCCGGCGGCCGAATTTGTCGACTTCGATCCGTCGACTCTCACCTACAATCTGAAGCTCAAGGCGGGCGCGCCAGCCACCAAGGCCGGCGTCGCGGGCGCGCCTGCCGTCGATATCCTCGGGGTGACCCGCGTCTCTCCCTACACCGCTGGAGCTTACTCCTACCCGAATTGACCGGCGGAGCGTCGATCGCGTCCTCCCGCCACCCGGCGGCAATCATCGGCCGCGGTCATTCGGGTCGCCGTCGCGGTCGCCCGGCGTCGGGGCCGCTCGGCGCTCGCGTCGAACCGGCCCGTTGACGGCGCTCCGCCGGACGCCGCTCAGTCAGGACGTTCGACCGACGATAACGCGGAGACTTGGTTCGAAAGCGTGCTCGATCAGTAGGCGGCTCGCCGCTGCCGTTTCGCGGTCCGCGCCCTTTTCGCTGGCGAAATTCAGCCGGCCGAGGTTAGCCTGAGCGCGCGCCCAGTAGCGGGCCACAGGAGCAAGAACGACAATGATCCGAGTAGTCGCAGTCATAACCGCCAAACCAGGCCGCCGGGACGAGATCCTGACCGCGTTTCGCGCCAATGTCGCGGCGGTCAGGGCGGAGCAGGGATGCATCGAATACGCGGCGCATGTCGACGCCGCGGGCATCGGTCCGTTCCAGGCGAAATTCGGGCCGGACACGTTCGCGGTGATCGAAACCTGGGAGAGCCCCGAGGCCCTGGCGGCGCATGTCGCAGCTCCGCACATGGCGGCTTACGGGCGGGCGACCAAGGAGGCGATCGCCAACCGTGCGATCCACGTCCTGTCGGGGGTCGACTAAGCGCTCGGCGCGCAGCGTACGCCAAGGGTCAAAACTCAATCAGCTTGAGCGGTTGCCGTGTTCCAGACTCTTCGCATCAGCTTCGCGTCGGGCCGCTGCAGATTTCCCGCCGAAATCGCTAACCGGCTGTGGAAAAAGCTGGAGAAGGCGGCGCTGGGGTCGTAAGGGAGGCTAATCAAGGGAGTTTGCAACGACGACTTTTACAGCCCCGCCGGACCAAACCGGTCTTGACCTGGGCTTCGGAGATATTCTGAACGTCAATGACGGCGGCGAGGCCACCGGCACGACGATCAGGCCTTTTGGCGTCGAAAATGTCAACAGTGGCGGGACGAGCATCGACACAACGATCAAACGC
Source organism: uncultured Alphaproteobacteria bacterium (assembly GCA_963806935.1). Lineage (GTDB taxonomy): Bacteria > Pseudomonadota > Alphaproteobacteria > Rhizobiales > Beijerinckiaceae > Roseiarcus. Next base: position 39,948 of record CAWEAT010000023.1, read on the forward strand.
GGCGGCGTCGAACATGTCTTCAAAGGAGGCGTAGCCAACGGAACGATTCTCGATGGCGGTAACCAGGAGATTCATAGTGGCGGCGTCGCCAACGGAACGATTATCAACGACGGCAGGGAATTTGTTGACAGCCGCGGCACAGCAAATAACACAACGATTAATCAACACGGCCAAGAGTATGTCGAGGGCAGGTCCAACAACACAACGATCCATGGCGGCGAATTAGACGTCCTCAGGGGCTCGGTCGACAACGTCACATTTGATGGGCCCGGCTCCCTTTTGACGCTCTTAGTACCGAGCCATTTAACAGGCGTCATCAGCAATTGGAGCGTCGGCGATGTCGTTGACCTCCGGGATACGCACGTGGACAGGATGGTTGAGAATGACACGCACACAACCCTGACGATAACTTACGCGAGGGTCTTTGGTGAAACCCAAAGCGTGACCTACTCGCTGGCAAATCAGCAGGCGAATACCGCGTTTGAACTTCGTAGTGATCATCATGGAGGCACAGAGATCATCCTGACGCCTATAGTCGGCGTTCCACACCACGAGGCGGCCATCCACTTCGGACCAGGACCCCATTTCTTCTTTTGAAGACATGCCCCAAGGCCATTGCTCCAACATGGTCGGGGGAAAGCGCCGATCATCTGGGAGACGGAAACGCCCTGGCGATTGAGTTTGACCGGGGCCGCCCGTACTCGCGTAATATATTGATAACTTATCGTAATATACTGAAAATATTGCGATTATGGTCGACGGCTGTGATCGGGTGCGCTTCCCGGCCTTGTTGGAGGCCTGTTGCAGAAAAAGGCGCCTAAGGCCCTGAAATCCTTCGTTCGAGCTTGAGAAACGCACACCCGGTCTCAGGCTGTGATACGCCCCGCCCTCAGCTGCCGCGGTAGGTCGTATAGTTGCGCGGAGCGAGCGAGTGGTCGTCCTTCGCGCCAATGCCGCTAACCTTGGGAGCAAACCGCCGGGGCGGTCTGGTCCTGTCAAGGAAGGCTCCGGCATTTGTTGCCTCGGAGGATTTTTGCGACTGTGCACGCTGCGAATCAGGAGCGCCAGAGCGGGAAAGCGATGCGTGTGTCGGACCAAACCTTGATCGTCATCCTGGTGGTCGGCCTCATTGTCGGATGGCTGGCCGGAAAAATTGTGCGGGGCAACGGATTTGGTCTCGTCGGCGACGCCGCCATTGGCATCGTCGGCGCGCTTGTCGGCGACTGGGCGCTGCATCGATTTGGGGTGCATTTCGCGCCGGGACTGATAGGTCTAATCATCAATGCGGCAATCGGAGCGGTCGTGCTCCTCCTTGCGCTGAGGCTCGCGGGCGCCAGCGGATGGGGCAATCGCTAGGCCCCGACCAGATGAATTCGCACGGCCCCCGGGCCGAGCCATCTATCCCCAGCCCGGCCAGACGGATTTTTCGCATATGCGGCTTTCCGACGCCGGCTTGCGCTCTTCGCCGGCGAGAATGCTTTCGATCGCCCTCGCCGCGCGCCAATCCTGTTTCCGCCGGCGTCGAGGGGCCGATGAGAGGGGCGGCGGCGACACCCCGTCCAGTCCCGGGCACGCCCTTGCGCGCCCGCCTTCTTTCGCGTATGACCCCGCCCCTTGAGAACCGCCCGGCTGTCAGGGCTGCCGTGGCGGTTTTTTCGCTCGCGCGAACGGGGCGCTTCGCCCCGCCGAATGTCAAGAAGGCGTCAAGCCTTGAGGAGAGCCAAATGCCCAAGTTGAAGACCAAATCGGGCGCGAAAAAGCGCTTCAAGCTCACCGGGACCGGCAAGGTCGTGTACGTCCAGCGCGGCAAGCGCCACGGCATGATCAAGCGCACGACCAAGCAGATCCGCGATCTGCGCGGCACTGCGGTCCTGTTCAAGACCGACGGCGATAAGGTCAAGAAATACTACCTGCCGAACGGCTGAACCCCTTTTCCCGGAGAATTGAATCATGTCGCGCGTCAAAAGGGGCGTAACGTCCCACGCCAAGCATAAGAAGGTATTGAAGGCCGCCAAGGGCTTCTTCGGCCGGCGCAAGAACACCATCCGCGCCGCCAAGGCCGCGGTCGACAAGTCGATGCAATACGCCTATCGCGACCGCAAGAACCGCAAGCGCGAGTTTAGGGCGCTGTGGATTCAGCGCATCAACGCCGCGGCGCGCGAGCATGGGCTGACCTACAGCCGGTTTATCTCCGGCCTTGCCGCGGCGGGGATCGAGGTCGACCGCAAGGTGTTATCCGACCTCGCCATTTCCGAGCCTGCGGCGTTCGCCGCGATCATCGAGCAGGCGAAAGGGTCGTTGCCCAAGGCGGCGTAGTCTTCCTCTCCCGCTCGCGGGAGAGGGCCGGAGTGAGGCAAGCGCACGGTCCGGCCCCGGTTTGGAATTGCCGTCATCCGGCGCGATGGCCCGCAAGTCCTCGGGCGTTCTTTCGAACGTCGCAGGACGCCATCTTCTCCCAGATGGCGGGAAAATAAGCCGGGTGGCGCCCGCGAAGGAATAGGCCCGCCATGTCCGATCTCGCCGCCCTCGAAGGGGAGACGCTCGCCGCGATCAGCGCGGCGAACGACGAAAGCGCGCTCGAAACCGTGCGCATCGCGGCGCTCGGCAAGAAGGGGACGATCTCCGCGCTCCTCGCGACCCTCGGCAAACTCGAGCCCGACGAGCGCAGGGCTCAGGGAGCGGCGATCAACACGCTCAAGGACAAGGTCACGGAGGCGCTCGCCAGCCGCCGCGCGGTGCTGAAAGACGCCGCGCTCGATGCGCAGCTCAAGCGCGAAGCGGTGGACGTCACCCTGCCCGTCCGCTTGCCTGGGATCGAGACCGGACGCATCCATCCGATCAGTCAGGCCATGGACGAGATTGTCGCCATTTTCGCCGATATGGGCTTTTCGGTCGCTGAAGGACCGGACATCGAAAGCGACGACTACAACTTCGGCAAGCTCAACTTCCCGCCCGGCCACCCGGCGCGCGAGATGCATGACACGTTCTTTCTCGCCCCTGACGCAGACGGCGAGCGCAAGGTTCTACGCACGCATACGAGCCCGGTGCAGGTGCGCACGATGCTCAAGCAGAAGCCGCCGATCCGCATCATCTGCCCCGGCCGCACCTATCGGCGCGACGCCGACCAGACGCATACGCCGATGTTCCACCAGGTCGAAGGGCTCGTGGTCGACGACCGCGCGACGCTCGCCAACCTGAAGTGGGTCTTGGAGGAATTCTGCAAAGCTTTTTTCGAAGTGCCGCACGTTGGCATGCGCTTCCGGCCGAGCTTCTTCCCCTTCACATCGCCCTCGCTCGAGGTCGACATCCAGTGCCGCCGCTCGGGCGGGGAAATCCGCTTCGGCGAGGGCGAGGATTGGCTCGAGATCCTCGGCTGCGGCATGGTCCATCCCAACGTGCTGTCGAATTGCGGCATTGACCCCGAAGCCTATCAGGGCTTCGCCTGGGGCATGGGGGTCGACCGCGTGGCGATGCTCAAGTACGGCCTGCCGGATCTGCGCGACTTCTTCGACGCCGACCTGCGCTGGATCAACCACTACGGCTTCAAGCCGCTCGACATCCCGACGCTGGCCGGGGGGTTGAGCGGGTGAACGCGGGATAGGATTTGGCAGATGGCCTGGATCAAGAATTTCGAGACGCGAGACGGAAAAGGGAAGACCCAACCCTCTAACGTTGTCGGTCTGATCAAGATTTTTGAGGCGACTGACGGCCGTCCGACGGCCATCCAATTGTGCAAATCGACACAAACGGATCAGTCGATAGAGCCAATCCTGGAAAACAAAGCCAAACCATCCAATTGGGTCGGGAAGCCGCCAGGGAACTCTTTGACATTCTCAAGCGCACCTATGATTGCACATAGCGCAAGGCCCGTCGGCAGCTCGAACAAACGATGAAATTCACTCTCTCCTGGCTGAAAGATCACCTCGACACCTCGGCGTCGCTCGCCGAGATCGTCGACGCGCTGACCCGCGTCGGACTCGAGGTTGAGTCGGTCGAAGACCCTGCGCGGAAGTATGAAGGCTTCGTCATCGCCTCCGTCATCGAAGCCAAGCAGCATCCCAATGCCGACCGGCTCAAGGTCTGCATCGTCGACGCCGGCCAAGGGCAGGTGCAGGTCGTCTGCGGCGCGCCGAACGCACGGACGGGCATGAAAGGCGTCTTCTCTCCGGTCGGCGCGTATATTCCTGGCAAGAAGCTGACCCTAACCAAAGGCGTCATCCGCGGCGTCGAATCGAACGGGATGCTGTGCTCGGCGGCGGAGCTCGAGCTCAGCGACGATCACGAGGGGATCATCGAGCTTCCCGATGACGCCCCTATTGGCGTCGCCTACGCTCGTTTTGCCGGGCTCGACGATCCGGTCATCGACGTCGCCGTGACCCCGAACCGTCCCGACGCGGCCGGCGTCGCCGGCATCGCCCGGGATCTCGCCGCGGCAGGGCTGGGCAGCCTGAAGACGCCGGCGCCGAAATCGATTCCCGGCGCCTTCGACTGCCCGACCCGGGTCCATCTCGATTTCGCCCCCGCCGACAAGCATCTCTGCCCGGCGTTCGCCTTGCGTCTCGTGCGCGGCGTGACCAACGGCCCTTCGCCCGAATGGATGCAGAAGCGGCTCCGCGCGATCGGCTTGAGGCCGATCAGCGCGCTTGTCGACATCACCAACTACATCACCTTCGACCGCGGCCGCCCCCTGCACGTATTCGACTTCGCCAAAGTCAAGGGCGATCTCACGGTGCGCCGCGCCCGCCCCGGGGAGAGCGTGCTTGCGCTCGACGGCAAGTCGTACGCGCTCGACGAGAGCATGGTCGTCATCGCCGACGAGAATGGCGTCGAGTCGATCGCTGGCGTCATGGGCGGCGAGCATTCCGGCTGCGACGCGACGACCCGCGACGTTCTGATCGAAAGCGCGCTCTGGGACCCGACAAACATCGCTCATACCGGCCGCAAGCTCGGGATCGTGACCGACGCCCGCTACCAATTCGAGCGCGGCGTCGATCCCGAATTTTGCGTGCCCGGTTGCGATCTTGCGACCGAGTACGTCCTTTCGCTCTGCGGCGGCGAACCTTCGCGGATGGTCGTGGCGGGCGATCCATCGCCGCCGCGACGTTCGGTCGCTTTCCCCTATGGCGAAGTCAAGCGGCTGCTTGGGGTCGACATTCCCCGCCAGGAGGGCGAGGCGATCCTTGCCCGTCTCGGTTTCGTCGTCGCGGATGGAACGGTCGTCGTCCCATCGTGGCGGCCCGACGTTCAGGTGACGGCCGACGTGGTCGAGCAGATCTTGCGCATCGCCGGCGTCGACCGCGCGCCGATGACCCCGCTGCCCCGGCTTGACGAGGGGGTGGCGAAGCCGGTGCTGACGCTCATCCAGAAGCGGACTCGGCTCGCCAAGCGCACGCTGGCCGCGCTTTCGCTGCGGGAGGCGGTGACCTGGTCGTTCGTCTCGAAAACGGCGGCGGAGCTGTTCGGCGGCGGCGCTCCGTCGCTTGCGCTCGCCAATCCAATCGCAGCCGACCTCTCCGACATGCGCCCGAGCCTCATTCCCGGTCTCGTGGCCGCCGCCGAGCGCAACGCCCGCCGGGCCTTGAGCGACGTTGCGCTATTCGAGGTTGGGCAGGTCTTTCTCGGACCGGGCGAAAACGACCAACGCATGGCGGCCGCAGCGGTGCGGCGCGGCAGGGCCAAGGCGGACGGGGATGGCCGGCACTGGAGCGGGGGCGGCGTCGTCGACGTTTTCGACGCCAAGCGCGATGCGATGACGCTTCTCTCCGCGCTCGGCGTGAGTTCGGGCGCGGTGCAAGTCATCCCCGGCGGCCCGGCGTTTCTACATCCTGCCCGTTCGGCGACGCTGCAATTCGGGCAAAAGACCGTCATCGGCTGGTTCGGACAGTTGCATCCGGGCGCTTTGGAAGCGATGGACGCCGATGGGCCGATCATCGCCTTCGAGATCATCCTCGACGCCGTTCCCGCCCCGAAGGCGAGGCCGACAAAGACCAAGCCGAAGCTCGATCGTTCGGATTTCATGCCGGTCGAGCGCGATCTTGCATTCATGATCGACGCCGCCGTGCGCGCCGGCGACGTCGTCAAGGCGGCGGAGAGCGCCGAACGCTCGCTCATCGCCAAGGTTGGCGTATTCGACGTCTATCAGGGCGAAGGTGTGCCGGAGGGCTCGAAATCGATCGCCATCCACGTGATCCTGCAACCTCGTGACCGGACCCTCACCGACGCCGAAATTGACGCTGCGATGTCGAAGATTGTGGCTGAGGTCTCGAAGCGGACCGGCGCCGCGCTGCGGAGCTGACGCGCTTGACCGCGCGCGCCGCAGCGTTTGCGCTTTGCCTGGCCATCGTGGCGCCATGCGGGCGCGCCCTCGCCGAAGACGATCCGTCCTGCGCCCAATATCAGGAGCCGATGGCTTACAACGCCTGTCTGGCGCGGCACGGACCTAAGGCAAACGCCGCCGGAGCGCATTCAGGCGCGCCCCAGCCGCAACGCGCCGCACGGGGTCGGGCCTATGAAGGCGAGCCGCACACCCAAGCGACCGGATTTCGGCCGCTGGCCGCATGCCCAGCGCGTCCATGGGCGCATCCACATGGAATTTAACCTCCGTTGAGCGATGCTTGAAACCTGCGAGCGCGGCGCCCGGGCCTGCGGAAAAGCGTAGGCGCCGCGCTCAATGCCCCCGCGCGGTGGGAGATCGGCGCGGGAGGCCCCGCGTTTGCGCCCTGCCCCGGAGCGCGACGACGCGGGATGGCAATCTTGGGCCGAACAGCGTTCCTCGCCTGCCCGGCAAGGATCGGTACACGCGACTTCGAGGAACCACCCACACCAATTCTGCCCCGGCGCGGGAGCGTCTGGCTGTGATCCCCGTCACACTGCGGTACGGACGGCGCGAAGGCGTGGATTGGGGCCAGATCGGCAAATTGGCAGGGCGCCTCCCCAAGGAACTGGGGCGGCCGCGCCAAAGGCGCTTGACGTTGCGGCCAAGGTCCGTCACCGTGAGGACCAATCATCTGCGAATGCGATGATGTCACCCAATACGCTTGCCGCGCACCCTTGTTTCAAGACCCTCGATCCCGAAGCATGCCGGGTTCTCGATCGTCATTGTGCATGGCTCAAGACGCCGGCGGGCGCCTGGGTTCTCGGTCAGACCACAAATGAGCGCGACGTCTATTTCGTCATGAGCGGCCGCCTTAGGGCGGTGCTGCACGGGGTCCGGCAAGACCTCATTTTCAACGACATGGAAGCGGGCTCGTTCTTTGGCGAGCTCGCTGCTCTCGACGGCGGCTCCCGCTCGCTCAGCGTTTTTGCGGTCAACGATTCGCTGGTGGCGAAAATGCCGTGCCCGGTCTTCGTCGAGACCGTGTTCACCCACCGTCCGCTCGGCGAAGCGGTCGTCGCAACTCTGGTCGCGCGCAATCGCGCGATGACGCGGCGGGTCGGAGAACTCGGCGCGCTCGACGTTCGCAGCCGCGTGCACGCCGAGCTTCTGCGGCTTGCGCGTCCCGATCGCGATGATCCGAGGCGAGCGATCGTCCACGCGCCGCCGAATCAGTCCGAGCTTGCATCCCGCATCAACACGCGGCGCGAAACCGTGTCGCGCGAGATCAACGCCATGGAGCGCGAAGGCCTCATCGAGCGCCGGCGGGGCGCCATCGTCATCACCGACGCTCTGGGGCTCAGCGCCAGGCTCGAAGCGGTGATCACCGATTAGGCCTGGGAACGCCTGGAGTCGGAGGCCGGATCGATTTGGGTTTTCTTGGCTCGTGGCCGTTCCGCGCCGAGGCGTCCGCTCACGCGGGTTGGATTACCTGGGATTTCTTTGGATTCTCTCGTCGGAATCGAGACTTTTCAGTGGGTTGCGGGGGGATTGACGCGGGAACTATTTTTCTTGCCGGTTGTGGTTGCGCGAGTCGCCAGAAAGGCGGCGGTCTGTCCTGGCGAGCGAAGGCAGGTTTGTTCATGGAGGCAGCTTAAGCTGAATTCTGATTTTCCGCAATAGATTTGTCGCTCTACCGCTTCGCCTCATCCGCGAGCGTTCGCCACCAATGCTCGTGGCGCGCCCAGTTCCAACCTGCGGTTGGCGAGGGCGAGGGAAGGATCCAAATGCGGGTTTCGCCGACGCGCTCGGGCTGCTCGCCGAAACCAGCGACGCGGCCGAGATAGCGGCGACCGGCGGCGAGGCTCGTAAACGCCAGCAGCTGCGGCTCGGCGGCTTCGATCTTGGCCTTGAGCTGCGCGCAGGCCTGACGGCCCAAAGCTCCCGGCGGCAATTCCCGGTCCATGCCGCTCACGGTCTTCGCGATGTCGGTCAAACCCAATCCCCATTGCGGCAACAGGCCGAATTCTTCCGGCCGCAGCTGTCTCGGCGTCAATCCGGCGGCGTGAAGCGCTGACCAGAACTTGTTTTGCGGATGGGCGTAGTAGGCGCCGCGCGCCGCCGATACGGTTCCAGCCGCAGTGCCGCAGAAGACGATCCTCAGACCCGGCCGCAACAGGTCGGGCAGCACCGGACCCCGGAGGCTCGCCAGTTCGCGCATCAGATCGTCTGGTTATAGGCCCCGACCTCGGGGTTCTCGCGCAGGATGCCGTCGATAGCCTCGAACATCGCGCGCATGCCTGCTTCCGACGTCGGGCTCTCGACGACGACCGTGAGTTCGGGCTTGTTCGACGACGCGCGCACCAATCCCCAGGCGCCGTCCTCGACCGTGACCCTCGCGCCGTTGACGGTGACGAGTTCGCGAATGCGCTGGCCGGCGAGCGGCTCGCCTCGCGCCTGCATTGTCTTGAACCGCTCGGCGACCCGGTCCGCGACGGCGTATTTGACCTCGTCGGCGCACTCGGGCGACATGGTCGGCGAGGCCCAGGTCTCGGGCAGGTCGCGATAGAGATCGGCCATCGACTTTTGCGGGTTCCGGTCCAGCATGTCGAGGATCGCGATCGCGGTGACGAACCCGTCGTCATAGCCGCGCCCGATCGGCGCGCTGAAGAAGAAATGGCCTGACTTCTCGAACCCGGCGACGGCGTTCAGCTCGCGGACCCGGCGCTTGATGTGCGAATGGCCGGTCTTCCAGAAGTCGACCCTGGCGCCATTGCCCCGCAGCGCCGGGTCGGTCGCGAACAACCCGGTCGACTTGACGTCGACGACGAAGATCGCATTCGGGCGGTTCTGCGAGAGGTCACGCGCCAGCATGACGCCGATCTTGTCGGCGAAAATCTCCTTGCCCTCGTTGTCGACGACACCGCAGCGGTCGCCGTCGCCGTCGAAGCCGAGCGCGATGTCGGCGCCGGTCTGGGTCACCGCCGCGGCCATCGTGTGCAACATATGCATATCTTCGGGGTTTGGATTGTAATGCGGGAAGGTGAAATCGAGATCGCAGTCGAGGGGAACGACCTCGACGCCCAGACGGCTGAGAAGCTTGGGCGCGAAGGCGCCGGCGGTGCCGTTGCCGCAGGCGGCGACTACCTTGAGCCTCCGGCTCAGCTTCGGGCGGGCTGTCAGATCGGCGATGTAACGGTCGGGAAAATCGGCCAGGTACTCATAGCCGCCGCCGGCCTCGTAGCCGTAATCGCCGGCAATGACGATGTCGCGAAGACGCGCCATTTCCTCCGGCCCGAACGTCACCGGCCTCGAGGCGCCCATCTTGACGCCCGTCCAGCCGTTGTCGTTGTGCGAGGCGGTCACCATCGCCACCGCCGGAGTATCGAGCGCGAACTGGGCGAAATAGGCCATCGGCGTGATCGCAAGGCCAATGTCGCGCACGAGCGCCCCGCCGGCCATCAGGCCCGCAGTCATGGCGAGCTTGATCGAGGCCGAATAGCTGCGGAAGTCGTGGCCGACGACGATCTCGCGCTTGACCCCGAGTTCGCCGAGCAGGCGCGCAAGGCCGAGCCCGAGCGCCTGGGCCCCCATCAGGTTGATCTCCTGCTCGAAGATCCACCGCGCGTCATATTCGCGAAACCCGGTCGGTTTGACCATAGGCTGCGATTCGTAAGCATAAGTGTTGGGCAGAAGCTGCGGCGATGGCTTTGGGAACAAGGAAGGCCTCGCAATGGAACGCTGGAGAAAAGCTCGCCGCGGCGCGAGCCATAGGGCGCGGCGCAGACAGACTTGCCACGGGATATTCATACAACTGGCGTACGCACAAGGCTTGGTTGCCGGTCGCCGCGGCCCCCGAACTCCTACAACGCTTCAATCAGGCGTAAACCGGCGAGCCGGCGGAGCGATCTTGCTATACATTTTCGCCCGAATGGGCTACGGGGTCGAGGATAGGCAAAAAGTCGATCTCCTCAGGAGTGATACGTCAAACGGAGCGGGCCAAGGAAGCGCAGAAGCGCTGGAGCGCGCATCGGGTGACGGAGTTCGAGCATGATTCTATCCGATCTTCGCACGACGGGTTTCCTGGCGGTCGTGCGGCGGGAGCTTCGGCCGCTGTTCTCGGAATTGCGCCGCCTTTACTTCAATAAGCTTTGGGGAATGGATATCGCGCCGGATTGCCGGATCTCGTTTTCGGCCAAACTGGACAAAGCCTATCCGACCGGGGTTCATATCGGCGAGAGCACCGCAGTCAACTTCGGCGCCTGCGTGCTCACCCACGACTATCCGCGCCGGCTTCACCTGGACACGTGGATCGGCAAAGAATGTCAGATCGGCGCGCACAGCATCATCATGCCGGGAGTGAGAGTTGGCGACAATTGCGTCGTCGCCGTTGCGAGCGTCGTGATGAAGGACGTGCCGCCCAATTGCCTTGTCTCGGGAAACCCGGCGCGCGTGATCGAAAAGGGCATTCAGACCGGTCGATGGGGCATCATCAACCGCATGGTCCGCGCCGACTTCGGCGCGTCTTCGCCGGCGCCTGACGAAAAGGCGGCCTCATGAACCCGACAAGCTCGATTTGACCGGCGCGCGGATCCGATGACCCAAATCGATTTGACCGGCCGGGTGGCGGTCGTGACCGGCGCGTCGCGCGGCATCGGGCGGGCCGCGGCGGAAGCCCTGCTCAAGGCCGGATGCAGCGTGGTGCTGAACGCGCGCCCCTCGAACGAAGCTTCGGCCAGTTTCGCCGAGCTCGAAGCAGCGTATCCCGAGCGCGTCGCCGCGGTTTACGGCTCGGTTGCCGACAGCGCTACCGCCACGGCGATCGCGCAGACGGCCATGCGGCACAAACGCCTCGATATCCTGGTCAACAACGCCGGCATCCTTCGCGACAAGCTGATCGGCATGATCTCGGACGCGGAGATCGACGAGCTCTTCAACGTCAACGTGATCGGGCTCATCAAGATCACGCAACTGGCCGCGCGCATCATGACGCGGCGCAAGAGCGGATCCATCATCAATGTCTCATCGATCGTCGGGCGAAGGGGCAACAGCGGACAGACCGTCTATTCGGCGACCAAGTCCGCGGTCATCGGAGCGACTTATTCCGCCGCCAAGGAGCTCGCGCCGATGAACATTCGCGTCAACGCGGTGGCGCCGGGCCTGATCGACACATCGATGGTGAAATCCATACCCGAGGACAAACGCAAGAGCCTGGAGTCGCAGATCGCGATGGGTCGGGTCGGCAGCCCCGAGGAGGTCGCCAATCTGATCCTGTTTCTCGCCTCCGATCTTTCGTCCTACGTCACCGGGCAAGTGATAGGGGTCGACGGCGGCCTCATCATATGACCTCGCCTCGGGCGGTTTGAGCGCCAACCCTTTCTCGGGTCGGCAAAACGGGCTTGCCATGCAGCGGAATTCGATGCGCGATTTGGACTTGTCATGCGGCGGACTTCTGCCGCTGATCGCGCCGCTCGAGCGGGCGCCGGCGGCTCGCGATGATCGCAGCGACGTCTGGCTGACGCGCCAGGAGTTGCGCGAAGCGAGCCTTGGACTCGCCGAAAACATCGCCTCCGAAAGAAAGAGGCTTGTCTTTCTCTTCTGCGGCAACGCTTGCGAGACCGTGATCGGCCTGCTTGCCGCGGCCGCGGCGGGTCACGCGGTCGCGCTCATCGATCCGTCGCTCGCCGAAGACAAGCTCAACGCCCTGATCGAGGCGTATCGGCCGGAGGTCGTCCTTTCGACGCCGGACATCGGCGCAAGACTGCGCGAACGGGCTCTCCCGTCGCGCTGGCGCTCCTATTCCTCTCCGGCGGGCGTCGTCGAATGGACCGCGACGGACGACTCGGCGCGCGAGGTCGAGATCCATCCCGCCCTGCAACTTCTTCTTTCCACGTCGGGAACCACCGGCAGCCAGAAATATGTGCGGCTGTCGCGCGACGCGATTGTCGCCAACGCGAGGCAGATCGCCGATGCGCTTGCCATCGACGAGCGCAGCGTCGGGATCGCCCATCTGCCGATGCACTATTCCTACGGACTGTCGGTCGTCACATCGCATCTGGCGGCGGGGGGCCGCATCTACCTCGTGAACGATTCGATCACCTCGCCGAGCTTCTGGTCGAAGATAGCCAATGTCGGCGGATCGCATTTCCCCGGCGTTCCCTTTCACTATGCCGCGCTTGCGCGTCTTGGCGCGAGCCTCGTCCCGGATTCGGTCAAGGTGTTCACCCAGGCCGGCGGAGCGCTCGATCCCCGCATTCAGGCGAAGATTCACGATTGGGCGACAATGCGCGACGGCCGGTTTTTCGTCATGTATGGGCAGACCGAGGCCTCGCCGCGCATGACGACGTTGCAGCACGCGGATTTTTCGCGAAAGGCGGGGTCGGTTGGCGTTGCGCTCGCCGGCGGCCGATTGTCGATCGTCGACGATGAGGGCGCGCCGCTGCCGGCGGGCGCCGCCGGGACGGTCGTCTACGAGGGTCCCAACGTCATGCTGGGCTACGCCATGTCGGGGGCCGACCTCGACAAGGGCGACGAACTCGAGGGACGCCTCGAAACCGGCGACCTTGGGCGCCTGGACGCGGAAGGCTTCCTCTACCTGACCGGCCGCGCCAAGCGCTTCGCCAAGATCGCCGGATACCGGCTCGGCCTCGACGAAATCGAACGGGAGCTCGTCGCCGTGTGCTCGGTCGCATGCATCGACCTTGGCGAGAAGATCGGCGTCGTTCACGAGCAGGCGTCGGAGACCGCGCTGAAAGCCCGGGTCAGAGAGCTTGCCGCCAGCTATAAAGTTCCCTCCTCGAGCTTCTCCCTGTTGAAGACCGCGCAAATCCCTCGCGGCGCGAGCGGCAAGATCAACTACGCGCAGCTCAGGGAGAGCCTTCGTGTTTGAGCGTCTCCTCAACGAACCGCCATATTCGCTCCGTCAGTCGGCGAAGGAGGCGATCCTCATCGAGGGGCTCAACGAGCTCACGCGCCACCACTATGAGAAGAGCCCGGAATATGCCCGGATTGTCGACGCCGCGTGGGGCGGGCTCCGGACCTATCGCGACATCGCGGAGATCCCCTATCTGCCGGTTGGCCTGTTCAAGGAAATGGAGCTGAAAAGCACCGCCACGCCCTCGTTCGTGATGCGCTCGAGCGGGACGACGGGCCAGCGAACGAGTCGCATCGTCATCGACAACGAGACGGCGCGCCGCCAGTCGGAGGCGCTGGTCGCTTCGTTTCGTCCCATTCTCGGGGGCCGCCGGCTGCCGTTTCTTGCGATCGACACCAAGGACGTGATCAAGCCGACCGATCTCACCGCGCGCGGCGGCGGCGTACTGGGCATGATGAAGTTCGGCGCCAAGACGACCTTCGCGCTCGATTCGCAATTGGAGTTCGACCGGCAGGCGGTCGAGACGTTCGTCAGCGCGAACGGCAAGGAGCCGTTTCTCATTTTCGGCTTCACGTTCCTCGTTTGGGACAAGCTGTACCGGACCTTCGCCGACGGCGAACTCGACCTTTCGAACGCCATTCTCATCCACTCCGGCGGCTGGAAAAAGCTCGAGGCCCAGAAGGTCTCGAACGCCGAGTTCCGGGCCGCGCTCAAGCGGCGGTTCGGCCTTGAAAGCCTCTTCAACTTCTATGGCTTCGTCGAGCAGATCGGGTCGGTTTTCATCGAGGGGCCGGACGGATTGCTCTATCCGCCAAATTTCACCGACGTCATCGTCAGGCGGCCGCATAGCTGGGAGCCGGCGGCGATCGGCGAGCAGGGGGTGATCCAGGTGGTGTCGCTCCTGCCGCGCTCCTATCCCGGACACAGCGTGCTGACCGAGGATCTGGGGGTGGTCGAGACGATCGACGCCGGCGCCGGCGGCCGCTACGGCAAGGCCATTCGCGTCGTCGGACGCGCGCCGAAGACCGAACTGCGCGGCTGCAGCGACGTGATCGCGGCATGAGCCGGGCGAGGCAAGACGAATGCTGACCGAGGTCATCGCTTACGGCGCCGGGGCGCGCGAAGCCGCCATCGACGACCAGGCGCTGTTGACGAAGCTCGGCGCAGCCCGCCAACGCCTGGCGGCGCCTTTCGCCGCGGAGCGCGTCGATCTCGTCGCGGGCGTGGCCGATACGCTTCTCGGCGAGAGGCGAGCCGCCGCCTCCGGTCCTGCCGCGCATTTCGCCTTCTGGACCCGCAAGGGCGCGCTCGCCAAGCTCGCCAAGAGCTTCGCCGCGCGCGTGCCCGAACACGCAATTGCGCGGCCGCGCGGCCTTGTCTTTCATCTGCCGCCGCAGAATGTCGAGACCGTCTTTCTCTATTCCTGGGTGCTCTCCTATCTGGCCGGAAACGCCAATATCGTGCGGCTCCCGCACGAGATCAGCGCTCGGATGCGGGCGATCGTCGATCTCTTTCTCGAACGCCTGCAAGCCTTGGGGGACGACAGCCAGCTGTTCGTCCACTATCCGTCTCAAGGCGATCTTGGGGCGAAGATTTCCGCGCTCAGCGATGCGCGCGTCGTCTGGGGCGGCGACGCCAAGGTTGCGCTGTTCGCGCCCCTGCCCTTGCGCAACGGGGGAAAGTCGATCTGGTTCGGCGACCGGTTCTCGTTCTCGACCATCAAGGGCGAGGCTCTCGGCCAGCTGGACGGCGCCGCGCTTAACGCGCTCGCCAAAAAGCTGCACAACGACATTTTCGTCTTCGACCAGATGGCCTGCTCGTCGCCGCACGCGCTTTATGTCGTCGGCGAAGCGGCGGCTCATTCGGCGCCGGTCCGGCGCCTCCTCGACGCCTCCGCGCTCGAATGGACGATGGACGATCCCGCCGGCCGGGTCGGCCACGCGATCGGCAAGATGACGGCGGCGTTCTACGCCGCGGCGAACGGACGCGCTTCGTCCGTCCATTGGCAGAACACGCAGTTGACCAGCATCGTCGCGAGCGCGGCGCAGCGGCAGGACACGCGGGTCGGCGGGGGTTTCCTAAGCGTCATATTCGTGCCTTCGCTCGCGGAGGTCGCAGGCTTCATCCGCGACAGCGACCAGACGATCACCTATTTCGGCTGGGACCGCGGCGAGATCGAAGCGGTCGCCGCCTCGCGCGCCGGGCCCGGCGTCTCGCGCTGGGCGCCGATCGGGACCGCGCTCGATTTCGATTTCATCTGGGACGGCTACGATATTCCGTTCGAGCTGACGCGGCTCGTGCGCGTGAGTTAGTTGTCATGCCCGCGACCGCGGGCATCCAGAAGCGTGCGACTCTGGATCCCCGCGGTGCGCGGGGATGACAAAACCGCGGCTCACTGCCGCAGGATCAGCAACCCGTCGCGCTGCTCGACGCTGACGAGGCGCTTGAGAAAGCTCTCGCCGAGCAGATTCACCTCTCCCGCCTCCGGCGCGAGAATGAGGGCCTCAACGTCGTTCATATAGATGCCGCCGAAGCTGACGTGAGTAAGCACGGCGGGCGAAGCTTTCGACCTGCCGTTGGCGGTCTGGATGGCGCGCTCGCGTTCTCCCGAGCGAGCAAGGCCCAGCCGTGCGGCGGTCGAAGCGGAGACGACCACGTCGCTTGCGCCGGTGTCGACCAGCATCCGGACCGGCACGCCGTTGACGAGCGCGTCGGCCGCATATTGGCCCCGTCCGTCGGCCCGAAGCGCGGTCTCGCGATACGAGTACACCCGGTGACGAGCGTCCCCTTCCGCAGCGGCATTATCGGAGGGCGGGAGGACCGCGGCCGGAGCGGGCGCCGCGGCGACAGGCGCCGGCGCGGGCAGCCGATCCAAGAGCGAGAATGAGCCAAGCAACGCCGCCGTCACGCACAGCGTCGCTACAAAGACCACGCGCCCGAACATTCCGCCTCCGCGATGGCGCCGCGGCGCCAACTACGGAGCATCGCGCTCAAACGCGAAGATCGGGTGAACCGATTGGCGCAATTCCTCAGTATTTCGCGACGATCTCGCCGGCCCCACGACGAGGGCCGGAAGTCCGTCACAGATACCGGTTGAGCAGGTTCTCGTAGAACTCCTGCCGGCCCGACCTCGGCTTCGGGTCAATCTTTTCCTTGGCGACCCGCGCCGCGATGTCGTCGAGCGTCGCGCCCTTCTTCAGCATCGCCTGCGCCGCGGGCTTGTCCCAGCCGGCGTAGCGCTCGGCGCGAGCGGCGTCGAACTTGCCGTCCTCGATCAGATGCGCGGCTGCGACCAGCGCTGCGGCGCAGGCGTCGATGCCGCCGATATGGCCGAGCAGCAAGTCGCCCGGGTCGATCGACTGCCGGCGCACCTTCGAATCGAAGTTGAAGCCGCCCGGCGCGAGGCCGCCCTGCTTGAGGATGAAATAGAGCGCCGGCACGAGCTCGGGCGCGTTGTTGGGGAACTGGTCGGTGTCCCAGCCGGACTGGTAGTCGTTGCGGTTGGCGTCGATGGAGCCCAGCATCCCGAGCGAGGACGCGAGCGCGATCTCATGCTCGAAAGAATGGTGAGCCAGCACCGCATGGCCGACCTCGAGGTTGAGCTTGACCTCGCGCTCGAGCCCGAAACGCTGCAGGAAGCCGAACACGGTCGCAGCGTCGTAGTCGTACTGGTGCTTGGTCGGCTCCTGCGGCTTGGGCTCGACCAGGAGCACGCCCTTGAAGCCGATCTTGTGCTTGTAGTCGACGACCATCGACAGAAAGCGTCCGGCCTGCTCCTGTTCGCGGCGCAGGTCGGTGTTGAGCAGCGTCTCGTAGCCCTCGCGGCCGCCCCATAGAACGTAATTCGCGCCGCCGAGCTTGTGGGTGGCGTCGAGCACGTTCTTCACCTGCGCGGCGGCATAGGCGAAAACGTCCGGATCGGGATTGGTCGCCGCGCCGGACATGTAGCGCGGATGGCTGAAGAGATTGGCGGTGCCCCAAAGGAGCTTCACCCCGGTCGCCTGCATTTTCTTGGCGAAAATATCGGTCATCTCGGCGAGGTTCTTGCCGAACTCGGCCAGATTCGCGCCCTCCGGAACCACGTCGCGATCGTGGAAGGCGAAGAACGGGAAGCCGAGGGTGGTGAACATTTCGAACGCCACGTCCGCCTTGGCCCGCGCGCCCTTCATCGTCTCGCCGTCCCAGGGCCGCTCGAAGGTCGGCGCGCCGAACATGTCGGTGCCGAGCCAGGCGAAATTGTGCCAGTAGCAGACGGCTGGACGCAGCCAGTCGGCCATCGTCTTGCCCATGACGACCTTCTTCGGGTCGTAGTGGCGGAAGGCGTAGGGGTTGTCGCTCTTCGGCCCCTCGTATTTCACCGGCTTGATGTCGCCGAAGAATGGCTTGCTCATTTGGCTCCTCCCGGACAGCGGCCTGTTCGTAGCGTCCGGGCGGCCCGTTGTCACGCGGCGCGCAAGCCGTGACTCGCGCTTTGTCGGCCGGACAGGGATTGAGCTCTGTTCGCCCGCGGCCTCCCGGGGTAGGATCATCGCCAGGGAGAGTTCCGCAATCGACGCCATCCTCACGTGATGCGCCGCTCACCGCACATCCTGGAAGAAAGCCATGCCCAGCAAGCGACGTTTCAATCTCATCGCCCTTTGTGCAAGCATTTTGTGTGCAAGCATTCTTGCAGGCCCGGCGGCAGCAAACATAAGGTACACGTTTACGAGCGACCGCGGAAGCTTTGTGTACGATTCCGTCTCATTTTTTGAAGGAGGAAGCCTTTCCGCCGGCGATCTTGTAAAATACTCTGGGGACTTCGAAGATGTATACTTTGGAAATTCCTATATTCTGCTTGTCAACGCCGCCTGCAGAATCGCGGATGATTGCTTCGAGGCCACCTTTGGTCTGAGCGGCATTTTCCAGACTCTCGGTACTTACTACGCCTCCGACGGCGGCGCGGAAATCGTTATCTCCCAAGTCACCGCCGGCGAACCCGCTCCAGAGCTCTCCACATGGGCCTTGCTGGCGGTCGGTTTCGCCGGCCTCGCCTTCGCGAGGAACCGCATCCGAGTAAGTGCAGAACGACTTTCCGAGAAATACCGCAGCACGTCGCGCCAAAATCCGGCGCGTCCGTTCGGGTGACCTCCCGGCGCGTCGTTCGGGACGCGCTTTGGCGCTCCACAGGACGAGGGGGCCGCGCGATTCAGCCGGACTGCAACACGCTCTAAACGTGCCGAAAGATGTGATCGCGCGCTTCGCCAGAAATACAGAGTCCATGAACCTTGGCGTTGGCCGCACGCCATTCCGCGTGGCCCATCGCTTTATCAATAAGTTCTTCCATATGATCCAAATCCTTGTAATTGCTTATCACAGCGATTTCTCCGACGACTCCTCCGACGGTCATAGCGATATGGAGATCCATGTCGCACGCCTTTGCGCCATGCGCGACCGAGGTTCGCAGAGCTTCCATCAATTCAAAAGCTTTGCCCGGTTGCGGCCTATAAGTGCGTATTGCGGTGATCATGATTGTTCTCCGATGAACGGGGTTGCTGGCCGGCGACTGGGTCAGGACTCCCCCTCAGACCTATCACAGCGTCGCTTGCTTGTCGGCGACAGCCGGGACCGGCCGAGCGCCTCGCCTATCTGCTGGGTGCAAGGCTGCCAACTGACCGGCGACCCGCTGGCGCGGTAGGCGAATCCCCCACGAGTGCCGACAGGGAAAACGGCAGCCCGTTTATAGCGGCGGAATGCATAGGAATTATCGCCTTCGGCGAAAGTTCAGGCGGCGCGAAAGTCGCGCACGAACCGGGTCAGCGCCGCGAGCCCGAGCGCGCAATCCTCGAGAGTGATCAATTCGAGCGGATTGTGGCTGACGCCGCCCTTGCATCGCACGAACAGCATGCCGGCCGGACAGAGCTCGCCCATCGCCATCGCATCGTGCCCGGCCCCGGACGGCAACAGGCGGGGCGGGACGCCGACCGCTTCGACCGCCCTTATCAAGCCGGCGATGATGCTCGGGTCGCACGCGAAGGCGTTCGCGTCGTGCGTCCTGGCCACCGCGACCTTGACCCCGCGCTCGGCGGCGATCGCGGCGATCCGCGCGTCGAGGTCGGCGAGGGCCGCGGCCCGGCGCTTGTCGTCGGGCGAGCGAAGGTCGATCGAGAACTGGACATGGCCGGGGATGACATTGGTCGCGTCGGGCCAGACGTCGAAGCGGCCGACCGTCGCCACCAGGCTCTCCTCGCTGCGCGCGCGCGCCTCGATCGCAAGCGCCATCTCCGCCGCGGCGGTCAGCGCATCGCGGCGCAAGCGCATCGGCGTCGCGCCGGCGTGTCCGGCGACGCCGTCCACCCCGACGTCGAGCCGGGTCGCGCCATTGATCGCGGTCACGATGCCGAGCGGCAGCCCCTCGGCCTCGAGGGTCGGTCCCTGCTCGATATGCGCTTCGACGAATGCTGCGACGCCCTTCCGCCGGATCGACCCCGTGCGGTCGGGGTCGCCGCCGAAGGCCGTGAGCGCGTCGCGCATCGAGACGCCGGCGGAGTCGCGCTGGTCGAGCGCGTCCTCCGGATACGTCCCGGCGAGCGCGCGCGAGCCGGTGAGCGTGGTGCGGAAGCGAACGCCCTCCTCGTCGCCGAAGGCGACGATTTCGATCGCGTGATCGAGGCGCTCGCCGCGCCTGGCCAATTCCTCGACCACCGCGAGCGCGGCCAGCGCGCCGTAATTTCCGTCATAGCGTCCGGCGTCGCGGACGGTGTCGATATGCGAGCCCAGCATCAGCGCCGGGGCGCCCGCACGCCTGCCCTCATAGCGCGCCGCCACGTTGCCCGCCGCGTCGATCGCAGCCTCGAGCCCGGCCTCGCCGCACCAGCCGATGAAGGCCTGCGCGGCGCCCCGATGCGCGTCCGAAAGAAAGAGCCGCGTCAGGCGTCGCGGCTCGTCGCTGAAGGCCGCGAACGCGTCGAGCCTCGCCATCAGCCGCCGGCCGGCGGCGAGATCGGCGTCCGCTATTTTTGCGCCCATCAGTTCTGCGCCGTCTCGACGCCGAGCCAGCGCGCCAGCGTCTTGCGCTCGTCATCCGTCATCTGGCTGAAGTTGTTGGGCGGCATGGCGTGGGTCAGAACCGCCTGCTGCCGGATCGCCGCGGCGAAGCGCGCGATGTGCTCCGGCGTATCGAGCAGGACGCCTTTCGGCGCCTCGCCGATCCAGTCCATCGGCTGAGCCGCGTGGCACATCATGCAGCGGGTCTGCACGATGTCGACAACCTCCTGCGGCGCCTTTGGCTCATCGAGACTCGCGGTCTCGGCCGGAAGATCCGCGAGCCCCATGAGCGAGCGCATGCCGGGCGAAGCCGTCGCGGCGAAGCCGAAGGCGCAAAGGATGGCGACTGTCGCCACTCCCCACGCCCACCACGGCGCCCGGTCGTGATCGAGATGCCAGACGTTGTAGAAATACCGCACCATCGCGCCCGCGACGATCACGCAGGTAACGATGGCAGGGATGGCGCGCGGATTGGAGAAGGTCGAAGGCGTATGATTCGACAGCATCAAAAACACCACCGGGAGCGTGATGTAGTTGTTGTGAGTCGAACGGATCTTCGAGCTCTTGCCCCATGCGGGATCGGGCTTCTGGCCGGCCATCAGCGCAGCCACGCTTTTCCGCTGGTTCGGCATGATGACGAAGAACACATTGGCGGTCATGATCGTCGCCATGAGCGCTCCGGTGTGGATCAGCGCGCCGCGTCCGGAAAAGAACAGGGTGAAGACCCAGCTCGTCGCCACGACATAGCCGAAGCCGACGACGCCGAGCAGCGGCTCGTTGTTCGCGAGCGGCGAGCGGCACAGGAAGTCGTAGACGAGCCAGCCGAGCGCGAGCGCCACGATCCCGATCGCCGCCGCCTGCCAGGGCTCGAGCGCCATCACGGCCGGATCGATCAGATAGAGCTGCGACTGGCCGTAATAGACCCAGCAGAGCAGCGCGAAGCCGCTCATCCAGGTCCAGTAGGACTGCCACTTGTGCCAGATGAGGTGCTCGGGCAGCGACGAGGGAGCAAGGAGATACTTCCGCATCTCGTAGAATCCGCCGCCATGCACCTGCCACGAGGTTCCGGCCAGCGCCGGATCGTCGCGGGCCTGTTTGCGCAAGCTGGCGTCGAGATGCATGAAAAAGAACGATCCGCCGATCCACGCGATCGCGGCGATCACATGCAGCCAGCGGATCAGCGCCGACCCCCATTCCCAGCCAAAGGTCTCCAGAGCCCCCATCAACCCGATCTCCTCCGGGCGATCAGGTTCGCGCCGGCTGAGATCACGATAATGGCGGCGGCGCGGTTTGGGTAGGGCGTGGGGCGGGCAAGAAGCGCCGAAAGATTGCGAGGCTCGCTAATCGCGGCCCGAACTGCTAACCCGCCTTTAACCCTATCAGAGTCTTAATCGGCGACGAGAAAATCAGGCTTTTCCGGCGTCCGGCAAAAGCCCAAGTTTCGGCCGATTTGCGGCGCAGACCCCGGCCCGCTCGCGTTTTCCCGCCGTGGCCGCGCGGTTCCGCCGCCCAACATAAGGTTGCCTCCCCCGATGAACCCAGCCGACGTAGCCGCCGCAGCCGCGTCTCCGGAAACCAGCATCTTCGAGATGTTCTGGTCGGCCCACATCGTCGTCAAGGCCGTGATGCTGGGTCTGTTCCTCGCCTCGCTCTGGTGCTGGACGATCATTTTCGACAAGACGCGGCTATTTCATAAATTCAAAAACGAGATGGAAGCCTTCGAGCAGATCTTCTGGTCGGGCCAATCGCTCGAGGAGCTCTACACCTCGCTCTCGAACCAACCCAACAACAGCGGCGCGGCGGCGCTGTTTGTCGCGGCGATGCGGGAGTGGAAGCGCTCGTTCCAGCAGGCGGCCGGCTCGTTCCGCGGACTTCACGCACGCATCGACAAGGTGCTCGACGTCTCGATCGCCCGCGAGGTCGAGCGGCTCGAATCGAATCTCCTGGTGCTGGCGACGATCGCCTCGGCCGGACCGTTCATCGGCCTGTTCGGCACTGTGTTCGGCATCATGAACTCGTTCCAGTCGATCGCAGCGTCGAAGAACACCTCGCTCGCCGTCGTCGCGCCCGGCATTGCGGAGGCGCTTCTGGCGACGGCGATCGGCCTCTTCGCCGCCATTCCGGCCTTGATCGCCTACAACAAGCTCCAGGGCGACGTCGCCAAGGCCCAGGCCCAACTCGAGAGCTTCGCCGACGAGTTCTCGTCGATCCTTTCCCGGCAGATCGATCACCATCTGTCGGTCGAAAAAGTCTCCTGAAGGCGGACGGAGCGACGCGATGGCCATTCCTACAGTCGGTGGCGGACGCAAGAGCGGCCGGGGGCGGCGCGGCGTGCCGCGCTATGGCGCGATGGCGGACATCAACATGACGCCGTTCATCGACGTGATGCTGGTGCTGCTCATCATCTTCATGGTCGCCGCGCCGCTGCTGACGACCGGCGTCTCGGTCGACCTGCCGCGGGCGAGCGCGACCGCGCTCAACGTCGAGCGCAAGCCGATCGCGGTCTCGCTTAACGAGCAGGGCCAGCTTTATGTCATGGACGAGCCGATCGCCGACGCCGACCTGGTCGCCAAGCTTCAGGCCGCCTCGCAGAGCGACGTCGATCAGCGCATCTATCTTCGCGCGTCAAAGGCGGTGCCTTACGGGCGGGTGGCCGAGATCATGGCGGCGGTCACGACCGCCGGGTACAAGAAGGTGGCCCTCGTCACCGAGCCGATCAAACAATAGCCGGGAGCGGCGTTGGACGAACGGCGGCCATATTCGAGTTTTGCGGGCTCCGCCGCGCTCCACGGCGCGGTGCTGGCGCTGCTCCTGCTCGGCTTCGCCAGGGCTCCACGATTCGACGACAGCCCGGAATCGATTCCGATCGAGACGATATCGTTGAGCGAGCTCAACCAGGTCATGAACGGCGAGAAGGACGCCAAGCCCGCGCCACAGCCTCCGCCCACCCCGCCCCAGCCGCCCGCGGACTTGCGCGCGTCCGCGGAGCCTCCACCGCCGCCGCAGCCCGCGCCCGCTCAGCCCACGCCCCCGCCTCCGCCCAAACCGGAAGCCACGCCGCCGCAGCCCGCGCCCCCGCCTCCTCCGAAGGCCGAAGCCACGCCGCCGCCCGAGCCGGAGCCGATGCCGCCTCAACGGCCCCAGCCGCCGTCTCCGCCAAAGGCCGCCGTTCAGGAAGCGACGGTCGAGCCGCCGGTGCGGCCCAAGTCCATCGACGCGACCCCCGAACGGCCAAAGGAACCGGCGCCCGAGAAACCCAAGCCAACGCACAATTTTGACCCGAACACGATCGCCAAGCTCATCGGACAAAGCAAACCGTCGACGACGGCGGTCGCGTCGACCCAGACCGCCTCCGCCACGCCCCAGGGACTGCCGCATCACGACGCGCCCCACATGTCGATGTCGATGGCCTCGGCGCTCGACGCGTGGCTGACCGAGAGCTACCTCAACTGCTGGACGCCCCCGCCCGCGACGCCGGAAGGCGACACCTATGTCGCGGAAATCAGGGTGATCTTCAATCCCGACGGTTCGCTCTCGGCGCGCCCGGTTCTGCTCAATCCCCCGACCGACCGGGCCTGGCGCGCGCATGCCGAAAGCGCGATGCGCGCCGTCCGGAAGTGCGATCCCCTGAAGGTTCCTGCGGAATACATGCCCTATTTCGAACAATGGAAGGTTGAAACCATCCATTTCGATCCCCGAGAGACCCAAGGATGACGGCCGCGCCCTCCACGTCGCCGCGACTTGGCCTGACCACGAGACCTGAAAGCGAGAGCTGACGCCCATGCTGTTTTTTTCGAGGCCGGCCCTAGGACTTGTGCTCGTCGCGGTCGCGGCGGGCGCCTACGGCTACGAGCGACTCCCGGACAGCCCGCACCGGCCCGAGGCCGCGTCCCCGCAGGCCTCGACGCCGCCCGCGCAAGCCGTCGCTGCGATCGCCCCGCAGAAGGCGGTCGCCGCCGTCGAAGCGCCGGCGCGGATGACGTCCGCTCAGCAGGCCGGCTTCGAGGCCTGGCTCATCAAGACCTATCTCGGATGCTGGAAGCCAGCGCCGCGGCCCGCGGACGCCGATCCCTACGTCGCGCAGGTCCGCCTCGCCTATAATGCGGACGGGTCGCTCGCCAAGCCGGCGAAACTGGTCAACCCACCGTCAGACCCGGCCCTCAAGCCGCAGGCGAAGAGCGTCATGGCCGCGGTGCAGAGCTGCAATCCGCTCCCGGTGCCGGCCGAATACCGGCCGTTCTACGAGCAATGGAAAACCAAAACCATCCACTTCAATCCGCAAGTCGCCGGCCGATGACGCCGCGCGACGAACTGTCATTGTCCCACGAGATCGCCCGATGAATGCCTCCCTTATCGTTTCCCGCCGCTCCGCTCTCTCGACCATTGCGCTTGGGCTGATCGCGTTCGCTGGCGGGCCCGCCCGCGCCGAGGGCGACATCTATGTTCACGCGGGCGCCAATTTCAAACCCGTGACGATCGCGGTGACGCCATTTGCCGGCGAGGATACCGGCAAGATCAGCGGCGTCGTCGCCGCGGATTTCGCCCGGTCGATCTTCCTTCTGCCGCTTAACCCCGCGAACTTTCCCGAAACCGTCGCCAATCCGGACGCCGCGCCGAACCTCGAGGCCTGGAAGTCGTCCGACGCTCAATTCGTCCTGACAGGACGGGTGCTGCGTCCGGACGCCGGCCGCGTCACCGCCCAGTTCCGGCTATGGGATACGGCGACCGGCGAGCAGGTCGCCGGCCAGCAGTACACGACCGACGCAGTGAATGGCCGCCGGGTCGCTCACATGATCGCGGACGCGGTGTTCACGCGCGTCACCGGCGAAAAGGGCTTTTTCGATTCTCGGGTCGTCTTCGTCGATGAGACCGGTCCGAAGGAAAAGCGGCGCAAGCGGCTGGCGATCATGGACATGGACGGCGCCAACGTGAAGGTCCTCGGCAGCGGCGAAGAGCTCGTCGTCACTCCGCAATTTTCGCCGTCGGCCCAGCAGGTCGCCTATATGTCGTTCGGCGCCGGCGACCCCAAAGTGACGCTGCTCAATCTCGAGTCTGGGCAGCGCGAGTCGGTCGGCAATTTTCCCGGCATGTCCTTCGCGCCGCGCTTTTCTCCCGACGGACAGCAAATCGTGATGTCGCTCTCGGACGGCGCGAGCACCAACCTCTACAGCATGGACTTGCGCTCCCGCTCCACCACCCGTCTCACCGAAGACTCGGCGATCGACACGTCCCCGACCTATTCGCCCGACGGCGCGCAGATCGCGTTCGAATCCGATCGCGGCGGGTCGCAGCAGATCTACGTCATGAGCGCCGGCGGCGGCCCGGCCAAGCGGATCTCGTTCGGCGAGGGCCACTATTCGACGCCGGTCTGGTCGCCGCGCGGCGACCTCATCGCCTTTACCCGCATCAAAGGCCAATCCTTCGGCATCGGAGTGATGAAGCCCGACGGCTCCGGCGAGCGCATCCTCGTCGAGGGCTTCCACAACGAGGGCCCGACCTTCGCGCCCAACGGCCTCTACGTCATGTTTTTCCGCGACTCCGGCGGCTCCGGCGGGCCGAAGATCTACATGACCGACATCTACGGCCACGCCGAATTTCTGGTGCCGACGCCGAGCTACGCCAGCGATCCCTCCTGGGGCCCGCTCTTGAATTGACGCCGCTCGGCGATCCTGTGGCCTAAGTTCGCCCCTTTCCGCGCATGGCCTCGAGGCAATCGAGGAAGATCCACAGCGGCCGCAACAGCGGAGATTCGATGAACGCCTCGCTGTGCGGGAACTCGACTGCAACCTCATGCGCCGGATCGCGCTCGATCGCCTTGCGATAGAGACGCCAGGTCGCGTGCCCGAGCACCGGCATCACAACGGCAAGGCCGAGGAAAAGCGGCAGCGAGCCGAGAATGAGCGCCAACGCAACGATGAGGCCCCACAGCGCGACGGCGAACGGATTGGCGCGCGTCAACCGAAGCGAAGCTTCGAGCGCAGGGACAAGACCAACGTCGCGGTCGAGCATCAACGGGAAGGAAACCACGCTGATGCAAAGCGCGAGCGCGGCGAAGCAAAAGCCGACCAACCCGCCGACGACGACGAGCAGCCAGCCGCGCCCCGTGGTCAATACGTCGGTGAGGAAGGGAAGCGCCGCGGCCGGAGGATTGGGTCCGTATGCCCAAACGTAGATGAGCTCGGCGGCGAAGATCCACGCCGCGAAGATCGCAAGCAGAAGCAGGCCGAACGCCAGGATGGAGGGCAGCGCGGGCGAGCGAAAGACCGCGAAGGCGTCGCGGCCTCTCACGGCCAGCCCACGCTCGCGCCGGCGGCTCATCTCGTAGAGGCCGAGCGCGACAAACGGCCCGATCAGCGCGAAGCCGGCCGCGAAGGGAAAAACGAGCTGCAGCGCGCTTGCGAATGAAGACATCGCGACCAGCGCGATTCCGGCCACCGCGTAAAACAATCCGACGAAGACGGGATAGGTCGGAAGCGCGAGGAAGTCATCGAAGCCTTCCCTGAGCGCGGCGAAGCAGTCCTCAGGCTCGATGTGGCGCACTTTCGCTGGCGCGGCAAGCGCGTCGGGTCCGAGATAAACGTGGAAAGCGGAAGTCATGGCGATCCTCCATGCAACTCACGCCGCATCGAGATTCGGGCGTCAGCCAGAAGAGGAACGTAACGTCGCGGAGTCTCGCGCGGGCTCTCTGCGCGCGAATCTACTCCCGAGGGCGCGGCTTGTCACCAAGAACCGCAGAGCGCCTTAGCTTGCAGCCGCAACGCCAGGACGCGGCGTCGCGGCGATCACGCCCGCGGCCCGAACAATCGCTGGCCGATGAATTCGCCCTCACGGACGCCGGCGGGACAAGCAAACAGGCCGCCGCCGGTGTGGGTCGTGAACTGGTTCAGCGCGTCGAGCTTGGACATGTTTTGATAGATCTTGATGAAGCCCGAGCGCGGATCGCGCTGGTAGGCGATGAACATCAGTCCGGCGTCGTAGAGCATCCCCTGGCGCCACGGCGGCCAGCGCTCGGCGGTGAAGCTGACCCCGTCATTGTAGGAATAGGATCGGCGCAGGATCTGCGCGCCGTCATTTTCCGACGCCGCGCCGAGGCGGACATGGGCGTTGTCGGCGATCAGCGGGTTGCCGTCCTTGTCCGCGCGGTCGAGGTCGAGAGGATCGTTTTCACCGGGCTTGCCGATCGGCGCCCCGGAATATTTGTGCCGGCCGATCACCTGCTCCTGGAAGTCGACCTCGGTTCGATCCCAATGCTCGAGCGAAATCCTGATCCGCCGCGCCACCATATAGCTGCCGCCGCTCATCCAGTCGGGACCCGCCTCGCCGACCCACACCACATCGTCGAACCCTCGTGGAGCGTCGGGTCTTGCGGGCGCGCCGGGAAGCGGCGGATTGACCGTCCCGTCCCTGAAGCCCATCAGGTTGCGCGGATTCTCGCCCGCGGGCGCGTCGGGCAGGAAGCCCGCCTGCGCCCACCGAATCTGAGCCAGACCATAGGACAGCCGGTCGAGCTCGCGCACCGCATGAAACGCGACCTGCGGGTCGTCGGCGCATGCATGAACCGAGATGTCGCCGCCGGTGCGCGCGGGCTGCAACTGATCGCCGTTGAATTTCGGCAGGTCGACGAGCGCTTCCGGCCGTCTGGCGGCGAGACCATAACGGTCGACGCCGTTCTTGATGAACAGCCCCGGACCGAAACCGAACGTGATCGTCAGCCGCGACGGCGGAAGACCCAGCGCCGATCCGCCGTCCGGCCCCTCTATGCTGACATCGTCGCCGAGCGGGCGCGCCGTCTCTCCCGCCGTCATCCGCTGCGCGGCGTCCGTCCACAGCCGCAGCATCGTCGTCACCTCGTCGACCGTCTTGGCGACGAGGTCGAAGGCGACGAGGTAGCTGTTCGTCTGCGCGGGCGTCGCGATGCCGCTCTGGTGCTGGCCGAAGAACGCTTCCCTGAGCGGGCCAGCCGGAGCCTCCGGCGCAGCCGCGCGGGCGACCTTTCCCAGTCCCGCGCCCGCCAGCAATCCGCCGGCGCCTGCGAGCAATCCGCGCCGCGACGGGCCGCCCCTTGCCGGGTGGAACGGGCAGCTCACCGCGCGATCACGAGCGTGTTCGACTCGTCCTCGACATAGTAGAACCCGTCGCCGGCCGGGGTCATGGCGATGCCGAACAGGTCGCCGCTTCCCGGCGGCTTCTGCGCCTTGTTCGGATCGATCCAGCGCGCCTTGATCTGGTCGCCGCTGACCGGATCGATTTCCACCACCTGCCCGTTCTTGGCGTTGATCACCAGGAGATGGCCGTTCGGCGCCGTCGTCATCGCCAGCGGCGTTTGCAGGAGGCCATCCTTGGTCACAGTCCGGCCGACGCCGGCGCTGTGATCGCGGGTGGCGGCGTCCCAGATCGCGCTGATCCGGTTGCCGGTCGCGTCCGAGACGTAAAGCGTATCGTTGGCGCCGAGCGCCAGGCCGGTCGGCCCGACCAGGAACGCGTCCTTGCTCGGCTGCGAGCCGAAGCCGCTGCCGACGACGGTCTGATCGACGACAGCCGGCGGCTTGCCCTCCGGGATCGAGAGCCTGATGCGCAACACTGTCGCCTCATTGACCACGCGCGGATCGCCTTCCGGCGACCCGACGCCAAAGCCCGCGTTGCTGACGAACATGGTCGCGGTATCGCCGTTGTCGATCACCGCCATATTGCCCCAGGGCATGTTGATGTTGTCGCCGGCGATCGTGCCGGCGACCTTGCCGTTGGCGTCGAGGATGATGAGGCAGCCCGTTCCCTTGGTCGCGGTGGTGCCGTCGGCGCTCGGCGCGCTGCCGACAATGACCCAGCCGGACTTGAGCATGGTCATCGCCGTGGACAGGCCGACGCCGCCGGGACACCCCTTAAGATCGCGCGGGAGCGCGGCGAAGGTGGTGAGCTTCTTGGTCGTCGGATTGTAGTCGACGATCGTGGTCCCGAGTCCCTGCAGATTGCCGCCGTCGTTGAAATTGGTGACCAGCACGTCGTCCTTCTGGACCGAGCCCGCGGAGACCGGCGCGACCACGATCGCGTAGGGGTTCTGGTCGCCATTGTCGGGGACCGTCGTGGACAACGTCGTCTGCCGATGGATCCCGTCGAGGAAGCTTGCCGGTTGTGTGGCGGACAGCGCCGCGTATGGCGCGGCGACCGCCAGCGCCGCCCATGTGCCGAGCGCCAAAGCGCGGCGGCCCACGCGCGAAGCCATGTCGCGATCTCTGCTCATGTCAGTCTCTCCCTGACGGTTGGGACAAAGGCGCGCTTCGGAAGCGTCCGGGACCGCACGCCCGGCGGCCGGGCGAGGTTTTCGGACCGCGGAAGCGGAGCTGCGCGCGAATAGGCCATCGCCGGGCCTTCGACGCTGAGCCAGACCCGGGCGCCCTGCTCGGGGGCCATGTGGCCGGCGACGCGCGCGGTGGTCGGCTGGTCGACCCCATCCAGCGCAACGGCGACGCTGGCGTCGTGGCCATAATAGGTTACGGCGAGAACCTGCCCTTCGGCCGCGCCGGGCCGGGCGCGCGGCTCGAACCAAATCTGCTCCGGCCGCACCATCACGTCCGCCGGCCCGTCCGGCGCGGGGCGCGCAAGCTTGAGCCGCCCCAGCGCACAGGTGGCGAACCCTCCCTCGACGACGCCCGGCAGCAGCGCCGCCTCGCCCACGAATTGGGCCAGCGCCGCATCCACGGGCTGGCGATACAACTCTTCAGGCGGCGCAACCTGCGCCAACGCGCCGTCGCGCAGCACGGCGACCTCGCGGCCCATGGACAGGGCTTCCGACTGGTCGTGCGTCACCAATAGCGCGGTCGCTCCCACGGCCTGCAGGATCGCCGCCACGGCTTCACGGGTTTCGATGCGAAGCGAGGCGTCGAGAGCCGAGAAGGGCTCGTCGAGCAGCACGAGCTTTGGCTGCGGAGCGAGCGCGCGAGCCAGCGCGACCCGTTGTTGCTCGCCGCCGGAGAGCTCGTGGGGCGCGCGGGTGGCGTAGGAAGCGGGAAGGCCGACGCTTTCCAGCATCGCTTCGGCCTTGTTGCGGTCACGACGCTGCCGCCGCGGGAGCCCGAAGACGACGTTCGCCGCGACCGTCAGGTGGGGAAAGAGCGACCCCTCCTGGGTCACGTAGCCAATCTCGCGCCTTTCCGGCGACACGTGGAGCCCCGGACCCGAAACCAGCCGGCCGTCGATCTCGATCGTCCCCAAATCGGCGCGCTCGAACCCGCCGAGCAACCTCAGCAGCGTCGTCTTGCCGCTGCCCGACGCGCCCAGGATTGCAAACAGCGCGCCCGACGGCACGACGAGATCAACTCCGCGCAATATCGGCGTCCCGCCAAAGGCCTTGGTCAGCCCCGAAATGCGCACCTCAGCCATCGTCAGGCCCGAACCGGAAATGCGGCGGCGCCGAAACGGTGCGCCAGAAGCCAAGTGGACAAGAGCGAGATCGCCAGCATCGTCGCCGCGAACGGCGCGGCGGCGGCGAAGGCGAGCGACGTCGTATTGGCCCAGACCTCGGTGGCGAGCGTGCGCGTGCCGATCGGCGCCAGGAGGAGCGTCGCCGTCAACTCGGTGGCGACGAAGACGAACACCATGGCGGCTCCCGCTCCAACGCCCGGTCCCGCGAGCGGCGCGAGGATTCGGACCGTGACCGAGAACCAGCCGAGCCCCAGCGAGCGGCCCGCCTCCTCAAGCCCAAGCTGGACCTGCGCGAGCGCCGAGCGGACCCCGACCAGAGCGAACGGCAGGAACAGGATCGCATAGGCGACGACCAGCAGCGCCGCGCTTTGGTAGAGCGGCCGGATCGTCTGCACCGTCAGCGAAATGAACGCCAGCGCGACGACGATGGCCGGCACGCCCTGCGCGAGATAAGCGACCCGCTCGAGAGCGATCGACAGCCGGCTCGGGTAACGCGTCGCGAGGTAGGCGAGCGGCGCCGCAAGCACAAGCGCCGCGGCGGCGCCGGCCAGGCCATAACCGACGGAAGCGAGCGTGGCGGCGAACAGAAGCGGCCAGGATGGCGCGACCGGCGAGGTCGCGGCCTGGGCGTGCTGCATCAGCCAGTAGCCGATCATGCCGAGCGGCACGCCGAGCGTCGCGATCGTCAGCGCCGCAAACGCCAGCAGAGCCGGCCATCGGATCCATCCGAGACCCACGGGCGCCGCGATCCGTCGGGCGCCGGAGCCGACACGCGCATAGCGCGCCCGGCCGCGCATGTTCAGTTCTCCGATCACGCAGACGAGACAGAGGGCGATCAGCACGACCGCCAACAGCGAGGATTCCGGACCGTCCAGTCCTGTCCGGTATTGAGCGTAGAGCTCGGTGGTGAAAGTGCGGAAACGCAGCAGCGCGAAGGCGCCGAACTCGATCAGGACGTCGAGCGCGACCAGCAATACGCCGCCGTACAGCGCCGGGCGCAGTTGCGGCGCGACGACGCGGAAGAAGCATCCCCAGGGCCCGTGACCCAGCGATCGCGCGCTTTCCTCCAAGCCCGGATCGAGACCGCGCAGCGCGGCGGCGACCGGCAGATAGACCAGCGGATAGTAGGCGCAGGTCACCACCAGCAGCGCGCCGCCGAAATCCTGCAGCCCGTTGCTGAGCGAGACCCAGGCGTAGCTCGAGATGAAGGGTGGAATCGCCAGCGGCGCGACGGCCAGCACGGACCAAACCTTCCGCCCTGGAAGATCCGTCCGCTCGATCAGCCACGCCGACGCCGTCCCGACGAGCGCGCAGGTCGCGGACGCGGCGACAACCAATCCGATCGTATTGACAAGCAGCCGCCCGACAAGCGGACGCATCAGCAAATTCGTCGCGCTTTGCGGGCTCACTCCGGACGCCTGAACGACCGTGACCAGGATCGGCAGCAGAACAAGCGCAGCGGCGAACGCGGCGGCGCCGACCAGGGCGGCGGGCGCGCGTCCCCTCCGATT
Organism: uncultured Alphaproteobacteria bacterium; assembly: GCA_963806935.1. Classification (GTDB taxonomy): domain Bacteria; phylum Pseudomonadota; class Alphaproteobacteria; order Rhizobiales; family Beijerinckiaceae; genus Roseiarcus. The sequence continues at coordinate 72,088 of CAWEAT010000023.1, forward strand.
GGCCTGGGCAGGCGGGCCAAAGCCGAAGGCGCGTTCGGCGCCGTTCAGGCTCGCGACTTGAACCATCAGATCAGGCCCGCCTCGGTCAACAGCGCCGCCGCGTCCCGGTCGTCGCCGATCTGCTTGAGAGTGAGCGCCGGCGGCTGCAACTCGCTCGCCGGTTTCAGCATCGGGTTCGCCGCCACGCCGGGGACAAGCGGATATTCGAACGTGATGTTGAGCTTCGACATCAGCTCCTGGGCGGGCTTGCTGACCAGGAAGGCCAGGAACTTCTGTGCGGCGGCCTGGTTGCGCGAACTCTTGAGCACCGCCGCCCCGGATACATTCATCAACCCGCCGACGTCGCCGCCGGCAAAATGGTGAATGGCGCTCTGGATCTTCTCGCCCTTTTCCATGCGCAGGCGCGCCCAATAGTAATTGTTGACGATCCCGGTCGCGACCGAGCCGCGGTCGACTGCTGCGGCGACCCCTTCGTCATCGTCGAAGATCATGGCGTTGTCGCGCAGGCCTTTGAGCCATTCCAACGCGGCCGGACGCCCTTTCATCGCCGCGACCGCCCCGACGAGCGGCAGGAAGTCGGCGTCGGTCGGCGCGATCGCGATCTTGCCTTTCCATTCCGGCTTCGCCAGGTCGAGCAGGGAGCCGGGGAGCGCCGCCTCCTGGATCATGCCGGTGTTGTAGGCGAGCACGTTTTCGCGAGCAAAAACGCCGACCCAGTCGCCTGCCGACCCGCTGTCCTTGGCCGGCACGCTGGCCAACGTCTCCGGAGCGACCTTCGCCAACAGCCCCTTCTCGGAGAGCAATTCGAGCTCCGGCGAGTTCTCGGTGAAGAAAACGTCGGCCGGCGAGGACTTTCCTTCTTTCACGAATTGGCTGGCGAGTTCGGGAGCTTCGCCCGAGTGAACTTTAACCTCGATCCCGGTCTCCTTGGTAAACGCCTTGGTCAGAAGATCGACGGTCTGCTCGTGCTGCGCGGAATAAAGCGTAAGCGACGCCGCGCGCGCGCCGGGAGGGACCATGCTCAGCGCAAGGCCGATCACGGCGGCGGAGAAGACGGGCGCCAGGGGAAAGCGAGACATTGAGTTCCTGCATTTCGGCCCGTCGATCGAGCCTTGCGTTCACGGATTTTCCGTGAACAAGGGGCGTCTAACAAAGGGGCGTCGGGCGGACAAGAATGGCGCGTGAAAATTAGAAACGCTTCAATTTGAAAGGGTTTCAAATCGGACGGCGCGCGCGGAACTCGCGCGACGCCGCCCAGGCCGACGCACAGGTGAATAGCGACGCTCGAATTCCGCCGCCTCCGCTGCCGGGAAATTAATGATTTCTTCGCGATTCCGGGGCGGGTTTCACAAATTATTTCGTGGCGCCCAAGAAACCCCTTGCGCTCGAGGCGCGATTCGAACAAATAGTCATTTGCCCAATACGCACGTGCCTGTGGTCGTGTGTCGGTTGGCGGGGATCTGGACAAGAGGCCAGTTAACCGCCCCTGGAAGACCGGCAGCCGGAGGCGAACCGGCGAACCCCGCCAAACGGGGGACGCGACTTGAAGCAACGACGGACCGGGCTTTTTTGGTCTCTGCCGGCCCTCCAAAGGTCGGCGCCCAAAGAGGCTTGTCTATCTTGCCGGGCGTGCGGACGGGAGTTCCTCGTCCAAACGATGGCTCTGATCGCCTAGGCCCTTCAAACAGGCCGAAGCGCGTCATGGCTACGGCGCAGCAGCTGATTGTCCACGAGCCTTCGCTGGCGGCTATCAAAAGCCGTCGCCGGAGTCGACGGGCAGTCGCGTCGGCGGGTCAACGACTTCGCATCGCGCCTCCAACGCGCGGCGCGGAAAGTCGCATCGCCGGCGGATCCTTCATGTTTCCAGGCGCGGAAAAACCGCGCGCTTGGGGGGATGGCGCTATGACTGACCGTATCAAGGAATTCCTCGCCCGCAACCGCGAGGACGGCCCGCAACTCGTCGTCGATCTCGACGTTGTGCGGGAGAATTACTGGGGCTTCGCCGGCGCCCTGCCGGACACTCGCGTGTTCTATGCGGTCAAGGCGAATCCGGCGCCGGAGATCCTCTCCCTGCTCGCAGGGCTCGGCTCGTGCTTCGACACCGCCTCGCTGACCGAGATCGAGCAGGCGCTCGCTGCTGGAGCGACGCCGGACCGGATCAGCTTCGGCAATACGATCAAGAAGGAAAAGGACATCGCGCGCGCCTACGCGCTCGGCATCCGCCTGTTTGCGGTGGATTGCGAGGCCGAGGTCGAGAAGATCGCGCGCGCCGCGCCGGGGGCGAAGGTGTTCTGCCGCATATTGTGCGACGGCGCGGGCGCGGAATGGCCGCTGTCGCGAAAGTTCGGCTGTGCGCCGGACATGGCCGCGCGGGTGCTGGAACGCGCCCATGCGCTGGGCCTCGTCGCCCATGGGCTCTCGTTCCACGTCGGCTCGCAGCAGCCGAACCCACGGATGTGGGACCGGGCGCTGAAAGTGTCGGCCGCGATCTTTCGCGACCTGGCGGAACGGGGCATTCAGCTCGCCATGCTCAATCTCGGCGGCGGCTTCCCGACCCGCTATCTCAAGGACGTCCCGGCGATCAAGACTTATGGCCAGACGATCTTTCGCGCGCTGCGCCGCCATTTCGGCAACCGCATTCCGGAGACGATCATCGAGCCGGGCCGCGGCATGGTCGGCAACGCCGGGGTCATCGAGGCCGAGGTGGTGCTGATCTCGAGGAAGTCCGACGAGGACGAGAGCCGCTGGGTCTATCTCGACATCGGCAAGTTCAACGGGCTCGCGGAGACGATGGACGAAATGATCCGCTATCCGATCCGCACCGCATTCGATGACGACGCGCTCGCGCCTTGCGTGATCGCGGGGCCGAGCTGCGACTCGGTCGACGTGCTGTACGAGAAGGAGCCATACCTCCTGCCGGTCTCGCTCGAGATCGGCGCCAAGGTGCTGATCGAGGGAACGGGGGCTTATACGACGACCTATGCCTCGGTCGGCTTCAACGGGTTCCCGCCGCTGAAGTCCTATGTGATCTGACCCGCTGTAGCCGCGATCCGCGATCGCGGCTACAGACGCGCGAATGGCGAAGACGAGCGCCGGCATCCTCCTCTTTCGCAGACGCCCAGCGGGCGTCGAAGTCATGCTTGTGCATCCGGGCGGGCCGTTCTGGGCCCGGAAGGATGCGGGCGCCTGGTCGATACCCAAAGGGCTCACGAACGAAGGCGAGGACTGGCTCGCGGCGGCGAAGCGGGAATTCCTCGAGGAAACGGGGATGGCGATCGAGGGCGCGGTCGAGGGCCAATGTCTCGATCTCGGAGCGCATAAGCAGCCCGGAGGCAAGACGATCGTCGCCTTCGCGCAAGAGGGCGATTTCGACCCAGCCTCGCTCAAGAGCAACGCCTTCTCGATCGAGTGGCCGCCCCGTTCCGGCCGCATGGCGGAATTTCCCGAAGTCGACCGAGCGGCCTGGTATTCGCTCGCCGCCGCGATGGAGAAGATAAGCAAAGGGCAAAAGCCGATCATCGCCGCCCTGGCCGAAAAGCTCGACGTCAAGGCGCCTTGACGGGCGAAATGGGCGCTGACGCGCTTGCGCTTGCCAGACTATGGCCCTAAGTTATGGCCTAATAATAGGGAGAAAAACATGGCCTCGATCAGGCCGAAGCCGGCGGCCGCACGCCGGCGCGTTGCAAAACCGGCTTCCCCCATCAAGCTCGTCGACGACTACGGCCTGACCAAGAAGCAGTTGGCCGAGACGGTCGGGCTCGCGCCCGAAGCGCTATACAAGCGGGAGCGCCTCGGCGCGGCGAAGACCCAGTCGCGCCTGCGCGAGATGAATGAAATTCTCACCCGTGTCTCCGCCTGGGCGGGCGGAAAGGCGCAGGCAATGGCTTGGTACAGGGCCGAGCCGATCCCGGCCTTTGGCGGGCGAACCGCCGAGTCGCTCGTCAAGTCCGGCCAGGCCGGCCAGCTTCGCGACTATCTCAATTCGATCGCCGTCGGCGGCTTTGCTTGAGGTTGATGTTTGAGGTTCATTGGCCTCGCCTACCGAGCCCATGATCCCCGCTGGTCGTTCAAGCCGCTCTCGGGCGACGGCGCGGCTGTGCATGGCGGCCGCTTCAACCCCAAGGGAACGCCCGCTCTCTATGTCGCCCTCGATCCGATGACCGCCATCAAGGAGGCGGCGCAAGGGTTCGCTCACAAGTTCGAGCCATGCGTTCTCTGCACCTACGAGATCGACTGCGAGGATGTGGTCGATCTCCGCGGCGAGAAGCAGCGCAGCGCAGCGGGAATCGACGAAGAGGAGATGGCCTGCCCGTGGTTCGCTGACGCCGCGGCGAGACGCGAGCCGGCGTCATGGCGCCTCGCGCGACGGCTGATCGCCGACGGCGCCGCCGGCCTCATCGCCCCGAGCTTCGCGCCCGCGGCGATTGCCGGCGACGCCAATCTCGTGTTGTGGGACTGGGGCGCCCGCGCCCCTCACAAGGTCGCCGTCTTCGATCCGAGCGGCCGCCTGCCAAAGAACAAACTCTCTTGGGACTGAGGCGGCGCCCCCGGCTTGTCATCCGCTCCGCGCCGTGAAAAAGCGCCCGCTCGACCTATATCTGGCCTCTCGCTTTCCCTTGGAGCCCGTTTCATGGCGTTCTGGTTGGACATCGCGGCTTTCCTTGTGAAGGCGCTCATCATCGTGGCCGCCGTGGGCGGTCTCGCGGTGCTGATCGCACGCCTCGCGCGCTCCGGCGAAGCCAAGGACAAAGAGATCAAGGTCAAGTCGCTCAACGAGCGCTACGACGACATGCGCGACGCCATGGACGGCGCGCTCCTCGACAAGAAGGAACGCAAGGCGCTGGCCCGCGCGCGCAAGAAAGAGGACAAGGCCGCGGCCAAGGCGCGCCGCGGTCAGGAGCCGGGAAAACGCATCTATGTGCTCGGCTTCAAGGGCGACATGCGCGCAACCGCGGTCAAGCGGCTCGGGTCGGAGATCGACGCCGTCCTCATCGCCGCGCGGCCCGGCGCGGACGAAGCCGTGATCAGGATCGAAAGCCCGGGCGGAACGGTGACCGGCTATGAACTCGCGGCAGCCGAGATCCTGCGGCTCCGCCAGCACAAGATCAGGGTCACCGCCTCGGTCGATCAGGTGGCGGCGAGCGGCGGCTACATGATGGCCTGCGCCGCCGACCGCATCGTCGCTGCGCCGTTCGCCGTCGTCGGCTCGATCGGGGTCGTGGCCCCGGTGCCGAACCTGCACCGGCTCCTCAAGAAGAACGAGATCGAATTCGAGGAAATGACCGCGGGCGAGTTCAAGCGCACCGTCTCGGTCCTCGGCGAGATCACGCCGGAGGGGCGCGAGCATTTCCGCGGCAAGCTCGACGCGACGCATGAGGCGTTCAAGGCCCACGTTCAGGAATGTCGCCCGAACATGGATATGGCCAAGGTCGCCAACGGCGACCATTGGCTCGCGCGCGAGGCGATCGGGCTCGGCCTCGTCGATGACCTCATGACCGGCGACGAGCTTCTGTTCCGCGCCCGCGGCGAGGCGCGCCTCTACGAGGTCTCGACCGAAGCGCGCAAGACGCTCATGCAGCAGCTGCTCGGCGGGCTCGGCGTGGCCGTGCGGCGCGCGGCGGATCTTGTCTTCAAGCTGCGCGGCGGGCCGGGCTTGGCCTGAAAACGCGGCGCGCGCGCGGCCCGCGCCGGGACCTAGCCCACGGGCGTCCGGTCCGGGACGACGAGGGCCCGGCCCTGGCCGGGCTGCGCGGTCAATGCGGCCGTCGCAAGACCAACCTCTCGGGCCGATGGCGATCGTGTTCCTCGGCGAATACGCTGACGACGCTTCGCTCGACCCACGCCCGGTACACCACCTCTTCGATCCTGGTTTCGCGCGCGTGGAAATGCCGCTCTCGTCCATGCTCTGACAAGACCGTGAAGCCGCAGAAATCGCCGAAGCGATCGTAGTCGATCGCCACGACCTTGCCGGTTGTCTCATGCTCGCCATGCGGCGGGGGCGACTGCCCCTTCCCTGGCGCCGCGCCGGTCTGCGATGGCGGAATCTTGCTCGGGTCGCCGCCCAAAGTGGTGACCAGACCTTCGGTCAGGCTGAGGTATCGGCCCAGCACCGGACGCCAGCGGCTCGCGGGCGGCGTCACCCCGATGCGCCACTTGAGCCACGCCAGCAGGCGCTCCTGCGGATAGAGCAGTTCGCCCGCCGGCTTCACGGTGATGGTGTACTGAAATGCGCCCTGGGCCTGGCGCCAGGAGAAGGGCTTTGGCGGCACGGCGATTTCGGGCGTTCGCCGTTCAGCGATCTGAATCGGAGGCGGGGGCGGCCGAGACGACGAGCTGACCTGCGTCAGCTGGCGAACGGCGATCGTATAGGAGTGGCTGCGGCGCCCCGCCGAGGGTAAATCCACCGAAAGCAGGCCCGCATACCGGCCCTGGCCCTGCGGCACCGGAACCAGCGTCACGTTGCCGCTCGGGCACTGGATGGTGTGCTCGTCGCTCACGCTGAGACGATGACTTCCGTACATCGAATTCGCGAGCGTGATGATGTCGGCGGAAGCCACCGCAGGCAGATAGATCGATGCGATGCTTCCCTCGGGCATGTTTCCCCAGGTGATCATCAGTTCGTCGGGCGGGTTCGCGGAAGCGGACGCCTTGATGTCGAAAGGATGCGCCGTCATTGTGGGCCGTCCAGCCAGGCGATGTTTCGCTGCGCGAGCTTGTCCGAAGTCGATGAGGCCGCGCCGTTCGGAACGGGAGTGTCGTCGAACCGGATCTCAGCCACGAGACACTGGTGCGGCGCGACGGCGATCGCCGCGCTCAGCGATTCCGTACCGGTCCACGGCCCGTCCCATGCGGACTGCAGGAACGGAGGAATGAGAATCATGAATGGCGTGGTCTGGTTCACATCGAGCCAGCAGCCGAAATAGGAGTCCACCTCCTGGCCGGGAACGGTGGTGATCATCTGGACGTTCGGCGGGTCTGTCTGCGTCTTCATGTCGGCCGGCTGATTCAGGTTGACCCGCTCTGTCGCGAAACAGGGAACCGCCACAAACTCAGACCGTTCGACGCCGAGAAGCGCGATCTTGTGTCCGGCCGTTCCGTTCGTGCCCCAGCGGTAGGTCCCCGCCCCCGTTCCCACCTCGGTGAAGGTCGAGTTCGTGCTCGCAGCGTTAAGCAGACGGAAGAAGACGCGCACCGGACCGACCGTGGTCGTGATGCCGGAGGTGAGCCGCACGCGCGCCACCGCGAAATTGAACACGGGCTGGCCCGCATTGTTCGTGGGCAAAAACTCGAGCGCCGACGAACCCTCGTCCTGCGCCAGCGCGCTGTCGAAGGTGTCGCCGTTGGTGATCAGGCTCGGATTGTTGAGGTGGTTGAGGACGGCCTGAATATAGGCGATCGGGCCGTTTGCGGCGGCGGGGTCCGCGGTCGTCGGATTCGCCACGCTGAACATCTGACGCGCCTGACTGGCGGTAACCTTGAACAGCCTGAGATCGAAACTGAGCCAGGAGGGGAAGGCTTGCGGACTGGTCGGGTTGAGATTGACGAAAAACGGATCCTCGCCCTTCGCCAGCTCGATGTTCGCCCCGGCGGTGAGGGTGAAGGGAGTGGTGGCGTTGTTCGGGCCGGTCGGGATTTGCACGGTCAAGCTCGCCGTCAGGGTCACAATGGCGACCTGATGCGGATTGAGCGCGTTGAAGGCGTTGAGGTTCGGGAAGGAGGTGGTGAAGGGGCAGAAGAAGGTCTGAAAATTGACGACGAGCGTGTCGTCGATCGCCTGAACCGGCGGCGGTCCGAACGTGTCGACAACCGGCAGGTTGTTGGCGATCGTCGCGATCTGGACTGCGGTGAGGCCAGGATTCAATGCGCCGCTGATCGCCGCCGTGATTGTCGGGGCGGGATTGGGCGGCCCGTTAAGATCGGACGGCTGCTTGAATCCCAGCCATTGTCTCCACAGACCGCTGATCGCGAGCCAATAGGCCAACCCCCAGGTCGACGTCTGCGTCACCTCATCCTGGCCAAAGGTCGATTTGTCGAAATAGAAATTCATCCCCATCGCGGGAGTGGCGAAGGACTGGCGGACCGTGGACCCGGACGCCGGCGTGACGGCCTGGTAGACGACGTTGGAGTTTTCGGCGGTGCCGGGCTGGATGCCGCCGCATGTGTTGGCAGTCTGGACGGAAAGCGCGCCGGACGACACCGAATAGGTCAGCGTGCCGGCCCCTGACGTAAACATGACCGGCAAGCCCGGCGCCGACGATACGTTGAGCTGAAAGCCGTAGATCGGAAAGAGGGCGTATTCCGGAGGCTCGGTCTGACCGGCGTAGTCGGACCACGGCTTGGTGCTGCCCGACTGAACATTCCCGTTCGGATCGGCGATGCTGAACGTCGCCCCGGTCACATTGCCGTTGCTGTCGGTCGCGAGCGCGATGGTTATCGTCGAGCCGGCAGGAATCCGGTTCGACGACACCGACCCGACGCTGCCGGTGACCGCCGTGCCGGGGAACACCGGCAGCCAGGGACTCGTGTTGAGGGGATTTGGCGTATATCCCGGCGGCCAGCGGATTTCGGGCGGATTCCCTCCCGGCCCGGCGTTCTGAAACGATTTCGCGTGGGCCCAGTATTGAATTTCAAAACTGGCGCTGTTGTTCCCGATGATCAGGACATATTGAAACCACTCGAGCTGGCCGACGACCTCGCCCTGAAAGGTTGTTCCCTGGGTCGAGTTCGGGGTTATCGCTCCGATTTGCGGGTAGCAGTTCAACTGCACCGAGAATCCAGTGTCCTCGAGCGTGATCAAGTCCTCCGTCACCTGCAACTGCACTGTGAGGTTGGACAAGTTCTGGCAATTGTTGATGAGAACAGCGTTATTGGCGCCGGCGAGAAAAGCCATTATCCCAAGCCTCCCTCTGTTATTTATATTACGTGAGCGCGATTTTCGCGCGCTCCGCCGTCGCAAAATTACTCAATAATCCACGCCATCATATGGCCTTGATGTATTCAGTGTCAATCGATAGCAAATCCGATCTGGAAAACAGGCGTCCGCCGGAACATCGAAGTATTTATACGAAATCAACTTGCGTGGATCTTGGTCAAGGCGCGCGCATCGCCCTCGCGTCCTTTAGGGAAAGATCGCGCGCTCATTGCCGGCCACGCGCGAAAAGGAGACTGCGCCCGGATCGCCTGTCCGGACTTCTGACTGAACGGCTGCCCGAGCGCCCGCTTGTTCCCGTCTCGGCCCCCTGCTAGGCAAGCGGCCAATTCCCGAATTCGCAAGGACGCAATCGCATGGCCGCGCGCCAGTTCATCTATCATATGCAGGGCCTCGGCAAGACCTGGCCGGGCGGCAAGAAGGTGCTCGAGAACGTCAACCTGTCGTTCTACCCGGACGCCAAGATCGGCGTGCTCGGCGTCAACGGCTCGGGCAAGTCGACGCTTCTGCGCATCATGGCGGGCCTCGACACCGAGTTCGTCGGCGAGGGCTTCGTCGCCGAAGGCGCCAGGGTCGGATACCTGGCGCAGGAGCCTGAGCTCGACCCCAAGCTCGACGTGAAGGGCAACGCGATGCTCGGCGTCAAGGACAAGCAGGCGATCCTCGACCGCTACAATGAACTCGCGATGAACTATTCCGACGAGACCGCCGACGAGATGACCCGGCTTCAGGACGAGATCGAGGCCAAGGGCCTGTGGGATCTCGACAGCCAGGTCGAGCAGGCGATGGACGCGCTCGGCTGCCCGCCCGACGACGCGCAGGTGGCGACGCTTTCGGGCGGCGAGCGCCGCCGCGTCGCCCTTTGCCGCCTCCTGCTCGAGAAGCCCGACCTCCTCCTGCTCGACGAGCCGACCAACCATCTCGACGCCGAGACCGTCAACTGGCTCGAAGGGCATTTGCGCGCCTATCCGGGCGCGATCCTCATCGTCACCCACGATCGCTACTTCCTCGACAACGTGACGGGCTGGATTCTCGAGCTCGATCGCGGCCGCGGCATTCCCTACGAGGGCAATTATTCGGCCTGGCTCAGGCAGAAGCAGAAGCGGCTCGAGCAGGAAGGCCGCGAGGAGGCCGCCCGCCAGCGCGCGCTCGCCGAGGAAAGCGAGTGGATCGCCTCTTCGCCGAAAGCGCGGCAGGCCAAGTCCAAGGCGCGCATCGCCGCCTACGACGAACTGGTAAAGAAGAGCAACGAGAAGGCGCCGACGACGGCGCAGATCATCATTCCCGTCGCCGAGCGGCTCGGTCAGAACGTGATCGACTTCGTCGATCTCTCGAAGGGCTACGGCGACCGGCTGCTCATCGACAAGCTTTCGTTCAAGCTGCCGCCCGGCGGCATCGTCGGGGTCATCGGCCCCAACGGCGCCGGCAAGACGACGCTCTTCCGCATGATCACCGGCCAGGAGAAGCCGAACTCGGGCTCGATCAAAATCGGCGAGTCCGTTCAGCTCGGCTATGTCGACCAGTCGCGCGACGCGCTCGACGGCAAGAAGACGGTGTGGGAGGAGATCTCGGGGGGCTACGACATCATCACGCTCGCCAAGCGCGAGATGAACTCGCGCGCCTATGTCGGCGCCTTCAACTTCAAGGGCGCCGACCAGCAGAAGAAGGTCGGCCAGCTCTCCGGCGGCGAGCGCAACCGCGTGCACCTGGCGAAAATGCTGAAGAGCGGGGCCAATCTCCTGCTGCTCGACGAGCCGACCAACGACCTCGACGTCGATACGCTTCGCGCGCTCGAAGAGGCGCTGCTCGACTTCGCCGGCTGCGCGGTCATCATCAGCCACGACCGCTTCTTCCTCGACCGCATCGCCACCCACATGCTGGCCTTCGAAGGCGAGAGCCACGTCGAGTGGTTCGAAGGCAATTTCGCCGACTACGAAGAGGACAAGAAACGCCGCCTCGGCATCGACAGCGTCATCCCGCACCGGCTGAAGTATAAGAAGTTCTCGCGGTGAGGGGCGGAGCGGAACCGACGGGATGGAACAAACCATCGCAGGCGGTATTGTTCCGGCAGGCGGAGCCGCCTCGCTTGTCGTGCCTCTATCCGCGAACCTTTAGGAACTCGTCATGTCGGGCAAAATCAGCCTCGTATGGGCCGGCGCTCTGACCGTCCTGCCGCATCTGGCGCTCGCGGCCGACAGCGGCGGGCCTCTGTCCATCGGCGCCGCCTCGCCCGCCGACGCGATCGTCGCGCTCGCGGATTCCCTCCCGACCGCGAGCATCGAAGGCATCTGCCGCGATGCGCAGTCTGCGGCTCTTCCCAAATCCAGGAGAGCCGCCTACCAGTCCTGCCTTCACGATGAAGGCGCGGCTCGCGACCAGCTTCGGCAAAAATGGGCGCGCTATTCAAGCGCGGCGCGAGTGACCTGCGCCGAGCCGGGCGGGGTTCCGATCAGCTACGTCGAACTTCAGACATGTCTCGACATGCAGTCGGGCGGCAGCCTTACCAAGCCGATCCCAGGGCTTAACGCGCCTTCCCTCGGCGCTATCGGAGCCCCCTCGCGCATGGCGCCGGCGCAAATGAAGTGACCGCGCCAGACCATGGCCAATTCCATGATGCGCGTCCGGCGGCGTTCGAGCCGGTGAATTCGAGGACGGAGCGTTGATTGTCGTCTTCGACATCGGCAACGTGCTCTTGCGCTGGAATCCGCGCAACCTCTACCGCAAGGCGTTCGACGACGAGGCGCGGATGGAGCGCTTTCTCGCAACGGCGCTCGCGATGGATTTCGTCGCCCATACCGACACCGCGCCCGACTTCGCCGCCGCGGTCGAGGCGAGGGCTGAGGCCTTTCCCGAGTTTGCCGGCGAATTGCGCCTCTTCCACGAGCGGTGGATCGAGACCCTCGACGGCCCGATCGACGAGAATGTCGCGCTGCTGAGGCGCCTGAAGGCCGCCGGCCGGCCGGTCCACGCGCTCAGCAATTTCGCGACCGACAAGTTCGCCCTCGCCCGCGCGGAGCACGACTTTCTCAGCGCGTTCGACGTCGCGGTGATCTCGGGCCACGTCGGCGCCGTCAAGCCCGACCGGCGCATCTACGAGATCCTGTTCGAGCGCGTCGGCTTGGGCCCCGAAGACCTCCTGTTCATCGACAATTCGCCCGCCAACGTCCGCTCCGCCGAGGCGCTCGGCATGGCAACGATCCACTATCGCCCCGGCGTCGATCTCGAGCGCGAACTCGCCGCCCGCGGCGCCCTGCCCTGAGCCTGCGCCCGGCGCGCGCCCTCTCCGCCGGGAGAGGGCTGGGGTGAGGGCGGCGAGCGCAGCTTCGCCGAATACCAAGCCTTGAATCTGCGCGAGAGTGGGGTAGTTCTATCCGCGTAATCCATTGAAGGTCGAGGCGATGCCGGGGGGTTATCGGTGGGGTTATCGGTGTACTGGGGGTTATCGGTGGGTTATCGGTGGGTTATCGGTGACACTTTACTTAATCCCTTAAGATCCTGGAATCCTGAACGCGGTCCGCGTCTGGCGAGCAACCGCAACGCGAAAGACGACCGGGGAACAACTGGGGGCTATTTGGTGATTGAGTAAAGTGTCACCGTATCCCCCCGTATCCCCAAAGTGTCACCGTATCCCCGTATCCCCACCGTATCCCCACCGTATCCCCGTTATCCCGCGTTATCCCGTTGTCCGTCGTGCGGCGTTCGGCGCCCGCCCCAAGTCCGGCGAGGCCATGTACAACGATTTCCCGAACAATATCTTCCGAAAAACCGAAGGCTGTGGTATTGTCCTGCTCATGGACAATCTCGCCAAGCTCGATCTCCCGGCCTCAAGAGCGGCGCGCATCGGCGCGCCTGGCAGTTGGCCCAGGATCATGGCGACGCACCGAGGAGCCGTCGCTAATCTCGCCCGCAACTTATTGAAAAAACTCAATACTGCGGAAAGAAACGGCATTTTGTTTTTGTTGCGAACTCCTTGGTTTTCGTTGCGGATTTTCTTGGTTTTTGTTGCGCCCGGTTTTGATTTTGTTGCGCCCGGCTTTGATTTTATTGCGGCCTTAGTCGCCCCTTAGCGCGGGCTCGCCGGTCGCATCGTCGCGCGCCTGAACGACCGCGGTTGCGTCGGAATGGAGCCGCCGCCAGCCCGGAGTGCGGTCGAGGATGGCGACGATCCTGGCGTCGGGCGAGAAGATCGTCCACGCTATGCGATAGCGCTTGAGCGTGCTCTCGATCGTCGCCGCGTCGCCGGCCTGAATCTTGTCGTAGAGGCTCAGCATCTGATCTCCATAAAGCTCGGCGCGGCCGTCGATGAACGGGCGCACATGCGAGAAGATCAGATAGCCGCCGAAACCATATTCGTTGAGCACAGGCTTGGCCCTGAGCTCCGGCGGGACCGCTGCGAGGGCCGAGATCGGCGCCGAGCTTCCGTCGGTGCGCTCGACCGGCGCGAGAAGCCGCGCGGCCGCGATCGCGAGCACGCCCGCGACCGTGGCCGCGATCGCGGTCATCGCGACCCGCCGCCGCTCGTCCGCAAGCGACCCGCCGCCGATCGCTGCTGCGATCGGCTTCGCCAGGAGCATCGGCGCCAGTATCCCAAGCAGCGCCTGATGGCGCGAATGCTGCAGCGCCATCGCGATCAGCGCAAGCACGAGCGCGGCGCGGATCGGCGCCATCGCGAACGGCCGGGTGAGCGTCACGCCGATCAGCATCAGGAGCGCGAGCTCCATCGTCCCGGGATGGCTGAAGTCCTGCGGTCGCCACTCGCTGATCCGCGACAGGCGCTCGATGCCGATCAGGCGGAACGGCAGGACGAGCGCGTCGACGCCATAGGGATTGACAAGCGCCGCCGCGAGCGCGGCCAGGCCAAACAAGGTCCAGGCGCGCGCTGTCGCGAGGCGCGCGCCGACTGGCGCCTCGGCCATCGCCTCGAGCGCGAACGGACCGATCAGCACGAGGCCGAAGATAAAGCCGCCATGCATGTTCGCCCACGCGGTCATCATGAGGACGAGCGCAAGCGGCGGCGCGCGGCCGCGATCGCGCGCCGCCAGAAGGCCGGCGCACCACGCGGCCGCAACCGGCAGCGCCAGCATGTGCGGACGCGCGAGCAGGCTCGCGGTCACGAGCCCAAGGCCGAGGCCGACGGTCGCAACCAGCGGCGCGCCGCGAAGATCGCGCGCGGCGGCGAGGCCGACGATCAGCGCCGCGCTCGCCGCGGCGGCGCCGGTCAAAATTACGACGCCGCTCCAACCGCCGAGGCGGAAGGCGAGCGTCATGAGCACTTCGGACAGCCATTCGTGCGCGACCCACGGCGCGCCCGGCATCGAATGGCTGAACGGGTCCGCGCGCGGCGCGTCGCCGTGGGCGATGATCCACTCGCCCGTCGCCAGATGCGAGAACGTGTCGCCGTCGCCAAGAACCGCGGGCGAGAAAGCCGCGAGCGCGAACATGGCGATCGCGATCGCGGCGAGGCCGAGCCCGGCAAGACGGGTCTCGGCGCCCTCATCGCTGGCGGAGCGGACGAACGGCAAGGCGAAGGACATCGCCCTAAGCCTGCCAAAGCTGCAATAACGCGGCGTTAAATCGCGGAAGCCGGCCGGGAGGCCGAGGCCCACGGACGCGGGCCAATTTGTCTCGGGTTAACGAGAACGAGTCGCCGAGCCATCAGATGCGCCCGGCCGACTGTGGTCACCGTCCGCAGAGCGACCCGGAGGGGAAGCCGCCGCTGTTGGACGCGTAGCTGCTGCCGGAGCAAAGCGACGAGTTGCCGGCGCAGAGCGAGGCAAAGTCCACCGGCGTCGAGGTCAAGCTGGCCGTGTTGGCGCCCTTGACCTTCCTGACCAGCGCGGTCTGACCGATGTTCGCCAGGTCGATGCAATCGCAACGCGGACCGCCGACGCCGGCCCGGGTGCAATTGCGCTCCTGCTGCTCGAACGTGATGTAGGATCGGCGCGGACAGATGAGCGCCTGCCCCTCGACCAGAGTCACTTTGGACTGTCCGTTCTCTACGCCAATGTCGAGCACAGTGCCGCGGACGCCGATGGCGGCGGTCGGCGTCTGAATCTCATAGGCCTTCTTGTCGAGGGCGCCGGTCGTGAACCGGAAGACGCCCTTGGCGAGATTGACCGTCATTTTCTGCCCGTTCGACTCGCCCACATATACGAACTGGTCGAGCTTCACGCTGGAAACGGGACCGACGCCCAGGTTGGTTGAATCGAGGAAGATCAGCTTGGCGGTCGAATCCGGGCCGGTGCGCACGACTTCGTTGCGGAAGACCGAGTCTCCGGCGACGAGCGGGGCCGACGCGCCGGAGAGGTCGCGCGTCACCTCGTTATGCGCCAGCGCGGTCGAACCGATGTGTTCCTGAGCCTCGGCCCCGGCGACGCCCGCCGCCAACGCGCAACCCGCAATCAGAAGATGCTGCAGAAGGCGCAATTGCGGACTACCTCAATTCCCCGGCCGGCCATTCCTGCGCCGACGGATCTTGCCGACATCATCGAGCGAAAGCCAACGAAGTCAAGTCCATTTACGCTCTCGGCGCGCATTTGACAAACTCGGCCCGCGGCCGGTCGGCGAAGGACTTGAGGCATCCAGGCGGCTCGTTGCTGACGATCATCGGATGACCGGTCTCGCTGCGGGCAGCGAAGTCACCGATGCGCGATCGACGGGAGAATACCGCGCGCCGGCGTTTGAGCACTGGCGGAGACGGAGTCCGCCAAACTAATGTTCCTAGCAGTTCACAGTTGGCCGACAAATAAGCCAAATACTGCGGGCTGCACTTGATATCTGTCCAAGCTTGTCCATTGACGTTCATCCTAAACCGTGATTTTAATTAGGGCAAATGTTGGGGCACGTTGGGAGGCTCGCGTTGATCAAGACTCGGCAGCGGAAGCAAAACCTCCTCACGGCGCGGACAATCGAAACAGCGAAGAGAGGCAGGGCGCTATTCGGACGGCAACGGGCTCTACCTCGTGGTGCGGCCCGGTGGTTCGAAGCAGTGGGTGTTCCTGTATCGCCGTGACGGGAAGCTGAAGGAAATGGGCCTTGGCTCGCCTCTGAAGGGCGTGACGCTGCTTATGGCTCGCGGGCTACGCGACGCGGCGCGAGCGGCAATGGCGCGCGGCGAGGACCCCCTCGAAAGCCGCAGGTATTTAGAGCAAGGGCGCTCAATTCCGACATTTGGCTCGTACGCGCTCGCTCTCGTTGAACGGATCGAAGACGGGTTCTCCAATGCAAAGCATCGCCAGCAGTGGCGCAATACGCTGCAAACTTATTGTCAGCCTATCTGGACCCTGCCCATAGATCGCGTCGACACAGCGGGCGTGCTGGCCTGTCTGACACCGATCTGGCGCTCCAAACCGGAAACCGCCTCGCGAGTGCGGGGGCGGATTGAGCGCGTACTGAATGCGGCAAAGGCGGAAAGATTGCGAGCGGGAGAAAATCCGGCGGCGTGGCGCGGCCATCTGGACGCCACTCTGCCCAAGCCTGCGAAGCTGACACGAGGCCATCATGCCGCTCTCGCCTACGGGGATATGTCCGCATTCATGGCTGACTTGCGGGCTCGCCCGGCGCTCGCAGCGCTCGCCCTGGAATTCGCGGTATTGACCGCGATGCGGACAAGCGAAGTCCTAAACGCCCAGTGGGAGGAGTTCGATCTCGAAGCGGGCCTCTGGACAGTTCCGGCAGATCGGATGAAGGCGCGCAGGGAACATCGCGTGGCCCTTGCTGGCAGGGCGCTCGCTATCATCAAAGGACTGGAGGCCACCCGCACGTCCTCCTTTGTTTTCCCGGGCCAGAGGCCCGGCAAACCGCTCTCGAACATGGCCATGCTAATGCTGCTGGAGCGGATGGGAAGGCGGGGGGCGATTACCGCGCACGGGTTTCGATCGTCCTTTTCCGATTGGGCATCGGAGGTCAGTCCATATTCGTCTGAGCTTCGCGAAACCGCCCTGGCGCATACCATTGGCAACAAGGCCGAAGCGGCATATCGTCGTGGCGATGCTCTCGAAAAGCGACGGGCGATGATGGAGGCCTGGGCGCAATGGTGCGAGCCTAGGGACGCGAAGGTGCTCGCCTTCGCAAAACTACCGACAGGAAATCTCTAAGAACGTAGTCCGGAGCGCGGATAGAGGCGCTGACCTATCCATCAACAGGAATTAATGGTCATCAACGCATTGCAGTGCCCATCAGGGACCTGAGCGGATACCATCGGAGCGATTCCATGGAGTCGCCACTGCCCTATGTCCGACCCAATAGAATTTCCCCTTCCCTACCAGCCCAATTCGTTAGACGCGAATTTTTCCTATTGGGCCAAGATGAGTGAGTGGAACTATGAGGAGGCTGCAGCGATCCTCGTCGGAATAAATCCGAAACGGCTCAAGCTTGATCAGGCCAAGTTTCGGGTGTCCGTTGGCGGGCCAGCACGCGACAGATACAAGGGCATTCGCGAGTTGGCCCTTCGGGCGTACTTGGACATTGAGGGATCATCCCCCGCGAAGTGGCTTGATTGGGCCCGAAAAATTGACCTGCCCATTCCGGCTCAACTTGAAGCCGAAGAGCAAAAACTGCGGATTGCGCGCAAGCCTCAAGAGGACAATCCACAGTCGAATTTAGAGCGGGCCGGAACCCAACCGGCGGATCTAGGAACACAACCGGCAAAACCGCAGGGCACTACGCCTCAGCCCGTGGCCCCTCGCGAGCGAGAGAGCATGTTGAAACTCATAATCGGGATGGCTATCGCCGGGTATCGATACGACCCGAAGGCGAAGCGCAACAATTCGGTGCGCGAGATCACCGATGATCTCGAAGAATGCGGCGTAGCGCTCTCCGACGACACAGTTAGGAAGTATCTGACCGAAGGCGCGGAACTGGTTCCACCCAAGGAGGACCGCGAGCGCTAGCCGAATTCGGTCTTCGGTCACCGACTTCGGCCAACGAGGCTCCGGCACGTGCTTTTAACCCCTCCGTCCTTCTCAAGACGGAGTGGAACATTGTCAGACATCCAATCTCTTCCGGAAACTGGGTTCGTCCGCCTGAGCGCAATCCTCGCGCCGCGCGGCCCCATTCCGGTGGGCAAAAGCACTTGGTGGCAAGGCATCCGAGACGGGCGCTTTCCTAAGCCGGTTAAGCTCGGCCCCAAGACGACAGCGTGGCGCGTTGCTGACATTCGTGCCGCTATTTGCGCACAGGGGACAGGCGCCACAGCTTTTGGGGCTAGCGGAAGTGACTCGACCCGCAGCCGGCTCGTCCCGGTCGTGAATAACCCATCCGCAACATTTACGCAGCATAGCGCTCGCACCCCTTTCAACCTATATGGATCGTGGTCCTTGGCGGCGATTTCGCCGTCGGCCGTGATGAAAGGGAGGATGCTATGCCAACAATAGTCGCCCATCATAACATTACAAAAGGCTCGACGCAGTGGCTCACCTCCCCCAAGCGCAAAGAGCTATTCGGTCCCCTCGGGATAACCAACATCCGAACATTCGTCGATCCGCAAAATCCGAATCGGGTTGCGTTGATGATGGACGTACCGGACATGAACGCGATGATGGCGGCGATGCAGACCACGGCAGCCGCTGACGCGATGGCCTTTGATGGCGTTGTGCCTGAAGTCGCTGGTGATCCTGGTCGAAACCTAGGGCCCGGACCCATAAAGTGATTGGCATGGCCAGCTTGTTATGATTCACAGCTCCCGAAGGGGAGCGGGATGATTTGGGACCAGTTTTGGCTGACGGACGCGCAGTTTTCGAAGATCGAGCCCCATCTGCCTACAGACACGCGAGGCAAAGCGCGCGTTGATGATCGGCGCGTGATCAGCGGGATCGTGCATGTTCTGAAGTCCGGCAGTCGCTGGGTCGACGCGCCGCCTGACTACGGACCGAAGAAGACGCTCTACAATCGCTTCGTCCGATGGGCCGAAAAGGGCGTCTGGACGAACTTGTTCCAAGCGCTGGCGCAGGCCGGTGGGCCATCCGCGCAGGTTCTGATCGACAGTTCCGCGGTGAAAGCGCATCGCTCGGCGGCTGGCGGAAAAGGGGGGAGAAAAATCAGGCCATCGGCCGCTCGCGTGGCGGGCGCACGACCAAGATCCATGCGCTGACCGATGCTCAATGCCGTCCGCTCGCTTTTATGCTGACCGGCGGCCAAGTCGCGGATTGTACCGCTGCCGGAGCGCTGCTCGACCGTCTTCCAGATTGCGATGTCCTGCACGCGGACAAAGGCTACGACGCCAACGCGATCCGTCGACAGGTCGAAGAACGCGGCACGATGCCGAACATCCCGCCTAAGGCCAATCGCAAATGGAAGCCCTGCTTCTCGCCATTCCTCTACCGAAAGCGAAACGCGATCGAGCGGATGTTTTGCAGGCTGAAAGACTTTCGGCGCGTCGCCACTCGCTACGATCGAAGCGCCACAAACTTCCTCGCTGCCGTCTGCATCGCAGCCGCCATCAGCTATTGGTTATGAGCCTGCCTTAGCGTGCGCAGCGCACACTATTCGCGCGTGACAGGCAAGACCACGTTAGGAGACCGATGATGGTGAGGTACCTGGACGAGGCAAGTGTACGCGCGGTACTCCGATGGGATCCGCTCATCGCCGCAATGGAATCAGCGCTTGCGGCCTTCTCTTCAGGGCAAGTGATTTAGCCCGTGCGCAACATGCTAACGATTGAGGAAGGCAAGCGCTACCTCGGCATCATGCCCGCAGTTATGCAAGAGGCGATGGGTGTGAAACTCGTCAGCTTCTATCCAGGAAACGCCGGCACTGGCCTACCCACCCATTTTGGGATCATCCTGCTATCGCGTTCCGATACCGGCGAGCCTCTTGCCGTTATGGACGGACGCCTCATCACCGAGATGCGCACGGCTGCAGTCTCGGCCGCGGTCACAAAGCACCTTGCGGCACCGGAAAGTCACGTTCTCGCTCTGCTCGGAAGCGGTGTGCAAGCGAGCGCTCATTGGAACGCTTTATCGCGGGTCCGCCAATTTGACGATATCCGCATATGGAGTTGAAACCCGGAGCATGCTCAGCGTTTCGCCTACGACCATGACATCAGACCAATGGCGAGCGTGGAGTCAGCGGTACGAAATGCGGACGTGATCGTGACCGCCACGAACGCCACAGAGCCGCTTCTGAAGGGGGCGTGGCTGAAGGAAGGCGCACTCGTGGTTGCGGTCGGTTCACCGCGCCCGACATGGCGAGAACTCTACGATGACGCGATGACATCTGGTGTCCTGGTGGTCGACTTCCGCGAGGCAGTGCTCAAGGAATTGGGCGACGTTATTCTTTCCAAAACGCCGATCTACGCCGAGGTTGGGGAGATCTTTATTGGCACGAAGCCAAAGCCTCCCCCCGGCAGCACGACCGTGTTCAAATCGGTCGGCATCGCGGTCGAGGACATCGCGGCCGCAAGACTCGTGTACGAAGCCATAGCTTCCTAAAACTGACCCGCCCGCCGCAAAAGTCTATCCGCTAGTGTCATCCGTGGGGCGCAAAAGGTTTAGCCCCGCATGGCTCCAGGATCGAATTCTGCTCTGCATCGTTGCAACCATCAGCGACTGGTTATGAGTCCGGAGCCTAAATCGGTCTTCAAAAGACGCTTCGCCGCTCGCGCTGGGCGGGATCATGACCGCCGCCGCGCTGGCCGCCGCCGCCCTCTATGCGTTCTGGCTCAGGGGGAAGGTCGGGGCGTGAGGGTGGCGAAACCGCGTGCCGGATATCGGGCCTAACGGTGATCGCTTTGGGCGGAAAGCTAACAGGGTCCAAATCGGCAGCAGGGCCCGGAGTCGACGTGAAGCGGACATTGCCAACCACGGCCCGCATGTCGCTTTGGGCGGATTGCAGCCCTCTTAGGATCGCGTCAGAAACGACGGTGGTCCGCGCCATAGCCGCATCCGATTGCGAGCGTCGAGAGACCGGCTTGTCGGACAGGCCGAACTGGCGCAAAATAACAATTGGACCGGTACATCCGGGTGGGGATATGACGGGGCGCGAAACGCGGCTTGTGTCGTTGAAACGACTGCTCGCGGATATGCATCTCCGGCTCGAGCTCGCGTTCGGCTTTCGCCTCTGGGACGGATCGAGCGTACCCGGCGACTGGCCGAACCACGCCCTCATGCTCATTATCGCCGACGAGGGCGCCATCGCTGGGCTACTCCGGGCGCCGACCGTGGCAACACTTGCCAATCTGTGGGCCGCCGGACGCGTCGATCTCGAGAACGGAACCCTGTTCGATTTTGTCGCCCTGCACCCAAAGGGGCGGACACGGGAATTGCGCAGTTCGCTCGCCTCAGTCGCAACCCTCAGGGCGATCGCCCCGTTTCTGTTTGTATCGCGAGGCGGCCCGTGGCCACTCGAGCCGATCGGCCGCGACAGAGAAAGCGATGGCTCGGAGTTGCAGAACAAACGCAACATCGCCCATCACTATGACGTCTCTAACGCATTCTATGAGCTTTGGCTCGATAAAGAGATGGCATACTCAAGCGGATATTTTCACGATTGGCGTGATGATCTCGACGCCGCTCAGCGACAGAAGCTCGACGTTGTGTGCCGCAAGCTAGACCTTCGACCCGGCGAGGCGATACTTGATATCGGCAGCGGGTGGGGCTCGCTCGCGTGTCATGCGGCGAAACATTACGGCGCACGCGTAACCGGCGTGACGCTGTCTGAGCAGCAGATCGTGTACGCGCGCGAGAAGGTCGTGCGTCTGGGTCTCTCCGACCGGGTAACGTTCGAATTGCGCGATTATTCGCAGGTGGAAGGCGAAGCCCGCTTCGACAAGATCGCATCGATCGAAATGTTTGAAGCGATCGGAATTTCACATTTCGAGACCTACTTCCGGTCCGTCCAGCGCCTGCTAAAAACCGGCGGGCTCTACCTGCATCAGGCGAGCACACGCCCGGGCGGCAGCCACGCGGCGCGCACCGGCAAGAAACGCCCGGAATTCCAGGCGCTGACCCGCTATGTCTTCCCCGGTGGAGAGCTCGACTATCTTGGCCGCACAATCACGAATTTCGAGCTAAGCGGCTTCGAGATCTGCGACGTCGAATGCTGGCGCGAGCACCATCAGCGCACCACCCATTTATGGCACGACCGCCTTTTAGGTCGATTTGACGAGGCAACAGCGGCGGTCGGCAAAACGACAGCGCGGGTGTGGCTCGCCTACCTCGCCGCCTGTTCGATCGCTTTCGAGCGCAATAACGCTGGCGTGTATCAGACACTGGCGATGAAGCGAGTCAAAGGGCCGAGCGGCCTGCCTCCGACACGGGCGCATTGGTATCGGTGAGAGGGCGCGTTGCGCCCGTCCGGCTCGCGCGCGCCGTGGATGCGGAGACCGCCCCGAAACTTCGCCGTTATAGCGGATCTTATGGAAATCTTGAGGAGGGCGTCGTGAAATCAGTTGTCGTCACCGGCGTATCGACCGGCATCGGCAGGGCCTGCGTCAAAGTGTTGGCCGCCAACGGATTCCGCGTCTTTGGAAGCGTACTCGAACCGGTCGACGCTGACCGTCTGTTGCAAGAGTTCGGTGAGAATTTCTCGCCGCTCGTTTTCGACGTGACCGATCGCACGGCGGTAGCTGCAGGCGCGCGGCAGGTTGAGACGGCCCTCCGGGGGGAGACATTGTTAGGGCTCGTCAACAACGCCGGGATCGCAGTGCCGGGCCCCTTGCTTTATCTCAGAATGGAAGACTTCGAGCGTCAGATCGCCGTCAACCTCGCAGGCCACCTGATTGTCACTCAGGCCTTCGCGCCCTTTCTAGGCGTCGACCGTTCGCTGAAAGGCACCCCAGGACGCATCGTCACGATCACTTCCGTCGGTGGAAAGAATGCTTTGCCGCTCCTGGGAGCCTACTGCGCGTCCAAATTTGCGCTCGAGGGGATGTCGGAATCCCTGCGCCGCGAGTTGATGCCATTTGGTATCGATGTGATCATCATCGCGCCGGGTGCGGTTGCCACACCCATTTTTAATCAGGCCTATGACTTGGCCCAATTCACCACAACGCCCTATGCGAATGCGCTCCCGACGCTGAGGGGCTACATGGCTTCCAGCGCCCGTAAAGGCTTGCCTCCCGAAAAAATCGGCGAAGTGGTGATGACCGCGCTCACCGTCTCCAAACCGAAAACGCGGTATACTGTCACGCGGGATCCTATCAAGAAATTCGTAGCCAACGTTTTGCCCACGCGTATGGTCGACAAGATACTCGCGCGCCGGATGGGCTTGATCTAGCAACATTCCGGCCGTCGGCATTGCCGGGTTTGCTCGAGGAGGTAAGTGGGGGAGCGGCGTCAAATCCGTGCTCTGCGGCTGGCGACGAGCGGCATTTTCGAGCGCCGCGGTCATTCATCAGGGACGCCGGCCTTGCGCATCCCGTCGCGGATCGCTCTCCGCCGCGCCTGATAACTGGGGTTGTCCTGAACTTGGTGCGAACGGAGGCGCGCGATCGTGAATTTTGGATCCAGGCCTAGCGCCGTTCGCGCGATTGATCTCGCCTCCTCCATCCGATTGAGGTTTGCCAGCACCCCGGCGAGCCAAAATTGTGCGTTCGGATAGTTTCGATTGGTCTCGACCGACCGCGTCAGCCACATTGCTGCTTCTTCATTCCGGCCGAGACAGATATCGGCGTACCCGATAATTGACAGCCAGCCAAAAGCGGTGGGATCTCTCGGGCTGAGGCGGATCGCCTCATGGACATGCGCCTCAGTCTCCTCTGCTCGACCAGCGAACGCCTTGGCGAGACCAATGATCGCGTGAGCGATCGCCAAGTTCCGATCCAAAACCAATGCGCGTTCGCACCATGCGATACTTCTCTCCGCGCGGTTGGTGTAGGCGAGAATGATCGCCATGGAGAGGTGGGCGAGAGCGTGATCGGGGGCCAAAGAAAGCGCCTTGGCGGCGGCCGTCTCCGCGCTCGCGACGTGTTTTGTCCGGTCATCGGCGATAAAGCCGGCCACAACGTGCGCATCCGCAAATGCGATGCCGGCCAGGGCATCGACGCAGTGCTGATCAAGCGTCAAAGCGCCCTCGAAAAAACTGCGCGCTTTCGAAAAGTGCTCGGGCGAGGCTCCACGATTGAGCCAGGCCATGCCACGGAAATAGAGGTCCATCGCGTCCGGGCTCGGCGCCCGCTCGGCGCGTCGTGCCTCCGCGGCAATGAGCTCCACATTCAGGGTGTTGGCCAGCCGGGAGACGATCTCGTCCTGCAATTCAAATAGATCAGCCAAAGGCTTTTCGAAGCGCTCAGCCCAAAGGTGAACTCCGGTTTCGGCTTCGAGCAGCTGGACATTGACGCGCACGCGTTTACGGCCGCGTTGAACGCTCCCCTGCAGGACATAACGCACGTTCAGTTCGCGGCCGATCTCCCTGATATCGACCGACTTTCCTTTGTAGAACATCGCGCTATTGCGCCCGATGACCAACATACCAGGCATTCGCGAGAGGTCGGTCGTCAGGCTTCCCGTTACGCCGTCGGCAAAGTAGTCCTGGCTCGCCTTGCCGCTGATGTTGGCGAACGGCAGCACGACGATAGACAGGTGCGGCGGGCCTAAATTTTCGGACGGGGAGGCCTCCGGAGGGACGGGATTTTCTCGGCCAATCAGGAGGGCGTAGACTTGCACAGGCCGTGCGATGTTTCTGAGTGCTTGCTCGCCGAGATCGACAAACTCTTCCTTCAGTTTGTCGCGAACTAAGCGGTACGCGTCCTCTGAAAGACAAATCCCCCCGGGCTTGGCGACGCTCTCGATCCGTGCGGCGATATTGACGCCGTCGCCCATGAGATCCCCGTCAGCCTCTTCGACCACGTCCCCGAGATGAATGCCAATTCGAAATTCAATGCGTTTGTCTGATACGACGCCAACATTGCGCTCGACGAGGCCGTTTTGCACCTCGATCGCACATCGCACGGCATCGACAATGCTTCGGAACTCGACGAGGCTGCCGTCACCGGTGCGCTTGACGACGCGTCCGTGATGCGCGGCGACTGCAGGATCGATAAGGTCGCGCCGCAGCCCTCTGAGCCGCGACAGGGTGCCATCCTCGTCGACGCCGGCGAGCCGACTGTAGCCGACGACGTCGGAAACCAGGATGGCCGCAATCTTCCGAAGTCTCGCCCACGAAGCGCCTCTCCGCCATTAGGCAGCCTAGCATAAGATGCGGAAGCGGCGCGTGTTGGTGGCGCCTGGGCCGACCATGCGGCCCTGTGGGGTCAGGACGCCAGAACTCCTCGGGCGGGGTGGTGGGGTGGCGCGGGCGCGCTTGGCATCCGCCGGGCAGTCGCTTCCCTCGAACATCGGGGTATGCCAGTGTTGGCGGCAGCGACGCCTAAGAACGATTCTATGGTCTCTTGTCTTTTGGTGTGCGCCACACCCTCTCCATTGCTACCCGGCGAATTCGTCGGCGGACGACCGTTTTGCGCTCGCGATTGTTGAAGCGCGTTGGCTCGTCGGAGTCAGCGCAATGGCTCTTGAGCTCTGTCGGGGCTGGATACGTCCTCGCGGTCCGTTGGACCAGTCGAATAGAGCGTCAGCCGCCGCCGTCAGGCGGCCCGTTCATTATCGCATTGTGGCACGGACAGTTGGCCATGTTGCATCAATTGCGCTTCGGCGATCACGCCCTGGTGGCATTGGTCAGCGATCACCGAGACGGCCGGCTCATCAGCAAGTGCGCTTGGCATTTTAACATTAGAACCGTGTCGGCATCGACCGGAAGGGGCGGTACGGTTGCGGTGAGGCAAATGTTTCGGCTCGCGCGCGAAGGCCACAATCTGTTCATTACGCCGGACGGGCCTCGAGGCCCCCGTTTGCGGGTGAACAGGGGCATCATCGATGTCGCACGTCTCAGTGGCTTGCCGATTCTGCCTGCCGCGATAGGCGTCAGCCGGAGTTGGAAGTTCAATTCTTGGGACCGGTTGGAGTTGCCGTCCCTGTTCTCCCGCATCGCAGTCCGTTTGGGTACGCCGATATACGTCAGCGGTGACGGTGACATAGCCGACCATATTGAACGGCTGGAAGGCGAACTCACCCTGCTTCAGCATGACGCGGACCAGGCGGTCGATCGACGAATAGCGCCCGGGTGAATTCCACCCTGCTCACCGGCAACTTACTTCCGACCAATTGGTCGTATCCGTCTGCCGAAGACCCGTCTAGCGAGAAGACCGGCGTCGGACGATATGGCGCGCGCGGCGTTGGAGCCGCACACTTCGCTCTGTGAGGGCGCCGACACGAGGCACGCGGCACACCGGAATCGCATGGATCAAATGAATGTCTCTAGCGGAGCCGCCTCGTTCCGCCGTCGACCGCTTTTCGAATTCATATCCCGCCCACAAGGAACGTTGACAGTCGAATTGACTATTTCGTTGAACCCTTCTGCAATGACCGCGTTTTGCGCGAAGGGGACGGGCCGGAGTCGACTAGCGGACATTGTTGGCTGCGTGCGTGCACGTCGCAGTTGGGCGGATTCCGGACCATGTTGGTTAGCCTTTCTTAAGTCCGCTCTCCGCTCTTTGCAGTCATCCTAGTCGGGTAAGACCGGCGCCGAGCCAGTGACTCGTTCGCGACCAAGGAGGGGAGCCCGAATGTTCGAGCCCGGGTCACAACCGGGTAAGTCGCCGCAGCCGATATGCTGGCAGAAACTCCGCGGTCGTCTCGTTCGCGACCCGTCGGACCATCATTGCCCGGACTTCCTTGCATGCCTATCTAGGAAACCCGCGGATCCAGCATTCGGGCGCGGCGAATGATGGCGCCGATCTTAGGACGGCAAGGCAGAAGGTTGACCGGATGAACGAAACATCGATTCGCCTTGTCGACGGCGAAACTCGCACCGCACTACCGCTGTCTTCTCCCGGGCGCGCGCTTTCCGCGGCGAACCTCCCTGAAGCGGTCGACGAAATCAAACTATGGGCGACTGAGCAAGGCTTGCGGGGAGCGACCGCGCGTGATCTCTTCGAAGGCTATTGCCGCCGACTGGAGGCGCACGGCTTCGCGTTGATGCGCGCCTATGTGTCAACCCAGACCTTGCATCCGCAGTGGACGGGCTACGGCTACACCTGGAAGCGCGAATGGCAATCGGTGCGCGAGCAGCAATTCGCGCGCGGCGGGCCCGTCTCACAGGAATGGCTGGCGAGCCCGTTCTACGCGCTGATCCAGCGTTCGCAGGGCGGTGAGAAGAAGGTGTGGCTGCGGCGCCGCCTCGAACTGGGGCCGGACCAGCGAGATTTTCCCGCTCTTGTCGATTTCTACAACGCGGGAGCCACGGACTATCTCTGCCTCGGATTCAGGTTCGGGGAGAACGCCGACCCCTCGCACGGGACTGGTGTTCTCTATTCCTTCACGACCGATCGTCCCGGCGGCTTCCATGACGCGGAAATCGAGCTCTTGCACTCGACCTTGCCAGAATTGTCGCTCGCGATGAAGGCTCACGCCGGTCATGACATCGCCTCCGGACTTCTGCGGACCTATCTTGGGTACGACGCGGGCGCGCGCGTTCACTCCGGCGCGGTCGAGCGCGGAACTGTCAACGGTCTCCACTCGGTGCTGTGGTACGCGGATTTGAGAGGCTTCACGCGGATCAGCGACGTGACCTCAGGCGCGCAGATCGTCGAGATGTTGAACGAGACCTTTGAAACGCTGACGGCCTCGTTGCGGACCCGTGGCGGCCATGTCCTCAAATTCATCGGCGACGCGATGCTGGCCACAATATCGTTCGAGGAGGTCGAGGAGAGGGTCGCCTGCAATCGCGGCCTCGAGGCCGCGGTGGAGAGCTTGGAAAAGGTCGAGTCGCGGAACCTGCGGCGCCAAGCGGAAGGGCTGCCCTTCGCCGAGGTCGACATCGCACTCCACGTCGGTGAAGTGCTGTACGGCAATGTCGGCGCTGCGGATCGGCTCGACTTCACCGTCATCGGACCCGCGGTCAACGAAGTCGTTCGAATGGAGAAGCTTTGCGATGTGCTCGACCGCCGTCTCCTCTTTTCCTCTCGGTTCGCAGAGGCCGCGGGACGCTGCGACGGACGCCTGGAATCCCTCGGACAGTTCAAACTTCGGGGCGTCGGCGAACCCAAGGAGATCTTCGGGCTGCGGGTTCCGCACATCGCGACCTCGGTCGGTCCCGGCCTGATAGCGCACGACGCGGGCGCTCCATGACCGTCACGTCCAGCCGCGACTAGATCCCTGCACGGGTCAAAGTGCTTTCAGAGAATGGCCGTTCCTGGCTCGACCTCGCTCCCAGCCGACGACCGCTTTCTCGCGTTCACCGCCCGTTTGCAGGGGCGACCTGGAGAGGCGCCAGGGATTGATTTGGCCGGTTCGCGCGCCGAGTTGAGACGAGCGCTATTTGCGCGAAGCGGCCGGCCGCTGTCGACCGATTTTGTTGAAAAACTCTGCTTGATCGGGGCGTTCGTTACTGATTCCCTTCTCCTGGGCGCGGGAGATTCGGGCGATGATGGGCGAGCGGCGTGTGATGCAGGAGGCGCTGTTTTACGGCTTCAGCCTCGAGCGGCATGTCCCGGACAGTCATCTGCTTCGCAAGATCGATCGGTTCGTCGACCTTTCGGAGGTTCGGGCGCATCTTGAGCCGTACTACAGCGAGACAGGTCGCCCTTCGATCGATCCCGAGCTGATGATCCGGATGCTGATTGTCGGCTACTGCTTCGGCATTCGCTCGGAGCGTCGGCTGTGCGAGGAGGTTCACCTCAATCTGGCGTACCGCTGGTTCTGTTGTTTGGGGCTGGACGGCGACGTTCCCGATCATTCGACGTTTTCCAAGAACCGCCACGGCCGTTTCCGCGAGAGCGATCTCCTGCGCAAGCTGTTCGAGACCGTGGTGGCGCGCTGCATAAAAGAAGGGATCGTGGGAGGCGAGGCCTTTGCAGTCGACGCCAGCGTGATCGTGGCGGACGCACATCGACGGCGAAGTGTCGCCAAGGCCGAAGATCTCGATCCGCCGTCCAGTCGGGCGGTCACGGAGTATCTTTCCGTTCTGGACGATGCGGCCTTCGGCGGGGCGACGCCGATCGAGCCGAAGTTGATCTCTCCGACCGATCCGGCGGCCCGCTACACTGCTTCGGCCAACTCTGTCGCCGGTTATGCCTACTCCGATAACTATCTCATCGATCTGCAGCATGCGGTGATCATGGACGTCGAGGCGACGGCGACCATTCGCCAAGCCGAAGTCGGCGCGGCCAAGACGATGATCGACCGCACGGCCGAGCAGTTCGATGTCACGCCTTCGCGTCTGGTCGCCGATGCGGGTTACGGCTCGGCCGAGATGGTCGGGTGGCTGGTGGACGAGCGCGGAATCGAGCCGCACGTGAAGCTCATGGATAAGTCCGAGCGGGCGGACGGAACCCTTTCGCGCAGCGACTTTGTCTTTGATGCCGAAAACAACCTTTATGTCTGCCCCGGCGGCAAAGAGCTGAGGAAATACCACCGCGCTTTCGCCAAGCCACGCGATGGCCTGACCAAGGACGGCACGATGATCTACTTCGCTCGCAAGCAGGACTGCGAGGCCTGCGCGCTTAAGCCAAAATGCTGCCCGAACGTTCCTGCGCGCAAAATCGCACGCTCTGTTCATGAAGCCGCTCGTGACAAGGCCCGTGCGATCGCAAAGACCGAGGCCTACGCCGTCTCATGTCGCGAACGAAAGAAGGTCGAGATGCTCTTCGCTCACCTGAAGCGCATCCTCAGGCTCGGTCGATTGCGCCTCCGTGGTCCAAATGGAGCCAAGGACGAGTTCCTGTTGGCCGCCACCGCCCAAAACCTCCGGAAACTGGCGAAGCTCATGCCCCTTCCGGCGCCAGTCTTCGCCACGTGAGGCGGAGCACCAGGCTTTGCCTCGCTGACAGCCGCCGCCAACGCATATCGCCGTCGCCTGAAGACGTGGTTTTTCAACGAAATCGACGTCAAGCGGACATTGCGGACCGCGGGCGGTACAGCGCCAAAGGGCGCATTCCGACCTCCTTTCACAACGACCATAGGTTTGCTTCCGTGATTGCGATGAGGGGAACGCTGGTCCTATCCGAGGCACCCGCACTTTTTATTTCCACCATTCAAACCGAAATACCGATGTCGTTTCGGCAAAACCCTTCAGCTGCCACTCCCCGAGTGGCTCGAAGCGCGCCGCATCCTCCTCGCACAGACCCCGCACCAGTTCAGAGACAACGATGCTGCCGCCCTCCGCGCCGTTACATAGCCGGTTCGCCAGTTGCACTGTCGCGCCGAAAAGGTCGTTGTGGTCCGCGACCGGCTCGCCGGCATGAATGCCTATCCGGACCCGCAGGGGCTCGGGCGTGAGCGCGTTGTATGCGACAAGCTGGCGCTGCACTTCGGCCGCCGCGCGCACGCTGTCGGGCGTCTTGTCGAAGGCGGCCATGATCCCGTCGCCGGTGTGCTTGATCTCGCGGCCGCCATGGGTCTTTAGCGCTCGCCTCACCAGTTCATCGTGCGCCTGCACCAGTTTGAGCGCGGCGTCGTCGCCCAGACGCGCCGTCATCTCCGTCGAACCGACGATGTCGGTGAACATGACCGCGCGCATCGTCCGTTCGGACGACTGTGAGGCTTCGCTCGGATCCTTCGTCCGGCCGAGGAAAGCCTCGACAGCCGCAAGATCGACCGGAATGATTGCCGACGGAACGCCGGCCTCGCCATGCGACTCGCGATGACACTCGATGGCGGCGGCCGCGTTGGGCGCGTCAATGAGACAATAGACTGCGCCGCACTGGTGATCGAACCAGTACGTGCGTATTTTTACGCCGAACTTGGCCTGATTTTCGACGTCTCTCTGGTGGCCGGCCGCTACTAGATCCGCCGTGATGCCGGGCGCTGGGTCGTGGCGGTCCATGAAAATTGGCAAGGCTTCCCCACAGCATGAAGGAAGGGATCGTGGGCGGCGAAGCCTTTGCGGTTGACGCCAGCATTATCGTGGCCGACGCTCATCGCAGGCGCGGCGTCGCAAAGATCGAGGACCTCGATCCGATGTCCAATCGGGCGGTCGCGGAATATCTGGTACGGTGCCCCCCGTAGCTCAGCCCTTTTGCTGGTGTCGCCGTGCGGCACGGTGCCCCGCGTCGTTGGTGTCACCGTGTGACACTACTCTATAGAAACCTCTCCAAGGGGTAAGGGGAGAGGGGCGGGCCAGCTTGTCTGCTGACGGCTAGCGACCGATCGTCAATCTTCGCGCCGGACCATCTCAACCCACTGGCCCGGCCCTGCCGTGCTCGCCCCTACTTGTAATTCGCCGAGTCGGTCATGCACTTGTTAAATTCGGCTTGGAAGGCGGCGCCTTTAGGAGTGCCCTTCTCTTTCACAAGTTCGGCGCATCGCTTCATCACCTGACAATGGCCGCCGCAATTGCCGGCGAACGAAGGCGCGGCGTCAATCAGAAGGAAGGCGAACCCAAACATCCCAACGATGCTCAGGTTGATCGCTTTGCGATTTGCGCGTTCTTGAAACATTGTGTCCCTTCCTTTCCATGGCGAATTTCAATGCAACTCGCCGCGTGTAGATTTCTCAAAATTGGCCGTTCTGTCAAGGTTAGAATGTTCGAGGTTGGCGCACGGCGGTCGCCGCGCCACGAGAGGTCGACGGCGTTCAAGTCTATCAACCGGCATTGTGATAGGTTGCCGCGTTTCTGCTTTGGCCTATCTCTTAGAAAGCCGGCGCACGATGAGCAGCGAGCTACGCGAGTATGCGTTCGAGGAGATGCACCATCGCCTGCGACGGGTCCGCTCTTACTCACTTCTCGATGAAGGCGCGTCGAAGATCACCGTCCACGCTGCGCTCGTAAAGAGCGATCAACTCACAGTGAGCAATCCGGCTAATCAAAAAACCCTGAGCCTAGTCACTGACGCTGCGGACGAAGGCACCTTGTTTTCGTGGCTCGATGAGGAGGACGGCAAGCCGCAGCTGCTGACCCTCGCGCAGGTCCGCTCCCTAGCTGAGAGCCTGACGGCGTTTGAGACAACGATGTACGATTTCCTCGCCAAGATTTCGAGCGAGATCGACGCTGGCGTGATCACCACGTTCGAGCAGATCGACCACGCGGCTTGGCCTTCCTGATCGTCAGCCTTCGAGGCTAAGTCGGCTCCCCTCGGCGGATACCCAAAAGGAATCTTACAGGGGCGCCCAAATTTGGACTCGGCAGGAAGATGGCGAGGATGATTTCCACCAAAAGGAGTACGATGATGAAAGCCATGTGCGAGTTCCCTTCGCGGTTGGCGGTTAGGGGCGGCGTGACGTTTTGAAGGCGTCGTGTCGCTCCGCCTGATATACGCATGCTTGCTTTGGCGCGCGACCTCCCGCCCGCGAATTTTTTTGCCGCCCTACCTCCCCTCGCCCTAGCCTCCGCCGCGACCGCAGGCCGGATTTTTCGGCGCCCGGACACATAAGCGCCTTGGCGCGGAGCCAACGCCTACCAGCAAGGCCGCTCCGCTACTGACACCCGCAAAGGTCCTGCATCATGCCACAGGCCACAGGGAAGCCCGCCAATGGCTCAAGCCTAGCTCCTGCCAGGAGGTGTTTGGCTCCAATCCGATGATGGACGACGATACCAAGTTTTTGATTGTCTACCAATTCAATTTTTGGCGAGCACGCATGCTCGCCTTCAGGTCCAATTTTCCCGATTCGACCGCGCAGACCATTTCAGGAATTGCGGCGACGGCTTTGGAACGGGCTTAATCAACACGACACGGTCAACGCGGCAGCGAGGCTTGGGTCTCCTTTGCGCAAATAGCGGCCATCGTCAGGGAGCGGCGAACGAGTCAGAGCGACCTTTCGTAACCATTTGCCGTTAGCGAGGTCGCGGCAATGGTCCGACTTTGATCCCGCGACTCTTAAGGCGACAACGTCAGCGCCTTGAGCTCCTTCCGAGCCGTGCCAAAGCTGCCGAGCTGATAGACCGAAGCGCCCTCAGAATAATGGGCGGTGGCGGAGCCCTCCGGCAATTCGCAAGTGGCCCAACGGCCCGGGCAAGCGGCAGACGCGCCTGCGGCCGATTGTTTTGATTTGGTCGTATGAGAATGCCCAGTGGGCAAGCGGTCGAGTAACGGCCCCGGTTCTTCGAAGGTTGTTAGTCCGTTCCGCAACCTCTCGCGAAGAATTGGGGAGACTAAACACAACCGCACTTCAACCGGCCGATTGCGCACAACTTTACAGTCGTAAACAAAGCTTCTCAACATATATGTTAAATTGCCAACGTGGGCGCCATCGTAGCAAATTCGACTCAGCCGCGACCTAAGCGCCAGGGTCCCCCACGCTTTTGAAGGCCACGGTAAGCGCCCCGCGCCGCCCCGTCCCTTTACTTGTGACGGCGCGG
Organism: uncultured Alphaproteobacteria bacterium; assembly: GCA_963806935.1. Lineage (GTDB taxonomy): Bacteria > Pseudomonadota > Alphaproteobacteria > Rhizobiales > Beijerinckiaceae > Roseiarcus. The sequence goes on from CAWEAT010000023.1 coordinate 105,305, forward strand.
GACGCGCCCTTTACGCTCTTGTCGTGCGCGCTCAGGAGTGCTGCATTTATTGCCAGTGTTTCACAACCCCCGCAAGCACCTTCTTGTTCGGTTATCTGTCTTTTTGGAGGATCGGGACAAATCGGCAGGAGTCGGTCGCCGGTCGTCGGGCCGGTTACATACGACCGGCCTCCGATCAAAGCCTGCAAGGGCATGAGGTCGTACAAGCGAATAGGCGCGGGCGACGTAAGTTCCGCCTTAGCCAATAATCGGCGCACAAGCAAAAGACTGCCGCCCAAGCTGCCCCGGCGGTAGTCTCGGATTTAGATACCGACGAGGCTCGTCCTCGCTCACGCCAGCGAACTCGCCCAATAGGGCGCGCGTTTGCTCGACGTCCCGTTCGAGACCGCGGGAAAGCCCGTGTCATCCGTCATGCATCGAGATCTCAGCTTGAAGAGTTCAGTGTTTGTCTGTTTAAGCTCTCCGGTTGCGATCCGGATCGTAGGCGAAGTCGCTGCGCGAGAAGGTCCCGTCCGTGCGTTCGGATTTGTCCATCAGTTTAACGTGCGGCTCGATCCCGCGCTCGTCCACCAGCCACTCGATCATCTCGGCCGAGCCGTAGCCCGCATCAGCGACCAGGCGCGAAGGCGTGATATCGAACTGTTCGGTCGTGCGGTCGAGCATTGTCTTGGCCGCACCGACTTCGGCCTGACGAATCGCCGTCGTCGCCTCGACGTCCATGATCACCGCCTTCTTGAGATCAATGAGATAGTTGTCGGAATAGGCGTAAACCGCGGGAGTGTTGGCCGCAGCTGTGTAGCGGGCCGCCGGATCGGTTGGCGAGAGCAACTTCGGCTCGACCGGCGTCGCGCCGCCGAAGGCCGCGTCGTCGAGGACCGAGAGATATTCCGCGACCGCCCGATTGAACGTCGGATCGAGGTCCTCGATCTTTGCGACGCCGCGCCTGCGATGAGCGTCGGCCACGATAATGCTGGCGTCAACCGCAAAGGCTTCGCCGCCCACGATCCCTTCCTTCATGCAGCGCGCGACTACGGTCTCGAACAGCTTGCGCAGGAGATCGCTCTCGCGAAAACGGCCGTGGCGGTTCTTGGAAAACGTCGAATGATCGGGGACATCGCCGTCGAGACCCAAGCGACAGAGATGGAGTAGGCGGGCGGTCGAGCCAAGTCGGCAATCCTGGAAACCGTCAACGTGCGCATCGTGAATGCCGCAGGTGACATCCTGCTCGAAAAGAAGATCGCAGCCGAGCCGGCAGCCATTGTTAATCTGCTGAAAAGCTTCGGTTCGCCATTCAAGCGCATAGGGCTCGAAGCGGGGCCAACCTCGTCCTGGCTTTATGGTGAGCTGCGTGCAGCGGGGTACGGCGCGATCTGCCTTGAATGCCGTCACGTCAAGGCCGGGCTGAGCGCCATGCGGAACAAGACCGACCGCAATGACGCGCGCGGCATCGCGCAACTCGTTCGCCTCGGTTGGTTTCGGCAAGTCCATGTTAAGAGCGAGGAAGCGCAGCGGACCCGTATGCTGTTGGTCAACCGTCAGCAGCTTTTGACCAAGGCCTTGGACATCGAGAACTCAGTACGCGGGTCCCTAAAGGTTTTCGGCCTGCGGGTCGGTGTCGTGACCCGGCGAGGGTTCGAGGCGAGGGCATTGGAACTCGTAGCGGACGATCCCATTCTGCTTGCGGTCACCGAGCCAATGTTGCGCGTTCGCCAAGCGCTCTTCGAAGAGTTCGAACGGCTCGATCGACTCTGCCGACAGTTGGCGCGGCGTGATCCTGTCTGCCGTAGGCTGATGACCGTTCCCGGTGTCGGCGTGGTTGTGGCCCTCACCTATCGGACGGGCGTCGATGCGCCCGAGCGCTTCTCGAGATCGCGCGATGTTGGGGCGCATTTCCCACCTGGCCAGCCGAAAACAACGGAGTTGACAACCCATGCCCGCCTAAAGAAACCAGCGATAAGCCGGATTGAGGTGGACCTCGTCGCACAGCCGCCGCTCCGAGCGAATGCCAAAGCAGTAGCCCACGATCAGCATGCGGATCATCAGCTCGGGATCGATCGAGGGCCGTCCCACATCGCTGTAGTAGGGGCCCAAGTGCGCCCTCAGTTCCGACAGGTCATCGAAACGGTCGATCCTGCGAAGCATGTGATTGTCGGGGACGTGCCGCTCGAGGCTGAAGCCGTAAAACAGCGCCTCCTGCATCACCCGCCGCTCGCCCATCATCGGCCGAATCTCCTGCTCCCAAAAGAAAAGAATCAGCGACCGGCGCCCAGATCAAGCAGAGTTTTTCAACGCAATATAC
>CAWEAT010000024.1:0-91700 GCA_963806935.1 uncultured Alphaproteobacteria bacterium
GCGCTGCCGGCCCCGGCGCCGGTCTTTCCCCGCTACGTCGACGAGGAGCCGAAGTGAGCCGGCGGCGGGTATCCCCCTCTCCCCTTGCGGGAGAGGGGTTAGGGGTGAGGGGTTGGCGGCGCAAGCCGCGCGTCGCCGAGGCGCCTCACGGCCTCCAACCCCTCATCCGGCCGGCCCTTGGCCGGCCACCTTCTCCCGCAAGGGGAGAAGGGACGCCCGCATGACGCTCATCGACAGCCACTGCCATCTCGATTTCCCCGATTTCGCCGGCGACCTCGACGCCGTCGTCGAGCGCGCGCGCGCCGCCGGAATCGAGCGCATGATCACCATCGGCACGAAGGTCCCGAAGGCCGCCCGGGTGGTTGAGATCGCCGAGCGCTACGACGACGTTTTCTTCACCGTCGGCACGCATCCGCACGAGGCGGCGAGCGAGGGGGCCGAGGATTTCGCCGCGATGCGCAAATTTGCCGAGCATCCCAAATGCGTCGGCATCGGCGAAGCGGGCCTCGACTATCACTATAGCTACGCTCCCCGCGATGTCGCCAAGCGGGTCTTTCGCGGCCAGATCGCGCTCGCCCGCGAACTCGGTCTGCCGCTCGTCATCCACGCCCGCGACGCCGATGACGACATTGCCGAGATTCTGACTGACGAAATGGGGCAGGGGAGGTTCAACGCGCTCCTCCATTGTTTCACCGCGTCGCGCGAGCTCGCCGAGACCGCGCTCAGCCTCGGGCTCTCGATCTCGTTTTCCGGCGTCGTGACGTTCAAGAAATCCGACGGCTTGCGCGGCATCGCCCGCGACGTCCCGCTTGACCGCATTCTCATCGAGACCGACGCGCCCTATCTCGCGCCGACTCCCCATCGCGGCCGCCGCAACGAGCCGGCATTCGTCGTCGCCACGGCGGGCGTCGTCGCCGAGGCGCGCGGGCTCGAACCCGAGGCGCTTGCGGCGGCGACGCGCGCCAATACGCTGAACGTCTTTACGAAGCTGCGATGGGCCGGCGGACGGTTGCAGTGACCCTTCGCCTGACCATCCTCGGATGCGGCTCGTCCGCCGGCGTGCCGCGGGTCGGTCAAGGGTGGGGCGCCTGCGATCCATCAAACCCGAAAAACCGCCGCCGACGCTGCTCGGCGCTCGTCGAACGCTTCGGCCCGGACGGCGCGACCACAGTGCTTATCGACACCTCGCCCGATCTGCGCGAGCAAATGATCGAGGCTGGCGTCACGCGGGTCGACGGCATCCTGATGACCCATCCCCACGCCGACCACACCCACGGCATCGACGATTTGAGGCCCCTCTACCAGGAGATGGGCCGGCGTATCGACGTGCACATGGACGAGCCGACCTCACTCATCGTTCGTCGCGCCTTTTCTTACGTATTTCAAACGCCTAACGGAAGCTCTTATCCTGCGATTGCAACCGAGCTCCGCCTTACCGCCGGAAGAGCGTGCCGCATCGAGGGCGCGGGCGGGCCGATCGAAGCCATGCCGTTCGATCTCGACCACGGCGACATCGGCGCGCTCGGCTTTCGCTTCGGGTCGCTCGCCTATACTCCCGACGTCAAGCGCATACCCGCGGCGAGCCGCCCGTTCCTCGAGGGCCTCGACCTGTGGATCATCGACGCGTTGCGATATCGGCCGCACCCGTCCCATTTCAGCCTGGACGACGCGTTGGCGCAGATCGAAACGATGCGCCCTCGGCGGGCGATCCTGACCAACTTGCACACCGACCTCGATTACGAGACCTTGCGCTCGCGCCTGCCCGCGCATGTGACGCCGGCCTTTGACGGGCTGAGCGTCGAGGGATTCGACGCCTGACGGGTCGATTTGGGGGGAACAAGATGACGGCGGTCGAAAGCGCGATCCATGCCTTCGTTGAGGCGCATGCCGTCGCGGAGACGCACTTCCTGGCCGAGATCGTAAAAGTTCCGTCCGACAATCCGCCCGGAGACTGCGATCTTGCCGCCGCCGCGGTCGCCAGGCTTCTCGAGGGTCTCGGGTTCACGGTCGAACGGCACAAGGTTCCCGATAGCCTGGTCAAGGCCAATGGCATGATCTCGGCGACCAATCTGATCGTCCGGCGCCGCTACGGGCAGGGCGGCCCGACGATCGCCCTCAACGCCCATGGCGACGTCGTGCCGCCCGGCTCGGGCTGGACCCACGACCCTTATGGAGCCGAAATCGTTGACGGCTGGATGATCGGCCGCGGGGCGGCGGTGTCGAAGTCGGACATCGCCACTTACGCCTTTTCGATGCTGGCGCTGGACAAGAGCGGAGCGGCGCTCAATGGCGCGGTCGAGTTGCACATCACCTATGACGAGGAGGCGGGCGGCGAGATCGGTCCCCGCTATCTTCTGGAGCAAGGGTTGTCGCGGCCCGATCTCGCCATCGGCGCCGGCTTCTCCTACGCCGTGGTCAACGCCCATAACGGCTGCCTGCATCTCGAGGTCGAGGTCCTCGGCCGCTCCGCGCATGCGGCCCGGCCCTCGACCGGCGTCGACGCGCTCGAAGCGGCGAACGCGATCCTCGCCGCCCTCTACGGCTGGCGCGGCGGGCTCGCGGCGCGGACCTCCGCGGTTCCCGGGATCGGCTCGCCGCAAATGACGGTCGGCCTCATCTCCGGCGGGATCAACACCAACGTCGTGCCGGACCGGGTCGTGTTCCGCCTCGACCGGCGGATGGTCCCGGAAGAAAATCCGGCCGAGGCCGAAGCGGAGCTTAAGGCCGTGATCGCCCGCGCGGCGGCGCTCCATCCCGACGCCAAGGTCGCGGTGAAACGCATCCTGCTCGCCGAGCCGCTGACGCCGACGCCGGCCGGGGCGAAGCTCACCGAGACGCTTTGCAGGCATGCGAGCCGCGTCATGGGCGAGCCGGTCAGAGCCTCAGGCGTGCCGCTCTATACCGACGCGCGCCACTACGCGAAGGCCGGCGTTCCGATCGTCCTCTACGGCGCCGGCCCGCATACGATCGAGGAAGCCAATGCCCACCGCGCCGATGAGCGCCTGCCGCTCGCGGACCTGCACAAGGCGACCGAGGTCATCGCACTGACGCTGGCGGATTTGCTCGGCGGCTGAGCCCGCAACGAAACGCGCCGGGCTTCCGGCCCGGAGGCCCGGAGGCTCGCGGGCGCATCGAGCTGGAGGTTCCATAATATATATTATGCGAATCGTGCATTTGGATTTCCCCAGTTCCCGGCGAGCTCTGGTGGCGCGCACGGTGCGGGTTTGCTTCGCCATCTGGGAAGCGCATAGAAGTCAGAGCGGCCGGGTGCTGTCGCAGGCCCTGCTACCCTGGGCGAAGGAAAAATAATGGTCTCATCTCGGCGATACCTCGCAAGCATCGCCGCCTTGTGGGTCGCGGCGGCTCCAGCCTCACACGCTCAGGCCGCGGACGCCTCCGCGCAATCGGGCGTAGCCGTCTTCTGGGACGCGGGACAGTGCTTGGGCGGCTACCATACGTCGTTTCTCACCGCCCACTGTGAGCAAGGACCCACCGCGGTCATCCTCGACTTCAAGACGAAGACCCAATTCTTCTGCGTGAACGACGGCGCCGTCGATATCCGATGGGCGATTCCCCCCGACGCGAAGCTGGGTTCGCTGGTCCCGCCAACCGAAATCGTTTGGCGCCCGGGATGCTGGAAAGCGCCGTTCGGGTTCGATGTTGATCCGAACGCGATGATTCTCACACCGCAATATAGTCAATCGCCGCCGCCGAATTACTACATGACGATGAATGTGGTCGTCCTCTACGACCCGACCAAGCCGGCAATAAAGATTTGTCTGGCGCCGCTGTTTCCGAAATTTGCGGTCGCCCCGGCGTGCGGCGACGCCGAGATACGACCGTGAAGGCGCGCCTTCGCGGAGAAAAACAGGGTCCCGCGACGCGCGGATGAACCAGCGTGGGAGGGGATGCGATGATGATCGAGAGGGGTCTCAAGATATTCATGATCGCAGGGGTCGCGATGCTGTGCGCCTTCATCGTCGCCGGAAACATCGAGGATCCAGGGTCGAATTTGTTGTTCGTCCAGCATGTCCTCAGCATGGACACGATCATGCCCGTAAGCGCGCTGGCGAGCCATGCCCTGCCCATCCCTGTTCTTTGGCCGATCGTCTTTTGGCTGATCGTTCTCGGCGAGGCCGCCACAGCCGTCCTGTTCGCGCTTGCAACCGTCGAGCTGGTGCGGGCGCGGAAACAAAAAGCGCGGGATTTTCACGCGGCCAAGCGGTTTGTCTTTGCCGGCGCGGGTTGCGGCTTTCTGGTCTGGTTCCTCGCGTTTCTCGCCGTCGGCGGCGAATGGTTTGCGATGTGGCAGTCCCAGGTGTGGAATGGCCAGCAGGCCGCGTTTCGCATTGTCGCGACCATTCTTCTCGTTCTCATCTTCGTCGCCCAGCCGGACGCGGAGCTCTGAGGCGCGCCAAGCGCAAGGCGCGCATCAGTCGCAGATACGCGCGCAGCGATCGCAGGGCTTGACGCAGGAGCGAGCCGGGCTTGCAGGGGCGGCGGCCCTGCCCGGCCCCGACGCTCGGCATCGGGCGAGGAATTCAGGCCAGGTTCTCCCGCCGGTCATTCCCGCAGCGCGAGCGGCTCGCCACTGTTCGGCGCATGGCTTGGCGCCTTGGGCCTGAGCCGCGGCTGGAACAAGGAGGATGAGCCCAATCGCAATCGCCGTCGCCCGCGCGAGGCGGCGTGGCGAGCGCTGCACGGCCGCCGCCGCGCTCAAGGCGCGAGCGTCAATGTCCGAAGCTCCTTGCGGACGGCGCCGAAAGTTCCGAGGTGGTAGACCGCCGCGCCGACGGCTGAGAACGTGAAGGCCTTGAACGGTTCGGCGAACATCTGGTCGAGATAGGCCGTGGGCGCGACGCCGATCGTGACGTGCGGGTTGAACTTGGCGCCGGCCGCCACAGCGACGAAATCGGCGACGTAGTCGATAAGCCCCGGCTGGATGTCGCGCCCGTCTTCAGTGCTGTAAAACGCGGCCGGCGTTCCGGTCCGCTCGGTGAATGGCGCGACCGCGTCGAGCAGTTCGCGTTGCAGACGGTGTAAAGCCTCCGTCGGCTCGACCACGATCCCGGCGATGCCGAGCGGCGGAGAGGGGATGTAATAATACCCGGTCGCCTTGAGCCTCCAGCCCTTCACTCTCTCCTTGCCAAGAATCGCGTTGGCGGCTGCGGCGACCTTCCCGAGTTCGGCCGTGCGGACGAATTGCTGCAGCATCGTCATGTGCGGGTGATGGGTCGCGTCGAGAGCAAAGAACTCAGGAAAGGCCTTAAGCAGGCGCTCGTTGTCGGCGCGGGCCCGCCGGACCATCGCGTCGCCCGGCTTGAGCGCGATGTCGATTGCAGTCAGCCGATGGTCGGTCATTGCGTTCGGGGTCCCCCTATTGGCCCGGCCGCGCACCTAACACGAGTGCAATGCAAAGGACGTTAATGGGTGGTTGGAGTTGAAGGGTTCCTCTGGTCCGGAGACCCGCCTTTGGGGCCAGAACTTGAACCCACAGTTTAGCGCGATTCGAGGAAAGAGCGAACCCCTATCGGCGATCGCCCAGTGACGCGCGCTCGATGCGGGCGCACACCGCGGCCTCAAATATTTTCCTTCTAAACCCCATTTCACGCAATGAACACGTCCTTACCGCGAAGGAGGCGCACCTTTCATGGCGCTGAACCATAAAGCCATGAACAGCAATGGCTTCTTGTGTCATTCAAATGTCCGGAGGAAACCATGGGGGCCTCTTTGAGGTTGTCGCTGGCGCTGGGACTGGCGCTGTCGCTTCCGGCTGCTGCGGGCGCCACGGCGCCGAGCCATCATCACGATAGGCATGCGTATCGTGGAACGGTCATTTATCCAGCCGCAGCCCCCGCCCCGGTCCCAGCCGCCGCGCCGAGCTTCGGGTTATGGTCGTTGGCAGGCGCCCCTTCGCACCGGCAATTTGAAGTCGAGGGTCTGACCCGCAATATGGACGATTGCGCGCGATATGGCTGTATCGGCAACAACTGACGCGCCGTCAGAGGGAGAGGCTTGCGAGTATGCTTGAAATGGTCGGAGTGGCGGGATTCGAACCCACGACCCCTAGTCCCCCAGACTAGTGCGCTAACCGGGCTGCGCTACACTCCGACGCCGCCCTTATAGTGAGCGCGTCCGCGGGACGCAATGCGGCGACAGCGGCTCTCTGCTTCACAGGCCGGGCGAGCGCACCTGGGCCAGGATTCGTTCGGCGTCCGCGATTTCAGCAAGCGCAGCGCGCAGCGCCGCGAGGTCGTCGTCGGCAATTCTTGACGCGGCGGCGCCGAGGCGATCGCCCTTCGCAACTTCGGCCGCAGGCGCCGGCTCGCCGGCGATCGAGAGCGCCTGGACGCCCTGCTCCTTGAACAGCTTCTGGACGCCCTTGATCGTGTAGCCTTCGTCGTACAAGAGGCGCCGGATGAGCCTCAGCCGCTCGATGTCCTCGGGGCGGTAATAGCGCCGGCCGCCTGCCCGCTTCAGCGGCCGGATTTGCGGAAAACGCGTCTCCCAGAAGCGCAGCACATGCTGCGGCAGATCCATCGAATCCGCGACTTCGCGGATCGTTCGATAGGCTTCGGGACCTTTCTCGATCGGCGCGCTCGCGCCTGCGGGGCTGGAGAGAATCATGGCGCCTCCGTTCGCGTCGACCCACTATCGGCCGAACCGGGCGGAAACGCCAGTTGGGGGCGCAGCTCGCCCTGCCCCGCTCAGAGGCCGCGTCCAGCGGCGGCGGCGCCTAGTCTTTTTCGGACGTGTGATCGCGTCCGTTGATCTTGGCCTTCAGCACGTTGGACGGCTTGAACACCATCACCCGCCGAGGGAGGATCGGCACTTCGACGCCGGTCTTCGGATTGCGCCCGACGCGCTCGCCCTTCGAGCGCACCACGAACGAGCCGAATCCCGACAGCTTGACGGTCTCGCCGCGCGCCGCCGCATCGCAGATTTCGTCAAGAACCGACTGAACCAGCTCGGCCAATTCGGTTCGCGACAATCCGACCTTTTGATATACGATTTCAGACAGGTCGGCCCGCGTGACCGTCTTTCCCGTTTCCCGCCCAAGTTTAGTTTCGCCGCCAAGCCTAGCGTTCGCCATATCGAGCCCCAACAATTCCCGCCTCGCGCGAGACGCCTATCCCCGGCCCCGCGCAGGGCCCAAAAGAGCGCGGCCGACTTTGTCGTATCCGCCTCGGACTTTCTTTTCGGTCACCGCAAGTCCATAAGCGCGCAGCCTAGTGTCGGCGGCAATGAAAATCTACTTTTGCAACGTCGCGTGTCCTTGCGCGATCGACGCCGGCGCGACGCGGCTTCCCGTCGTCTCGCGCGCAGGCCCGCGATCATGCCCCAAAAGCGAGCCTAGCAAATGATGCAAGGAGTGTCGATTGAGCGTGTCGAGCCCTGACGGATCGCCCCGCATCGCGCTGGTGACCGGGGCCTCTCGAGGCATCGGGCGCGCCGCGGCCGTCGCCCTGGCCGCATCGGGCGCGCATGTTGTGGCGCTCGCCCGCACCCAGGGCGGCCTTGAGGAGCTGGACGACGAGATCCGGGCCCTCCCGAACGCCGATCCGGGCTGCGAACGACCCTCGTTCCCATGGACCTGCGCGACTTTGCCGCCATCGACCGGCTGGGAGAAGCGCTCTATCGGCGCTGGGGCCGGCTCGACGCCTTTGTCGGCAACGCCGGCGTCCTTGGGCTCCTGACCCCCCTCCACCACCTCGACCCGAAGACATGGGACGAGGTCATGGCCGTCAACGTCACGGCCAACTGGCGCCTCATCCGATCGCTCGACCCGCTGCTGCGCCGCTCCGCCGCCGGCCGGGTCGCCTTCATAACGTCGGGCGTCGCGAGCCGGGCGGAATTGCGCGCCTATTGGGGGCCGTATGCGACTTCGAAGGCGGCGCTCGACGCGCTCGCCCGCACCTATGCCGCGGAGACCCTCAACACCTCGACCATCCGCGTCATGCTCGTCGATCCCGGACCTCTCAGAACCGCGATGCGCGCAACCGCGATGCCGGGCGAAGATCCCACGACGCTGCGCGCGCCTCAGGAGCTCGCGCCCAAGATCGTCGAGATCTGCTCGCCCGCTTGGACCGAGACCGGCAAGCTGTACGATTTCCGTTCGGATAAGATCCTCGCCTTCCGTTCTCCTGGCTGAGTTAGCAGAGCGCGCATTGCCGTTGGGCCTAAGCGGGGCATTTCTTCCGCCTGCGCGAGGATGCTTCGTGCGCCAGCAGGAGCCGTGCTCTCCTGTTCAAATGGCGGCCTGAGAAGCCCGCAAATTTCAGGAACCAACCGCGGCGCGCCGAGTTCTGGCCCATATGGGATCAAGGAGGCGCATCATGGCGCGAGAGCCGCAGAAATCAAGGCAAAACACGGGCAAGTCGAACAGCGAAACCGGCGCAAAGACGGACCCACGCGAGGGGAACGCGACCCAAAAGCAAGGCGCCGATTCAGAAGGAGCGGCGGAGTTTCTCAAGCGGCAGCATCAAGAGCTCCGGGCGAGCCTCGCCAAACGGTCCGAAACTGAGGCCAACCATCCAAACGTCGTGAAAGAATTCGCCGTCCTGTGGCTGCCGCACCAGGCGGTCGAAGCGGAAATTCTCGCTCCCGCTCTGAGGGACTCCGGATGGGACCAGGCGAAGACCGCGGAATCCGAGGTCCGGAAGGACATCATCAACATCCTGCTCGCCGACCTTTTGCAAAACGAGGACAATGAACTCGTCGAAGCCAAACTCGATCGGCTGGCGAGCGAGGTGGATGCGCTGGTCGAGGCTGCGAGTGGTGAGGACGACAGCGCCCAGAAGGCGGTCGCCGCGGCCGAGGCGCAATTCCCTTTACTCAATTCGCAGCTCGCGACGCGCTACGAGGGCGTGAAACAGCGTTTCGCGGACATGGATGAGAGCATCGGAGAGGCCCTGGTCATGCTGGCGCCGCGTCGCCTCTCCGTCTCCTTCAACAGCCAGCCAAGCCGAAGGGAATACCAAATGAGCAGCAGATACTCGGACATGCGAGAGCGCGACGAGCAGGGCCGGTTCACGTCCGAAGACGACCAGCGCGGGTCAAGCGGCGGACGCGGTCGAGACGAGGAGGGCCGGTTCATGAGCGAGGGCGGCCGGTTGCGCGGCCGCTACAACGACGACGATCGGGACTATCGTGGCTCGCGCGGTGGTCCGGAGCGTGACGAGAACGGCCGCTTCATGAGCGAGGGCGGCCGGTCGAGCAGCCGCTACAACGACGACGATCGAGACTATCGCGGCTCGCGCGGTGGTCCGGAGCGTGGCGACAATGGCCGCTTCATGAGCGAGGGCGGCAGCCGTTCCCGTGGCCGCTACGATGAGGACGAGCGCTACGGGCGCGGGTCCATGTCCCGCAGTCGCGACGACGAAGGCCGGTTCGCCCGAGGCGGCGGCGGTTCGGAAGGCCGCGGCCATGGCGGCTGGTTCGGCGACTCGGAAGGGCACTCGGAAGCTTCCCGGCGCGGATGGGAGAGCGGCAGCCACGGCGACAGCGGCTGGTACGGCGACCGGCAGGGCCATTCGGAAGCCTCGCGGCGGGGATGGGAAAATCCCAATCACGGCGAGAGCGGCTGGTATGGCGATTCGGAAGGCCACTCCGAGGCGTCCCGTCGTGGCTGGGAACATGGCCATGAAGGCAATTACCGAAGCCGATCGTCTTCGCGTTCCGATGACGATCGCCGGTACGAGAGCCGGGGTAGCGGCCGCTATCAGGACGATCAGCGCGGCGGCAACGGCGGGCGCAGCGGCAACGGCGATCGCGGCGGCTGGTCCGGCGATCCGGAAGGCCATTCGGAGGCCTCGCGGCGCGGATGGCAGAACCGGCGTTGACTTCATGTCGGACAGCCGAAATGGAACGGCCAGGCGAAAGCTTGGCCGTTTCGCTTGGGGAACGAGATGGAGGCGACATCATGATCGGATATGGGTCCGCGAACGTCATTCACGCCGTGAGGGGAATGGCCTTCCCCGCCTCGAAGGCGGACTTGATTGAGCGCGCCAGGAACCGCAGCGCTGGACAGGATGCGTTGGAAATTCTTGCCTCGCTGCCTGAAGGCGCCAGGTTCGAAAGCCTGGCCGATCTCGCGGCGGCGACGCGAGGCGCCGATCAAGCGCCGCAGACGGGCGTCATCGATGTGAAGCCATAGCCCGGAAACGTTGAGCGGAGTCGTCGCGCCTCTCGAAGCGGGCGATCCTGCCTGCCCGCTTCGAGGCGTCTGTGGAGTTTACGCGGCGGCGGCGTTAACGCCGCTTTCCGCAATCTTGGTCAATTTCTTGTCGGCCGCTTCTTCCTCGTTCAGGTTCGCCTTGAGCACGCTGCCGCAGTCGCTGCGGCCGAGCGCGTTCGCCCAGGCGATGAGCGTCCCGTAGCGGGTCATTTCGTAGTGCTCGACCGCCTGCGCGGCGGCGATGAGCGCCGCGTCCAGCACCCGCTTGTCCTCGACGTCGCCGGCGACTTCATCAGCCTCATCGATGATCCCGTCGATCGCAGGGCAGTCGACTGTTTCCGGCGTGACGCCATGCATTTGGAAAACCTGCTCGACCCGTCTTACGTGGTTTCGCGTCTCGCCGAGATGGGATTCGAACGCCGATTTGAGCTCCGGCGAAGTCGCCTTTTCGATCATTTGCGGCAGCGCGCCAACGATCCGTTTTTCCGCGTAGTAGATGTCCTTGAGCTGGTGGACGAACAAGTCGTCCATGGTCTGGATGTCCTTGGAGAAAATGCCCATCTGCGTGTTCCCTGGTTGGCATGGATCCCGCTTTCGCGATTCGATCCGACGGCAACGTCGGGTATGGCTGTTCGTTCCGCGCTTGCCGGGTCCCCTGCCCGATTTCCGCAGGATTTTCCTTGCCACGGGGCCGAGGTTTCCCTATGAACGCCGCTTCGTTGCGTCCCGCTGGGGGCTGAACGGAGGGCCGCGGGCTCAGGAATGAGCGCGCGGCAGGGCGATTGTCCGTCCTCCCGTGTTCCCGCCTTCGAACGATCCGGTTCGAGCCTTTCCCGGGCTCGAAGGGCTCTGCGTGGGACGCGGCTTGAAGAGTTGGAAAGGCACGAAATGGCTCTCTACGAGCATATCTTCCTGGCGCGCCAGGACGTCACGCCGCAGCAAGTCGAGACGCTGACGGAGCAGATCAAATCGAAAATCGCCTCGCTCGGCGGCGCGGTCACCAAGGTCGAGCCCTGGGGGCTGAAGTCGCTGGCGTTCCGCGTCAAGAAGAACCGCAAGGCGCACTTCACCTTGCTCAACATCGCCGCCCCGTCGGAGGCGGTGGTCGAGGTCGAGCGCCTGCTCAGTCTCAACGAGGATGTCATCCGCTACCTCACCATCCGCGTCGACGAGCATGAAGCCGGCCCGTCGGCGATGTTGCGCAAGCGCGACGACGGCGACCGCGACGACCGCGGACCGCGGGGTCCGCGCGGCGACCGGCCGGACCGTGGCGATCGCGGCGACCGTTCGGATCGGGGCGATCGTCCGCCGCGCCGCCCACGCGATGATGCGAATCTGAGGAGTCAGCTGATGGCCGTCGCTCCCCGCCGCCCGTTTTTCCGCCGCCGTAAGTCGTGCCCGTTTACGGGCGCCAACGCGCCGAAGATCGACTATAAGGACACCCGTCTCCTGTCGCGCTACATATCCGAGCGCGGCAAGATCGTGCCGTCCCGGATCACGGCCGTCAGCGCCGGCAAGCAGCGCGAACTCGCGCAAGCGATCAAGCGCGCCCGGTTCCTGGGCCTCTTGCCCTACGTGATTCGCTGATGGGGTCCGGGCGGCGCCGCCGCGCCTGAAGTTTCGAACCGTCGCGTTCGGCCCTTGACCGGTCGCGGCGGCAGCTGGAGGCGGCCCCTGGGGCGCGCCTTCTAACCGCCAACCGACGCGGGACAGCGCTCGTCATGTTGCATCGATTTGTTGTCGCGATCGGAGCGGGATGCGCCGCCGCATTGCTGTTCGCGGTCAGCGCGCAGTCGAGCGTTCTCGCGATGGCGCTCGCCTACCTCGCGCCATTGCCGATCATGATCGCGACGCTCGGTTGGGGGCTTGACGCCGGGGCGATCGCGGGGGTGATCTCGGTCGCCGCGCTCGCGTTGCTGGCCGAGCCCCTGTCGGCCTTGCTGTTCGCCGCTTCCGTCGCCGGTCCCGCCTGGGCCTTGGCCGCATTCTCGATCACTCCGATCGCCCGCTATTTCCGCGGCCATAAGCCGAACGCGCCAGTCCATCCCTCCGTCGGCGCCGTCGTCACACTGGCGGCGTTGTTCGGAATTGTCGGCAGCGCCGCAGTGCTGACGACCATCATTGTCGTGTACGGGGGTTATCGGGAGGGCGCGCGCGAGATTGCCTCGGCGGTCGCCGCCCTCGCGGCCGACGCCTTCGACGGCGCGCCGGACAAACTTTCGGCGCGCGACTTTGCTGAGGCGCTGGTGCGATATGGCCCTCCGGCGATCGCCGCCTCGACGCTGATGATGCTGTGCGTCAATCTCTACGCCGCCGCTCGCTCTACCCAGTTGTCGCACAATCTTCCACGGCCGTGGCCCGATCTGCCGAAATCGCTCGCCCTGCCCTGGCCGCTCGGCGTTGCGTTCCTGGCCTGTCTCGCGCTCGCCTATGCGCTGCCGAGTCCCGCCGCCCAGTATTTCTCGACCGGCGCCGGCGGGCTCGGCGGCGCGCTCGTGCTTCAGGGATTGGCGGTCGCGCACGCACTGTCGCGCGGTCTCAAGATGCGGCCGCTGATGCTCGTCGCGCTTTACGCCTGCTGCGTCCTCCGGGCCAAATATACGCTTCCGGTTCTCGCCGCGCTGGGCCTTCTCGACGGATTCCTGAGGCTGCGCTCGCGCGCCGCCCTCATTCCTACCCCCACTACGACAGGACAGAAATAGGAGACGACAATGGACGTTATTCTCTTGGAGCGCGTCGGCAAGCTCGGACATATGGGCGATACCGTGCGCGTGAAGGACGGGTACGCGCGCAATTTCCTGTTGCCGCGCGGCAAAGCCTTGCGGGCGACCGAGGCCAACAAGAAGAAATTCGAAGCTCGCCGGGCTGATCTCGAGGCCCGCAACCACGAGCTCAAGCGCGGCGCAGGCGAGGTCTCGTCAAAGCTCGAGGGCGCGACGGTGATCATTATTCGCCAGGCCGGCGAGACCGGGCAGCTTTACGGCTCGGTATCGGCGCGGGACATTGCCGAAGCGCTGACCGCCGCCGGGCATCCGGTCCAGCGTGGCCATGTCGCGATCCAGCACCCGATCAAGACCCTCGGCATGCATCCGGTCCCGATTCATCTTCATCCCGAAGTCGAGACCAAGGTCACCGTCAATGTCGCGCGCTCGCCCGAGCAGGCCGAGCGGCAGGCGAAGGGCGAGGACCTCACGGTGCGCGAGCAAACCTCAATGGACGATCTCGGGCTCGAAGTCGGAAAGGCGCTGGCCGAGGCGGGCCCTGGCGAGAGTCTCGGTCGGGAGTAGAAACCCCGATCCTGCCCGCCCGCTCTCGGGCAGCGAAATTGCAGATGGGTGTTCTTCCGAAGCCCATAGCCCGAGGTTCGGGACGCCGTCGTTACGCGAATCGAAATTCGCTGACGTGGAGGTATTCGTCGTCCGGACGAAGCACGCAGTCCGTGAAATGACGGCGGTTGGGCGAATCCGGGAAAGCCTGCGGCTCGAGCGCGAGCCCCGCATGCGCCCCGTAGTGTTGGCCGTCCAATCCGGGCGCGGGGCAGTTCAGGGGCGCCGCGCTGTAGAATTGAACCCCGGGCTCGGTTGAAATCAGGCTCATCGTGAGACCGTTCTTCGGCGAACGCAGCGCCGCGATTTGCGCAAGGCCTTCGGCGTCGGGCTCAAGCGCCGCCACGAAATTTGTGTCGTAAGGCGTCATGGTCGGGTTGCGAATTGAGCGTGGATTGCGGAAGTCGTACGGCGTGCCGGCGACAGCGCGGATTTCACCCGTAGGAATCAGCTCCTCATCAGCGGGCGTGTAGAAGTCGGCGAACAGCGTCAACTCATGGTCGAGAATGTCCGGGGAGCCGTCGAGGTTGAAATAGCTGTGCTGGGTGAGATTGACGATAGTCGGGCGGTCTGAGACCGCCGAGAGTTCGAACTCGGAGCGTCGCGGGTTCAAGCAGACGATAGACGCAAGTGGCGGTGAGAGCGCCCGGGAATCCGGCGTCGCCGTCCGGCGATTCGAGTATCAGCTCGACAGACGAGTCGTCATATGCGCCCAGCTTCCAAATCCGATGGCCAAAGCCGTTGGGACCTCCATGCAGCGTGTGCTTTTGGCCGGGTTTGCGGTCGAGCTGATAGGCGACCCCGTCAAGGACAAATCGGCCGTTGGCAATGCGGTTGGCGAACCGCCCAGGCACAGCGCCGAAAGAGGGCGAGTAGGCAATGTAGTCGTCCAGAGTATTGAGGCCGAGCACGACCCGCTGCAAGCCATTGGAGGCCGGCACGACGAGGTCGCGCACCACCGCGCCCCATGTCAGAATTTTCGCGCTCGCCCCTGCCCTGGACGCGATCGTGATCTCGAACACGGGTGTCTGGTCAATCTGTCCAAAGCTTTGTGCGCTCATTTCGTTCCCCCAAATCGCTGCGGACCGCAAGGGCCGCGCTTGCACTCTCAGCTCAAGACCGGCGCCTGGACGTCCATGCGATCGAGCTCGGCGCGAATCGAGGCGAAGACCTGGCGAAACATCGCTTCTGTCAGCACGCCGGTGTTGGTGTTGTAGCGCGAGCAATGATAGCTGTCGAAGAGGATAGGGCCCGAGGGCGCCAGGGGATGGCGCGCCCCATGCGCGAAGGGAAACTTCGCCGGGCCGAGGTTGATCGCGCGCAAGGCGCTCTCATGCGCGATCCGCCCGAGCGCGAGCATGATCCGCAATCGCGGCAGAGCGGAGATCGCTCGCGTGAGATACCGCCGGCAAGTCGCGATTTCCCGAGGGGTCGGCTTGTTCTGCGGCGGCACGCAGCGCACGGCGTTGACGATCGCGCAGTCGATGAGCTTGAGCCCGTCATCCGGGCGACGGTCATAGATCCCTGAGGCGAAGCCGAACTCGATCAGCGTGCGATAGAGAAGCTCTCCGGCATGGTCGCCAGTGAACGGGCGTCCAGTGCGGTTGGCGCCGCGCAAGCCCGGAGCGAGCCCTACGATCAATAGCCGCGCTTCCGCGGCGCCAAAGGACGCCACCGGCGCATTCGACCAATCGGGGTATTCGGCCCGGTTCGAGGCGCGAAACGCCGCGAGCCGGGGACAATCCGAACACTCGGCCGCCGGGCCGACATCGAACGCCACGGGCCGCGGCCTTACCGGCCTAGTCGCGCAGTTCTTCGGCCGGCTGTTGGACCGGCCCAAACTGGCGGCGATGGTCCACGGGACGCTGCGGCCGATCGCCGGGGTCACGGCCGATGCGCTGGATCAGATGGGCGAGATCGATGAACTCGTCCGCCTGTCGGCGCAGTTCGTCCGCCACCATCGGCGGCTGGGTTGAAATCGTCGAGACCACCGCAACCCGGACGCCCTTTCGCTGAATCAATTCGACCAGCGATCGGAAGTCGCCATCGCCGGAGAACAGGACCATGAGGTCGAGATGCGGCGCCATGTCCATGGCGTTGACCGCAAGCTCGATGTCCATATTGCCCTTGACCTTGCGGCGTCCCGTCGAATCAACGAACTCCTTGGTCGGCTTGGTCACAACGGAATAGCCGTTGTAGTCCAGCCAGTCGACCAGCGGTCGAACCGACGAATATTCCTGATCGTCGACCAAGGCGGTGTAATAGAACGCTCGAACCAGGCGACCCTTTGCCTGAAATTCCTTCAGGAGGCGCTTATAGTCGATATCGAACCCGAGAGCCTTGGCGCTCGCGTAGAGATTGGCCCCATCAATAAACAGGGCGATCCGTTCCAATGATGACATATTGAGGTTCTTTTCGCTTCTCGATGATTAACTTATATGGACTGTTGTAGGCTTGCCGCGACCGGCCGCTAAAGATGACATTGTCATGAAACCGTGATCAAGCCTGAAATACGGTCGGACGCCGCTCCATCCGCACATTTTTTGTGCCCTGACAATTCCAGCTGGAGGCTACCGCCTGCCCGTGAATTTGGCCTTTTTTGCGGTTTCGGGGCGCACCGCAAGCGGTCTAGTCAGCACAACCCACAACGCGAGTAAATGCCATATAGTACGCAATTGCGCATAAATCCAAGGGCCAGGCTCAAAATTTCGATCAGCTCCCCGCGCCTCCCGCCCGCGCCGCTCTCAACTGTCTGTGACGAGGCGAGCTGCGAGGATTGACGAGGCGACGCGCGGAGCGTTTGTTACGGCCCGATCTGGCACGGCCCGGTCCTGGGCGGATTCAATTGAGGAGGGGTGATGAAACTCGCGCGATATGGCAGGGCGGGCAAGGAGAAGCCGGCGCTCGTCGACCAAGCCGGCAAACTCAGGGACCTCAGCGAGGTCATCGCGGACATCGACGCCGACACGCTCGCTCCGCGCGCGCTTGCGCGTTTGGCCAAGCTCAAGCCGGAATCCCTGCCTGCGGTGCGCGGCGCGCCGAGAATCGGGCCATGCGTGCGGCGGGTTGGCAATTTCATCGCCGTCGGCCTCAATTACGCCGACCACGCCGCCGAATTGGGCATGCCGGTTCCCAAGGAGCCGGTGCTGTTCACCAAGGCGCCCAACTGCGTCGTCGGACCGAACGACGACGTCGTGATCCCGAAAGGTTCGGTGAAGACGGACTGGGAGGTCGAGCTCGCGATCGTGATCGGCTCACGCGCGAGCTACGTGAGCGAGGCTCAGGCGCTCTCGCATGTCGCCGGCTATTGCATCTGTAACGACGTCTCGGAGCGAGAATTCCAGCTTGAGCGTTCCGGTCAGTGGGTGAAGGGCAAGAGCGCCCCCACTTTCGGCCCGCTGGGCCCATGGCTGGTGACGCCTGACGAGATCGACAACGTTCAGGCGCTCAACATGTGGCTCGACGTCAACGGCGAACGCATGCAGACCGGCTCGACCGCGACCATGGTCTTCGGCGTCAAGACGCTCGTCTCCTATATTTCGCAGTTCATCGCTCTCGAACCCGGCGACGTCATCACAACCGGCACTCCCCCCGGCGTCGGATCGGGCAAGAAGCCGCCGCGGTTCTTGAAGGCCGGCGATACGATTGCGCTCGGGATCGACGGGCTCGGCCGGCAGGACCAGCATGTCGTCGCATGGAAGGCCGGCTGAGCCGACCCTTCGATGAGACGACTGCGGTCGTGGACGGGCGTCGTGTTCGCCGCCCTCTACGCGCTGGCGTTCCTCGCGCTCTATGTCGAGTACCGGATGCGCGCGGGCGCATGGTTCGCCGATCTGCCGCTCGCCCTCGCCGCCCTGCCGTTCACGCTCGCCATGCGGGCTCTGAGCGGGGGGGCTTACGCATTCGGCGGCGACATGAGCGGAAGGGTCGTCGCCGCCGGCGTCTTTGGCTCCGCGCTCGCCTATCTCGCGGGCCTGATCGTGGAGACGATCGTTCGGGCTCTGCGGTGGTTTCTGTTGGAGACGCGCGCTCCGAGCCCGTGAACGCGCCCGCGCCTCATCGCCCGAGCATCAACATGAGGTTTTGCGTCGCCGCGCCCGAGGCGCCTTTGCCGAGGTTGTCGAATTTGGCGACGAGCAGCGCGTGGCGGTGCGCCTGATTGGCGAACACGTGGATCTCGATGTCGTTCGTGCCGTTGAGCGATTCCGGTTCGATGCGCGCGCTGTCGTCGCTCTCCATGACATGGAAATGCTTCTGGCCGCGATAGTGGCTCCTGAATGCGGCGCTGAGCTCGGCGGCCTTTGGCTTGCCCAGGAGCGCGTCGAGATGGAGCGGGATGCTGACCAGCATCCCCTGGCGGAAATTGCCGACCGACGGCGCAAAGATCGGCCGCACCGTCAGGCCTGAGTAGACCTGGATTTCGGGCATGTGCTTGTGCTCGAGCGCGAGCCCATAGAGCTCGAACGCTGGCGCGCGGCCGCTCTCGTAAGCCTCGATCATCGACTTGCCGCCGCCTGAATAGCCGCTGACCGAGCCGATCGATACGGCCGCGTCGCGGGCGATGAGGCCGGCGTCGGCGAGCGGACGCAAAAGCGCGATCGCGCCGGTCGCGTGACAGCCGGGATTGCTGACTTTCCTGGCGGATGCGACCGCCTCCGCCTGCCCGGCGGCGAGCTCGGGAAAGCCATAGGTCCAGCCCGGCGCGACCCGATGGGCGGAGGAGGCGTCGATCACGCGGGGCGCATCGGCGCCCATCGCGTCGATGAGATGGGCCGCCTCTTTCGCCGCCCCGTCGGGCAGGCAGAGGATGACGATATCGACTTCGGCATAGAGCTTCTGTTTGGCGCCCGCGTCCTTGCGCGCCTCGGGCGGCAGACTCGCAAGCTCGATGCCGGACAAGCCAGCGAGCCTGTCCCTGATTTGCAGGCCGGTGGTGCCCGCTTCGCCGTCGATGAAGATTTTCGCCGCCATGATCGCCTCAGAGTCCGAATGCCGAAGGTAAGTCGCGCTCGCGCGCGAACTCGCGCTTAGCTCAGCGTCGTCGGGGGCGAATGGGCGGGCGGCCGGTCATGAGACGCGTCTTTCGTACAAACGGCCGTCATGGTCAAGGCGGATCCTCGATGTCGCCACACTGTCGCCAAGCCGGAGCGCCCTAATGCCGGCTCCGTCGCAAAACGTCACAGGGGTTCGATAGATGACCGACAGCCTATCCGCCGGCGTTTTTCGGGGTTCCGCGTTGACCAGTGAAAACGACGTGCGCTTCAGCAAAGTGCCTGAGGTCGCATTGGGATTCTGGATCATCAAAATCCTCGCGACGACTCTGGGCGAAACCGGCGGCGACGCAGTCACAATGTCGTTGGGTTTTGGTTACGCCGTTGGCACGCTGATCTTCTTGGCCATCTTTCTCGGCTCGGTGGCAATCCAAGTCCGGGCCAGCCGTTTCAACGCCTATGTCTATTGGCTGACGATCGTGGCCACTACCACCCTCGGCACCACGATCGCTGACTTTGTGGATCGCTCGCTCGGCCTTGGCTATCTCGGCGGCTCATCGATCTTGTTGATCGCGGTCGTAGCGTCGCTCGCTGTGTGGCGGTTATCGGAAGGCACGGTGTCGGTCAGCACCGTGGCGACCCCTCGCGTCGAGGCGTTTTACTGGGTCACGATCTTGTTTTCGCAGACCTTGGGAACCGCGCTTGGCGACTGGGTGGCGGATACGAACAATCTGGGGTACGCCGGCGGCGCTCTCGTTTTCGGCGTGGCGATTGTCTTGATCGCCGCGCTCTATCTTTTCACCCAAGTCTCGCGGGTCGCCCTATTCTGGACGGCCTTCATCCTCACGAGGCCTCTTGGGGCGACGCTTGGCGACCTCCTGGATAAGCCTTTGAGCCACGGAGGCTTCGCGGTCAGCCGTTACGGCGCATCCCTGATCCTGACCGTGCTGATCATTGTGTTGATAGCCGCGTTGCCGCAACGCGCCGGCGTCCACCCGGGGGCAAAGTCTGAATAGGCAGCCGATCCGCGAACGCTAGCGCGCGATGCTGGCGCTGAACGTCACGGCGGGTTCGCCGTGACGGCGGTTCGCCGGATCGGAGAAGAACGCGTAAGTGTCCGGCTTGGCGAAATGGGCGCCGTAGAAGGGATTGGCGAAGGTTCCGTCGGCGAGCGCATAGCCGAAACCATGCATGGAGAGCTGCGGAGCTTCGGTCCGGACGAGATTGTCGACCGGGTAGCCGTCATTCCCTGGGATCGAGGTCCCGGGCGGCTGCAGGCCGGTAATCGCCACGCCATTCGCCTCCCCGGAAATCTCGGTGATCTCGTAGAAGCCGTCGGCGTTCGGCGCGTCCTTGGTCGTAAACGTGCCCGACGCGGCGACGCCCTCGCCTTGATAGCTCCACTTCCAGGTGGCGGCCTGAGCCGCGCCCGCGAGCAGCACGGCGCCGATCGCCAGCGAGAATGCGAGCTTCACCAGCGAGCTCCTTGACGACTCGATCCTTCGTGGGTCCAGCGCGCCCTCGCCGATCGCGCTCAGCGCTTGGAGAACTGGAAGCTCGCGCGAGCCTTGCGGTGGCCGTACTTCTTGCGCTCGACCACGCGCGAATCGCGGGTGAGGAAGCCTTCCTTTTTCAGCGCGGGCCTGAGGTCCGGCTCGAAATAGGTCAGCGCCTTGGCGAGGCCGTGGCGCACCGCGCCGGCCTGGCCGGAAAGGCCGCCGCCGGTCACAGTCACCGTGAGGTCGTACTGGGTGATGCGGTTCACGACCACGAGCGGTTGGCTCAGGATCATGCGCAAAACGGGCCTTGCGAAATACTGGTCGAGCGGCTTGCCGTTGACGGTCGCCAGGCCCCTGCCCGGCTTGATCCAGACCCGCGCCACCGCATTCTTGCGTTTTCCGGTCGCATAAGCGCGCCCGTACTTGTCGAGCTTCTGCACATGGACGGGGGCTTCGGCAGGCGCGGGCGCCAGCTCCGAGCCTTTGAGGTCGGCGAGCGAGGAAAGGGTCTCAGCCATGGACTTCAGCGCTCCGGCTGTTCTTGGGGTTGAGTTTGGCGACGTCGAGCACGGTCGGCGACTGGGCGGCGTGCGGATGGTCGGGGCCCTTGTAGACCCGCAGGTTGCCGAGCTGCTTCTTGCCGAGAGGCCCGCGCGGAAGCATGCGCTCGACCGCCTTCTCGACGATGCGCTCGGGGAACTTGCCCTCGAGGATCGACTTGGCCGCGCGTTCCTTGATGCCGCCGATATAGCCGCTGTAGTGGTAATAGACCTTCTGGTCGAGCTTGCGGCCGGTGAACACCACCTTGTCCGCGTTGACCACGATCACGTTGTCGCCGTCGTCGACGTGGGGGGTGAAGCTCGGTTTATGCTTGCCGCGCAGCCGCATGGCGACGATCGAGGCCAGGCGCCCGACGACGAGCCCCTTGGCGTCGATGAGAAGCCACTTCTTCTCGACCTCGGCGCTCTTGGTCGAATGGGTTTTGCCGAACATGACTTTAGTCCGCCTTGGTTCAGGTGGCGGGCTTCTAGCCGCGCGCGGCGCGAAATGTCAACGGCTGAGCGCTGGAATCGTCAAGAAAACCGACCGATCACCCGTGCGGTATCATGATACCGCACACGCCCTCTCTGTCCTGCCCGCACACGCGAGCATCCAGAACGGCAAAGGCGGCGGCTCTGGACCCCCGCTTTCGCGGGGGTGGCAATCGGCTCCATGACGCCGGGGTCCCGGGGGATCACGACGCCGCCTCCCCGCGCGCCGGGATCGAATAGGTGCCGGTCGCATGCGCGACCATCTCGCTCTCCCCGTCCGAATAGAGCGCCACCTCGCCGACCGCGAGCCGCTTGCCGAGCTTGATCAGCTTGGCTTTGCCGATGAGGTCGGCGGGCGCGGGCTTGCGCAGGAAGTTGATCGAGACGTTGGTGGTCACCGCATGGGCGACCCGCCCGATCTCGCCCAGGATCGCGACATAGAGCGCCACGTCGCAGAGCGCGAACATCGCCGGACCGGAGATCGTGCCGCCGGGCCGCAGGTGTCTGGGATGGTGGACGAGGCGCAGCGTCGCCGCCATCGGCGCGAGCTCCTCGATCCGAAGGTCGCCGCGCTTCCAAAGCTCGGGAAAGATCTCGAGGAGATAGGCGCGCAGTTCGTCGATCGTGAAGGGGCGCGGCTTGGCGTGGCTCGTCATGATCAAAAACTATCAAATTCACCACCCGGCCTCCACCGCCACGCCGATCGCGGGCGCGAAAATTGCCTTGGCGCAGGGTTGCGCGCGGCGGCCGGACAGAGCTTCCCACGGATCCAAACTTAGCCAAGCCGATCCAGGCCGACGCGCAATCCAGCAAAATCCGGCCAAGGAAAATGCTTCGATCTCCTTGGATTCCCTTGTCCGCATTGAGACCTTTCAGTGGGTTGCGCCGTCGCTCGGGGCGAAAGTTCTTTTTGCCGCAGCCCACGCCCGCGAGCGCGCGACGGCGCGGCCGCCGGGGTTGCGGGCAAGGGCAGCGAAGCGATGGGCTCCATGGACCTGCTCCGGATTAATCGGATATCATAGCATCAATTCTGATTATAAGAAACCACAATCGACGCCCGCGCCCAGAGTCGATGACCCGATACGCTCGCGTTGCGCATGAGGAGCTAGACAATAACCGACGATAAATATTGATATTGATCAGCGATCAGGTCGGCGCCAGCCGTCTCGGGCTGGGCTTGCTGTGTATGCAGCGCCGCAGGCCAAAAAAAGCCCCGCGCCGGAAGGGCTGGGCGCGGGGCAAAGCCGCGTGCGGTTGGCCTCGGCGGTCAAAATCCGAGGCGCGCGACTTACGTAACGTTGCCCCTTCGGGAGCCTCGCGCCAATCGACAAAAATGCGGAGCCGCGCCATTTCCCTTGCGAGCTCGGAGCCATCCGCCGCCGACTGGAGGATCGGCCAACGAGCGCATCGTGAAAACGCGCAAGCGAGACTGGTCCAGAGTGCGACCGCGGGCGTATCAGCAGATTCGAGCCGGGACCGCGAGGAACCGCCCGCGCCGGAAAGATCGGCCCGTTGACCTAATACTTCGACCGACTGGTAAAAGGGCTCGACAACGCCATCGACCGCATTTACAAGAGACGCCGGTTAAACGTTGGGTTAGTCTGAGCCCGCCCGTCGGCCGCAAGCGACGGAACCAACAGGGCCCGAATTAATTCTCGACTGCAGTGTTTGGTCGATGGAAAAGCGTGGAAAAACCGTATGGCGAGGAGAACCAAACACATGGATAGTCCTCGTAGCCCCCCGGATCCTGGCGAGCCTGCGCCAGCCGAAGCAGCATGGGAAAATTTGCCCGAGGCGCTCAACGTCCCCCAAACCGCCCATCAGGTGTTGCTGGACCAGGGGTTGCGCCTGAATCGCGCCTTCACCCGGATCAAGGATCCTCTCGTTCGCGAGGCCATCGTCAAGCTTGTGGCCGACACGGCAAGAACCCAAAGCGGCGACGCGGTCTTCCGCGCGGCCGGGCGCAGCCCGAAGACCGGCGCGCGTTAGCCGAAATCAGCATCGCGCGCCTGGCCGGCGCGGCCACGCCAGGCGAGCGGCCGAAGCCGAACCGGGCGCGGCGCTTTCGCCCAAGCGCGAAGTTGCGTACCCTCCGGGTCAATTCGCGCTCCTCTGGCCCGATCCCATGTTCCCGCCCGACCTTCTCGCCCGCGCCGCCGAACTCATCGCCCGCTATCGAAGCGCGAGCCTGATGGTCGCCACGGCGGAATCGTGCACCGGCGGGCTCATCGCGGCGCTCATGACCGAGATTCCGGGCTCTTCGGACGTGCTCGAGCGCGGGTTCGTCGTCTATTCCAACGCGGCCAAGGAGGAAATGCTCGGCGTTCCAGCCGCAACGCTGGCCGGCTATGGGGCGGTCAGCGAAGAGACGGCGCGGGCGATGGCCGAAGGGGCGCTCGAAGCCTCGCGCGCCGAAGTCGCAGTCAGCGTCACCGGCATCGCCGGGCCGGACGGCGGGACGGCGGCGAAGCCGGTCGGGCTCGTCCATTTCGCCTGCGCGCGACGGGGCGGCCCGATCGTCACGCGCGAAGAGCGGTTCGGCGACATCGGCCGCGACGGCGTGCGTCTCGCCTCGGTCCGCGTCGGGCTGGAGTTGCTGGAAGGGGCCGCGCAGTAGCCGGGGCCCGCGGCGCCGCGTGAAGGAAAATTCATCCCCGCGGATTGGAACGAGGGCGCGCGCCGGCCGTTGCCAAGACGCTGTGCGGCTATCTCGGAGACGGAACCCATGACTGCTCTCAGCAAGACCCTATGCGCGCTTCTCCTGGCCGGCGGCTTCGCTGGTTCGGCGGCGGCCGCGACGACGACGAACCCTGCGCCGGCCGGATCGGCGACCGACCAGAACGCCGCGCCAAACGCCCAAGCGCCAACCCACATCAGCCAGCGGCTGCGCGACGACCTCAGCAAAGCCGGATTCACCAGCATCACCATCATGCCCTCGTCCTTCCTCGTTCGGGCGAAGGACTCCCAGGGCAATCCCGTGATGATGGTCATCAATCCGGATTCGCTCACCGAAGTGACGCAACAATCGGAACAGCCGATGTCAGGCACGATCAAGGGCGAACCGAACAGCCAGATCCCGGCCCCCACGGCGAAGTCCACAACGCCGCCGGCGAAGCAGTAATTTCGCCCGCGTCGTCCGCCGGGCGCGCCTGCCGCGCTCGGCGAGCGTGTTTACCGCCCGTAGACCTCGTTCGCGCGTTCCTCGAATGCACGCGCGAACTTGCGGAACGCGACGTCAAACATCGAGCCCATCAGCGCGCCGAGCGTGCGGCTCTTGAACTCGTAGTCGATGAAGAAGCCGATGCGCGAGCCCTCGCTGTCGGGCTCGTCGCGGAAGCTCCAGATGTTTTCCAGATGGCTGAACGGCCCGTCGACATATTCGACCCTGACGTTGAGCCCGGGCTTGTCGAGCATCACCCGGCTCGTGAAGGTCTCGCGGATCAGCTTGTAGCCGACCGTCATGCCGGCGACCAAGGTTTCGCGGCCCTGGTCGTCCATCCTGCGGCTGCGCACCTTCAGCGCCTTGCAGAGGGGAACGAATTCCGGATAGCGCTCGACGTCGGCGACGAGGGCGAACATCTGCTCGGCGCGGTGGCGGACCCGGCGCTCGTCGCGGAAGGAGGGCAAGGGTCGAGACCTCCAGCGCAGCGCTGGGCCTATAGCTTCAGGGTTTGGGTTGGGGCGTCGCCGGAGCGGGGGCGGCGGGAGCCGGCGCGGGAGCCGAGGGCGCGCTCGACCCGCCTTCCATCTGCTTCAGCTGGTCGAGAATATTGCCGGGCGAGATCGGGACCGGCGCGGTCTGGCCGGCCGGCGCAGGGGCGCCGGTTTTCTCGAGGATCGAGTGCGGAGCGCGGCTCCAGCTTGACAGGATCGACATCAGAAGCGCGGTGGCGAAGAACATCGCCCCCAGAATCGCGGTCGCGCGCGATAGCGCGTTCGCCTGGCCGCGGCCGGTCATGAAGCTGCCGGTTCCCCCGCCGGCGCCGAGCGCCCCGCCCTCGGAGCGCTGCAGAAGGACGACGGCGATCAGCGCGACGACGATCAGGATGTGAATGACGATCAGAACGGATTGCATGAAGGTCTCGGGCGGGCGGGACGCTGGGCCTCATGGCCGGCGTCCTCGAAAGATGGCGCGCTCCTATCACGGCGCAAGGGGGGCGTCCATCGGGTCGAACCAACCGCTGGAGGTATGGCGTTTGTCGATTTGAAACGGGCCGCCTGTGGGGCGGCACCAGCGTCGGTCAATGTCGCCTCGCCCAACAGAGTTGCCGGGACTTTGTTGCCGGCGCGCCCGCAACACTGCATATCGACGCTTACCGCCGGAACTCGTGCGGGGCTAAACGAAGAGACAAAAACATTCCGAGGCGTCGACGCAGATTGACAGCGAAGTTCCTTAAATTACGATGGCAGGGCCGACGCTTGCGTCCGCGTCCGCTTTATCAAGAAGGGCGCTCTCGCAGTTGATAGATAATATAGAGGGGGCACAAAGATGAAGTATGCAGCATACATTGCGTTTGTGGTCTTATCGCTGGCCGGAACGCCGCTCCACGCCGAGGACTTTAATCCTTCCAGAGCGCTTCGCATAATGGTCGAGGTTTGTGGCTGTGCGGTTTTTTGACCGCCTCAACAAGGCCGCAACGAAGGTGTACGCCTTGTCGTGCGCCATTTTCAGCGTTCTCAGCCGCTCATTTTCTGGCCTCTTGCCTATTCCACACAAACTCCTTCCCTAGCGGCAGCTCACGGCGCCGCGATGAGAAGCCTCGCCCGCTTCATGTTCATCGCCATCGCGACGAACTGAAGGTGGCAGTTGTTGCGATCCAAGCCGAGATAGCGAACCTTCGCCATCCCATACCAGTTCTTCATCGTCGCGTTCGCACGCTCGACGCCGACGCGAATGCGCGACGCCGTCTTGTTGAACCAGACCTGCCAGTTGACCAACGGCTTGTTGCGCTTGGCCTTATAGGCGATCCTGTCCTCGATCCCGAGTTCGCCGAGCTTGTCGCGCAGCGCCTGGCTGTCGTAGGCCTTGTCGGCATAGTAGGCCGCCTCGTCGCCCTGGATCATGGCTTCGCCCCGCTGACTGTCGTGCAGATCGGCGCTCGTCATCTCCGCTTGGCGCACAAGGCCACTCTCCTCGTCCACCGCCAGATGCGCCTTGTAGCCAAAGGAGGTCTCGTTGTTCTTCACCGTGAAGCTCGCGTCGGGATCGCGCTCGCTGACCACGCCTTCCTCGAAAGACGGCGGCTTCACCGCCGCCGCGATGATCGTGGCGTCAACCAGCGTGCCGCGTTTGACGATCAGACCTCGCGCGTCGAGCTGACGGTTGACCTCGGCCAGAAGCTTCTCCGACAGGCCGAGCTTCTCGATCCGCTGGCGGAAGCGCCAGATCGAGGAATGGTCGGGCGTCTCCTGATCGAGCGGAATGCCGCAGAAGCGCCGAAACGACAGCCGATCGCGCACGGCTTCCTCCGCGCCAGGGTCCGAGAGCCCGTACCATTGCTGGAGAAGCACGATCTTGAACATGGTCAGCGGCGGGTAGGCTGGGGCGCCGTCCGAAGAAGAATGCAATCGACCCATCAAGACGCCAAACGCTGCCCACTCGAATGTCTTGGCGATATCTTCCAAGAACCCGCCCACACGAGAATAGGCATTGACGAAGGCGTCGGCGAGCGATGGTTGGCTGAAGTTACGGCGCGACATCGGC
The DNA here is from genome assembly GCA_963806935.1 of uncultured Alphaproteobacteria bacterium. Classification (GTDB taxonomy): domain Bacteria; phylum Pseudomonadota; class Alphaproteobacteria; order Rhizobiales; family Beijerinckiaceae; genus Roseiarcus. Next base: position 26,729 of record CAWEAT010000024.1, read on the forward strand.
AACTCACGTTCTCGGAGAAGCCAGAGAAAATCACGGGTCAGAGCGTTTTGCAAAGGGCTCCTTCCAGTCAACATAAATCGTCTGGACGACCAGAGGTAACAGCAATTTTGGCGATTCCTGCCTTGAAGAAAGCAATCCCGAATTATTCACTGCGTGTCGGCACGAGCTGCAAAAGGAACAGCGAATGCGTGTCGGATTGCTGCTGCACAACTGAAGGAATGCAATGCGATTCAAAACAGCAATGCGGGAATGGAGACGGCTGTTCGGCCATCGACTGACGCCGATGCAACGCAGCTCATCGCGTGGCTTGGCACAGCAGCGAGCCGCCGTGGTCACCTGTTGAGCGCTTGCGGGCCGCTGACGAACCCATTGCCGCGAAGGTAGAACCTGAGCGGACTGTCGGGCGCGCGGGTGATGCCGATCCGCTTGCTCTCTCCGATTTCGCCGGCCAGCGGACCGGCGGATCCGAGCCAGAGCGCGCCGGCCCGGCAAAGATCGATCCCGTCCAGCCCGCGATCGATCGCCAAGGCCTCGCAGAGGCGTCCCGGGCCCCGCGCAAGGTCTCGCAGCCGCTTGCCGCCGCGATTTTGCTCCATGATCTCGACGCCGACCGTCGGCTCGATCGCCCTGATCAGGACGCCCGCGCCGACGCCCGGCGTCTCGCTCGAGACGTTCAGCATGAACGAGACGCCGTAGGCGAGATAGACGTAGGCGTGGCCGCGCTCGAGGAAAAGCGCCCGATTGCGCGTGGGTCATGCCGCGATAGGCGTGCCCCGCGAGGTCGCCGATGACATAGGCCTCGGTCTCGACGATGCGCCCGCCCGCCACCCGTCCCTCGAGCGTCCGGATCAGCATCTTGCCGATGAGAAAGCGCGCGAGCTCGGCCGTATCGACGGGCAGCTCGGCCCTGTCCAGCACGCGCGATTCCGGTCCACTTTTGTCGAGGGCGCCGGAGCGCCCGTCAGGCATAGGCGGCGGCGATGGCGAGGAAGTCGGCAGCCTTGAGGCTCGCGCCGCCGACCAGCGCCCCGTCGACATTGTCGAGAGTCAGGAGATCGCCGCAATTCGCGGGCTTGACCGAGCCGCCATAGAGAATGCGGGTCTTGGCGGCGCTCGGGCCGCCCACCTCGACGAGCAGCGCCCGGATGAAGTTGTGGATGACGGTGACGTCTCCCGGCGTCGGCGTGAGGCCGGTGCCGATCGCCCATACCGGCTCATAGGCGATCACCACGGTCTCGCTCGTGCCCCCGGCCGGGAGCGACCTTCTGAGCTGCCGAATGACGACAGCGGCCTGCTTACCCGCCTGGCGCTCGGCATGGGTCTCGCCGACGCAAACGATCGGAACGAGGCCGGCCTTCAGCGCCGCTTCGGCCTTGGCCTGGACAAGCTCGTCGGTCTCGTTGTGGATCGTGCGGCGCTCGGAGTGGCCGACGATGACGTAAGCCGCGCCTGCGTCCTTGACCATGGCGGCGGAAATGTCGCCGGTGAACGCCCCGCTCGCCGCCGGACTGCAATCCTGGGCGCCGAGCGAGAGCTTTCCGCCCCTGATCTTCCAGGCCGCCTGAGCGAGCAGCGTGAACGGCGGGAAGACGGCGAGCTCGGCCTCGCCTGCTTCGCCGGCGTCGGCCGCGCGGCGCATCGCGTCGATCTCGTCGAGCGAAGCGGAAAGGCCGTTCATCTTCCAGTTGCCGGCGACGAGCGGACGCACGCCAGGGGTCATCGAAAGCCTCCCGCACCTTGGTTGGCGCGGTTGTTATCATCCGCTCCGAGCCTATGCAAAGCGCTCGCCGCGCCGCTAGATAGGGCCCGCCCGCGGCCAGGAAAGACCAGATTTAAGGCCCGGGGGCGAGGAAAGGCGAACCAGGCGAATGCTCGAATCGATCCGCAACGCGAGTCAGGGGGTCGTCGGCAAGGCGATCATGACCGTCGTCATGGGGCTCATCATCGTCAGCTTCGTCATCTGGGGCGTGGGCGACATGCTGCGCGGCTTCACCGCCTCGTCGGTGGCCTCGGTCGGCGGGCAGAAGATCTCCGAGCAGGAGTACCGCATCGCCTACGACCGGACGATCCAGCAATACCAGCGCCGCCTGCGGCGCCCGTTCACCAACGAGGAGGCGCGCCAGATCGGCCTCGACCGCAGCGTCCTCCAGCGGCTCCTGAGCGAGGCGGCGGTCGACGTGGAGTCGGGCAAGCTCGGCCTCAACATTTCCGATGACGCCTTGCGCCAGATCATCACCACGAACCCGGATTTCCGCGACAAGTCGGGCGCCTTCGATCCGGCCCGATTCGCCGGCGCGCTGCGCGACATGGACATGACCGAGCGCGGGTTCGTCTCCGAACTGCGCAAGCAGGCGCTGAGACAGTTCATCGTCGCGGCGCTGACCGCCGGCATCGCCGCGCCCAAAGCCGAGGTCACGGCCGAGGCCGATTACCAGGGCCAGAGCCGGTCGGTCGACTATTTCCTGCTTCCCGCCGCCGCGGCGGGCGAGATCGCCGCGCCCTCCGAGGAGGCGCTCAAGACTTTCTTCAACGATCGCAAGTCGAGCTATCGCGCGCCCGAATACCGCGCGATGGACGTTCTCGCGCTCGAGCCGCAGACGATCGCCAATCCGGCCGAGGTGAGCGACGCCGACGCCGAGGCGGCTTACGCGAAGATCGCCGGCAAGGACCCGCGGTTCGGCGCGCCTGAGAAGCGCGACCTGCAGCAGATCCTGTTCCCCAACGACGCCGACGCGAGCGCGGCCGAGGCCAAGCTCAAGGCGGGGACGAGCTTCGACGACCTCATCAAGGAGCGCGGCCTCAAGCCCGAAGACACCGACCTCGGCGAGACGACCAAGGACGCGATGCTCGACAAGGCTGAGGCCGATGCGGTGTTCGCCCTGCCGCCGGGGGGCGTGAGCGAGGTCTTGAAGAGCCAGTTCGGCCCGGTGATCGTCCGCGTCAAGGGCGTCACCCCCTCGACGATGAAACCGTTCGCGGAGGTCGCCGACGAGGTCAAGCGTCAGGTCTCGGCTTCCCGCGCCGGCGACAAGATCCAGGCGCTCCATGACAAGATCGAGGACCTCCGGGTGTCGGGCAAGTCGCTGATCGAAGCCGCCAAGGCGGTGGGACTGACCGGAGAGTCGATCGCCGCGGTCGACGCCCGGGGTCGCGACCCCAAGGGCGCGGAGGTGAAACTGCCCGACAAGGCCGAACTTCTGCGCGCCGCCTTCGCCTCGGATGTCGGGCTGGACGAAGCGCCGATCAACACCAAGGACGGCGGCTTCGTATGGTTCGACATCACCAAGGTCGATCCGGCGCACGACCTCACGTTCGACGAGGCGAAGGGCGAGGTCGAGAAGCAGTGGCGGACCGAGGAGGTCGACAAGGCGCTCGCCGGCAAGGCAGACGATCTCGTCAAGCAGATCAAGGCGGGCGGGAGCGTCGCTGACGCGGCGAAGAGCGCGGGCGCCGAGGTGAAGTCGGCTCAGGACGTCCATCGGGCCGAGCAGACCGCCTTGCCGGAGGCGGTCGTCGCGGCGATCTTCCGCGAGCCCGCCGACGGCGCGGGCTCGGCGGCGACGCCGGACGGGCGGGTGGTGTTCAAGGTTACCGCAGACACGACGCCGCCGGTCGACTTCGCTGACGCCCGTGTCAAGGAGATGGCCTCGCAGCTCGAGTCCTCGACCCGCGAGAGCCTGCTCGACCAGTATGTCGAAGCCTTGCGCCGCAAACTCGGCGTCGTCGTCCACCCCGAGGCCTTGCAGGCGGCGGAGGGCAGCTGACAAGCCGATGACCACCCTGCCCGATTACGAGGCCTTTGCCCGCGCCTATGGCTCGGGCGAGGCCGAGGTCGCGGTGACGACGCTCGTCGCCGACCTCGAGACCCCGGTCTCGGCCTATCTCAAGCTCGCGCGCGGGCGGTCGGGCAACATGTTCCTGCTCGAATCGGTCGAGGGCGGAGCGCAGCGCGGCCGCTACTCGATGATCGGCCTCGATCCCGACCTTATCTTCCGGTCGACCGGGGATCGCGCCGAGATCAATCGCCGCGCGCTGATCGAGCCTGAGGCTTTCGTCCCCTGCCCCGGCGATCCGCTCGATGTCCTGAGGTCGCTGCTTGCCGAATCGCGCATCGCAATGCCGCCCGGCCTGCCGCCGATGTCGGCCGGCGTGTTCGGCTATCTCGGCTACGACATGGTGCGGCGAATGGAGCGCCTGGCGCCCGCCAAGCCCGACCCGATCGGCGTGCCGGACGCGCTTCTGATCCGCCCGACGGTGATGGTCGTGTTCGACGGCGCGCGCGACGAGATGGCGATCGTGACCCCGGTGCGCCCGGCGCCGGGCGTTTCGGCCCGCGCGGCCTACGAGAGCGCGATGGCGAGGCTGGACGCGGTCGTCGACGCGCTCGAGCAGCCGCTCGATCACACCGCGGGCTTGGCTGTCGATCCGCTGGTCCAGGCGGGCGAAGCGAGGTCGAACACGAGCGAGGCCGAATACAAGGCGATGGTCGTGCGGGCGAAAGAGTACATCGCCGCGGGTGACGCGTTCCAGATCGTGCTGTCGCAGCGGTTCACGAGCCGCTTCGATCTCCCCGCGTTCGCGCTCTACCGGGCGCTGAGGCGCGTCAATCCCTCGCCCTATCTCTGCTTCCTCGATTTCGGCGGCTTCCAGATTGTCTGCTCGAGCCCGGAGATTCTGGTCAGAGTGCGCGAGGGCAAGGTCGTCATCCGCCCGATCGCCGGCACGCGGCCGCGCGGCGGCAGCCCGACGGAGGACGAGGCGCTGGCGGCCGAGCTTCTCGCCGATCCCAAGGAGCGGGCCGAACATTTGATGCTGCTCGATCTCGGCCGCAACGACGTCGGCCGCGTCGCGAAAATCGGGACGGTCAGGGTCACCGACAGCTTCTTCATCGAGCGCTATAGCCACGTCATGCACATCGTCTCCAACGTCGAGGGCGAGCTGCGTGGCGGCGTCGACGCGGTCACCGCGCTCGCCGCCGGCTTTCCCGCCGGCACCGTCTCCGGCGCGCCGAAGGTGCGCGCGATGCAGATCATCGACGAACTGGAGAAGGACAAGCGCGGCATCTATGCCGGCTGCATCGGCTATTTCGGCGCCGGCGGCGAAATGGACACCTGCATCGTGCTGCGCGCCTCGGTGGTGAAGGACGGACTGATGCACGTCCAGGCCGGCGCCGGCATCGTCTATGATTCCTCGCCCGACGCCGAGCAGAAGGAATGCGTCGCCAAGGCGAAAGCTCTCTTCCGCGCCGCTGAAGAAGCGGTGCGGTTCGCGGTGCGGGGCAAGCGCGGGCAGTAGGCGCGGCTTATCGCGCCTACTCGACCTCACGCCGTCACGAGCTTCTTCTCGTTGGCGAACGGGCTCAGGCCCAGCCAGGTCTGCATATCCCGGGCGAGCGCGCGGTCGCCGGTCAAAGTCAGTTTTCCCTTGGCGACGGCATCGGGCACGGTGGTGAGGCCCATCCAGATCGCGGTCATCGTGCGCAGATCGACGGTCGCATAAAGATCGACGTCGAAACCCGGATCGACGGAACAAAGGTCGACGTCGGCGTCCGGCTCGATCACCAGCCACCAGTATCGGCGTGTGCTCGGCTGTTCGGGATAGATGAAATGGATGACGCTCCGCCGGTCCGGCATCGGAGTCGGATCGAGATTGCGCCGCATGTCCCACATCAGGAGCGACGGATCGAGATGCTCGAGCGAGAGCTGGGCTTCGACCCAATGCTGTCCCCATTTGCCGATCGCCATGATGACGCTTTCGAGCTCTCGGCCGGCCGGTGTCAGTTGGTACTCCAGCACCCCCGGCTCGGCGCGCGACGCGACGCGAATCACGATTCCCGCATCTTCGAGATCCTTCAACCGCTTCGACAGCAGCGCGGGCGACATCCGCGGCACGCCGCGGCGCAGATCGTTGAAGCGGGTCGAGCCGGCGACGAGTTCCCGCAGGAGAACGACCGTCCACCGGGTGCACAGAATTTCGGCCGCCATCGCGACCGGACAGAACTGTTTGTAGCTGCCCTGGGTCATGACTTGCCTCGTCGCAGATCACAGGATTGCGAGGTTAGGGCATGAGCGGCGCGCCTGCCAGTTCAGAATCTGTACTGCGCCGATTCATTTCCTGAACTGGACGAATAATTCGGGCCCGTCGCATGTTTCCCACGCCGCCAGCTTAGGCGTGGCCACGGATAATTGACCGACACAGAAGGCAAGTCATGAACAAACATATCATGAACCAAGAAGCCATTTCGAAGTTCGCGCAGAGCCTGCGCGGCCCGCTTATCGGCCGCGACCACCCCGAATACGATGAGGCGCGCAAGCTTTATAACGCGATGATCGACAAGAGGCCTTATCTGATCGCGCGCTGCGTCGACGCGGCCGATGTGATCGCGGCTGTGAACTTCGGCCGCGAGCAAAATCTGCCCATCGCCATTCGCGGCGGCGGCCATAATGGACCCGGGCTCGGCAGCGTCGATGATGGCCTCGTCATCGATCTTTCGATGATGAAGGGCGTACGGGTCGATCCGGCGACCAAGACCGTGCGGGTCGCCGCGGGCTGCCTGACCGGAGAGGTCGATCACGCGACGCACGCCTTCGGACTGGCTGTGCCGTTTGGCATCGTCTCGACCACCGGCGTCGCGGGCCTCACGCTTTCCGGCGGTCACGGCTATCTGAGCCGCCAGCTCGGGCTCGCCGTCGATTGCCTGATCGAGGCCGACGTCGTGCTGGCCGACGGGCGGTTTGTCACTGCGAGCGAGGTCGCAAACCCGGACCTATTCTGGGCGCTTCGCGGTGGCGGCGGCAATTTCGGCGTCGTGACCAGCTTCCTGTTCCGGGCCCATCCCGCGAGCATGGTGTACGGCGGGCCGATCATCTTTGAGCTCAAGGATGCTCCCGCCGTCATGCGCTGGTATCGCGACTTTACGGCCGCTAAGCCAGACGAGGCGTTCGGCAGCTTCCTCGGCCTGCAAACCGTGCCGCCCGGCGATCCTTTTCCGAAGGAGCACTGGGCGAAGAAAATGTGCGCTCTCGTCGTCTGCTTCAACGGGCCGATCGCCGAGGGCGAAAAGGCCGTCAACGCGGTCCGCGCGGCGCTGCCGCCGCCGATCATCGACTGGGCCGGCCCGATGCCCTACCCGGCCTTGCAAAGCCTGTTCGACGGGCTCCTGCCGAAGGGCCTGCAATGGTACTGGAAAGGCGATTTCGTCAAGACGTTGCCGGACGCCGCGATCGACGCCCACGTCGCCAACGCCGCCAAGCTGCCGAGCGTGATATCGGGCATGCACCTCTATCCGATCGACGGCGCGGTCCATCGGCCGAAGAATGACGCGACGGCCTGGAACTGCCGCGACGCGGCGTGGTCGATGGTCATCTTCGGCGTCGATCCCGACCCGAAGAACGCTCCTGCGATCACAAAATGGGCGCGCGACTACTGGGAGGCGGTCCACCCGTTCAATCTCGCCGGCGCCTATCCCAATTTCATGATGGATGACGAAGGCGACAAGCGGCTGATGGCGACCTTCGGCGAGAACCACAAGCGCCTTGGCGAGGTGAAGAAGAAATACGATCCCGCCAATCTGTTCCGGGTGAACCAGAACGTTCGTCCGGCGCCCTGAACCATCCGAGCGGCGGAGGCGAAAAGCTTCCGCCGACCTTCCTGGGCCGTCGCGATGGGAATGACGCCGCCAATCCGCCAGTCGGCTCTGTGATCGTGGTCACATACGCTGCGGCTCGCGCCCGCTAAGTCACCCTCATCGATCGTGATCGGTTCGCCTTTTTCGCGGACGATCCATGAGGAGGGCTCAATGTTCGTCAGGAAAATTGCTCGTCTATCAGCCTGCGCCGGAACGGCTGCAATCAGCCTGTGGGCCTCGGCGGCTTTGAGCCAAACCCAGGCGCCGATCGAGCAGGCCAAGTATGCCCCGATTCAGATCATCAGCTACGATTTCGGCTCGAAGTCGATGAGCGGCTACTTCACGGAACAGGCTTCGAAATGCCTTGTGACGTTGATGGTCTCCGAAAAGGCGGATCCCGACGCGGCTCCGCCGGCCACGGCTGCGCGGGTTCGTCTCGTTCTCAGTCCGGGGCAAATGGCCGGCCTGGACAGCGAGCAGGGCCGCTCGCTCAACTTTACCTGCGGCGAGGGCGCGACCGCGCTCATCGTCGACGTCGGCGCGACGGAGAAGCTTCTCGACCTTCAAAGGCTCGCCTTGCGAAAGACCGCGAGCGATTAGCCGCCGGGATTGACGCCCGGCGACCCATAGGCCGGGCGGCCCCGACGTCCTGCCCGATTCGCGAAGGCTGGAAATCATCGTCTGCCTGGGCGATGATCCGTCGCCCGGCCCCCGCCGCGGCGAATCGAGGCCAGAAAATGGCCTCGCTGCCGGCCAGGATAGACGAGCGTGAAATACCGAGAGGAAGCGCCGGGATCTGCCTGGACAGACGCTGCGGAGGCCTTTGTCAGCCCGCGGTTCTGGCTGATCGGTATTGCGTTCCTGGCGGCTTATCTGGCGCTGAACGTCATGACCGCGCGCTATCAGTTCCACGCGCTCGGCATCACGCTGTGGAGCCCGGACGACGGACTGGCCGTCCTCGTGCTGTTGGAAGGGGTCAAATTCCTTCCCTTCGTCCTCGCCGGCGCGATGCTGGCCGACGTCCTGGTCTCCCATGTTCATCAGAGTTTTTCCACAATCGTGCTGTCTGAATCCGCGCTGACCCTCGGCTACCTCGGGCTCGCCGTCACATTGCGCGATGTCCTCAAGTTCAGCGTCAGGCGCAGCGATCTGGCCAACCTCCTCACTATGCTCGCGGCCGTGCCGGCGGGGGCCATCCTGACCGCGTTGATCTACTGCGGCGTCCTCTTTCTCGCCGGCTCGCTGCCCGCCTATCAGTTTCTCGGCGCGCTGCGTCACTTCTGGATTGGCGACACGGTCGGGATCATCGCGATCCTTGCGGCCGCAACGGCGGTTTTCATGCTTTACTCGAGACCCCGCTGGGTCTGGCGCAAAGACGACACCCTCGACTGGACCGTGTTCATCGTGAGTTCGTGCCTGGTGTTCGCGCTCCTGCGCGGCGAGAGCAGCGAATACGCCTATCATTTGTTCTACCTGTTGTTCTCGCCGGTCATCTGGATGGGTATGCGGGCGGGCTATGCCGGCGTGGCGCTCGCGCTGCTTGCGATCCAGACCGCTTTTTTCATGAGCGCCTCGCACATCGGAGTCGCGGAAAGCGATTTTGACCAGTTCCAGATCCTGATGCTCGTGCTCTCGGTCACCGGGCTCCTTCTCGGCGCAGCCGTGACCGAGCGTGAGCGCGCCAACCTGCGCCTTCGGGAACAGCAGGGGGAGTTGGTGCGCGTCTCGGCGCAGGCGACAGCCGGCGCGATGGGCATGCTGCTTGCGCACGAACTCAGCCAACCCCTCTCCACGGTCGCGACTTACGCCCTGGCGGCGCGCCGGATGCTGCAATCAGGCGCGGGGGCGGAGCCGGTGATGGTCGCCCTGCGCAAAGCCGAGGCCGAGGCGCAGCGAACTCGTCAGGTCGTGCAGCGCATCCGCGATCTCGTGTCCGTCGGCAGGCTGGAAGCGCGTCCCCTGAACCTTGTCGACACAGCCGAGACGATCCGGGCGCTGTCCATGCAGGGCGCGACCGCCCGCGGCGTCGAAATCGCGGTCGAAAGCCATCGTCCTGTCCCCCTGGTCAGAGCCGACCCGATCGGGATCGAGCAGGTCCTCAACAACATCGTCGGCAATGCCGTCGACGCCGCCGCGGAGCGCGGGGACGGGCGGGGCCGCGTCGTCGTCCGCGTGATCGGCGGCGACGATTGCGCGATCGTCCAAATTGATGACAATGGCCGCGGGGTGTCGCCGGAACTGGCGGAGAGCCTGTTCGAGGCCTACCAGACGTCGAAACCCCGCGGGATGGGTCTGGGGCTCACTCTGAGCCGTCAAATCGTGCGGCAGCATGCCGGGCGCATCTGGTGGCAGCCGGTCGAGCCCGAGGGGACCAGATTTGTGGTCGAGCTCAAAATCAAGGGACCTGACGGCGATGGCGATTAGACGTCATGTCGACATTGTCGACGACGAGGCGAGCGTCCGCGAGTTGCTGGCTTTGCTCTTGTCCACCGCCCAGATCGAGTCGCGTACATTCGCGTCGGCGGAAGACTATCTTCAATCTCCGCCCGACGAGCCGGCCTGCGTGATCCTGGACAATCAGCTTCCGGGCCTCAGCGGCATCGGACTGCTCAAGCGAATCGCGGCTGCGGAGGGCGACACCGCGGTCATCCTGATCACCGGACATGCCGACGTTCCGACCGCGGTCTCGGCGATGAAATGCGGCGCATTCGATTTCGTTCAGAAGCCGCTCGACCCCGAAGCCCTGCTGATCACGGTCGAGGACGCGCTGGCGAGGACCGAGCAGGCCCGCGATCGCCAGTCCCAGGCCGAGGAGTTCAGGAGCCGAAGCGCGCTCCTCACCCAGCGCGAGCAGGAAGTCTTCGCGTTGCTGGCGGAAGGCTTGCCGACCAAACTGATCGCGCGCCAGCTGGGGATCACCCCCCGCACGACCGAGCACCATCGGGCCGCCGTGATGCACAAGTTGCGGGCCCGCAGCATTTCTCATCTCGTGCGGATGGCGCTCAGCTTCGGTCCGCCCGGCGGCGAGACGTAGGTAATCTCCGCCATATTCGTGGCCCCCGCCGGGCGATAAACATTTAAACTCTGGCAGATCAACTCCTCGAGCCGATGAACGCCGGGTCATCCGGGTTCGCCGCCGCCCGGTGTTGGGAGCGCGAAAACAACCCGCAGGCCGCCACTCGCGGCGGCGGATCAATGGACCAGGCGCAACGGTGACGTTAGCCTGGTGATCGGCCCGTCGCTACTAAAGGGGGTGCGGGTCGATCCGGCGAAGGAGACAGTGAGAGTGGGCGGGCGCCGTACCGGCGACATCGGCCCAGCAACTTACTCCTTCGGATCAGCGGCGCCGGTTCGGCGTCGGCTCGCCCCTTCCGGGTCGCAGGGCCGTCGCTGCCGAACCGGCATGGCTATCCGACCCGGTGTTACGGGCTCGCCGCCGATCGTCTTATCGAAGCCGGCTTCGCGCCCGGGACTGAAGACCCGAGCAGCAGTTCCGGGGCCGGACAAGGGAGCCCTCTTGCCGATCTTCATTGACCGCCATGACCTGCGCGGCGCGACGGCAGAGCAAGTCGCCGAGGCCCACCGCCGGGATGTCGACATCCAGGACCGGCACGGGGTCAAATACATGGCCTACTGGTTCGATGAGGAGCGCGGCTCCGCCTTTTGTCTGGTCCACGCGCCCGACGCCGCCACCGCCGAGCGGGTCCATCGTGAAGCCCATGGCGAGATCGCCAATGCGATCCTGCCGGTCGATCTCGCCACCGTCGAGGCGTTCCTCGGCCGAGTCGGCGATCCGCGCGCGGCGCCGGGAGCCGCCGCGCCTGCGGTCGATCCGGGGTTGCGCGCCGTCATGTTCACCGACATCGTCGGTTCGACCGAGATGACGGCGCGGCTTGGCGACAGCGCGGCGCTCGAACTGGTTCGGGCGCACGACGCGCTGGTCCGGCGCGGGCTCGACGCGCATGGCGGGCGCGAGGTCAAGCATACCGGCGACGGCATCATGGCCTCGTTCGTGAACGTGGCGAGCGCCGTACGCTGCGCGGCCGATATCCAGCGGCGCTTTGCCGCCTATAACGCCGAAGCGTCCGAGAGCCTGGGCGTCCGGATCGGCATCGACGCCGGGGAACCGGTTGAGGAGCATGACGACCTGTTCGGCTCGACGGTGCAGCTCGCAAGCCGGCTGTGCAGCGAGGCGGAGGCGGGCGACATCATCGTATCCGGCTTCGTCCGGGAATTGTGCAAGGAAGACGCCGCGCGCTTCGTTGCGCTCGGCGAGCGTCGGCTGAAAGGCTTTTCCGAGATGGTTCCGGTGTTCCAGTTCGAATGGCGGACATGAAGGAAGAGTGACAGTCATTTGTAGCCGTGATCGCTTTCGCGGTATAAGCCGAGGCGAGAGCGAGCGAGCATGCTATCGCAAAATCAGTTGGTTTGGGTCGGAGGATCGGCGGCGTCAGCTGTTGCGGTCGTAGGCGCGGTGGCCGGCGCGCTCTACTGGACCCATCCCGGATTCCTGTGGCCGAGCCCTCCCGCGCCGCAGGTCCTGGCCAGCGCGCCCGAACCGAAGCCGCCCAGCGTTCCTCCGGCGGCGCCCGCCGTCGCGCCCGCGCCGCCCGCCGCCGGGGCATCCGCGCCAGGCGGCGAGACTACGAGCGAGGCGGCGGTCTCGCCGCTCAAGCCGGCCTTCGATGCGGTCAATGTCGACCCCACGGGCGAAGCGGTCATCGCCGGCCGCGCCGCGCCGAACGCCAAGGTCGAATTGCGCGACGACGGCAAGACGGTCGCCGAGGCGACGGCCGACGCCTCGGGCGAGTTCGTCATCATTCCGCCGGCGTTGGCGCCTGGCGATCATAGCCTTTCGTTGGCCGCGGGCGCGGGCGCCGCAGCGTCGGAAACGTCCAAAGCGGTCGCCATCTCGGTTCCGCAGCCGGAAGCGAAAGCAGCGAGCGCCGCGACCAACCCGCCCGCCCCCGCCGCCGCTGCGCCCGCGCCTTCCCCGCCGCCCGCGCTGGCTTTGCGGACCTTGGCGACGCCGGCGCCGGCAGTCTCCCGCGTCGCCATCCGGTCGGTCGAGGCCGACGCCGCCGGCGGCCTGATCGCCAGGGGCTCGGCCGCGCCGAACGCGACCGTGCGGTTTTATCTCAATGGCTCAAGCGTCGCCGACGCCAAGACGCAATCGGACGGCCGCTGGTCGCTGACGATCAAGAACGGCATGACCCCCGGCGGCTATATGATGCGCGCCGACGAGATCAACCCCGGCGACGCGTCCGTGGTTGCGAGCGCCGATACGCCATTCGACTATCCCGCCCCGCCGGGTTCCGCCGGAGCGCCCGCCGGCGGGCGCTTCGCCGGCCGCCGCCCCCGCCAACACGGGGCGCCCAAAGGCGCCGCTGTCTGCCGACGCTGTCGTCGACAGCGTCCAAACCGCGCTGGTCCGGCCCGGACACACGCTATGGGCGCTCAGCCAGAATTATTACGGCGACCCGACGCGCTATCCGGTGATCTATGAGGCCAATAAGTGGGAGATCCACAACCCGAACTTGATCTATCCGGGCGAGGTCTTCGTCATGCCGACATTCGGACCGAGGCCCTGACGGGCGCGGATGGATCCGGGCGTCGCTCGCCGGGCGACAGGGACGAAGGCCTCCTCATGCCATCCGACGACACCCCCGAAGCAATCTCCAGGCTTCGGGTCAGCACGTTCGACGATGCGCTCGGCCATCGCATCATCGGAACCCACATGTGGGCGGTGCGCGAAGGACTGCGCGGCGCCGACGCCTACCATTTGTTCGACGGATACTGCCAGCGTCTGGTTGTCGATGGTTTTCCGCTGTGGCGCGCGCACGCAGCGATGGAGACGCTCCATCCGCAATGGAACGGGTACGGCTATACCTGGCGGCGTGATCTCAACGCCATCGAGCCCGAGAACTACGCCCACGGCAGTTTCGATGGAGACGACTGGCGCAGCAGCCCGCTCAACCATTTGATCATGATGGCCGAGGACGGCGAGCCGAATCCCTCGATGCGCCGGCGGCTGGAGAGAGGGCCGGAAGAGCGCGATTTCCGGGTGCTCGAAGAGTTCTTCGGCCAGGGCGGAACCGACTATGTCGCCTATCTCTTCGTCTATGGCGAGGCCGCCCGCCGCGACCGCTCGCAGGGAACCGGCATCGTTTATTCGTTCACGACCGACCGGAAGGGAGGCTACAGCGACGACGACATAACGCTGCTGCAGGCGACGCTCCCGGGGCTGACGCTCGCAATGAAAGCGCATGCCGCGCATGTCATCGCCTCCGGCCTGCTCGCGACCTATCTTGGCGAGGATGCGGGCCGGCGCGTGCACGCCGGCTCGATCATGCGCGGTTCGGTCGACGTCCTGCGCGCCGTGATCTGGTACGCCGACATCCGCGGTTTCACCCCGATCAGCGATTCCGCGCCGGGACCGGTCGTCGTCGAGCTGCTCAACGAAGTGTTCGAGGCCCTGACCGCCTCGCTGCGCGCGCACGGCGGCCAGGTGCTCAAATTCATCGGCGATGCGATGCTCGCCGAGTTCTCTTTCGAGGAGCGCAACCGTGGGGAGACCTGCCGGCACGCGCTCGACGCGGCGACCGAGGCGATGCGCAATCTCGATGAGATGAACAAGGCGCGTGCGGCCGCCGGCCTTCCGGTCGCGTCCGTCGATCTCGCGCTCCATCTCGGCGAGGTGCTGTACGGCAATGTCGGGGCGACCGACCGCCTCGACTTCACCGTCATCGGGCCGGCCGTCAACGAGGTCGCCCGCATCGAGGCTTTGTGCGAGCCGCTCGGGCGCGCGGTTCTCGTCTCGGCCGAATTCGCGGCCGGGATCGCGGACGCCGAGAGCCGCCTCGTTTCGCTCGGCCGCCATACGTTGCGCGGCGTGAGGGAGCCGAAGGAGATCTTCGCGCTGGAGCTCCGCGATTTTTGACGCGACGGCTGAACGAGTGGGTTCCGCGCCAACAATCGAGGCGCCCGTTCAACCGACTTCAGTTTGTTTGCCGCCCATATCCACGCGCCTTTGGAACGGGGCGGAGGATTTATGGCTCGCCCTCCGTGAGATAAGCAGAAGGTTTTCGTGCGCCCATTTCGGCATTGAGAAGCAGCGCTTATCATGGAAGGCAACGATGGGTTTAACTCACGAGGACTTTCCCTGATGAACATCTCCGGCAACACCATCCTGATCACCGGCGGCGGCTCCGGCATAGGCCGTGCGCTCGCTGAAGCCTTCCACGCTAAGGGCAACCAAGTCATCGTTGCAGGGCGCAGACGCGGCGCGCTGGACGAGACGACCGCCGCCAACCCCGGCATGCGCTCAGCGGTGCTTGACATCGAGGACCGCGACGCCATTCCGGCCTTTGCGGCCAGGATCGCCGGCGAGTTCCCAACCCTGAACGTCCTTGTCAACAACGCCGGGATCATGCGGCGCGAAACCCTTACGGCAGACCCTGTCGACCTCGCGACGGCCGAGGCGACCGTGGCGACGAACCTGCTCGGTCCAATTCGTCTGACGGCGGCCTTCCTGCCCCATTTGCAGCGCCAGCCGAGGGCGACCGTGTTGATGGTCTCCTCCGGCCTCGCCTTCGTTCCGATTGCGATAACGCCAACTTATTGCGCGACCAAAGCCGCGATCCATTCCTACTCGCAGTCGCTGCGATGGCAGCTCCGCGACAGCAACGTCGAGGTGCTCGAACTTGCGCCGCCCTATGTTCAGACCGAACTTATGGGCCCGGATCAGAAGGCCGACCCTCGAGCGCAGCCGCTCGACCACTTCATCGCCGAAACGATGAGCATTCTTGAAACCCGACCGGATGCCGGCGAGATTCTGGTTGAGCGGGTGAAGCCGCAGCGACTTGCCGAAAGCAGCGGGAACTATGATGAACTGTACAAGGCGAGGAACGAGATGTGGAAGGAGAGTTAGTCGCCTGTTCGGGCCGCGCATATTGCAGGCGGCCATTGTCCCGGAGCGCGTTCAGCCCGCGCTGATCTCGGCCGCCATACGTTGCGCGGCGTGAGGGAGCCGAAGGAGATCTTCGCGTTGGAGCTCGGGGCTTGATCGCTCGGCGGCGATTTTCACTCCTCCGGCACGCCCGCGAGCTTCAGACCCTCAAGAATGCGCTGGCGCTGGGCAAGGTATCTGGGATTGTCGCTCAGGGCGCCTTCCCGGTAGCGTTTGACGGTGAAACCGGGCGCGAGCGCCAGCCCGGCCCGGCTTTCGACGCGGGAGGCCTCGACCTGACCCGAGAGCGCCAGCGCGGCCGCGCAGTGGAAGCGGGCGATCGGATAGTTTCGATTGGCTTCAATCGACCTCCGGTACCAAACGACGGCTTCCTTGTCGTCGCCGAGCACAAGTTTGGCGTCGCCGACGAATGAGCACCAGACATAGGCGCCGGTGTCGCGCGGACTGAGCCGCATCGCTTCGAGCACATCCGCCTCCGTCTCCTCGGCGCGGCCGAGGACGATCTTGGCGAAGCCGATTTGCGCATGGGCGAAAGCGAGATTGGGATCGAGCGCGAGCGCCTGCTTCAGTTCGTCGATGCCCTGTTCTGCGCGATCGCTGAAGGTGAGGATGGTCCCCATGCAATAATGAGCGAGCGCCGTTCTGGGCGACATGAAGAGAGCGCGCAACGCAAGCTTTTCAGCACGGGCGATGCGCTCGAGCCGATCGTCGAACGAGTGCATCTGAGTGACGATCGCATCGACAAGGACGATTCCGAGAAGGGCGCGAACGTTGTCGGGGTCAAGGTCAAGCGCGCTGACGAAGCATTCTCGAGCCTTGGTCAAGGATTCGGGATTGACGCCCTTGTTGATCCAGTCAACGCCGCGAAACCAGAAGTCGAGCGAATCCGGATTGGGGGTCCGCTCGGCGCGGCGGGCCTCCACGCTCGCGATCTCGGTGCTGAGCTGGTTGGCGAGCCGGGAGACGATCTCATCCTGCATGTCGAACAGGTTGGCGACAGGCTTGTCGAATCGCTCGGCCCAGAGATGGGCGCCCGTCTCCGCGTCGATCAGCTGCACGTTGACCCGCATCCGGTCGCCGCTGCGCTGCACGCTGCCTTCGAGAACATAGCGGACGTTGAGCTCGCGCCCGACCTGCCTCGCGTTGACGGGCTTGCCCTTGTAGGTGAAGGCGGTATTTCGCGCGATCACGAAAACACCCGAGATGCGCGAGAGATCCGTGGTCAGGCTTTCCGTCACCCCGTCGACGAAATAGTCCTCCTCGGCGCCGCCGCCGATGTTCTCAAACGGCAGGACGACGAGCGAGAGCCGAGGGGGTTGGGAGTTGACCGTGGGAGCCGACGATGTTTGCGCGCCGGCTCGCCGGGCAGTCAACGCGACAACTCGAACCGGCCGCGCGATGTTCTTCAACGGCTGTTCGCCCAGGTCGACGAAATCCGCCTCGATCTTGCCGAGCACCTGATCGTAGGCCGATCCGGAAATCGCGACGCCGCCGGGATCGGCGACGCCTTCCAGCCGGGCGGCGATATTGACGCCGTCTCCGAGGATGTCGTCGCCATCCACCATGACGTCCCCGAGGTTGACGCCGATACGGTAAACGAGACGCCTGTCTTCCCGGACGCCCTCATTGCGCTCGGCCATCATGCGCTGGATTTCGAGCGCGCATCCGACAGCGGAAACCACGGAGGGGAACTCGACGAAAACTCCGTCGCCCATCGTCTTGAACAGCCGCCCGCCGTGTTCGGCGATGATCGGGGCAGCCGCCTCGCGCCGCTCGCGCACGGCCTGCGCCGTCCCCTCCTCGTCCTCGCCCATCATGCGCGAGTAGCCGACGACATCGGCCGCCAAGATCGCGACCAGCTTGCGGGAGGCGCTCATGGCTCTGGCAGCCCGGCCTTGCGCAGGCCGTCCGCCAGGCGCTCGAAATCCTCGGGGTTCTTGTAGGGCAGAACCTTACGCCGCTGCTCGAGTGAATAGGATGGGTTCACCCGGAGCGCCTCTCGCCACGCCTCACGCGCCTCATCGAAGCGGCCCATCTGGGCGCGGCTCGCCGCGAGAAAGACGCGCGAGGTGTCCGTCCTGGGATTGACGGCGATCCGCCGCTTCGCCCATTCCGCCGCCTCGTCGTACCGGCCAAGCACGTAGTGCGCCTGCGCCTGGAACTGCAGAATCTGGTCGAACAGCGGATCGACGGCAAGAGAGCGATCGAACACCGGCAGCGCCTCCTTCGAACGGCCCGCGTAGTGCAGGATCACGCCGAGCGACAGTCGAGCATCGGAATGATTCGGGTCCAGGGCGATCGCGCGCTCGGCATGCCGCAACGCCTCATCGTGCCTGCGAAGCCACAGCGTCACCACCGCCATGGCGAAATGGGCGTCGGGGTTCGTGTCGTCCAGCGCCACGGCGCGGGTGGCGCTGGCGATCGAACTCTGTCGCGAAGCCTCGGGCGACGGGCTCCAATCGTTGATCACCTCATTGAGGCGAACGATGGCGAGAACCGCATGCGCCGGGACGAAGCCCGGGTCGAGCCCAATCGCCCGCTCGAGCCACTCGAGGGCTTGCGCATTGGCCTGCCGATCCCCCTTCCGCCACAGCTCGCGGCCCTTGAGATAGCAGTCATAGGCTTCCTGATTGTCGGCGCGCGCGGTCGCCATGCGCCGAAGCTCGCCCGAGGTGAGATTGACCGAAAGCGCCGAGACGATGTGCGCCGTCACGTCGTCCTGCACGTCGAAAATATCGGTCAGGTTGCGATCGAAGCGTTCCGCCCACACGTGGCCGCCGGTCGTTGCGTCGATAAGCTGGGCGGTGATCCGGATGCGCGAGCCCGACTTCCGCACGCTCCCCTCGAGCAGGTGGCGGACGCCGAGAGTCTTGCCGACTTCGCGCAAATCGACGTTCTTGCCCTTGAAGGTGAACGACGAATTGCGCGCGATGACCATGAGCTGCGAAAGCTTCGACAGCGCGGTGATGATGTCCTCGGAAATGCCGTCGGCGAAATATTCCTGCTCCGGGTCGCCGCTCATGTTGGCGAACGGGAGGACAGCGATCGACGCGGCCGGACTCGTCGCCGGCAACGGGGCCAAGGCCGAGCGCCCGACATTGGACGGCCCGACCCGCGCGGCGAAGACTCGCAGTGGCCGCGCGATATTCTTGAGCGTCTTTTCCCCCAGATCAACGAACTCGACTTCGACGCGCCCGCGCACATGGTCGTACGCCGAACCCGAGATGCAGACGCCGCCAGGTTCGGCGACGCCCTCGAGCCGCGCCGCGATATTGACGCCGTCGCCGAGCACGTCGTCCCCGTCGACTAGTACGTCGCCGAGATGAACGCCGATCCGGTACACGATGTCGTTGCTCCCCGCTGCCTCCGCGTTGCGCTCGGCCATCTGCTTTTGCATCGCGAGCGCGCATTCGACGGCGGCGACGACCGAGGGGAACTCGATCAGCATCCCGTCGCCCATCGTCTTGAACAGCCGCCCGCCGTGCGCCGCGATGATCGGGGCAGCCGCCTCGCGCCGCTCGCGCACGGCCTGAGCCGTCCCCTCCTCATCCTCGCCCATCATGCGCGAATAGCCGACGACATCGGCCGCCAGGATCGCGGCGAGCTTGCGGGAGGCGCTCATCCCGCGGACGTCACCTTATCGGCGGGGCGTATTGCAAGCCGCCCTTGTCCCAGAGCGCGTTCAGCCCGCGGCGGATCTTGATCGGGGAGGCCATGCCGACGTTGCGCTCGAATGATTCGCCATAATTGCCGACGTGCTTGATGATGCGATAGGCCCAGTCGTTGGTGAGGCCAAGCCCCGCGCCGAAATCGCCCTCGACGCCGAGCAGGCGGCGGACCGCGGGGTTATCGGACTTGAGCTTCTCGTCGACATTGGCTTTCGTCACGCCGAGCTCCTCGGCGGTGATGAGGGCGTAATGGGTCCATTGCACGATCTGGAACCACTGGATGTCGTCCTTGCGCACCGACGGGCCAAGCGGCTCCTTGGAGATGATCTCCGGCAGCACGATATGGTCGTCCGGATTGGACATCTTGAGCCGCTCGGAATAGAGGCCCGACGCGTCGGTGGTGTAGGCGTCGCAACGGCCGGTGTCGTAGGCCTTGGTCGCCTCGTCGTCGGTCGCGAACACGACCGCTTCCAGTTTCATGTTGTTGGCGCGGAAATAGTCGGCGAGGTTGAGCTCGGTCGTCGTCCCCTGCTGGACGCAGACCGAGGCGCCGTCGAGCTTGAGCGCGGAGTTGATCCCGAGCTTCTTGCGCACCATGAAGCCCTGCCCATCGTAATAATTGATGCCGGTGAAGAACATGCCGCCCGTCTGGCGCGACAGCGTCCAGGTGGTGTTGCGGATGAGCACGTCGATCTCGCCCGAGGCCAGGATCGTCGGCCGGTCCTTGGCGTTGATCGGCAGGAACTTGACCTTCATCGGATCGTTGAAGATCGCCGCGGCGATCGCCCGGCACTCGTCGACGTCGAGGCCCTTGTAGACCCCCTGATCGTCCGGCAGGCCGAAGCCCGCCAAGCCCGGATTGGCGCCGCAGATCAGTTGGCCCCGCGCCTTCACCTGATCGAGCGTGCCCGCGTTGGCGGAAAGAGCGGCCGCGGCGCCGAGAGCCGCTCCGGCGAGCCAGGCAACTAGCGATCGCATGACAATCTCCTCATTGACGCCGAAAGATCCGCCCACTGACCGGAGCGGCCGGACGCATGTCTCATAGTGGGGAGCGAGGGTCGCTAGTCAATCGCCCGTCCCTGCGACAGATCGAGTCGGCGTGGGTCCCGACTTTGGCTGGGGCTGTTCCCCAATTGGGAACATGGTATATGAACGGATGCGGATAATCGCCCGAAATACGCTTGTCGGGTTTTGGACCGCTCATCCGGAGACCAAAAGTAGCGTTGGAGCGTTGGCTAAAACGCGTCAAAGCGGCCCGTTGGTCATCAACGGACGAAGTGCAAAGAGCGGCTCCGAAGTGCAAGGCGCTCAATGGCGAGCGAGTGAGATTCGAAGTCGCTGGCGGAAACTATCGCCTGGTGGCGGCGTTCGATTTCCGTCGGCAGGCGGTGTTCGTTAAGTTCATTGGCGCGCACGCCGAGTATGATCGTGTCGATGCGTTGACGGTGTCGCAGTTCTAGGGACTGTTCCATGGATATTCGGCCGATTCGAACTGAAGAGGATCACCGAGCCGCGCTCAGGGAGATCGATGCTTGCTGGGGCGCAACGGAGGGCACCGAGCAAGGCGACAGGCTCGATGTGCTTCTTGCCCTTGTCGACGCGTATGAGGACAAGCACTGGCCTGTCGATCTCGACGAGAGCTTCGATCCGATCGACGTCCTCAACCATGCGATCGAGGAAATGGGGCATACCCAGGCGGAGCTTTCCGCACTTCTGGGCTCGCGCTCGCGCGCGTCCGAGATCTTGTCGCGCCGGCGGGCGCTGACGGTCGATATGATCCATAAGGTCAGCAAAGCGTGGAGCATCCCGGCCGATCTGCTCGTCCGTCCCTATCGGATCGATCATGCCGCCTGAGTGCGCGAGCGCACGTTCGTAGGACCCCCAATGGCCAAGCTTACCGACGAAACGCGCGCGTCCTTAAGGCGCCGCTCGCGCCTGGTGAATCTCGGCCGGGATGTCGAGCTTTCGCACGGCTTCGTCAATCTGCCGCCCTTTCGCGGCTCGACTGTCCTCTATCCCGACGTGGAAACCCTGAAGAACGGCGCCCAGCGTTACACCTACGGCCGCCGCGGCACCCCGACGCTCGAGGCTTTGTCATCGGCCTGGACGGATCTTTGCGGCGCGGCTGGGACCAAGCTCGTTCCTTCCGGCATAGCGGCGATCGTGGCCTCGCTCATGGCGGCGCTGAGCGCCGGCGACCACCTGCTCATGAGCGATTCCGTCTACGGTCCCTCGCGCGCCTTCGCCGACAGGACGCTGAAGCGCATGGGGATCGAAACCACGTATTACGATCCCCGCGTCGGCGCTGGAATCGATGCGCTGATGCGGCCGAACACCCGAGCCGTATTCACCGAATCGCCGGGTTCGGAAACCTTCGAGGTCCAGGACGTCCCCGCCATCGCCGAGGTCGCCCATGCCCGCGGCGCGTGCGTCATATTGGACAACACCTGGGCGACGCCGCTGTTCTTCTCGCCGCATACGCATGGCGTCGACATCGCCCTCGAAGCGGGCACCAAATATCTTTCCGGACACTCGGACCTCCTGCTCGGTCTCGTCTCGGCCAACGAGGAATGGTTCGACCGGCTGCATCGAAGCACGGAACTGATGGGAATTCCGGCCGGCCCCGAGGATGTGTTTCTGGCGCTCAGGGGCCTGCGCACGATGGATCTGCGGCTGCGCGAGGCGGAGCGGCAGGGACTGGCGCTGGCGACATGGCTCGGAGAGCGGCCCGAGGTCCTGCGCGTCATCCACCCTGCCCTTCCCGATCATCCGGACCATGGCTTATGGAAGCGCGACTTCTCCGGCTCTTCGGGCCTCTTTTCGATCGTACTGAAGCCGGTATCGGAGGCCGCGGTCGCCGCGCTGCTCGACGGCCTCGAACTGTTCGGCCTCGGCTACTCGTGGGCCGGGTTCGAGAGCCTCGTTGTTCCGGTCGACTGCACGCCGCGCCGCACCGCGACCCGCTTCGCGCCCGGCGGTCCGATGCTGCGCTTCAGCGTCGGGCTCGAGGACATCGAGGATTTGAAGGCGGATTTGGACCGGGGCTTTAAGCGGCTAAAGGCGACGGCGTGAGGACGGAAACACGGGACCCATGAACCAGGATTGCGCCTGCGTCTGCGGCGCGTCGCGCTTCACCGTCGCCGGGGATCCGATCGGTCGGTTTTATTGCCACTGCACGATTTGTCAGAGGGTCTATCGCAAGCCTTTCGCGGATGTGACCTTTTTCTGGGCGGGGGCGGTTAATGTTCCAGCCAATGAACCGATTGAGTTTCGCCGCTACCGGCCGCCGCCCGCATTGAGACGGGGAACATGCGCGAAATGCGGCAATCCGGTCGTCGCATTCCTGAAACTTGTGCCCGGACTGACGGCGGCCTTCGTTCCCTCGCAAAATTTTCCGCGAGCTGCGGAGTTGCCGGCGCCGGGTCGTCACATATTCTATGACCGGCGCCTCGCCGATGCCGCCGACTCAATTCCGAAGCTCAAAGGGTTACTGGGCGAGCGAAGTCTATGTCACCCGGACTATGTTCACCGACCTTCTTCGACGCAGACGCGCCGCCTGAAAAGGCGAGAAACTCCTGAGAGACCCATGCGCAACTTCCTCATCGACACCGACACCGCTTCCGACGATGCGGTCGCGATCATCATGGCGCTGGCGGCGCCGGACGTGCGCGTGCTCGGGCTGACCACCGTCGCCGGCAATGTCGGCCTCGAGCAGGCGACGTCGAACGCCCTCTTGACCGCCGAGATCTGCGGCTCCGACGTTCCCGTCTTCGCCGGCGCCGACCGGCCGCTCGACCGCGCCCACGAGCACGCGCACTGGTTCCACGGCAAGGATGGCCTCGGCGATCGCGGCTACCCTGCCCCGAAGCGCGCGCCAGAGCGCGAGCCCGCAGTCGACGCGATCCTCCGCCTGGCGCGCGAGGCGCCGGGCCTGACGCTGGTGACGCTCGGCCCGCTGACCAACATCGCGCTCGCGCTCGAGCGCGAGCCGGAGCTTGCGGCGCGGATCGGCCGCTGCGTGGTGATGGGCGGGGCGCCGTGCTGCGAAGGCAACGTGACGCCGGCGGCGGAATACAACATCTGGGTCGATCCGGAGGCGGCGCGCGCCGTCTTCCGCTCGAAGATGCCGATCGAAATGGTCGGCTGGCACGTCTCGCGCGGCCCCTCCGTACTGAGGGACGACGAGATCGCCGCGATCGAGGCGCTCGGAACGGCCAAGGCCAAATTCGCGATCGATACGAACAGCCGCGCCCGCGACGCCTATCGGGTCCAGACCGGCGAAATTGGCCTCTCGCTCGCCGACCCGACTGCGATGGCGGTCGCGCTCGACCGCTCGGTCGGCCTCTTCTGGTCCCGCCATCGGGTCGCGATTGAATGCTCGAGCGAGCTTACGCGCGGCATGACGGTGGTCGACCGGCTCAATGTCTCCGGCGACGACAACAACCGCGAGGTCTGGGCCGCCGAGAGTGCAGGCGCGGACGTCCTTTGGACTTTCGACGCCGCCAAATTTAAGGCTATGCTCAAGGCCGCGCTGGCGGCTTGAGGGGCGAGGCGGAGCTTTTCAAATGGATGCCGGCCGCAATCTCCTCGCCGGCGAGACGTCGCCCTATCTCCTCCAGCACGCCGGGAATCCGGTGCACTGGCGCCCGTGGGGCGCGGCGGCGCTGGCCGAGGCCAAGCGGCGCGACTGCCCGATCCTGCTGTCGATCGGCTACGCCGCCTGCCACTGGTGCCACGTGATGGCGCACGAATCGTTCGAGAACGCCGAAACCGCTCGACTGATGAACGAGTTGTTCGTCAACATTAAAGTCGATCGCGAGGAGCGGCCGGACATCGACCACATCTACATGACAGCCCTCCATGCGCTCGGTCAGCAGGGCGGATGGCCGCTGACCATGTTCCTCTCGCCCGACGGCCAGCCGATGCTCGGCGGCACCTACTGGCCGCCTGAGCCGCGCTGGGGCCGCCCCTCGTTCCGGCAGGTGCTCGAATCCGTCGACGCGTCCTGGCGCACCCGCCGCGATCAGATGGAGCAACGCGGCCTCGCTCTCACAGATCATCTGACCAAGCTCTCGGAGCTGAGCCCCGGCCCCGGCGTGACGCCGGCCGATCTGACCCGCATCGGCGACGCGCTTCTGGGCGCGGTCGACTCGGTTCACGGCGGCCTCAGCGGCGCTCCCAAGTTCCCCAATGCGCCGATCTTCCGCTTCTTCTGGAACGAGATGTTCCGCCGCGGCGAGCCGGCCTTCGGCGAAGCTTTGCGCGCCATGCTCGAGGCGATGAACGCTGGCGGCATCTACGATCACCTCGGCGGCGGCTACGCCCGCTATTCGACCGACGCCGAATGGCTCGTGCCGCATTTCGAGAAGATGCTTTACGACAACGCCCAGATCCTCGAGCTGCTGGCGCAGGTCCACTCGCTCTGGCCCGATCCGACATTTGCCGATCGCGCGCATGAAACGGTCGGCTGGCTCATGCGTGAGATGCGGGTCGGCGACGCTTTCGCCGCGTCCCTGGACGCCGATCAGGACGGCGAGGAAGGCCTGTTCTACGTCTGGCGCGAGGACGAGATCGACGCCGCGCTTGGGCCCGAAGCGTCGCGCTTCAAGGCCGCCTATGACGTCACGCGCGGGGGAAACTGGGAAGGGCAGACGGTGCTGCGCCGCGTCGCCCCGCGCGGCGGGCCCGATGAGGAGGCCGAGTTCGCCGCTTCGCGAGCGAAACTTTTCGCGGTCCGCGAGGCGCGTCCCAAGCCCGGCCGCGACGACAAGGTGCTGGCGGACTGGAACGGCTTGACCATCGCCGCGCTCGCCCGCGCGAGCGCCGCCTTCGGCGAGCCGGACTGGCTCAAAACCGCGCGCGCGGCGTTCGATTTCATCGCGGCCAGGCTTCGCGGCGGCGATGGGCGGCTTCTCCACGCCTGGCGGGAGGGGCATCCCGGCGCCCGCGCCCTGCTCGACGATTATGCGTCGATGGCCCGCGCCGCGCTTGCGCTGTTCCAGGCGAGCGGCGAGCCCGGCGACCTCGACGCCGCCCGAAGCTTCGCCGCCGACGCTATGGACCTGTTCGGCGACGGCGCGGGCGGGGTCTACCTCACCGCGAGCGACGCCGCCGACGTGCCGGGCGCCCGGCCGCGTCAGGCGCATGACGGCGCGAGCCCGTCGGGCGTCGGCATGCTCGCCGAGGTTTTGGTCGGCCTGTGGCATCTGACGGACGAGCCCCGCTGGCGCGAGGCGGCCGAGAACCTCATCCGCGCGGTTTCCGGCGCCCCCGAGGGGCTCGGCGGCAGTCCGCTCACTCTGATGAGCGCCGACATCCTCGAGCGCGGCGGCTCGATCGTGATCGACGGGCCGCTTGATGACCCAGCGGCGCAAGCGCTCGCTGAAGTCGCCCTCGGCGCGCCCGATCCGTCGCTTTTCGTGCTGCGCCTCGACCGAAGACTGTGGCCGGACGGCCCGCCGCGCGCCGACCTGCCCCAAGCCGCGGGGCCGATCGCGATGCTGTGTCAGGGCCAGACCTGCAGCCTGCCCGTCGGCACGCCGGAGGCGCTGACAGGCGCTGATCGAGGCGCGGCGCGCCTGACGTCAGACGCGGGTTCCGTCTCGCCCCGCTGCGGCATCCTCGCGAACCCAGGTAAGCACGCCGACCGCCATCGCGCCATCGAGGAACTCGACCGGCGCCGGGTCGCTCACAATGTCGAGCGCGCCGTCTCGAATCGCAAAGGTCCTGCCGCGCGGCGTTCCGACCCAGCTCGGAAGCCAGGCGATGTCGACGTCGGTGACGAAACGGTTCGGGGGCTCGATCCGGTAGCGCCCGGAATAAGCGAGGAGCTTTCGCCTTGGCGGCGCGTCACCGGTTTCATGCGCCGGCGTGATGATCGCCGCCATCCGGCCGCCCTCATCGAGGATGAGAACGCCGCGCGGGCTTTCGCCGTATTGAAAGATCTTCTCGCCGGTGTCGACCCGCTCGAGATACGCCGAGCGCAGAAGCCACACTCCCAACGGCCCCGTCGCTTCATCGCCCATCGTGCCCGCTCCGTGTGTTTGCGCTCTCACCTATTGGCGTCATGCCGCGTCGATGCGCAAGCGCGTCACGGAACTGGCGGCGGGCGATTTGACATTTCTGCGATATATGTCAAAATCGTCAAATGGCGTCCCGTGAACGCATCATCGATTCCGCAGCGAAAGTGTTCGGCCAGCACGGTTATCGCCTCGCCTCGATGGAGCTGGTCGCGCAAGAGTCCGGCCTCACCCGGCAGGCGCTCTATCATCATTTCCCCACCAAGGAAGCGCTGTTCCGCGCTGTCATCGAGGCCGTTTACGAAAGCGCCTTCGAGGCCGAGCGGGCCGCGGGCCTGAAGCAGGAACAGGCCGGCAAGGGGCTCGCCGACATTCTCGCCGCGCAGCTCGAGGCGCGCTTTCGCTATCTCTTCGAACTGATCAAAGGCTCTGCCCAGGTCGAGGAGCTGCTCTCCGAGCAGCAGCGCCAGACGCGCGATCTTCACCAAAGCTTCCTCGACCGGAAACTGAGCCTGATCGCCGGCGCGATCGAGCGCGCCTGCGCCGCGGGCAAGGTCGTCTTGCGGAAGGGCGTGACGCCGGCCGGGCTCGCCCGCTCGTCGAGCTCGCCGCGCATGGGCTCGATCTCAAGCGGGCTGACGCAAGCGCGTTCGCCGATCTCGACCGTTCCCTTCGCCTGATGGTCGCTGGAGCGCTCGCCGCGGCGCCTGAAACGGCGCAGCGGCGCCCCTCAAGGAGAAACCCATGACCACCGCCCTCATCAACGGCCGCGCCGCGACGCTTCCGGACGATCCCGAGGCGCTCCTGGTCGATGTCTTGCGCGACACATTGCGCCTGACCGGGACCAAGCTCGTCTGCGGCGCCGGCGTCTGCGGCGCCTGCACGGTCCTGCTCGACGGCGTTCCGGTCGCGAGCTGCCTCCTGCCGGCGAAAGCCGCCGCGGGCAGGAGCGTGACCACGGTCGAGGGCGTCGGCGCCGTCAAATTGCATGCCGTTCAGCGCGCGTTCATGGCCCTCGACGCGCTGCAATGCGGGTTCTGCACCCCGGGCTTCATCGTCGAGGCGGCGGCCTTCCACGACGCCTGGCGGGCCGAGCGCGGCGCCGCGACCCCTTCCCGCGAGGAGATCGCCGGCGCGCTTTCGGGCCATCTCTGCCGCTGCGGGGCTTACGACAACATCTATCGCGCCGTCGCCGACGCCTGCAGCGGCAAGTACGACGGCGACGCCGAACGTTCGCCGCGCGTCGAAGCGCGGCAGAAGGTGACCGGCGAAGCGGTCTATACCGTCGATATTCGCCACGAGGGCCAGCTCGACGGCGCGGTCCTGCGCTCGCCGCACGCTCGCGCGCGGATCGTCGCGATCGATCTCGAGCCCGCGCGCGCCATTCCCGGCGTCGCCGCCGCCGTGTCGGTCGCCGACGACGACCGCATGGTCCACTTCGTCGGCGAGGCGGTCGCCGCGGTCGCGGCGGTCGACCGCAAGACGGCGCTGGCGGCGCTGGCGGCGATCAAGGTCGACTACGAAATTTTGCCGAGCGTGATCGGGCCGGACGCCGCGCGCAAAGCCGAAGCGCCGATCCTGTTCCCGAAGGGCAAGGGACAGAGGTACAACGCCGGCGAAGGCGCCGCCGCGCCGGCGTCGTGGTCCGGCAATGTCCGCGGACCGACCGCCGCTTTCTCGCTCAAGAAGAAGTCGGCGCGCGGGTCGATCGCCGGCGCGAGGGCGGCAGGCGACCCGCTGCTGTTCGAGGGGACGTTCCGCACCGCTGTCCAGCAGCACACGTGTCTCGAGCCGCATGCGGCGGTCGCCCGCTTCGACGGCGACGAACTCGTCGTCCACGCCTCGACCCAGGCGGTGGCCGAGCTCAGAACCAAGATCGCGAAGCGCTTCAAGCTCGATCCCGCAAAGGTTCGGGTCGTGGCCGAGCACATCGGCGGCGGCTTCGGCTCCAAGGCCACGCTTGGCGTCGAGACGGTCATCGCGATCAAGCTCGCCCAGGCGGCCAAGGCGCCGGTCAGGGTCGCCTTCGACCGGCACGAGGAACTGTCGGTGGCGGGCTACCGGCCGGCGGCGGAGGTCAAGGTCGCGATTCTGCCGGGCCGCGACGGCGCTCTCAAGGCGCTGTCCCTGACCGCCCATTCCGACGCCGGGGTGGCGGTGAATTCGACCGTCGCCGGACTCGCGCGTCTCATCTATCGGGCCGACGCCAAGGAGCTCATCGACTACGACGTCGTCAGCAACCTGCCGCCTGGCTGCGCCTTCCGCGGTCCGGGCGGCCCGCCGATGGCGTTTGCGCTCGAACAGGCGATCGACGAGGCGGCGTTGAGGCTCAAGACCGATCCGATTGCGGTGCGCAAGCGCTGGGATCCCAACCCCGATCGCCAGCGGCTCTACGATTGGGCCGCCGGGCTCGAGACCTGGAGCCGGCGTCCGGACGCCGAGCCTCAGCGCGGCCGCTACCGGCGCGGCGTCGGCGTCGCGATGGGATACTGGCTCTATCTCTGGCAGCTCGGATCTAAGGTCGAGCTCGCGGTCGAGGCCGGCCGCCTCGTCGCCAGCACCGCGACGCAGGACATCGGCACCGGGACGCGCAGCGTCATCGCCGATACGGTCGCGCGCGAATTCGGCCTCGATCCGCACGAGGTCGAGGTTCGCATCGGCGATTCCAAGCTGCCGGAAGGGCCGACATCCGGCGGCAGCCGCGTGACCGCGTCGATCGTCCCGCCGCTTCTCGTCGCCGCCGGCAAGCTCAAGGCAGGCATTGCCGACAAGACCGGACGCAAGCCGGCGCCGGGATCGAACGCGCCGTGGCGCGAGCTGATCGCCGCCGCGCCCGATCTCAAGGTCGTGGCGGAGCGTCCGGAGGACAACGGCCGGACCGCTTACGGCAACAACTCGCTCGTCAAGGACGCAGGGCTGATCGGCTGGATCTTCGGCTTC
This sequence comes from uncultured Alphaproteobacteria bacterium, assembly GCA_963806935.1. Taxonomy (GTDB): domain Bacteria; phylum Pseudomonadota; class Alphaproteobacteria; order Rhizobiales; family Beijerinckiaceae; genus Roseiarcus. Next base: position 55,952 of record CAWEAT010000024.1, read on the forward strand.
ATGATGCGCCGCTCGAACCATTTGGCGATCGGCGCCGGGGCGCCGAGCTCGGTCCAGGTGATCGAGGTCGAGGTCGACACGCTGCTCGGCCATGTCCGGGTGCTCAGAGTCCATTCCGCCATCGCCGTCGGGAAGCTCGCCGCGCCGACACTGGCGCGCAGCCAGGCCGCGGGAGCCATCATTCAGGGATTGGGCTACGCCCTGTACGAAGGGCGCGAGATCGACGGCGCGACCGGCGACGTTCTGACCGCGGGCCTCGACGACTATCGCATGCCGGGCATCGCCGACATCCCGCCGATCGACGTCTATTTCGACGAGGGCGGGTTCGAGCATGTTCTCGGCGGCAGCGTCGGCATCGGCGAGGTCGCGACCGTGCCGACGTCGGCGGCGATCGCCAACGCGGTCCGCAACGCGATCGGCGTCAGGCCGTTCGAGATCCCGATCCGGCCCGACCGGCTGATCGATCTTCTCCACCGGAGGGCTGCGGCATGACCGCGATGACGCCAATCGTCCCCGCGCCCGGAGAGGCCGAGTTCCGCGCCTCGGGCACCGACCTTTCGGAGCGCCGTCGCAGCGGCGTCTCGCGCGGGCCGCTGGTCGACATTGTTCCGGCCGCCGGCATGACCGGGATCGCCTGGGACGCTGCGGGAGCGGCGCGCATCGGCGCGTCGACGACCATCGCCGCGATCGCGGCCGACGCCCGGCTTGCGGCGGCTTATCCCGGCGTCGCCGCCGCGGCAGGCGGTCTGGCGACGCCGCAGATCCGCCATCTCGCCACTCTCGGGGGCAATCTCGCCCAGCGTTCGCGCTGCTGGTACTACCGCAACCCCCACATCGCCTGCCTCAAGAAGGGCGGCAGCGCATGCCCGGCCCGCGACGGCAACCATCTTTACGGCGTCGTGTTCGATCTCGGGCCGTGTGTCGCCCCGCATCCCTCGACCATGGCGACGGCGCTTCTGGCCTATGAGGCGAACGCCACGACCAACCGGCGCAAGGACTTGAGCATCGAGCGTTTGCTGGGCGACGGCTCGAACGGCGGCGCCGATCACGCGCTGAGCGCCGGCGAAATGATCGAGACCATCCAGCTTGCGCCGCCCCTCGCCGGCGAACGCGCGGTTTACAAACGCGCGATCAGCCGCGCCGCCGCCGAATGGCCGCTGGTCGAGGTCGTCGCGCGCGTCGTGATCGAGCGAGGCGCATTTCAGTTCGTGCGGCTCGCGGCCGGCGGGGTCGCGCCAGTTCCTGTGCGGCTCGCCGAGGCTGAGAGAGTTTCGCAAGGCGCGCCTGTTTCGGCATCGACCATTGCGGTGGCGGCCCAGGCTGCAACAGTAGGCGCGAAGCCGCTGCCGATGGCCGCTTACAAGCTCGATCTTCTCGCGGGCCTGGTCCAGGACCTGCTCGAGCAATGCACGGCCTGAACTCCGCCCAAGGCGTCAGCCGCCGAGCTCAAGCTTACGCGCCGCCGCCTCCGCGAGTTGTCGGCGTTCCTCGACGATCCGCGCCAGGCGCTTGCGCACTTCCGCGACCGTCGCCGCCGGAGCCGTCTCGGGGCGGCCGGTATTGAACGGCGGCGCGGGCGCATATTCGAGGTTGAGCTCGGTGGCTTCGGCGACTTCCCGGCCGGCGAGTTCGGCGAGCAGCGTCAGCGCAAAGTCGATGCCCGCGGTCACGCCGCCGCCGGTCACAAGCCTGCCGTCGCGCACGACCCGCGCCTGAACCGGAATTGCTCCGAGAGTCGCAAGCAGATGGTGCGACGCCCAGTGCGTCGTCGCGCGCTTTCCCTTCAGAAGTCCGGCGGCGCCGAGCACGAGCGCGCCGGTGCAGACCGAGGTGACGAACCGCGCCCCTTCCGCCTGTCGTCGCACGAAAGCGAGCGTCGCCTCATCCGCCATCAAGGCGTTGATCCCGAATCCGCCCGGTACGCAAATGACGTCGAGCTGGGAGCAGTCGTCGAACGACACATCAGGCTTGAGCCAGAGACCGGTCGACGAGATCACGGGCTCGAGGGTCTTGCCGACCAGCCGAACGCGCGCGCCGGGCCAGGAAGCAAACACCTCGTAAGGCCCGGTCAGGTCGAGCTGCTGGACATTCGGAAATGCGAGCAGGCCGATTTGCTGCCTTGCCGAGCTCTCCATCATGGCCTCCCCGATCGCGCGCTGTCCCTGGCGCCCTGTTGACTTCGTCCGGCCGAGCCTTGATGCAGGCTCTCCGTCCCTCGTCCCTCGCATCCCCTGCCCCAACCCGCAAGGACAGGAAAGCACCGTGTCGCCCGAAGAGTTCCGCCTTTACGGCCACCGGCTCATCGACTGGCTGGCCGACTACCACGAGAGCCTGGCCGAGCGGCCAGTGATGGCGAAGACGAAGCCTGGCGAGGTCCGCGCCGCCCTGCCCTCGGCGCCGCCCGAGACGCCAGAGGATTTCGCCGCCGTGATCGCCGACCTCGATCGGGTCGTTCTGCCGGGCTTGTCGCTTTGGCAGCATCCGCGCTTCTTCGGCTATTTCCCGGCCAACGCCCTGCCCGCTGGCGTTCTCGCCGATCTCGTCTCGACCGGGCTCGGCGTGATCGGGCTTTCGTGGCAGTCGAGCCCAGCGGTGACGGAGATCGAGGAGGTCGTGACCGACTGGCTCCGCCAGATGCTCGGCCTCTCGCCGGCGTTCAGCGGCGTGATCCAGGATACCGCCTCGACCAGCACCCTGGTCGCGCTGATTTGCGCGCGCGAGCGGGCGACGGACTACGCGCTGGCGCGCGGCGGCCTCCAGGGTGAAAAGCGCACGCCGCGCGTCTACGTCTCGGCGCACGCGCATAGCTCGGTCGACAAGGGCGCGCTGCTCGCCGGGTTCGGCCGCGACAATTTGCGGCTCGTCCCGTTCGACAAGAAATATGCGATGCGCGCCGACGCTCTCGCCGAGATGGTCGCCGCCGACATCGCGAACGGCGACCTGCCCTGCGCCATCGTCGCGACCGTCGGCACGACGGCGACGACGGCGATCGATCCAGTGGCGCAGATCGCCGAAGTGGCGCGGCGTCACGGTATCTGGCTCCACGTCGACGCGGCGATGGCCGGCAGTGCGATGATCCTGCCCGAATGCCGGTGGATGTGGGAGGGAATCGAGGGCGCCGACTCGCTCGTCATCAATGCGCATAAGTGGCTCGGCGCGCCGTTCGACTGCTCGGTTTACTATGTGCGCGATCCCGAGCACCTGATGCGGGTGATGTCGACCAATCCGAGTTTCCTGCAATCCTCGGTCGACGGCGAGGTCAAGAACCTGCGCGATTGGGGCATCCCGCTCGGGCGGCGCTTCCGGGCGTTGAAGCTTTGGTTCATCATTCGCGAGCAGGGCGTGAGCGGGCTGCAACTCCGCCTCAGGCGCGACATGGCAAACGCCCGTCGTCTCGCCGAGCTTGTGGCCGTCGCGCCGGGGTGGCGGGTCGTCGCGCCGGTCAACCTGCAAACGGTCTGCGTCCGCCACCACCCGCTCACGCCTGACGGCCCGCCGCTGGAAGGCGAAGCGCTGGACAAGCACACGACCGCCTGGGTCGAGACAGTGAATCGCTCCGGCGCGGCTTATCTCACGCCAGCGATCCTCGACGGGCGATGGATGGCCCGCGTCTCGGTCGGCGCGCTTGCGACGGAGGCGGCGGACATCGATGCGGTCTGGGCGGCGATGCGCGAGGCGGCGGAGGCGCAATAACGAATTGCCGGAGGTCGCCGAAGAGCGCGAAACGAATGATGTGCGGTCCCACAATTTGTTCAGCGCCGCAGGCGGGATCTGTGCTGCAAACGAACTCCGCCACAGGATTGTCGCGACATGGTGCAAGAGAGGCCCCGCCCCCGGGCTAGAGCCCAGATGAAGGCGATGCGAAATGACGAATGAGCGGATTTCGGCGGCTTGCCGCTGCGGCAAGGTCGAGCTTGAGATCGTCGGAACTCCGATCTTGCGGGGCGTCTGCTATTGCGCGAGTTGCCAGGAGGCAGGTCGCCAGTATCGGGCGGCGCCTGGCGCCGACTTCTGGCTTGGCCGAGGATGGCGGCACAGACTATGTTCTCTATCGCAAGGATCGAGTCCGCTGCAGCCAGGGCGGTGACTTTCTCGAGGAGCGGCGGCTGAAACCGGATTCGCCGACGAGACGTATGTACGCGCACTGTTGCGGCACGGCCATGTTCGCCGACTTCACGAAGGGTCACTGGCTCTCGGTCTATCGGGGTCGCCTTCCCAACGATATCCCGCCCGCCACCATGCGGGTGATGACTGCGGAACGTCCCAAGGGTGTGATTTTGCCTGACGATATGGCCAACTATCCCGGCCGCTCCGGAAAGTTCATGCTGAAGTTGCTCCGTGCGTGGATGGCAATGGGATTCAGGCGGCCGGCCGTCGATGGCGTATCCTGAGCGGCAACCTCTCCGAAACGTCCATCGAGGGATTCATGGAGCGCAGGCTCAAATTCTACGGCTGGGGCTATGAGGGCGAGGGCCTAAGCCAGCAAGAGCGCGAGCATCTCTTCCGCTTCGTCGGCGAGAAGCTCGGCGTCGAGCCGCGCGCGGCCGCTGCGCCGCCGCAAACCTCCGACATTGCGCTGCGCCCGCCGCGCGTCTCGGCTCCGGCGGCGCTCGCCGGCGTGCTGACGCAGGAGCCTTACGAGCGGCTCCTGCACACCTACGGCAAGTCTTATCCCGAGACCGTGCGCGCCTTCGCGCGCGATTTCGCCAACGCGCCCGATCTCGTCGCCCTGCCGAAGAGCGAAGCCGACATCGAAGCCGTGCTCGACTGGGCGGCTGGCGCCAGGGTCGCGGTCATTCCGTTCGGCGCCGGCTCGTCGGTGGTGGGCGGCGTCGAGCCGGTCGTCGGCGACGGCTACGCGGGCGCGGTCAGCCTCGATATGCGCCATTTCGACCGGGTGCTCGAGGTGGACAACGCGAGCCGCGCCGCGCGCATTCAGGGCGGCATTCGCGGGCCCGCGATCGAGGCGGCCTTGAAACCGCACGGCCTCGCGATCCGCCACTATCCGCAGAGCTTCGAGTTCTCGACCCTCGGCGGCTGGATCGCCACCCGCTCGGGCGGCCATTTCGCCACGCTCTATACGCATATCGACGATTTCGTCGAAAGCATCCGCACCATCACGCCGGCCGGCGCGATGGAGTCGCGCCGCCTGCCCGGCTCCGGCGCCGGCCCGAGCCCCGACCGGATGATGATCGGCTCCGAGGGCGCACTCGGAATCATCACCGAGGCGTGGATGCGGCTGCAAGGGCGGCCGCGCTTCCGCGCCGACGCGGTGTTCGGCTTCCCCGATTTCTTCGCCGCCGCGCGGGCCGTGCGCGCCGTCGCGCAAGCCGGGCTCTATCCCTCGAACCTCCGCGTCATCGACAACGCCGAGGCCGGGACCTATGGCGTCAACGCCTACGAGGAGAGCCTGCTCGTGCTCGCCTTCGAATCCGCCGACCATCCGGTGGACGCCTGGATGGCGCGCGCGATCGAGCTCGTTCAGGATCACGGCGGGCGCCGGCATGACGACGAGGGCGCGGGCTCGCGCTGGCGCACGGCCTTCATCCGCATGCCCTACGCGCGCGAGCTCACCGTGCCGATGGGCCTCATCAACGATACATTCGAGACCGCGATCACCTGGGACAGGTTCGAGGCGTTCCACGCCGCCGTCCGGACGGCGACCGAGCAGGCGCTAAGCGAAGCGACCGGCCACAAGGGAACCGTCTCGACCCGGTTCACCCATGTCTATCCGGACGGGCCTGCGGTCTACTACACCTTCAACGTGCAGGGCGCGCCCGGCCGCCTCATCGAGCAATGGCGCGAGATCAAGACCCGCGCCTCCGACGCGCTGATCGCGGCCGGCGGAACGATCACCCACCACCACGCGGTCGGCCGCGACCACATGCCCTGGTACCGCGCCCAGCGCCCCGACCTGTTCGGCAAAGCCTTCGCAGCGGCGAAAAGCGCCCTCGACCCGGCGGGAATCATGAATCCGGGAGTGCTGGTTCCGTAAAACGGGTCGGAGCTCTCGGTTAACCGGGCCTGCGCCATCGTCGGAAATGTCACGCGTTCGTGATTGACTTCCAGGCGCCGCAGCGTCGCAGGCGCCCGCATCGGCAAATCCACTCGACGCTTCTTCCTTGCAAAGCGGCCGCAGCAGGGTCAATTTGGCGCCCGGAAGTCGGTGGATGGCCGACTGGGGGGTTGCCGCATGGTTGGGGGGATGAGACCGGCGGCCTCGAAGGCCGGCCACTACGGCATGCTGCGCAAGGCGATGCGGGCGGTCGCGCCTGTCTTTGCGACGGCGATCATATTCAGCTTCTTCATCAATCTGCTGCTCTTCGTCAGCCCGCTCTACATGCTGCAGATCTACGATCGCGTGCTTGGCACCCGCAACCTCGTCACCCTCGCCGGCATCACAGATTATCGCAGCGTTTCTTCTCCTCGTTTGGGCGGGCCTCGAGATGCTGCGGTCGCGCCTGCTTGTGCGGGCGGGCATGCTGTTCGACGAGGAAATGGCCGCGCCGATGTTCCGCACCGTGCATCGCGGCACGCTGCGCGAACCCTCGTCGCTCAAATCGCAATATCTGCGCGACGTCGACGTCATCCGCGAATTCTTCACCGGAGCGGGTCTGATCGCGTTCTGCGACCTCCCCTGGTTCCCGGTCTTTGTCATTGTCGCCTTCATCCTGCATCCGTGGTTCGGCTATATCGCCATCGCCGGCGGCTTCGTTACCCTGCTGCTTGCCCTTCTCAACGAGACGATGACCCGCAGGACGCTCCAAGAGGCGTCCAAAGCCAGCATGCTTGCCACCCAAAAGGCGCAGGCGACGTTCCGCAACGCCGAAGTCGTTCACGCCATGGGCATGCTCGAGGCGCTTGTCGAAAGGTGGGGCCTCCATCATCGCAAGGCGCTCGAACTGCAGGCGCGCGCGAGCGACCATGCCGGCGCGATCATCGCCTTCACCAAGTTCTTCCGCATCCTGCTTCAGACGGTGATTCTCGGCGCCGGCGCCTATCTTGCGGTCGAACACGAGATTTCCGCCGGGATGATGATCGCCGCCTCGATCATCATCGGACGCGCTCTGCAGCCGATTGAGATCGCGGTCGGCAACTGGAAGGGCTTTCTTGCCGCGCGCGACGCCTTCGCCCGCATGAAGACATTGTTCGCAGCGGCCGGCGCCGAGCCGGATCGCATGCAGCTCCCTCGCCCGAACGGAACGCTTAGCGTCGAGAATTTGATCACCGCGGCGCCGGGCGGCAAGGCGCCGATCCTCAAGGGGGTCTCGTTCAGCCTCGAGGCCGGCGAACTGCTTGGCGTCGTCGGCCCGAGCGCCGCGGGCAAGTCAAGCCTCGCGCGCGTGCTGGTCGGGGTATGGCAATCGAATGTTGGCGCGGTGCGACTGGACGGGTTTGAGCTTTCCCATTGGAACCCGCATGAGCTCGGCCAGCACATCGGCTATCTGCCCCAGGACGTCGAGCTGTTCGAGGGCACGGTCGCCGAGAACATCGCCCGCTTCGGGATGATCGACAAGGACGAGATCCTGTCGGCCGCCCAGCTCGCGGGCTGCCATGAGCTCATTCAAAATCTGCCTGAAGGCTACGACACCAACATTGGCGACGGGGGGCAGATCCTTTCGGGCGGCCAACGCCAGCGCGTCGCGCTCGCACGGTGCCTTTACGGCAAGCCGAGCCTGCTTGTGCTCGACGAACCGAACGCCAATCTCGATTCGGGCGGCGAGGAAGCGCTGGTCGCGGCGATCCATCGGCTGAAGGAGGCCGGCACAACGGTCGTGCTCATTACCCACAAGATCAATATCCTTTCCATTCTCGACAAGATCCTCATCATGGGAGACGGCAAGGTGCAGGGCTTCGCCTCGCGTGATGTGATCCTGCGGCGTCTGACCGGGCCCAAGGTCGTGCGGACGGACGAGGGGTCGCGGGCCGGCCCGGAACCCCAGCTTGGCGACAATCGAGTCAGCACCCTATGACGGCTGCGCCAGACCGGCTTCCGCCAGGCGGAAATCCAACCCGCAAGAACGCCAGGATCAAGCGCGACGGCGCGAGCTGGCTCGGCATCGCCGTCGCCGGCTACATCCTCATTTTCTTTACCTTCGGCGTTCTCGGGCTATGGGCGGCGGTTGCAAAGATCGACCGCGCGGTCGCCGCGCCGGGCGTGGTCTCGATCGAGACCAATCGCAAGACCGTCGAGCACTTCGAGGGCGGCATGGTGCGCGAGATCCTGGTCAAGGAAGGGCAAGCGGTCGAGAAAGGGGCGGTCCTTTTCAGGCTCGAGAACATCGAGGCGAAGGCGAGCTTCGAGACGCTCCAGCACGAACTCGACGCCTTTCTCGCGGTCGAGGCGCGGCTCATGGCCGAGCGCGACCAGAAGACCGAAATCACATGGCCGCGAGATCTCGTTCAGCGGTCGGACGAAGTCTCGGTGAAGCAGGTCACCAGCGACGAGACGGCGGAATTCAACAAGCGCAAGTCGTCGCTGAGCGGCCAGACCGACGTGCTGCAGTCGCGCATCACGCAGATCGGCGATGAAATCCATGGCGCCGAATTGGAGAAGCAATCGGCCGAGGGCCAGATCGATTTCATCAACAAGGAGCTGGTGGGCTTAAGAGAACTCGAAGAGAAGAAGCTCATCCCGGTTGCTCGACTTTATGCGACGGAGATTGAACGCGAGCGCCTCCAGGGCGTGATCGGCGCTTCGATCGCCCAAATAGCCAAGTCGAACGGCGAGATCGGCGAGTACAAGATCCAGATCCAGCAATTGCAGCAAAAATTTCAGGAGGAGGTCGCAAAATCGCTGGCCGACGTGCGCGACAAGCTCGTGGAGATTCACGCCAAGCTCGATGTGGCGAAGGATGTCCTTCGTCGAGTCGACGTGCTTGCCCCGGTTTCGGGGACGGCGCAGAATCTCAAGGTCTTCACCATCGGACAGGTGGTGAAGGGGGGCGAGCCCCTCGTCGACATCGTGCCGGGCAGCGAGCGCCTTATCGTCGAAGCGCGAATTTCGCCGACCGACATCGATGGAATTCATTCCGGGCAGGAGGCGGAGGTGCGCTTCCCCGCTTTCCATTCCCGCCTCATTCCCTTGATCGTGGGCCGACCTCGACTCGGTTTCGCGCGACCGCTTGATCGACGATGCGACGAAGCAATCCTATTACCGCGGAATTGTGAGCCTCGACGAAACCCAGATCCCGCAGGAACTGAGGCCGCGGGTGCGGGCGGGCATGCCGGCGGAGGTTTTGGTGGCCACCGGCGAGCGAACCGTCCTGAGCTACGTGATTCAGCCGCTGGCTTCGACCCTGCGCCGGGGCTTTATCGACTAACCCCGGTCGTCGCCCATTTGCGCGAGGCGGCCTCTACGCGCGCGCTGGGATGAGTGTGCGCCGCCTTCCGCAGCCCTTCGCCCCCCGAGGGTTCTCGGAAGCTTTGATGTCACAAACGAGGATTTGGCGGCATGGAGCGCCGGTTTGGCCCTTGTCACCGACATCGCTCATTTGAGCAGCGCCGTAGCTGGGGCGAGCGGTCCGATCCAGGGCGGAAAAGCGCGCGCCGGGTCCGCACTTCACGGCAGGAAGCTCACAATCCTCTCGCCTTGAAATACTTCAACAGGGTCCAGACCGCGGCTTGCTGTTCCTCATCCATTGCGTTCGGGTCGAGGTGCGTGAAGAGGATTTCGGAAGGCTTCTTGCCCTCGATGGGCGACGCAACCGGGTGAGGTTCAGGTGGTTCCGCCTCGCTCTCCTTCGCCCTCGCGGCTGTTCGCCTTGGCATCCTGCGCGGCGCGAGCGAACGCGGCTTCCGCCCCTTGAGGATGCGGGCGCTCACTTCCAGCCCCGCGTCGGCCATGGCGTAAAGAAAGAAGGTGACGCACTTCTGGACGACGGCGTCCGCGGCCGGGAAGGCCTTCCGGAACGTTGCGCTGAAATGCGAGGGCGTGGCGGTTTCGAGGTCGATCGCGAACATCGGCGCGTAGGCCTGCTTAAGGGCCTGTGACAACGCCTCGGGCCATTCCGCTCCGCCATGGGCGATCACGAGCTTTCTGAGACGCTCCGTCGTGCGCCCCTCATCGTCGATCAGACCAAGGAAGCGCAGCGCGTGCATGAGCTGTCCGCCGACCACGCCGGAAAAGCGCGTCAGGACGCTGCGGTCGATGCGCGACGGGACGCCATGCTCGCGAAGGTCCTCGATGAACGTGTTGAAGGTCCTATAGGACGTGTAAGGCGCCGTTCGCAGGGACCGGGTCTTTTCCGAACCGCCCGTCGCCATCCGATGCTCCTCCCGTTCGGAATGCAGCTTGCGCCCATTCGTGGTCCGTCCGCAAGCATACCGTATAGGCGTTCGCCGAGGACGGTTCGAAATATGCCGTTGCTGCGCTCGGCTTTCCTGACAAGCATCTGGGATTAACGAGTTTTTCACCATTGACGGAAGCGACCGGAGCCATCGGCGTCCGCGAATCGCCTGCCGTCGGAATGGGTTCGCCTGATCGCTCCGTTGTGGAGCGGTCGAAGATCCGGGGGAGCGCAAGATGCTGTGGACCGAAGAGTCGATCGAAGTCTTGAAGAAGCTCGCGCTCGAGGGAAGAAGCGCAAACGTCATCGCACAGGCGCTCGGCGCGGCCTCCCGCAACGCTGTGATCGGCAAGGCGAACCGGATCGGGGTCAGGCTCAACGGCGACGGGCGGTCGTCAGTCCCGGGATCAGGGCCGCGGCGCGCGCGTCGACTGGCCGCTTCTCGCGTTCGCCGACGACGCCCGGACGAGGAGACCTGGCCGGAGGAATGAGGTTTGGGCCTTTGCCGACGCCGAGGTCGGCGCCATGCGATGGGTAAGGTTCGAGGACATCCGGCAGACGGCCTGCCGATGGCCCCTCGGCGACCCCAGATGCGGAGACTTCGCTTACTGCGGGCTTGCGCCGGCCCAGGGCCATTCCTACTGCCCCGGCCATTGCCGCATTGCCTATCGCCGGGGGTGAGCTGGCGAGAGCATATGCGATTCCGCAAGGGCCACATGCGGGCACGCACGGATCGTGGCGATGATGTTTGTCGTCCTATTTGGTGATTGAGTAAAGTGTCACCGATTTCCCGATTTCGATTTCCCCGTCGGAATGGGTTTGCCTGATCGCTCTGTTGTGGAGCGGTCGAAGATCCGGGGAGCGCAAGATGCTGTGGACCGAAGAGTCGATCGAAGTCTTGAAGAAAGCGATTCGAAAGTGTCAAGGATTTCCCGAGAATGCGCTTGTTGCGGGCTTGCGCCGGCTCAGGGCTATTCCTACTGCCCTGGCCAAGCCGCATCGCCGGCGGACGATCTGGCGGTGATGCGCCGCATCGACGAACTGCATCTCGAACTTCCGTTCTACGGCTCGCGGCGAATGACCTTCGAACTCAACAAGGAAGGCCGTGGGGTCAACCGCAAGCGGGTGCAGCGCCTGATGCGGGTGATGGGGATCGAGGCGCTGGTTGCGCGCCGGGCACGAGCAAAGCCGCGCCCGGGCACAAGATATACCCCTACCTGCTGCGCGGCTTGAAGATTATCGAGCTGAACCACGTGTGGGCGGCCGACGTGACCTTCATCCCGATGGCGTGCGGCTTCCTCTATCTGGTGGTGATCATCGACTGGGCCAGCCGAGCGGTTCTGGCGTGGCGGCTGTCGAACACCAACGATGCGAGCTTCTGCGCAGCGGCGCTGGAGGAAGCGCTCCTTCGGTTCGGAACGCCGCGGATTTTCAATACCGATCAGGGCTCCACATTCACCGCCGAGGCTTTCGCCGGCAAGCTCGCGGCGACCGGCGTCTCGATTGGGAAGAAGCGCAAACGTCATCGCGCAGGCGCTCGGATATCGGTGACACTTTACTCAATCCCCAATGCTGCTGGGTCGAGAAAAAGGGGCGACAATTCGAACCTATTGGTGATTGAGTAAAGTGTCACCGATAGGGGACGATAGGGGGAAGGCCGATGGGGGGAGGCCGATGGGGGGAGGAGGCGGAAAAACCGCGGTGGAGTATTTCTTGCTAAAATCAGAAACCTCGGCTATGGTCATCTCATCGACGAAGAGCGAAGCCGGAGGAGTGGCGGCGGATCGGGCGAAAGAGGAGAGGTATTGGCCTTAAACCATTGAAATACTGAGAAGTTGCAATTTTGATTTTGTTGCGTTTTCCTTTGATTCTGTTGCGAAAACATTTGGTTTTTGTTGCGGATGATTTTGCTTTTGTTGCGGTCCGCTTTGATTTTGTTGCGCCAGCATTTCTGTTTCACGTGAAACGCCTGCCCGGGCGCGCTCTCACCGCTTCGGGAATTCGAGGCCCATCGCGCGGTAGCGCTCGGGGTCGTCGAGCCAGTTCTCGCGCACCTTGACGAACAGGAAGAGATGCACCTTGGCGCCGTGCGCCGCGGCTATGTCCTTGCGCGCCGCCGTGCCGATCGCCTTGATCGTGCGTCCGCCCTCGCCGAGCACGATCTTGCGGTGGCCCTCGCGGGTGACGAAGATGGTCTGCTCGATCCGCGCCGAACCGTCGGGCAGGTCCTTCCAGCTCTCGGTCTCGACCGTCGCCTGATAGGGCAGTTCGTCGTGCAACCGCTCGATCAGCTTCTCGCGGGTGATCTCGGCCGCAAGCGAGCGGATCGGCGCCTCGGCGATCTGGTCCTCGGGGTAGAGCCAGGGTCCGGGCGGAATAAGCTCGATCAGGCGGTCCATGAGCCGGCCGAGCCCGTCGCCGGTTGACGCGCTGATCATGAACGTGTCGTCGAACGCCCGCGCCGCGTTGAGCCTCGCCGTGAGCTCGAGCAGCTTCGGCCGATCGACGAGATCGATCTTGTTGAGGACCGCGAGCTTCGGCTTGCGGACGTCGGGGAGCCCGCTGAGGATCGCCTGGGTTTCCTCACTCAGCGTGGCCTCGCCCGCCTCCTTCCTGGCGTCGATCAGGAGCGCGAGCACGTCGGCGTCGGCGGCCGCCCCCCAGGCGGAAGCGACCATCGCCCGGTCGAGGCGGCGCTTGGGCTCGAACAGGCCCGGCGTGTCGACGAACACGATCTGCGCCTCGCCCTTGGTCAGGACGCCGCGCACGGCCGAGCGGGTCGTCTGCGCCTTACGGGTGACGATCGACACCTTCTCGCCGACGAGGGCGTTGATCAGCGTCGATTTTCCCGCATTCGGCGCGCCGATGAGCGCGACGAAGCCGCATCGGGTCTCGCTCATGTGGCTGCGCCCCAGCGGTCGAGAAAGGCCTGCGCCGCCGCCTGTTCCGCGGCCCGCTTCGAGCTTGCAGCGCCCAGCTCCGGCTCGAAGCCCTCGACGGTGAGGCGCATCACGAAATGGGGCGCGTGCGCCGGCCCGCTGCGCTCGACCTCCTCGTAGCGGGGCGCGGCCAGCGCGCGCGACTGCGCCCATTCCTGAACCGCGGTCTTCGCATCCCGCGCGGCGTCGGCGGTGATCCTCTCGCCCCAGGCGCGCAGGATCAGTGCCTCGGCCGCCTCGAAGCCGCCATCGACGAACACCGCGCCGATCAGGGATTCGCAGACGTCGGAGAGGATCGCGGCCTTCTTGCGGCCGCCGCCCCGCGCTTCGCCGAGACTGAGCGCGACATGCGGCCCGACGTCCCACTCGGCGGCGATCTCGGCGCAGGTCTCCCGGCGCACGAGCTTGGCGAATCGCATTGACAGTTCGCCCTCGCTCGCCTGCGGAAAGGCCTGATAGAGGCGGCTCGCGATGACGACGCCGAGCACACGGTCGCCGAGGAATTCGAGACGCTGGTAGGATAGCGCCCGCCCCTGCCCGCCCGCGTTTTGCACCGAGAGATGCGTCAGCGCGAGCTGGGCGAGGCCCGGGGCGCGGAAGCTGTATCCGAGCCGGGACTCCAGCGCCGGCAATTCGGCTCGCGGCTGTTTGTTCATTGACCAACCGATCGGGGGCGGCGCCCAATAAGCGCGGGGACGCTGAAGGACGGGGCCGGCCGACTATAGCGTCTTCGCGCCTTGCGCGGGAGCCAGTCGGCCGACGGCTAGCGCACGTTGCCTTCGTCATTGCGAGGAGCGCAGCGACGAAGCAATCCACTGGATTGCTTCGCTTCGCTCGAAATGACGGTCACGGTTCGACCCACATGCAATCTGCGCTAGCGCACGCGCTGGAAGATGCGGCTCCAGCGCACGTCCCACGGCCATCGCCACACTTGCCAGGCCGGGGTCCCCTCGTCGATCGAGAAGAAGATCACCTCGGCCCTGCCGATCAGATTCTCGAACGGGACATAGCCGACCCCGCCCTGATCCCCCGCGAGCCTCGAATCGCTTGAATTGTCGCGGTTGTCGCCCATCATGAAATAGTGTCCGGGCGGCACTTCATAGACCTTGGTGTTGTCGAAGGTTCCCTCGTCGCCGTCGATCTGGATGATCCTGTGCTGGACCCCGCCGGGGAGCGTCTCGAGGTATTGCGGGGCCTCCATCGGCTTGTTGAAGTGGTTTACCGTCAGAAAGGGCGCGATCGGCTCACGCGGGACCTCCGCGCCGTTGATGAAGAGCCGTCCGTGCTGGACCTGGATCTTGTCGCCGGGCAGACCGATCAGCCGCTTGATGTAATCGGTCTGACCGTCGCTCGGCAGCTTGAAAACAATGATGTCGCCGCGCTTCGGCTCGGAGGCGAATATGCGGCCGGGCATCGCCTGGGGGTCGAGATCGAGAAAGCTCGGCAGCGAGAAATGCGAGTAGCCGTAGGCGTATTTGGAGACGAACAGATAGTCGCCGACCAGGAGCGTCGGCACCAGCGAGCCGGAGGGAATGTTGAACGGCTGGAACAGGACGGTGCGCACCACCAGCGCGATCAGCAGCGCTTCGATGATGACCTTGACGGTTTCCCACCAGCCCTCCTCCTTCTTGGCGGGCGTGATGGCGGCCTCGGCGGGCTTCAGGGTCGGTTCGATCATTCGGGTCAGTACGCCCTTCCTCGTTTCGTCCGGAAATCGGCTGGCGGCCGGCCGGCCGCGCTCCCTATACAAGGGCGTTCCGCTTGCGCCAAGCACTGGCTGGTGGCGCGCAAACTTGGCGCAAGAAAGGCCGAACGCCCGCTTTACGGCAGGAGAATGAGGGACCCCGTCGTTTCGCGGTTCTCGAGCGCGATATGAGCGGCGGCGGCTGCAGCGAGCGGCCACTTCCTGCCGATCTCAATCTTCACCTCGCCGCGCTCGACGACCCCAAACAGGTCATCCGCCATTTTCTCCGCCCGGGAGCGATCCGACAGGAACGTGAACAGGGTCGGCCGGGTCGCGAACAGCGAGCCCTTCTGCGCCAAAAGGCCGATGTTGAAGGCCTCGACGCCGCCCGAGGCCGAGCCGAAGCTTACGAACATCCCGAACGGCCTGAGGCAGTCGAGCGACGCCGGGAAGGTCGCTTTGCCGACCCCGTCATAGACCACGTGGCATTTCGCGCCCTCGGTGATTTCGCCCACCCGCTTGGCGAAGTCCTCGTCGCGGTAAAGGATCGTGTGTTTCGCGCCCGCTTTCTTGGCGAGGGCCGCCTTCTCCGTCGAGCCGACACAGCCGATCACCGTTGCGCCCAGCGCCCTGCCCCATTGACAGAGGATGAGCCCCACCCCGCCGGCCGCGGCGTGGACGAGGATCGTATCGCCCTCTTTCACCTGATACGTCTGGCGCAACAGATATTGCGCGGTCAGGCCCTTGAGCATCATTCCGGCGGCGGTTTCATAGGAGATCGCCGGCGGCAGCTTGAACAGAAACCTGGCTTCGATGTTTCGCTCCTCGGCGTAACCGCCGACCGAACCGCAATAGGCCACCCGATCGCCCGGCTTGAACCCCTCGACCGCCGGCCCGACCTCGACTACCTCGCCCGCGCCCTCGGAACCGGGCGTGAACGGGACCTTCGCCGGCGGATAGAAACCAGTGCGATAATAAATGTCGAGGAAGTTGATCCCGATCGCGTGCTGGCGCAGCCTGACCTCGCCCTTACCCGGCGGCGCCCGTTCGACCTCCTCGAGCCGCATGACTTCCGGACCGCCGGGTTGATGGATGCTTATGGCGCGCATTGTTTCCTCTGATCGTTCCATGCTGCGCGGCTGTCAGGCTTGCCAGCGCGAAGCGCCGACCTTATAGCATCGCGCCGATCCGGCAGAACCGGGTTTGTCATTCGGCCCGCGCCCATCGTCTAGCGGTCCAGGACGCCGCCCTTTCACGGCGGAAACACGGGTTCGATCCCCGTTGGGCGCGCCAATTAAATCAAATGTTTAGCGTTATACCCTTAATGGATTAGTTTCGTAACTGTCCAATGATTGTCCAATAAACCGGCGCGAACTCGCACGAACAGAACGGGCCCGTTCACAAATTGTGAGTCGACCAATAAGCGCGTTCGTGATCCGAATATGACGGGCCGCATTGGGAGATCGCTGTCTCGTACCACGGCGGCCTGCGGCGATCGACCGCTCTGACACATCTGGCGGTCCGTCGTTTGCGGCCACTCACCCTTCGCCGGCCGCAGGATGACGTCGCTGGGTCGTTTTATCCGCACAATTCATGCGCAGGTGGAACACTGCGGCCGCTTGGGCATTGTCCCGGCATGCGCTTTCTTCGGGATTGGATTGAACGGGCTATAGCGAGGCTTCGCCGCAGGAGTCGCGCGACGACGCGATCTGCATCGGCGGGGCTATGAGTGAGGCATGCGACCATCCATCGCTGCCGCGTACCCTTCGCCAGCCACAGGATCACGTCGTTGTCGCTCTCTCCCGGCCGGCCTTGAGCCGATCGATCGCGCGTCGGGCGGCCATTCCGGGGCGCGGCTCTAGGTGTGTGCCTACGCCTTCCGATCTATGCTCCGGGCCGGGTTCGCAGTTCCACGAAGCCCGTTCCCTTTGCCAGTCCCGCCACGCTGTGAAAACGGCCGTTATCCCGACTGCCGCCCCGACGGCCACCAGCAATGCGACCATCATTGCGATGATCGCGACAAAAGCGGCTTCGGTCATCGAGGTTCGCCGTCGTGTCTGTGCGCCCTGGGCAGCGGCCGCTCTTTTCGACGAACCATAGCCCTTACGAGCATTACAGGGAAGCCTTCAAAAGGTTAGCGCTCGGTTAGCGCTCGTAGACCCGCCGCATTGCCGGCCCCGCCCGCGGAATGAACCTCGCGCCCCCCTCCGGGTCGAGTAACCCGCGCATGGTGACGGGCTTCAATCGAGCCGCCCATAGTCACTGAGCGCCCGGGCAGGAATGAACCACTGGCGAGCCGCCAACACCGTCCGCAGGCCTCCGTAGCGCCACGTAACTGCGGGAGGCGGGCCCGCCCAGTAGGCCGCGCTTGGGCCCGGCGCGAAAAGGTGTTCGGCATGAGCCGCTGCACCCCTCGGCGGCCGAAACCTCGTACCCGTCCCGGGGGAATGCGTGCGTGTTGGGCGTGCGTGATCGCTGCGAAGGCAACGGGCGTTTCCATGCCTTAAAATCCATACGCGTTGCGCGCATTCTGCGTTAGCTTCTCAATTTCTCCGTCGGTTAAGGTCAGAGCCCAAATTCCAAGTTCCAAAAGAAAAAAGCTTCATTGTTTTTGCCATCTTCATTGGCCCCTAAAGTAGAGATCCCCCGGGGCGGTGTTGCCTTCCATTGGCGGCTACCCAAAAGTACATAAGTTGTGCAAGGGATATCATTCTTTCCTAGTGGAATCTCCAATGTATGAGGCTCCCCGCTAACATCCGTGACAGTGAAAATAAAGACATCGTCTGCAGAGAGATAAAACGAGGCATGCGCACCCTCGGGCGTGCTGAAGGCAAATAATGTACTTCCGACGAAGCGCAGTTATATCTTGAATGCTAACAGCTGTCACTACAGCAATGCCCAGCAATTTTTCATCAGTTGATACACGTGCCGGGAACCGACCGGAAAAATACCAAATGGTACAGGCCATAAAGCCAAGCCCAAAAAGCACCATTCCGGTCTGCGGCCATAATGATATGTCTTGCAAAACTGGCGATATACCAACAGCTACGCGCAGAAGACCCAACAAAGAGAGCAATAGGCCGACAACCAGAGTCGACCGAATCAACCCCTAGGACATGTCAGGCCACCACGGGGGCGGTAGTGTAGCAAAAAGTAACGCCAGTCCGATGCCGACAAGCGCCAAACCCAAGAAGATGTAATTCAGGTTCAAAATTGCGCTCCCGCTTACGGGATCGTACCCAAAACGAAGGTTCGGGCCAATCGCCCAAAAATAAGGGGAATTATATACTTAACTCCCTCGCCTGCCGTGCTACGTTTTGGCGTAGAAAGCGGGGAGTTAGCCGTGAGCAATTCAACCATTTACACCTTCCAACTGTTTGAGTTGTTCCCGGACCAAGAGACGGCGCGTGTCTACCTCGAAAGCAGACTTTGGCCGAACGGCCCGCGTTGCCCGATTTGCGGATTGATCGAGCGGATCACGACGCGCGCCGGAGGCTTTTATCGCTGCAATCAGTGCAAAGAGGACTTCACTGTTCGGACCGGCACGATTTTTGAGCGGGAGCCACGTTCCGCTGCCAAGTGGGTTTATGCGATGTACCTGCTTGTGACGGCCCGCAAAGGCATTTCGTCTATGCAGCTTGCGAAGGAAATCGGGATCACGCAAAAGTCGGCGTGGTTCGTTCTGCATCGCCTTCGCGAGGCGTGCGGTTCGAAACTCGAAAAACTTCAGGGCATGGTTGAGATTGATGAAACCTATGTTGGCGGTAAGGAGACCAATAAGCACGAAGGCAAGAAACTGAATGCGGGGCGCGGAACTGTTGGAAAGACGCGCCGTTCTCGGGATGCGCGAACGCGGGGGGCGCACGATAGCGATGACACTCTACGGAGCCGACAAGCGGGCGATCCAACCAAAAATCCACGCGCACGTCGAAGCTGGATCGACATTGTACACTGCCGAATATGGGGCATATGTCGGCGTCAAAGACGCTGGATATGACCACGAAACCGTCAACCACGGCGCGGGAGAATACGTTCGCGACGGAGTGACGACCAATGGTGTGGAGAGCGTCTTCGCAGTCCTGAAGCGCGGCCTGATCGGCGTCTATCATCACGCCAGCGCGAAGCATTTGGATCGCTACGTTGACGAGTTTTCGTTCCGGCTGAACGAAGGCAACGTCAAGAACCATACATTGGCTCGGCTCGACAGCTTCGTGGACGGAACGGCTGGCAAGCGGCTCACATACAAGGCGCTCATTCAGTGACGAAAACGCCGGAAAACGTGCCAAAGGCCCTTACGGCGATGGAGGAACGCGAGATCGACGCCTATATCGCGCCGGGGCGGGCCAAGCACGCCGGGGAAGGAGAAGGCGGCGGCGCCCGCGTCGCCGCCATGCGCGAAAAAATCAAGGCCGGCGGGCACTCCAGCCCCTACCGCTTAAGAAAGCAGCTGCCCGAGCCAGTGTTCGGACAGATCAAGCAGGCGCGCGGCTTCCGTCAGTTTCTCTTGCGCGGCGTCGAGAAGGTCGCCAACGAGTGGGGCCTCGTCTGCCTCGCCCACAATATCTTGAAGCTCGCCCAGGGGCGGACCACCGGCTGAGCTTCGCCACCTCGGAAACGGTGCAACGAACGATGGCCGCAAAGCTTCCACCCTTACATCAAACCGGATGCGCGAATTTGCTGCATCCGGCTCTCCGACTGGCTTGAGCGGTTCAAATCCCATCCCGCCGGGGATTAAGCAGACAGGCTCCTAGGTCCCGGCTATCGCTGGGGCGGTTTTTGCTGCGGGCGCGTTTGTGGAGATTCGCCGAGAGAGCGCCGAGGGTCGTGCGCGTCAACGCAAGCAAAGTAACTTTCGTGCGCGCAATCAAAACGGGCTGCCGCCTCGCCCCAGCAGCCCGATGCGATCTTGCGTCTTTCTGCGCTGTTGCGGCCTTCATCTAGGGTCAGGACTCATTGATCACAGCCAGAATATGACGGCTGCGGCGATGCAGATTGCGGAGAAGTAGGTATGGGCGCAACGGTCGTATCGGGTGTGGATGCGTCGCCAGTCTTTGAGGCCCGAACATGTTTTCGATGTTATGGCGCTGTTTGTAGAGAACGGCGTCATGGGGTATCGCGGTTTTGCGATTGGCTTTGGAAGGAATGCAGGCGGTGATGCGGCGCTTGGCGAGGGCGGCGCGGAACCAGTCGGCGTCGTAGTCGGCCAGAAGTTGCTTGGCTTTCGGCATGGCGGACAGCATCAACGCGGCGCCCTTGTAGTCGCTCATCTGCCCCTCGCTTAAGAGCATGACGAGCGGACGTCCGTTACCGTCGCAGACTGCGTGCAGCTTGGAGTTCAAGCCACCTTTGGTGCGCCCGATACGTCGGGGAACAGGCCCTTTTTTAAAAGGCTGGCGGCGGTGCGATGCGGGACTGTCAGGAATTCTTGTGTGCGGGGCCATAGTGACGCCGATGGAGGGCGCATATGGCAATCAAGAAAGACACCCTGGACGGTTTGCTGGCGGGGCGTGACCCGCAGGCTGTTTTCGCCAAGGACGGGCTATTCGAGGAGCTGAAGAAAGCTTTGGCGGAACGCGTTCTGAACGCGGAGATCGACGACCATCTGGACGGCGAGGCGGCTGCGGGGAAGCGCAACAGCCGCAACGGCTATTCGAAGAAGACGGTGCTGACCGAGACCTCGAAGCTCGATCTGCGCATTCCTCGCGATCGGGAGGGGACGTTCGATCCGAAGCTGATTGCGCGCTATCAGCGCCGGTTTCCGGGTTTCGACGAGAAGATCGTATCGATGTACGCGCGCGGCATGACCGTTCGCGAGATCCAGGGCCATCTTCTGGAGCTTTATGGCCTTGAGGTCTCGCCCGATCTCATTTCGACGGTGACGGACGCCGTTCTGGAGACGGTGGCCGAATGGCAGAACCGGCCGCTCGAGCCGATGTATCCGCTAGTTTTCTTCGACGCGCTGCGGGTCAAAATCCGCGACGAGGGGCTCGTTCGCAACAAGGCCGTCTATGTCGCGCTCGGCGTCACGCCGGAAGGAACCAAGGACATCCTGGGCCTTTGGATTGAGACCTCGGAAGGCGCCAAATTCTGGTTGCGCGTCATGACCGAACTCAAGAACCGGGGCGTCGAGGACATTCTGATCGCTGTCGTCGATGGCCTGAGGGGATTTCCCGAGGCGATCGCCGCCGTGTTTCCACCGACGATCGTGCAGACCTGCATCGTCCATCTCATCCGCAATTCCATGGATTTCGCCTCATGGAAAGACCGCAAGCCGATCGCCGCCGAACTCAAAGCGATCTACCGGGCGACCGACGCGGACGTGGCCCGCAGGGCGCTGGAGGATTTCGACGCCGGCGTCTGGGGCCGCAAATATCCGTCGATCGCGCAGAGCTGGCGGCGAAACTGGGAGCATGTCATCCCGTTCTTCGCCTTTCCCGTCGCTGTGCGGCGCATCATTTACACCACGAACGCCATCGAATCCTTGAACGCCAAGCTCCGGCGCGCCGTGCGAACGAGAGGTCATTTTCCAACCGATGAGGCGGCGATCAAATTGCTGTATCTCGTCTTGCGCCAGGTCGCGCAGACATGGAAAATGCCGCCACGCGAATGGTGCGAGGCCAAGACCCAATTCGCTATCATCTTCGACGACAGGTTCGTCAAAGCGTGATGGGTAAACCGGCCCCGCACAAAGATTCCTGACACTCCCTGCGATGCGCCTTTAGATGCGTGGCGTCGATCATGATCCGCTCGGGATTGCGGCCCCTGTGCGCCAACGCTGCGAAAATCTTGTTGAACACCCCCAGACGGCTCCAACGAACAAACCGATTGTAGATCGTCTTGTGCGGACCATACTCAGGCGGGCGTCGCGCCAACGAAGCCCATTCTTGATCACAAAAACAATCGCGCTCACGATCCGACGGTCGTCCACTCGCGCGACGCCATGCGACAGCGGAAAATACCGCTCAATCCGACGCATCTGAGCCTGAGACAACAAGAACAAATCAGTCATAGGCAAGCCTCCCAGCCTCGCCTATGAATCAGCCAATCCACCCCCGCGCAAGAATTTTAATAGGTCCTAGAGTCTGGGGCTTCAAAAGGCATTCAAGAGCGCCAAACACGTCGGCGGCGCCACGACCCCCGCCCGCCTCCGCTCTTCAAAAAGGCAACCCCGTCCGGCTGAAGCACAGACCGAGCGGAGTCGCCCGCAGCGCGAGAAGGGAATTCCGCGCCGGCTGGGATATTTTGCGCGCGTCGGTCCAGCTTCGCGCTGTCCGCCCGCGACGAGGAGTTAGCGGGCGAAACCCCTCAGTTCTCTCGCCTACGGCGCGGCCCTACTGCGGCGGCCATGCTGAGCACTGCGCCGGCGAGCGAGGTGCCGATCGCCATGATGATGATCTGGTCGGGCGTCACGACGCCGCCTCCTCCTTCGGAGCCGGCCATGCAATGATCCCGGCGACGTCCTTCGGCGGCCGCCGGCGCCGAATTGTGTCCTTCAACTCGGATTCGACCCGCTTCTCTATCCGCTTCCGCAACCGCCGCTGCATATGCGCGCTCGCCCATCGCACGGGCGCGTTCATTCAGCCCCTGAAAGCGCGGGTCGACCGCTTGCTGTTCGGCGCGCTTGGCCTCGAGCTTGCCGAACGTCATTTGAGCCGCGGCCACGTCGGCCGGCAGAGCCGCGACGTCGCCCGGATCGAAATCGTCGGGGCTCCGCGCATTGGCCAACAAATACCAGTGGAACACGTCCTTGTCGTCGTCGGCGAAACTCTGAAGTCCGGCCGCAAAGAACCGCGCGCTTCCGTCGTCACGATTGAGACGGAACATTTTTGGGATAAAGTACGTTGCCATATCGTGGTGTCCCTTCACTTGTGGCATGAGAACGCTTCGAGCGCCGCTCGGGCAGCGAGTTGATTTTCAATCAGCTTCGCCATCGAGATTGAGCTTCGCGGAGCCGGCAGACGAGCCGAAGCGCCGCGCGACACGTCGCCCGTGTTCGTTTGGATCGCGCCAGTCTCGACGTGCTCCCCACTGATCAGAAAACGCACAATTCTTGATCAATGCGTTCCGCGACGTAGGCTTGGCCCGCGAATTTCGCGACCAAAGTCTCGACCGCTGGCTCGCCCTCTCTTTTGTTATTCATGTGAAGTACGTTGCCCATGGAAATCTCTTGTATAAGAGCGGGATCGTACTTAACGACGACGCAAACGAGACCGGCCCATTTGGAAATATGACTGGAGCCGGGCCCGAACGCGGCGATCATCGTCCGAACAACATCATCGCCGAGACTTGCCTCAACCATCGCCTCCGCAACGGACTTCGAAAGATCATCGTGCAGACCGCTCGGATGATCAATCTTCTCTCGGCCCCTTGCTGTCGTTTTACGCTCAAGTTGGGCGAACTGAGTGATTAGGTGCTTATGGTCGAGCAAACGGGCTCTGCCGCTCGAAAATAAGGGCAAGGCGTCGGCGTAAACCGCGCTCCGGTTGCGCTCGGAATGGACGAATTCAATCCCCTGTCGGCTGAAGGCGTCGACGATCCACGAGGCGCCATATTTGTCGCCCACTACCTTCGAAAGCCCATAGCTCCGCAGGGTCGCGGCTATTTCACCGATCGCGTGTGTTTGATTAAATGGGGCGGCAATTCGACCAAGCAATCGAGAAGAATTTCCTCGCCCTCGGCGTGGGAAATCGCAAGTGAAAAGCTGTCGCTGACGCCGCCCGAAGGATCGCAAAAAGCCGAATACAGACTGCCCCGAACAGGCGGTCGAACGATCACGCCGACCGCACTCTCGATCAAGTCCCTGGACAGGTAGTTCGCGATGTCGTCGCGCCACTCGCCGAGCCATTCCGCCCGCGCGGTTGCCGGATCACGCGCCATAGCGTCGTCAACAATCCACTGCGGGATCGTCGAATTGAAAACCCGGCTCGGCCCGCGAACAACGAGCACGTCATCGTCGGGCTTCCATTTGTCGTAGAGAAGCCCGCCGCACCTGTAGGGCGACGAAGCGCCGACCAGCATAGATCTGGGAATTGTCGCCATGCCGGGCAGAAGAGCAATATATGTCTCGTTATCCGGCGATGCGCTGTCTCGTCGACGTCGAAAAGTCCCGCCTGCCCAAGCATCGATTCGCCTCCCGATCCACCCCCTAGTTCTACTGTGTCACGATGATCCCGGATAGGGTCGTCGTGATTGCAAAGCTTGGCAACATGGGCAGCGCATGAGGGTGCGGGCGAGCGCGATCGTGAGTTGTCTTCGGATCGTGGCGATCGAATTTTCGACATGTCGTTCGGGTCGGATTGGCGGCGCCTCTGGGTTTGGGACGCAAGGATAGGCGAGACATTTGGCGCTGCCGGGGGCCTGAGGGGGGAATCGCCGCTCGTTCGCGGATGAGAAAACCGTAGGCGGCGATGCAGAGGACGGCGTGGTGATGGAATCCGCGCCAGCTTCGACCTTCGAAATGGGCGAGGCCGAGTTCGCTTTTGAGTTCCTCGTAGTCGCGCTCGATGCGCCAGCGCAATTTGGCCGTGTCGACGAGAACGTCGATGGGCGTGTCTTCGGGCAGGGTCGAAAGCCAGTATTTCGTCGGCTCTTTTTCGCCCTCGGGCCATTCGATGAGAAGCCATTCCAGCGGATGAGGCGTTGAAAACTTCCAGTCCCGCGAAGCCGGCCGGATCCGCACGGCGGCGAAGCGCGAAGACAAGATTTCGTTAGAGCCCTCCCGCCATGGAACGATGCGCCAAGCCTCCTCGGGAAGCCCCCGCGCCAGCGTCTTGGCGGAAACAGGGACATGCCCGCCGTCGCGGCGCATGCGCGATGGCGGGCGGCCTCGTCCGCTCCAGGGTTTGGGCGGCAGCGGTTCGACGCCAGGGGGCCAGACGCTGAGCGTCGATTGCACGCCAACCACATAGGTCAAACCGCTGGCTGTTACGGCGGAGCGGAACGCGCCGTCGGCGCCATAACCGGCATCAGTCAGCAAGACGCCCGGAGCGACGCCCGCTGCGAGGGCGGCCCTGATCTGAGCGAGGGCGATCTCTGGTTTGGTCCGGAATGTCACGTCGTCCGGGACACGAGCCTCCTTGCGCCGGGCTTCGTCCACAGCCCAATCTTCCGGCAGATAAAGCTGATAGGCAATCGGCAGGCTCGCCGCATGATTGGCGATCGAAAGCGTCACCGCGATCTGACAATTGTCGATCTTGCCGAGCCGCCCGCAATATTGCCGGGCGACGCCCACTGAATGAACGCCTTTCTTGGTGAAGGCTGTGTCGTCGACAATCCAGGCCTCGATCTTCCCTTGCGCCTCGATCGCCGGCAGGACCAGTTCGCGCGCCTTGGCCAGAACCGCCTCGTCCGACCAAGCCGCCTGACCGACCAGATGCAGAAGCGATTGATGCTTGGCCGAAACCCGAGCCGGCGCAATGATCGCGGCCATCGGCTCGACGCTCTTGCGTTCGCCGGGCATCAACAGGCCAATGCAATAATCCTTGAGAGGTCCCGCCCGATCCTCGCGGCCCAAAACTGTCGCCAAGGCTTCAACATATTCAGAAAAACGCGCTTCACTCGATTGCGTCCAAAGCCCCATCTTGCCCGCCATTCGCCGTCCAGCCGAATCGGCAGGTTACCAAATCCAAAGGCGCAGCAAATCTGCGGAAATGTGACTCAGTAGAACTAGGAGCCTGTCTGAGATAATAGCGGATTGTGGTGGCGGCGTTTGCTCGAATCGGATTCTGTTTGCTTATGAGCAAGACCTTCCGGCCCTGGACGATCGATCAGCCGCTGTTGTTGCCGGCGAGCGTTCAGGACTTTGTCGGCGAGGACCATCTGGCTCGCTTCATTTTGGCGCTTGTGCTCGAGCCTCTCGACCTTGGTGAGATCGAAGCCGCGTATGCGAGCGAGCGCGGGCAGCCGCCGTTTGACCCGGCGATGATGACGGCGCTGTTGCTGTACGGCTATTGCAACGGCGTCTACTCGTCGCGCCGGATCGCCAAGGCGGCGCGCGAACGGGTCGACTTCCTGAGCATTGTCGGGCTCGATCCGCCGGATTTTCGCACCGTCTCCGACTTCCGCAAGCGGCACTTGAAGGCGCTTGCGGGACTGTTCGGGCAGGTTCTCAAGCTGTGCGAACAGGCGGGACTTGTGAAGCTCGGCCATGTCGCGCTCGACGGGACGAAGATCAAGGCGAACGCCTCCAAGCACAAGGCGATGAGCTCCGAGCGCATGGAGAAGCGTGCGGCGGAGCTCGAGGCCGAGGTCGAGCGGTGGCTGAGCGCAGCCGAGGCTGCGGACGCCGAGGAAGACAGAGCCTTCGGCCGCGACAAGAGCGGCGAGGAGCTGCCCAAATGGGTCGCCGACAAGAAGAAGCGCGCCGAGAAGATCCGGGCGGCGAAGGCCGAATTGGAGGCCGAGGCGAAAGCGGCCGCGGCGGCCAAGGCCAAAGCGCAGGCCGAGGCCGAGGAGCGGCGACAAGCCGAGGGCCGCAAGAAACCGGGCAGGCCCGCCGCCCCGCCATCCGAAGAGCCTGACCCCAAAGCGCAGAAGAACTTCACCGATCCCGAAAGCCGCATCATGAAAACCAAGGACGGCTTCATCCAGGGCTACAATGCGCAGGCGGCGGTCGACGCGACGGCGCAGGTGATCGTCGCCCACGGCCTCGACGCGAAGCAGAGCGATCAACATCAATTGGCGCCGATGGCCGACGCCATCGAAGCCAATCTGGGCAAGAAGCCGACGCAACTGTCGGCGGACGCGGGCTATTGCTGCGACGCCAACCTTACGGCGATGGAGGAACGCGAGATCGACGCCTATATCGCGCCGGGGCGGGCCAAGCACGCCGGGGAAGGAGAAGGCGGCGGCGCCCGCGTCGCCGCCATGCGCGAAAGAATCAAGGCCGGCGGGCACTCCAGCCCCTACCGCTTAAGAAAGCAGCTGCCCGAGCCAGTGTTCGGACAGATCAAGCAGGCGCGCGGCTTCCGTCAGTTTCTCTTGCGCGGCGTCGAGAAGGTCGCCAACGAGTGGGGCCTCGTCTGCCTCGCCCACAATATCTTGAAGCTCGCCCAGGGGCGGACCACCGGCTGAGCTTCGCCACCTCGGAAACGGTGCAACGAACGATGGCCGCAAAGCTTCCACCCTTACATCAAACCGGATGCGCGAATTTGCTGCATCCGGCTCTCCGACTGGCTTGAGCGGTTCAAATCCCATCCCGCCGAGGATTAAGCAGACAGGCTCCTAGGGAATCAGAAAATGCCGGAAGACGCGAGGTTCTCAGAAGTATCCAATTTCTTTCAGCGTCGCGCCGTCGAAATGCATCGAAAAGATCGTTTTCGGGCGCTCGATCGCCTCGAGCCGCCGGCGTTGCACGTTCGTCTTGCTCGCCGCATTGTCGCGCGCCATCTGCTCGCGCTCGTCAGGCGGGAGCCTCGCCACGGCGTCGGCCGTGCCCGCAATATGATCGCCTCCATCCAGCGCGGCAATGGCTTTTCAGCTTGCGGCGTCATCGCTCCCCTCCTCATTGCGCGGCTCCCGCCCCTGCATCAACGCGGCGCGCGCCTGGTAGGCGAACTGTTTCGCAGGCCCCTGAATTGCCCGCAATCTCGACCGCTGCGAATCCGTCGGCTTACCCCACCGCGCGAAGCGGCGTTGGCGGCAAGCTGGCGAGCGTCACGATCGCTTGCCGGGCGAGCTCGTCCGCCATGTCCAAGATATGCGCGCTGTAGTGGCGTTCGATCATCGCCATCGACGTTTCGTGTAGGCCATCCGGACGTCACTGTGCAACTATCGAAGCGCTTCGCGCGCGGCGCGAACACTCCCTCTCTCGGTTGCCTATCTCCGCCGAGCTTTCTCACGCGCAAACACCTCGCGTCCTTCGCGATCGAGGATCCGCAATCCGACCGTTAGCGGCGGCCACTCGGTATTGGCGGCGGCGACGATCGCGGCGGATGTGTCTTCCGCCTCGATCTGTCTCTCCGTCAGATTCCTTTGGCCGTGATCGGGCGTGGCGCAAAGAAATTGGATCCGGAACGCCTTCGGTTGGTCTGAGTCGTTCAAATCGGCTCGGCGACCGCATCAAACTCCATGGGCGACGGGCCGGTTGCGGCATCGAGCGCGGCTCGCTTGGGAGTTCGACGGGCGATAACTGATGCGACGCGTTTCCAGTCTCGCGCCGCTGCGGCGCTGTTGACCTCGCGTTCGCGCCCGCGCGCTTCCGCGCCTGCCTCGACGCCAAACTCACTGATCAGCAGGCCTGCCACTTCATGTATCCGCTCAATTCTTTCGAGGCGCCAGAGCAACCATGCGAGCACGTCCGCCCTCCCTTGTCTCGTCCCATCGCGCCGGCCTCGCGGGCGCGCTGCCCAAAAACATGACCTAAAGACAGTGCGTTGATTGCCCAATAGATCGTTGAGTATTCGGCCACTTTCGTTGACAAACAATTAACAGCGGCCTAAAGTGAACTACTCTATACTTGTGGACGACGGGGTGTCGGCTCAAGCCGGCCGAACGTCAGGCGCTCAGGGCAGCGCGACAAGGGCGCTTGCGCCAGGCCGCTGCCGGGGCTCCAAGGCCGTCCTGCGTCCGTCGCGGAGACCGTTGGCCTGGCGGTCGGATTCCGCTAATCATGGAGGCGACATGCGAAGCAACCTTACATGGACGCGCTAGGAACAGCTCGTCTCGCCGAGCGCGACGAAGCCGAGTGACCACAACCGGTGCGCCGATCTGCCGATCGCCCGCGCGATGAACATGCCCTACGGGATCTGCGCCGCTGGGACACGGCTCACTGTCGCCGACACCGCCAATTCCCGCCTCATCAGCTTCGAGCGGGACGGGCTCGCCATCGACGTCGGCGCAACGCGGCTCGCCGGCCAGGCCAACTTTGAGGCAAAAGGCGGCAATCGATGGCGCCCCGTGGCGCGCGACAGCCTGTGTTGGCCCTATCGCGTCGCTGCTTCAGGCGATGTGCTCGCGATCGCCAATTCCGGCAACAACTGCGTCCTTCTGTGGGACCTTGCGGCATGACGCGAACAGTCAAACTAGCACCAGATCCGAACTATCTCACGATGGAGATACGGGTGCGCGGCCGCGTTCAGGGGGTCGGCTTTCGCCCGGCGGTGTGGCGCGTGGCGCGCGAACTCAATCTTGCCGGCGAAGTGCTGAACGACGCCGAGGGAGTGCTGGTGCGGGTCGGCGGCGAGGCTGCGGCGGTCAACGACTTCCTCGCCCGAATAGCGCGCGAGCCGCCGCCCCTGGCGCGCATCGACGCGATCGAAACGCATCCCTATCGCGGCCGACTGTCGTCCACATTCCGCATCGCCGAAAGCGAGCCGGGCGCCGCGCATACCCAGATCGCGCCGGACGCCGCCATCTGCGCGGCGTGCGCGGCCGAGATCGCCGATCCGTCCGAGCGCCGCTTCCGCTATCCGTTCGCCAATTGCACCCATTGCGGTCCCCGGCTGAGCATCGTCACCGGCATCCCCTATGACCGCTCCATGACGACCATGGCGCCGTTCGTCATGTGCGGCGCCTGCGCGCAGGAATACCGAAATCCCGCCGATCGCCGATTCCACGCCGAGGCGATCGCCTGCCATGCGTGCGGCCCCAGGGCGAGCTTGATCCGTTTCGACGGCCGCGCCGTGAGTTTCGACCAGCACTCGCCGCTCGACGACGTCGATGCCGCACGGGCCCTGTTGCAAAAGGGGGAAATCGTCGCCGTCAAGGGTCTGGGCGGATTTCACCTCGCCTGCGACGCGACCAATGCCGACGCCGTGGCGCGACTGCGCCATTTGAAGCGCCGCGAGCGGAAGCCGTTCGCGTTGATGGCGGCCGATGTCGAGATCATCCGCCGCTATTGCGCGGTCGACGCCGACGAAGAGCAGCTTCTCGGCGGCGCGGCGGCGCCGATCGTGCTCCTGCGCGCCGATGGGCCGCAACGCCTGCCCGAGGACATCGCGCCGGGGCTCTCCACGCTGGGCTTCATGCTCCCGACGACGCCGCTGCAGGCGCTCATGCTGAGGCGCCTCGATCGGCCGGCGGTGATGACGAGCGGCAATATCGCCGACGAGCCGCAAGCGACCGAGACTGACGAGGCGCGCGAGCGGCTAGCCGGCATCGCCTCTTACGCTCTGATCCACGACCGCGCGATCGCCAGTCGGGTCGACAATTCGCTCGTGCGCGTGATGGCGGGCAATCCCCGGGTGCTGAGGCGGGCGCGCGGGTACGCTCCTGCCCCGACCGCCCTGCCGCCCGGATTCGAGCCGGCGCCGCAGATCCTGGCGATGGGCGGCGAGCTCAAGGCGACGTTCTGCCTGGTCAAAGAGGGCGAAGCGATCCTCTCGCAGCATCAGGGCGATCTCGAGAACGCCGAAACCTTCGATGACTATCGCCGCACGCTCGCGCTCTACGCAAAACTGTTCGACCATCGGCCGGTCGCGCTCGTCATCGACCAGCATCCAGAATATCTGTCGGCCAAGCTGGCGCGCGAACGAGTCCGCTCGCAGCCGGTCAAGCTCATCGAAGTTCAGCATCACCACGCCCACGTCGCCGCGTGCCTCGCCGAGAACCGGTATCCCCTCGACAGCCCGCCGGCGCTCGGCATCGTCCTCGATGGCCTCGGATGGGGGAACGACGGAACGATCTGGGGCGGGGAGTTCCTTTTCGCGAATTATCGCTCATACGAGCGGCTCGGCCACTTCAAGCCGGTGGCGATGCTGGGAGGCGCGCAGGCTGCGCGTGAGCCCTGGCGTAATCTCTATGCCCATCTCATGGCCGCGATGGGGTGGGCGGAGCTCGAAATGAATTTCGCCCAGCTCGAACTCTTCGCTGATCTTGCCCGCCGTCCGCGCGCGAAAATGGATGCAATGAGCCACAACAGCGTCAATGCTCCCAAGGCCTCGTCCTGCGGCCGGCTGTTCGATGCAGTCGCCGCGGCGCTGAACCTCTGCCGCGATCGACAGGCCTATGAGGGCGAAGCGGGCGCGCGACTCGAAGCGATCGTCGATCGAGAGGAGATGCTTGGCGATCACGAGGAGGTCGCCTATCCTTTTTCCATTCCAAACATGCACGAATCCGGCTTGCCCTATATCGAGCCGCTCGCGATGTGGCGGGCGATCCTCGGCGATCTCGTCCTCGGAACGCCGGCGTCCGTGATGGCGGCGCGGTTCCACAAGGGCCTCGCCAAAGTCGTCGTCGCCATGGCCGAAAAGCTCGCCGCCCGGGACGATCAGGGCCGAGCGCGATTCGAGACCATCGCGCTTTCGGGCGGTTGCTTCCAGAATCGGGTGCTGTTCGAGGAGGTCGTCGGAGGCCTCGAACGCGCGGGCTTTCGCGTGCTCACCCAGGCTGAGATCCCCGCGAACGACGGAGGACTCGCGCTCGGGCAGGCCGCGATCGGCGCCGCGCGTCTCATTGACGCAGCCAATGCGCGGGACAACTCGCGTCCAATCGTGGGATAATGGCCAAGGGTAGAAACCATGTGTCTCGGAATCCCAGGCCGCATCGTCAAGATTGACGACGTCGGCAAGAAGCTCGCGACCGCCGACGTCAGCGGGGTGAAGCGGCAGGTGAACATCGCCTGCATTGTCGATTCCGAGCATCCAGTCGAAGACTGCGTCGGCGATTGGGTGCTGATCCACGTCGGCTTCGCGATGAGCCGCATCGATGAAGCCGAGGCGGCGGAAACGCTGCGGATCCTGACTGAGCTTGGCGAAGCGCAGCAGGAGCTCGACGCAATGCGCCAATCCGCCGCCGAATAGGGAGGTTCGCGCCATGGCCAGCGAAGCCGATCTCAGGGCGCTTTACCCGTTTCTTCATGGCGCGCCTCCGGAACCGGAAAAGCTGGAAGCCGCGCTCCTCTATTCGATCGAGGAGAAGGCGCGCAACTCGCGCGAAACCAATGCTCGGTTCTTTGCCGCCGAGGCCGCGATCCTGTTCGCCGCCGCCAGGACGGTCGCCGATGTTTACCGGCGCGGCGGCCGCCTGTTCTCGATGGGCAACGGCGGGTCGAGTTGCGATGCCTCACATGTCGCGGTTGAATTCGTCCATCCGATCACCGCGGGACGCCCGGCGCTGGCGGCGATCAACCTCGTCGCCGATATCGCAATGATTTCGGCGGTCGGCAATGACGTCGGCTTCGATCAGGTGTTCGTCCGCCAGGTGATCGCGCAGGCGCGGGCGGGCGATGGCCTGATCGGCATATCGACCAGCGGCAATTCCGCCAATCTCATCGCCGCCTTCGCCAAGGCGAAGGAGATGGGCCTCGCAACGATCGGTCTCACCGGCGGCGACGGCGGCAAGATGCGCGCCGGCGGCGTCGTCGATCACTGTCTTGTCGTTCCGACGACCTCGATCCACCGGATCCAGGAATGCCACGTCGTCGCCTACCATATCTTGTGGGATCTCGTTCACACGCTGCTCGCCGGCGACCGCGGCTCCGCCACGACCAAGGGAGAGGCGGCATGAAATATCTCGACGAATTTCGCGATGGCGCCAAGGCGGGCTTCCTTCTGAAGGAGATCGAAGGCCTGACCGCCTCGCTCTCCATTCCCGACGACCGGCCGCTGCAATTCATGGAGGTTTGCGGCGGTCACACCCACTCGATCTTCCGCTATGGGGTCGAGGGCCTCCTGCCCCGCCAAATAGAGCTCGTGCATGGGCCCGGATGCCCGGTCTGCGTGCTGCCGATGGGCCGCGTCGACGATTGCGTCGCCATTGCTGAAGAGGCCGGCGTCATCTTCACAACGTTCGGCGACGCGATGCGGGTGCCAGGCTCGCGCAAGAGCCTGCTGCAAGCGAAGGCTGACGGGGCCGACGTCCGGATGGTCTATTCGCCGATGGACGCGCTCAAGCTCGCGCACGCCAATCCCGGCCGCGAGGTCGTTTTCTTCGGCCTTGGTTTCGAAACCACGATGCCGTCGACAGCGTTGACGATTCTGCAGGCCGAAATCGAGGGAATCGAGAATTTCTCGGTCTTCTGTAATCACATCACCATCGTGCCGACCATCAAGGCAATTCTCGACAGCCCGGATCTGAGGCTGGACGGCTTTCTCGGCCCCGGCCACGTCTCGATGGTGATTGGGACTGCGCCTTATGAGTTCATCGCCCGCTACTATCGCAAACCGATGGTCATCGCCGGCTTCGAGCCGCTCGACATTCTGCAGTCGATCTGGATGCTCCTGAAGCAGATCAAAGAGGGGCGGATCGAGATCGAAAATCAATACGCCCGCGTCGTTCCCGACGTGGGCAACGCGCCGGCGTTGACCGCCGTCTCGCGGGTCTACGAACTGCGCGAATTCTTCGAGTGGCGGGGCCTGGGCTCGATCGATCATTCGGGCGTCAGGCTGCGCGAGGCTTACGCGCGTTTCGACGCCGAGCGCAAATTCGCCATTCCTAACGTCAAGATCGCCGATCCGAAGGCTTGCCAGTGTGGCGAAGTGCTCAAGGGCGTCATCAAGCCGCATCAGTGCAAGGTCTTCGGCTCAGTTTGCACGCCGGAGACGCCTCTCGGCGCGCTGATGGTTTCGTCCGAAGGCGCCTGCGCCGCCTACTATCAATATGGCGGGCTCAAGCGTCACGAGGCCGCCGAATGAACGTCGCCGCACCCGTCCGCGCCCGAACCCTCGGCCAGGTTCATGCGCCAACGGTGACGCTTGCCCATGGCGGCGGCGGGAAGGCGATGAAGGACCTGATCGACGACGTGTTCGTGAGAGCCTTCGACAATCCCCTGCTCGCCCCGCTCGAGGATCAGGCGCGGTTCGATCTCGCCGATCTCGCGCGGCGCGGCGACCGGCTTGCCTTCACCACCGATTCCTTCGTCGTCGATCCGCTCATCTTTCCCGGCGGCGACATCGGGAAGCTTGCGGTCTGCGGCACGATCAACGACCTCGCGGTCGGGGGCGCAGTCCCGCTCTATCTTTCCTGCGCCGCGATCATCGAGGAAGGGGTGACGATCGACCTCCTGCGCCGGGTCGCCGCTTCGATGGCGGCGACGGCGCGCGAGGCGGGCGTGAAGATCGTCACCGGCGACACCAAGATCGTCAGCAAAGGCGCCTGCGACAAGCTCTTCCTGACCACGACGGGGGTCGGCGTTATCCGCGAGGGCGTCGATCTGGGCGCGGACCGCGCCCGCCCCGGCGACGCGGTCCTGGTCAATGGCCTGCTCGGAGACCATGGCGCCGCCATCCTGTGCGCGCGCGGCGACATGGCGCTCGATACGCCAATCGAGAGCGACTGCGCGCCCCTGCATGGACTGATCGCCGCCCTCCTTGCCGCCGCCCCGGGCGTGCGGTTCGTGCGCGACCCGACGCGCGGAGGAGTGGCGACGGTCCTCAACGAGATTGCGGAGGCGTCGCAGATCGCAATCGAGATCGACGAGAGCGCGACGCCCATCCGCGAGGAGGTCAAGGCGTTCTGCGAGATTCTCGGCCTCGACCCGCTCTATCTCGCCAACGAGGGCAAGATCGTCGCGATCGCGCCTCCGAACGAGGCGGACGCAGCGCTTGCGGCGCTCAGAGCCCATCCGCTCGGGAAGCGCGCCGCAATCGTCGGACGGGTACATTCGGGCGAGCCGGGGCGGGTGACGATGCGCACTGTGTTCGGTGGGCGGCGGATCGTTGACATGCTGGTCGGCGAGCAATTGCCGCGCATTTGTTGAAAGGCCCCCCCATGCATGAACTGGGGATCACCCGGAACATCGTCGCGATCGTCGCCGAAGCCGCGAGGGGACGCCGCGTGACGCGGGTGACGCTCGAGGTCGGAAAGCTTTCCGGCGTGATACCGGACTCGATCGCCTTTTGCTTCGAAGTCGTCGCCCAGGGCACCCCGCTTGAGGGGGCGAGCCTTGAAATCCTCGAGATCGAGGGACGCGCACGCTGCGAGGCATGCGGCCTCGAATTCGACGCCGACACCCTGTTCGCGCCCTGCCCCTGCGGCTCCCACCGGTTGAAGCGCATTCACGGCGAGGAACTGATCGTCAAGTCGATGGAAATGATGGAGGCAGCGTAATGTGCGGCCATTGCGGGTGCGGCGACGAGGCCGCGGCGACGGTCCTCAATCTCGAGACGGGCAAGGAGACGGCGATGGAGCACGGCGCCCATCGGCACACGTACGACGACGGTCATTCTCATGTTCATGATCCGGACCACGGCCGCCACCATGCCCATGAGCACGGCCACGATCACGATCATAGCCACGGCCACGCCCCGCGGACTTCGGCCGGCGAGCTCGTCGAGCTCGAGGCCCGGATCCTGGCCAAGAACGATGCGATGGCGGAGAAGAATCGGGCCTGGTTCAAGGGCCGGGAGATACTGGCGCTCAATCTCGTGAGTTCGCCCGGCGCGGGCAAGACGACGCTCCTCGAACGCACCATCCGCGACCTTAGGGACGAACTCAAGCTCTATGTGGTGGAGGGCGACCAGGCCACCTCCAACGATGGGGAACGCATCCGCGCCGCCGGCGCGCCGGCCGTGCAGGTGAACACAGGCGCAGGCTGCCATCTCGAGGCCGACATGGTCGCCCGCGGATTGCAGGAGCTCAAGCCCGCTGCGGGATCGGTGGTCCTGATCGAGAATGTCGGCAATCTCGTTTGCCCCGCTCTGTTCGATCTTGGCGAGCGGGCCAAGGTCGTTATCCTGTCGGTGAGCGAGGGCGACGACAAGCCGCTCAAATATCCGTACATGTTCAGGGCCGCCGAGATGATGGTCCTCAACAAGATGGATCTCCTGCCCCACGTCGAGTTCGATCCCGAACGGGCGCTGGCCAACGCGCTTAAAGTCAATCCGTCGATCGCCTCGATCCGCCTTTCGGCGCGCACCGGAGAGGGACTCGACGCCTGGTACGGCTGGCTGCGCGGTGAA
>CAWEAT010000025.1:0-99182 GCA_963806935.1 uncultured Alphaproteobacteria bacterium
GCTCGCCCTTGGCGCTGGCGCAGGCGAACGAGGCGCGCCGCCTTCTGGCGCAGGCGCACGGTTGGGAGATCGAGCGGATCGCGCTTCGAACCATCCGCACGAGCGGCGACAGGATCCAGGACCGGCCGCTCGCCGAGGCCGGCGGCAAAGGCCTGTTCACCAAGGAAATCGACGCCGCGCTGCTCTCCGGCGAAATCGACGCCGCGGTCCACTCGGCCAAGGACCTGCCGTCGCTCCTGCCGCCGGGCATCGCGATTGCCGCCACGCTCGCCCGCGAGGATCCCGCGACGCGCTCGTCTCGACCTTCGCCGACACGGTCGAGGGGCTGCCGCACGGGGCGACCTTCGGCGCCGCGTCGATCCGCCGTCAGGCCCAGGCGTTGCGCCTGAGGCCCGACCTCAGGCCCGAGCTTTTGCGCGGCAATGTCGAGACGCGGCTCAAGAAGGCCGAAGCTGGCGAGATCGGCGCGACGCTGCTCGCGCTCGCGGGCCTCAAGCGGCTCGGCCTCGCCGGGCGCGCCCGCGCGGTGCTTGAGCTCGACAAGTTCCTGCCCGCGCCTGGCCAGGGCGCGATCGCGATCGCCGCGCTCAGCGCCGATGCGCCCGCGCTGCGCGCGCTCGAGCCAATCTCGGACGCGGCGACCTCAGCGGAGCTCATGGCCGAGCGCGCCTTCCTCGCCGAGCTTGAAGGCTCCTGCCGCACCCCGATCGCCGGGCTCGCCCGGTTCGAGGCCGGGAGGCTCCGGTTCCGGGGCGAGGTGCTGCGCACGGACGGCTCCGAGCGCTTCGACATCGCCGCGGAGGGCGCATCCGCCGACGCCGGCCGGCTCGGACGGGACGCTGGACGCGAACTCAAAGCCCGCCTGCCCGAAGGGGTGCTGGCGGAGAGCGGCTGAGTCCGGATTAACGAACGAACTTAGGTGTTTCTCCTCGATTGTCCAAGGCGAAATCGAATTTATCAAAACCCGGCAAAACCCAGGCCGCGCCCAAGCAAGCTCAGCCAAGGAAAAGGCTTGGATTGCCTTGGATCGGCTTGTCCGAATTGAGACTTTTCAACTCGTTACGCCAACTCGCCGGGTGTACCTCTTCTTTCCTTTTCCTTGCCCGCCGAAGGCTCGCCGCCCGGCGGGGGTCATATTGCGACCAACCAGCAACCTAGCACGACTTCTGTTTTTCACAAAGCAATTTCGCGCGAGGCCGCGCCTTGCGGCCGGGAGACGGAACCCTGGGCGCGGCTCGCCGGTTGATGGTCTGACGGATGCGTAAGGAATCGACCGCGCCGATACCGGGGAGCCCGCCCTAGGGTGGTGACCATTTAACTATTGAGCCAGATAGCGATAGCGGCGAGTTTGACGAAGCCATGAAGTTGACGAGCAGCTTGTCGTATCGCGTCGCGAGCGTCGGAACTGTTTGAGCTTGTTGAAGAAGCGTTCGATGATGTTGGCTTTATAGAGATCGGGATGTAGGACGTTTGACGATGTGGTTTCGTTTCGGCGGTATGACGACCTCGCCGCCGGTCGCGTAATTTATCGCAGAGATGATCGGCGTCGTATCTTATCGGCGATCGTCACATCTGCGTTGAAGCCTCGACCAAGTCATGGGCGAAGGCGATGTCGTTGCGCTGCCCTGGCGAGCCGATCAGGCGCACCGGATTGCGAGCGCATCGCCAGCGGCGTGGATTTCGTGCTTAAACCCCCGCGTGACGGCCAAGGCCCTGGGCATCCGCCCCCCGCGGCCGCGCCGGCGCGGCGATGCGCGCGAACAATGGTGGAATCAATCACAGCCATTCCAGATCGGTTGCGCGCCAGCGCCGCAAGAACGTCGTCCAGAACGCCCATCTCGACCACGATAGCAGCGCGCTTGACAGTGTCGTAGTCGCCCAACTCCTCTGGCAGATCGCGCCAACGAGCGCCCGAACGCGCCATCCACAGAGCGCGTTCAAGAACCGGCGATTATCCGTGCGCGGTCCTCGCTGCCTTTCCGGCCCAGGCACGAAATCCTTCAGCCGCTCCATTGGTCGTCCGAAGCGCGTCGCAGTCCACCGCTGACCTCCAAAAATCAGCGTTGATCTGATTTGCGCACTTCGGGAATCCCCATTCTTAATCGTACCAGACCTAGAATAAAGACCCTATGCAGCGCCACTGAAAAACTCACCGAGCATCCGCCAATCCAACCCAAGCAATCCAATGAAGGAGGGACTCGAATGGCCGATCTTCAATCCGCAGCCGGCGAAAGCGACATCACTCGCGACCGCCTCGCGGAGCTTTTGAACGAAGACCTCGCTCGCGAATACCAGGCGATCATCGCCTATGTCGTTTATTCCCAGGTGCTCACCGGCGCCCAATACATGGACATCGCCACCCAGCTTGAGATTCACGCCAGGCAGGAGCTCGACCACGCCCTGATCCTTTCGCGGCAGATCGACTATCTCGGCAAAATGCCCGTTGTCACTCCGAAGCCCGTGCGCACGTCAAAAGACGCCAAGGAGATGCTTCAATTCGATCTCGACAATGAAAACGAGACCATCCGCAATTATCGCGACCGCGTCCGCCAATGCGAGGCGCTCGGAGAATACGCGCTCGCCGAACAGATCCGGCAGATCCTGACGCAAGAGCAGGATCACCAGATCGATCTCGCGACCGCGCTCGGCATCGACGTGCCGAACGTGAACAGCGGCCCACAGGGGCGTCCTCCGCCCAAGCGCCGCTGACGCAGGGCGAGGACCGCGCGGATCGGGCCAGCGCGGCGGCCGCACGCCTTGTTGCATGCAGCGTGAAGCGGTCAATTGGCCTTTTGTTTCCCGGGGTACAAAGCGCGGTCCGATGAGAGATCGCCGACAGCTCGCGCCGGCCGAGGAGGCCCGGTTCCGAGCGCGGCACTTTGCGCTCTTGACGCCCGCGGCCTGTCCGCTCCATTGCATGAGCCGACAACGGAAGCCCCCCACCGCGGCGATCTCTTAAGGCGAGGATGACGGCCATGGCCAACGACCAGATGATGGCGCAGATGTCGACGAAGCCCGGCTTTATCGCCGCGCTCGACCAGAGCGGCGGGTCGACCCCGGGCGCGCTGCGCCTCTACGGCATTCCCGACAGCGAGTACAAAGGCGACGACGCCAAAATGTACGAGCTTGTGCACGAGATGCGGGTTCGCATCATCTCTTCGCCGGCCTTCAAGGGCGACAAGGTCATCGCCGCGATCCTGTTCGAGCGCACCATGGACGGCCAAGCGAAGGGCAAGCCGGTCCCATCCTACCTGTGGGAGGATCGGGGCGTCGTCCCGATCGTCAAGGTCGACAAGGGACTGGAAGCGGAAAAGGACGGCGTGAGCCTGATGAAGCCGATGCCGGACCTCGACAAGCTGCTCGCCCGAGCAGGCAAGCTCGGCGTGTTCGGCACGAAAATGCGCTCGGTCATCAACCTGGCGTCGAAAACCGGCATCGCGGCGATCGCCAAGCAGCAATTCGAGTTCGGCGAGCAGATCGCCGCCCACGGGCTCTTGCCAATTCTCGAACCGGAAATCTCGATCAAGAGCCCGGACAAGGCCGGAGCCGAGCGGATCCTGCTCGACGAACTGACCAAGGGGCTCGACGCCCTCCCCGCCGGGCGCAAAGTGATGTTCAAGCTGACGCTGCCCGAGACTCCCGATCACTACATGCCGCTGATCAAGGACAAGCGCGTCGCCCGGGTCGTGGCGCTGTCGGGCGGCTATACGCGAGACGAGGCCGACAGGCGGCTGTCCGAAAATCACGGCATGATCGCGAGCTTCTCGCGCGCGCTCGCCCAGGATTTGAGGCGTTCGATGACCGAGGCTGAATTCGACAAGGCGCTCAAGGAGGCTATCGACGAGATCTTTCGCGCCTCGACCGTCAAGCACTGAGGTGGCGGTCAGGTTCTACTACGCCTCCGGCTCGCCCTTTGCGTGGCGAGTTTGGCTCGCGCTCGAGCGCAAGGGCATTCCCTATCATTTGAAGACCCTGTCGTTCGACGCCGGCGACCTTAAGACGCCGGAGTTTTCGGCGCTCAACCCGCGGCGGCGCGTGCCGGTCCTGGTTGACGACGATTTCGCGCTCGCCGAATCCGCGGCGATCGTCGAATATATCGAGGACCGCTGGCCAAACGGCCCGGCGCTGTTCGCAACCGAGCCGCGCAAGCGCGCGATCCAGCGGCGGATGGTGCGCGAGGCCGATCAGTATCTCGCCGACATCGGCACGCGTTTCGCGACCGCGCCGTCGGAAGAGAACGCCAAGGAACTCCGCGAGGAGCTTTCCTTCTGGGAGGGCGCCGCGGCCGGCGACTATCTGACCGGCGAGCTTTCGGCGGTCGACCTCACCGTCTATCCGTTCATGGCGCTGTTCGTGCGGATCGCCGGCCGCCGTCCGGATTTCGCCCAGAGCGACTTCATAGGCCCGCGTCTTTCGGGCTGGATGGATCGCATGCGCGCGCTCCCGATCGTCCAGCACACTCAGCCGCCGCACTGGAAATGAGCCGTCCCGCTTGACCGCGCGCGGCGCTCGCCCATGATGGCCGCCGCGACCCACGCGGACGGACCGCGAAACGGGGGAGATCGCCATGAGCGCCGCGGCCGAGACGGTCTTTCTATTCGACGTCGACAACACGCTTCTCGACAATGACCGGTTTCAGGACGACCTGAGACAGGAGCTCGAGCGCGCCCATGGCGCAAGCGCCCGCGACCGGTATTGGGCGATCTTCGAGCAGCTGCGCGCCGAACTGGGCTACGCCGACTACCTGGGCGCGCTCGAGCGGCTGAGAATCGAGCGCCTGCATGATCCGACGCTATTGCCCACGGCCAACTGGCTCATCGACTATCCCTTCGCCGACCGCCTCTATCCGGGCGCGCTCCAGGTCGTCGAGCACGTGCGACAATGGGGGCAGGCCGTCATTCTCTCCGACGGCGACGCGATCTTTCAGCCGCGCAAGGTCGCGCGTTCCGGCTTGTGGGACGCGTTCTCGGGCCGGGTGCTGATCTACGTGCACAAGGAAAATGAGCTTGCCGACGTCGAGCGCTGGCATCCGGCCGCCCATTATGTCCTCGTCGACGACAAGACGCGCATCCTCGCCACAGTCAAGGCGATCTGGGGCCCGCGGGTCACGACCATCTTCCCGAAGCAAGGCCACTATGCGGTGCAGGAGCCGCTACGCGACGGGGCGTCGGTCGATCTCGTGGTCGACCGGATCGGCGACCTCATGAGCCACGATCTGTCGAAACTGACGCGGTGATTTGCGACCCGATATCCTCGCCGTCACGATTGGGCCTTCTTGTCGAACAATGATGAGGGCGCTCATACTTCTGTACAATTGAGCGTTTCGCTTTCATCGCCGTATAATTTCCTGCGGTAAGCTGGAGGAGCGGCGCGTCTGGGACAATCCGCCGCGCCCTCGCCGGCCGCCGACACTGGACAAGGTTCGGCAGTCCGGTTAGCGAAGAGGAAAGCGGCGCCGCTTTAGAAGGACGCGGGGCCGAAAAGGACCGAGGATGGATTATCACCGGAGCTTCGAGGAGGCGACAGCGCGCCTGAAGGCGGAGGGACGCTACCGCACCTTCGCCAATCTGGAGCGCGACGCGCGCCGGTTCCCGATGGCGCAATGGCGCCCGGCAGGCGCGGAGACCAGTCCGCGCGAAGTGACCGTGTGGTGCTCGAACGATTATCTCGGCATGGGCGGCCACCCCGACGTGATCGAGGCCTCGGTCAGCGCGGCGCGCGCCCATGGCGCGGGCGCGGGCGGCACGCGCAACATTTCCGGCACCCACAATCCGATCGTCGAGCTCGAGGCCGAGCTCGCGGACCTGCACGGCAAGCAGGCGGCGCTGGCGTTCACCTCCGGCTGGATCTCCAATCTCGCGGCGATATCGACCATCGCCGGCCTCCTGCCCGATTGCCTCATCCTCTCCGACGCGCTGAACCACAATTCGATGATCGAGGGCGTCAAGCGCTCGGGCTGCGAGAAGCGGGTCTGGCGCCACAACGACGTCGATCACCTCGAGACGCTGCTCGCGGCCGAGCCGCGCGAGCGCGCCAAGCTGATCGTGTTCGAGAGCCTCTATTCGATGGACGGCGACATCGCGCCGATCGCCGAGATCGTGGCGCTGGCCGAAAAGTACAACGCGCTGACCTATATCGACGAAGTGCATGCGGTGGGCCTCTATGGGCCGCGCGGCGGGGGCTTGAGCGAGCGGGAGGGCCTTGCCGCCCGCATCGACGTCATCGAGGGCACGCTGGCCAAGGGTTTTGGCTCGCTCGGCGGCTATATCGCGGCGAGCGAGGCGATCGTCGATGCGGTGAGAAGCTTCGCCCCCTCATTCATCTTCACCTCGACCCTGCCGCCGAGCGTCGCGGCGAGCGCCGCCGCCGCCGTGCGGCACCTGAAGCGCTCGACCGTCGAGCGCGAGCGCCACCAGCACATGGCGAAGCTGGTCAAGCATGCCCTGCGCGCCGCCGGGCTGCCGGTGATGGACAATCCCTCGCACATCGTGCCGGTGTTCGTCGGCGATGCGCGCAAATGCCGGGCAGCCAGCGAAATGCTGCTCGAGCGCCACGCGGTCTACATCCAGCCGATCAACTATCCGACCGTCGCCAAGGGGACCGAGCGGTTGCGCGTGACCCCGACGCCTGCCCATAGCGAAGCGCAAGTCGCGGCGCTGGTCGAGGCGCTGGTCGACGTGTGGCGGACGCTCGGCCTCGAGTTCGAGGAATCGCGAGTGATCCCGCTCTTCCGCGCCGATGCGAGCGAAGACGCCCATTGCGTCTACCCGGAGATGAAGCGCGCAGCGGAATAGGCAGGCCGCATTGCTCGGCCGCCCCTCGCCCCAACCCGTTCCCGCAAAGTCCGTCGAAACGCGCGCCGGCCGGATGAAGTCCCGCAAGCCCCTTCTCGCAGCGCTCGCCGGCGAGCGGCAGAAAACGCCGCCGGTATGGCTCATGCGCCAGGCCGGGCGCTATCTGCCGGAATATCGCGAGCTTCGGGCGAATGCCGCGACCTTTCTCGAGCTTTGCTATAACCCCGCGCTCGCCGTCGAAGTCACGATGCAGCCGATCCGCCGGTTCGGCTTGGACGCAGCGATCCTGTTCTCCGACATCCTCGTCGTCCCCGACGCGCTCGGCCAGCGCGTCGCCTTCGAATCTGGCGACGGCCCTCGCCTCGACCCGATTGGCGACGCCGCCGGCCTCGCGAAACTTAAGCCCGAGCCCGACTGGAGCCGGCTCGCGCCGGTGTTCGAGGCGATCGACCGCCTCAAGACCGCATTGCCGCGCGAGGCGGCGCTGATCGGCTTCTGCGGCGCCCCGTGGACGGTGGCGAGCTACATGATCGCCGGGCGCGGCACGCCGGACCAGGCGCCGGCGCGCCTGTTCGCCTATCGCCATCCGGACCTGTTCGCGACCCTGATCGACCGGCTCGTCGACGCCTCGGCCGAGTATCTCGCCCGTCAGCTCAAGGCCGGCGCGGAAGCGGTGCAGATCTTCAATTCCTGGGCCGGCGTGCTGCCGCCGGCGGAATTCGACCGCTGGTGCGTCGCGCCGATGGCGGCGCTCACGGCCAAGGTCCGGGCCAAGGCGCCGGACGCGCCGATCATCGCTTTTCCGCGCGGCGCCGGGACCCAATTGGCGAAATTCGCCGCCCTGACCGACATCGATGCGATCGGCCTCGACACGGCCGTCGATCCCAGCGCCGCGATCGCCGCCCTGCCCGAGCGGCTCGCGCTCCAGGGCAATCTCGATCCATTGGCGCTCGTCGCCGGCGGAACGCGCCTCGACGAGGAAACCGACCGCGTCCTTGAGGGATTCGCCGGCCCTCGCGCCCATATCTTCAACCTCGGCCACGGCGTGCTGCCCGAAACGCCGG
This sequence comes from uncultured Alphaproteobacteria bacterium, assembly GCA_963806935.1. GTDB lineage: Bacteria > Pseudomonadota > Alphaproteobacteria > Rhizobiales > Beijerinckiaceae > Roseiarcus. Next base: position 7,859 of record CAWEAT010000025.1, read on the forward strand.
TCAGCCACGTCGAGCGCCTGGTCGCCAGGGTGCGTGGCGAAAGGTCGTCATGAACATCTCGACCCCGACAGATACGGATGCGCGCTTCGCCACGGCGAGCGATTGGTTCGAGACCATCCAGCGCCGGATCATCGAGGCGATGGAGGGGCTCGAGCGCGAGTTCGCCGACGCCGGCGCCAAAATGGCGCCTGGACGGTTCGCAATCGACCCCTGGGCGCGCACCGACGCCAGCGGCGCCCCGGGCGGGGGCGGCCGCATGGCTATCCTGCACGGACGGCTGTTCGAGAAGATGGGAGCCCACACTTCCGTCGTCCACGGCGCTTTCCCGCCGGAATTCGCGGCGCAAATTCCCGGCGCGGACCGCGATCCCCGCTTCTGGGCCGCAGGGGTCTCGGTGATCGCCCATCCCTGGAGCCCGCACGTGCCGACCGTGCACATGAACACCCGCCTCGTGCGCACGACCAGGTCCTGGTTCGGCGGCGGCGCGGATCTGACGCCCATGCTGGACAAGCGCCGCAAGCCCGACGATCCGGATGCGATCGCCTTCCATGCCGCCATGCGCGCGGCCTGCGAGCGCCATCCGGGCGTGGCCGACGCCGAAAAACTCAGAAAATGGTGCGACGAATATTTTTATCTCAAGCACCGCAACGAGCCGCGCGGCATCGGCGGCATCTTCTTCGACTATCTCAACAGCGCCGAAGATGAAGGCAATTCCGCCTTCGACGCCGACTTCGCCTTCGTGCGCGATGTCGGCGAAAGTTTCCTCAGCGTCTATCGCGATATCGTCCGGCGCAACGCCGGGAAGCCGTGGACCGAAGCCGAGCGCGAGGAACAATTGGCCCGGCGCGGGCGTTATGTCGAGTTCAACCTGCTCTATGACCGGGGAACAATTTTTGGCTTGAAAACCGGCGGCAATATCGCTTCGATACTCTCCTCAATGCCGCCGCTCGCCCGGTGGCCCTGAACCCATCCCATCAACCACTTTCGGAGACTGACCATGGTCAACGCCGCCGAGTCCGGCCGCTTTCGCGTTGGCGGCGCCTTCGACGTCAATCGTCTCGGCTTTGGCGCAATGCGCATCGTCGGGTCGGGAATCTGGGGCCCGTCCCCAGACCGCGCCGAGGCGCTCAGAACATTGCGCCGTCTGCCTGATCTCGGCGTCGACTTCATCGACACCGCCGATTCCTACGGCCCCGATTTCTCCGAAGAGCTGATTCGGGAAGCGCTCGCGCCTTACGACAAGATCCATGTCGCGACCAAAGGCGGGCTCGCGCGCACCGGCCCGAACATCTGGATTCCGCTCGGCCGGCCGGAGTATCTGATCCAGCAGGCGCACAAGAGCCGCTGGCGGCTCGGCGTCGAAACGATCTCGCTGTGGCAATTGCACCGCATCGATTCGAAAGTGCCGGCGAAAGAGCAGTTCGACGCCATCGCCTCGCTCATCAGGGACAAAGTCATCCGCTGCGCGGGCTTGTCGGAAGTGAGCGTCGCCGACATCGAGTCGGCCTCGAAGGTCTTCCCCGTCGCTACCGTGCAGAACCGCTATAATTTCATCGATCGGGCGAGCGAGGCCGTGCTTGACCATTGTGAGAAGAACGGCATCGGCTTCATTCCGTGGGCGCCGCTCGACGCCGGCGCGTCAGCAAGGTCGGGCTCGGCGCTCGACGCGATCGCCCGCAAGCACAAGGCGACTCCGGGTCAGATCGCGCTCGCCTGGCTCCTGAAACGCAGCCCGGTCATGCTGCCGATTCCCGGCACCGGCAAGGTCGCGCATCTCGAGGAGAATGTCGGCGCGGCGGCGATCAAGCTCACCGACGAGGAATTCGCGGCGCTCGACCGCGCCGGCCGCGAGAGGCGGTGAGCCGGCCGTCGCAAGACGGGTTTGCTCCGGCTGCGGATACATGGTCAATATCGCATCGGCCAATGTGGATCGGGTTGTCTTTGCGATCCCGGTCCTCGAGCGAAAAGGCGCATGGCAGAGAGCAGGAAACTGGCCGCGATCCTGGCTGCGGACGTCGTCGGTTTCAGCCGCCTTGCCGGCGCGGATGAAGACCGGACGCTCGCGCGGCTCCGGGCGCTGCGCAGCGATCTGATCGATCCGACGATCGCTGTCCATCACGGCCGCGTGGTCAAGCGAACCGGCGACGGGGCGATCGTCGAGTTCCGCAGCGTGGTCGATGCGGTGCGCTGCGCGGTCGAGATCCAAAACGCCATGTTGGATCGCAACGCCGGCGTGCCCGATGACCGGCGGATCGAGCTACGCATCGGCGTTCATCTGGGCGATGTGGTCGAGGAAAGCGACGGCGACCTCATGGGCGACGGCGTCAATATCGCCGCGCGGCTCGAGGGCGTTGCGAAACCCGGCGCGATATGCCTGTCAGAGGATGCCTACCGGCAGGTGAGGACAAGGATCGACCTGAACGCGATTGATCTCGGCGCCACGAACCTGAAGAACATCGCCGAGCCGGTGCGTGTCTATTCGCTTCAAGTTGGACGGCTCGCCGAGGCAAAGCCCGCGACGCCGGAGAAGCCATTGGCGCCGCCGCCGCCCGACAAACCCTCGATCGCGGTGTTGGCGTTCGAGAACATGAGCGGCGATCCCGAGCAGGAATATTTCGCTGACGGGATCACCGAGGATGTGATCACTGACCTCTCCCAGATCGGCGGCCTCCTGGTGATCGCCCGCAATTCGAGCTTCGCTTACAAGGGCAAGGCGGTCGACATCCGTGTCGTCGCCCGTGAACTCGGCGTCCGTACTATTCTTGAAGGCAGCATCCGGCGCGCAGGCGGCCGAGTCGAGGATCAATGCGCAGCTGATCGAGGCCGAAACCGGAGGACATCTTTGGGCCGAACAATTCGATCGGGACCTGAGCGACATCTTCGCGGTTCAGGACGAGGTGACGCGGCGGATTGTCGACGCGCTGAAGATCAAGCTCAGTCCGGCGGAGAACGCAAGGCTCGATGTCGTCAAGACCACCAACAGCAAGGCGCACGACTTTTTCCTGCTTGGGCGCGCGACGATGATGGATGCGAACAGGAACCACGAGACGTTCACGCGCTCGTCGGGTCTGTTCGCACAAGCGATCGCAGAGGACCCGAGCTATGGCGACCCTTACGCCGGCCTCGCAATGCTAGAGACGCTCGACTGGCAGTTTCATTGGACGGACGACTGGAGTCAGTCGCTTGAAAAGGGAGAGCGCTATCTCGAGATGGCCTTGGCGAAGAGCCCTGGGGTCGCCTGGGTGCATCGCGCCGCCTCGCTCCTGTACTTCTGGAAGAAGGACCTGGTCCGATCTGCGGCCGAAGCCGACGCGGCGCTCGATCTCATGCCGAATTTTGCTGAGGCTCACAACTCGCGCGGCATCGTATACATCTACGGCGGCGAGCCCCTCGCCGCGGTTCCCCATATCGAGCAATCGATCAGGCTCGATCCGATGCTCCGGCCGCTCTACACGCATTTTCTCGCTTCGGCCTATTTGGTCGCCGGCAAGTACGAAGACGCTGCGGCGCTGTTCAAGGAGCGGATTCGACTGGTGCCGAACACCAACCTCTCGCGCGCCTTTCTCGCCGTCGCGCTCGGCCATCTGGGCGAAGCCGAGGAAGCTCGCAGGGTGTGGGGCGAACTGAAAGAGATCGACCCGAACTATTCGTTCGCCGAGCACGTCGGCCGGCTGCCGTTCACCAACCCCGCCGCTGTCGACAGCCTGCGCGAGGGCCTCAACAAAGCGGGCATCACCGCATAGCGCCGATGCGGTTTCACTCAGCTCCTCAGCACCACGCAGGCGCCGCCGGCGGCTTCGAGCGAGGCGCATAGCCGCTCGGCTTCGGGACGGTTCTGCGCCGGCAGCCGCACCCGGTAGAACGGGCGGAAGCCGCGGCTTCTGACCACAGAGCCGAGCACGAACGGGTTCTTTCCGCCGACGACTGGATAAAAATCGTGCCGCACCCGCTCAAACGCGCGCATCGCCGACGCGCGCGAGAAGCTGGCGGCGATCTGCACCCCCCAGGGCGCAAACCAGCCCGAGACGATGGGCGAGACGCCCGGGGTCGTGCGCAGCGTGGCGACGAGGCTCAGGCACGACGGGCCAGCGGGCGCTGTGAGCTCCGGCGGCGTCGGGGTGCGCCATTCGTCGGCGGCGTGACCGGTGAGCGCGAGCACGTAGTCCTGGGTTTCGAACGGAAGCTGGCCCTTGTCGTCGAGCCATTTATCGACCGCGGTTTCGCCGGCGTTATAGGCCGCCGCCGCAAGTCCCAGGTTGCCGAACTTGCGCACGAGTTCGGCGAGGTACTTCGCCGACGCCGGAATCGCCGACGCCGGGTCGAACGGATCGATGAGCCCGCGCGCGGACGCCGTGCCGGGCATGAACTGGGCCACCCCTTGCGCGCCCGCGGGACTGACCGCGTCCGCCCGGAACGAGCTTTCGCGCCAGATCAGCTTGGTGAAATATCCGACCGGCAGCCCCTCGGACTTGGCCGAGGCTTCGAGGATCCCGCACAGGGTGGCGAGCGCATTGTCGGTCTCGGGGCCGGCGTCGGGCCTCGCCGGGCGGCCGCTCAGCGAAAGGACGAGCGCAGCGAGCGCAAGCGCCATGCCTTTGGCGAATCTGCCTTGCCGCCGGGCGGCGGTCAGAGACCCCATGCAACCCCCATTCGCGTCCGGTCTTTCACCCTCCCGGATTCTCATATGTCGTCGACGCGCACAACAGCTTTGCCCCCCAAAGCGCCGATGCTATAGGGGCGAAACGCGCTCGACGCCGCGCTTCTCCCACCAATGAAAGTCCCCGCCGATGCCCAAGATCAAGGTGAGCAACCCGGTTGTCGAGCTCGACGGCGACGAGATGACGCGGATCATCTGGCATCTCATCCGCGACAAACTGATCCACCCCTATCTCGACATCGACCTCAAGTATTTCGACCTTGCAGTCGAGAATCGCGACGCGACCAACGATCAGGTCACCATCGACGCCGCGGAGGCGATCAAGGCGCACGGCGTCGGAGTCAAATGCGCAACCATCACGCCCGACGAGGCGCGGGTCAAAGAGTTCCATCTCAAGGAGATGTGGAAGAGCCCCAACGGCACGATCCGCAACATCTTAGGGGGAGTCATCTTCCGCGAGCCGATCATTTGCAAGAACGTGCCGCGCCTGGTCCCGAGCTGGACCCAGCCGATCGTCATCGGCCGCCACGCCTATGGCGACCAGTATCGCGCGACCGATTTCAGGGTCCCAGGCAAGGGCCGTCTCACCATCCGCTTCGAGGGCGACGACGGAGCCGTGATCGAGCGGGAAGTGTTCAAGTTCCCGGGCGGCGGGGTCGCGATGTCGATGTACAATCTCGACAACTCGATCCGCGACTTCGCTCGCGCGTCGCTGAATTTCGGCCTCTTGCGCAAATATCCGGTCTATCTCTCGACCAAGAACACGATTCTGAAAGCCTATGACGGACGCTTCAAGGACATCTTCCAGGAGGTCTACGAGGCCGAGTTCAAGAGCCGGTTCCAGGCGCTCGGCATCACTTACGAGCATCGCCTGATCGACGACATGGTCGCTGCGGCGCTCAAATGGTCGGGCGGCTACGTGTGGGCGTGCAAGAACTACGACGGCGACGTGCAGTCGGACACGGTCGCGCAGGGCTTCGGCTCGCTCGGCCTCATGACCAGCGTGCTCATGACGCCGGACGGGCGGACCGTCGAGGCCGAGGCGGCGCACGGAACCGTCACCCGCCACTACCGCGAACATGAGAAGGGCCGCCAGACCTCGACCAATTCGATCGCCTCGATCTTTGCCTGGACCCGCGGCCTCGCCCACCGCGCCAAGCTCGACGACAATCAGGCGCTGGCCAAATTCGCCTCGACCCTCGAGCGGGTGTGCGTCGAGACGGTTGAATCAGGCTCGATGACCAAGGATCTCGCGCTCCTGGTCGGCCCGGAGCAGCGGTGGCTCTCGACCGAGGGTTTTCTCGACAAGGTCGACGAGAATCTCAAGAAGGCGATGGCGTGAGCCAATTGGCTCACCGACCTCCGCTGCCCGCCTGAGCGGAAGGGCGCGGAGAATTTTGCTTGACCGCCGGTTCGAGTGTCTCTTATAAGAGAAACTCTTTCTTGTCAGGGACCGGTAATGAACCGTCAAACGATTGAAATCGACATCGACGTTTACAAAGCAATCGAGGCGAGGCGAATCTCATTTGCCGAGACCCAAAACGAAATTCTGCGCCGCGAATTTGACCTCGCGTCGGATCGAAACTCGTCCCCATCCGTGGGATTGCCGCGCGCGACACTTAGAGAGAAAAATCGCAGGAGGTCGGGGACCTACACCGTGACCTGGACGGGCGACGAAGTATCGGGGGTGAGCCTGAAGGACGTGCTCAAGAAGACGATTCTTACCCTGGACAAGGAGAGTCCCGGGCTTGTGGAGACTCTGTCCCGGCACCGAACCTCGCGAGGTCGCAGGATCGTCGCAAGAAAACCAGAGGAGCTCTATCCCGGCAACCCTCAACTCGTTGAGCAGGGAGCCGAAAGGCTGGATGGTCGATGGTGGCTCGATACGAACATCTCAACTGGTCAATGCCAGCGCTATCTCGATGTGGTCGGCGAATTGTCCAAGGTTGGAGCAATCAGGTTGGAGAAAAGTTCTTGAAAAGGAATCACGTCCTGACTGAATTGGCCGATAGCTCTTCTGAGCTCAAGGCGCACGGGGTTCGAGCCCTCTACCTCTTCGGGTCGACTGCGCATGACGCGGCCCGCGATGACAGCGACATCGACATCTTCATCGAGGCTGAGCATGCAGACAGATTCAGCGCGTTTGACCTCATTGACGTCAAGTCGATCCTGGAGAGGCGCCTCGACGCCCATGTCGACCTGACGACGCGCGATGGTCTGCATCCACGACTGAGAGAGCAAATCGAGCGGGAGGCCATTCAGGTCTTTTGATGGCGCGCGATCCCCGCATTGCCCTCGACGATATGATCATCGCTATTGACCGCATCGCTGACGAGATCGAGCATGCGACCTTGGAGCAATTTGCCGCAAACTGGCGCGCGCGGTACGTGGTTGAGCGTGCGCTTCTGATTGTCTCCGAAGCCAGCCGCGCGATTCCGCAAGCCTCAAAAGAGAAACATTCCGACATCCGCTGGATCGGAGTTCGCGATATCGGCAACGTCATTCGACATCAGTACGCGGCGCTGTCGCCCTCGCTCATTTGGAACGTTGCTCGCGACGAATTGCCGCGACTGCGCGCGGCTGTTGCAGCCATCCGCAAGGATCTCGAAGCGTAAGGCCGGCAAGCCGGCCGTCACGCCCCGGCCGCGCGGCGCAGGCCCTCCTCGACCGCGGCCAGCGCTTCGTGCGTCTTCGCGCCGTCGGGGCCGCCGGCCTGGGCCATGTCGGGGCGGCCGCCGCCGCCCTTGCCGCCGAGCGCCGCCGAGCCGAGCCGCACCAGCTCGACCGCGTTGAAGCGGCTCGTAAGATCAGGGGTCACCGCGACGACGATGCTCGCCTTGCCGTCCTCGCTCGCAGCCGCGATCGCGACCACTCCGGAGCCGACCTTCTGCTTCGCTTCGTCCGCCAGCGATTTCAGGTCCTTCATGTCGACCCCGCTGACCGCGCGGGCGTAAAGCTTGACGCCGGCGACGTCGCGCGCAGCGCCGGCTTCCGGCGCGCCGCCGCCCATCGCGAGCTTGCGTCTGGCCTCGGCGAGTTCGCGCTCGAGCTTGCGCTTGTCGTCAATCAGCGCCTCCAGCCGCTCGGCGGCCTCGCCCGCCGGGGCCCTCAGCAGCGCCGCGAGATCGGCATAGGCGCGGGCGTCGGCCTCGAGGCGCTTGCGCGCTTCGTCGCGCGTCTTGGCTTCGATACGCCTCACCCCCGCCGCGACCGCGCTCTCGCCGACGATGGTGATGAGACCGATGTCGCCGGTCCGCCCCACGTGGGTGCCGCCGCAGAGCTCGATCGAATAGGTCCGTTCGCGATTGGCGGCCTCCTCGATCTCGCCCATGCTGACGACGCGCACTTCGTCGCCGTATTTCTCGCCGAACAGCGCCCGGGCGCCAAGCTCGCGCGCATCGTCGAGGCCCATGAGCCGGGTCGTCACCTCGGCGTTCTCCAACACCACGTGGTTGGCGATGTCCTCGACCCTTTCCAGTTCCGCGCGCGTGATCGGCTTCGGGTGAGCGATGTCGAAGCGCAGCCGCTCGGGCGAGACCAGCGAGCCCTTCTGCGCGACATGATCGCCGAGAACCATTCGCAAAGCCTCATGCAGGATATGGGTCGCCGAATGGTTGGCGCGCGTCGCCGTGCGGGCGTCGTGATCGACTTTAAGCTCGACCGCCAGACCTAAGCTCGCCGCGCCCTCGACGATCATGACGTCATGGACAACGAGGTCCCCGAGCTTCTTGCGCGTGTCGGTAACTTCGGCGCGGAAGCCGGGCGCGGTGATTTCGCCGACGTCGCCGACCTGGCCGCCCGCCTCGCCGTAGAATGGCGTCTGGTTGAGGATCAGCGATCCCCGCTCGCCCGCGCCGAGCGTCTCGACTTCGACGCCGTCTTTTACGATCGCGCTGACGACGCCTTCGGCGGCCTCGGTCTCATAGCCGAGGAACTCGGTTGCGCCGACCCGTTCGCGCAAGGCGTACCAGACCGCCTCGGTCGCCGCTTCGCCCGAGCCCGCCCAGGCGCGGCGCGCCTCGGCGCGCTGGCGCTCCATGGCGGTGTTGAACCCGTCGATGTCGACCGACAATCCGCGGGCGCGGAGCGCGTCCTGGGTCAGATCGAGCGGAAAACCATAGGTGTCGTAGAGCCGGAACGCCGTCTCGCCGCTCAGCACGCCGCCGTCATGCAGCGAGCGCGTCTCATCCTCGAGAATGGACAAGCCCCGCGCCAGCGTCGAGCGAAAGCGCGTCTCCTCGAGCTTGAGCGTCTCCGAAATGAGCGCCTCGGCCCGCACCAGCTCCGGATAGGCCTGGCCCATTTCGCGGGTGAGAGCCGGGACGAGGCGCCACATCAGCGGGTCGCGGGCGCCGAGAATCTGCGCGTGGCGCATCGCCCGGCGCATGATGCGCCTGAGCACATAGCCGCGGCCCTCGTTCGACGGCAGCACGCCGTCGGCGACGAGGAAGGCGGAGGTGCGCAGATGGTCGGCGATGACCCGATGCGAAGCGCGCTGGGCTCCATCGGGATCGACGCCGGTGAGATCGGCGCTGGCGCGGATCAAGGCGCGAAAGAGGTCGATGTCGTAGTTGTCGTGCACTCCCTGGAGGACGGCGGCGATGCGCTCGAGGCCCATCCCGGTGTCGATCGACGGGCGCGGCAGATTGACCCGTTCGCCGCCCGGCAGGGTCTCAAACTGCATGAACACCAGATTCCAGATCTCGATGAAGCGGTCGCCGTCAGCGTCCGCCGAGCCGGGCGGGCCGCCGGGGATGTGATCGCCGTGATCGTAAAAAATCTCCGAGCAAGGTCCGCAGGGGCCGGTGTCGCCCATCGCCCAGAAATTGTCGCTGGTGGCGATGCGGATGATCCGCTCCTCGGGAAGGCCGGATATTTTCTTCCACAGATTGAACGCCTCGTCGTCGTCGTAATAGACGGTGACGGTGAGCTTCTGCGGCGGCAGGCCGAAATCGCGGGTCAGCAGGCTCCACGCGTATTCGATCGCGCGGTCCTTGAAATAATCGCCGAACGAGAAGTTGCCGAGCATCTCGAAGAACGTGTGGTGGCGGGCCGTATATCCGACGTTGTCGAGGTCGTTGTGCTTGCCGCCGGCGCGCACGCATTTCTGCGCCGTCGACGCCCGGACGTAAGCGCGTTTCTCGACCCCGGTGAACACGTTCTTGAACTGCACCATGCCGGCGTTCGTGAACATGAGCGTCGGGTCGTTGCGCGGCACGAGGGAGCTCGACGGAACGACCTCATGCCCGTTCCTGGCGAAGAACTGGAGGAAGTTTGACCGAATTTCGTTGACGCCGCTCATTACCGCCTGTCGCCTGGACCGGATGCCGCTTGAACTGCGCGTTCTAGAGCAAGGCCGTCAAAAGCGCCAACGGGAATGAAGCCGGATCATCGGCTTGGGCTCGCGCGCCTATTCGTCGGGAGCATGGGACTCTCGGGTCTGCGACGCGCGAAAGGGAAAGGCGCGCTGATCGGCGGCGGAAGAGGGAAACCGGATCGCCGGCCCCATGCGCCTACGAGAGAAGAGCGCCCTTTTAGGGCTCGCTCTAAGGAGCCGAGAGAGGGCGGTCTTCAACTCTCCGTCGGCAAGGAGAGGGACTTCGAGGCTGTGGCCCGGGCGTCACCCAAAAGCGGCGGCGCGAGAACGGCGGGAGGAACCGCTCTCGCGCCGCCCCGGACGCGCGAAGGCCTGACGCTTTCCTGGCGGATGGGCGCGCCGCCGAAGGCGGGGGACGCGAGGCGGGCCCAAAGGAAAGCGGATCAGGCCTCGGCGTCGTCGTCGGGCGAAGGACCGTCGTTTTCGAGAATGCGCTCGGCGATCAGGCCGGCGTTCTCCCGAATTGCGCGCTCGATCCGGTCCGCCGTCTCAGGACTGGCCTTCAGGAACGCCTTGGCGTTTTCCCGGCCCTGACCGAGCCGCACGCTGTCGAAGGAAAACCAGGCGCCCGACTTCTCCACCACTCCCGCTTTGGCGCCGAGATCGATCAGCTCGCCCGCCTTGGAGACGCCCTCGCCATACATGATGTCGAATTCGACCTGCTTGAACGGCGGCGCGACCTTGTTCTTGACCACCTTGACCCGGGTCTGATTGCCGACCACCTGCTCGCGCTCCTTGATCGCGCCGATGCGGCGGATGTCGAGGCGGACGGAGGCGTAGAACTTGAGCGCGTTGCCGCCGGACGTCGTCTCGGGCGAGCCGTACATGACGCCGATCTTCATCCGGATCTGATTGATGAAAATCACCATGGTGTTCGAGCGCGAGATCGAGGCGGTGAGCTTGCGCAGGGCCTGGCTCATCAGCCGCGCCTGCAAGCCCGGCTGCGATTCGCCCATCTCTCCCTCGATCTCGGCCCTTGGCGTCAGCGCCGCGACCGAATCGATGACCAGCACGTCGACCGCGCCCGAACGCACCAGCGTGTCGGTGATTTCAAGCGCCTGCTCGCCGGTATCGGGCTGGGAGATCAGGAGATCGTCGAGCTTCACGCCGAGCTTGCGCGCGTAGATCGGATCGAGCGCATGTTCGGCGTCGACGAACGCGCAAACGCCGCCCTTTTTCTGCGCTTCGGCGATCACATGCAGCGTCAGCGTCGTCTTGCCCGAGGATTCGGGCCCGTAGATCTCGATCACCCGTCCGCGCGGCAGACCCCCGACCCCAAGCGCGATATCGAGGCCGAGCGACCCCGTGGGCACCGTCTCGATCTCGACCGCCTTCTGGTTCTTGCCAAGGCGCATGATCGAGCCCTTGCCGAACGCCCGTTCGATTTGCGACAGGGCGGCGTCGAGCGCCTTGGTCTTGTCCACGCTGATCCCTTCCACGAGGCGAAGATTCGGTTGGGTCATAACCATCGTCCTTCTCTCACGGGCAGCATCCGATCCGCAATCGCGGTTTTGCGCGCCCCCACTGGTGACGGAACTATGTACATGGTTTGTTCTCAAGCGCAAGTTCTAATTTTGTTCTCGCCGCCGATTTCGCGCCATCAGCGTTAACAGAACGCCAACTTCGCTTTTGGCCGGACTGGCCGCCCGCGGCTCGGCGGCTTCCTCCCATGCTTGCGTCTTTTGAGCCGAGAAGGGCTGCAGGTCGCGCGCTTGACCGGATCTCGCGCCTGCGATGCGCTTGGTGTATGTTCGGCGGAAAGCAACCCGCGAGCAGCAATCAAGGGAGACCTATACTTGGCCGTCTTTACCGCCCCTCCGAATCAAAACGGCCTGGTCCTCGATCAAGGGGACCTTCTGTTGGTGGAGCGCCAGGGTCTCGCCACGAACACGGTCATCAACGCAGGGGGCCGCGAAGACGTTGTTCAGGGCGGCGTCTCGGATCATACGACGATCAACCTGCTTGGCGTTGAACGCGTTGAAAAATTCTCCTCGTCCAACGACACCGTGGTCCACCGGGGCGGCCGCGAGATCGTCGAAGGGGTTTCGAACCATACGGATATCATGGGCGGGAGAGAGATTGTCGAAGGATCGGGCCGGGCAAACGACACGACAATCGGCAATTCGGGACGTCTCGAAATCCTCAACGGAGCAGCCGTCGCCCACAACGTTACCTTCGCCGACCAGGGCGAAAACTCGATTGAACTCTTAAATCCTAATCGTTTGACGGGCACGATTACCAATTGGCGTGTCGGCGACTTTGTCGATCTGCTGGATACGAAAGCGACTTCGGTGAGCGAGCACGGTAACGTCCTGACAGTGACGTATGAGGTTGGGCGTGAGTCGCGCCAGGTCGCCTATACGCTCGCGGACCAGCAGCCGGACACCCATTTCGCCCTTCGCAACGACGGGCATGGCGGCACGGATATCGTGCTCGTGGCGGGGGTTCAGCCGCCACATCACCACGACTTCCTGTTCTAAGCGCCACGTTCTTTCGGTTTCGCCGCGCTCGCCCGACCCGTCGCCTCGCGCGCGCTTTCCGCTGCGCTTCGTGCTAGATGAGCGCCTCACGAAGCTGGACTGGTCATGCTCTCTGGAACGATCGCGCTCGCCTTCGCCGCCGCCTTCACCGGCGCGGCCTTCTACGTCAACTGGGTTGAGCAGCCGGCGCGGCTCAAGCTCGAGGACGAAGCGCTGCTCGGCGAATGGGGGCCGAGCGACAGTCGCGGGGTCGCGCTTCTCCTCGCCTTCGCGCTGATCGCGGCGGTCGCCGGCCTTATCTCCTATTTCGAGACCCAGGACCCGCGCTTTGCGTTCGGCGCTGTCGCCATCATCCTCAGCTGGCCCTACGCGTTCTTTGTCATGTCGCCGCTCGACAACCAGATCCGCAGCTTGCGGGGACCAGACGTCGGCGCGGCGCGGGCGCTGGTTCGGCAGTGGGGCCTGGTCGAGACCGGCCTCACCGGACTGGGGCTGGTGGCGGTCGCCCTGTTCGTATGGGTGATCTGAGCGGCGCCGCCGATGTCAGCTCTCCGCTCGCCGCCCAAGCCGCATCGATCGATCCGGGCCAAGGCTCCAATATGACCGGTCGAGATCCGTCCCGCCGCTTTGCTCCCGCTGCGCGCGACATCGGCGACGCGCTTGGCTTTTTCACTCGCATGCCGGTCGGCGCGAGCGCCGGCGCGCCGCTCGACCTCAACCGCTTCGCCTGGGCGGCGCCGGTCGCAGGCGCGGCGGTCGGATTGGCGGGCGCGCTCACGCTCGCCCTCGCCGGGCTGCTCGGCCTGCCGCTCCTCCTGCGCGCCGGCCTGGCGACGGCGGCGGTGGTCGCCGCCGCCGGCGCCCTGCACGAGGACGGGCTCGCCGACGTCGCCGACGGTTTTGGCGGCGGCGCGACGCGGGCGATCAAGCTCGACATCATGCGCGACAGCCGGATTGGCGCCTATGGCGCGATCGCGCTGACGCTCGCGCTCATCCTGCGCGTTGCCGCGCTCTCGGCCGCGCTCGACGGCGGCTTCTGGCGGGCTTCGATCAGCCTGATCGCCGTCGCCGCGCTCTCCCGCGCCGGCGCGCTGACCCCGCTCGCGCTTCTCGCGCCCGCGCGCGCCGACGGCGCGGGCGCGGCGGCGGGCCGGCTCGACCCAGGCGCGCTCGCCGCCGCATGGGGCTCGGCCCTGGTCATCGCGCTCGTCCTTGGCCTCGCTTCGCTCGGCCTCGCCCACGCCGTCGCGGCGGCGCTGGCGAGCGGCGCAGCCGCCTTGGGGATGGTCGCGCTTGCGCGGCGCGCGATAGGCGGCCAGACCGGCGACGTCGCCGGCGCAGCCCAGCAGGCAGCCGAGATCGCCGCCTGGTGCGGGCTTCTCATCGGGCAGACCGCCTCCTAAATGAGGGCCATGTCCGCGCCTTGCCTGTCGACCCCTTGCGTCAAAGTCTGCGTCATCGATCCCATCTCCGCGCTCTGCATCGGCTGCGGCCGCACGGTTGACGAAATCGCCGCCTGGACGGCATTGGGCGAGGCCGAACGGCTCACCATCATGGCCGAGCTTGCCCAACGCCTCGCCCGGGCCCGTTCGCGCGCGGCGCGCGGCGGCCGGGTTGCGGCGCGCGCCCGGCTCTCGTGATGCGCTTCGTCGTCCCTGTTGCGGTTCTGGCGGCGGCGCTGGCGGCGCTGCTCATGACCCCGCCTCAGTCCACCCTGCTCGGGCTGGACCATCAACGCTTCGCCAGCGCCGCGATCGGCGCTGCGCTGCTGCTTTGGCTCCTGCTTTCGAGCCTGCGCTCGGCGCGGCCGAGCGACGTTGCCCGCGTCGCCGGCGCGGCCGCGATCTGGGCCGCGCTCCTGCTCGCACTGACCGGCGTCTACGCCTACCGCTACGAGGCCTCCGACATCGCCGACCGCATCGCCGGCGAGCTTTTCCCGTCCGAGCCCGAGGTCGGCAGCGGCGGCGAAGTGATCGTCAACCAGCGTCTCGGCGGCGAGTTCGCGATTACCGGGCGGGTCAACGGCGCGCGCGTGACCTTCCTGTTCGATACGGGGGCTTCCGCGGTGGTGCTCACCGCCGCCGACGCGCGGCGCGCTGGGATCAACACCGGTGCACTCGAATATGACGCGCCCGTCACCACCGCCAACGGATCGGCGCTGGCGGCGGAGGTCCGGCTCGACAAGGTCGCCGTCGGGCCGATCGTGATGCGCAATGTCGCGGCCCTGGTCGCTCGCCCCGGGGCGCTCGACGAGAGCCTGCTCGGCATGAGCTTTCTCGGCCGTCTCAAGGGCTATGCGGTCGAGCGCGGGCGGCTCGTGCTGACGGCCCGGTGAGCGGGCCCGGAGCTTCGCAACGGCGCACTCGCGCTCGGGTGGAAGCTGGATAAGAAAAATCAGAAATTTCTTGCCTCGCCCGAATCGGTATGATACTGTATTTTAGAAATGAGATGGCGCTTTGGACCCTTGTCGCAATCGGGCAACTCGGAAGGGGATTTGGGTGCTCGCTGATGTCCACCTCGGGGATTCCCTGCATGGCGCGGACGGCAGCCGGACGCCCCGCTCCGCGCCTGCGCAATCGGTTCGGAGCTTTCTGCGGGTCGGCGAAAAACCGGCGCCTAAGCGCCTGAAAAACTTCAATCGTCGGCGACGAAACGGCGATTCGACGAGAATGCGATTCGCTTTAGCGCTACTCGGCCGCCAATAGGCCGCCGAGGGTCGGACGGCCCCCGGCGGACTCGAAGCGTCGCTCCACCCGGGCGACCGCCTCGCGCAGCACGTCGAGCCCGGCGCGGGGGCGGACGCCCTCGCTCGCCAGCGTCCGCCGATAGGCCCGCGCCCCCGGCCTGCCGGCGAAAAGGCCATGAAGATGCCGCGTGTAGTCATGCAGGCGCTCGCCGCGCTCAAGCCCGCGTGCGATCGTCGGCATGAAGGCTTCGATCGCCTCGAACGCGTCGGCGACCGGCGCCTCCTCGCCGAAGAGCTCAGGATCGACGCCGATCAGGATCTCGGGCGTCTGATACGCGGCGCGCCCGATCATGACCCCGTCGAGATGCTCAAGCTCGGCGCGCGCGGAAGCGAGATCCTCGACGCCGCCGTTGAGGATGACCGGCCAGCCGGGATGGGCGCGTTTCAACGCACGGACGAGCGGATAGTCGAGCGGCGGGATCGACCGGTTGTCTTTAGGGCTCAAGCCCTCGAGCCAGGCTTTGCGCGCATGGACGATGAGCGCCGCCGCGCCCGCCGGCTTCACCGCTTCGGCGAAGGCGCCAAGCGCCTCTCGCGGCTCCTGCTCATCGACGCCGATACGACATTTCACGGTCACCGGAACGTTGACCGCAGCGGCCATCGCCGCCACGCAGTCGGCGACCAGCCTCGGCTCGCGCATCAGGCAGGCCCCGAACCGGCCGCTTTGCACCCGGTCGGACGGGCAGCCGCAATTGAGGTTGATTTCGTCATAGCCGAACTCGGCCCCGATCCGCGCCGCCGCGGCGAGCCGCGCAGGGTCGGCGCCGCCGAGCTGGAGCGCAACCGGGTGCTCGGCAGCGTCGAAGCCGATCAGGCGCTCGCGCGGCCCGAACACGACAGCGTCCGCCGTCACCATCTCGGTATAGAGCCGCGCCCGGCGCGTGAGCAGGCGATGGAACGCCCGGCAGCGCCGGTCGGTCCAGTCCATCATCGGGGCAACGGAGAATCTAAATGTTTGATCTGGCTGCATTTTTCTCTACAGTATCAACTCACCAGCAGGGTCGTGCGCACTCTTTCTACGCCATCATGCGACGCTTCGCGCGGAAGTTCGCCCAGTGCACATGGACCGCCCACGCCTTGGCGACGTTCACCGAAGCTGAATTCCGGTTCCTGGCGAGTTCAGGTGCGGCGGAAAGGAATATATGTCAACGAGACGTTCCTTCGCCGGAAGGACGCTCTCATTCTTGCGCGGCGCGGAAGAGAGTTGAAGTCGAGCGCCGAGGTGACACGCTTGGCGCCCAAGATTCGATGAAAGAGCGAGCGGAAAGTCGACAGTCTGCGTTTGCGACCGCTTTGGCGGAACTCCGCGCTGGGAGGATCGAAAGGGCGGAGGCTCTATGCGGTCGAATCATCGATTCAACTCCACATGACCCGGCGGCGCATCAGCTGGCTGCGACAATCGCGCTCCAGCGTGGGCGCTTCGATGATGCTGTGCGCTGGGCGAATTCCAGTCTGTCTCTGCGCCCAGATCATCCGCCAACGCTGATCATGGCTGCGCGCGCGGCGCGCGCGGCGGGTGACGCCGCGCAGGCGAGAGTTTGGCTGGAGCGCGCCCGCTACCTCGCGCCTGATCGGCCGGAGCCTGCTTTCTTGACTTGCATGACGCTCATTGAGTTCGAGCGAAGATGGCAAAGCGGCTTCAATTCTTGAAGACCTCTTGCTTCGTTTTCCGAAATTTGTCGATGGCTGGCGCGACCTTGGGCACGCGCTGCGCAAAGCAGGCCGCGGGGAGATGGCCGCGCTCGCCTTCGCGCGCGCGGCGGAATCTTCGGCCGATCCGTTGGATCACGCACGATTGGGCGCGGCTCTACAGGCGATTGACCGCCAGCGGGAGGCGATCGTCAGTTTTCAACGGGCGCTTCTAGCGGCGCCCGACCTGATCGACGCCAGAGTGGCCCTCGGCTCGTGTCTGCGACAGATCGGCGATTTGGCGTCGGCTCGCGTGGAGCTCGAACGAGCCGTGGATATCCAGCCGGGCGACGGTCGCGCCTGGTTCGCGCTGGGGTTGGTTTGCGAGGACTTGCGCGACACGCCCGGCGCGATCCGGGCGTATCGGCGCAGCATCGAAGCGCGGCCGGACTTTCCTGAAGCCCACGTGAACCTCGGCCTCAATTTGCAAAACGCCGGCGAGCTCGACGCGGCAATGGACTCCTATCGACGCGCGATGCGGCTTAGGCCCGACACCTTCGGCCGAATCGCCCAAGCGCTGACCTCCGCCAAGAAGGGTCGCCTGTGGCTGGACCTAGCTCGACTACGGCGCTTGCTTGAAGCTTGAACGCCCGCGGCGAACCCGAAATCGGCGGCGATATTCGCCGGGATGAGAGAGCAGGGTCTTCGCGGTGGAGGCGTATCGTTCCGCTTCCTCGGTCGAGAACGCTTGGAATTCAAGCGACAGCGCCTCTCGCACGATCGGGAAGCACTGCGCGATCGGAGTGCCCCGCGGGAGCACGCCTTCGAAATTCAAATCCGTCCAAACTGCCGGGAATAATATGCCGACGTCAGTGAACCGGTCGCTATCGACAACTCCCGTCAACAAGCGGAACGGCAGATCGGCGCGATTGACAGGATGAGTAGCGAATAGCGAATGGCCCGGCTCGAGCTCAATGGTCCAGAAACTGTTAAATTTCACAATCGCCACATCGGGATCATAGATAGGGCGTTCCGCTAACTTGGGCCGGAACATGAAAGCTGACCGGCGAGCGCGGGTGGGCTTCGACGGTCAGCACGGGATGGTCCCAGTCCCAGGAGAGCACTCCGTCCCGCACACTCACGTCGCAAGGCAATGGAATGACAAAGCCGTGCGACATGGCGTCAACGAAGGGCGGACATTGCTTGACCGTCCTCACCTCTTGTCCGTGAAGGTCCGAAAAGGCGGTGCGCGGCATCGCGCGCAGCCATTCGGGCAGCGCCGCGCGCGCCGGGACGGGGCGCATCAGCTCATTCTCGATCGCAGGATCGCAGCGAAACACGATCCGCATGAACCTAGGTCTCCGGCCTCAGAACGGTGCGGGCGACGGCGTCGCGCCAGCCGCGATAGCGCGATTCGCGCTCGCCTGCCGGCATCGACGGCATGAAGCTCGCCTGGCGCCGCCAGGTCTTCGCGAACTCCGCGGGGTCGGGATAGAGATCCGCTTGCCAGCCTGCGAGATAGCCAGCGCCGAGAGCGGTCGTCTCGAAAATTTCGGGGCGGTCGACCTGCGCGTTCACCATGTCGGCGAGGAATTGCATCGTCCAGTCGCTCGCGCTCATTCCACCATCGATCCTGATCACGGAAGCGAATTCGCCGTCCGATAGTCCCTCGGAATCGGCGCGCATCGCGTGGATGAGGTCGCGGGTCTGGTAGCCGACGCTTTCCAGCGCCGCGCGCACGATCTCTTTGCGGGTCGCGCCGCGCGTCAAGCCAAAGATTGCGGCGCGGGCCTCGCTGTCCCAATGGGGAGCGCCGAGGCCGGTGAAGGCAGGCACCAGATAGACCTCTTGGCGGGGATCGGCGCTCGCCGCCATTTCGCCAGCTTCCGGGGCCGTGGCGAGAATGCCGAGGCCGTCGCGCAACCATTGCACGGTCGCGCCCGCCGAGAAGATCGAGCCTTCGAGCGCATAGGTGCGCTTGCCTTTGAACTGATAGCCAATGGTCGTCAGCAGCTTGTGCGTCGATGCGACGGCCTTGTCGCCCGTGTTGACGAGGGCGAAGCATCCCGTCCCATAAGTCGACTTCACCATGCCCGGGACGAAAGCACGCCTGGCCAATCAGGGCCGCCTGCTGATCCCCGGCGATGCCGCGGATGGGGATCGCGACGCCCAGATGTTCGGCCGCCGCCTCGCCGAATTCGGCGGCGCAGTCCTTGACCTCGGGCAGCATCGACCGAGGGACTGCCGAAGAGCGCGAGAAGGTCGTCGTCCCATGCGCCCGAGTGGATGTTGAACAGGAGCGTCCTTGAGGCGTTGGTGGCGTCGGTGACGTGAACCTTGCCATTGGTCAGGCGCCAGACGAGGAAACTGTCGACGGTGCCGAATGCCAGCTCTCCGCGCTCCGCTTCAGCGCGGGCGTCGGGAACATTGTCGAGGATCCAGGCGATTTTCGTCGCCGAGAAATAAGGATCGAGCAGCAAGCCGGCGCGCGTGGATACGAGCGTCTCGCATCCACGCTCCTTGAGTTCGGCGCAAAGGGGCGCCGTGCGGCGATCCTGCCAGACGATCGCATTGTGGATCGGACGGCCGGTCGTCCGGCTCCAGACCAAAGTCGTTTCGCGCTGGTTGGTGATCCCGAGCCCGGCGAGCGCGCTCGGCTCGACGCCGGCCCTTAAGAGAGCCTGCCGCGCTGTCGAGAGCGTGGTCCGCCACAGCGATTCCGGGATCATGCTCGACCCAGCCCGGCTGAGGGAAGACTTGCGGGAACTCCTCCTGCGCCATGGCGACGAGGGCAGCGTCGGGCCCGAAAATGATCGAGCGCGTCGAGGTCGTGCCCTGGTCGACGACGAGAACATGCCCTTTCATGGGGGCGATCCCTGCTCACATAGAAAGGGGTCGGGCGCTTACGCCCGACCCGGTTGCCGAGACGAAGGTCCTGAAACCGCTACTTCTTGGACGGGTCGGTCCAGGTTTTCACGAGTTCGTCGTAGTCGATAGTTTCTCCCGGCGGCTTTTCATTGGCGAGCTTGCGCTGGGGCGCCAGATTGCCGTCCTTCTCGGCCTTGGCGTACCAATATTCCGGGTCTCTTTCCTCGTTCATCTTCGGGCCAAGCTTGCCTTGGGCGCCGGACTTCTCGAGCCGCGCCATGATCGCGTCCTGATCGCGCGCGAGACCGTCCATCGCCTGCTGGTATGTCTGCTCGCCGGAGATGCCCTTGGAGACATTCTGCCACCAGACCTGAGCAAGCTTGCCGTATTCAGGCACGTTGACGCCGGTCGGCGTCCACAGCTTGCGCGCCGGGCTGCGATAGAACTCGACCCAGCCGCCCACTTTCGGGGCAAGGTCGGTCATCGCCTGACTCTGGATGTCGCTCTCGCGAATCACATGCAGGAACGTGACCGACTTCTTCAGGCTGACCGTCTTCGACACGCAGAACTGCGAGTAGAGCCAGCCTGCCTTAACGCGCTCCAGCGGAGCGTATTTGAGCAGGGTCCAGCAACCAACGTCCTGGTAGCCGAGCTTCATGCCCTCCTTCCAGTAGGCCCCATGCGGGCTCGGCGCCATGCGCCACTTCGGCGTGCCGTCCTTGTTCATCACCGGCAGATCGGGCTTGGAAAGCGCGGCGGTGAAGGCGCTGTACCAGAAGATCTGCTGGGCGATGTGGCCCTGTCCCGGCACTGCGCCGGCTTCGAGGAAGTCCATGCCGGCCGCTTCCGGCGGCGCGTATTTCTTCAGCCACTCGACGAACTTGGCCAGCGCGTAGACGGCTGCGGGACCATTGGCGTCGCCACCGCGGCTGATCGAGGAGCCGACCGGGATGCCGTTCTCGGCGCGGATGCCCCATTCGTCGACCGGTCGGCCATTCGGAAGCCCGCGATCGCCGTTGCCGGCCATCGAGAGCCAGGCGTCGGTGAAGCGCCAGCCCAGCGACGGGTCCTTCTTGCCGTAGTCCATGTGGCCATAGACTTTCTGGCCATCAATTTCCTTCACGGTGTTGGTGAAGAAGTCGGCGATGTCCTCGTACGCTGACCAATTGACCGGCACGCCGAGCTCGTAGCCGAATTTGGCCTTGAACGCGGCCTTGAGCTCGGGCTTCTGGAACCAGTCGTAGCGGAACCAGTAGAGGTTCGCGAATTGCTGGTCCGGCAACTGGTACAGCTTGCCATCGGTGAACGTGCCGAACGAAAGCCCGATGAAGTCGTTGAGGTCGAGGTTCGGATTGGTGATGTCCTTGCCTTCGCCGGCCATAAAATCGGTGAGCGAGCCGCCGACGATATCGTTGTAGCGCGGGTGCGTGCCGATGAAGTCGGAATCGTTCATCCAGAAATCATAGATCGGCTTGCCTGATTGAATCTCGACCGAGATCTTGTCGACGATCAGGCCCTCGTCCATCATCTCATGGTTGACTTGAATGCCGGTGATCTCGGCGAAGGCCTTGGTCAGGGTCTTGGATTCATATTCGTGGATACCAAGGATTTCCGAGGCCGTGCTGACCTTCATCCCCTTGAATGGCGCAGACGCCTTGATGAACCACTCCATCTCGGCCATCTGCTGGTCTTTGGTCAGGGTCGAGGGCTGAAACTCGCTATCGATCCATTTCTTCGCAGCATCGACCTGTTGGGCATAGGTGGGGGTGGAGGTGATTATCGCTGCCCCACCGGCCGTTGCCGCAGTCGCGGCCACGGCCGCGGCTCCCTTCAATACGTCACGACGTTTCACGTCCATTGTTTCCTCCCTTGAAAGCCCGCAGCGCACCATGCGCGACGAGCGCGATACAGCTACGCGAATCGGAACATCGCGATGCCGTAAACCACCGAGGCGACGAGCGGGTACCAGAGGGCGCCGCCACCGAACCGCAACCAGAAGACAAAGATGAATGCCGACCCAATGAGGGTCACGAAGAACCGATCGCCTCGCGTCGTCGGAAACCGCAGGATTCCGACTCGCGGCGTCTCGGGCCGATAGATCGCCAGCAGGGTGAGAATGATCAGCGCCAGCGCCACGAGGCAGAAGAACAGCGCCGTCTGCCAGGTCCAGGCCATCCACGCGAGCATCGCGGCGCTC
Source organism: uncultured Alphaproteobacteria bacterium (assembly GCA_963806935.1). GTDB lineage: Bacteria > Pseudomonadota > Alphaproteobacteria > Rhizobiales > Beijerinckiaceae > Roseiarcus. The sequence goes on from CAWEAT010000025.1 coordinate 29,813, forward strand.
CCCTAAACGCGGCCAAGGGCGAAGCCCTTGGCGATGTGATTGCGCACAAACCAGATCACCACGGCTCCCGGTATCATCGTCAGGACGCCCGCGGCGGCGAGCAGGGACCAGTCCATGCCCGAGACCGAATAGCTGCGCGTCATCACGGCCGCGAAGGGGAGAGCATTGGTCGCCGTCAACGTCGTCGCCAGCAATTGCTCGACCCAAGAGAACATGAAGCAGAAGAACGCCGTGACGCCGATCCCGTTCGCGATCAGCGGGATAAAGATTCGGATGAAGAAGCGAGGAAACGAATAGCCGTCAATCGCGGCTGTCTCGTCGATCTCACGCGGCACGCCGCCGACGAATCCTTCAAGAATCCATACCGCCAATGGGATATTGAACAGGCAATGAGCGAGCGCGACAGCCCAGACGGTGTCGAACAGGCCAACCGCATAGTAGAGATTGAAGAACGGCATGGCGAAGACCGCCGTCGGCGCCATCAGATTGGTCAGCAGCCAAAAGAACAGGTGCTTGTCGCCGATGAAGGCATACCGGTTGAACGCATAAGCGGCCGGGAGCGCGACCGTCACCGAAATGACGGTGTTGATCGCCACATAGGTCAGTGAAACGCCGAAGCCGTGCACCCAGGTCGGGTCATTGAAGATCTGGAGATATTTCTCGAATGTCGGATTGTGCGGCCACAGCGCCATTCCCGACATGATGTCCGAATTGGTGCGCAGGCTCAGGTTGATGAGCCAATAGATCGGCAGCATGAGCAGCACGAGATAGGCGGCGAGGATGATCTTCGGCAGGGCGTCCTGGCGCATCAGGCGTCCCTCCTTCGCTCGAGTTGGGTCATGACGGTGAAGAAGACCCAGCAGACCGTGAGCGTGATCAGATAGTAGACGAGCGACATCGCGGCGGCGTTGCCCAGATCGACCTGACCAAGCGCGATCTTGACCAGATCGATCGACAGGAAGGTCGTGGCGCTGCCCGGGCCTCCGCCCGTGACAACGAAAGGCTCGGTGTAGATCATGAAGGTCTGCATGAAGCGCAGCAGCACCGCAATGACGAGCACCTTCTGCAGCTTCGGCAACTCGATATTGAAGAAGATCGCCCAGCGGCTCGCGCCGTCGATCTGGGCGGCCTGATAGAAGGCGTCAGGAATCGCCCTCAGGCCGGCGTAGCTCAGGAGAATGACGAGCGGCGTCCAGTGCCACACATCGATGACGACGATCGTGATCCAGGCGGAAATCGGGTCCTGGGTCACGTTGTAATGCAGGCCCGCGCCGGTGAGGGCCGCTCCGAAGAGGCCGATGTCCTGGCGGGTGAAAATCTGCCAGATCGTGCCGACCACGTTCCACGGAATGAGCATCGGCAGCGCCATCACCACGAGCGTCAACCCGACCAGCCACCCGCTTCGCGGTATGCACAGGGCGATCGCGATGCCGAGCGGGACCTCGATCATGAGGCAGACGAGCGAGAAGGCGAGGGTGCGAAACAGCGCGTCGTTGAAACGCTCCCCGATCGCCGTGCTCGGGTTCAAAAGATCGCGGAACCAGGCGTCGCCGTTCCAGAAGAAATTGTTCGCCCCCATCGTGTCCTGGATCGAGTAGTTCACCACGGTCATGACCGGAATGATCGACGAGAACAGCACGAAGGCGAGCACAGGCAGAACGAAAAGCCACGCCCGATTGTTGATCGGCTTGCCCGTCATGCCGCCGCCCCCGTCACGCGAACGTCGTCGAGGTAGACGTGCGTATGCGCCGGATCGAAAACAACCCTCGCTTGATCTCCGATCGAGGAGATCTCGGGAGGAACGGTGGCGACAATCTGCTGGGCCCCGAGAGTGACGTAGGCCAGCCGCTTGCGGCCAAGATCGGCGATACGGCGCACCCGCACGGCCAAGCCGGCTGCGCTCGACAATTCGGTGTAATCGGGTCGGACGCCGACTTGAATCCGTCCGCTCTTCGGCAGGTCTCGGTAAGCTGCGCCGAGTTGCAGTTCCGCCCCGTCGACAATTGCACGCGAGCCGGAGACCTGGGCCGGCATGAGATTCATTCCAGGAGAACCGATGAAATAGCCGACGAAAGTATGCTCGGGTCGTTCGAACAGATCGGCGGGCGTGCCAATCTGCACTGCCTTGCCTTCATTCATCACGACGACCTTGTCGGCGAAGGTCAGCGCCTCGATCTGGTCGTGCGTCACATAAATCATCAAAAGGTCCAGCGCGCGATGCACGGCTTTTAGTTTTGATCGAAGCTCCCACTTCAGCGCCGGGTCGATCACCGTCAGCGGCTCGTCGAACAAGACAGCCGAAACATCGGCGCGAACCAGCCCGCGGCCGAGCGAGATCTTCTGCTTGGCGTCGGCGGTCAGACCGCGGGCTCGCCTGTTCAGGACGCCGGTCAGGTCGAGCATCGCCGCGATCTCGGTCACCCGCCGTTCGATCGCGAGCTTGGGAAGCTTCCTGTTTTTCAGCGGAAAGGCGAGATTTTCGGCGACCGTCATGGTGTCGTAAATGACTGGAAACTGGAACACCTGAGCGATGTTCCTCTGCTTGGTCGGCAGATGGGTGACATCGACATCGTCGAACAGCAGACGGCCCTCCGAAGGAATGACAAGGCCGGAGATGATGTTGAGCAACGTCGTCTTGCCGCAACCGGACGGCCCAAGCAGCGCATACGCCATGCCCTGTTCCCAGACATACTCGAGACGCTTGAGCGCGTAGTCCTTCTCGGTTGCGGGATTGCTCCCGTACGCGTGGGCGATCCTGTCGAGCGTGATGCGAGCCATGGTTTCGCCTCTCAGGCCGTTTTCGCGATGAACGGCGTGGCCGCCAGCTTGCCGTGGATATCGAAGACAAAAGCCCGGTTGGCGTCGACGCGCGCTTCGACATGCGCGCCCGGTTGCCAGTCGTGCACGCCCACCACAAGGCAAACCCATACGTCGAGGCCGATATCGACATGGACGAAACTCTCCGACCCGCTGATCTCGGTGACCTTGACTTGCCCAGGGAAGTTGAACCCCGGCGTCTGTGCATCGCCGATGGAGAGAGCGTCAGCGCGAAAGCCGAGCCGATACACGCCGTCCGGCAATCTCGAGAGCGCGCCGACGACGGGCAGATTGCGACCGCTTTCCAAGGTGACGAGCGGGCCGCGTTTGTCGATGACGAGCTCATTCAGCGGCGGGTCGGAAAACACCCGCGCGGCATCGATATTTTCGGGTCGTCGATAAAGCCGCGCCGTCGGCCCGACTTGCGACACCCGCCCTTCATGGAGGGCGATCGTCACGCCCCCGAGCAGCAGCGCTTCCATCGGCTCTGTCGTCGCATACACCAGGATCGCGCCCGTCTGGGCAAAAATGCGTGGCAATTCCTCGCGCAATTCCTCGCGGAGTTTGTAGTCGAGATTGGCCAGCGGCTCGTCGAGCAAGACGAGTTCGGCGCGCTTGACCAGCGCCCGCGCGATCGCCGTGCGCTGCTGCTGCCCGCCGGACAGTTGCGCCGGCAAGCGCTGCAGGAAATTGTCGAGCCGCAGCAAGCGTGCGGCGTCATTCACCCGTTCGTCGATCTCGGCGCGGCCGACGCCGGCGACGCGAAGCGGAGACGCGATGTTCTCATAGACCGTGAGCGAGGGGTAATTGACGAACTGCTGATAGACCATAGCGACGGAGCGGCGGCGCACTGGAACGTTCGTAACGTCCGCTCCGTTTGCTATCAGTCGGCCAGTCGTCGGCCTATCCAGCCCAGCCATGAGACGCATCAGCGTGGTCTTCCCGGACAAGGTCGGGCCAAGCAGGACGTTCATCGAGCCTTGATCGAGCGTCAGCGACACGTCGTCGATGACGGTTTCCTCCCCGACCGAAAGCGAGATGTCTTCGAGAACGAACGTCACTCTACGCTTGCCCCTTTCCGATCCGAAGTCCGCGCTGCAGCTAGCGCCATCCGCAGATAGGCGTCGACACCTTCAACCTCGGCCGCCGACATGCGCAGCCCCAGTTTGGAGCGCCGCCACACCACGTCTATGGCGGTCATTGCCCACTCATTTCGGACGAGGTAGAGGACTTCGGCCTCCGTCAGGTCGGCTCCAAACATCTGTCCCAGATCCGACTGGGCCTTTGCGCCGCCAAGCAACGCTTCGACGCGAGTTCCATAGGCGCGGACCAGACGACGAACTGTCTCGCGCGGCAGGAACGGGTATCGCCCCGCCGTTTTGCCAACGAGAGTCTCGAAACCGTCGGTAGGAAAATCCCCGCCTGGCAACGGATGGAGGGCGGTCCATCCGGGCGGCCGGCGCGCCGGGGGCAGATAGCGTGACAATATGGCGAGCGCGGCTTCCGCCAGCCGCCGGTAGGTGGTGATCTTGCCGCCAAAAATGCTCAGAAGCGCCGGTGACTCCTCGGCTTCGTCGAGTTTGAGAACATAGTCGCGGGTCGCTTCCTGCGCTTCGGACGCGCCATCGTCATAGAGCGGCCGAACGCCGGAATAGGACCACAACACCTGGCTGGCGGTGATCGGAACGCGGAAGTAGTTGCTGGCGGCGCCGCACAGATACTCGATTTCCGCGGGCGACGGCCCCACGGCGTCGAGATCGCCCCTGTAGTCAAGGTCCGTGGTGCCGATCAGAGTGTAATCTCGTTCGAACGGCATGACAAAAAGGACGCGCCGATCGATGTTCTGAAAGATGTAGCATTTGTCGTGCTCGAACAGTCGCCTGACGACAATGTGACTGCCCTTGACCAGCCTGATCGCGGCGGGAGGCGGGGTGTCGAGCACAGAGCGCAAGACCTCGTTTACCCAAGGTCCCGCCGCGTTGACCAAGGTGCGCGCAGTGATCTTGCTGAGGCGCCCCGTGAGTTCGTCCACTAGCGTCAACGTCCACAGACCGCCTTCGCGCTTTCCGTTGACGCAGCGCGTCCGCGGCGCAATCACGGCGCCCAAGTCCGCGGCGTCCCGTGCATTGAGGACGACAAGTCGGGCGTCGTCGGCCCAGCAATCCGAATATTCAAAGCCGATCGAATATTGCGGCTTGAGCGGTTCGCCCACCGGATCGTCGGCAAGCCGCAGGGTTCGCGTGGGGGGGAGAAGCCGGCGCCCGCCAAGGTGATCGTAAAGAAACAGGCCGATCCTGAGCAGCCACGCGGGGCGCAGGTCTTTGCGGTGAGGCAGCACAAAGCGAAGCGGCCAGACGATATGCGGGGCGATGCTCCACAGAATCTCGCGCTCGATGAGCGCCTCGCGAACCAAACGAAACCGAAAATGCTCCAAATAGCGCAGGCCGCCGTGAATCAGCTTGCTCGATGCGCTTGAGGTGGAAGACGCGAGGTCGTTCTTTTCGCACAGAAATACGGACCAGCCCCGCCCCGCAGCGTCTCGGGCGATGCCGCAGCCGTTGATGCCGCCGCCGATGATCGCGACATCGAACGCGCCAGCCACCCCAGCCCGGACCAAGGACTCCACCAGGCCCTCCCACCACGCGCGATTTCTTCCCCTCGGGGAGCCTATAGCGAACATATCGAAAGTGGCAAGCGAAAAAACGAACTTTCAAACGAATAAACCGGAGAGATCCTGGCGCCGGTTTAGACGCTGAGATTAAACGCGATCGAGATACGCAGACCGTCGCCTCGATACGGACGAACTTGATGAAAAAGCCATGAAGGAAACAGGAACAGCAGACCAGGCCGGGGCCTGATCGTCTCCGCGGCCCCGACCGACTGGCCGTCTTCGCCTACAAATTTCAATGTCGGTGCGTACATTCCCGGTCCAGCGCCGCGCGGATCAAGCATCTCGAATTCGCCGCCCAGGCTGGGATCGGTGGCGCAGCCGCCATCGGCGACGTAATAGGCTCCCGACCAGAACGCGCCCGGATGATAATGGCAAATATTCGCGTCGCCCGGGCCATTGACGTTCGCCCATGCCATGACGCTCCATTTCGGGTGAACGGGCTTGCCGTTGCGATCGGCAGTGAGGCGATTGGCCATCTCTCTTGCAAGATCGAGAATAAAGCCGACTTGCGCCCCGCCCCACTCGGCAATCTCGCGGTCTGAATGCCAGCCGCCAGCGTTGGAAGCCTGAACCGAGGGAATTTTTTCGCGCCTTTTCAGGATTAGGGCGCTCAGTTCCGCATTGCGCGCGGCGGCATCCGGAACTTCCAGCGCTGCGACGGGCGTAGCGAACAAACCGCGGACAGCAATGTTCATCCGGGTGCTCATGCGCGTATCTCCAACCGGCGGCACTCGTCCCGGCAAGCCTTGGAGCCGAGTTTAACCTGTCACAACAGCAGTTGCGCAGCCATATGCATATTTCGATTCTTGCTCAAGAAGCGCGGGGCCATTGCTGGAGTACAAAGGCGCGTTCAAGAACCGACGAGTGTACGTCGGGTCCACCGCCGACCTCTGGTCGAGCGTGAGATCGAAGAGAGGGTTCGCGCCGAGGCAAAGAGGGGCGGCGCAGAGCATGCGTGTTGAACGCGATCCGCATAGCGGTCTTCGGGCGGTGGTCGCGGCCGCCGAACGCGCCGAAGCGCTCCGAGACGCCCTCGATCGCTACGCGTTCAAATCCGAACTGTTTGCCGCAAGAAACTCCGGCGCGCCGTCCGCGAGGAGGGGCGCCCATCGTCACTATCTATCGGGGCCGGACATTGAAATCATTGGAGCGGGTGAAGGGAATCGAACCCTCGTATTCAGCTTGGAAGGCTGCTGCTCTACCATTGAGCTACACCCGCGTCCGGCGGGCGCGTTCTTCGCAATCCGGGTCAGCAAAGTCAATGCGCGCGCCGTCCTTCACGCGTCGCCGAGCGCCCGCCCTCGCTGGCGGACTTCGGAAAATGGGACTATATGCGTTTCACGTCGCCGGACGGGCGCGCACACGTCCCGCGATCTCTTCGAACCCCAGGCCCGATCATGCCTCCGTATCGCTCCCGCACTACCACCCATGGCCGTAACATGGCCGGCGCGCGCGGCCTTTGGCGCGCGACCGGCATGAAGGACGGCGATTTCGGCAAACCGATCATCGCGGTCGCCAATTCCTTCACCCAGTTCGTGCCCGGCCACGTGCACCTCAAGGACCTCGGCCAACTGGTTGCGCGCGAGATCGAGGCCGCCGGCGGCGTCGCCAAGGAATTCAACACCATCGCGGTCGACGACGGCATCGCGATGGGCCACGACGGCATGCTCTATTCGCTGCCCTCGCGCGAGGTGATCGCCGACAGCGTCGAATACATGGCCAACGCCCATTGCGCCGATGCGCTGGTGTGCATCTCGAATTGCGACAAGATCACGCCGGGCATGCTGATGGCGGCGCTGCGGCTCAACATCCCGGCCGTCTTCGTCTCCGGCGGCCCGATGGAGGCGGGCAAGGTCAAGCTTTCGACCGGCGCGCGCAAGATCGATCTCATCGACGCGATGGTCGCGGCGGCCGACACGAAAGTCTCCGACGCCGATGTCGCGGTGATCGAGCGCTCCGCCTGCCCGACCTGCGGCTCGTGCTCGGGCATGTTCACCGCCAATTCGATGAACTGCCTGACCGAGGCGCTCGGACTGTCGTTGCCCGGCAACGGCACGGTGGTCGCAACTCATGCCGAGCGCAGGCGCCTGTTCGTCGAGGCGGGGCATCTTGTCGTCGATCTGGCGCGGCGCTGGTATGAGGAGGGCGACGAGGGCGCCCTGCCGCGAGGGATCGCCACGTTCAAGGCGTTCGAGAATGCGATGACCCTCGACATCGCCATGGGGGGCTCGACCAACACCGTCCTTCACCTGCTCGCCGCGGCCCACGAAGGCGGAGTCGATTTCACCATGGCCGACATCGACCGGCTGTCGCGCCGGGTGCCGTGCCTGTGCAAGGTCGCCCCGTCGGTGCCTGACGTGCATGTCGAGGATGTCCATCGCGCCGGCGGGGTGATGGGCCTCCTGGGCGAGCTCGACCGCGGCGGCCTGCTCAATCGCGATGTGCGGATGGTCCATGCCGAGTCACTCGAGCACGCGCTGTCGCGCAATGATATTGCACGCGCGAACAGCAAGGCGACGCGCGAATTCTTCCTCGCCGCGCCCGGCGGCGTGCCGACCCAGGTCGCGTTCAGCCAGTCGGCGCGCTACCCTTCCCTCGACGAGGACCGCGCCAAGGGCGTGATCCGCGACGTCGGACACGCTTTCTCCAAGGACGGCGGCCTCGCGGTGCTCTACGGCAACATCGCGCTCGACGGCTCGATCGTGAAGACGGCCGGGGTCGACGCCAGCAATCTCAAGTTCAGGGGACCCGCACGGATTTTCGAGAGCCAGGACGACGCCGTGGAGGGAATTCTTGGCGGCAAGGTCGTGGCGGGCGACGTCGTGGTCATCCGCTATGAGGGGCCGCGCGGCGGGCCGGGCATGCAGGAGATGCTCTACCCGACCAGCTATCTCAAGTCGCGCGGCCTCGGCAAGGCGTGCGCCCTCGTCACCGACGGGCGTTTCTCGGGCGGCACCTCCGGTCTGTCGATCGGCCATGTCTCGCCGGAAGCCGCCGAAGGCGGCGCGATCGCGCTGATCGAGGAAGGCGACCTCATCGCCATCGACATCCCCGCCCGTTCGATCGACGTCCTCGTCGACGATGCGACGTTCGCGCAACGCCGGGCGGCGATGGAAGCCAAAGGCGCGGGGGCCTGGAAGCCGGCCGCGCCGCGGAAGCGGCAGGTGACGACGGCGCTGCGCGCTTACGCCGCGTTCGCGACCAGCGCCGCGCGCGGGGCGGTCCGCGAAGTGCCGTAAAGCGGTCCTTCATGTTCAAGGCGCTCAGCGCGCGGTCGATCGCCTCGCGCCTGTTTCTTTCGGCGGCGTTCTGGAGCACGCTCATCCTCGCCCTCGCGGGACTGGGCCTGAGCGGGCTCAATCAGCGGTGGACGGAAGCCAACTTCGACGACCAGCTTGGCGTTTACTTGAAAGCGCTGGTCGCCAATGTCGCGATTCAGAACGACGAGACGAAGGCCGGCGCCCAGGCGATCGCGCCGCAGTTCGAGCTCGCCTTCTCGGGCTGGTACTGGCAGATTACCCGCACCGACGTGAACCCGCCGGAAATCCGGGCCTCGAAGTCGCTGTTCGCGACCCAATTGCCCAATCTGCCGGCCGCCGGCGACCCCGGCGCGATCCTGAGTGGTTACGTGGTCGGGCCCGGCGGGCACGAACTGAGGATGATCGAGCGCGAGATCGACGCCGGCGACGAGGGGCGCTTCCTGGTCCAGGTCGCCGCCAACGCCGACGTGATCCAGGGCCAGGAGCGCAGCTTCGAATGGGCGCTCGCGGCGACTTTCCTGACGCTGGCGCTGGCGCTGATCGGCTCGACCGCGCTCGCGGTCCGGTTCGGCCTCAGGCCGCTTCGGGTGCTTCAGGAGGGGGTAGCCGGCATCCGTCGCGGCGAGGCGGAACGAATTGTCGGCGAATTTCCCCAGGACGTGGCCCCGCTCGCGACCGAGGTCAACCAGCTCATCGACGCCAACCGCGAGATCGTCGAGCGCGCGCGCACCCAGGTCGGCAACCTCGCCCACGCGCTCAAGACCCCGCTCAGCGTGCTGATGAACGAGGCCGATGCGATGAGCCCGACCTTGCCGGAAAAGGTCCGCGAGCAGGCCGACATCATGCGCCGGCAGGTGACGTTTTATCTCGACCGCGCCCGCGCCGCCGCCCGCGCCAGAACGTTCGGCGCGTCGACAGAAGTGAAGCCGGTGGTCGAGGGGCTCGTCCGCACCTATGAAAAACTGCACGGCGAGCGCGTTCTCGCCTTCGAGGTCGAATTGCAGGCCGGGCTCAAATTCCGCGGCGAAGCCCAGGATCTCACCGATCTCATCGGCAACCTGCTCGACAACGCGGGCAAGTGGGCGCGCGAGCGGGTCGCGATTCGCACGGCGCGCGCGGCCGTCGGGGATCAGGACCCCGCTCCCTTCCTCGTCGCCGAAATCGACGACGACGGGCCGGGCCTCGACAGAAACGCGCGCGCGGCGGCGGTCGAGCGCGGAAAACGGCTCGACGAGTCGCGGCCCGGCTCGGGGCTGGGCCTCTCGATCGTCGTCGATCTCGCCTCGATTTACGGCGGCTCGCTCGAGCTCGACGAAAGTCCGCTCGGGGGCCTGCGCGCGAGCTTGAGGCTGCCGTGCGTGTGAGGTCATGGGTCACGGCCGGGCGAAGCGCAAAGACCTTCGGGAGATAGGAAAAAAAATGCGGCGAACGTTTCTTTTCATCCTTGCGCTCGTGCCGCTGGGCCTTGCCGGCTGTTCGAGCGTCGGCTCGGGCGCCCCGCCGCCGACCGTCGCCACCCCTGCGGAACCTGCCGCCCCGACGATTCCAACCGGCGCGGCGCTTGGCGGCGTGCTCGGGGGCGCGATTGGAGCCTCGCTCAACGACAGCGACCGCCAGACCGCGTGGGAGGCGCAGGTCGCCGCGCTCGATTCGGGCCAGCGGCGCTCGTGGCGCGGCTCGCATGGCGTGTTCGGCTACGTGGAGGCCGGGGCCGCGACCGGCGACGGCTGCCGCGCCTATTCGCAAACCATCTACATCGCCGGCCGGCCCAACCACGGCCATGGCGTCGGCTGCAAACAGCCGGACGGAAGCTGGAAGATGACGAGTTGAGGTTTTGACGAGACCTCAACTTCGCTTTGCGATAACAGAGCGCGGACTTTTCCGAAGGCCTTTGCTAAGGCTGCTCCGAGGCTGATTGATGCTGTGGTTCGTCCTGGCGGGAATGGCCGCTTTCGCGGTCCTCGCCGCGCTTTGGCCGCTGCTTCGAGGGTCGGCGGGCGCGACAGCGGACGCCGCCGCGAACGAAACGGCGTTCTATAAGGCGCAACTCGAGGAAATCCGGCGCGACGTCGAGCGCGGCTTATTGCCGCAAGGTGAGGCGGAGAGCGCCCGCGCCGAGGCGGCGCGCCGTCTCATCGCCGCCGCGCCCCTGCCGGCGCCGGCTCCCCAGCCGGCGGCGCCGCGCAACCGGTTTGCCGCGGCGGCGCTGATCGCCCTCGGGCTGCCGGCGATCGCCTTTCCGCTTTATGTGTTCCTCGGCCAGCCCCGGATGCCCGATCAGCCGCTGGCGGCCCGAATGACGGGGCCGCATACCAACGGCGAAATCGAGGCGGCGGTCGCGGCGGTCGAGGCGCGGCTTATCGCCAAGCCCGACGACGGCAAGGGCTGGAGCGTGATCGCTCCGGTGTACATGCGCCTCCAGCGCTACGCCGACGCCGCACACGCCTATGCCGAGGCGCTCCGCCTCGACGGCGAGGACCCGTTGCGCCGCGCCGCCTACGGGGAGGCTCTGGTCGCCGCGGCTGGCGGCGTGGTCACCGACGAGGCGCGCCAGGCGTTCGATCGGGCGCTGGCCGAACAGCCCGGCCAGCCGCAGGCGCGCTTCTATCTCGCGCTCGGCGCGGAGCAGGACGGCAAGAAGGCCGAGGCGATCCACGCCTACGAGCAGATTCTCGCCGATTCGGCAGCCGACGCGCCGTGGCGGGGCGCGGTGAGCGCCCGGCTTGCGGCGCTCAAGGGCGAGCCGGTCCCGGCGGCGGCGAGCGCGGCGCGCCCGCCGACATTCCAGATGCCCAGCGGCCGATGATCGAGGGAATGGTGAGCCGGCTCGCCACCCGGCTCGCCAGCAATGGCGGCAGCGTCGACGATTGGTCGCGCCTTATTCGCGCCTATGCGGTGCTGCATGAAGCCGACAAGGCCAGGACGGCGCTCGCCGACGCCCGCAAGGCGCTCGCGCCCGACCCGAACGCGGTCGCCAGCCTTGACGCGCTGGCGCATGACCTTGGCCTCGGAGACGCCAATTGACCCGTCGCGGCCGCCGCCTTGCGCTCATCGCCGCCGCGCTCGTCGTCGTCGGCGGGGCGTCGGCCTTGGCCCTCTATGCGCTGAGCGACAGCATCGTCTTCTTCTACAGCCCATCCGAAGTCGTCGAGAAGGCGTTGAGGCCCGGGGCGCGGCTGCGGGTCGGAGGGCTGGTGAAATCTGGCTCGATCGTCAGATCGGCCGGCGAGACCGTCGACTTCGTCGTCACCGACGGCGCCCACGATCTCGGGGTTTCGTATCAAGGCCTCCTGCCGGACTTGTTCCGCGAGGGTCAGGGCGTAGTCGCCGAGGGCGTGCTTGCGGCGTCGAACCAGTTGCGGGCCGACACGATTCTCGCCAAGCACGACGAGCGCTACATGCCGCGCGAGGTCGTCGAGGCGCTGAAAAAGCAAGGCCGCTGGCAGGAAGGGGAGGACGTCGCCAAACCATGATCGTCGAGATCGGTCATTTCGCCCTCGTCCTCGCGCTCGGCGCGGCGCTCGCCCAGACCGTCGTGCCGTTCTGGGGCGCCCGCGTCGGCGACGACGGCCTGATGGGGGTCGGCCGCAGCGCGGCGCTGACCCAATTGGCGCTGATCGCGATCGCCTTCGCGGCGCTCGTCAACGCGCATCTGACCTCGGACTTCTCAGTGCTTAACGTCGCCGAGAATTCTCACAGCGCGGTGCCCGCGATCTACAAGATTTCGGGCGTCTGGGGGAACCACGAAGGCTCGATGCTGCTGTGGGTGCTCATTCTCGCGATATTCGGCGCGCTCGTCGCCATTTTCGGCCGCTCTCTGCCGCGCGCCTTGCGCGCCGACGCGCTCGCCGTTCAGGGCCTGATCAGCGTCGCCTTTCTTGCTTTCATTCTCCTGACCTCGAACCCGTTCGAGCGCCTCTCGCCCGCGCCGTTCGAGGGGCGCGACCTCAATCCCATCCTGCAGGATCCGGGCCTCGCGATCCATCCGCCGCTGCTCTATCTCGGTTATGTCGGCTTCTCGATCGTCTATTCGTTCGCCGCGGCGGCGCTGATCGAGGGCCGCATCGACGCCGCCTGGGCGCGTTTCGTCAGGCCGTTCACCCTGGTCGCCTGGAGCTTTCTCACGCTCGGCATCGCCGCCGGTTCGTTCTGGGCCTACTACACGCTCGGCTGGGGCGGATTCTGGTTCTGGGACCCGGTCGAGAACGCCTCCCTCATGCCGTGGCTCGCCGGCACCGCCTTCGTCCATTCGGTGGCGGTGATGGAGAAGCGCGACGCGCTCAAGGTGTGGACGATCTTTCTCGCCATCCTCGCCTTCTCGTTTTCGCTGCTCGGCACGTTTCTTGTACGCTCGGGCGTATTGACCTCGGTGCATGCGTTCGCCAGCGATCCGCGCCGCGGCGTCTTCATCCTGGTGATTCTGGCGCTGTTCATTTTCGGCTCGTTCGCGCTGTTCGCCTGGCGCGCTCCGATGCTGAAGCAGGGCGGATTGTTCGCGCCGATCTCGCGCGAGGGCGCTCTCATCGTCAACAATCTCCTGCTGACCACCTCGTGCGCGACCGTGCTGTTCGGCACCCTCTACCCGCTGGCGCTCGAGCAGTTGACCGGCGAGAAGATCACCGTCGGCGCGCCTTTCTTCAACCTGACCTGCGGCGCGCTGCTGTTGACAGCCTGCTTCGTCGCCCCGTTCGGCTTCTCGCTCGCGTGGAAGCGCGGCGACCTGTTGGCGGTTGCCCAGCGGCTGACCTTCGCATTGGTCTGCGGCGCGGCGACCGCGGTCCTCGGCGCGGCTTGGCTCAGCGGCGGGTCGCTCTTCGCGCCGCTGGCGGCGGGCCTCGCGATCTTCGTGATTTTCGGCACGCTGATCGAAGTCGTCATGCGCGCGCGGAGGCCGGGCCTCGAGCCCGCAGTTGCATTGAAGCGCGCGCTCGGGCTGCCTTTGTCATTCTACGGCGCCGCGCTCGCCCACGTCGGCTTGGGCGTCACCCTGCTCGGTCTTGCGGGGCTTGGCTTCGGCGCCGAGACGATCGCAACCCTGCACAAGGGAGTCCCCGAGCGCGTCGGGCCCTATTCGATCACCCTCGATTGGGTCGGGGAGCGGGTGGGACCGAACTACAAGGAGGCGGCGACCTCGATGACCGTGCGCTCCGGCGGCGTCGCAGTCGCCGAGATCGCGCCGGCGCGGCGCCAATTCGGGGCCCGGCAAATGACGACGACCCAGGCCGGTCTGGCGACGCTGAACTTTGGTCAGGTCTATGTCGCGATCGCCGACCCGACGCCAGACGGAGCCGTGCCCGCCCGCCTCTACTGGAAGCCCCTGGTGACGCTGATCTGGCTCGGCGCCGCCGCCATGGCGCTCGGCGGCGCCCTGTCGCTCGCCGACCGGCGCCTGCGCTTCGGCGCCGCGGCGCGAGCGAAGGCCGCAGGCGGTTCGCTTGCCCAGCCGGCGCAATGATGATGCGCCTCATTCGCTTCGCGCTTGGTTTCATGCTCGCGCTCGGCTTGGCGCCCGCGCTGGCCGTCCAGCCGGACGAAATGATGAAGGACCCGGCGCTCGAAGCCCGCGCGCGCACGCTGTCCGAGGAACTGCGCTGCCTCGTGTGTCAGAACCAGTCGATCGACGACTCCGACGCCCCTCTGGCGCGAGACATCCGCGTTCTCATTCGCCGACGAATCGCGAGCGGTGAAAGCAACGATGCGGTGCGGGCGTATCTCGTTTCGCGCTACGGCGACTTCATTCTTCTCAAGCCGCCATTCAAGCCCGAGACCATGCTCCTGTGGCTGAGCCCAGGGTTGGTCCTCGGCGCAGGCCTCGCCGCCGCTCTTTTCGCCCGCCGCCGCGCGCCCCGGTCGACGCCGGCGCTCAGCGCGGAAGAGGAAGCGCGCCTCGCCGCGTTGACGGGCCGGGACTCTGCGGCGAGCTGATGGGAGGATTGGCTCTCCCCCCGAGCGTCGGCGCTAAATTGCGGCCGGTGTTGCATTCAACTGTTCGTGTTCAACCGTAAGCATATTGTATAATATTTGCGTTGCGCGACCCCAGCCCTGCATCTTTGCAACCTGGAGACGAGAACCCCGGCCGAGGCCGGCGGCGCGAACGGCCTCAAGTTGGCCTTGTCGGACCCATCGCGGCCAAGACTCGCCGCTTGGTTGGCGATTTCCGAGGCGGTCGGACCAAATTTTCAGGGGCGCGTCGCAATGGTGCTTTAATCTACGCTGCAACCGCGAAGGCGAAGCACTGCCTCAGCTTTTCCGCACGCAAGATGTAGTAGCCCCCCGCGCGTTAACCATAAGCACTTGCAAACAAACGTTAAACAGACGTAAATACTGTAAAAGACTTGATTGTTTCTCCGCGCTCCTTTAAGTAAACTCTGTTAACGATTGCGTTGGTGCCGCAGTCTTGCCGATCAGGGGGTCTCCAATGAATAGATTTGTCTTCGCAGGTGCGATGGCGGCCGTGGGAGCGTGCGCTGGCGCGCTCCCGGCGAGCGCCTCGGTGTTTGATTTGTCGTTCACGGGCACGGGAATTTCCGGCCTGCTCGTTCTCTCCCTCGGGAGCGGTTCGTCGCCCTATACGGTCACCGGGGTTGATGCCGGATCCTTTGTGGATATCGGCGGTACAACCTATACGATCACCGGACTGGCGACCTATGCCGGGGATGACCAGAAGGCCTATTTTCCTGCCACGAGCTCAAACGGGTATGTCGATTTTCCTGGCATTTCGGTCTTGTTCGGAAGCGGTGACGCATTGAATCTCTTCGCCTTCAACGCGACCCATTACGGCGCGTTGCTGCAGAGTCAGAATGCGAGCGGCAACCCCTTCTCCGGCCCCTATTACGCGGTCACGGTTACGGATGCTGCTCCGGTCAGCGATGTCACGCCCGTTCCGGAGCTGTCGACCTGGGCGATGCTGGGACTTGGATTTGCGGGACTTGCTTTCGTCGCCACAGGCAGACGCAAAACCCCGATCTCCGCGCTCGGCTGATCGGCGTCCTCACGGATTTCTAGAACTCGGAAAGCCGCCGCAAGGCGGCTTTCGTCATTTTGCCGTGACGGAATCGGCCCCTCGTCGGCTTAGCGAGATTGTCGAACGCGGCGCCGCTGATCGCCGAGGGTCAGATTTCGTCAGCGAATGCGTCTTCCTTAGCCTCGTGGCGCATGATCAGCGGCGCTTGCGCCAGCGCGAACACAATGGTGATCGGCAACACGCCAAAGGTCTTGAAAACAACCCACTGGTCCCAGGTCAACACGTGGCGCAGCACTTCGTTCGCACCGGCGAGCGCGAAGAAAAATACGCCCCAACGAATGGTCAATTGCCGCCAGCCGGCGGCGTCAAGATGGAACGCCGCGTCAAGGACGATCGGAAGCAGCATTTTGCCGAACGCCATCGAGCCCAAGAGCGCGGCGCCGAACAGGCAGTAGATGAGCGTCAGCTTGATCTCGATAAATGTCTTGTCCTGCAGCCACAGGGTCAGGGCGCCAAAGACCAGCACCATTCCAGTCGTGACCATGGGCATCGCCGCAAGGCGGCGCGTTAGCGCGAAGGAGATGATCAGCGCGACGAACGATGCCGGTATCAAAACCGCGGTCGCGGTCAACATGCCGGCCTTGTCGGCCGGAAAGTCTTGGGGCAACAGCCCGCCCACGAGTCCGTGAAAAAGGGCCGGCCTCGAATTGGCGATAAAGAACAGCACGAGCGGCCCAAACTCGAGCGGGAGCTTTACGATCGGGCTTAGCGGCTTGCGCGGCGGCGCGGCGGTTTCGGTCATCGCGTCCTCGTCATTCAAGCGCCGTCATGCCTCCGCTCGCTCAAGCCCCGCAATCGCCTCGGCGAAGTCGCGGGCGGCAAAGGGTTCGAGATCGTCGACGCCCTCGCCGACGCCGATGAAGTGCACCGGAAGCGCGAATTTATCGGCGATCGCGACCAGGATGCCTCCGCGCGCGGTGCCGTCGAGCTTGGTCATCACAAGGCCGGTGACGCCGGCGGTGCGGCCGAAGATCTCGACCTGACTTAGCGCGTTCTGACCGACCGTCGCGTCAAGAACGAGCAGCACCGCGTGCGGCGCTTGAGCGTCGAGCTTCTTCATCACCCGGATGATCTTTTCGAGCTCGCTCATGAGTTCCGCCCGATTCTGCAATCGCCCCGCGGTATCCATCAGCACAACGTCGACGCCAAGCTCGCGGGCTTTGACCACGGCGTCGAACGCAAGCCCCGCCGCATCGGCGCCCTGCTCGCGCTCGACGAGCGCGGAGAACGTGCGTCGCGCCCAGATGCGCAATTGTTCGATCGCCGCCGCGCGGAAGGTGTCGCCAGCGGCGAGCAGGACCGTCTTCCCTTCGGCCGTGAGCTTGGCCGCGAGCTTGCCGATCGTCGTCGTCTTGCCCGAGCCGTTGACGCCGACGACGAGGATCACAAATGGCCGCTTGCTCGCGTCGATGAGCAGCGGGTGGGCGACCGGGGCCAGCGTGCGTTCGATTTCGGTCGCGAGAATCCGCTTGACCTCTTCGGGATTGATTCCCCGCTCGTAGCGCCCCCGCGCGACAGCTTCGCGGATGCGCGCCGACGCGCCAAGGCCGAGGTCGGCCTGGATCAGAACGTCCTCGAGATCGTCGAGCGAATCGGCGTCGAGCTTCCGCTTGGTGAAGATGTCGGCGACGCCGCGCGCGATGGCCGTTGACGAGCGTGAGAGGCCCAAGCGGAGGCGCTGAAGCCAGCCCGGCGCAGCGGCAGGCTGCGGCGCGGCTCGACCGGCGGCGCGGCTGTCACATCGCCCCCGAACCAATTGCGCAGGCCGCCGGACCTCGCTTTCTTCTCACCGTCCTCGTTCAAAATGAAAAGCCTCGTCGCGGCGCCCTATGCGCGGGCGGCCGGGTTGGCATACCACTCAACCCATGACGCCGGAAGAAATAAGAGCGCGCCTGATCTACCGTGACGGGCTGATGCTGGTCCTCGACAAGCCCGCCGGCGTCGCCGTGCACCGCGGCCCGAAAGGCGGGGCGAGCCTCGAGGACGATTTCGGCGCGCTCAGGTTCGGACTGCCGCGAAACCCGGCGCTCGCGCATCGGCTCGATCGCGACACCGCAGGCTGCCTCATTCTCGGCCGCCATCACAAGGCGCTGGAGAGGTTGGGACTCCTGTTCAAGCAGGGAAAAATCGCCAAGACCTATTGGGCGATCGTCGCCGGCGGTCCGGAGGGCGAAGAGGGCGCGATCGATTTGCCGCTCGGTCGCCTCGACGACAAGCGAGGGTGGTGGATGAAGGTCGATCCGGGCGGGCAAAAGGCGCTGACCCTCTGGCGGGTCAGGGGCCGTGGAATCTGGCGCGGCGCGGCGATCTCGTGGCTTGAACTTGCGCCGCAGACAGGGCGGACGCATCAATTGCGCGTCCATTGCGCGGCCGAAGGCTGGCCGATCCTCGGCGACGCGATCTATGGCGCGCGCGCCGAGGTTCCGCTGCAACTGCTGGCGCGCAAGGTCGTCGTGCCGCTCATGACGTCGAAGCCGCCGATCGAAGTCGAGGCGCCGGCCCCATCGCACATGCTGGAGACGCTCGCGGCCTGCGGGTTTGCGGGCGATCCGCGGCCGCCTTTGTAGAGCCGGGTCGCTGACCCGGCCGGCGGGGTCACCGACCCCGCCCCACAAGGAGGTTGGCCGTCGCCGCCGGGACAATTGTGCGGCGCAGCAGATTATGAAAGGGTCTTTCGATCCATCACGAGTTCGCGCCGCAAAGCCCATGTCGATCCGAGCCGCCATCCATCACCTGACGCACTACATCTATGACCGGCCGGTCTCGCTGGGGCCGCAGATCATCCGGCTGAGGCCTGCGCCCCACAGCCGGACCCGGGTCATCTCGCATTCGCTGAAAGTGACGCCCGCCGGCCATTTCGTGAACCACCAGCAGGATCCTTACGGCAACTGGCTCGCCCGCTACGTCTTTCCCGACCTCGTCAACGAACTGAAGATCGAGGTCGACGTCGTCGCCGACATGACGGTCTACAACCCGTTCGATTTCTTCGTCGAAGAGAGCGCGGAGATCTGGCCGTTCGAATACGGCGAGGACTTGAGGCCCGACCTTATCATTTATCGCACGCCTGAGCCCGTCGGGCCCCGCCTCCAGGCGTTTCTGAACCGGATCGACCGATCGCCCAAGCGCACCGTCGATTTCGTGGTCGATCTCAACAGCCGGCTTTCGCGCGAGATCAAATACCTCATCCGCATGGAGCCGGGGGTGCAGAGCCCGGAAGAGACGTTCGAGCGCGGCTCGGGCTCGTGCCGGGATTCGAGCTGGCTCCTGGTCCAGATCCTGCGCAACCTCGGCCTCGCGGCGCGGTTCGTGTCCGGCTATCTCATCCAGCTCAAGCCCGATCTTGTCGCCCTCGACGGCCCGCCGGGGACCGACCATGACTTTACCGACCTGCACGCCTGGGCCGAAGTTTATCTTCCCGGCGCCGGATGGATCGGGCTCGATCCGACCTCGGGTCTGCTGACCGGCGAAAGTCATATTCCGCTCGCCGCCACGCCCCACTACCGCAACGCCGCGCCGATTTCGGGTGTGGCGAGTTTCGCCAATGTCGATTTCAAATTCGACATGCGCGTTGAGCGCGTCGCCGAGCATCCGCGCATCACCAAGCCCTTTTCGGAAGCGGCGTGGAAGGCGCTCGACGCTCTGGGCGAGGAGGTCGACAGGCAGCTTGTCGCCGATGACGTCCGGCTCACCATGGGCGGCGAGCCCACGTTCGTCTCGATCGATGATTTCGAATCCGGCGAGTGGAACACCGATGCCGTCGGCCCGACCAAGCGCGAGCTCGCCGACCGGCTTATCCGGCGCCTGCGCGACCGTTTCGCGCCCGGAGGCTTCCTGCACTATGGGCAGGGCAAATGGTATCCGGGCGAGACCCTGCCGCGGTGGACGTTCTCGCTCTACTGGCGACGCGACGGCAAACCGATCTGGGCGAACCCCAAAAGCATCGCGGTCGAGGGAGTTGAAACCGGCGCGACCGGCGACGGGGCGCAGGCGCTTCTCGGCGCGATCGCCTCCGAGCTCGGCGTCGCGTCCGACTTTGTCGCTCCGGCCTACGAAGATCCGGCCGAGTGGATCGTAAAAGAGGCAAACCTGCCGCCCAACGTCTCGCCGGAAAACTCAAAGCTCAAGGATCCTGAGGAGCGCCATCGGATCGCCCGCGTCTTCTCGCGCGGCCTGACCGAGCCTTCGGGCTACGTGCTGCCGGTCCAGCGCTGGCAGGCGAAGGCCGACGGGCATCGCTGGCGCAGCGAAAAATGGAAGACCCGCCGCGGCGCGCTGCATCTGGTTCCGGGCGACAGTCCGGTCGGCTACCGCCTGCCCTTGGGCGCGCTGCCCTATGTTCCGCCCGCGTCATTCCCGTATATCGTCGAGGCCGATCCGACCGAGCCGCGCGGGCCGCTGCCGGATTTTCATGAATTGCAGGAACGCCTCCAGCGGGTCGCTTCGTTCGCCGCATCGGAAACGGGCCAGCAGGAACGGGTCGAGCAGCGGCTCGGCGATATCGACGGGGCGGTCCGCACCGCGGTGACGGTCGAGGCGCGCGACGGGCATCTCTGCGTCTTCCTGCCGCCGGTCGAGCGGCTGGAGGATTATCTCGAGCTCGTCGCCGCCGCCGAGGCGGCCGCCGAAAAGGTCGGCCTGCCGGTGCAGATCGAGGGCTACCCGCCCCCGGCCGATCCGCGCATGAACGTCATTCGCGTCGCGCCGGATCCGGGCGTGATCGAGGTCAACATCCATCCCTCGTCGAGCTGGCGCGAGTGCGTCGCCACGACCGAGGCAATCTACCAGGAAGCGCGGCTCGCGCGGCTCGGCGCCGACAAATTCATGATCGACGGCAAGCATTCCGGAACCGGCGGCGGCAATCACGTCGTCGTCGGCGGGGCGACGCCGCTGGACAGCCCGTTTCTCAGGCGTCCTGACCTCCTGAAAAGCCTCGTCATCCATTGGCTGAGGCATCCGAGTCTCAGCTATTTCTTCTCCGGCCTGTTCATCGGCCCGACCAGCCAGGCGCCGCGCGTCGACGAAGCGCGTCATGATAGTCTTTACGAGCTGGAGATCGCGCTCGCCCAAATCTCGCCGCCAGGAAAAGGCGCGACCCCGCGTCCGTGGCTCATCGACCGCCTGATGCGCAATCTTCTCACCGACGTGACTGGCAACACTCATCGGGCGGAAATCTGCATCGACAAGCTTTATTCGCCCGACGGCCCGACCGGCCGTCTCGGCCTGATCGAGTTTCGCGGCTTCGAGATGCCGCCGGACCCGCGCATGAGCCTCGCCCAGCAATTGCTGATCCGCGCGATCCTCTCGCGGCTATGGCGCAATCCGCTGAACGGGCCGCTGCCGCGCTGGGGATCGTCGCTGCACGACCGGTTCATGCTGCCGCACTTCGTGTGGGAGGACCTGCTCGACGTGCTCGCCGATCTCAAGGCCAATGGGCTTCCCTTCCGCTCCGACTGGTACGAGGCGCAGGCCGAGTTCCGCTTTCCGTTCTGCGGCGAGGTCGAGTACGAGGGCGTCAAGCTCGAACTCAGGCAGGCGCTCGAGCCCTGGCATGTCTTGGGCGAGACCGGCGCGATCGGCGGCACCGCGCGCTACACCGATTCTTCAACCGAGCGCCTGCAGGTCAAGCTCACGACCTCCGATCCCGATCGCTACGTCGTCGCCTGCAACCGACGCCGCGTGCCGTTGCGCGGCACTTCGACCGAGGGCGTCGCGGTCGGCGCGGTGCGCTACAAGGCCTGGAAGCCCGCGATGGCGATGCATCCGACCGTGCCGGTCCAGGCGCCGCTGGTCTTGGACATCTTCGACGTATGGAGCGGGCGGGCGCTGGGCGGCTGCATCTATCATGTCGCCCATCCGGGCGGGCGCAGCTACGACACCTTTCCGGTCAACTCGAACGAGGCCGAGGCGCGCCGCCTCGCGCGTTTCGAGGCCCGCGGCCACACCCCCGGCGCCTATGAGCCGCCGCCGGAGACGCCGCATCCCGAGTTTCCGCTCACGCTCGACCTGAGAAGGCCGGCGGGAATTTAGCGGCGTTTGCCTTTTCTGGCTGAGGCGAACGGAGGGGTTGGGACGACAAATGCTTGCAGAAAAACAGAATATGGCCTAGTCTGCGGGCCATGACCAATCCTGACAGTGCTCGCGCCAAATCCGGCGGCCGCCGTACCGGCGCCTCGCACGCCATGACCGGCCCTGGAAAAAATTGTTTCCCGCTCTCACGCCGCGCAACCCGTTGAAAAGTCACGATTCGGACGAGAGAATCCAAGCCAATCCAAGACAATGCAACCCGCGCGGGCGGGTCCTTCGGCGGGAAACAGCCCCGAAGCCAAGAAAACCCAAGTCGGTTCGGCCCAGTTACCGCCGGGACGCTGACAAGGAAGGAGCGCTCTACTCGGTGTTGCGGAATGCCGCCGTGATTTCGCCCGCGGAAGGGAGCCCGGCAAGGGCGTCGAAGCGTCCGTGCTCCGCAATGTCGCGCGCAGCCTTGATCAGCCCGCCCCAGGCGGCGCGAGCGAGCGCGCCTCCGACCGAGATGCGCTTGACGCCCAGGTCCTCGAGCTCGCGCTTGGTGAGGCCCGGCCAGCCGACGAGCACGTTGACCGGCAGCTTGCCTGCGACCCGCATGACCTCGCCCACCTCCTCCGCCGTCCTCACCATTGGCGCGTAGAGCACATCGGCGCCCGCTTCGGCATAAGCGGCGAGGCGGCGCAAAGCTTCGGGAAGGCCGCCGGCCTGACGCAGAATGGCCTCGCTGCGGGCGGTCAAAAGCACCGTCTCGCCGCTGGCGTCGATCGCCGCGCGCGCTGCCCGCAGCCGCTCGACCGCTTCGCTGAGACCATAAAGGGGCGCAGCGGGATCGCCGGTAAAGTCCTCGATCGAGAAGCCGGCGACGCCCGCCCCGACGCAAAGCCGCGCGCTCTCATGCACGCCTTCCGCATCGCGGGCGAAACCGGCCTCGAAATCGGCATTGAGCGGCAGGTCGGTCGCGGCCGCAAGCTCGCCGATGTGCTTGAGCGCTTGAGATCGCGTGACCGCGCCGTCCGCGAGTTCCAGCCGCGAAGGCCATGCCGGCGCTCGTGCTCGCCAGCGCCGGGAAGCCGAGGGAAGCCAGATATTTCGCCGAGCCGACGTCGAACGGATTCGGCATCACGAAGCAGCCGGGCGCGCGGTGCAATTCGGCGAAGCGGGCGCGCTTCTGAGCGGTGGTCGGGGTCATCGCGCGGGCTCCGGCATCAGCTCTGAAAGGCTGGTCTTCTGGCGGCCGTGAGCGTCGAAATTGTCAGGCCTGAGCCAGCGCTCGTACGCCGCCTTGCGCGCTGGCCATTCGCCGTCGAGCATCGCAAACCAGGCGGTGTCACGATTGCGGCCCTTGATGATCATGTGCTGGCGGAAAATGCCCTCGAACGAAAATCCGAACCGTTCCGCGGCGCGGCGCGAAGGCGCGTTGAGAGCGTGGCATTTCCATTCGTAGCGCCGATAGCCGAGGTCATCGAAGACATAGGTCGCCAAAAGGTACTGAGCCTCGGTCGCGCCCGGCGTGCGCTGCATCTTGGGGGTGTACATGATGCCGCCGACCTCGATGACGCGATTGGGCGCATCGATGCGCATGAGGCTTTCATAGCCGACCGCGCGGCCGGAGGCGTTGTCGATGATTGCGAAATAATGGGGATCGGCGGCCTTGGCTTTGAGTTCGACGTCGGCAGTGAATTCTTCGAGATCGGCGAACGGGCCGTTGAACAGATAGTCCCACACCGCCTCGCGCGTTGAGTCCCCCGACGAGGCTTCGAACAAGTCTTTCGAATGAGCCGCCGCGTCCAGCGGCGCCAGCGTGACCCATCGCCCTTTGAGCGTCACCCGCTCCGGCCGCTTGGCCGGATGAGCATCGACAAGGGGGCCAATGGGCCGGGTTGCCGGCGCGTCCGTCATGCTGTGTCCCGCGTTACGATTCCCGAGCGGCGCCAAAACGAAGTTTTGCCGACTAGGGCTTCAATACGGCTTGACATCGGTCTGCGCGAAATCCTCGCCCTTGAAAAGCAGTGCTGCGTCATGGGCCTTCGCGCAGGCGTAGGACAGGCAGTCGCCAAAATTGAGACCCGCAGGGTGTCGACCTTTGCCGTATCTCTCGAAACACTCCACCGCCAGCCGTCCTACGCGTTCATCGATCGAAGCTTCTGACAATCCCAATTGCGACGCCAAGTCGTCGAAATAGTCCTGCGCACGTAGGGGCGATATGTCGCGGCGGCTAGCAAGCACCATACAGGTCTCAAGCCGGACAGCCGATGAGGTAAGACAAGGCTCGGTGGATTCAGCTTTCGAGGTGAGCGTACCGGCCTCGGGTTCACCCAAGAGGATAGCGACAATCGCCGACGTGTCGATGAATGTCACTGGCCCCACATCGCGTCGATGTCTTCCTTCGTAACGTCCTTTGGATTAGGTCCTGCCTCAGCCTTGAGCTTTGCCGCCAGTTCCGCAAGCCGCTCACGCAACGGCCGCCTGTCACGCTCTCGCTTAAGCTCATTGCGCAGCGCATGCGCGATCGCCTCGGTCATATTAGTCTTGCGCAATTCGGCGAGCTCACGCGCGAGCTCACCGACCTCCGGATCGCGAATGCTGATGCCCACGGCGCGCTCGTCTATACGATCAGTCCGGATTCGTATATACAAATGCTCCTCTAGCTCGTCAATGGTTGTCCCGCGGGACCCCCATCGTCTGCGCCAGGCGCTGGTACTGAACCGCGGGCTTAAGCACCATGCCCTCGTCGAACTGGGCGACCATTTCGCGCTGGATCTGCTGCCACGGCGTCTGGCTCTTGGGATAGGGGAATCCACCGTTTTGAGCGAGCGTGGCGCGGCGCTCATTCAGCTCCGCGTCCGAGATCAAGATGTTGGCGGCGCCTTTCTTCAGATCGATGCGCACCCGGTCGCCGGTCTTGATCAGCGCCAATCCCCCTCCCGCCGCGGCCTCAGGCGAAGCGTTCAGGATCGAGGGCGAGCCTGACGTGCCGGATTGTCGGCCGTCGCCGACGCAAGGTAGCGCGTGCACGCCTTTCTTGAGGAGCGCGGCCGGGGGTTGCATGTTGACCACTTCCGCGCCGCCCGGATAGCCGATCGGCCCCGTGCCGCGAATGAACAGAATGCTGTGCTCGTCGATCTTGAGCTTCGGATCGTCGATGCGGTGGTGATAGTCCTCGGGGCCTTCGAACACGATCGCCCGGCCTTCGAACGCGTCCGGGTCTTTCGGATTGGAGAGGAAGCGGGCGCGGAACTCCTGATCGATGACGCTTGTCTTCATGATTGCGTCGTTGAACAGATTGCCGCTGAGCACGACGAAGCCGGCGTTCTCTTTCAACGGCTTGTCGATTGGCGTGATGACGTCGGGGTCGTCCGAGTGGATCTTGGCGCAGTTTTCTCCCATCGTCTTGCCGTTCACGGTGAGGGCGTTCTCATGGATGAGCTTGCGTTTCATGAGCTCGTTGACGACCGCCGGAACGCCGCCGGCGCGGTGATACTCTTCGCCAAGGTATTTGCCGGCGGGCTGCATGTTGACGAGCAGTGGCACCTTGTGCCCGATCTTCTCCCAATCCTCGATCGAGAGCGGCACGCCGATGTGGCGCGCGATGGCGTTGATGTGGATCGGGGCGTTGGTCGAGCCGCCAATGGCGCTGTTGACAACGATCGTGTTCTCGAACGCCTCGCGCGTGAGGATGTCCGACGGCTTCAGGTCCTCCCACACCATTTCAACGATCCGCTGGCCGGTCCGATAGGCCATCTGGCCTCGCTCTCGGTGAGGCGCAGGGATCGCGGCGCAGCCGGGCAGGCTCATGCCGAGCGCTTCCGCAAGCGAGTTCATGGTTGAGGCCGTGCCCATCGTGTTGCAGTGGCCGACCGAGGGCGCGGACGAGGTCACGATCTCCATGAATTGCTCGTAGTCAATCTTGCCCTCGGCGAGATCGGCGCGCGCCTGCCAGACGACGGTACCCGAGCCGCTGCGCTGACCATGATGCCAGCCGTTGAGCATCGGCCCGCCGGAGAGGACGATGGCGGGAATGTTGACGGTCGCCGCCGCCATGATGCACGCCGGGGTGGTCTTGTCGCACCCGGTTGTCAGCACGACACCATCGAGAAAATAGCCCATCAGGATTTCGACCAGGCCGAGGTAGGCGAGATTGCGGTCAAGCGCGGCGGTCGGCCGCTTGCCCGTCTCCTGAATCGGGTGAACCGGAAATTCGAACGCGACGCCCCCGGCTGCAGTGATCCCTTCGCGCACTCGCTTGGCAAGCTCGAGGTGGTGGCGGTTGCACGGCGAAAGATCGGAGCCGGTCTGGGCGATGCCGATGATCGGCTTGCCTGAACGCAACTCGCCCGGCGTCAGGCCGAAATTGAGGTAGCGCTCGATATAGAGCGCCGTCATGCCCGGATTGTCCGGATTGTCGAACCAGAGGCGGGACCGGAGGAATTGCTTGGGGTCGCCCGTGGAGCCGCCATTTGATTTGTTCTTGGATTTCTCGGCCATTGCTCAACGCCTCCCGGGACCCCGCGCGCGGCGCGCGCGCTCTAACATGCCAGTATGGGGTGGCGAGGCCTCCGAATCAACGCCCCAGCAGGCAGGAGAGTCTCTCAGGCCGGGTCGTGCTTCACGTCCGCTCCGTATTGCAGCACCTGGACCTTTTCCAGGGTGACGAGTTCCGCTCGTCATCATCGAATTGAGAATCGGCAGGAACTCCTTCACTTTCGCTTCGGTGTCGACGATTTCGATGATCAGCGGCAGGTCCTCGGACAGGCGCAGGATCTTGCTCGTATGCAGCCGGCTCGCATGTCCAAATCCCATCGGACCGCGCAACACCGTTGCTCCCGCGAGATGGACATCGCGCGCCTTGAGCACGATGGCTTCATAAAGCGGCCGGCCCTCCGGGCTTCGGTCGTTTTCGCCGATAAAAACGCGCAAGAGCATCGCGTCGCGAGGCAGGGTCATGACTTCGCGCCCTATGCGCCGAGCGGCGAAACGCCGAACAGCCAGTGGTGCAGCCAAAAGGCGAGCACGGCCCAAAACACCAGCCCGACGACAATGGCGCTGGCGGTCGCGCTCCACTTCGGCTCGGGATAGACGAGGCCGTTGCGACGATCACGGGCGTAGGAGCTTGCAAGGTCGGCGGCCGCCCAGGCCAGGAACGCGCCGAACAGCACAAGGTCGGCGGCCGAGCCGTTCGAGATGAGATGCGCGAGGCCGAACACCGCGACGCTCCAGACCATCGGGTGATGCACCCAGGCGACGATATGGCTCTGCTTGAAGAGATAGGCGGCGAGCAGCAGCATCGACACGAGCATCAAGGTGATCGTGATATGCCGCGCCCCGGTGAGCGGCGTCCAAAGCTCAGGCGCCGTATAGCGCGCCTGAGCAAATCCCCAAACGATCAGCACGAAGCCGACTACCGACAGGAGCGAATAGATGCCCTTCCAGGGGCCTTCGCCGAGCCGCGCGATCGCCTTCTCGCGGCCGCCCTCGGCAAAGATTCGGGTCGAATGAAGTCCGAGAAAGATGATGAGGCCGAGCACCAGAATCGCCATCGGAAATCCGCCCTGAGACCGGAATCGACCGTCGCTTTGCGAACGTTACGCGTCCAGCCGCGTCTAAGGCAACCCAAGATCTTGCGCCTCCCCGAAAGGCGCCGCATGGACCATCGACCCGCGCTTTGCAAGGATGCCCGCGATGTCCTGGTCCGCCGCGCAGTACGTGAAGTTCGAGGATGAGCGCACCCGGCCGGTGCACGATCTCGTCGCCCGGATCCCGAACGCTGTGGTCGCCGGGGCGGCCGATATCGGCTGCGGTCCCGGCAATTCAACCGAGGCCTTGCAGGCGCGCTACCCCGGTGCGCAGATCGTCGGACTCGAACTCTTCTCCCGACATGATCGCCGCGGCGCGAAAGCGCCTTCCGGGCATTGCTTTCGAGGTCGCCGACATTCGGCAATGGCGCCCGGAACAGGGGTTCGACGTCATCCTCGCCAACGCCGTGCTGCAATGGATTCCGGGCCACGAGACGCTCATGCCGGCGCTCACCGAAAGGCTCAGCTCCGGCGGCGCGCTCGCGGTGCAAATGCCGGACAATCTCGACGAGCCGTCGCATCGGCTGATGCGCGAAATCGCCGGCGCGGGCCCCTGGGCGGCGAAGCTCAAGGACGCCGCCAAAGCGCGCGCCGTGCGCCACGACGCCGGATGGTACTTCCGTTTGCTCCGCGGGCACGCGTCCCATGTCGATGTCTGGCGCACGACCTATCACCACCCGCTCGCCGGCGCCCATGCGGTCGTCGAATGGGTCAAGGGAACCGGTCTTCGCCCGTTCATCGATCCGCTGGATGAGAGCGAGCGCGAGGGATATCTCGCCCGTTACGAGGCGGCCATCGCCGAGGCCTACCCGGCCGAGGGCGACGGGACCGTGCTCTTGCCATTTCCGCGGCTGTTCTTTGTCGCCACGCGATGACGCCGAGCGATTTGCCCGCTGCTGTCGCGGGAGGTAGCCTCGGCGTCACGACGAAGGAAGGGAGGACGCCATGCCGAAATATCTGTTCGAGGCGCGCTACACCGCCGAAGGCGCCAAGGGCATCGAGAAGGAAGGCGGCGTCAGCCGGCGCGAGGCGGTCCTTAAGCACCTCGCGCAGATCGGCGGCAAGCTCGAAGCGATGTATTTCGCGTTCGGCGACGTGGATTGCTATTCGATCGTCGATCTTCCGGACAATGTGAGCGCTGCCGCGCTTTCTCTCGTTGTCAACGAGAGCGGGACGATCGCAACCAAAGCCGTCGTCCTGCTGACGCCGGAGGAACTCGACGAGGCGGTGCACAAGAAGATCAAGTTCCGCGCGCCCGGCCAATGACGCGGGCGAGGCTGGCGCGCTTCCACCGCGCCGCCCCTTCATGCTATGGGGCGACCCGCTAGCGCCCGTAGCTCAACTGGATAGAGTATCGGTCTTCGAAACCGAGGGTTGGCGGTTCGAACCCGTCCGGGCGCGCCAGTTCCTCCGACGAAGTCCCCTCCACCGCGCGTGACAAGAGAGCCGAAACGGCGATATCTTATCGACAGACTGCGTTCGGCGAAGCCCTGAGCGCAAATTGCAACGGGGCGGAGCCTGAACTGTCATTGCGGGCGATGACGCCCGTGGAGGGGGCTCCTGACCATGGCGGACGAGTTCGGCGGCGTTTCAATTTTCGTCTCCTACGCCCACGAGGACGAAACACTCAAAAAAGAGCTCGACAAATATCTAAAGGCGCTTCGGCGATCGACGAAGATCACTGTCTGGAACGACCGCGAGCTCATCGCCGGACAGGAATGGGATCGCGCCATCATGTCCGAGCTCGGGCGCGCCGACATCATCCTGCTGCTGGTCAGTGTCGATTTCAACGCCTCCGATTTCATCTGGGACAAGGAGCTCGCCCAGGCGATGAAACGCCACGATGAGGGATCGGCCCGCGTCGTGCCGATCATCCTGCGCAAATGCGACTGGGGGAAGCTACCCTATGCAAAGCTGCAGGCGCTTCCCCGCAACGCCCGGCCGGTTCTGGACTATACGAACCGCAATGACGCCTTCACGGAGATCGCGGAGGGAATCGCAAAGTTGGTCGATTCTCTCCTCGCCGGGCGTCAGGCCGCGGCCGCCGGCTCAACCTAGGAGGCGGCATGGACCCTGTCTCGCCGAATTCGCCCACCGCCGGCTCGCCCGGAAAGAACCCGATCCTGGTCTATGTCCTCGCCGACTCCAATGATCAGGCGATCAGCGACGCGATCCTCAAGCACCTCAAGCCGATCGTCCGGGACTTCCCGCTGCCGATCGAGATCGACAGCGACTTCAGCGCGCCTCCCGGCGCAGACAGGGAACGATACCAAGCCAGGCTGTTCGAGGCCAATATCGTCCTTGCCCTCATCAGCTCCGATTTCATCGACAATGACGCGCTTTACGCCCGCAATCAGTCGGTTATGGACCGCCACAACCGTGGACAGACGGTCATGATTCCGGTGCTCATCCGCAACTGCATGTGGAAGCGGACGCCCTTCGCCCGGCTCAATGTGCTGCCTAGAAACTATCAGCCGCTCAACAACAGGCAGTTCTGGAACAGTCAGGACGACGCGATCATGGCGGTGGTCGAGGACATCGACCGCTCGCTCAACGAACTCGCTCGCCAGGGCGCGATCGAGATCGCCCCTGCCCCGGCCGCTGCCGGCCCGGCGCCCGCCTCCGCGACTCCGCCTCCGCGGCCGGCGGTTTCCCGGCCGCCTGCGGCCGGAGCAGTCCCAGCCCCCGCGCCAAAGCCGGCGCCTCAGGTCACGCCTTCGAAGCCGGCGAACCTGGGCGAGCAGTTGGCGCTCGCGGCGGCGACGATCGGGGTTTCAAGCTCGTCGGCCGGTTCGGCTCAACCCGAGAAACCCGCAGCCGCGGCACAAGGCGACTGGCGGCGGACCTACTATTGGGGGGTCTTCTGGAAACGAGGTCTCGCGCTCTTCCTCGACTATCTGCTCTCCGGAGTTCTGACCGCGGCGGCGCTGTTGGCCGTCGGCGGCTCGCTCCAGGGTTCCGACGACTCGGCCCCGCCCGGAGGGATCTTCGTTTTTCTGGTCTTCTTCTATCTGGCGTGTCCCTACTTCGAGTTCGAAATGGGGGGCGACGCCGGGCAAGATGATGGTCGGCTTGCAAATAACCGACAAAGACGGCAATCGCCTGTCGTTCCGCCGGGCCTTCGTCAGGAACTTCTTCCGGTCGATCAGCTTCTACCTCTACTGCTTCATAATTCCCGCCATCTACCAATTCTCCCGCTTCAAGCAGACGCGGAAACTCTTCCACGACGAGTGGTCCAATACCGTGATCGGCGAACGGCTGAGGAAGGCGAGAGCCAATCCGGCCGCCGTTCCGGCCGAGTGACGGAAGGGCTCCGCGCGCTTCCGATTTGGGTTTTCTTGGCTTCGGGGCTGTTTCAGGCCGAAGGACCCGTTCGCCCGGGTTGTGCTATGTTGGATTGGCTTGGATTCTCTCGTCCGAATCTTGACTTTTCAACGGGTTGCGCGCCGCGAAGCCGGAGACAATTTTTCCCCGCGCCTGGCCATTGCGTCGGAGGCGTCGGAATGTCGGCGCACGGTTTTGGCGCGGGAAATGTCAGAATTGGTCATGGCGGGCAGATTAAGCCAAATTCTGGTTTTCTGCAAGAATTCGTTCTGACCCAGTCGTTCCCTTACCTCAAACTAGAAGCGCCACGGCCTAGATCGACGGCGCCCATTGCGCCGGCCTGGCGCTCGCCAGCGATTTGCCCGCGCGCCGCGCCTCGATCGCCGCCATCGTCGCGCGCAAGACCTCGGTCACGCCGAGCCGGGTCGCGGTCGACAGCAGGAGCGGCTTTGCCCGCTTCTCCGCTGGCGCGAGCGGCGGGCCGAAGCTCCGCATCGCCCGCTTGAGCCGCTCGAGCTGCTTCTCGCGCGTCTCTTCGTCCACCGCGTCGACCTTCGACAGCGCGACGATCTCGGCCTTTTCGTCCAGCCCCGCGCCATAGGCCGCAAGCTCGCGGCGCACCGTGCGATAGTCCGCGCCGGCGTTCGCGCCCGTCGCGTCGATGAGATGCACGAGCGCGCCGGAGCGCTCGACATGGCCAAGAAAGCGATCGCCCAGCCCTGAGCCCTCGTGCGCGCCCTCGATGAGGCCGGGAATATCGGCCAGCACGAAGTCTCTCCCGTC
Organism: uncultured Alphaproteobacteria bacterium; assembly: GCA_963806935.1. Lineage (GTDB taxonomy): Bacteria > Pseudomonadota > Alphaproteobacteria > Rhizobiales > Beijerinckiaceae > Roseiarcus. The sequence continues at coordinate 61,289 of CAWEAT010000025.1, forward strand.
GATCTTGACCACGCCGAGGCCCGGATGGAGCGTCGTGAACGGGTAATCGGCGATCTTGGGCTTGGCGGCTGAGACCGCCGCGAGAAAGGTCGATTTGCCCGCGTTGGGCAGGCCGATCAGGCCGGCGTCGGCGATCAGCTTCATCCGCAGGATCAAGGGTGCGCTCGATTCCCTCCTGGCCCGGATTGGCGCGACGCGGGGCGCGGTTGGTCGAGGTGGTGAAATGGGCGTTGCCGAAGCCGCCGTTGCCGCCCGGGGCGACGACGACGCGCTGGCCAACCTGGGTGAGGTCGGCGAGGAGCGCGCCGCTTTCCTCGTCGATGACCTGGGTTCCGACCGGAACTTTCAGCACCGCGTCGGCGCCCCGCCCGCCGGCGCGATTGCGGCCCATCCCGTGCACGCCGGTCTTGGCCTTGAAGTGCTGCTGATAGCGAAAGTCGATCAGCGTGTTGAGGCCGTCCGCGCATTCGACCACGACATCGCCGCCGCGCCCGCCGTCGCCGCCGTCCGGGCCGCCGAACTCGATGAATTTCTCGCGCCGGAACGAGACCGAGCCCGCCCCGCCGTCGCCGGAGCGGACATAGACCCGCGCCTGGTCGAGAAACTTCATCGCCGCAAGCCCATCACGACGCGCGCGCCAGGTCGGCCGCGAGCGCGCGGCGCTGGCCGGCGGACTCGGCCCAATCGGTACGGGAGAGACGGAAGCTGTGGCACTCAACCATGCCCCCGCGCGCCGGCGCCCCCTTGAGCCCGGTGCTCACGAATGTGAACCCGCCCTTTTCGAGCACCGCGCGTGAGGGCTCGTTCTCGATTCGGACGCTGGCGAGAATCTCGACCACGGGCGTGAGCTTGAAGCCGACGTCGATCATCGCCAGAGCCGCCTCGGTGGCGAGGCCCTTGCCCCAGTCGCCGGGCGCCAGCACATAGCCGAGCTCGAGCCGGTCCTTGCCGCGCGATTCGAGGCTGATCGAGCCGACCGCGTCGCGCTTGCCCTTGATCGGCGTCATGACCAGGGTGAGGTCCCGGCCTGAGGCGTTGGCCTCCCGCGCCGCGTAGATGAACCGCTCGGCCGACCCTTGCGGATAAGGGTGGGGGATACGGGCGGTGTAGCGGGCGACTTCCCATTGGCTGCAGAATTTATGGATCGCCGCCGCGTCGCAGATTCTCGGCCAGCGCAGCCAAAGCCGCGGCGTCTCGACGCGGAACACATCGTCTCTGGCAAGATCGGGGAACATGGTCTCTCCGGTCAGCGCCCCGAAACGCGGGGCCAAAAACGACGAAGGGGATGCAGCGACCGCATCCCCTTCGTAAGCTTCGCTTACCGGACGAATGAGCAGGCTCTTGGCCTTCAATCTCATCTCGAATTTTCTGTCTTCGAGAACGTCCGCGGGGCTTGTCGCCGAAGCGGGGTTCTCGTCTTGCTCCCCGCTTTATTCTGATGCGCGTTGTGCGCGCACCGATACATATTGGCGTCCGTCGCCTTTAAACTCGAAGGCGACCTCGCCGGCCGAGGTGGCGAACAACGTATGGTCCGTACCGATGCCGACATTGCGACCTGGATGAAACTTCGTCCCTCGCTGACGTACAAGAATCATGCCGCCAATCACGCGTTCGCCGCCGAACTTCTTCACGCCCAGACGTCGGCCGTCCGAGTCGCGGCCATTGCGCGACGAACCGCCTGCTTTCTTGTGGGCCATGGACCTTGCTCCAGAACTTCAGTGCGCCGGCCTTCGAGGCGCGGCGAGATTCGTTTGCTTATAGCCTAATCGAGCCGGCGAGGGAATCCTTCGCTCAGCTCTTCTTCTCGGCGTGCGAGCCCTCAGCCGCAGCGCCGGGCAGAATCTCGGTCACCCGCACGATCGTGAGATCCTGGCGGTGGCCGCGCTTGCGCTTCGAATTCTTGCGCCGGCGCTTCTTGAACGCGATGACCTTGGCGCCGCGCGTCTGCTCGACGATCTCACCGACGACGCTGGCGCCGGCGACACGCGGGGCCCCGACCTGATGGGTGGCGCCGTCGAACAGCGCCAGCACCTCGTCGAACACGATCCTTCCGCCGGCCTCGCCCGGCAGGGACATGACCGTGATCGTATTGTCGGCGGCAACCTTGTACTGTTTGCCGCCGGTTTTGATGACTGCGAACATCGTTGTCTTCCCGTGTTCTTCCCGGCTCATTACGCAGAAACCTGCGCGGCCGGCTTCTTTGCAGCTTATGACCGAAATCGCGGCTCGCGAGCCGCGGGCTTGCCGCTCGAAGCTTTGGTCTTGACCGCTGGCGGCCAAAAACCAAAAGCGCGGCTTTTTGGCCGCGCTCGAGCGAAGCGGAGCCTATAAGAGGCGCTTCCGCCAAAGTCAATCGATATCCCCCTGGGCGCCGCCTTGAGCCTGGCGCCGATTGTGCGTTCGGCCAAAGACTGTTAACGGTCGGCGTCGTCAAAAGCGGCGGCCGCGGGCAAGAAACGGGCGGGCCGTAGTTTTGCGGGGAGCCAGAATGCCGGATATCGCCAATCGCCGACGATTTCTGCTTTTTCTCGTCAAGCCGTCGCATTACGACGATCAGGGCTATGTGATCCAGTGGTGGAAGTCGGCGCTGCCGTCCAACTCGCTCGCCTGCCTGTTCGGCATCGCCCAGAAATGCATGGAAGACCAGGTCCTTGGCGAGGACGTGGACATCGAGATCTTCCCCGTCGACGAGACCAATACCCGCGTCCGGCCGGACCAGATCATCCGCCAGATCAAGGATAACGGCGGGTTCGGGATGGTCGGCTTCGTTGGGGTGCAGTCGAATCAGTATCCGCGGGTGATGGACTGCGCACGCCCGATGAGGGCGGCCGGAGTGCCGGTCGTCATCGGCGGCTTCCACGTCTCTGGATGCCTGTCGATGCTGCCGGAGCGGCCTCAATCGCTCAATGACGCGCTCGACCTCGGCATTTCGCTTTACGCGGGCGAGGCGGAGGGACGGTTCGACGAAGTGCTGCGCGACGCCGCCGCAGGCAAGCTCAAGCCGATCTACAACTATCTGCACGACCTTCCGGGGCTCGAAGGGGCCACGCACCCCTATATGCCGCCGGCGCGAGTCGGGCGCACGCTCGGCATGATCTCGAGCTTCGACGCCGGACGCGGCTGTCCGTTCCTGTGCTCGTTCTGCACCATCATCAACGTTCAGGGCCGCAAGTCGCGCTATCGCACCGCCGACGACATCGAAGCGCTGGTGCGGGTCAACGTCGCCAACGGCGTGCGCTACTTCTTCATCACCGACGACAATCTGGCCCGCAACCGCAACTGGGAGTCGATCTTCGACCGGCTGATCGCGCTGCGGAAGGAAGGCATCCACTCGCGCTTCATCATCCAGGTCGACACGGCGTGCCACAAGATTCCGCGTTTCATCGAGAAGGCGGTGGCGGCGGGCGTCAAGCGGGTGTTCATCGGGCTTGAGAACATCGATCCCGACAACCTCTCCGCGGCGAAGAAGAAGCAGAACCACATCTCGGACTACCGCGAGCTTCTGCTCGAGTGGCGCAAGCACCGCTGCATCACTTATTGCGGCTACATCATCGGCTTCCCGAATGATACGCCTGAGTCGCTGGTCAAGCGCATCCAGATCATTCAGCGCGAACTGCCGCTCGACATTCTCGAATTCTCGATCCTCACGCCCTTGCCCGGCAGCGAGGACCACGCGAAGGCGGTCGCGGCCGGGGTCGACATCGACTCCGATCTCAACAAGTTCGATCTCGAGCACGTCACGACCGACCACCCGCGGATGTCGCGCGAGGAATGGCAGGAGGCCTACCGGCTGGCGTGGCGCACCTACTATACTGAAGACCACATCAAGACGGTGATCCGCCGCGCGGTCGCGGGCGGCCCGCGCCCGGACACGGTCGCCTATCTCCTGACCTGGTTCTGGGCGAGCTTCCATTTCTACAACATCTATCCCCTGGAGACGGGGATGATCCGCCGGCGCTATCGCCGCGATCGCAGGCCGGGGCTGCCGCTCGAGAACCCGCTTCTCTTCTACGCGCGCAACTGGGGCGGGCAGGTCGTGACATACGGCAGGATCCTGGCGATGTTCGCCAAGATTCACCTGTGGACGCGTAAGCTCGAGCGCGATCCGAACGCCAAGAACTATACCGACGAGGCGCTGCGGAAGACCGACGACTACGATCACCAGGAAATGTACCAGCTCTCCGAGGCTACGCGGCAGGCGGGCGCCAAGGCGAAGCACATCGAAGAGCGCAAGCACGCGCATGCGGCGGCGGTTCCGGCGCAAGCTGAGGCGGTGAAATAGGATTTCGCCAGCCTGTGCGCTCCTTGTATCGATCAATTGCGGTTGCGGCGATCACCTTCGGCGCAAGTGTCGTCGGCATGGCCCTGCAATGGGTCGTGCCCGCGGATGTCCTGACGGCGTCCAAGGGCTCGGTCGGAGCCATGGTCGGCCTCGTCACTCTGCTGCTCGCGCTCGTCCTCGGCCTCCTCGTCTTCACCGCCTTTTCGGTCTTCACCACCCAGCGGGACGAAGCCTATTCGCTCGCCCCGATCGTGGCCGAGATCGATCTTGCGCTTGAACAATATGGACCCGAGGCGGCCGGCGGCCGCGCGGGTATGCTCGCCGCGCTCAAGCGCTCGCGCGGACGGTTCTTTGGCGACTCGAAGCGCGGGCCGCAGCCGTTCACCTTCGAGGAGATGCGAGCGATATACTCGAGCCAGAGCGGCTTTTTCGACAGGCTGAAGCCGGCGACCGACGCCCAGCGCTCTCTTGTGGCGACCGCGAGGGATCAGGTCAGAAAGCTCGCCGACACGCAGATGCTGATGGCGCGCCAGCTCGCCAGTCCATTCCCACCCCACGTCCTGACCGTGGTGGTCTGCTGGGCGGCGGCGCTCTTTCTCGGCAACGGCCTCGTCGCGGCGCCGAATGCGGTGAGCGTCGTGGCGCATCTCGCCGGCGCCATTTCGATTGGGATCGCAATCTTTCTCATCCTTGAGCTAAGCTCGCCCTATACGGGCTTGATCCGCCTGTCGCCCGCCGGAATCGACCGGGTGCTCGCAATTCTTGGCGACGCCAGCGGCAAGGGAGGCGCCGCGGATTAGGACGGCGGCAATAGCGCAATCGCCAGGCGCGGCCGGTCGCCTGGATCGCGGTTCCGGACCACAACGAAGGCCTGACACCGATGGCCGGACCCAGCCCAACGCTGACGGACGAGATCGAGCGGCTCGAGCTTCAAATCGAGGAGCTTCGCGACGCAATCGAGCGCAGCGCGAGGTTTGCCCTGGCCGGGCGGGGCGCGGCCGTGGCCGGGCCAGCGCTGCTCGTCGGCTTCCTGCTCGACCTCGTGACCTTCACGCCGACGCGGATGATTCTCGCCCTTGCGCTCGCCATCGGCGGGCTGGTCCTCACCGGCTCGAGTTCGAGCAAGCACGGAGGAGCTCAGGCGGTCGCTGGCAAAAGTCGAGGCCGATCGGAGCGCGGCGATCGACGCCCTCGCACTCGTCGACCTCGGGGACGGCTCAGGCTGACCGAAGCCCGCCTCGCCAGAATCGCCGTGTGCACTCTGTGCACATTTATGGAATTGTCGCGGCGAATCGCCGGAGCGCTCGGATGGCGCGCGCGGCGTGCGTCAGCGCCCGGAGAGACAAACGGATGTACACGGCGAGCACCGCTTTTCTCGATTCGCTCCAGGAGGCGGGGGTGGAGTTCATCTTCGCCAACTTCGGCAGCGATCATCCCGGGCTGATCGAGGCGATCGCCGAGGCGCGCGCCGAAAGCCGCGAAATCCCACGCGTGATCGCTTGTCCCACCGAGATGCTGGCGCTGACTTGCGCGCAAGGGTGCGCACAATTTTCCGGCCGCGCGCAGGCGGTCGTCGTCCATGTCGATTGCGGCACGCTGTCGCTCGGCGGCGCGGTCCACAACGTTGCGCGGTGCCGTGCGCCCGTGCTCATCTACGCCGGCATGTCGCCCGCGACCCAGGAGAGCGAACTCCTCGGCGGACGCAACGAATTCATCCATTGGCTCCAGGACGTCCCCGACCAGCGTGGCATCCTCCGCCAGTACATGAAATACGACCATGAGATCCGGTCGAGCCGCAACGTCCCGCAAATCGTCCATCGGGCGCTGCAGATCGCCGAAAGCGACCCCAAAGGGCCCGTCTATCTTGTCGCCGCGCGGGAGACGATGGAGGCGACGGCTGAGCCCCTCTCATCCGACCCGTCGCTTTGGCGGCCGGTGCCGTCCGGCCCGCTTCGCGATGACGCCGTCGCGGAGATCGCCGTCGCGCTCGCGAACGCCCGGCGACCGGTAATCGTGACCTCCTATCTCGGACGCAACGCCGCGGCTGTCGCCGAGCTGACGCGCCTCTGCCGCGGCCATGCGGTCGGCGTCCTCGAATCGGCGCCCTACTACATGAATTACCCGCAAGACGAGGATATGCATCTCGGCGCCTATTGGAACGAACCCGCGCGCAATCCGGTCCTGGCGGAGGCCGACGTCGTTGTCGTCATCGACAGCGACGTTCCCTGGATCCCGAGCGTCAACGCCCCCTCGCCGGACGCGGCGGTGTTCCACATCGACGTCGACCCGATGAAGGAAACGATTCCGCTGTGGTACATAAAGGCGCGCCGATCGCTCCGCGCCGACAGTTTTCTCGCCCTGCAACAGATCAACGCCTGGCTCGACGCCCGGCCGCCGCAGGCATCGGCCGTTGCGGAGCGGCGCGGTCATTTCAGCGCGCTGCATCGCCGTCGCGCCGACGAGCTCGCCGAACGCGAGGCGGCGCGAACGGATATCATCACGCCGGAATGGCTCACCGCCTGCGTGCGCCGCGCCGTCGACGACGAGGCGATCATCCTCAGCGAAGGCGTGACAAATTATCCGGCGATCCACAACCACGCCGGCCGGCGCGTTCCCGGAACGATGTTCGCCAGCGGCGGCAGCTCGCTCGGCTGGAGCGGCGGCGCCGCGATCGGAATGAAGCTCATGGCGCCCGGCCGCATGGTCGTTGCGCTCACCGGCGACGGCTCGTACATGTTCTCGACGCCGTCGGCGGTTCATTGGTTGGCGCGGCGCCACGGAACGCCCTTCCTTCAGGTCGTCTACAACAACCGCGGCTGGAACGCGCCGCGCTTCTCGGCGCTGGCCGTGCACCCGTCCGGGTATGCGAGCCGGGCGAGCGATCTCGACCTTAGCTTCGATCCTCCGCCCGACTACGCGGGTATCGCCGCCGCCGCGGGCGGCGCACTGGCGCTCACAGTGAAACGGCCGGACGAGGCGGAGGCGGCGATCCGAAGCGCGCTGCGCGCTGTGGTCGAAGAGAAGCGTTCCGCGGTGATCGACGCCTGGCTATGACGCGTGCTCCGGCGGACAAGGCGCCCTGTCTTGAAGGCACGGGCGGGACTTGCGCATAGCGGCGCGAGACGGTCGCCGCGACCTTGTTGCTGCGCGATCCACATCGATCTAGGTCTGATCCGAAGCAGCGCTTCCGGAGGAGAGCCATGGCGAAACCCCTGATCGTGATTGATCCGCAGCCGCGAGGTCTCGATGAGATCTTCGAGCCGGAGGTCTGGGCGCGGCTCGAGAGCCTCGGCGAGCTTGGCGTTCACGACGGGGCCGGCCGCATGCCGGCCGAACGCTTCGAAGCCCTTCTGCCCGAGATGGCTCTCCTGATCGGACAGAGCGACATGCCGAAGGCGAGGCTTGACCGGGCGCCGAAGCTGCGCGCCATCGTCAACGTCGAGACCAATTTCCTCCAGAACGTCGACTACGAAACCTGCTTCGAGCGCGGCATCCACGTGCTCGCTCCGAGCTCAGCCTTCGCCAGGCCGGTGGCCGAGATGGCGCTGGGCATGGCGATCGACCTCTGCCGCGGCGTCACGGCAGCCGATCGGGCCATGCGCGCGGGCCGCGAGAAATGGCTGCTCGACGGCGCGGAAGGGTGCTTCTCGCTCTATGGCGCGCGGGTCGGCCTGATCGGCTTCGGCGATCTCGCGCGCGCCTTCGTTCCCCTGCTCGCGCCGTTCGGCTGCCCGGTCAAAGCCTACGATCCATGGGTTTCCGAGCACTACATGGCCGGCTTCGGCGTCGCCGCCGCTTCGCTCGACGAGGTCTTGAGCGCGAGCCAGGTCATTGTCGTGTTCGCCGCCGCGACCAGCGAGAACCAGGGTTTCCTCGGCAAGCGCGAGTTCGACCTTATCGCGCCGGGATCGGTCTTCCTGCTGATGAGCCGCGCGGGGGTCGTCGATTTCCCCGAATTCCTGCGCTCCGTCGAAAGCGGACGATTTCGCGCCGCGACCGACGTTTTTCCAATTGAGCCCGCGCCGTCCGGCGACCCGGCGCGCCGGATCGAGGGTCTGCTGCTGTCGCCCCATCGCGCCGGCGCCATGCGCGATTCCCTCTCCGAGATCGGCCGGCAGACGGTCGCCGACGCCGGCCTCATCCTCGCCGGCCTGCCGCCGCTTTCCTGCCGGCGCGCCCAGCGCGAGACCGTGCTTCGATCCCGGTCGAAGCCGATCGAGCGCAGTTGAAGGGGGTTTCCCGGCTTGACATCGAGCGGCGGCGAGACATAGTAGTAGCCTATAACGTTATAGAGAGGCCGGCGAAGAATTCGGCTCGAACGTCGGCGACGCCTTGGAGCGAGCGATGGCCGGGAGAGCGCCTACGATCCGCGATGTGGCGTCACGCGCCGGCGTATCGGTCGCCACTGCTTCCAACGTCGTCAACGGCAATCGGCCGGTCGGAGAAGCGAGCCGCCGCAGCGTGGTCGCGGCGATCGCGGCGCTCGGCTATCGGCTCGACCGCTCGGCGAGCGCGTTGCGCGGCAAATCGACTCGTCTTGTCGGCATGGTCGTTCCCGACATCACCAATGTCTTCTTCGCCAGCCTCGTTCACGGGGTCGAAGCCCTCGCCGAACGCGATGGCTACGATCTTCTCATCGTCTCCTCGAGCGAAGATGCGGCGAAAGAGCGCCGCCGCATCGAGGCGCTGATCGCGCGCCGCATCGACGGCCTGATCATCGTGCCCGCAAGCGACGACTCGATGGCGGCGCTCAGGGACGACGCCGCCACGGTTCGGCTGCCGCCGGCGGTGCTGGTCGACCGGGGCGCGCGGGCGCCTGGATTTGACGCCGTGCGCGCCGATTGCGACGCCGGCGGCTACGCCGCAGCCCGCCATCTCATCGACCTCGGACATCGCGACATCGCCATTCTCGCCCATTCAAAACGGCTCGAGAATGTCGAGCAACGCATCGCCGGCGCCCGGCGCGCCCTGGTCGAAGCCGGGCTCGAGCGGCGAGAGCGCGTCATCTACGGCGGCGATGACCTCGAATCCCTGCGCGGCGCGACCGAGCTTGAGCTTCGCCGCGCCGACCGCCCGACCGCGATCTTCGCCCTCACCAATGTCTGCGCGCTGGCCTCGATCAAGGCCGCGCGCGGGCTCAATCTTGAAATCCCGGGCGACGTGTCGATCATCGGTTTCGACGATTTCGATTGGATGCTCGCGCTGCGCCCCTATCTGACCACCGTCGCCCAGCCGGTCGAGGATTTCGCCTCCGTCGCCTGGCGCCTGCTGATGCTCCGGCTATCCGCCGGCGAAAAAAGCGTCGAGCGGGTCGAACTTCCCTGCACTCTCAGGGTGCGGGAATCCACCGGGCCCGCCCGCCCTCGGCTCAAAGCCGTTGCGGAGGCCTGAACCAGAAAGCACAGGGAGTGAATCATGCTGAAACGTCTGAGCCTTGCCACGTCGATCGCGGCGCTCGCGCTCGGCCTCGCCGCGTCGGCGGCCTATGCCGAAGACAAGCCCGTCTATGGCGTCTTGATGAAGACGCTGTCCAACCCGTTCTGGGGCGCGATGGAGAAGGGCGTGGACGAGGGCGCCAAGAACGCCGGGGTCGAGATCTTCCTGGAGGCGGTCGAATCCGACCAGGCGGCCGAGCCGCAGCTCAACGCCTGCAACACCATGTTGCAGAAGAAGCCCGCGGCGATGATCACCGCAGCGATCAATTCGACCATCCTGCTCCCATGCCTCAAACAGGCGAACGGGATGAAAATTCCGGTCGTCGACCTCGACAACAACCTCGATCCGGCGATCACCAAGAAGGCCGGGGTTGATATTGCCTTTCATATCGGCTCGGACAACGAAGCGGCGGGCGCGAAAGGCGCGGACTATCTGGTCAGCGCGCTCGGCAAGGATGCGAAAGGTCCGGTGCTGGTGATCGAAGGCCTTTCCGGCAACATCACCGGGGAGAAGCGCGCGCGGGGGTTCGCCGAAGAGCTGAAGAAGCAGGCGCCCGGCCTCAACATCGTCGCCTCTCTGCCGGGCGACTGGGACAGTCTGAAGGCCGCCAACATCACCAACGACACGCTGCAGCGCAATCCCGACCTCGTCGCCATCTTCTGCGCCAATGACGACATGGCGCTCGGCGCAGTCGAAGCGGCGCGGTCGGCGGGCAAGGACAAGATCGTCGTCATCGGCGTCGACGGCAACAGCAACGCCGTCAAGTCGATCAAGGCGGGACGGCTCAACGCCTCGGTCGCGCAATTGCCCTATCTGGTCGGCATGCAGGCGGTCGAGGACGTCAAGAAAGTGCTGGCGGGCGACAAGGTCCCGGAGATGACCTACGTGCCGACCCTTGTTCTGACCAAGGAGGTCATCGAGGCGAACAAGGAGCCGATGCTGCAGTACGTCAAGTGATCCGGGCCGGCGCCGGCCGCCGCGCACGTTTGGCGGACGGCGCCGCGTATTCGAGGAGCGATCCATGACTTCGAGCCCGAGCACCGCCGCGCCTGCGTCGTGGCGGGCGCGCTTCGGCGGCGGCGGCGCCGTCCGGCTCGAATCGCTGATCGTGCTCGCCGTGCTGTGCGCGGCGATGGCATTCCTGTCGAGCGCCTTCCTGTCCGTCTCCAACATTCTCAACATTCTTCTCTCGACCTCGGTGTTCGGCGTGCTGGCGATCGGGATGACGTTCGTCATTTCGTCGGCCGGCATCGATCTTTCGGTCGGCTCCATGCTCGCTCTTTCCGGGGTCGTGGGCGCGATGATCACGTCCGATCTCGATCTTCCCTGGTGGATGGGGATTCTCGGCTGCCTTGCGGCCGGGGCGGCGACCGGCGCCGTCAACGGCTTCCTCATCACCAAGGGCGACATTCCGCCGTTCATCGTGACGCTCGGCATGCTGGGCGTCGCGCGCGGGATCGCGCTCGTCCTCAGCAACGGCGTATCGATTTATGGCCTGCCGCCCGAAATCGTGTGGCTCGGCCAGGGCAGGCCGCTCGGCGTGCCTGTGCCGGTGATCATCCTGCTGCTCACGGCGCTCGTCGCCCATTTGATGCTCGCCCATACCCGCTTCGGCGTCTACGCACAGGTGATCGGCGATAACGAGGCGCGCCGCGCGCGCGATGGGGGTGCGGGTCGAGCGGATGAAAGTCCTGCTCTACACGCTCTCAGGGCTGCTGTCGGGCGTCGCCGGGCTCTTGTTCGCCGCGCGCATCAATTCGGGCGAGCCAACCGCAGGCCTGAGCTACGAGCTCACCGCAATCACCGCGACCATTCTCGGAGGCACAAACCTGTTCGGGGGACGAGGCAGCGTGGTCGGCACCCTGATCGGCGCCCTCATCATGGGGGTGCTTCAGAACGGGCTGAACCTGCTCGCCGTCCGGCCCTTCTACCAGCAGATCGCCATCGGCGCGGTGCTGATCATCGCCGTCTGGCTCGATCGCATCAACAGCAGGGAGGGCTGGCGCCGATGAGTCTTCTCGAGCTCACGGACGTCCGCAAGACTTTCGGCGCGATCGAGGCTTTGCGCGGGGTCACGTTCTCGGTCGAGGCCGGCAGCGCGGTCGCGCTGGTCGGCGACAATGGCGCCGGCAAGTCGACGCTCATGAAGACGATCACCGGCGTTTACAAGCCCGACAGCGGCGACATCCGCTTCGGCGGCGTCTCCATAGTCGGCAGGGGCCCCGGCGAAATCCGCGAGGCGGGGATCGAGATGATCTACCAGGACCTCGCGCTCGCCCGGATGCGCGACGTCGCTTCGAACATATTTCTCGGCCGCGAGCTTACGCGCTCCGTCCTCGGCGTCAGGCTTATCGATGCAAAGCAGATGCGCAGCGAAGCCCAGGCGATGATCGCCCGGCTGGGCGCGCGCATTCCTTCCGTCGCGCAGATGACCGGCCAGCTCTCTGGCGGCCAGCAGCAGTCCGTGGCGATCGCGCGCGCGCTCACCTTCAACCCGAAGCTCGTCATCATGGACGAGCCGACCGCGGCGCTTGCGGTGCGCGAGGTTGAGCACGTGCTCGATCTCATCCGCACCCTCAAGAGGGACGGAATTTCCGTCATCCTCATCAGCCATCGCCTGACCGACGTTTTTTCGGTCTGCGACCGCATCGTGGTTCTCCGTCAGGGAGAGGTCATCGCCGATGATTCGACCCGCGAAACCAGCATGAACGCCGTCGTCGCCCATATCGTTGGCGCGGCAGATGTGCAACGCCAGTGAGGGTTCCCGCGATTCGCTTCGTCCTGCTTTCCAGCGTTTGGACTTCCGCACTGGATGCGTAAGGGCGGCTAGCGACCTTTCCCTCAGAAACGGAGGCGCAATTGAAATTCGGCATCTATTACTCGTACTGGGAGCAGGAGTGGAGCGCCGACTGCCTTAAATACGTGGAGAAGGTCGCAAAGCTCGGTTTCGACGTCATCGAAATCGCCGCTCATCATCTCAACAGCTATAGCCCCGCCCATATCGCCCAAATTGGCCGCTCGGCGCGAGAGAATGGCATCACGGTCACCGCCGGTTTGGGTCCATCCCCGCAACGAAACCTGTCTTCCGCCGATCCATCGATCAGAAAGGCGGGGCGGGCCTTTTTCGAGGAGACGCTGACCAACCTCGCCAAACTCGATATCCGCGTCATTGGCGGCGCCCTCCACTCCTACTGGCCAGTCGACTATTCCAAGCCCGTCGACAAAGCGGGAGACAGGGCGCGAGGCCTGGAAGGCGTCTCGCGCCTGGCCGACTTCGCGGCTGATCTTGGAATTGATTTGTGCCTGGAAGTGCTCAACCAATTCGAGAACCATGTTCTCAACACCGCGGAAGAGGGGGTCGCATTCGTCCGAGGAGATCGGCAAGCCCAATGTCAAGGTCATGCTCGACACGTTCCATATGAACATCGAGGAGGATAGTTTCGGCGATGCGATCCGCCTCGCCGGTCCGCTGCTCGGCCATTTCCATACCGGCGAGAACAACCGGCGTGTTCCCGGCAAAGGGCGGCTGCCGTGGCACGAAATCGGAGCGGCGTTGCGCGAGATCGGTTACGGCGGCGCGGTCGTGATGGAGCCCTTCGTCAAAATGGGCGGACAGGTCGGCAACGACATCAGGGTCTGGCGCGATCTGAGCGGCAACGCGAACGAAGTCCAGATGGATGAAGCCGCCCGACAGGCTTTGGCGTTCTCGCGATATGTGCTCGGCTTTGGCGCGACAACGGGCTTCGAACAAGGAAAGGCGTCATGAGCCGCAGAGCGGCGCTTGCCTGCGCGGCGCTGGCCTTGGGCGCGCTTCCCATTCTCGCGGAGCCCGGTTCGGCAGCCATTGTCGAAATCCACTCCCCGATCGACCCGGAGTGCTGCTCGAATTCCGATGGTTCGATGCTGCAAAGCGATCCGGCCGGCGGTCGCGCAACGGTCGACAAGGTCTCGAGCGACGGACCCGAGGAGACCGGCGGCCGGCTCGGGCCGGATCCGTTCGCGCTCAAGGAGATCGGCGGATCTGCCGGGAATTTCGACGCCGTGAGTTCGGTCGCGACTCCGGAACCCTCGGTCCTGACCAGGCTCTTGATGATTTTCGCCGATCTGCGCGCGACTGTGTTCCGCAGTCCCGCGGCTGGCCCCTGACGCGATAATGCAGGACCGGCCGTCTTCTCAGCCATTCGGAATGTTCTGCGCCAGCGCCTCGAGCACCGCCATCCGCACCGCGACCCCCATTTCAACCTGCTCGCGGATGAGCGACTGCGCGCCGTCGGCAACCAGCGTGTCGATCTCGACGCCCCGGTTCATCGGCCCCGGATGCATGACCAGCGCGCCGGGCTTGGCGTAGCCGAGTTTTTCCTCGTCGAGACCGAAATAGCGGAAATACTCGCGCGCCGAGGGCACGAGGGCGCCGCTCATGCGTTCGCGCTGCAGGCGCAGCATCATGACGATGTCGGCGTCCCTGAGCCCCGAGCGCATGTCATGGGCGACCTCGACCCCCATGCGCTCCACGCCTTCAGGCATCAGCGTCGACGGGCCGACCACCCTGACATAAGCCCCGAGCTTGCCCAGGAGCAGGATGTTCGAGCGCGCCACGCGCGAATGGAGGATGTCGCCGCAAATCGCGACGGTGAGGCCTTCGATGCGGCCGAGATTGCGCCGGATGGTCAGGGCGTCGAGGAGCGCCTGGGTCGGGTGCTCGTGGGCGCCGTCGCCGGCGTTGACGACCGAGCAGTCGACCTTCCGCGCCAGGAGATGGACGGCGCCTGCCTGATGGTGGCGAACGACGAGGATGTCGGGCCGCATCGCGTTCAGGGTCATGGCGGTGTCGATCAGCGTCTCGCCCTTTTTGACGCTCGACGCGCCGACCGCCATGTTCATCACGTCCGCGCCGAGCCGCTTGCCCGCGAGCTCGAACGACGACTGGGTGCGGGTCGACGCCTCGAAGAACAGATTGATCTGGGTGCGCCCGCGCAGAGTGGCCCGCTTCTTCTCGACCTGGCGCGAGATCGTCACCGCCTCGTCCGAGAGATCGAGCAGCGCCACGATCTCCTCGCGCGACAGGTGCTCGATGCCGAGCAGGTGGCGCTGGACGAAGGCGGGGCGGGAAGCGGTCATCAGGGCCGTCAATAGGGCGATTCTTGCTCAAGGTCGATTGAATTGACCGGCTAAAGCGGATTGCATTTGGCTCGAACCGTGGCCGTCATTGCGAGCGAAGCGAAGCAATCCACGGATCGTAGAGCGTCCTTCGTTCGCTGGATTGCTTCGTCGCTGCGCTCCTCGCAATGACGAGTTCATCCGAAGGCAACGCGCTCTAGATCCTGGCCAAGGTCGCCGGATCCGGCGCGCCGGCAAAGTATTTCTCGAGGCAATATCTGAACACCGGAAACGCCGGATCCGCTGTCGCGAAAAGCGTCATCGACGATCGTAATTTCATGGCGTCAACAGGTCCGAAGATGTCGGGAGCGCTCTTTCCTTCAATGGAGAACACAAGCGTGGCGCACTCGCTGAGCCTTGGGCCAAGGACCGGATGGGCCAGATAGGCCGACGCCTCCTCGAGCGACGAAATGGCGAAGCGGAGCGACGTGGGGCTCTGTCCCAATCCGGCGATCTGCGGAAACACGAACCACATCCAGTGGCTTTCTTTTCGCCCCGCCCGAAGCTCACGGCGGACCGCTTCGTAGACCGGCTCCTGAGCGGTGATGAAGCGCTGCAGATGAAAGCGGTCGGTCATCTTTGCGCCGACGCCTGAATCATCCCCGAAGCCGCGAATACGGCTCTCAACCTCCCTTCGGGTAGTCCGCGCCGCGCGCGGCCGCTTCTCCCGCCTCATATTCCTTGCGCAGGAATTCAAGCTCCGCGCCCATAGCCTCGTAGGCAAAGCTGCCGAGCACGAGCCGCAACGGCGGCTTCTCCTGTTCGACGGCGGCGATGATCGCTTCGGCTCCGCGCACGGGATCGCCCTGCTGCTTGCCGCTGATCGACTGGGTGAAGTTGCGCCGCGCGATCGCCGTCTCGGCATAGGCGTCGATCGGGCGTTTCGGGACTTTCAGCGAACGGCCGGCCCAGTCGGTGCGGAACGGGCCGGGCTCGACAATAATGACCTTGATCCCCAGCGGCCCGACCTCCTTGGAAAGCGATTCCGACATGCCTTCGACAGCAAATTTGCTCGCCGCGTAGTAGCCCGAGCCGGGAAAGCCGATGAAGCCGCCCATCGACGATACGTTGACGACCGCGCCCGACTTCTGGGCGCGCATGATCGGCAGCGCCGCGCGCGTCATGGCGGCGAGGCCGAAGAAATTGGTCTCGAACATCGCCCGAATGTCGGCGTCGTCGCCCTCCTCGACCGCCGCGAGATAGCCGTAGCCGGCGTTGTTGACGAGGACGTCGATCCGGCCGAAGCGCCGCCGGGCGGCCTCGACGGCGGCTTCGATCTGATCCTGTCGGTCCACGTCGAGCGCAAGCGCGAGGCCGTTCGTCTCGTGGCCGGCGACGATGTCCTCGACCTTGGCCTTGTCGCGCGCCGTCGCCACGACGCGATAGCCGCGCTTGAGCAGGATGACCGACAGCTCGCGGCCAAATCCGGTCGAGCAGCCGGTGATGAGCCAGACAGGTTTCTCGTTTGCAGGGCGTTCCGCCATGGCGGCCTCAAGGGTTCGTTGGTTGTTGGAGAGCGTGCGGCATTTTCGCACGACGCCGTCGGCGGAGGCAATCCGCTCGACCCCGTGCTTTCAGCGCCCCCGAGAGTCGGGCGACCTCAAGGATGGATGGCTTCCACCTGAGGCTCGGTGAAGGGTTCGGTGCGGTGCACAACCTGCTCTTCGTAGAGCCGGGCGATCTCAACATCCTTGAGACCAAGCATTCTGGAGAGGATATCCGTCGTATCCTCGCCGACGGCTGGCGCGCCGCGCCAGATGCGGCCCGGCGTCAACGACATCTTCGGCACCACCCCATAGACCCGGACCGGCACGCCGGACTGCCGGTCCAGCACCGGAACCGTCATCTCGCGAGCGCGATAGTGTTCGTCGGCGTACTGGTCCTCGCTTCCAAAGATGCGCGCGCAGCCGATCTTTGCCTCGTTGAGCCTTGTCTCGACCTCCAGCGCCGTGTGCGCGGCGCAATATTCGCGCAAGCGCCTGTCGAGTTCCCGCCCCTTGTCGGAATTGACCGCGGCTGCGTCCTTGGAGCAGGCGTCGTAGTTGTAGACTGTCGGATCGAGGCCGAGGAACTTCGGCACCCGGTTGAAGATAGCGCCGCCGACCGCGCCGATGAACACCCAGCCGTCCTTGCACTTGAAGGTGTCGTAGGGCTGAAATCCGGGGGCCCGGTTGCCGGTATGCCCGTAGGTCGCTCCTTCGCCGGTGTAGAGGGGCAGGACGTTTCCTTGCGTCTGCGCGACGGCTTCGTACTGGGCGAGGTCCACGACCTGCCCCCGGCCGGTCTTCTTGACCTCCCACAACGCCATCATCGTGGAGGCCCAGCCGGTCAGCGCGGTGACGTAATCGCCGGTGAAGGTCTTGGCCCGCTGCGGCGGGCCGCTAGGGTCGCCGGTAATGCTCATCATCCCGCCGTAGGCCTGGGCGAGCGCGTCGTATCCCGGCCGGCCAAGATAGTCCTCCTTGCCGTACTGGCCGTAAGTGCTGATCCGCACGATCACGAGCGACGGATTGACGGCGAGCGCAAGCTCGTTGGTGATTCCGCAGCGCTCGAGCGTGCCGGGCATCGACGATTCCATCCAGACGTCGGAAATCTTCCACAGCGCCATCAGGAGCTCGATGCCGCGCGCGTGCTTCAAGTCGATGCCCATGGAGAGCTTGCTCTTCATGATCTCGGCTTTGTCGCAGCCATGCTTGCGAGGCCCGCGGGTCAGGAGGGGCGCGGTCCAGCGGAAGGTGTCGCCGCCCGGCCGCTCGACATGGATGACCTCGGCGCCGAACTCCGCCAGTTTCGTGCCGATGAACGGCTGCGCGATGAGAATGCCCGTGCCAACCGCACGAAGTCCCTCAAGCGGGCCGAAGCTGGGCGACACCGCGGGAGTGGCTGGGCGGTGCAAATTCCTGATCCAGTCGGGAACGGTCTTTCGCAGTTCCTCGATCTGATCCTCATTCCTTACGATCCGCGGATCGTGCGCCATGCCCCCCTCCTCTTTGGCCCGCGCCCTCATCTGCGAAGTCCCGGGGCGGCGTATTCCAGACGACTTTGGGCCAAACGCGTTCATGCGATGCGATTGGCATGTCGCACGGCCTGGCTCGACGAGCTGGCGCGATCGTCCCGCCGGTCCGCCAGATCGAGCAGCGCGACGATCTCGTCGCGCGACTGATGCTCGATGCCGAGGCAGATGGCGCTGGCCGACGACTGCCGCGACGCCCCTCAAGAACGCAACGCTTGCCGTATTGATACGGCGAACCTACATTCAATACATGAAGACCCAGGCCTCCATGCTCCAAATTCGAAACCGCCGCGTCGTCGAGCTCGCGGCGAAGCTGGCCGCGAGCCGCAGCACCACAAAAACGAACGCGGTTCTCAGCGCGCTCGAAAATGAGCTCGCGCGCATCGAGGGCGAGACGTCGCTCGCGGAGCGCCTGAAGCCGCTTCAGGAGCGTATAAAGCCCCTTCAAGATCGCGTCATGAGCCGCCCCGCGACCGGGCTTGAGGCCGATAAGGCGTTTTACGACGATCTCAGCGGCGATCTGTGATCGTCGTAGACGCTTCCGCAATCGTCGCGATGCTTACCCGCGAGCCAGACGCCGATGCGCTTCTGTCGGCGCTGGCCGCTGCCGATGGCGCTGAGACGACCCCGATTGCGAGTTACGAGGCCGTGCTTGGTGTGTCACGGAAGCGGCAATGGTCCGTCGCAGAAGCCGAAACGCACGTCGTTGACTTTCTGAGAGCCGCCGGCATCGCCGTTCAGCCAATCCAGCCCGAAACCGCTCATGTCGCGCTCGAAGCCTTTGCCCGCTACGGCAAGGGAAGTGGACACCCGGCGCGGCTCAACCTTGGGGATTGTTTTATCTACGCTCGGGCCAAGGCCGGCGGCGCTTCCCTTCTCTACAAGGGGCAAGATTTCTCGAAGACGGACATCGAGAGCGCGGCCTGAGCAGCGTCGCTGACCGGCGCCTCCCATTTGACACATTGCCCCGGCGTCGCCATATCCCGCGCCCAAACGGCCGGCGGCAACCGGACGCGCCGCAAGCCGCCTGAGGAAGATTCCTGAATGAAAGTCGTGATCGTCGAGTCGCCTGCCAAGGCCAAGACCATCAACAAATATCTGGGCAAGGACTACGGCGTTTACGCCTCGTTCGGCCATGTGCGGGACCTGGCGGCCAAGGACGGCTCGGTCGATCCGGACGACGATTTCGCCATGCGCTGGGAGATCGACGCCAAGGCGGCCAAGCGGCTGAGCGACATCGGCCACGCGGTCAAGGACGCCGACAGAGTGATTCTCGCGACCGACCCGGACCGCGAGGGCGAGGCGATCTCCTGGCATGTGCATGAAATCCTCAAGGGCAAGAAGCTGCTCAAGGACAAGCGCGTCGATCGGGTGGTGTTCAACGCTGTAACCAAGGACGCGGTCCAGGAGGCGATGCGCCATCCGCGCGAAATCGACGAGGCGCTGGTCGACGCTTACCGGGCGCGCCGGGCGCTCGACTACCTGGTCGGCTTTACCCTCTCTCCCGTCCTGTGGCGCAAGCTCCCGGGCGCGCGCTCGGCCGGGCGGGTGCAGTCGGTCGCGCTGCGCATCGTCTGTGACCGCGAGCTCGAGATCGAAAGGTTCGTTGCGCGCGAATATTGGTCGATCATCGCCCATTTGCGGACCGAGGCCAATGCGCCCTTCACCGCCCGTCTCGTCGGCGCCGACGGCAAGAAGATCAACCGTCTGGACGTCGGCTCCGGGGCTGAGGCCGAGGCGTTCAAGAACGCGCTGGAGACGGCGCGCTTCTCCGTCGCGGCGATCGAGTCGAAGCCGGTCAAGCGCCACCCCTACCCGCCCTTCACCACTTCGACGTTGCAGCAGGAAGCCTCGCGCAAGCTCGGCCTCGCGCCGGCGCGCACGATGCAGATCGCCCAACGTCTTTACGAGGGCGTCGACGTCGGCGACGGCGCCGCCGGCCTCATTACCTATATGCGCACCGACGGCGTCGACCTCGCGCCGGAGGCGGTCGCGGCGGCGCGCCGGGTCATCGCCAAGGATTTCGGCGACGCCTATGTGCCGGGCGCGCCACGCAAATACACCGCCAAGGCCAAGAACGCGCAGGAAGCGCACGAGGCGATCCGTCCGACCGACATGACGCGGCGCCCGCGCGACGTCGCCCGCCATCTCGAGCCCGAGCAGGCCAAGCTCTACGAGCTCATCTGGACGCGCACCATCGCGAGCCAGATGGAAAGCGCCGAGCTCGAGCGCACCACGGTCGACATTCTGGCCGAAGCGGGCGCGCGCAAGCTCGACTTCCGCGCCAGCGGCCAGGTCGTGCGCTTTCCGGGTTTCCTCGCTCTCTACCAGGAGGGGCGCGACGACGAGGAGGACGAGGAGTCGAGCCGCCTGCCGGCGATGCGGCAAGGGGAGAAGCTCGCGAAGGAGCGGATCGACGCCGCCCAGCATTTCACCGAGCCGCCGCCCCGCTACACCGAGGCGACGCTGGTCAAGCGGATGGAGGAGCTCGGCATCGGCCGGCCCTCGACCTACGCCTCGACCATCGCGGTGCTCAAGGATCGCGACTACGTTCGGATCGAGAAGAAGCGCCTTTTTCCCGAGGACAAGGGCCGGCTGGTGACGGCCTTCCTCGAGTCCTTCTTCGCCAAATATGTCGGCTACGATTTCACCGCCGATCTCGAGGAGAAGCTCGACCGGGTCTCGAACAGCGAGATCGACTGGAAGGCGCTGTTGCGCGATTTCTGGAACGATTTCTCGAGCGCCGTTGACGGCACGAAGGACCTCGGCACCCGTCAGGTGCTCGACAGCCTCAACGAGCTGCTCGGCCCGCACATCTTCCCCGCGCGCGGGGACGGCGTCGATCCGCGCCTTTGCCCGCTATGCGGCGAGGGGCAATTGTCGCTCAAGCTCGGCAAGTACGGCGCCTTCATCGGCTGCTCGCGCTATCCCGATTGCAAGTTCTCTCGCGTTCTCGCGCCGACGGGCGCCGAAAGCGCCGAGGGCGACCGGCCGGGCGTGCGCGTGCTCGGCGCCAACCCGGAGAACAGCCTGGAAATCACGCTGCGCAGCGGCCGTTTCGGCGACTATGTGCAGGAAGGCGAAGCGGAGAAGGGGTCGGAGGAGAAGCCGCGCCGCTCGTCGCTGCCGCGCGGGCTCTCGCCGGACGATGTGACGCTTGAGAAGGCGCTCGCGCTTCTGTCGTTGCCGCGCGAGGTCGCGCGCCACCCCACGAGCAACGAGCCGATCCTCGCCGGCATCGGCCGCTATGGCGCCTATGTCCAGCACGGCAAGACCTACGCCAATCTTGGACGCGACGACGATGTGCTCGAGGTCGGCGCCAATCGGGCGATCGATCTCATCGTCGCCAAGGAGAGCGGGGCGGGCGCCGCGCGTTTCGGCGGCGGCGGCGCAGGCCGCGTTCTCGGCGAGCATCCGGAGGGGGGGCAGGTCAGCGTCAAGCAGGGCCGGTTCGGGACTTACGTCAACCACGGCAAGATCAACGCCACGATCCCCAAGGGGACCGACCCGGCGGGCCTCACGCTCGACGATGCGGTGGCGCTCCTGAAAGCGAGAGCGGCGGGCGGCGGCGTCATCGGCCGGCTCGTCGGCCAGCATCCGGACGGCGGACCGGTCACCGTGCGCGACGGGCGCTATGGCGCCTATGTCAACTGGGGCAAAGTCAACGCCACCATCCCCAAGGGGACCACGCCGGACTCCGTCACCATGACCCAAGCTCTGGACCTCATCGCCGAGCGCGAGGGCCGGCCTGCGGCCCAGCCGCGCAAGAAGGCGGCCGCGCCGGCAAAGACCAACGCTGGTCAGAAAGCCAAGGCCGCGCCGTCGTCATCCGCGAAGGGACGGGCGCCAAAGCCGGCCGGCAAGAGCGCCTCGGCGCGAGCCGGAAAGCCGGCTCCGGCAAAGAAGCCCGCGGCGTCAAGCGCCAAGGGCAAGAGTTCGGCGACCCGGTAGCCTTGGCGGGTTCCCCGGCCCCTCCCTTCGGCGCGCGCCGCCACTCCCTACTGTCGGCTGCATTCCGAAAGTGCCGACGACATGCAGGGCGATCGGCAGGTTGAGTTCGCGACCGGCTTTCCAAGCCTCCTCATAGCCCGGCAAGTAGATCTCGCCGCCCATGAACATGCTCCGCATCCCATCGGATAAGGGAAACCGGCGAGCCCTTCGCGCTCACTATCCCGGCTTATGACAAACGGCCTCAATGTTGTTGCCGTCCGGATCGAGGACGAAGGCGCCGTAATAGTGCTCGTGGTAGTGGGGCCGCGGACCCGGCGCGCCATTGTCGCGGCCGCCCGCCCCCATCGCGGCGCGATAGAACGCATCGACCTCGGCGTGCGTTTGCGCCGTGAAGGCGACATGCGTTCCGCCCTTGGGCTTCGAGCCCGTGCCGATCCAGAAGAAAGGCTTTCGGTCGACCCCGAAACCGGCGCCCGCGTAGCCGCCCGTTTCCTGCGGCGTGACTTCCATGATCACGCCGAGGCCGAGCGGCTTCAGCGCGCTCAAATAGAAGGCTTTCGCCCGACCGATGTCGCCTACTGAAAGGCCGATGTGATCAATCATGTCAAAGCTCTCCGATCCGGCGGCGCGCCCGAAGCGCAAGCCCGCCGCGCAAGCATAAGCGAGAACCGGGAGGATTGCCCGCGAAGCCCCTCGGACGGGCGTCGTCGCAGCCCCGTCGCGGCGGCTCAATTCTGTGCTATAATTCCGGGCAACTCCAGGCGAAGGACGGGCAAGCGTGGGCTTGCAGGAGGGCCCGTCGATGAATCCGGTCAACGCGACGCACGCTCATGCGGGACAGACGGCGGAAGCGGCCTATGGCCGCTGGGCGCCGGTCTATGACCTCATCTTCGATCTCCCCTTCCATCCGGGCCGGGCGGCGGCGGCGCGCGCCGCGGCCGAGGCGGCCGGTCCCGGGGGCGAAATTCTGGTCGTCGGCATCGGCACCGGGCTCGAACTGCGGCTTCTGCCCGGCAATGTGCTGGTGACCGGCATCGACATCTCGGCGCCGATGTTGCGCGCGGCGCGCGCCCGCGTCGAGCGCATGGGGCTCGCGCAGGTGAAGGGCCTGCATATGATGGACGCTGGCGCGCTCGAGTTTCCCGACGCCGCGTTCGACGTCGCGCTTGCGCCCTATGTGATCAGCGTCGTTCCCCATCCCGAGCGGGCGCTTGACGAAGCCTGGCGGGTCTTGAGGCCGGGCGGCGCCCTTATCGTGATGAACCACTTCGCCGCCTCCGCGGGTTTGCGGGCTGGCGTCGAGCGTCGGATGGAGACCGCAGCCGGCTGGCTCGGCTGGCATCCGAACTTCCCCTATTCAACGGTCGCGGACTGGATCGGCTCGCGCCCCGACGCGCGGATCGTCGAGCGCAGCGAGCTCGCGCCGATGAAGCTGTTCACCCTGCTCAGGATCGAGAAAGCCCCGAGGCGCTGAGTGGGCCTCCTTCCTGCCGTCGAACGCTGACGGCTTGTTTCCTTGGGCGGTCGAACTTACCTTCGTAGCGGGGCGCTTCCGCCGCCCTTGAGAAGTGGAAGCCTTGCAGAATCAAAAAATCCGTCGGCGCGCGCCGAAGGCTGACCGAAACGCGGCTGAACCGCGGGCCGCGGCGCTTCCTTCGCGCGAGCAGGTGATGGCCTTCATCGGCGGAGCGCCAGCGCCCAACGGCGAGCGGGCGCCCGCGCGGGTCACCAAGCGCGACATCGCTCGCGCCTTCGGCGTCACGGGTGAAGCTAAGGCGGGATTGAAGCTCATCCTCAAGGACTTGCAGGCCGAAGGCGCCGTCGCGCGCGGCCGCAAGGCGCTCACCGTCCAAGGCCGCCTGCCCTCGCTCGTCGTCGCCGACATCGCCGAGCGCGACCGCGACGGCGAATTGATCGCAAGGCCCGTCGAGTGGAGCGGGGAAGCGCCCGCGCCGCGCATTGTCGTTCGCCGCAGCGGAGCCAAGCGCGAGCGCGCGCCGGCGCCGGGCCTCGGCGCGCGGGTCCTGATGCGGGTCGACTTCGACCCCGGCGCCGGAGAGGGCGCCGCGGCCTATTCGGGCCGGGTGATCAAGATCCTCGACAAGCTCAAAGGCCGCGCCTTCGCCGTCTATCGCGCCGCGGCGGACGGCTCGGGCCGGGCGCTGCCGGTCGAGAAGCGCGGGGCGGCGCGCGAATTCTTTGTGCCCGCCGCCATGGCCGGCGAGGCGCGGGACGGCGATCTCGTCGCCATCGAACCGTTGCGCGACGCGCGCATCGGGCCTCCGCACGCGCGCGTCGTGGAGACGATCGGCTCGGTCAAGTCCGAGCGCGCGGTGAGCCTGATTGCGCTCGCGACCCATCACATCCCGCATGTCTTCTCGCCCGAGGCGCTGAAGGAGGCTGAAGCCGCGCGGCCCGTCCGGCTCAGCCCGCCGCGCCAGGACTGGCGCGCTCTGCCGCTCGTGACCATCGATCCGCCCGACGCCAAGGACCACGACGACGCGGTCCATGCGGCGCCCGACACCGACTCCGGCAACCCCGGCGGGTTCGTGGTCACCGTCGCCATCGCCGACGTCGCGGCCTACGTCCGCCCCGGCTCGGCCCTCGATCGGGAGGCGCTCGAGCGCGGCAACTCGGTCTATTTTCCCGATCGCGTCGTGCCGATGCTGCCGGAGCGGATCTCGAACGACCTGTGCTCGCTGCGCCCCCTCGAGGACCGGCCCGCGCTTGCGGTGCGCATGGTCCTCGGCGCCGACGGGCGCAAGCGCTCGCACAAGTTCCACCGCATCATGATGCGGTCCGCCGCCAAGCTTTCGTACGAGCAGGCTCAGGCCGCGATCGACGGGCGTCCGGACGAGACGACGGCCCCACTGCTGGAGGGCGTGCTGAGGCCGCTTTACGCGGCCCATTCGGTGATCAGACTTGAGCGCGAGCGGCGCGATCCGCTCGACCTCGATCTGCCGGAGCGCAAGCTCGTTCTCGACCGGGAGGGACGGCTCAAGGACGTGCGCTGGCCGGAGCGGCTGGAAGCCCACCGGCTGATCGAGGAGTTCATGATCCTCGCCAATGTCGCCGCCGCCGAGACGCTCGAAGCCGCGCATTCGCCGCTCCTCTATCGCGCCCATGACGCGCCGAGCGTCGAGAAGCTCAACGACCTGATCGAGTTCCTGCGCACCATCGGCGTCAAATTGGCCAAGGGCGAGCGCGTTCGCCCGTCGCATTTCAACGGCGTCCTCGGCCGCGTGAAAGGGCAGGCGGTCGAGGCTTTGGTCAACGAGGTGGTGTTGCGCGCCCAGGCGCAGGCCGAATACAGCCACGAGAACTACGGCCACTTCGGCCTCAACCTACGCCGCTACGCCCACTTCACCTCGCCGATCCGCCGCTACGCCGACCTCATCGTCCACCGCGCGCTGGTCCGTGCGCTTAATCTCGGCGGGGACGGGCTCAACGACATGCGCGCGGGCGAGCTGGCGCAGATCGCCGAGCACATCTCCGCCGCCGAACGCCGCGCGATGGCGGCGGAACGCGAGACCGTCGACCGCGTTATTGCGGCGCATCTGGCCGATGAGGTCGGCGCCGTGTTCGAGGGCCGCATCGCCGGCGTGACCCGCGCCGGCCTGTTCGTGAAGCTGAGCGCGACCGGGGCCGACGGCTTCGTGCCCGCCGCGACGCTCGGCGACGACTATTACCGCTTCGAGGAGGCAAACCGCGCCCTGGTCGGGACGCGGACCAAGGAAGCGTTCCGCCTCGGCGGCTCGGTCAGGGTGCGTCTCATCGAGGCCGCGCCGTTCGCCGGCGCGCTCCGGTTCGAAATCCTGCGCGCCGGCGCCGAGCCGCGCGGCGGGCGCAAACCGGCCGGACCCGCGCCGTTCAAGCCGAGCCGCAGGGACAAGCGGCGATGAACGACATGACGCGCTTCTGGCGCATCCCCACGCCCCGCCCCGAGCGTCCGCTGGGCGCCGCGATCGCCCGCGGCTTCTTCGGCCGATGCCCGGCCTGCGGCCGGGGCCAGCTGTTCCGCTCGTATCTCAAGGTCGTCAACACCTGCAAGATCTGCGGCGAGGACATGAGTCCCCAGCGCGCCGACGACGCGCCGGCTTACCTCACCCTGCTGATCGTCGCCCATGGGGTCGGCGCCGGCATCCTGCTCTCCGACGAACTGTGGCCGCATTCGTCGCTTCTCTGGGTGGCCGGCTTCTGGCTCGCGGTGACCATCGTCGCGAGCCTCATCATCCTGCCTCGCGCCAAGGGCGCCGTCATCGGCCAGCAATGGGCGATGTGCATGCACGGCTTCGGCGCCGAGGGCGACCGGACGTGACCGACGCCGCCAAGTCCGATCGCGCCAACTCCGATCGCGCGCTTCGCCCGCGCGACGCGGCGACGCTCATCCTCATCGAACGCTCTGAGCGCGGCCACGCCCGGGTGCTGATGGGCAAGCGGCACGCCGGACACCGGTTCATGCCCGGCAAGTTCGTCTTTCCCGGCGGGCGGCTCGAGCCGGAGGATCGGCGTATGGCCGCGGCGACCGCGCTCGATCCTCACGTCGAGGCGAAACTCAATGCCCGGGTGCGCCGGCCGTCGCCGCATTTCGCCCGCGCGCTGGCGCTGGCGGCGATCCGCGAGACATTCGAGGAAACCGGGCTCGCGATCGGCGCCCCCGATCATGGCGCCCCGGCAAATCCGCCGCCCGGCGCCTGGTCCAGGTTCGCGGCGACCGGCGTCACTCCGGCGCTCGACGCCATCGACTTCCTTGCCCGCGCGATCACCCCGCCCGGACGTCCCCGGCGCTTCGACGCCCGCTTCCTGATCGCCGACGCGAGCTCAATCGCCGGGCGGGTCGAGGGGGCTGTCCATCCCGAGGCCGAACTGGTCGAACTCGTCTGGACGCCGCTCGACGAAGCGCTGAACCTCGATCTCCCCGACATCACCCGCGCGGCCCTTGCCGATCTCGTCCAGGCGCTCGACGGCGGCCTCGACAAGAGCCGGCCCCGCCCATTCTATCGTCAGCTGCGCGGCAAGCGGCTCGTGGAGCAGCTGTAGCTCCATCTCGCTCTGTTGCTTCGAGCCCCGCCAGTTCGGCTCAAAAGAGCAGACGGATTAGCGGGCTCAGCGTCGGATTCGACTTAAGGAAACGATTGAGCAGGCCAATTATTTAGAACCGAGAATCGGGTATTGCTTCTCCGCAAATAGCGGCAACCGTTCAATCAAACCACCCATATCACCGGAAGTCAGAAATAGCACAGCATCATCCTTGCGTAACTCAGCGCCAATTTTGGCAAGGCCCTCCTCGCAGGAGTGTATCGGCATGGCGTCCACGCCGGCAGCGTGCACTCGCTCCATGATCTCGCTGAGACTTGCTTGCTCATGGGCGCCAGCTCCCTGAGTTCGCCGGCTCAAATATGAAAACGCGATCACAGCCGCTAAACACGTCGTCATACCATTCGAGCTTGTTGCGATTGCGCCACGAAAACGTGTGGGGCTCGAACACGACAAGCAGGCGCCGCCGCGCAAAATGCTTTTTCATCGCCGCAATTGCGCTCTTCGCCTTGTCATAGGACGATCCAAAGCCTTCGAACATCTGTACGCTGGTATGGTCAGATTTTCGGTCGAGCCGGCGCATTACGCCGCGAAAGCTCGCCATCGCCGCTATGTATTGCTCGACGCTGGCAAGACCGCGGGTCAGCACAAACGCCCCGATCCCAACCATGTTTTCGATATTGTGCGCGCCGAGCTGGGTGGTCTTTACGCGGGCGATCTCGCGGCCTCGCTCAGTCAATGTGAATTCGGAGACTGCGCCATACTCGATATTTTCCGCGCGCCAGTCGCCCCTTGTGAGCCCGAAGGTCACGACATCGCGTTTCGCTTCGGCGAGAAATCGCTCGCTGAGTTCGCCTGAGGTCGCCGCAACGATGAGCCCGTCGCGCGGGACCAGATCAAAGAGGCGATGGAAGGGCGCGAGATAGGAGTCGATCGTTGGAAAGACGTTGACGTGGTCATGCGCCAGGGGCGCCAGCAGCACGTGCGCAGGACGATAATGCAGAAATTTCGACTGATTGTCGGTGTTGGAAGACGGATATTCGTCGCCTTCAAGCAGGAATAATCGTCCCGCGCCGGCATTGGACGCCCGAGCAGGCGACAAAGGGACGGCGCCGATCATCCACGAGGGATCGAGCCCCGCGCTCGCGAGGCAATGCGCCATCATCGAAACGCTCGTCGTCTTGCCGAAAGATCCAGCCACCACAATGTTCTCGTGGCCGCGCGAAAGAAGCGCGAGCACTTCGGCGAAGGACAGAATTTTCGGTCCTCCGGGTCTCGCGGCGCGCGCGAAAGCCTCGGCTACTTCATCATTCTCGCTCGGAACCAACCGCGCGTTCTTGCCGATGACGATAAGGTCGGCGTCGTCAGGAATATTCCGCGCCGCGTAAGGCGCCCGGCACGCGAATTCTTCACGAGCCAGCACCTGCGAGATCGGCGGATAGATGGCTTCGTCGGAGCCTGTTACGGCAACGCCGCTGTCGCGCAGCAGGATAGCCGTGGCGCTCATGCCCACGCCGGCAAGGCCGATAAAGTGGGCTTTTCGAAATGGAAATGCGGTCATTGTCGCTTTGTCTGGAAGCTCCCGGACCATGCGCCGTCCAAGTTCATCGAATCAGAGCGGCGCACGGCTGCGAACACTTCCGTTATGCCAGCGACCCCGGCAACAAGGAAAGTCGCTCCCCCGCCCGCAGCCAAGGGCCGTCGGCGGCGTCCGGCGAGACACCGGACAAAGCCGGAAGGCTCATGCTCCTCGTCGCACCCGATCGAGGGCGATCGGCGGATAGTGACAGTCCCGCGATGTCCATCTGGCTTTCGTCAGACGTCCGCGGTGACGCTGGCAAGAAGGTGAAAGGTCGTCTACATCGGGTCCGGGGCCGCGGGGGTCCAATTGAGATTGGGAACAGCGCAAGGGAGCAAAGCGCATGCCGTTTGAACGAACGTCCATGTATCGAGCCGCAGCCATTGCTGTTGGAATCGCGATCTCGGGCTGCCCGCTCATCTCATCGACCGGGGCCCAGGCGCACATGCATCACAGCATGGGCATGCGACCGACGGCGCCGGTTGGAACGATTTCGGCGCCCAAGGCGGCGGCGCGACCCTCCGTCGCCCAATCCCGAACGTCGAAGGCAGCGCCCAAAAAGGCGCGGGTTTCACCAGCGCCCGCGAGCAGGCCAGCTGCAGCGCCCGCCGCGCCGGCCGCGCCCGCTTCCTGATCGCCGACGCGAGCTCAATCGCCCGGCGGGTCGAGGGCGCTGTCCATCCCGAGGCCGAACTGGTCGAGCTCGTCTGGACGCCGACGGCGGCCTCGACAAAGGCCGACCCCGCCCGTTCTACCGCCAGCTGCGTGGCAAGCGGCTCGTGGAGCAGCTTTAGGATCGAAACGAGATCAGGAACGGCCGCCCGGGCGCCCTCGTTGTCCTTTGAACAGCCGCCTTGCAAGCGTCAAAGTCCGCGGCTGATAGTCTTCCGCAGAGAGGTGATTGGGCTCACAGTCTAAGCCGCCACGGCGGAAGTACGGTGTCTCGGGGTCAGTTCGTCCTTAGAGGAGAACAGCATGGCGATCGCACATCCCGATCTCGGGAACTCGCGTTTACCGCGCCAAGGTCTTGAACCGCGCCTTCGACATGATCGGCCGCTCCCGCGTCTCACGACCGCCGGCCCGCCGTGTGGAAGGAAAAGGCTTCCGCCTGGAACATTCCTGCCGAGCCTCGCGCTGATCGCGGCGCTGGCGGGCCTTTCCCACTGTAGCCTACGCGCAGTCATCCACCCTTCCGGGCGAGTTCGCGTTCCGGACCAAGAAGGGGTTCTACCTCACCGCTGTCAGCGGCGGAGGGCGCTCCGACGCTCCGACGATCATCACCGAAGCGACTTCCGCCGGGCCGTGGGAGAAATTCAGGATCGTCGTGGCCGACCCGGCCGCGACCGCGTTCGACAAGAGCTTTGAGACAGCGTCAGGCAACTTCGTCACCGCGGTCAACGGCGGCGGCATGACTTCGGACGCCCTGCATACCGATGCGACCCAGATTCGGGGCTGGGAGCAATTCCGCATGAACGATCTGAGCCTGGTAAGCTCCGGCGCTACCTATTACGAGCTCTTTACCATCGGCAAAAGGGACGTCACCGCCGTCGGCGCCGGAGGACAATACGAGGACGCCATCCACACCGACGCCACGAATGTCGGCGCATGGGAGGAGTTCAGGCCGGTAAAGTGCGGGGACCTGGGGACGGGAATCGAGTATTTCATCATCCCCAACGTCGTTCCCTTCGACGGCTGGACGCTCTCGGCGCCGGGTGGCGGCGGCGCCGTCAGCGACGCGGTCGCGACGGGATATGGCGGTTGGGCCGAGTCGCGGTTCAAGCTGATCCGCCAGCCGGACGGGACCTATGCGCTCCAGACATCGAACGGCTCGAATTTTGTCACCGCGCTCGGCGGCGGCGGCGAGGTGCAGGAATATATACACTGCCATCCGGGTTTTCCGGGCGCCTGCATCGACAGCATCACCGATATCTTCCACACCGATGCGACGCAGGTTCTGGGATGGGAGAAATTCACCATCACCGACCTCGGCAACTGCAAGTACACGATACAGACCATCAAGGGGTTCTTCGTCGGTCAGTATCAGGCGCCGGAGGGAGTGTTCTTCACGACCGACCGCAGCGTTGTGTCTGACAACGAGAAATTCCAGTTCGTGATGACCGGTCTTGCCTCGCCGCCTATCCTCCATTGAGGGTTTTTCGCCTGCAAGCAATCTCGCTTCAACGGAGCATTGGACGAACCGTCAAGGCGCGGGAAGAGCCGCTTCCCGCGCTTGAGCGACCCCCGGCCTGGCCTACGCGCTGGGCGCCGGCCTCGACAGACGGGGCCGCGTCCGTTCTAGCGCCGGAAGCGACTCAAGGAGCAGCTTTGAGATCGAAAGGCGGGCTCAGGCCGCGAGGCGCATCGGCCGCAGCCGGCCGGCGAGGTCCATGAGCGCGAGGTGATAGGCGCGCGCGGTGCGGTGGGAGCGGTTGTAGCGCGCCATCACCACGTCGAGCAGCTCGATCATGATCTCGCCGTCGACCTCGGCCAGATGGTCGAGGGTAAGGGCGCAGGGATCGAGCGCGCCGACTAGCGTCTCGCGGGTATCCTCGAACTCAACCATGTCGCCGCGGATCAGCGCGCGCCAGACCCGGGCATGAAGGCGGGTCAGATTGCGGGCGAGGTCGTTGTCGCTGATCAGTTTACGGTAGGCGGCGATCAGCCGATCATAAATGACCGGCTCGGACCATTGCTTGAGACCTGAAAAGCCCTCGGACAGGTCGGCCCACGGCATGGCGGCAACTCCTTGGCGGCTTGTTTCGCATCGCGAATCAGGAGGCTGGCCACGCGAAACGACAACGCAAACTCTTTGATCATCGTTAACATATTATAAATCCCCGCGAACCGGTTATCCACATAAATCTCCGCGGCGGCCGCCTTTTCTGCTTGACCTTGCGTAAGGGAACGCGCGTGGCGCGGTGAGAGGGTCGAATCGCGTGGAAACCGGCCCTATCGCGCGCCACGGCCGCCGTCCCGGTCAGACCGTGGCGCAAAGCAGCTCCACGCCCGGGGGAAGCTAAGCGCGTGCGCGCCGCTCAAGGTTCAGCGAGCCGCCGCGACCTTCGCAAAGATTCCCGCGCCATTTTCTTGCTGAAAATCAGAATCGAGGATAGGATGGCTTCAACATGACGCCCATCCTCAGCGACTTGAAACGACTGGCGGCGACGAACCCGCCGGAGCCCGCGATCTTTTTTCGCCAACCGCGATGCCGGCCGTCGGGCGAGAAAGAAGGAAATGGCGGGGAGTCGGCATAACCCATTGAAAAAGCTCGAAACAGACAAGGAGATCCAAGCAAATCCAAGCCGTTCTCTTTGGCCGGCTTGGCCGAATTTGACCCAGCCTTGCGCCGGTTTGGCTACATTCGGATCGGCTCGGCAGGGAGGGCCGTCACCGCCCGGCGGCGAACTCGGCCGGGCGGGTCTGGCGGGCCAGCGCGTCGAGCACGGCGTTGATCATGCCGCTCTCCTCCGGGCCGAAGAAGGCGGCGGCGACATCGACGTACTCGGTCACCGCGACCCGCGCCGGCACATCGGGGCGATTGCGCAATTCGTAGAACGCAGCGCGCAGGATCGCGCGCATCAGCGCTTCGACCCGCTTGAGCGGCCAGCCTTTGGCCAGCGCGTCGTCAAGGCCGCGGTCGATCGGCAACTGGTCGCGCAATACGCCGGAGACCACGTCGCGAAAGAACGCGAGCTCGGCTGGGGTATACGAATCCCCCTCGATCTCGCGGCCGATCCAATGCGCCTCGAATTCGGCCAGAATGTCCGCAAGCCCCTTGTCGGCGATCTCCATCTGGTAGAGCGCCTGCGCAGCGGCCAGGCGCGCTGCCGAGCGCCGCTCGGACCGCTTCATCGCCGGGCGAGCCGGCGCTGAAGCTCCGCGAGGCCGAGCGCGGCCCGGGCCGCCTCGCCGCCCTTGTCGCCACGCGCGGGATCGGCGCGCTCCTCGGCCTGGCCGATCGTGTCGGTGGTCAGAATGCCGTTGCCGAGCGCGAGCTTGCGCGCGACCGACATGTCCATCAGCGCCCGCGCCAACTCGCCGGCGACGATCTCGAAATGGAACGTCTCGCCGCGGACGACGCAGCCGAGCGCAATCGCCCCGTCGTAAGGCCGGCCAGCCGCCTTTGCTGCATCGAGGGCGATGGCCATGCCGGCGGGAATTTCGAGCGCGCCAGCTACGCTCACGAGATCGTGGGTCGCGCCGGCGGCGTCGATCGCGCGTGTCGCGCCGGCAAGGAGGCCGGCGCCGATCGTGTCGTAGTAGCGCGCCTCGACGATGAGGAAACGGCCGCCCTCGATGCGAGGCGCAGATGCGGCGGCCCGGCGCGGCTCGGCCATGGATCAGGTCTCACAAGGGCTGGCTTTGGAACAGCGTCAGTCCATAATGGTCGGGAGCCGGACAGGCAAGGCTTGCCGCCGTCATTCGCGGGGCGAGCGCCAGACTCCATAGCGCCACGGCCGCGCCCAGGAAGCCCGCAAGGGAAGTCGCGGCGGCGGCGGGTCGTAGCCCGAGCCGCCCCACGGGTGGCAGCGGCATACCCGCGCCAAGCCCATCCACGAGCCCGCCCACAGCCCATGCCGCTGGATTGCTTCGTCCGCGTAGGCCGAGCAGGTCGGCAAATACCGGCACTCGCGGCCGAGCAGCGAGGAGAGCGTGAGCTGGTAGAAGCGGATCAGCGCGTGAGCGGCGCGGCGCGGGCCGAGGACGAGCGCGCTCACGAAGCTCGCGCCGGCTCTTGCGCCGTGTCGCGCGCGGCGATCTGGCCGAGGGCGTCGACGACGGCGTTGAACGTCAGCAGGGTCGACGCATGGCGGGCCTTATAACCGCGCACCGGCTCGAGAACCGCGAAATCCGCCCATTTGCCGCCCGGCGGAGGGCCGTCAGCCTTGAGCATCTGCGTCATCTGATCGCGCAGGGCGCGGAGCTCCTCGAAAGTCGCGCCGACCACATGGCGCGCCATCAGCGACGAGGAAGCCTGGCCAAGCGCGCAAGCCTTCACGTCATGGGCGAAATCGACCACCCGACCGTCCTCGACGCGAAGATCGACCACGACCGTCGAGCCGCAGAGCCGCGAATGCGCCTTGGCGGTGGCGTCCGGATTTGCGAGCCGCCCGAGCCGGGGAATATTCGCCGCCAGCTCGAGGACACGCCGATTGTAGATGTCGTCGATCATCCTGTGCCAATCTCTGTGAGCCCTATATAAGTGACGGGAAAGCCGAAATCGAGGCCCCAGGGAAGGCGCGGGCGAGAGCCATGCGCCGCAGAGAGGCGTAGATGGATAACGCTGGATACAAATCCAAGGTCGGCCCTTCGGCTGGCGAGACAAGCGATCGCGAGGAGGGTTTGGAGTTCAGGCCGAAGTTCGGCGCAGACGGCCTCGCGACTTGCGTCACAGTCGACGCGACGCGCGGCGACGTGCTGATGCTCGCCCACATGAACGAGGCTGCATTGCAGGCGACGCTTGCGACCGGCGTCGTCCACTACTGGTCGCGCTCGCGCGAGGCGCTGTGGCGAAAGGGAGAGACGTCCGGCCAAACCCAGACTTTGGTCGAATTGCGCGTCGACTGCGATCAGGACGCTTTTCTCGCCCTCGTCGAGGTTGGCGGCGACGGCGGGGCTTGCCACACCGGCCGCCGCTCGTGCTTTTACCGCCGGGTTGAGACTGACGGGGGCGCCGCCCGGCTGGCGTTCGTCGAACCGTCGGCGACCCGCCGCTGACGAACGAGGAGGCGCGGTTGGGAACCAGCGGCCTTCGCGGGGAATTGAAACCAGTCGACGTTAATTATCTGGCGATGTCTGGCGCGCAAGCTTAAGTTTCGCAGCGGAAGGCAAGGCATCGGGCCATTTGCAGGCGAGTTGGGCAATGTTCAGGGCGGCCTATCGCAGAAACGATACTGAGCCTTTGCCGGCCGTGGTACGGTCCCGGCGGGCGAAAGTGGGCGTCGTGCTTGGCGCGGGGGCGGCGCGCGGCTGGGCCCATATCGGCGCGATGCAGGAACTGGACGCGCTCGGGTTCAAGCCGGATGTGGTGGTCGGTTCTTCGATCGGCTCGCTGGTGGGCGGCTGCTATGCGGCCGGGCGGCTCGAGATGCTGGAGGCCTTCGCCCGTTCGCTGACCAGGAGGCGAGTGCTCGGCCTCCTCGATTTCTCGTTCGCGGGCAGCGGCCTCATCGGCGGCGAGCGGCTCCGCGCAAGGCTCGAGGCGGCGCTCGGCGGCATCCAGATCGAGGATTTGCCGATCAGATTCGCCGGCGTCGCGACTGAGATCGGCGACGGGCACGAGATCTGGCTGAGGCGGGGCTCCCTAGTCGATGCGATCCGCGCCTCTTACGCGTTGCCCGGCGTATTCGAGCCGGTCAAGATCGAAGGGCGCTGGCTGTTCGACGGAGCGATCGTCAATCCAGTGCCGGTGAGCGTGGCGCGCGCGCTTGGCGCTGAGCGGGTCATCGCGCTCAATGTTTCGAGCGACAGCGTCGGGCGCGGCACGGCCCTTCAGGATCCGTTCGGCCGCTTGGAGCCGCCGGCAGCGACCGAGGATCGCGCCAGCGACAGCAGCGGCGTGATCGCGCGGTGGTGGCGCGTAGGCGCGGTCTGGTCCCGCTCGGACGCCAACGCCGATGCTTCGGCCCCCGGGCTCGTGACGTCGATGGTAAGCGCCTTCGATATTCTCCAGGACCGCATCATGCGCTCGCGGCTGGCGGGCGATCCGCCGGACGCCCTGGTGCAGCTCAAGGTCGGCAAGATCGGGATGTTCGAGTTTCATCGCGCCGACGAATTGATCCGTCTCGGCCGCGAGGCGGTCCGCAAGGCGGCCGCTGAAATCATGCGTGAGGCCGAACCAGCCCGGGTGGACGCCGCCGGGGGGTGACGCCTCGGCGGCCCGGGCATTCAGGCGGTCGCGATATATTCGCGCAGAGCTTGGCGTTCGCTATCGAGCGCGTTGACATGCCGCTTGACGACGTCGCCGATTGAAATGATGCCGATCAGGCGGCCGCCCTCGACGACCGGGACATGGCGAAACCGGCCGTCCGTCATTGTCTGCATGACATGCTCGATCGTGTCGTCGCGGGTTACGGTGATCACCTTCGGCGTCATGTGACGCGACACTGGATCCTCGAGCGCCGATGCTCCATGCCGGCCGAGGACGCGGACCACGTCCCGCTCGGAAATGATGCCGAGCACGCTCTGCGAAGCGTCCGAGACGACCACCGCTCCCACGCCCTTCGAGGCGAGGAGCTCTACGACTTCCTTCAGGGTGCGGTGCGGCTGGGTGGTGAACACTTCGCGCCCCTTGTCGTCCAGAATGCGCGCAACTGTCATCGCTGTCTCCCCTTTTCGGGCGGTCTTGTGACGGGCCGCCGCGCAGCGGGAGGATGCGCCGTCAATTGGGCGTGATCAAGTCCTTCCTAAATCGAAATTCAGCGTATTCCGCCGTCGACGAGGAAACATTGCTTTGTGATCATGGCGCTGTCGTCTGCGGCAAGGAACAACGCCATGCGCGCGACATCCTCGGCAAGCAGCAAGCGATCGAGGCACTGCCGGGCGCGGAAATCGGCGATGTCCTTCTCGCTCATCCATAACCGGCGCTGCCGTTCCGTAATTACCGCGCCCGGCGCAATGGCGTTGACACGGATGTTGTCGGGTCCGAATTCGCGCGCCAGGCTTTTCGTCAGTCCGACGATCGCCGCCTTGGCGGCGGAATAGGCGGACATCCGGGCGAGCCCGATCATCCATGCGGTCGACGAAAAATTGACGATCGCGCCGCCGCCGAGTTCCCGCATCGACCGGCGCGCAATCTGCGCGGCGAAGAACTGGTGCTTGAGATTGAGCGCCATCGTCCGGTCCCAATCCTCTTCGCTCGTCTCATCCGCATCCTGGCGCTGGTCGTTGGCGGCATTGTTGATGAGAACGCCGATCGGCCCCAGCCGCTGCCGGACCTCCTCCATCGCCGCCTCGAGCGCTGCAATGTCGGTCAGATCGCAATGGAGAAAGAGCGGCGGGGGGTGGGAGGCGCCGATCTTGGCGACGAGGTCCTTCGAGGCCTCGACCGCGATGTCGACGAACGCGACATTCGCCTTCTGGGCGGCGAAGGCCTCGACCATGGCGCCGCCGATCCCCGAGCCGCCGCCGGTGATGAAGACGACCCGGTCGATGAGCGATGGGTAGCGTGCGAAGGACATGGAAAGGCCTTTTCGTTGCGGGGTAGAGCCGCCAGGTTAGAGCAATTTGATTTAACGAAACCGGCCGCGTGGTCCTGATGCCGAACCGCGCGCGCACCTGGCTTAGCCGCGGCGGCTAAACAGGCGCAAGCGACAAAAGCTCGCGAAATCAAAGCAATTGGATTCTTCGGAAATAATCAGCGCCAAAAAAAGATTGTGCGGTCTGTCGGTTCAAGCCCTGGCCGGCGCGCCTGTCGGCGCCAAGGGCGGACCGTGCCGTTCGCTCGGTGGTAACGTTAATGGCCCACAATCGCGGAACGGGCGCGAGCGGCGGTTCGTTCAACTCGCGGGCCCCGCTGTCGGGCCCGCTCGATCCCAGGAAGACGCGGGCTCGACTTTTGGCGCCTAAACCGTTCGACCGGGAACGATAGGCAATTGTCCCTCCTCAACCAGGGGATCAGCGTATTGGTGAATGGTTGGATGTTGCGTCCCGATCGCGTCAACGTGCGTGTTGCGGTCGCGCTGGCGACGGCTCTGGTCGCGTGTGGCGGGTGGGATAGCGCGCGGGCCTTCGACTTCTTCGGACTTTGGAGTTGGGACGAAAGCCCGCCGCCCGTCTCGCCGACGGCGATTTCCTATGGTGTCACGGTCGTCGTCGCGGCTGGCGACAAAGGGCTCAAGAGTGCTGTTCAGGACGCCTCGTCGCTCTACAAGCTCCGCAAGGACGCGCCCCCCGACGGCGACGCGCTCGCCCGGCGCGCGGAAAGCGATTTCGGGCCGATCATCGATGCGCTGTGGGGCGCGGGCTACTACGACGCCGCCGTGACGATCTCGATCGACCGCGCCAGCATGAGCATCCTCTCCACCGACATCGCGGGCTTCGCGCGCGCCGCGGAGGCCTACCGGAACCGCGCGCCCGCGCCTGTCTCGATCAACGTCGATCCGGGGCCGCTATTCAGCATCCGCTCGGTCCGCGTGCTCGGTCCGGCCGGCGCGGAGTTTTCCGAGACGCAACTGCCGGCGCGGATCGTCCCGTCTCAAGCCCGGAGCACCCCGTCGCGGCGGCCGACCTGCGCGCGGCGCAGGCACGGATGGTCGACTATTTCCGCAAGGATGGGCTGCACCGTCTGCCAAGGTCGCCTCGATCGCCCCCGTCGTCGATCACGCCGCCCGACGTGATGGACGTGACGTTCACGGTCGATCCGGGGCCGGTCTCGCGCCGTTCGGCGAAGCGACAATGAAACGGGTCGCACGACTTCGATCCGGCCATCGCACGCTCG
>CAWEAT010000026.1:0-34520 GCA_963806935.1 uncultured Alphaproteobacteria bacterium
CTGTCGAGGAACACGGTCCGCAAGTACCTGCGCTCGGACAATGTTGAACCGAAGTTCGCTGTGCCGGATCGGCCGAGCAAGCTGGACCCTTACGCCGACAAGCTGTCGCAGATGCTGCGGCAGGAGGCTGGGAAGTCCCGCAAGCAGAAGCGGACGACCAAGCAGTTGCACGCCGATCTGGTCGCGCTCGGCTACGACGGCTCCTACAATCGCGTGGCGGCCTTCGCTCGCGACTGGAAGGCCGCTCGGCAACAGGAACAGAAGACGTGCGGCCGCGGCGTGTTCGTGCCGCTGGCGTTTTTGCCCGGCGAGGCGTTCCAGTTCGACTGGTCGGAAGATTGGGCGATCATCGGCGGCGAGCGGACCAAGTTGCAGGTCGCTCACTTCAAGCTCTCCTACAGCCGCGCCTTCATTCTCCGGGCCTATCCGCAGCAGACCCACGAGATGCTGTTCGACGCCCATAACCACGCCTTCCGCGTGCTGGGCGGCGTGCCGCGGCGGGGCATCTACGACAATCTATGGACGTCTCCCGCGCAAGGCGATCTGTTGGGGTCGGCGGCTGGAATGCACGAATTTATCCGGCCTGTTGCGGGACAATTGTGCGTCCCTGGCCTTGATGGGAGTCCGCTGCTTCTGGCCTCATAACATGATCGGCCACGGAGGCCTTGTCGTAAATCAGGCTTCGAAGTTGCGGTCCTTGCCGACGAACCATCAGGTGTCACCTCGCATCCAAGACGGCCTCCGCTTCAGCGCCGAAGCGCGGCGGTCATGCGGCGGCCAAATAGTCCTCCTTACGGGTGAGCACGGCCCAGGCGATCCTTGCCGTCTTATTGGCGAGCGCGACAATCGCCCGATTAAAGCCTCGCCTCGCCGCGAGCTCCTTCAGCCACTGGGAACGGCGATCGTCGTGTTTCGTCAGTCGAAACATGACGGCGCGGGCGCCATGAATCATCTGACGTCGGAGATAGTGATTGGCGCGCCGGCCTATTCCGCCGAGCCGAGGTTTGCCTCCAGTCGTATACTGGCGCGGCACAAGTCCAATCCACGCCGCAAGTTCCCGCCCTGAGCGGAAATGACGTCCGTCGTCGACCGCTGCGACGAGCGCCGTCGCGATTACCGGACCGACGCCCGGCAGCTTCGACAGCCGCCGGCAAGCTTCGTTCGTCCGGCAAATCTTCAAGAGCTGCTGATCCAGCTTGTCGAGCCGGAGATCGAGAGCACTGGAGCTCATCGAACAGGTCGCCGAAGAGACCCCGCGCGAAATCGGAAAGTCGGCGGCCGCGATGGCGTCTTGCGCCTGTTTTAGAAATCGCCATGCGCCTTGGGGTAGGATGACTCCATACTCGCCCAGCAGCCCCCGCATATGATTGATGAGCGCGGTTCGCGCGCAGACGACGCGCTCCCTTGCGCGATGAAGCGATTGCAAATCCTGCTGCTCGGTGGATTTGACCGGTACGAATCTCATCGTCGGGCGCAACGCGGCTTCGTAGATTGCCTCTGCGTCCGCCGCGTCGTTCTTGGATCCCTTCACGAATGGCTTCACAAACCAGGGATTGATCAGCAGGACTCGGCGCCCATCGGCCAGCAAGCGCCGACCCCAAAAATGGGCGCTGGCGCACGCTTCCATAGCGACGGCTTTCGGAGCGAGTTCCTTGATCGTCTCAAGCAGCTTGGCGCGGCTCACCTTACGCGAAAGGATCACGCCATCGCTGTCGATGCCATGACAGTGAAACGAGCGCTTCCCGAGATCGATGGCGAGTAATTCAAGTGACATGCTTCCCTCCTTTGTGCCGAGCAATGCTGGCAGGAAAGCGGGAGACGTCCATCCCATAATATGCGAACCGCCGTCGACAAGATCGGCCGCGGCAAGGAGCGCCAGGTCAACGCCCGTTTCTCGGCGATGGTCAGCCATTTCCTATTCGAGGCCGAGTTCTGCAATCCAGCCTCCGGGTGGGAGAAGGGGCAGATCGAGAAGAACGTCCAGGACGCCCGCCATCGGCTCTGGCAGCCCATGCCCAACTTCCCCTCTCTAGACGCGCTGAACGACTGGCTGGAGACGCGCTGCCGAGAGCTGTGGGCCCAGACGCTGCACGGCTCGCAACCCGGCGCGATCGCCGACGTATGGGCGGAAGAAGGCGCAGCGCCTGATGCAGCTTTCGCGGCCGTTCGACGGCTTCGTCGAATACGCCAAGCGCGTGTCGCCGACGTGCCTGGTCCATTTGGACCGCAATCGCTACAGCGTGCCGGCGTCCTTCGCCAATCGTCCGGTCAGCGTGCGAGTTTATCCCGAGCGCATCGTCGTCGCCGCCGAGGGGCAGATCGTCTGCGAACATCGTCGCGTTTTTGCCCGCTCCCACGAACGGAAGAGCACCACAACGGTTTACGACTGGCGGCACTATCTGGCGGTCATTCAGCGCAAGCCCGGGAGCCCTGCGCAACGGCGCGCCGTTCGCCGAACTCCCGCCTGCCTTCCGGGCCTTGCAACAGCGCATGCTCAAGACGCCAGGCGGCGACCGCGAGATGGTCGAGATTTTGGCCCTGGTTCTCCAGCATGACGAACAGGCCGTGCTCGCCGCCGTCGAACTGGCGCTGGAGGCCGGCGCGCCGACCAAGACCCATATTCTGAACCTGCTGCACCGGCTGGTCGACGGCAAGCCGATCGACCCACCCGCTCGTGAAGCCGCCTAACGCTCTGACGCTCACCACCGAGCCGCAAGCCAACGTCGAGCGCTACGACGCCCTGCGCAAAGCCCGGGAGGCGCGCCATGCGTCATAATCCCGCCGCTGGCGCCGTCGTCATCATGCTGCGCAGCCTCAAAATGCACGGCATGGCTCAGGCCGTCGGCGAGCTGACCGAGCAAGGCTCTCCGGCCTTTGAGGCGGCGCTGCCGATCCTGTCGCAGCTCCTGAAGGCGGAGACGGCCGACAGGGAGGTGAGATCAACGGCCTATCAGCTCAAAGCCGCCCGCTTTCCGAACTATCGCGACCTTGCCGGCTTCGACTTCGCCAGCAGCGAGGTCAACGAGGCGCTCGCACGTCAACTGCATCGCTGCGAGTTCCTGGAAGACGCCCACAATGTCGTCCTGGTCGGCGGACCCGGCACAGGCAAGACGCATCTCGCCACTGCGATCGGCGTCCAGGCCATCGAGCATCATCGCAAGCGCGTCCGGTTCTTCTCTACCGTCGAACTCGTCAACGCCCTCGAGCAGGAAAAGCTTCAGGGAAAGCCAGGACAGATCGCGGCGCGGCTCACCCACTCCGATCTCGTCATCCTCGACGAGCTTGGCTACCTGCCGTTCAGCGCCTCCGGCGGAGCCTTGCTCTTCCATCTGCTGAGCAAGCTCTACGAGCGCGCCAGCGTCATCATCACGACTAATCTCAGCTTCGGCGAGTGGGCAACCGTGTTCGGCGACCCGAAGATGACGACCGCGCTACTCGACCGCCTCACCCACCGCTGCCACATCCTCGAAACCGGAAACGACAGCTTCCGCTTCAAAAACAGCTCCGCCAAAGCCGCCAAACCCACAAAGGAGAAATCTCGAAACTTGACGAACGCCTGACCCCGAAACCATCATCAAGCCGGGTCAGTTCTCAATGGAAATCCCGGGTCAAATCTCAGCGGAAACGGCCAGCGGGCAGCCGCCGCTGACCCATATCGGGCGTCTCAGCGCACGGGTGGGGACGCCTGATGACCAAACGGTCGCCGTCCCACAGCTCGTAACCATAAAACGGGCGCCTTACGCTTTGAGGATAGCATGTGGCCCTCGTGACCGCGTCTTCGTCCGAGTGTCCTAGGGGCAGTAGCTCGACGCCAACTACATGGCCGGCGTGTAAGAAATAGCACCCCATAAATCGCGCTCCCGTGTTGACGAGGGAGTTCGCGATTCCTTGAGATGAAAGGCGCGGTGGCTCTCAGTCGCCAAAGGCGGCGATCGGTCAGGCTAGCACGGTTGCAGCGGGCCGTCCCGCAAAAGAAGCCCCGCGCTCCAAGAGGACGCGAGCGCGGGGCGCGCTGCGCCTTAGGGGCAAGAATTAGACGCGCCCAGACGAATTAAACGGGGATAGCGCGGGGTTGTTCCCGTCAAAACAAAACGGCCGCCGAGTCGCCCCCCGGCCCGCGTACCCATATCTACCGCATGATCCGCATCTCGATCACCCCGCCGCATTCGAGGCGATCGCCGCAACCCTGCCATCAAGTGTTTGCGTCGAGGACAATCGTGCGCCCAATGGTGATCGCTATATTTGGCTCGATCCGAGATATGTGGACAGGCTCCTCGCCATTCGCAGACCCGGCGAGCGCTATCCGGACGTCATCCCGAGGGTGGGAAAGGCGAGCTAGTGGACAAAAAAAGTCCCGCGCAAGGATGAAAGCCAGCGCGAGGCAAGAGGCGCGCCTGGCTGGGGGGCAATAAAAGG
Source organism: uncultured Alphaproteobacteria bacterium (assembly GCA_963806935.1). Lineage (GTDB taxonomy): Bacteria > Pseudomonadota > Alphaproteobacteria > Rhizobiales > Beijerinckiaceae > Roseiarcus. The sequence continues at coordinate 4,417 of CAWEAT010000026.1, forward strand.
CGCGCCAGAAAAACGAACGCGATCGGCCGCCGACTGTTCCATCTACAAACAATACGGCCGCCCCCCGGAAAGCGTTGGACTTGACGCCCGCCATGCCCCTATCATGACGGCAAAGAGCGTTTCAGCGCCGCTGCAAAAGGGAGGATGAGCACTTATGGCCTTTCTGATTCAGAACGCGCAGGTCTGGGATGGCGAGAACGATGAGCGCTATCCGGCCGAGGTGCTGATCGAGCATAACCGCATCACCGCGGTCGCGCGCGACAAAGGCCAGCTTCGCCGCGACGGCGCCGAAATCATCGACGGCGGCGGCATGACCCTGATGCCGGGCATGGTCGAGGGTCATTGCCATCTCTCCTTCGTCGGCCCGGCGCGCAATCAGGACCTCGGCGAGATCCCACCCGAAGAGCATCTTCTGCGAACCTGCCGCAACGCGACCCTGATCCTCAACCATGGTTTCACGTCCTGCTACTCCGCGGCGTCCGCCAAGATGCGGCTCGACGTCGTTGTGCGGCAGGAAATCGAGGACGGGTATCTTGCCGGTCCCCGCTACAAGGCGGCCGGCCCCGAGATCACCTCGACTGGCGGCCTCGGCGACGAGCGCAAGCAGCACATGCATGCCGAGAGCTTCGGCATGATTGCCGACGGGCCCGACGAGGTCCGGCGCGCAGTCAGGCTCTGCTGCCGCGAAGGCGTGGACAACATCAAGCTCAACATCTCGGGCGACGACTTCGTCACCAATGCCGGGGCGGAAATAACCTCGATGAGCGAGATCGAGGTCGCGACCGCGGTCGAGGTCGCGCACGAGTGGAACAAACGCGTCGCCTGCCACTCGCGCGCCGCGGCCTCGGTCAAGCGGGCTGTGCGCAACAATGTCGATTGCATCTACCATTGCGACTTCGCCGACGAAGAAGCTCTCGACATGCTCGAAGCGGCGAAGCATCGCGTCATCATCGGCCCCGCTTTCGGGCTGATCCACAATGCGGTTTTCGAGGGCGACGCGGCCGGCGTGCCGCGCGAGTTCGTCGAGCGCATGGGCTTGGCGCGCAAGCTCGAGCTCACCTGCCGCACCTATGAGCAGATGCGCAAGCGCGGCATGAAGGTGGTCGTCGGCGGCGACTACGGATTCAAGATCACACCGATGGGCCAGAATGCTCGCGACATCGGCCATTTCGTCAAGTTCTTCGGTTACTCGCCGGCAGAGGCGCTGCGCTGCGCAACCTCGGTCGGCGGCGAGCTGATGGGTCACAAGGGCGAACTCGGCGTGATCAAGCCAGGAGCGCTGGCGGACATCCTGCTCGTGGACGGCAACCCGTTGGTCGATCAGTCGGTGCTGGTCGGCCCCGATCGGCTGGCCATGATCATGAAGGACGGCAAGCTTCACCGTGATCCGCGAGCGCGCAGCTCCGCGCCGGGGCGCCTGGCGGCCGAGTAGACGGCGGTCAAGATCCCGAACAGCGGCCGGTGATCGGACTGAGTCGCCGAAAGCCTGTGTCATCATGCGGGCGGACCTCGACAAGTATGTCGATGGCAAAATGCGCCCGCTTCCTTATGCTTTATGCGGCTGCAAGGACCCCCCCTGGCTTTCCGCAGGCCGGGGGTGGAAGTCGGCCATCTCCCGGCCGCGACGGAGGGGCTCCGGCCCCTCCGGGTGCGGGCGCGGGTTCTTAAGGTCCGTCTCTCGCCAAGGGCGTCCTGGTTTCGCGCCCGCGGGCGCCGGTTCGACGATCTCACGGAAATTGCTGAGCCGCGCGTCGCCGGTTGACCAATCCGGTCCGTTTCGGCGAAGTCGCTCCAAAGCGGATCGATTCGGGAGATCACGACATGGTCGCAAGGCTGCGGGTCGCGTTGCTGTTCGGCGGCCGCTCGGCCGAGCACGATGTGTCCGTTTTGTCCGCCGGCAATGTGTTCCGCGCGCTCGATCCGGCGCGCTACGAAACCGTGCCGATCGGCATCACCCGGTCCGGCGTCTGGCTCCTGTGCCCGGTTGAGGACGGCAAGTTTCCGACGGCGGTTCCCGAGAGCGGACCGCGCGTCGCGCTCATTCCGGGCGGCTCGGGGCGGCTCGCGATCCTGCCCGATACGGACGGCGCGGCGCCCGATCTCGCCCGCGCGGTCGACGTCGTGTTTCCGGTTCTGCATGGACCTTTCGGCGAGGACGGGACCGTCCAGGGTTTGGCCGAGATCGCCGGGGCGCCCTATGTCGGCTCGGGCGTCCTGGGCTCGGCGGCCGCGATGGACAAGGACGCCGCCAAGCGCCTGATGCGCGACGGCGGCCTGCCGATCGCGCGCTTCCAGAGCTTCAGCCGCGGCGACGCGCCGTCATTCGACGCGGTCGCCTCGGAGCTCGGCCGCCCGCTGTTCGTCAAGCCCGCGCGGCTCGGTTCCTCGGTCGGCATCAGCAAGGCCGGAACGCGCGAGGAGTTCGCTCAAGCCGTCGCCGAGGCGTTCAGGCACGACCGCAAGATCCTGGTCGAGGAATTTGTCCGCGGCCGCGAGATCGAGTGCGGCGTGCTCGAGGGCGAAGACGGATCGCTGACGGCGTCGCTTCCCGGCGAGATCGTGCCCAGCAACCGTCATGGCTTCTACACCTACGAGGCCAAGTACCTCGACGAGCAGGGGGCCGCGGTCAAGGTTCCGGCCGATCTTCCGCGCGACCTCAGCGACAAGGTGCGCAAGCTCGCGATCGAAGCCTTCCGCGCGCTCGGCTGCGAGGGCCTGGCGCGGGTCGACTTCTTCCTGCGCGAGGACGGCCGGCTCGTCGTCAACGAGGTCAACACAATGCCGGGATTCACCAACATCAGCATGTATCCCAAGCTGTTCGAGGCGATGGGCGTCAGCTATCCGGAGCTGGTCGACCGGCTTATACGTCACGCGCTCGCGCGGGCTGGCAAGGCGAACCCTTGATGCTGAATCTCGATAACCCGCGCTGATCCGCAGAATTGATGAGCGCGATGAGTTGCGCGCATCAGGGTTTGGGATAGGCCGCCAGCATCGCGCGGCGCGCGGCCCGCCGCCGCGGCGTCCGGGCGCCAATCCGGAGCCAGCTTCTGCTAATCCGTCTCCCGCCACGCCTTCACAAACGCCCGCGCTGCGCGCGCAACGTCATCGACGCTCGCGCCCGGCTTATAAAGCGCCGAGCCGATGCCGAAGCCGCTTGCGCCGGAGCGCCGATAGGGGCCAATGCGCTCGGGCGTGATTCCCCCGACCGGATAGAGCGCCGTCTCCTTCGGCAGGACTGACCGCCACGCCCGCACGACCTCGGGCGGAATCGCTTCCCCGGGAAAGAGCTTCAATGCCGACGCTCCCGCCCTCAGCGCCGCAAAGGCTTCGGTCGGAGTGGCGACGCCGGGAGCCGCAAGGAGCCCGAGCTTGAGCGCGCGCTCGATCACCGCGCGATCGGCGTTGGGCGCGACCACCAGTTTCCCGCCGGCCCTGGCGACGTCATCGACCTCGTGCGGCTCGAGCACCGTCCCTGCGCCGACCAGGATCTTGTCGCCAAACAGACGCGCGATAATTTCGATGCTTGCCAAGGGATCAGGCGAATTGAGCGGAACTTCGATCGCGCCGAAACCCGCTTCAACAATGACCGCGGCGATCGAATCCGCTTCGTCCGGGGTGACGCCGCGCAGGATGGCGACGAGAGGCGTCGGAGCAAGGGTCAAGGTCACAGGAGCCCTCCATCGCGGGCGATGCGGAAGAGGCCACGCGCCGCGGCGCGCGGCGGCGCGGGGCGGGCGCTGCCCCCCAAGGCCTCGAACGCCTTGAGGTAGCGCTTCACCAGCGCTTCGGCGCCCGCGACATGGGGCTCCTCATCCGGGTAAAGCCGCCGCGCCTCGCCGATCTCGGCTCCGATCAGCAGGCCCGAAAGATATTCGCCGGCATCGTCGGGATCGAGCTTGCCCGTGAGCGGCAGCGCCCGGGCGCCGAACAGGTGGCCGAGCAGGCCGAACTTCGTCTCGCACCGGGCCGCCGCGGCGCCGCGCTCGACGCCGAGCGCGAACGCCGGTCCGGGCTCTTTCGCCGACGCGGCCCTGGCGAAGGCGCCGGCGACCGTGTGGTCGCGCAGAGCGGCGAACAGCTCGCCGGTGATGAAGGTCCTGAACGCCACAATGCGCTCGCCTTCGACGCGCGCCCATTTCGAATGCGAGCCCGGCAGCACGATGAGCCGCGCGCCGACGTCTGCGATGCCGAAGATTTCCGTCTCCTCCCCCCGCATCACATCCGCGCCCGCTTCGTCCCGCGTATGACAGGCCCGGCGCGAGGACGACGCGCCGTCCGTTGGCCTCGACCGCCGTCAGACGCTCCGCCAGGTCGCGCGGTCCGGCGGGGCAGGGCGCGTAAGGCGCCTCGCGCCAGCCATGCCGGCTGCCGACCATGCCCGAGGCGATCACCGGGAGCGCGGGGTTGGAGTCGAGCCAATGCCCTACGAGGCGCCGAAGCGTCGCCGGATATTCTCCTGGCGCTACGCTTCCGATCCCATCGCTCGAGGCTGTCTCCTCGAGAACCTCGCCGCCCCGCGAAATGAGATAGCCGCGAAAGCTCGACGATCCCCAGTCGATGGCGATGAGCGCGGGCGACATGCGGGCGATTGAGGCATGGCGGCAGGGCAGGGTCAATGCGCCGCGGTCAACCCGCCGCCGTCTCTTTCATGCCTCGGTCGGCGACTTCGCCGGCCGCCGGCCGTTGGTCGGGGGAAGGCGGAGGCCAAGCAGGCCTTCGGCGGCGTCGATGATCTTGGGGTCGAGCGGGCGGGGCTCGAGCGACACGCCCTTGGAGAGGCGGTCGGCGATGATTCTGAGCGCTGCGAGGCGGCCATAAGGCTTGTCGTTGGCGGGAATGAGATGCCAGGGCGCGCGACGAGCGGAGGTCTTTTCCATCATGTCCTCGATCGCGGTTTCGTAGTCCTTCCAGCGGCCGCGGTTGCGGAAGTCCTCGTAGGAGAGCTTCCAGCGCTTCAGCGGGTTGGCGAGCCGGTTGCGGAATCGGCGCACCTGCTCATCCGGGGTGATGTGGAGGAAAAGCTTCACCAGCCGGACCCCGTCGGCGATGAGCATGCGCTCGAACTCGTTGATCTCGTCGTAGGCGCGACGCCATTCCGCGGCGGCGGCGAAGCCCTCGACCCGCTCGACCAGCACCCGGCCATACCAGGAACGGTCGAAGGCGACGATCTGGCCGTGGCGCGGCAACCGCTCCCAGAAGCGTTGCAGATAATGCAGCGATTTTTCCCGCTCCTCGGGCGCGGCGATGGTGTGGACCTTGAAGCTGCGCGGATCGAGCGCCCAGCCGAGCCGCCTGACCACTCCGCCCTTGCCCGCCGTGTCCCAGCCTTCGAGCACGATGACGGCCCGCTCATGCGTGCCGAGATAGGTCTGCTGCACCCGCTGCAAGGTCTCCTGCAAGTCGGCGAGACGCCGCTCGTAGTCGGAGAAGTCGATCGCCGGAAAGCGCGTAATGGCGCTGAGCTTCGGCCGCCTGGCGACGACGAAATCGGCAGTCTTCATCCCCGGCGGCCCCCATGAGCGAGCATCTCGCCTAGAGATTGTGAGCGGTTTCGCCGCCAGCGCCAAGCCGGGTGCGGCAACGCGTCACGCGCCGCCCGCCTCCTGCTCCCGCAGGCGGAAGCGCTGGATCTTGCCGGTCGCGGTCTTGGGCAATTCGGCGATGAAGGCGATGGCGCGCGGGTATTTGTAAGGCGCGAGCCGGTCCTTGACGAAGCGCTGAAGCTCGGCCTCGTCGGCCGATGCGCCCTCCTTCAGCACCACGAACGCCTTGGTCTTGATGAGGCCGTCGGCATCGGGCGCGCCGATCACCGCGGCTTCGAGGACGGACGGATGCTGCACCAGCGTCGCCTCGACCTCGAACGGGCTGACCCAGATCCCGCCGACCTTCAGCATGTCGTCGGAGCGGCCGGCGTAGGTGAACGAGCCGTCGGCGTTGCGGATGTACTTGTCGCCGCTTCTGGTCCAGCGGCCCTCGAAGGTCTCCCGCGTCTTCGCCCGCGCGCCCCAGTACATCAGCGCCGCCGACGGCCCGTGGATGAAAAGGTCGCCGGGCTCCCCGTCGGGCGGGGCGCGCCCGTCCTCGCCGCGCAGTTCGATTTCGTAGCCCGGCACCGGCCAGCCGGTCGCCCCGTAGCGGACCTTGTCGGGGCGGTTGGAAATGAAGATGTGCAGCATCTCGGTCGAGCCGATGCCGTCGATGATATCGACGCCGAAATGGCGCTTGAAGCGCTCGCCGATCTCGGCCGGCAGCGCTTCGCCGGCTGACGAGGCGAGTCTCAGCGCCACATCCTGCCGCGCCGGCAGACTGTTGGACGCGAGAATCCCGGCGTAGCCGGTCGGCGCGCCATAGAAGACGGTCGGCTTTGCTCCGCCGACGCCGCCCAGCCAGCGCTTGAACACCGCCTCCGGCGTCGGCCGCTCGGCCATGAGCAGCGCCGTCGCGCCGACCGCGAGCGGAAAGGTCAGCGCGTTGCCGAGCCCATAGGCGAAGAAGAGCTTCGCCGCCGAGAAGCAGACGTCGCTTTCCTTCAGCCCCAGGATCGCCTTGCCGTAGAGCTCGGTCGTCCAATAGCGGGTTGGCGTGCGAATGCACCGTGCCCTTGGGCCTTCCGGTCGAGCCGGACGAATAGAGCCAGAATGCGGGGTCGTCGGCATGGGTGCGGGCGGCGTTCGGCTCCGGCGCGGCGCGGGCGAGAAAGTCCTCGAAGCCGATCTCGCCGAAATCGAGCGGCTGAGCCGGGCGCGACACCACAACCGTGCGGACCTCATGATCCGACTTGGTCAGCGCCGCCTTCAATGCAGGCTTCACCGCGCCGCTCACGAAAGCGGCCTGGGCGCGCGAATGCTCGAGCATGTAGGCGAGGTCGTCGGCGGTGAGGAGGGTGTTGACCGGGACCGGCACGACGCCCGCCAGCATGGCGCCGAGGAAGGCGACCGGCCAGTCGGCGCCGTCCTGCATCAGGATCAGCACGCGCTCCTCGCGCTTGACGCCGCGCTCCTTGAGCGCGGCGGCGAGCCGGCGGGAGCGCTGGTCGAGCTCGCCGTAAGTCACCGCTCCGGCGTCATCGATGAACGCCGTCTTGCCCGGCCGCCCGGTGTTGGCCCCCAGGAGGTGAGCAGCGAAGTTGAAGGCCTCCGGCGGCGGCTCAACGGCGCTCATGCCCATCGGCGTCTCCTGAGTGAGGCCCGCGCCGAGGGGCGCGCCGAGGCTTGCCTGCCTCTGTTTGATGCAATATTGTGCTTCAGGTCCTCTTAGGGGCGCGCAAAAATCTTGTCAAACGACCTGGCGCCCTCGCCAGCCGAGAGCGAAGTCGCAACAATCGAGACCGCGGAGGGGCGGAAGGAGCCGTTTCTCGCCGCGCTCGGCGAGCGGGTCAGGGCGCTCAGGGCGCGTCGCGGCCTCACCCGCAAGGCGCTCGCGCGCGCGACCGGCGTGTCCGAGCGGCACCTCGCCAATCTCGAATACGGCGTTGGCAACGCCTCGATCCTCATTCTCCTCAACGTCACCCGGGCGCTGCAATGTTCGCTGGCCGAGGTTCTTGGCGACGTCACCACAAGCTCGCCGGAATGGCTGATGCTGCGCGAGATGCTCTCGGACCGGGACGAGGCGACGCTGCGCCAGGTGCGCGTGGCGGCTTCCGAACTCCTCGGCGCTGCGCCGCCGGGCAGCGATGAAGCGCCCGCCCGCTCGCGCCGGATCGCGCTCATCGGCTTGCGCGGCGCGGGCAAATCGACGCTCGGGCGGATGCTGGCGGAAGACCTCGAATTTCCGTTTGTCGAGCTCAGCCGCGAGATCGAGAAGCTCGCCGGCTGCAGCATCAGCGAGATTCTCGGGCTCTACGGCCAGAACGCCTACCGCCGCTACGAACGCCGCGCGCTAGAGGAAGCAATCGACGCCCATCCCGAGGCTGTCATCGCCACCGCGGGGGGGCTCGTCTCCGACCTCGGCAGCTTCAATCTCCTGCTCCGCCGCTGCATGAGCGTCTGGCTCAAGGCCGATCCCGAAGACCACATGGGCCGCGTCGCCGCCCAGGGCGATCTCCGGCCGATGGCGGCGAGCCGTGAGGCGATGGAGGATCTCAAGTCCATTCTCGCCGGCCGGGCGGCCTTTTATTCGAAGGCGGACGTCCACATCGACACCAGCGCGCAGCCGCTTGCGGAAACCTTCGAGATCCTGCGGGCGCAGGCGCGAGACGCGATCGGCCTGCCCGGATTGTGATGGTCAAGGCGGCTGAGGCGCTTGCCCATGAACGGTCGAATGCATTATGATGCAGTTCTTGCATTAAATTGCCTATGAGCGGAAGAGCAATGGACCGGGTCGACTATCAAACCGCGCCGGCGCTCTACAGGCACTGGAAGCTCAAGTTCGACGGGCCGGTGGCGACGCTCATCGCCGATTTCGACGAGAACGGGGGCTTGCGTCCCGGCTACAAGCTCAAGCTCAACAGCTACGATCTCGGCGTCGACATCGAACTCAATGACGCCGTCAACCGGATCCGTTTCGAGCATCCCGAGGTCCGCGTCGTGGTCATCGCGAGCGCCCGCGAACGGGTGTTCTGCTCCGGCGCCAACATCTTCATGCTCGGCCTCTCGAGCCATGCGTGGAAGGTCAACTTCTGCAAATTCACCAACGAGACCCGCAACGGCCTGGAAGAATTCGTCGAAGCACGAGGGGCTGAAGTTCCTCGCCGCCGTCGGCGGCTCCTGCGCCGGCGGGGGTTACGAATTGGCGCTGGCCTGCGACGAGATCCTTCTCATCGACGATCGTTCGAGCGCCGTCAGCCTCCCCGAGGTGCCGCTGCTCGGCGTGCTGCCCGGCACCGGCGGCCTGACGCGGCTGACCGACAAGCGCCATGTCCGCCACGACCTGGCGGATGTTTTCTGCACCACCAGCGAAGGCGTTCGCGGCGAGAAGGCGCTGGCCTGGCGCCTGGTCGATGCGATCGCCAAACCGGCGCAGTTCGCCGCGACGGTGCGAGAGCGCGCGCTGGCGCTGGCGGCGGTCAGCGACCGCCCGTCGTCCGGCATGGGCGTCGCGCTCACGCCGATCGAGCGAACGATCGAAGCCGACGCGCTACGCTATCCGCACGTGACGGTCGCGATCGACCGCGGCGCGCGCGTCGCAACATTCACGATTCAGGGTCCGGGCGACGGCGAACCGGGGACCATCGCCGCGATCGAAGCAAAGGGCCCGGCCTGGTATCCGTTGGCCCTCGCGCGGGAGCTGGACGATGCGATCCTGTCCATGCGCACCAACGAACTCGACATCGGGGTCTGGCTGATCAAGACCAAGGGCGACGTCGAGGCTGCGCTGGCGCTGGACGCGACGCTCGGCGCGCTGAGATCGCACTGGCTTGTGCGCGAAACGATCGGCTATCTGCGACGCACCTTCAGCCGGCTCGACGTCACCTCGCGCAGCCTGTTCGCGCTCATCGACGAGGGCTCGTGCTTCGCCGGCTCGCTCATGGAGCTCGCCCTCGCTTGCGATCGCATCTATCACCTGGCGCTGCCCGGCGGCGAAGCGCGCGCGCCCCTGGTCGCGCTCAGCCAAGCCAATTTCGGCGATTACCCGATGGCGAGCGGACAGAGCCGGGTCGGGCGGCGCTTCTACGATCAGAAGCCGGCGCTCGAGGCGCTGAAGGGCAATATCGGCCGGCCGCTCGACGCCGAGGCGGCGTTCGCGCTTGGCCTCGCCACCAGCATTCCCGACGACATCGACTGGGCCGACGAAATCCGCATCGCAATCGAGGAGCGGGCGTCGCTGAGCCCCGATGCGCTGACCGCGCTCGAGGCGAACCTGCGCTTCGACGGCCCGGAGACATTGGCCACCCGCGTCTTCGGCCGCCTCACGGCCTGGCAGAACTGGATCTTCCAGCGCCCCAACGCGGTCGGCGAAAAGGGCGCGCTCAAGGTCTACGGCAAGGGCGAGAAAGCCGCCTTCGACTGGAACCGGGTTAGGAGAAAAAAAAGTGATGGAGGCGTCCGAAGCACCGGTCATCAGGCAGCACCTGATCGACCCCGAAATCTGCATCCGTTGCAATACCTGCGAATCGACCTGCCCGGTCGGCGCGATCTCGCATGACGCGCGCAACTATGTGGTCGACGCCAAAATCTGCAATCTCTGCATGGCCTGCGTTCCGCCCTGTCCGACCGGCAGCATCGACAACTGGCGAGCAATGCCGCGCGCCCGCGCCTACAGCGTCGAGGCGCAGCTCGGCTGGGACGCCCTGCCGGGGGAGCTGAGCGCCGAGGACTTCGCTCTCGCCGGCGCCTCGGAGAACGCGGGCGCCCCGCCGCAGGCTTCGCCCGCCGCCGCTGGCGAAGCGGCGTTCGAGGCCATCGCCTATGGCTCCGTCACCGCGCCCTGGTCGGCCGAGCGGCCAGTCGCCAATCTTTACGGACCGAAGGCGCCGGCGAGGTCGGTCCCCGCCACCGTCGTCGGCAACGTACGGGTGACGGACGTCGGCAGAGATTACGACACCCATCACATCGTGCTCGATTTTGGCGCCGTGACGTTCCCGGTGCTGGAGGGCCAGTCGATTGGCGTCATCCCTCCCGGAACGGATGCGGATGGGCGGCCGCACTTCCCACGCCAATATTCGGTCGCGAGCCCCCGCAACGGCGAGCGGCCGGGCTACAACAATGTCTCGCTCACCGTGAAGCGGGTGCTCGAGGATCATCAGGGCCGCCCCGTCCGCGGCGTCGCCAGCAACTATCTTTGCGACCTGAAAGTGGGCGACGCCATCGAGGCGACCGGACCCTTCGGCGTGAGTTTCCTCATGCCCAACCACCCAAAGAGCGCGATCGTGATGATCTGTACCGGCACCGGAAGCGCGCCGATGCGGGCGATGACCGAATGGCGCCGCCGCTTGCGCAAGGCGGGGAGGTTCGACGGCGGCAAGCTGATGCTGTTCTTCGGCGCCCGCACGAAAGAAGAGCTGCCGTATTTCGGGCCGCTCGGCAATCTGCCGAAGGACTTCATCGACATCAATTTCGCCTTCAGCCGCACCGTGGGCGAGCCCAAGCGCTATGTGCAGGACGCGATGCGCGAGCGTTCCGCCGATCTCGCCGCGCTCATCGTGGACCCGGACGCCTACTTCTACGTCTGCGGCTTGAAAGCGATGGAGGAGGGTGTGGTCACGGCTCTGCGCGATATTGCGACCGAGGCCGGGCTCGATTGGGAGACGCACGGGCGGGCGCTCAAGCGCGACGGCCGACTGCATTTGGAGACCTACTGACCGGATCATGAGCACGAGGAGAATCCATGAGCGCCGACGACATTCTCAGCGACTCGGCCGGATCGATGAGCGGCGACCGCTTCATCGAGATCAGCTATGACGACGTCATTCCCAATAACGTCGCGCTTGGGTCCGACAAGCAGCTCCAGCGCGCGCTTGAGGGCTGGCGGCCGAAATATCTCGACTGGTGGACCGGCATGGGCCCGGTCGGCTACCAGCAGTCCGAGGTCTATCTGCGCACCGCCGTCGGCGTCGATCCGGCCGGCTGGGCCAAGTTCGGCTTCGTCAAGATGCCGACCTACCGCTGGGGCATCCTGCTCGCGCCGAAGGTCGAGGGGCGCACGATCCCGTTCGGCCGCCATAAAGGGGAGCTCGCATGGCAGGAGGTGCCGGGCGAGCACCGCGCGCTCCTGCGGCGGCTCATCGTCGTCCAGGGCGACACCGAGCCGGCTTCGGTCGAGCAGCAGCGCTTTCTAGGCGCGACGGCGCCGAGCCTCTACGACATGCGCAACCTCTTCCAGGTCAATGTCGAGGAGGGCCGGCATCTCTGGGCGATGGTCTATCTCCTGGTCAAATATTTCGGCAAGGACGGCCGCGAGGAGGCGCAGGCGTTGCTCGAGCGCCAGAGCGGGCAGATGGACAACCCGCGCATCCTCGGCGCCTTCAACGAACGCACGCCCGACTGGCTCTCCTTCTTCATGTTCACTTTCTTCACCGATCGCGACGGCAAGATGCAGCTCGCCGCGCTCGCCGAAAGCGGCTTCGATCCGCTCTCGCGCACCTGCCGGTTCATGCTGACCGAGGAAGCCCATCACATGTTCGTCGGCGAGACCGGCGTGCAGCGGACGATCGAGGCGACCTGCTCAGCGATGGTGAAAGCGGGCATCAAGGACCCCAATGACGTCGAGGCGGTGCGCAAGCTCGGGGTCGTCGACCTGCCGCTCCTGCAGCGAAAGGCCAACTTCCACATGTCGGTCACTCGCGACCTGTTCGGGGCGGAAATCTCGTCCAACGCCGCCGAGGCGTTCAGCTCCGGGATCAAGGGCCGCTTCAACGAGGCCAACCTCAAGGGCGACGATCATGTGCTTACGGATGCGACTTACGCCGTGACCCGGGTCGTCGACGGCAAGCTCGTCGAGGAACAGGTTCCGGCGCTGCGCGCCATCAACTCACGGCTCCTCGACGACTTCATCGTCGATTGTCAGGGCGGGATCGACCGCTGGAACAAATCGATCGAGAAAGCGGGCGTCGCCTTCAAATTCGTCCAGCCGCACAAGGGCTTCAATCGCCGGATCGGCGAGTTCGCAGGCAAACGGGTAAGCCCGGCCGGTGAGGTTCTGACCGAAGAGCAATGGGCGGGAAGAAGCGGCGACTGGCTGCCCAACGAAGACGACATGCGCTTCATCGGCTCGCTAATGAAGCCGTGTCACGAACCGGGCAAATACGCGAGCTGGATCGCCCCGCCGCGCGTCGGCGTCAACAACCAGCCGGGCGACTTCGAATACGTGAAAATCGCCTGAACAGGACGCGCGCATTCAATGTGAAGGAATGTGCGCCAGCTTCCCGATTTGAACCGGGAAAAGGTCCATGTTGGCCTGTTCGCCCAAGGACGGGTGGACGATGACAAGAACGCCTATTACCAGTGCGGCGATAATGGATATTCTCGCGCCAAATCTGAAGCCATGGGCCGTTTCACCTGCTGGCCTGTGCGATTTGTCCAATCGATAAAGGATGAGACCAGCGATTGCAAACAAGATCATGATCGGTATATAGCGAGAATGCGTAAATCGGTCCAGGAACGTGAGGGCGGCAAAGTATAGAGCCCAAGATACAGTCGTTATTGGACTGCTATTGATCTCATCCGAAGCTGTCGCCTCGCCATAGTATATTTTTCTGACTTTGCCTAGCTTTGCCGCGCCGGAAACATCTCTTTGGAGTGTGGATAGATTTATTCTATATTCTCCGATATGTTGTCGAACCACCAAAAGATCGCGAATGACATATAAAGAGAAAATCATTGTCAGTATGGGAAGGAAAAAGCCAGGATTATTCGAGGTAATTAGCAGAAGCATATAGATAAATACGAGACAGACGTCGATTGCGTAGCGCCAGAAGTAACTCAGGGGGGCCGCTTCTAAGGTCGCCAAATACCTATCCCAACTTAGGAGACTGGCAATCAGTCCGCCTATCAAGATTAGAATCTGATCGAGTTCCGTCCGGAGCAGGAAATTCGCCGATCTTAACCCAATTCATTCGGGTTATAGCGGTAGCGAATCCCACGCTGACGCCGACAGCAAAGAGTCGGCCAATGAAATCCGATCGAATTTCTGCTTTGGTTGCCATTTTACCCTCTGACGGATCGTGTGTTGTCTTCAGGCCCACTCGGCCGCGCGCCAACACTGGTCCTCCGACTTGCGGTAACGCGCCGCGAGTATAATCTACCAAGCAGGGCTAATCGGGAGCGGCCTCTGCCGGATGGTGATCACGTTTGTGACGAAATGGTAAATATTTAGTTTCGTTAGACCAGTTCTGATAACTGTCATAGAGTTCTATTGCAACTTATTCCTGAAATCGAATCTACTTATGCTTGGCGGCGCCGAAGATGGGCCCGCCCACCCTACATCGCCGGGATGGCGCACGGCCTCTGTCGCTTCGCCGCCGCGCACCTTCTCGCGTGGAGACCTCCCTACTGCAGGTTCTACGCCAGGCCCTCGGCGGCGAGCGCGCGGTGGACGGCCGGGCGCTCGGCCATCCGCACGCGGTGATCGAGCACGCGCGGGAAGCTGGTGGGATCGACGCTGTCGACCTCCATCCAACGGGCGATGGTGAAGAGATAGGGGTCGGCGACCGTATAGGCCTCGCCCATCACCCAGGGCCCGCGGAACATCTTCTTCTCAATCAGGTCGAAGCACGCGCCGACGGTCTCAGGAACCTTCTTCTTCATTGTTTCGATCGCCGCCGGGTCGTCCGTCCATCGATAGCCGCGCGCGCGGTGAGCGTGCGCGACATGCACCGTTGCGCACAGATAGCTCATGAACGCCTGCACTTCCCCGAAGGCGAACGGATCGTCGAGCGGAGCAAGGCGAGCGGCAGGATGAGTTTGGGCGATATAGGCGAGAATGGCCGGCGTTTCCGTCAAGACGCCACGATCGGTGACGAGCGCCGGCACCCGGCCCTTCGGGTTGATCCTCAGGTAATCGGGCTTGGTCTGCTCGGCCGCGGCGAAGTCGACGAGGCGCGTGTCATACGCGGCGCCCGACTCCTCGAGCGCGATATGCGAAGCGAGCGCGCAGGTGTTGGTCGCGTAGTAGAGCGTGAGCATGGAAACCCGGGCCTTGGCCGCGAGCGACGTTTGCTCGCGCGTCTATATGGCCACGATCCGGCCGCGCCGTTCAAGCTCGGCGATGACCCGGTCCGCGAGCGCCTCCGGCGCCTCGGTGGCGGAATTCAGGACGAGTTCCGGCGCTTCCGGCGCTTCATACGGTTGGTCGACGCCGGTGAAGTTCTTGATCTCGCCAGCCAGCGCCCGCTTGTACAGGCCCTTGGGATCGCGCGCGATGACCGTCTCGAGCGGAGCCTCGACGAAAATCTCGAGGAATTCCCCCTCGGCCGCGGTGTCGCGGACCAGCCGCCGCTCGGCCTGGAACGGCGAAATGAACGAGCACAGCACGATGAGCCCGGCGTCGGTCATCAGCCTCGCCACCTCGCCGACGCGGCGGATGTTCTCGACCCGGTCGGCTGCGGTGAAGCCCAGGTCCTTGTTGAGACCGTGGCGGACATTGTCGCCGTCGAGGAGCGCAGTATGGACGCCACGCGCATGAAGCCTGGCCTCAACCAGATTGGCGATCGTCGATTTTCCCGCGCCTGATAGCCCGGTGAACCAAAGGATCGCCGGCTTCTGATGCTTTTGCGCCGCATGCGCCTCCCGGTCGACTGAGAGCCCATGACGGTGCACATTGGTCGCGCGCCTGAGCCCATGGGCGATCATCCCTGCCGCCGCAGTCTCGTTGGTCGCGCGATCGATGAGGATGAAGGCGCCGGTCACGCGATTGTCGCCATAGGCGTCGAAGGCGACCGGCATCGTCGTGGCGACGTTGCAAAAGCCGACTTCGTTGAGATCAAGTTGCTTCGCCGCGAGCTTGTCGAAATTGTTGACGTCGAGGCGGTGCTTGAGCTCCGTGACTTGAGCGGGCACGGTGCGCGCGCCGATCTTCATGAGATACGAGCGGCCGGGCAGCATCGCGTCGGCGCTCATCCAGATCAGATGCGCGGTGAACTGGTCGGCGACCTCCGGCCGGCTCGTCCGGTGCGCGAGCACGTCGCCGCGGGCAATATCCACCTCGTCTTCGAGCGTCAGCGTGACCGCGTCGCCCGCTTCGGCGCTTTCCTTCTCCTGGTCGGCGACCAGGATCGACTTTACTTTCGTTTGTTTCCCCGAACCGGCGATGACGATCGGCTCGCCGCGCGCGACGCGCCCGCTCGGGATCGTGCCGGCGAAGCCGCGGAAATCGAGATGCGGCCGGTTGATCCACTGCACCGGCAGGCGGAACGGCGCGCCGCGGCGATCCTCCTCGACCTCGATGGTTTCGAGCCGCTGCAACAAATGACCGCCCTGATACCATGGCGTCTTCGGACTGACCGACGACACATTGTCGCCGAAACGGGCCGAGATCGGAACCGCGAACAGCGAGCGGAAGCCGAGCGGCCCGGCGAACTTGCGATAGGCGATGACAATGTCGCGGAAGGCGCGCTCATCGTAGTCGACGAGATCGATCTTGTTGACTGCGAGAACGACATGGCGCACGCCGAGCAGCGACACGATGATCGAATGGCGATGGGTCTGCGCGAGCAGCCCCTTGCGCGCGTCGACGAGCACGATCGCGAGGTCGGCGTTGGAAGCGCCGGTCGCCATGTTGCGCGTATATTGCTCGTGGCCCGGCGTGTCGGCGACGATGAACGAGCGCCGCGCTGTCGCGAAGTAGCGATAGGCGACGTCGATCGTGATACCTTGCTCACGCTCGGCTTCGAGCCCGTCGACCAGGAGCGCGTAGTCGATATCGTCTCCGGTCGTGCCGAATTTTTTCGAATCGCGCTCCAGCGCCGTGAGCTGGTCGTCGAAGATCAGTTTTTTCTCGTACAGCATTCGCCCGATGAGGGTCGACTTGCCGTCGTCGACCGATCCGCAGGTGAGGAGACGCAGGGTCGGGAGGGTCGCCTCTGTCGGAACGAGCGTTCATCGCCGGCCGTCGTTGCGAGGAACGAAGCGGCGAAGCAATCCACAAGCTCCAGGGCGCCTTACGTTCGCTGGATTGCTTCGCCATAGCCCGTCCGGAAGGACGGGCGTCTCTCGACGCCCTCTGGCTCGCGATGACGGATCTGGTTCTGCCAGTTGGATCATGCTCTAGAAGTACCCTTCGCGCTTTTTCTTTTCCATCGACGAGGCTTCGTCGGAATCGATGAGGCGGCCCTGGCGCTCGGACGTGGTGGTCTTGCGCATTTCGGCGATGATGTCGTGGAGCGTGTCGGCTTCGGACTCGATTGCGCCGGTCAGCGGATAGCAGCCGAGGGTGCGGAAGCGCACGCGCCGCATTTGCGGCTGCTCGCCGCGCTCGAGCGGCAACCGCTCGTCGTCGACCATGATCAGCGCGCCCGAGCGCTCGACGACCGGGCGCAGCTTGGAGAAATAAAGCGGCACGACCGGAATGCTCTCGGCCAGCACATATTCCCAGACGTCGAGCTCGGTCCAGTTCGAGAGCGGAAAGACACGCATCGATTCGCCCTCGCGCAGGCGGGTGTTGAAGAGCCGCCACAGTTCGGGGCGCTGGTTGCGCGGATCCCACGCATGCGCGGCCGAGCGATGGGAGAAAATGCGCTCCTTCGCGCGGCTCTTCTCCTCGTCCCGCCGGGCGCCGCCGAACGCGGCGTCGAAGCGGCCGTTGTCGAGCGCCTGCCGCAGCGCCTCGGTCTTCATCACCTGGGTGTGGACTTGCGATCCGGAGGCGATGGGCGAAATCCCACGCCTGACGCCATCCTGGTTGGTGTGAACGATAAGATTGAGGCCAAGCCGGCGCGCAGTCTCATCGCGGAAGGAGATCATTTCGCGAAACTTCCAGGTTGTGTCGACGTGCAGCAGCGGAAACGGCGGCTTGGCCGGATGGAAAGCCTTCATCGCCACGTGCAGCATGACGCTCGAGTCCTTGCCGATCGAATACAGCATCACGGGATTGCGCATCTCGGCGACGACTTCCCGCATGATGGTGATGGACTCGGCCTCCAGCCGCCGGAGATGCGCCGGCAATTTGCTCGCCATCGAGAATTCCTTTGAGAAGGCGCGCTACATAGGCGGCATCCCGCGCGAAGGCAAGGAGTTAAACTATATAGGCGAGTTGTTAGATTTATATATCAAATCAGAAGAGGTATTACTGTCAATGACGATCCGTTCCTTGCGCGTTGACTCGAAGCGTCCGGCCGACCATCGATAGGGCGCATCGCAATCGGCCTCGTGTGCTTGATCGCAAAGGAGAGCGTCGCTTGTCCAATCCGGTGACCATGGCGCCGTCGATTCTGTCGTCCGACTTCTCGCGTCTCGCTGAGGAAGTGCGCGCTGTCGCCGCCGCCGGCGCGGACTGGATCCATCTCGACGTGATGGACGGCCATTTCGTGCCCAACATCACCTTCGGCCCTCCGGTCGTCGCCGCGCTGCGACCCCACACCGACAAGCCGTTCGACTGCCACCTGATGATCGAACCTTGTGACCCTTATCTCGAAGCTTTCGCCAAGGCGGGCGCCGACCATATTACGGTCCATGCCGAAGCGACCAGGCATCTCGACCGCTCGCTCCAGGAAATCCGCGCGCTCGGCAAGAAGGCCGGAGTGGCGATCAATCCGGCGACGCCGGAGAGTGCGATTGAATATGTGCTCGACCGGCTCGATACGATCCTCGTCATGACCGTCAATCCGGGCTTTGGCGGCCAAAAGTTTATTCCCGCTATGCTCGACAAGGTCGCGCGGGTGAAGCGCATGATCGGCGGGCGCAAGATTTCACATCGAGGTCGACGGCGGCGTGTCGCCTGTGACGGCGCCGCTCCTGGCGCGGGCGGGGGCGGATGTTTTCGTCGCAGGCTCGGCGGTGTTCGAGGGCGGCGCAAACGCCTATGCGGGCAATATCAGGGCGATCCGCGACGCAGCCTAGACCGCGGGGTAGCGGTCGCACGACCGCGCTACGCCGCGGACGCGAGGACCTCAGGAAAGCCTTGCCGCCATGAGGCGTGAGGGGGCCGCCATCCAAGCTCTCGCTTGGCCTTCGCGTTCGATCCCGCCCGGCTTTCCGTCATCAACACGACCATGTGCTCACCTGCGACGAGACGAGCAAGCCAGCGCGGAATATGGCGCGGGGGCTTGGCGCCGATCATTGCCGCGAGGGCCGGAAGCCAGTCGCGCACGGGAGCGGGATCGTCGTCCGCTATGTTGTAAATCCCTGGCGCGCCACCCTCGATGGCGCGCGCAGTCGCTTGAGCCGCATCATCGAGGTGCACGAACGACCACCAACCACCGCCGTCGCCGATGACCGGAAATAGCCTTCGCCGCAATTGGTCGAGGGCCGAACCATCGAACAATCCGGAGCGCGGCCCGTAAAATGCCCCATAGCGCAAGACAACGCCTTCAAACTCCGACGCGTCGGCGACAGCGCTTTCGAGATGACGGATGGCATCAAGCGAGCGCTCGAATTCGCGCGGCGGCGTCGAATCCAACGGATCGTCTTCGGTCTTGACTGGCCCGCCGACGCGGGCGAACGGCCATCCGCAATAGCTCTGTGCGACGACCCTTCGTGCGCCGGCCTCGCGGGCCGCGGCAAGGAGATGATCGAGGCCTTCGGTGCGAAGCCTGTTGGTCTGCGCGAACACGCGGTCGAAGTGGCGCAGGTCGCTCGCATTGGCGAGCGCGGTCATTTCGTGGACCGCGACTTCGGGTTGGGCGCTGAGCACAGCCTCCCGCAACGCTGGTCGGTCGAGGGCGTCCACGACGACAGGCGCCGCTCCGGCTTGCCGCAGCGGCTCCGCCTTTGACGGCGAGCGGATCAGCCCCGTGACCTGATGGCCCGCCGAAACAAGCATGGGGATGAGCCGGATTCCGATTGCGCCGCTTGCGCCGGCGATCAAAACGCGCATCGTCTCCCTCCTCGCGAAGGTCGACCGGCCAACGCCCGAGACTCGGGGTTGTTCCCGCCCCAAGCTTGCGCCGAGCCGCCGAGGCGCTAAATAGGGGCCAGCGCGTCGCCGGTCCCCGAGAGAATCCGATATGTTGCAAGCCCTTCTGGCCGAAGGCCGGCCGCTGCTGGCGGACGGCGCCACCGGCACCAATCTCTTCGCCATGGGCCTGACTTCGGGCGACAGCCCGGAACTCTGGAACACTCGAGCATCCCGAGCGGATCGAGAGCCTGCATCGGGCTTTCGTCGACGCCGGCGCCGACATCATTCTGACCAACAGCTTCGGCGCCAATCGCCGACGCCTGATGCTGCACGGCCTCGAGGCGCGCGCGCGTGAAATCAACCGCCTCGCTGCCCAAACTGCGCGCAAGGTCGCCGACGCGGCCAGGCGACCTGTCGTTGTCGCCGGATCGGTCGGGCCGACGGGCGACCTCATCGCTCCGCTCGGGCCGTTGAGCGAGGACGAGGCGGTCGAGGTCTTCATCGAGCAGATCGAGGGCCTGCGAGAAGGCGGCGCGGACGTCGCCTGGATCGAAACCATGTCGGCGGCGGAAGAGATCCGCGCGGCGGCCTTGGCGGCGGCGAAATGCGGCATGCCCTACACGATCACCGCCAGCTTCGATACCGCCGGCCGCACGATGATGGGCGTCGCTCCCGCCGCGTTCGGCGCCCTGGTCGAAGCTTTCGAGCCCGCGCCGATCGCCTACGGCGCGAATTGCGGCGTCGGCGCCTCCGATCTTTTGGCCGCGGTCCTTGGGATGAGGGCAGGCGCCCCGCTGATCTCCAAGGCTAACGCCGGCGTACCTCAGTGGCACGGCGCTGAGATCCATTATTCCGGCACACCGGAACTGATGGAGAGATACGCCGGACTGGCGGTCGATTGCGGCGCGCGCATCATCGGCGGTTGCTGCGGCAGCACGCCGGCTCATGTTGCGGCTATGCGGCGTGGACTGGACGTTCACAAGCCTGGTGCGCGTCCGGATGTGGAGGTGATTGTCGCCGCGCTCGGCGCCCTTGTCGCGCCGCCTGCGGTGGAGACCGGCGCCGGCCGGCAACGCCGGCGGGAGCGCGCGTGAACGCGAAGGCCAAGCAGCGGGCCTGGAGCCGGGGCCCGTCCGAGCGCGACGATGGCGAGCCGGAAGACGCGCCGGCTGGGGCGGCGTCCCATGCTCCGCTCGTTGCGCCCGAAGGGCCGCAGGTCTTCGACGTCGATGCGGCCGGCGCAGGCGAGCGGCTCGACCGTTTCCTCGGCGCCGCTGCCGCGGCGCGCAGCATCGCGCTCTCGCGCACGCGGCTCAAGGCGCTGATCGAGGCCGGCGAAGTGATGGTCGACGGGAGCGTCGCCCGCGATCCGGCGATGCGACTGCCGCAGGGCGCGCGGATCGCCTTCGAGGCGCCGCCGGCGAAGGACTCGCCTCTCGCCGGCGAGGACCTGCCCCTTGCCGTCGTTTACGAGGACGAGCACTTGATCGTGATCGACAAGCCGGCCGGACTCGTCGTCCACCCGGCTCCGGGCCATGCCGCAGGCACGCTCGTCAACGCGCTGATTCGCCACTGCGGCGCGAGCCTCTCGGGCATCGGCGGCGTCAGGCGGCCGGGAATCGTGCATCGGCTCGACAAGGACACCTCAGGCCTTCTGGTCGCCGCCAAGACCGACGCGGCGCATCGGGGCCTGGCCGAGCTGTTCGCAGATCACGGTCGAACCGGGTCGCTCGAACGTGAGTATCTCGCGCTGGTCTGGGGTGGCTTCGACGCCGCCGCCGGCAGGATCGCCGCGCCGATTGGCCGCGATCCCCATCACCGGCAAAAAATGGCGATCGCGGCCGAAAAGCGCGGCCGCCACGCGACGACTCATTGGCGGCTTAAGGAGGCCCTCGGACCCGCAGCCCTCATCGCCTGCCTGCTCGAGACCGGGCGGACCCACCAGATCCGCGTCCATATGGCGTCGATCGGTCATCCGCTTCTGGGCGATTCGGCCTATGGCGCGGGGTTCAAGACCAAGGCGGCGCGGCTCAGCGAGGCCGCCAAAGCCGCTCTCGTCGCGCTCGGACGTCAGGCGTTGCACGCGTCGGTACTGGGTTTCGAGCACCCCGCCACCGGCCAGACGCTCCGCTTCGAAAGCGCTCCGCCGGAAGATTTTACCAGATTGCTCAAAGCATTAAGAGTTCCCCCGGCAACCTGACGGTTCTTTCGGACTGAGGAGCCGTTGAAACAATTTCATGCCGCTGGCGAATAGTGTTCAGGCGCGGCCCTTATTCGGCCATGCTTGCTCGACCACAATATGTCCAACCGGCCATAGCGCCGACGGAGACGGGCTGGAGCCAGGCTCCGAAATCAGAGGAAAACATGGCCGCATCGCTTCCCATTATTGCGGGCGAATCTGGGACTTGCCCGCTACCTGCAAGAGATCAAGCGGTTCCCGATGCTGGAGCCGCAAGAGGAATACATGCTCGCCAAGCGCTGGCGCGAACATGGGGATCGCGAGGCGGCGCACAAGCTCGTCACCTCGCATTTGCGGCTGGTGGCCAAGATCGCCATGGGCTATCGCGGCTACGGACTGCCGATCGGGGAAGTGATTTCCGAGGGCAACGTCGGCCTCATGCAGGCGGTCAAGCGTTTCGAGCCGGATAAGGGCTTCAAGCTGGCGACTTACGCCATGTGGTGGATTCGCGCGTCGATCCAGGAATACATCCTGCGATCGTGGTCGCTGGTGAAGATGGGCACGACGGCGAGCCAGAAGAAGCTGTTTTTCAATCTTCGCAAGGCCAAGAGCCGGATTTCGGCGCTCGACGAAGGCGACTTGCGCGACGACCAGGTCGAATCGATCTCGAAGCGGCTCGGCGTCGGCAAGCAGGACGTCATCGACATGAACCGCCGTCTCGGCGGCGACGCCTCACTCAACGCGCCATTGCGCGACGGCGGCGAAGGCGAGTGGCAGGACTGGCTGGTCGATGACGCCGTCGATCAGGAAACGCTGCTCGCCGATCGCGAGGAATTGGACGCCCGCATGGACGCTCTCCGCAGCGCGCTGACTGTCCTCAACCCGCGCGAGCGGCGCATTTTCGAGGCCCGCCGGCTTGCCGACGAGCCCATCACCCTCGAGGAGCTGTCGGCTGAATTCGGGGTGTCGCGCGAGCGCGTGCGGCAAATCGAGGTGCGTGCGTTCGAAAAGGTGCAGGAGGCGGTAAAGGCAGGCGTCGCCAAGGCGCAAGCGCCAAGAGCTCATTCGCCCGCCGCATTGCCGGCTCGCTGACGGGCAGCCGCCGAAGTCGCCTCAGGCGGAATGAGTCGCGCGGCGAGGGAAAATCTGAAATAGGCTCGCGCAAGCTCGGATTGCCCTCGCCGAAACGAATAGGCCGCTAATGCCCTCCATCCGATTTCGTCCGACCCGTTCGCGTCGGCCCTTCGCGCTCGCGGCGCTGGCCGCGGCGACGCTATGGGCGTTTCCCGCCCTGGCCGCCGACCGGCCGGCCACGCCCGAGGGCGCGGACGCGCTGAGAGCCCTGATCGCCAAATATCTGCCCGCGGCCCAGGCCGGCGCGTCCCCCCTCGTCACGGTGACGCCGCAGGGCGCCTATTATCTCATCTCGGCCGATCTCAGCGTGCTCAACGCGCTCCTCCAGGAGACGGGCGCTTCCTACGATCCGGCCACCATCGTCTACAAGGCGATCGAACAGGATGACGGCCATTGGCGGCTCACGCTGGATTCTCTTCCCCGCATCGTCTTTCATTCCGAGAAGGCGAGCGGCAGCGTGGAATTGACGAATTTCCGTTCGACGGCGCTGATCGATCCGTCAATCGCCTGGCTGCTCGGCGGCTCGGCGAACATGGACAAGGGAACCCTCCAGATTCAGACGCCGAAGGCCGAGCAGTCGATCGATTTCGGCCCGGTTGAGGAGAACGTCACGACCACGGTCGGCGGCGACGGCTCGGTTTCGACGCAAGTGAAAGAGGACATTTCCGACGTCGTCTTCAAGGCGACCGGGGTCGGGAAGAATGACGCTCCGTTCAGCGTCAGCGGGCGATCGGACAAGGCGCTGATCGGTGTCGGCGTCGAGGGCTTCAAGAGCCGCAAAGCATTCGACCTGTGGGGCCTTATAGCTTCCCATCCGGGGCGCGCGGATCTTGCCGCCCACGAGGGCGAGCTCAAGGGACTGCTGAAGGAGCTGGCGGCGCCTGGCCTCAAGTTCGCCGAAGGGATCGAGGCGCAGAAGATGCTGGTCACCGCGCCCATCGGCGCGATCACACTGGCCAGAGCCAGATATCAGCTTGGCGCGGCAAACGCGGGGCCGCAGAGCGCCGTCAGCCTCGGCGTCTCGGCTGAAGGCCTGAGCTTGCCGGTCGGGCTGCTTCCGCCCGAGGCCGCCGACCTGACGCCCTCGAAGTTCGATGTGACGGCGACGCTCAAGGGCGTCGATCTCTCCGCGGCGGCGAACACATGGATCGACGCCCTCAATCTCAAGGGCGACGGCGAAGTGATGACCGAACAGGACGCCGACAGGGTCGAGGCGGCCTTATTGAGCGCCGGTCCGATCCGGATCGAAATCGCGCCCTCGCACCTCATCGCCCCCGCAATCGACGCCGACTTCAACGGCGTCGTCCGTATGGATCACGGCAAGCCCGACGTCGCCATGACCGTCCACATGCGCGGTTTCGACAAGACGATGGCGGCGGTCAAGGCGCTCGGGCCGGACGTCGCCGCCAAGGTCATGCCGCCGCTCGCGCTGGCCAAAGGGCTCGCCAAGAGCGAAAGCGACGGCAGCCTGAGCTGGCTGGTCCAACTCACTCCCGACCGGTCGATGAT
Source organism: uncultured Alphaproteobacteria bacterium (assembly GCA_963806935.1). GTDB lineage: Bacteria > Pseudomonadota > Alphaproteobacteria > Rhizobiales > Beijerinckiaceae > Roseiarcus. Next base: position 28,667 of record CAWEAT010000026.1, read on the forward strand.
GGTCAACGGCATCCCGTTCGGCAAGGCGCCGGACTGAGCAGTCTGCGGGCCACGAGCCGGCGCCGGTGCGGAAGGATTGCAAAACCGCCGGAAGGAAATAAAAGTCCGCGCGGAAGGAAATCCAAAACCCGACGGAAGGAAAACCAAACCGGCGGAAGGAAAACCAAATCGGCTTTCGGTTCTGTTACTCCAGATATTTCAATAGCTTAGAGCAGATTGCATTTGGCTCGAACCGTGGCCGTCCTTGCGACCCCGGTCAAGCCCGGGTCAAGCCGGGGGAGGCAATCCAGGATCGTAGAGCTCGTTCGTTCCCTGGATTGCTTCGTCGCTGCGCTCCTCGCAATGACGCGTCCGCCCGAAGGCAACGCGCTTTAGACAATTGATTTCCCGCCGCGCGGCTCGACGCGCGCTCGGCGGCCTTCCCCAGCGCCGCCGTTCCGATCCTTCGATCTCAGAGGCAATACCACGGCCTTCGGTAATCGCAAGAAGTTGCCTCGTTTTCTCTTTCTCGCCTCAATTCGGCGCCCGCGCGCGCCTTGGGCCGGGTTCCGACAAGCGCGACAGCAGCGCCTCGGTCGCCGCGATCTCAGGCATTTCGGGGGCGGGAGAAGCCTTCGAGCGCAGGCGCGAGGAGGGCATGGGCGCCGACGCCGGTGTTGACGGGCGTCAAAGCCGGGCGGCGATCGCCGCGTAGACGGCGAGCGCGGCGCTGGCCAGAACGTTCCACCCGGCGAGCGACAGTCCGGCGATGCGCAGCTGGACTTCGTCGCAGCGCACGACCTTGACCGAATCGAGCGCCTTCGCGAGGTCGTTGACGTCGAGCGAACCGGTAAGGCCGCCGGTGCAGGCGGTCGGTCCTGCCCACCAGTGGTATTCGACCCCGGCGTGGTAGGCGGCGAGCGCGGCGTTGGCGGCGAAAACCGCCGCGAGCAGCACGAACCCGGCCCGCGCCAGCCCGCGGCCCGAGCGGCTGGCGGCGAAGGCGGTCAGGAGCGCGAGCGGCGCGGCGGCGTAGAAGGCGTAGCGCTGGGTCAGGCAAAGTTCGCAGGGCTGAATTCCGAGTCCCTGAAGGATCCAGACCGCGGCGAGGATCGCGACCGAGACGGCCGCGATGATGACCGCCCTCGCGGCTGGCGAGGGCGGCAAGACGATGCGCGCGAGCGTCATTTGAGAGGGCCTTGTCAGAGGACCTTGATCGCGATCACGAAGCCGGCGACGACGAGCGCCGCGAATCCGCCCAGGACCGCGGCGAAATTGCGCTCCATCGCCGCGCGCAGCGGCTCGCCGAACCAGCGCAGCGCGCCCGCGACCATGAAGAACCGGGCCCCGCGCGTCACGACCGACAAGCCAACGAAGAGCCAGAAATTATAGCCGAGCAGGCCGCTCACGATCGTGACCAGCTTGTAGGGGATCGGGGTTGCGCCCTTGACCAGGATCACGAGCCATCCCCATTGGGCGTAGGTCTGCTTCAGCGCCTCCATCTTCGAGCCGTAGCCGTAGAGGTTGATGAGCCACTGGCCGATCGTGTCGTAGAGCAGGGCGCCGATCGCGTAGCCCAGCATCCCGCCGAGGACCGAGGCGACCATCGCGATCAGCGCATAGCGCCAGGCGCGCGCCGGGTTGGCGAGCGCCATCGGGGCGAGCAGAACATCGGGCGGAACGGGAAAGAACGAGCTCTCGGCGAAGGCGACCGCCGCGAGAGCGGCTTCCGCACGCGGGCCCTCGGCAAGCGCTTTGAGACGAGGGTAAAGCGAATCGAACATTGCCGAGCCCGGGTTGTGCAGCGCACCATACTAAGCGACCGCGACGGCGGCGTCCATGCGGCGGATCGGGACCGTTTGGGCCGCCGGCCTCGATCGATAGAGCGCGGCGCGCATTGACCCTCGGCGGCCCTGCGTTTTATATCCCCCCGTCCGCTTCGGCGCGGGCCCCTATGGCGGAACTGGTAGACGCGTCCGACTCAAAATCGGATTCCGCAAGGAGTGCTGGTTCGATTCCGGCTAGGGGCACCAAGAATGGCAATTTTTCAATTGCTTCTGAGGCGTTTGGCCCCCCATCAGGTGCGTCCACGCGTCCGCTGCACGCCGGCGCAGACGATCGATCAGCCGGAATTCGGCGAACGCCGAATAGCGGGTCTTGTCGATAATTGTCGCAGGCGGGCAGAAGGTAGAGAGCGGCCGCATTAACTCGAGCAGCTCGAGAGGGAGAGTGCTGGGCCTAAGAGTTCTGGCCTTCGCCAGATGCCTCACCATGACGTTGTGGCGATCTCCGTGGGCGGAACATCAGCCGTGTGACGAGCTGGAGGGTGTGATCGACCGCGAATGCGCGCTGAACCCGTGAACGATGCAGCGCTTGGGCCATCCCCGGGGTATTTACCAGACCAAACGCGCCTGGGGAACTTTCATCGTCGCTGTTCGGTTCTACTCGCTCAGGCGCCCCTGTGGGCGCAATTCACCGCCAGGACCCTTGATGTTGCTCGCCCCATTCGGCGCAGGCGTTGCGCCCCGCCTTTTGCCCGCGTCGGGGCTCGGCCCGGCCATCCGGCCAGGCTTCGTCGTCGCCATACCCGTCAGAGATGAAGAAGAGCGCCTGCCGGCCTGTTTGCGCGCTCTCGCGCTGCAGCGTGACCGGTTGGGGCGATTCATTCCGCCAACGCTGGTTCGCATCGTCGTATTCGCCAACAATTGCGCCGATCAGAGCGCAAGCCTTGCTCGAAAGCTCGGCGGATGTCTGTCGCTTGACGTCCGCGTCGTCGAAGCTCGATTGCCTCCTTCGTCCGCACATGCAGGCGCGGCTCGTCGCGGCGCGATGGACCTTGCCGAGGCCTGGCTTGAGGAGTGCGGCGAAAGGGACGGTGTGATCTTGACCACCGACGCCGATAGCCAGGCGGCGCCGAATTGGATCGCGGAAAATCTTGCCGCCTTCGAGGCCGGCGCTGAGGCGGTTCTCGGGCGCATCGGTCTTGATGGCGAAGGCAAGTTCTTACCGGAGGCGCTTCATCGGCGCGGCGAACTGGAGGAGGCGTACGAGGGATTGCTCACTGAATTGTCCTGGCTGCTCGACCCCCTTGAACACAATCCGTGGCCCAATCACGCGACAATCTCGGGTGCGAGCCTTGGCATTGCGCGCGCGGCCTATTGCGGCGTCGGGCGCCTTCCTCGCGTCCCCCTCGGCGAGGACAAAGCGCTGATTGCCTTGCTTTCGCGCCAAGACGCGAGAATTCGATATTGCCCGTCCGTTCAGGTGGTCACCTCCGCTCGGACGAATGGGCGCGCGCCGGGCGGCGTGGCGGATACCTTGCTCATCCGGAGCAAAGATCCGGAGGCATTTTGCGACGAGGCGCTCGAACCGTTCCGCGACGCATTCGCGCGCGCCTCATGGCGGGGACGATTGCGGCGACTGCATGGCGCGGGCCGGCTTGCGCTCGGTCAGGAATGGGCGCGCAAGCTTGATATCTCCGCGCGGGACATCCGTGAAATCAGCAAAGCGTCGGCGTTCGGCGCCGCGTGGAGCATACTCGAGGAGCGAAGCCCCCTGTTTGCTCGACGATTGCTGAGACCGGCCGAACTGCCGGAACAGATCGCAATCGCGCGTCGGTCGCTCCGCCTTCTCGGCAAAAGCGGCTTACGGGCGCGACAAGACGTCCAAACGAAATCCGGCATATCGATCCGCCCGCGTGACGACGCAGGTCGGCTGCACTCGTTCGACGAAGAAAGCGACGGCCTCGTCCGCAGTTAGGGGATAGTTCGTTGGACCGGTCCAGTGGACCAGGATCACGGACCCTCCCCGGAGCAGTGAACGCGTGACTCTGGCTGCGAGCCGACCGACATCGTCACGGCTCAAGTAATAGACGACTTCTGAGAGAAGGATGAGATCAAATGCGCCGTCCGGCCACTGCTCCGGAACGAACATCTGCTGGAAGCTCACCCCGGGCAAGTTGGCGCATCGGCGCCTCGCTTCGACGAGCGGAGTTCGTGCGGCGTCGATTGCGAGGAGGGAGTCACAGCGCGATGCGAGCAAACGCGTCAAAACTCCGATCGAACATCCGACCTCGAGCGCCAACCGATAACGCGGTTTCGGCATCGCGTTGAGAGTGAGCGTATACTTGCCTCGCTCGTAGGGGCTCGCCGCGAAATTCCAAGGATCGGGATCAGCCATATAGAGCGCATCGAAATGCTCGGGCATGAGCGTCGGCCGCGGTTCGCTCATGGGTCGCCTTCAAAAAAGAACTCATATGGAAGATCGAAACGAGCCAGGCCGCTCTGGTTGAATCGGAATCCTCCAGGATCGTCGTCGATGAGATCCGTGGTCTGCGAGCGGTGCGCGGCAATAGCACGGCGCTTCTTTTCGAGAATCTCCGGATCAATGCGGATCCTGAACCCGCCACGGTTCGGACCGACTTCCGTCGAGGGCGGAAGGGTATGGCCCCAGACGACATACTCGAACAATCTGGCTTCGCCCACGCGACGCTGAGCCTCACGTGCGATCCGATACGACGCCTGATGGTCGCAATGTGGATCGTGTCGCCAGCTGACAAAAAGCGATCCGGCGCGGATATCCCTCACGCAGTCAGCGATGGCGCCAATGGCGCGCTCGGCGTCGGCGCCCTCAGAGGGAACGAAGCGATCCGCCAGACCGAGGAACAGCATATCCTCTTCCGGGTCGAGCCCAAGCTCGGCGCCCGCTCGTTTTGCCTCGTCCTCGCGGAGAGCCCTCAGTCGTTCCGGCGGATAGGCTTTGCTGTTCGGATGCGAGCCAGCGCCGTCGCTGACAATGATGACCTTTCCTCGCAATCCCTGTCGGCAGGCGTCCGCGATTAAACCGCCGCAGGCCAGGCTCTCATCGTCAGGGTGGGGCGCGACAACGACAAACGCTCGATCCTCGAGCTGCTCCCGGATCGGGCTGAACGGGAACTGATGCGCGGCGGCCAAGAGTTCGCCGGCCGTCATCTCCAAAGGTCCTGCGCATCCACGGGCTGGGCGAGGACCCACGCCGCCGCGTCTGTTAGCGCTCGATCCGGGCCCGGCTGGCGGAGATAGGTTGCGAGGTCACGCGATATGCGTTCGATCGGGTTCGGACGAAGGAAGGCTTGAAGCCCGACTGAGCGTTGGACAAGCTGCAGGAGATCGAGCGCGGCCGCCTCGACCGCAAGTCGCGAAAGATTGACGTAGGCGACAAGCTGCTCCGGCGCTTTCGACCCTAACGGCGCTTCAGAGAAGGATGCGGCCTGCGCCACCCACAGCCTCGCCGTTTCAACGGTCATCGCGGCGCGACCCAGACGCGCCGCCTGGTGCGGATCCTGTCCACGGCTGGTTACCTGCAAGTGCCGCCGAAGAAGCCCGAACAGTCTCTCCATGCCGCCGACGTGCACCGCGGCGAACCGCCACGCCCCTACCGAAAACCAAGGTTGGCGCTCGTAGTCTCCGTCCTGTCCGACGATCTCAATTGGCTTGATCTCGACGCCGGTGAAATCGACGGCCCCCGTCGCGGACGCGCGCATGCCCTGCGCCGTCCAACCCGAAAGATCGGCGCGACTGGCGTCCAGCTTGGGAAGCACCATCAATCGACGCCCCTCCTCATCCGTCGCGGTTATGAGCGGGCGTTCGATGTGGCCAGCGCCCGACGCCAGGATCTTTCGGCCTTCGAGCCGGGAACGCCCGCGCCCATGGATCAGCCGCAGCCCGTTCGCGTCGTCAGTGTTCCAGACGCCGAACAGCTTGCCAGCCCCCTTCCGCGGCAACCAACTCGACCTGTCGGTGGTTTCCACAGCGACGCACGAGCTCCAGCGCGTTGACATGCCCCTCAAACAGTCGCCCCAACGGCAAGCTGCCCGAACCAATCGAGCGCAGGATCT
>CAWEAT010000027.1:0-16845 GCA_963806935.1 uncultured Alphaproteobacteria bacterium
CGGATCGTTCCTAGGTGTCCGGGCCTGACAGAATAAAATTGGAGCGGGCGAAGGGATTCGAACCCTCGACCCCAGCCTTAGCAAGGGCGAGCGCACTCACGCGGAGTGGCCTTGTTTCTGTGGAGAAACTGAGCTTCCCGCTTCGGCAGTCCCCGGATTTTCCCCGAGTTTCATTACCCCCGGCGCAAGATTGCTGACGTTGATGTGGGCATATCGCAGCACCATCGCGACCGTCCTCCAACCGCCCAGCGTCATGGGCGCCGCGAGATCGCGATTCGCGGAATAGTGCCACGTTGCCCATGTGTGCCTGCAATCGTGAGGATGAAAGTCAGAGATCCCGGCCCGACGGCAGGCACCCCGGAAAGCGGTCTTGAACTGACCACCCTCGCCGTCCATTGGCTCATAGGGCTTTTTGTCCGGTCGTCGGAAGACGGGCCCCGTCCTATGTTGGAGATTGGCGAGCGCCGCGACCGCGCGAGGGTGGAGCGGCATCCCTCTGTGGTCGTCGTTCTTGGTGTCGAGGAGGACGACGTGCGCGCGGGGATCGGCGGCCGTTTTGTTTGACAGAACAACTCGCGCGGTTTGTGGTTGATTTTTGGGTGCGCGTTGCGGTCCGAGTTCCCATTCCTGCCGCGGGGCTCTTGTGGGATTTGGGGGCCCGCGTAAGGGCCCCGCCCGTGGCATGCCTGTCGCCAAGATTGAATTGGTAGACAATCAAACTTGGTATCGTTGTCGAAGATCGGATTGGTCGGGGTGTCGATCAGGTTCCGGCGTTGCGCGAAAGTCGTGACATCCGTGGCAATGGTCTGCGCGGCCCCCTCGAGCTCCCGGACGGAGCGTCGCGCGCGCTTTACGCGTCCGCCTTCCGAGTGTTAGCGTTCCGCTGACATGTTACCGCAAGACAAAGAATATCGAGTCCTAGGGAAGGCGCTCATGGTCACGTTCGCGAAGGGCTTCTATCTCAACAACTCGACCTTCTAGCAGGGGATCAGCCAGGGAAGCGCGTTCGCGCGCTTCCCTTTTCTTACGGAGTGGGCGCGCGGGCGGAGCGCGCAAAGCGAGGGAGGGAATTTTGGCTGGTATGGTCAAGGGTCCGGCGATATTCTTGGCGCAATTCGCCGGAGACGCCGCGCCGTTCAACACGTTCGCGTCGATCTGCAAATGGGCGGCCGCGCTCGGATACAAGGGCGTCCAGATTCCAACCTGGGACGGCCGGCTGTTCGATCTCGCCAAGGCCGCGTCCTCGAAGGCCTATTGCGACGAGCTCAAGGGAACAGCGTCGAGTCACGGCGTCGAGATCACCGAGCTATCGACCCATCTGCAAGGCCAGCTGGTGGCGGTCAACCCGGCCTACGACGACGCGTTCGACGCCTTCGCGCCGAAGGAAGTGCACGGCAAGCCCGCCGAGCGGCAGAAATGGGCCGTCGACCAGATGATGAAAGGGGCCAAGGCGTCGCGCAACTTCGGCCTAGCGTCCCACGTCACGTTTTCCGGCGCGCTCGCCTGGCCCTATGTCTATCCGTGGCCGCAACGCGCGCCGGGACTGATCGAGACTGCGTTCGAGGAACTCGCCAAGCGCTGGAAGCCGATCCTCGATGCCTTCGACGAGGCCGGCGTCGACGTCGGCTACGAGCTTCATCCCGGCGAGGATATCTTCGACGGCGCCACCTTCGAGCGCTTTCTCGAGGCGCTGAAGGGCCACAAGCGCTGCGCGATCAACTACGATCCGTCGCACTTCGTGCTGCAGCAGCTCGACTATCTCGAATTCATCGACATCTATCACGAGCGGATCAAGGCGTTCCACGTCAAGGACGCCGAGTTCAACCCAACCGGCCGGCAGGGCGTCTATTCGGGCTACGCATCGTGGATCGAGCGGGCGGGCCGCTTCCGCTCGCTCGGCGACGGCCAGGTCGATTTCGGCGGCGTGTTCTCGAAGCTGGCGCAATACGGCTATTCGTCCTGGGCCGTGCTCGAATGGGAATGCGCGATCAAGCACCCGGAGGACGGGGCGCGCGAGGGCGCCGATTTCATCAAGCATCACATCATCCGCGTCACCGAGAAGGCGTTCGACGATTTCGCCGGCGGAGCGGTCGACAAGAAGCAGATCAACCGTGCGCTCGGATTAAGGTGAGGGGAGGAGACCTAAAAATGGCCATCGAGGGACGCAGCGACGCCAAGAAGGGCGGCAGGATCAGGCTCGGCATGGTGGGCGGCGGCGAAGGGGCGTTCATCGGCGCGGTTCACCGCATCGCCTCCCGCATCGACGACCAGTATGAGCTCGTCGCCGGCGCGCTGTCGTCGACGCCGGAGAAGGCGCGCCGCTCGGGCGCTGCGCTCGCCCTCGCGCCGGACCGCGTCTACGACGACTACGAGACGATGGCCAAGGCGGAGGCCAAGCGCCCCGACGGGATCGAGGCGGTCTCCATCGTCACCCCGAACAACGCCCACGCCGGGCCGACCTATGCGTTTCTCAAGGCCGGGATCCACGTCATCTGCGACAAGCCGCTGACGGTGAGCCTCGCCGAAGCGAAGAAGATGCGCGCCGCGGTCGAGAAGTCGGGGCTGGTGTTCGCGCTGACCCACAATTACACCGGCTATCCGCTGGTGCGCCGGATGCGGGAAATGGTCCGCGCCGGCGAACTCGGCGAGATCCGGCTCGTCCAGGCGGAATATCCGCAGGACTGGCTGACCGGCGCGACCGAGACGAGCGGCAACAAGCAGGCGGAATGGCGCGTCGATCCGAAACGCTCGGGCGCGGGCGGTTCGCTCGGCGACATCGGCACCCACGCGTATAATCTCGCCGACTACGTGACCGGGCTCGAGCTCGCCGAGCTCGCCGCCGACCTCACGTCATTCGGCGCCGGACGCAAGCTCGACGACAACGCTCAGATCATGCTGCGCTACGCCAACGGCGCGCGCGGCGCGATCTGGGCGAGCCAGGTCGCGCCGGGCAACGAAAACGGGCTTATGCTGCGGGTCTACGGGACCAAGGGCGGCTTCCACTGGCGGCAGGACAATCCGAACTATCTCTTCTGGTCGCCGTACGAGAAATCGACCCGCATCATCACCCGCGGCGGGCCGGAGGCGGGCGAAGCGGCGGCGCGCGTAACCCGCATCCCGCCCGGACATCCGGAAGGCTATCTCGAGGGCTTCGCCAGCATCTATTCGGAGGTCGCGCTCGCCATCAGGGCCGCACGGGTGGGCAAGAAGCCGGCGAAATCGGTGCATTTCCCGACCATCGACGACGGCGTCAAGGGCCTGGCCTTCGTCGAGGCGGCGGTCAAGTCGTCGAAGGCCAACGGCAAATGGGTAAAGCCGTAGCGGAGAGCGCGACGGCTCGCGGGTGAGCGTCTTTGCGAGCGAAAGCGAAGCAATCCAGGGATGCGCAGAACGCCGAGTGGCTTCTGGATTGCTTCGTCGCTGCGCTCCTCGCAATGACGACTCCATGCGAAGGCAAAGTCCGCTGCGACATCCTCTAGCGAGTTGGCGGCGTGCGGGCGCTTGCCCTCGATGAAGGCGAGAGCAAGCAGCCGGGCGGGCCGTGACGAACTCGCGTCCGGGGCTACGTGTTGCAGCGCTTCAAGGAGGTAAGCCGGGTCCTCCGCGGCGTACCACGCGCCCGTCGCAACCGCGCGCAGGGGCTCGGGGGCCGCCGCATCGCCGAGCGCGGATGGAAGGCTCGGGCCCTTGTCGGGCGGAAGGACATGGAGACTCTGGCGCAGGGTGTCGCCAGAGGCCGCGAGTTCGATCGAATACTCGCCCGGCTTCCAGTCGATTTCGGGGGTGGCCCATAGCGTTCCCGACCCGCGTCCGCTCACAACTGGCTGTCCGTTTCCGTCGAGGATCCGGATCTCCACGACGCCCGGCGAAACCCAGCCGATCGTGAGCTTCCGCTTGCCCGCGAGGACAGTCTGGGGCTTGGCCAACAGGGGCGCGGAGAGCCCGTTTTCCATCTGGCTGTCGAGGTTGCCGCGGATCGAGGCTGAGACTTGCTCGCGCTGTTCCCGGTCGAAGAGCTGCACAACCGAGGTCGTCCAGGCGAACATTCCGGACAGGAAGCCCTTCTGCGGAACCTGCCCGGCGATCGTCGCGACATCGTTCGCCTTCGAAATCACAACCGGGCCCGCATGCCCGACGAGGCGCAGGGTGAGCGTGGCGAAGTCATGCTTGACCTCGATCGTATCGCCATCGAAGACCGGAGCGAGAATCGCGACTTCGCGGCGCGTGTCGCCCGTCTTCAGGACGTAGACATCGGCGCCGTGGTCGAAGCTCTCGATATAGCCGATCTCGATGGGCTTGGGCTTCACGTCCGCCGCATCGACGGCGGACCACAAGGCGGCGCCGAAGAGGACCAGAATCCAACGCTTCATTGCTTTGCGATCTCCTTCGTCGCCCCCAAAGGTTGATGCGTCCCTCCGTCCACGTTCGAAGGCGGCTTCAACAGCCATCGCCATCCAAGCCGTCGTATGTCCCGCGCCATCGTAACCGTCGATTTCCAGAGATCATGCACGAAAGCGCCGACCGCCGGAACCGCAAGATCGAGCACCGCGCCGGCTTGAAAGCTGTTGAGAAGGGTAAACATCAAGAGAAGAAGGAAACCGCTGAAAGCGGCCGCGGCAACGATCGGGCGCAAGATCAAAGTGAGGACCGAGGCGACGACGATCACAAGAAGGCTGATCACGATGCGGAAGGGGATCGGGAATTCCCGCGGCGTCCCGTTCTGGGTAAGGGCCTCGATGGCGTTGATGATCATCAGCGAGCCGGGCATGACTCCGAGCGGCGTGTTGTAGCGGTCGCCGCTGCTCAGAAAGCTTCCGCCGATCACAACGATCTTGCCCTCGAGGTCGGGCAGCGCAGCATTCGGGTCGCCCGGAACCGCAAGGCGGGCCGGGCGCACTGCGACGAGCTGCGTCTCGCCGCCGCCGGCGGGCATGTCCACGACCGGACCCAGCCCGACCTCGCCGGGCTTCCACGCGACGCGATAGATCACGCGCTTGCTCACGTCGTCATCTTCGATCTCGATCGGGCGATCGAGCGGCAAGGAGTCCAGCGCTCCCTTCCGCCCGCCGCTGACCGGCTTACAATTGGCGGGGGTGAAGGCGGCGAGGCTTCTGGTCATCCGCTTGAGCGGCCGGTCTTCATCTGCCGGCGGCGCTCCATAAATTGCCTGTCGCGCGATCATCGCCGCGGCGAGATGCATGGATGGCACGACGATCGGCGCGGCTCCGTTGCATGCCTCGGCAAAGAGCTTCCAGCGCCGCACCTTGCCGTCGCCGTCGCGCTCGAACAACGGCGAAGTGAACATCACGTTGTCCTTGGCCGGGACCAATTCGCCGTTAACCGTTCTCTGTCCGATCGCGCTATCGTAGTCGGTCACTCTCGGATGCGGCAGACCGCCGTCCGGATCGTCGGCAAGCGAGCGGACGAGCAGAAGCGGCGGCCATTCCGGTTTGTAGCCTTCGAGGAAATCCTTGAGCGCCTTCCCGTCGGTTCCGTCCGGATAGGCGAGGTCGACGTCGAGCGCGATGGCGAGCGGCCTCGACCGGGCGACGCGGGCGAGAAGGGTCGCGATATGGTCCCGCGGCGTCACCAGCCGTGACCCCCAACTCTTCCAGGTCGCGTCGTCTACGTCGATGAAAACGAAGGCTGGCGACCTCGGGATCCTGGAGGTGGTCCGTTCGAGGAGGCGGATCATCTGATCGGCCGTATCGTCCCCTGCCCTGCGAACCATCAGCAGCGGGGGGTGAAAGCAGAGAATCACGATCTCGATCAGGATGCCGAACCCGACCGAGAGCGCCAGTTGGAAAGAGTTCGGATAGTGCGCCCTACACCACTCCAGCGCCTTTACCGGCATGCCTGCTTTCCCAAGAGCTCCAATGCCCCCGTCGACAGGGGCGGGCCGCAACCGAGGCGCCCGCAGTCATCCTATGGTTCCTGCATTGCCAGCGCTACAGTCTTGAACCGGATATTATTAGGCGAGACTTTGGCGGAGTAACTGGCGGAGGCGCCCGCGCCTCGATCAAGCATCGGCCAAGCCTTGGCAGCGGCCGCGGGCGGAAGCTTCCGCGCAGGAATTGACATTCTCTTGCCAAGACGGCGATTATGTGTTCTATTTTTCAGAATAACCGGCCCAACCGTTTCGTCTTTCCCGGCCGGGCGCGGCCTGGGCCCTCGACGGACGGAGTCAGCGATCAACCCATTGAGAACCTTGCACTTCTGGCGGGAAATGGCATTTGGATTTCGTTGCGCCAGCCTTTGTTTTTGTTGCGCCGGCCCTTTGATTTTGTTGCGGCCGGCTTTGATTTCGTTGCGCTGGGCTTTGAATTTGTTGCGCCGCGCCGCGTCTTGACAGGCCCGATCACGCCATCCATATAGCATCCCATAGCCATCCATCTGGATGGTTGTACCTGAGGATTGGCGTTTGCCGAAGCCGCCCGACAGCGAGAAACTGACGCTCAATCTGGGGTTCGTCGACCTCGGGTCGATCGATCTCCTCGTTCGCGACGGCTTTTATTCCAACCGTTCCGACTTCATCCGCACCGCAATTCGCAATCAGCTGGCGCGGCATGCGGATACGGCCAAGGAAGCCGCCTCGAGGCTCACGCTCGAACTGGGCTTGAGGACATTCGCCCGCCGGGACCTCGAGGCCATTCAGGCCTCAGGGAAACCGCTGAAAATCCGCGTCCTCGGGCTCGCCGTCATCGCCGACGACGTCACCCCGGATCTGGCGCGGGCCACGATCGAGTTCGATCACCGTGCTCGGCGCCCTGCATGCGCCTGCCGACGTCAAAGCAGCGCTCGCCGACCGCCTGCGCTGAGAAACACCAATGGGAACAAGTTGATGAAGCATCGCGTTCTTGACGTCATGAGCGAAGCCCTGGACCTCGTGCGCAAATCCGACCTCGCCAAGGCAACCGCGGTTATCCGCGAAGCGCTGTCCGGAGGCGAAGCGGGGACCAATACGGGCGTCCCTCAATCGCGGCCGCCGGGTCGGGCGGGTCCGCACCCGGGCCGCCGTTCGTTGGGTGAAACGCTGCGCGCCCTGCGCGCCAAGCCGTCCTTTTTGCCTCCCGCTCGCGGCCCCTCCCAGACGGAGCCTCCGGGCGAGCCCGGCCCGGGATTTTTGCTGCGCACCCACGTCGACCCCGCAGGTCCGCTCAGCTATCGCCTCTATGTTCCGGCGGACTACGAGCGGCGGGAGCTCGCGCTGGTGCTCATGCTTCACGGCTGCACCCAGGATCCGGAAGATTTCGCGCTCGGCACCCAGATGAACGCCCTCGCCGACGAGTTCGGCCTCATCGTCGCCTATCCGCATCAGCCGCGGCGCGCCAACGCGTCGGGCTGTTGGAACTGGTTCGATCGGCGCCACCAGAAACGGGGGTCCGGCGAACCAGCCAAATTGGCCGGCCTCGCGCAAGCTTTGGCGAAGGAATTCGGCGTCGGCGCCGAGCGCGTCTTCGCCGCGGGCCTATCCGCCGGCGGCGCGATGGCCGAGATTCTCGCGGCGACGTACCCGGACATTTTCGCCGCGGTGGGCGTCCATTCTGGCTTGCCCTATCGGTCCGCGGTCGACGTGCCTTCGGCTTTCGCCGCGATGAAAGGAACCGCCGCCGCCGATTCGCCGGCGCCCGCGGCAAACAATAACCGCTGTCGCAAAATCATCATCCACGGCGGCGCGGATGCGACCGTTCACCCGATGAATGGCGAACGGATCCTCGATCAGGCCGGGCGCGGAGCGACCCCGCTCGAGCGGATCGATCTCGAATGGCGAACCGAAGGCGGACGTGTCAGCCGCACGGTGCTGAAGGACCCCGGGGGCCAGCCGGTGGTCGAACATTTCTTCGTCGAGGGCGGCGGTCATGCCTGGTTCGGCGGCGACCCGCGCGGCAGCTTCACCCAGACTGTCGGCGTCGACGCTTCACGCATCATGGTGCGTTTTTTCCTGCAGCAGGGGTCTGTTGACCGCGACGCCGACGCCGGCCTGTCCTTGGTTCATGATTGAGCTTTAGCGATCAGGTAACCTTTTCGCCTCACCATGGGAGAGCCTTCATTTTCACCCTGATCGAAGGGCGGAGGGGCGGACGAGTCTTAACGGAAGCGCTGCTTTCTTGCTCGTTCCCTTGACGACGGAGGATAGGTTGCAGCCCTCCTTGTTTACCCGTCTTCAAGCCGTCGAGGCCGAACTGCAGGCAATGAAAGACCTGCTGGCCGAGCTGACGGTGAACCAGGACGGATTGCGCCGGGATCGTGACGAGTGGCGGTGGCGAGCCGAGCGTCTGCTCAAGGATCGAGAACGTGGGATGTTCTGGCGGTGGCGCAGACGCGCCGATGCGACGCTCGACAGCATCACCGCGAGCTCACGCAAGCTCATCGGCGGCTTGTGGGCCAAACTGGACGAGAGCATCGGAAGCCGAGTTGAGCTCCGTCAATACGCCGCCGGCTGGCTAGGTCGAGCCGAGCAACTTGCCTCGGATCGACTGAAAATGGCGGGACGGCTCGCGCGGGTCAGCCGTATCCGGAAGGCGGCCCAGCCGGTCTACCGCCGCAGCTCATCCTAGCCCGGCTGTAGCTTTCGGCGCGACTGCGCGCAGGCGGTAAGCTATCGACCAAGGCCGCCTCGGCAAGAATCAAGAATATAGCCTCGTTCGCGATCGCCGGCGAACCGCGCCGTCGGGCGGCGAGAGGGCCTGACAAATACCGAGCGTTCACCGCCCGGAACAACGCTCTGCCTCCAGCGTTTACGTTTCATCAATGTCTTGTAGAAATGCGCGGAGGTCGGCAATGATTGGTTTGTTTCCTACGCCGCTGTTCGCAGCCGGCGAAATCATTCTGGGCCTGTCTCTTACTGTATTCGTTGGAGCCCTGATCGCGAGCGTCGGCGACCGAATGAAGTCGCATAGGCGATAGGCGAAGCCTTTGACCACCGTTCGCAACTTTGCGGCCGATCAGGAGGCGGGCGACAGCGCCTGATGGCGAATGGCGATCCAGAACGAGGTCTGCGCAACAATCCCGGCCAGCACAAGCACCACGCCCGCCGCCAGCGCCGGGTCGCGGCCAAGTCCGGCGAGCGCGGTCAGCGCCGCGCCGACCGCCATCTGGGTGAATCCGTAGAGCCCGGAGGCCGAGCCGAGAACATGGCGATTGACGCTCATCGCCTGCACGAGAGCGGTCGGCCCGGCGCAGCCGACCCCGATATTGTAGATAAGCATCAGCCCGACCATCAGCGTGACGGTGAGGTGCCCCGTTAGCACGGCGGCGACGAATCCAAAGGCCGCCGCGACGCTCACCGCATTGGCGGCGACGAGAAATGTCTTCAGCGCGAATCGATCCACCAGATGGCTCGTCAACATGCTGCCGAGCCAAATTCCCGAGACAAGGAGGGCGAGATAAAGGCCAATCTCGCTCTCCGGCCGGTGCAACTGGTAGACGACGATGAACGGCGCGCAGGCGATGAAGGCGTAGAGCGAGGTTGTCGCGCAACCGCCGCCGATCGCATAACCAAGGAAGGCGGGCGAGGCGAGAAGCTGGCGAGTGTTGCGCGCCAGCACGGCGCTGCTGACGCTCACGCGCGCACCCGTCTCGGGCAGGAGCAACCAGGCGCAAAGCGCGTTCAGAGCGCCGAGGGCGCAAAGCGCAATGAAGATCGAGCGCCAGCCGAACAGCCCTGCTAGCGCGCCGCCGACCAGCGGCGCCACTCCAGGGCCGGCGGTGGCCATAAGATTCATCAGCGCGAGGCGGCGCGTCGCCTCGTGCGACGCCGCAGTATCGCGCACAATCGCACGCGCGAGAATGAGCCCGGCGCAGCCCCCAAGCGCCTGAAACAGGCGGGAGACGATCAGGGCGTCGACGCTCTGCGCAAACAGGGCGGCAAGTCCGGCGATCGTGAACAGGAATAGGCCGCCGATCAGCGTCGGCCGGCGGCCGAAACGATCGGAGACCGGGCCGTAGACGAGCTGGCCGATCGCGAGTCCGGCTATGTAGACGCTGATCGTGAGCTGCATCGCGCCGGGGCTCGAGTGGAGACCCGCGGCGGCGCTTGGAAGCGCGGGCACAAAAATGTGCATGCCGAGCGTCCCGCTCAGAGTGAACAACGCAAGCATCCACAGCGGGACGTGGCGGCGCGGCCCATCGATGTCGTTCGATGGTGGGAGGTCTGTAAGGTGGCGATTCATGGCTCGGGCTCGTCGGCCGGCGTGGCCAACATCCGGCACACATGATCAAGGACATGCGATGCGGTCGCAAGCTTATTCTCGGCAAGTCCCATGAGGGCGTCGCCTCGCACCTCCTGCGCGACGCGCTCCGCCTTCGCCACCGCTGCAAGCCCGTTCACCGTTCCACCCTTAGCAGCGCCTCGGGCTTAAGATCGGCCAGAGTAGGATAGCCATTCACCGCCATGAGGAGATCGGCTTCGGCCAGGAGCGAACGCAACACGTGGACCACGCCCTCGGTCCCGCCGAGCGCCAACCCATAGGCGTAGGGGCGGCCGACGCCGACCGCCGTCGCCCCCATCGCCAGCGCCTTGACGACGTGGGTCCCGGAGCGAATGCCGGAATCGAACAGCACCGGAACAGTTCCGGCGGCCTTCACCACCGCGGGCAGCATGTCGAGGGCCGGGATGCCGCCGTTCGCCTGTCGGCCGCCGTGATTGGAGCAATAGATTCCGTCGACGCCGCCATCGACTGCGCGCCGGGCGTCGTCGGGATGGCATATGCCTTTGACGATCAGCGGCAGCCGGGTCAGAGAGCGCAGCCACGGCAGGTCGTCCCACGTCAGCGGGTTGCCGAAGATCGCCGCCCACGCAGCGATCGCAGCGCGCAGATCCTTCTCAGGCGGCCCGCCCAGCAATTTCGAGAAGCGCGGGTCGGTGAAGTAATTGGCGAGACAATGGCCCCGCAGCTGGGGGAAATTGGCGGACTTGAGATCGCGCGGCCGCCAGCCGGTGATCCAGGTGTCCAGGGTGACGACGATCGCCTTGAAACCGGCCTGCTCAGCCCGCCTGACCAGGCTCGCCGCAAGCTCGCGATCGGTTGGGGTATAGAGCTGGAAGAAGCCGGGCGTCGCCTTGAACTCGGCGGCGACGGTTTCGAGCGGATCGACCGAAAGCGTCGAGGCGACCATAGGCACGCCGGTCAGGGCGGCGGCCCGCGCAGTCGCGAGGTCGCCATGGCCGTCCTGGGCGCAGAGCCCGATGACGCCGTTCGGGGTCATGAATAAGGGCGACGGCAACTTCATGCCGAACAGCTCAACCGAGAGGTCGCGCCGCTTGGCGCCGACGAACATGCGCGGCATGAGGCCCCATTTGTCGAATGCGGCGACGTTAGCCACTTGCGTGTGCTCGTCGCCGCAGCCGCCAGCGACATAGGACACAAGGCTTTCCGGCATCGCCGCGTGCGCCTTGGCCTCCAGTTCGTCGAAGCGCATCGGGAGCGGGGGCAGGCGGCCCGCGAGGCCGGCAAGGTAGATCTCGTTCTGATAGGCTCCGAAGTCGGGCATCAACGCCCCCCAATCATGGTCGCCGGGATCGCACCGGGAAGGATTATGGATGGCCGCGCAGATCGGCAAGACGTTGATGGCTGGTGCGAGGAATATCGCGCCCATGAATCGCGGCCGCTGTCCGGACCTGCTCGCAGGGGGTTGACGCCAACGGAATTCTCGACGCGAAATGGGCGCCGACCGCGGCAGATTTCCCGTTTTTGAAGGTGAGAGCAGCATGGAAGCCGCCCCATCCGACGCCCTGGTGTTCTTCGGCGCCTCCGGCGATCTTGCTTTCAAGCAGATCTTCCCGGCTCTTCTGGGTCTTGTCGGCGACGAAGGGGTCAATGTCCCGATCGTCGGCGTCGCAAAGAGCGGCTGGAAGGTCGATGACTTGAAGGCGCGCGCCAAAGCGAGCATCGAGAGCCACGGAGGCGCTGACCCCGCGAAATTGGCGCGTCTTCTCGGGCTCCTGCGCTATGTTGACGGCGACTACGGCGATCCGCAGACCTTCGCCAAGCTCAAGCAAACGCTCGGCGACGCGAAGCGGCCGCTGCACTATCTCGCCATTCCGCCAAGTCTGTTCGCGGTCGTCGTCGCCGCCCTCGCTCGCAGCGGGCTCAACGAGAACGCGCGTCTGGTGGTCGAGAAGCCGTTCGGCCACGATCGCGAATCGGCGAAAGCGCTCAACCGCTGCTTGCACGAGGATTTTCCGGAATCGGCGATCTTTCGCATCGATCACTATTTGGGCAAGGAGCCGGTACAGAGCATCGTCTACACTCGGTTCGCCAACGCGCCATTCGAATCGCTCTGGAATCGCAACTATGTGCGCAGCATCCAGATCACCATGGCGGAAGCGTTTGGAGTTGACGATCGCGGCAGCTTCTACGACGCGACCGGGGCGCTTCGCGATGTGGTTCAGAACCACATGCTTCAGGTGCTCGCGAACGTGATGATGGATCCGCCGACCGGCGAAGACCATGAATCGATGCGGGACCAGAAGGCCGCGCTCCTCAAAGCGGTCAGACCCCTGGACGCGGCGAGCATTGTTCGGGGTCAGTATCGCGGCTATCGGCAAGTCAAGGGGGTCAAGCCGGACTCGACCGTTGAGACCTATGTCGCGGTGAAATTGTCGGTCGATTCCTGGCGATGGGCGGGCGTCCCGATCTACATCCGCGCCGGCAAATGCCTGCCCTTGACGGCTGCCGAGGTCACGGTCGAATACAAGCCCCCGCCACGGGCGACCTTCGGCGACGAGGCCGACGCGCCGCCCAGCTATATGCGCCTGAGGATAAGCCCGGACGTCGGCGTCGCAATTGGCCTGCGGGTGAAACACCCGGGTGAAGGCATGACCGGCGAAAGTGTGGAGCTCATGCTGTCGGAACGCGCCGCCTCGCTGATCCCTCCCTATCAGCGTCTGCTGGGCGACGCGATGCGCGGCAACGACGAACTGTTTGGACGCGAGGACGCGATCGACGCGCAGTGGCGGATCGTGCAACCGATCCTCGTGAATCCGCCGCCGGCCCTTGAATATGCGCCCGGAACCTGGGGTCCCGAGGCAGCGGAGGCTCTCATCGGCGCTGATGGACCCTGGCGGAATCCGAAACCAGCCAAGGTCGGGTGAGCGCGGGCGGACGGCGCCTCAGTGCGAGAACAGCACCGGCGCTGTCATGTGTGCGAGGATCTGCGGCGTTCCGGAGCCGTGGCCAAACAAAAAGCGCCAGCCGGCGTCGAAGGCGCCGATCGCCATCAGATCGGCAGAATGGTCGGAAATGGCGCTGAGCAGCGCGTCGCTCACCGAAATATCGTCGACGACGGCGTGCTGGTAGCGGGCGTTGATTTTGTGTCGGGCGAGGTTGGCGACAAGAAGGTCGGAGAATTCGTAGCGTTGATCGCCCTTGTGGCCAACTTCGACAATGAGTGCTTGGCAGCCGTTCGTTAGCAGCGGCAGGGCGTCGAAGGCCGCGCGGGCGGCGCCGCGCTCGCCGTGCCAGGCGAAGAGCGGTCTGGCGCCAACGTCAGCGTAAGTTCCGACATAGGGCACCACCAGGACCGGCCGGCCGCTCTCGGCGATCACCTCGTCCGGCAGTTTGGCCGGCACCGGAACATCATCTTGGGCCTGGCCGAGAACGACGAGATCGAACGTGCGTGCGATCTCCGTCGCGCGGCGAATGATCTCGTGGTCGCTGCCGCGATTGACGTCGATAAAGGCGGCGCGGTCCTTGAGCGGCGCGGTTGCGGCCGCGAACGCCGCCTGCGCCTTGTCCCGCGCGGCGACATAATGCGCGCTCGGCCAGGTCGCGACCGTCCCCACCACATGGGCATCGGCCCGCTCGGCAAACATCCCCGTAAGGCGCGCTCCGCACCGTTCGGCGATGCGCAGGCTCAGGCCCACGCGGGCTGCGGTGCGCGGCCTCGAATCGAGATGGACGAGGATGTTCGCGAGAGCCATGGTCGTTCCCCTGTAAGAGCCCCAGCTTGACACCGGCGCCCGGGCGGCTCGCCGCGCTGCCCCGATCCGGGATCTGGCGACGGCCATCCTTTGCTTGTCGTTTGACCATAATCGACGCGGCTGGCCGGATCAACGAATGGCGGCGACGACGCGACAGCATGGACATTTTGCCGCGCTGACGAACTCAACCCAACACATCTCCCGCATTGCTCGCCGGGAACCGGCCGTTCTACAGTCATTGGCGAGCATCGAAACGACGAGCCTTCCCGGGGTCTCGCCGTCGTCAGCGGACCAGACGGATGAACGCCCCCTCGGCGATGCACATACGCGACAATCCGGGGAAAGCCGGCGGCGACTTCGACGTCATCATCGTCGGCGCGGGGCTTTCCGGGATCGGCGCGGCCTGCCATCTGGTCCGCAAGCGGCCGAAGACGAGTTTCGTCATCCTTGAAGCGCGCGACGCGATCGGGGGCACCTGGGACCTGTTCCGCTATCCCGGCATCCGCTCGGATTCCGACATGTCGACATTCGGCTACGCCTTTCGCCCGTGGGACGACACGAGGGCGATCGCCGACGGGCCATCAATTCTTCGCTACCTCACCGGAACCGCACGGGAATACGGCGTGGATCGCGCGATCCGCTTCGGCAACAAAGTTGTCCGCGCTTCCTGGCGCTCAGCGGACGCGTGCTGGACGCTGGACGTAATCAGTCCCGGAGGTGAGACACTGCAGTTCTCATGCAATTTTCTGCTTCTGTGCGCGGGCTACTACGAATACGCGGAAGGCTATATGCCCGGCTGGCCGGGTATGGAGAGATTCGCCGGCCCCATCATTCATCCGCAACAGTGGCCCGAAAACTTGCGCCACGAAGGCAAGCGCGTGGTCGTCATCGGCAGCGGAGCAACCGCGGTCACCCTTGTCCCGGCCATGGCGGAGACGGCGGCGCACGTCGTCATGCTGCAGCGATCGCCGAGCTATATCGTCGCTCGACCGTCCGAGGACCCGACGGCGAAAAGCTTCAGACGATGGTTTCCGGCCCGGCTTACCCACGCCGTCGTGCGCTGGAAAAACATCGCTTTGCAACTCTACCTCTTCCGGCTGTCGCGGCGCAAACCGGCTGCGGTGCGGGCGGGAATCCTCAAGCTCGCGCAGGCTGCCGTCGGACCGGGGATCGACGCCGCCAAACACTTCAGCCCTCGCTACGAGCCGTGGGACCAGCGTCTGTGCCTCGTCCCGGACGGCGACCTGTTTGCGGCGCTGCGGGCGGGCAAGGCGTCGTGGTCACTGGCGAGATCGAAACCTTCACCGAGACCGGCCTTCGTCTAACTTCGGGCGAGGAGCTGCAGCCGACATCATCGTCACCGCGACCGGGCTCAAGATGCGCCTGATGGGCGGGATCAGGATCGAGGTCGACGGCAAGCCGATCGAAGTGGCGAGCATGACAATCTATAAGAGCGCGATGTTCGGCGACGTCCGAATCTGGCTTCGGTTTTTGGCTACATGAACGCATCCTGGACCCTCAAATCCGACTTCATCGCCAATTATGTCTGCCGACTTCTCGATCACATGGATCGCCGCGGCTACGCGATCTGCACTCCGCGCCGGAACGACGCCGCAACGGCCGAGGAGCCGACCCTGCCGCTCACGTCAGTACATCCAGCGAGCGAAACCTGTGCCGAAGCAGGGGACGAAGAAGCCCTGGCTGATGAACCAGAACTACGTCCTCGACATCATGGCCTTGCGTTTCGCGCCGATCGATGACGGCGCGCTCGAGTTCAAGCGACGCCGCCGACCAGGCCGAGCCGCATCAGGGGCATGTCCTCGACTTTCAATCGAGTTACCGAGGCGAGATGACCGCGCTCGCGCTAATCTCTGCTGCTGGCGATTGTCATTGGCGGCCTCGTCGGGTTCGCCGCCTATACGGCGCGACAGGTCGAGATCGCCGACCCGCCGCGCGGCACTTTCTCGAACTCGACGGTGAGCACATCCACTATATCGACCGGGTACGGTCCGCCGCTATTCCTGATCCACGGTCTCGGTGGCCAATTGGGGAATTTCACCTATGCGCTCGTTGGCCGGCTCTCGAGCGAGTTCCGGGTGATTGCGGTCGATCGGCCCGGTCGGGCTATTCGACAAGGCGGAGCGCCGCCGCCCGC
Source organism: uncultured Alphaproteobacteria bacterium (assembly GCA_963806935.1). Lineage (GTDB taxonomy): Bacteria > Pseudomonadota > Alphaproteobacteria > Rhizobiales > Beijerinckiaceae > Roseiarcus. The sequence goes on from CAWEAT010000027.1 coordinate 16,080, forward strand.
GCCTGCGCGCGCAGGGCGAGGCGATGGCCAAAGTGAAAAGGCGCTGAAGCTCGGCCGCCCTCTCGTCGCCGGCCATTCTTTGGGCGGCGCGATCGCGCTTGCGGTCGCGCTCGACCATCCCGAATGCGCGAGCGGCTCGCGCTGATCGCGCCTGTCACCCAGATCGTCGCGACGCCGCCGAGCCGTTTCGCGGCCTCGACATTCGATCACCGCTGCTGCGCTGGGTCGTCTCCTGGACGCTGGCGACGCCGTTCGGAATGTTCGAACGGTCGCCCCGATCCTACAAGCAGGTGTTCGCGCCGGAAAAGGTCCCGCCGATTTCATGTACCGAGGTGGCGGAAGCGCTGGGCCGACTACCGATAAGCTCCCACGCCGACGTCGAACCGACCTGCAAGCTGGCCAACGACGGCTTCGCCGAAGATGATCGGTCGCCATCCCTACGCCGAACTGTCCCGGGCGCCCTGGGTCCTGTCCGGCAAGGGCGACCAAACCGTCGAGGTTTCCGCCTGCACGGGCAAGCGTCCCGGGAGCTGGATCCACTCGACTCTCGGGCTTGAAGCTGATCGAGGGGGGGCCGAACAGTGCCGCTCGGTCACCGTCCCCGACGCGGGTCGCTCATCTTCATCTGGCGCATGGACGCCCCCCGCGGCAGCGACAATCCGCTAAGCGGGACTGGCGCCGCCGCCGAAGATCTTGCTGAACACGTCCAAGCGGCTCGGGCGGATGAAGCCGTTGTAGACCGTCTACGCGGGCCGTGCTCCTTGGG
>CAWEAT010000028.1:0-63095 GCA_963806935.1 uncultured Alphaproteobacteria bacterium
GCGTTGGCGGCGTCGCCGTGGGTTCCGGCGAGATAGTTTCGGCCCATGCGGTGCTCGGCCTTGGCATGGCCGATGACCGGTTCGACCGCCGAGCGGCGGCGGAGTTCGCGTTTGATCGTCTCGGTGACGCGGCGTCTCTGACCCGAGATATAGACCTTGAACTTGTGGTCGGGCGGAGCGTTGTGACCGCGATAGCCCCGGTCGGCGACGATGCGCGAGAGGTTGGCGCCGATCTGCGTCTCGATCTCCGGGATCACGGTCTTGAGCGTGTGGCCGTCGTAGGGGTTGCCGGGCAGCGCCTTGGCGTGGGCGATGAACTGGCCGCCCCTGGAGCGATGGAGCGTGGTGGCGATCGAGACCTTGACGCCGAACTCGTAGGGGCGATGGGCTTTTCCCTTGCCGATGCATTCGACCTCGGGCGCGTGCAAAGAATAGACTTTCTTTCCGCGCTGATGCTGGCGCTGCTCGCGCACGCGAAGGGCGAGCATGAGCGGATGGGCGAAGACGCTCTCCAACGCGGCGTCGCCCTTGATCTTGCGCACGATGTCGCGCGTGACGCGGCCGAGATAGGTGCGGATCGTCTTCAGCGCCCGGTTGGCGCGCTTGAATTGCTTGGCGTGGGTGTAGCGCTGGTGGGCGATCAGCGCATGTTTGCCGATCCGCTCGTAGGACTGGCGTAAGCTCACGCCGGTTTTCCTGGCCAGCTTGACCAGCCGCTCGCGCGCCCGATGCATGAGCTTGGCGTCGGTCGGAAAGGCGACCGCCTTAGGCTGCACGGTGGTGTCCACAATGACCTTGGAGAAGTCGGCGGGCTTGGCCGCGCCGGTCCGTGTCGCCACTGACAGGCTCTCCTGGATCAGCGCCACGAGCTTCTCCTCCCCCATCCGCTGGCGCCAGCGCGTCAGCGACGAGCGGTCGAAGGTCAGCTTGTGCCGGAAGAACTCCTCGCCGCAGAACAGCTGATAGTAGGGGTTCTCGACCCAGCGTGCGCACGGATCCTCGTCGGAGAGATCGTGCATGTGCTTGAGGATCGAAAGCCCCGCCATCAGCCGCGTCGGCAGCGGCGGGTGTCCGGCCTTGTCGGAATAGACCGCGCCGAACCGCCCCTCGAGAAAGCCCCAGTCGATCGCCCGGCCGAGCTTGGCCAGCAAGTGATCCGTGTCGACAATCTGGTCGAGCCGGGCTCGGAAGAGATCGTTCTGCCCGCTGTCCCGCCGCTCCCTGGGCCGCATCGAATCACCCTCCGCCAAGCAGACGGAGAGACAGAATCACGACCAAACGCCCCGATCAATTTGCAAGAAATCAAGCCGACCGACGTCGCTTTCTTGCAAACGCAGCGACTTCCCGATCCCCGGAAACGCCTCAAAACTCAGGCGAAGCCGGATAGTTCACGGACGACTACTTGATTTTATTACTGACATAGCAAAATACTCGGTATCATTGGTAATATTGCTACGTTTAATTTCACTCTTACCGCCCCCACCAGGCGTGGGCGGCAGGACTGTTTTTTCCGATAGAGATTTTTAGTGTAGTCCTCGACATTGTTATTGCAGTAGTAATTTATCGGCAGTAGTATTTTATCGGAAGATTAAGGGCCATGATCAACGACTGGTTATTACGACGAGAGTATTTTATATAATTCTTGCTGTTTTGTAGCTTTCATTCTTCTCTATGTTAGCATTGTGCATATCGTAGATAAAATTGATGCTGTAGTAATTGGGTATTATTCTCGTTTTATTTATTTTCGTCAACGCTATTGTCGCTATGTTACTTATAATACCCGTAATATTTTTCCCTGACGATTTGTTTCACAAGATAGTACAATCTCTGAAGAAGGATGATGGCGACCGAGAATCAAATGAGACGGACTAGCTGCCTCCTTTTCACATAGTCGAAGTTGGTCGCGATTCCTCAGGCCTCGACCTTGTCCTTATATGATCGCCACCGCAGCGCTTGCTGGCCGGATTCGGACTCCGTCATCGCGGTCGCGACGATCCGGTCGTGATCGGGCGACTTGTAGCAGGCGGGATCGGCGTTGCGGGCGTCCCCTGTCAGCGCCAGCGCCTGACAGCGGCAGCCGCCCCAGTCGATCTCGCGTCGGTCGCAGGAGCGACAGGGCTCGCGCATCCACTCCGTCCCGCGGAAGGCGCCGAAGGCGGGGTTCAGTCGCCAGATCTCGCTCAACGAATGGTCGCGCACGTTCCAGAATTCGAGACCCGGAATTGACTCCGCGGCGTGGCAGGGCAGCGCCTTGCCGGTCGGCGAGACATTGATCGCGATCCGCCCCCACCCACCCGCGCATGGCTTGGGATAGCGGGCGTAATAGTCCGGAACCACCATGTCGATCACCAGCTCGCCCTTGAGCCGCGCGCGCGCCTCTTCGACCAGCGCGATCGATCGGTCGACCTCCTGCCTTGGCGGCATCAGTGCGGCGCGATTGGCGAGCGCCCAGCCATAATATTGCGTGTGGGCGATTTCGAGCCGGCGCGCGCCAAGTTCGACCGCAAGCTCGATGAAGGCGCCGACCTGATGCAGATTGGCGCGATGGATGACTGCGTTGATCGTGAGCGGCATGCCAGCCTTGATCACGTAGCTCGCGAAGGCGCGCTTGCGCTCCCATGAGCCGGCATAGTGGCCGAGCCGGTCGTTGGTCTCCTTGTCGGCGCCCTGGAACGAGAGTTGCGCGTGGTCGAGGCCGGCCTCGGCCAGATCGCCGGTCAGCTTCTCGCTGACCCCGATGCCGGAAGTGATGAGGTTGGTGTAGAGCCCGCTCCGCGACGCGTGGCGAGTGAGTTCGACGATGTCGCGCCGCGCCGTCGGCTCCCCGCCCGAGAGATGCACGTGCAGCGCACCTAGCGCAGCGGCCTCGCTGAACACCCGCTTCCAGGTCTCGCCGTCGAGCTCGGCCCCCGGGCGCTCGAGCGCCAGCGGATTGGAGCAATACGGACAGCCGAGCGGACAGCGGTGGGTGAGTTCGACCAACAGCCCGATCGGTGCCATGGGCGGGGGTGCGGCATGAACGGTCATGTTCTGACAACCCTCGTCATGTTTCGAGAACTCTCTTGGCCTTCAGGTCGGCGAGCATGGCGACGACGTCCTTCTCGATCACCGCCGCAGGCGCAGTATAGCGCTCCGCGAGCTCGGCGACGATTGCGGCAAGATCGCGCTCGCCGTCGCAGAGCTCGAGCACCGTCGCTGCAGTCGCGTCAATCTCGAAGATCCGCTCCGGCGCTAACAGCGTCCAGCGTCCGCGCGCCTCGTCGCGCTTCAGCCTGACGCCCCTGGGCAGACGGGGCCGCGATTGAGCGTCTATCTCCATGCGCCGTCCAACTTGCCTCAATCGGGCTGAAAAGCCCCCGGAGGGATTGCGCCGTCGACATACGCGTGATGCAGCGCGTCGAGCTGGGCCCAGAGAACGTCGGTCTTGAACTTCAACGCCGCGAGCGCGCCCTGCTGTTCTTCGATCGTCCGGGCATTGCGCTTGACGTAGTCGAGCGCAAACTGAGCGTCCTTCGGCGCCTGGTCGAGCCGGCGGCGGAAATAGGCCACCACCTTCTCGTCGATGAAACTGTAATTGGCCAGCATCCCCGCGATGCGGCGCTTATGGATCGACGGAGCGAAGAGCTCGGTCAGGCTCGACGCCACCGCCTCGATCAGCGGCCGCTCGCGAACGAAACGGACATAGGCCTGGACAGCGAATTTTGTCGCCGGCAACGCGCCCTCCTGCGAAACCACATAGTCGCGGTCGAGCCCGAGCCCGTCGGTGAGGATGAGCCAGCGCTCGATGCCGCCCTTGTCCTCGCCGATGCCGTCATGGTCGGTGACGCGATGCAGCCATTCCCGGCGCAACGCGCGATCCTCGCATCGTCCGATCAGGGACGCGTCCTTCATCGGGATCGCCGCCTGATAGACGTAGCGGTTGAGCGCCCACGCTTGCACCTGACCCTTGTTGAGCTTGCCGTCGTGAAGAAGGCCATGGAACGGGTGGAGGTCGTGATAGCGCTCGGGGCCGATGGCGCGCAGCGCCGCCTCGAGCGCCTCCGGGCTCATCGGCTCCAAGGCCGTGTGCTTGTTCATTGGGCAACCTCCATGCCGTCAAACGCGACCTCCCAACCGGCCGCCTTAACCTTCGCTTCTTCGGACGATCCTTCGATAAGGATCGGATTCGAATTGTTGATATGGATCAGGATGCGCCGCACATGAGAATGGCGCGCAAACGCCTCCAACGTTCCTCCAGGTCCTGCGACCGGCATGTGACCCATGCGCCGGCCAGACTTCTCGCCAAGCCCGCTGGCGATCATTTCATCATCGGTAAATAGCGTGCCGTCAAAGAACAGCACGTCGGTTTTGCCGATGCGGGCGTCCAGCTCTTCCGTAACATGCGCACAGCCGGGCGCATAGACGAGGCCCGCGCCTCCCGCATTCGCCGCCACGCAGACTGTGCCTTCGCCGATGTCGTCGAGGCTGACTTTCCCGTCCTCGAGCCACAGAGGAACTTTGCCGGGGACCGCGAACAATTCGATCCTGAGGCCTGGAAGGGGTTCGAAGGTCTCGCCAAGCCGGACCGTGCGGCGCGGGGCGACGGCGCGATCGACGGCGTCGAAGATCCGATTGGCCCCAATCGCCTCAAGGGTCGCCTGCGTGCCGAAAATCGCGAGCGGCTGGCGCTCGCGCAGCGCCAGGAGGCCGGCCGAAGAATCGACCTCGGCGTTGGTCAGGACGACGGCGGCGATCGGCGAATGGCGACCATCCCCCTTCGGCTGGAGCGACGGCGTCGCCAGGATCTGCTGACGCAGATCGATCGAGGCGTTGAGCAATAGCCAGTTCGCTCCGTCGACGCTGAGCGCGAGGCCGGCCTGGGTGCGGGGCTTCACTCGCCGATCCCCTCTCCAGGCGAGCGCGCAGACGCGGCAGCCGCAGTTCCACTGCGGCACGCCGCCGCCGGCGGCCGAGCCCAGCACCAACGCTCTCAATCGGGGGGCCGATCCGCTAGCGGGGGACATAGTTGAAGCTCGTCACAATGTGGGCCGAGCCGCCGGGCGGCGGCGGGAAATGAGCCGAGTGGACCAGCGCGCGCGCCGCCGCATCGAGCTCGGCGTCGCCAGAGGATCGGGTGATCGCGAAAGAAGCGACCGCCCCCGAGGCGCCGATGGTGAAGGCGACGCCGACGACGCCCTTCGCACCCCGCGCGCGGGCGGCTGGCGGGTAGAACATTCGGCTGCGGATGGCGGCGCTCACCTCGCCGATATAGGCTGAAAGCGACGCGGCGCCAGACGCCGTGCTCGATGGCGCGCTCGTCGAAGGAGCGCCGCGCGATGCCCCGGCGAGAGGGGGACGCGACTGAGCCTCAGCCGGTCTGGGCGCGCGGGTCGGCTTGGGCGCTGCTCTTACCTGGGCCTTCGGCGCTTCAACTCGCAAGGGCGGACGAGGCCTTGGCGGAATCGGTTCGACCGCCCTCGGGGGCGGGGGTGCAAGCTCGACCGGAGCGGCAGGCGGCGGAGGCTCGGGCGGAGGCAGCGGAGGTTGCTCCTCGGGCGGCTGCTGCGCGATCGGCGGTGGTGGTTCCGGTGACGGAAGAGGAGGCTGCTCGACGACCGGCGGCGACGGTTCTGGCGGCGGCGGCGGCGCGGGTTGCTCGGCGACGGGGGGCGGCAGTGGCGCCGGGTTTGGGGCAGGTTCAACAGGAGCCGGTGCAACATCTTGTGGCGGCGCAGGCGGCTCAGTCTTGGATTGTTCGGCCGGTTTCGATTCTTCGGCCGGCGGCGCCGGAGTTTCCGTGGGCGGGGCTTCCGGCTGAATATCGACGATCACTTCGTCCGGCGGTTCGGGCGTTTTCGGCTCCAGAGAGACGATCGCGAGCGCGGCGATGTGCAGCGCGACGACGATAGCGACGACAAGAGGACGTAGCCAAGGCGGCCGAACGGGCTGCAGTTCGAAGGCCCGCCCGCCCAGGCTCGCGGCGGTCACGGGGCCGGCGCGTTTGGCGTCGCCGAAGCCGGCGCGGCGGGCGCCCCGGGAGTCGGCGAGACCGTTCGACGGGGCCCGGACACGATCGCGATCCGGGCGATTCCGTTTGCCGCCAGCTCGTCCATCACCGACACGACGTCGCCATAAGGCGCGTCGCGATCGCCGCGCAACTGTACGACGCCATTGGAATCACCAAGCCTCATCTTGACCGCCGCCGCCAGCTCGTCGGGGGCAACCTGGTCCTTGCCGACCGAAATCGCGCCATCCTTCGCCACGACGACCACGACCGGATTCTTGCTTTCGAGCGGCTGGGCCGTGCGAGCGCTCGGGAGGTTGACCTTGACGCCGCTCGCCAGCAACGGCGCCGTGACCATGAAGATAATAAGAAGCACGAGCATCACGTCGACCAGCGGCGTCACGTTGATCTCGGCCAACGGCTGATAGAGGCCCTCGCCGACCTTGCGCGGCTTCATCGCCATCACGGCGCCTCCGCGCGGCGGCGCTGGCTGTCGTCGCGGGCAACTTCCGCCGGACGCGAAATCAGCGCCAGCGCGCGCTCCTCGACCAACGACGCCATGCTCTGGCCGAGCCGGGCAAAGGCGGCGCCGATGCGGTTATAGCCGATCGAGGCCGGAATCGCGGCCGCGAGGCCGTAGGCCGTGGCCGCAAGCAATTCAGCGATGCCGGGCGCGACGGTCGCCAGCGACGTGTCCTGCGCCTGAGCGATGGCGGCAAAGCTCGACATGATGCCCCAGACGGTGCCGAATAGGCCAACGAAAGGCGCAACCGAGGAAATGACGGCAAGATTGGGCAGCCCGCCCTCGGCCCGCGTCAGCAGTTCGCGCGCCGCGCGCGCCATGGCGTCCGAGATGCGCTCTCTCAATTCGCCCACGGTTTCGCCGGGAAGGCGGCGGCGAGCCTCTTCGTCGCCGGCGATTGCGATCGCCTCGAGCGGTTTTGGAACGGTCCGCCCTGCGCGCGCGGCGCGGACCGCGCGGCCAAGGCGTACGACCGAAATCACGCCCTCGACGATCAGCACCCAACACCAGAGCGACGCGAGAAACAGCACTCCCATGACGAACTTGCCGACGAGCCCGGCCGAGAAAAAGAGCCCAATCGGAGAGAGATCGATACCCGGCACGCCGCTCACTTCTTTTCCAACTTTCCCGCCCGCGCGTCAGCGGGGACGCAACAAGCGCAGAAGAACGCGGCCCGCATGGGTGCGCGCCTCCTTCGCGTCCACCGTTCCGTCGCCGTCCCTATCGGCGCGTTTGAAGACGATTTCGACGTAGTTGAGATATTCGTCCTTGGTCATCGTCTTGTCATTGTCTGGATCCGCGACCGCCCAATCCTGTGAGAGAACCCGACCTTTCAGCTCAGCGCGACTGAGCGTGCCGTCGTGATCGACGTCGAGCTTGTCAAACACAGAACTGGCCGCCGCCTTCGCTTCGTTCAGGTCGATCGTCCCGTCCTTGTCGATGTCGATTCCCCTGAGCGTCGTTGCCGCGAGCGCGGGCGACAGGGCGAAGGTCAAAGCCGAAGCCAGTAGGGTTCTCCGTCGGATTAACTTCAAGACAATCTCCTCGTTTCGCGCCTTTTTTATGCGGCGCAATCTATATCGCAATCCGGCCTCGAGGGCGAAGGCGCCGTCCGAAGGCCGGAAGCCGAGTGCGGAACCGAGGCGTTATCGAACGGAGCGCACACGTTGCGACATTCGCTCCACGGCTGGAGCCGCGCGCAAACCCGGCTCGCGCCGAGAAAAGCGGCCTGCGCCGCAGCGTCGAGCATTACATTGTGATCCGCACTCCGCCGTAGATGGCGAAAGGCTTCGCCGGCCCGAACGTCTGCGGATTCGTGATGGACGGTCCCGTCATGAACTCCCCGGTCTGGACCAAGCCGCCGGACGTATAATAACGCTGATCGAAAATGTTCTGAGCGTAGCCAAAAATCTGCACCTGTTTGTTATATTGGTAGGAGGTGTGGAGGCCGAAGACGGCGTAGCCGGGGACTTGGGGAACCGCTCCATTCTCGTTGCCGAAGATGACCTGACCTGACGCCGCAACCATGTCGGCGCCGACGCGCCACTGGTCAGTCACGGCGTAGTCGACGCCGACTTTCACGGTGTTTTTCGGAATGCCCGCGATCTGGGCGCCGTTGGTAATCGGAATGTTCCCATTCTCGTCGGCCAACGGATTGTTTGCCGATGGCTCAAGGAAGGTCGTGAGGTAGACGGCGTCGATATAGGTATAGTTGGCGTAAGCCTTCCACCGATCGCTACTCCACTGGACGCCGAGTTCCGCTCCCTGGCGCAATGTCGTCCCGACATTGGTGTAATAGCCGAAGCCGTTAAACGCGCTCGTCACCGGCAGAATGTCGTTATTGAGCGTGGTGCGGAAGAGCCCGGCCGACCACTGCAGCTTGCCCCATTCAGGACCCAGACCAAATTGAGTTAAAGCGTTCGTCCCACGAAACCCGAGCTCGAATGTCTGGCCGATGATCTGCTTCAACGGCGGGTCGCCGGACAGGAAGTTGTCGATAATGCAGGGGTCGGTGGGACTGGCGCAACCGAGCTCGAGGGGCGTCGGCGTGCGATTGGTCATCGCATATCCGGCATAGAAGTTGACATCGGGCGTGATTTTATAGGTGAAGCCGGCCGTCGGATTGAGGTGGAAGTAGCTCGAGTAGCCGCTGAGGAGCGCATCGTTCGTGCCCTGAAGACTGATCCCGGCGAAGTTGAAACGCGCCCCGCCGGTCAGCGTCAGGCGGTCGGTGGCGTTGAATGTGTCGAGCGCGTAGAGTCCCACGTAGGTGTTGTTCGCCCTGACGTCGATCGGGTTCAGAAAGCTGTCGGGCTGGTCAATGATGTAGGGGGAGGCGGTCAGCGGGTACGAGTTGTTCGTAAAGGCGATCGTTCCGAGCGTGCTGTTGCCGGTGTAATGCGTCCAGCCGTAGTCGAGCGACGCGCCGACGGTTAGCGAATTGTCGTGATTGAAGACCTTGTCGGTGTCGACAACCTGCCCGCTAACGCCGACCGAGCGCGATTGCGTCTGGTTGTCGTCGTCCTCGCCGAGGTCGAGTGTTCCGCCTTGCGAGATGTCGGGGATGATTCCGCCCATGGTGCTATGCACCGGGGAGCCATTTAGGCACGAGTACGGCGGACAGGGCGTCACGTCGGTGCCGTTGCCGTCCACGTGCTGCTGGTTGAACTGGCGGAAATAGGCTCCAGCCTGGAAATTCAGCGTCGGCGAATAGGCGTAGGCGCCTGTCCACTGCAGCATGACCATCTGGTTATAGGTCGTCTGAGGAAGGGTGTAGACGCTGCCCCAGTTCGTCTGCAGTTGCTGGACCGGCGTGTAAGCAGAGACGCCGAACTGGGTGTTTCCGGCGGTCAGTTGCAAATGCGACTCGAACCCGTTCGCCTTGTAACCGACGTCGCCGTAGATGTTGGTGAGCTGGGACGCTTGAGCGACCCGCCAGCCGCCGTCGTTGATTTGCGTCGCCGCGACGTAGACCGACCAGTCGCCGAACTGCTTGCCGTACTGAATTTCCTCTTGCGCGCGCAAGTATGACCCGCCCTCGAGGTCGGCTTCGAAACCCTGCCAGGTGAAGCCGTTCTTCATCGTCACGGTGACGGCGCCGCCGAGAGCATTGAGGCCGAAGATCGGGTTTGCGGCGATGATCGTCGTCTTGTCGATCGCGTTGGCCGGGATGAGGTCCCAATTGACGACGTCGCCGAACGCCTCATTGATGCGCGTGCCGTTCTGGTAGACGGCCAGCCCCTGCGGCGTGCCGGTGACCGCGGTTGCGTCGAATCCACGATAGAAAAGGTCTGGCTCGAACTCGTTGCCGGAGACGTTGCCGACCGTGACGCCCGGCGCCGAGCGGGCCAGCGACTGGGGAAGCGTCGTATCGTTGAAGGTTTGAATGTCCTGCGAACCGGTCTGCCACACCGCGAAGGGAGACTGCGAAACATTGATCTGGCCGCCGCCGAGCGGCGTCGTCGCGACGACATCGAAGGTCGGGAGCACGATCGTGTCTGCGCGCGCCGCACTCGTAGCCGCGACCAGTGCGGCGAAGGCGAAGACCCGCGAAAGCCCAGCTTTTGAGCGAGTCATCTGACGTCCCCCCTTTCCGCGTCGCGTTGATAGCGCCGCGAGCAGGTTCGTCCGGGAGTTATGAGAGCGCAAAAATCTCATCTGCCCGCTCGCGGCCCGTCAACCATAGGCGCTTCGCCCGCGGCAAGGTAATTCAAACATTGGAAATTTGTCCGGGATCAGGTCCTGCTTCCGTTGGGAGATTTTCCCGATTGAGCCGCGCCGAATCGCGCATCGATCACGACCCCGCCCGTCGGCGGAGACCTGATTGTCACCCGGCCGCCAAGCAGCCGGACCCTATCGCGCATGCCGGTAAGCCCCATTCCGGCTTCGATCTCGCCCTGCAATCCGCGGCCGTCGTCGGCGACACGAATGACGAGCCCAGTAAGGCCGCCATCGTCCTGGCGCTGCCCAAGAACCGGCGTTTCGAACCGCAGCGACACGTCGATCCGCGTCGCGCCGGCATGGCGAAACGCGTTGGTCATCGCCTCCTGAACGAACCGATAGGCCATGAGGCTCGCCTGCTCGTTCATCATGTCGACGCGAGGATCGACATCCAGCGAGACAGCGACGCTCGGTTCGGCCCGCAGCCAATGGGCGACGAGCGCCTCGAGCGCCTCGGCGAGCCCGAGTTCCTCGAGCGCGGCCGGACGAAGGTCGGCGAGAATGCGACGGTTCTGGCCTTGAAGCGCCTCGACCTGGGCCTCGATCGCGCTCGCTGCCGCTCGAGCAGCGGCATCGTCGCCGACCTTTTTCGTCAGCGCCGCGGCGCTGGCGCGCAACCCGAACAGATGCGGCCCGAATTCGTCGTGGAGTTCGTGCGCGATCACCTGACGTTCCTCGTCATGAGCGGCGAAAACCCGTTCGGCCAACTCGCTGTTGTCGCGCTTCAAATCGCCAAGCCTCTCCGCGAGGCTGTTGATCTTGGCGTTGAGATCGCGAATCTCCGGTGGGCCGCGGGCTTCAGCACGGGCGCCGTAGTCGCCCGCCTCGAGGCGTGCGAGCGTTGCGCTCGCGACGCCAATCGGCTTCACCGCGCGGCCGACGAGCAGGCTGGTCACGAGCAGCGCAACGATCGCGATTGTCGCGCCGACCAGCGCGTGGTCCCGAACGCCCTCCCATACTTCGTCAATCTCGTCAGCCGGATCGGCTACGACGACAATCGACTCAGACCTGCCGTCGCTCAAACGAACCGGGATCGCGGCAACCTCGGTTGGCGTATGGATAAGCGCGCGAAACCATTGCGGCGCATTCGACTGACTGTTCTCCGCGCCTATGATCGACAGGGCAAGCAGGGGTTCCCCTAGTCCGGCCCGCACGTGCCTCAGGTTCTGCAGGCTGGCGATGAGCGCCACGACCGCCTCAGGCTCAGGCGGACCTCGCAGGCGCCCGAGCGAGGTCGAGACGAATTCCTTCGTCAGGCGCATCGCGCTCTCCGTTTCCGCTCGCACTCGCGCGCTCGCCTCGAACACAGCGTGGCCGGCGTCGACGATGAGCCAGAGGGCGAACAGCGAAGCGAAGATGAGGTTGAGCCGAGTGCGCAGGGAGGTCGAACGCCACATCGTCTCAACGCCTTTCCGGCGTCACCGTTGATTTTGCCCGCGCCGCTGTCAATGCTGGCTGGCGCCGGAGCGTCCGGATCACGCCGGTCACGTCATCCGACCGCGATCGAAGGGTCAAGCTGTTGCGGGTTCTCATCGTCGACGACCACCCGATCGTTATATCGGGATGCCGGACGCTTCTGGAGGCCAATCCCGACGTCGAGGTGTTCGAGGCGCAGGACGGCGCGTCCGGCCTCGCCGCCTATTTCGACTTGAGGCCGCACGTCGCTCTGATCGATCTCAATCTGCCCGGGCTTTCTGGGCTCGAGCTCATGCGGCGGATTCTCGAGCAGGCGCCGGAGGCGCGGCTTGTCATCTTCAGCATGAACGACGACCCGGTCATCGCGGCGCGGGCGATCGAAGCGGGGGCCAAGGGTTATATCGCCAAGAACGACGACCCGGCGCTCATCGTCGAAGCGGTGCGAGAGGTTGGGAGCGGCGGTCATTACCTGCATCCCGAGATGGCGCGCCAGATCGCTTTTCTCCGCGCCGGGCCCAACGCCGGCGCAATGTCGAGTCTGAGCCCCAGGGAGCTCGAGATCCTCCGCCTGCTCGCCGCCGGCCGCACCATGGCGCAGATCGCCGACCTCCTGAACGTCTCCTACAAGACCGTCGCCAACAACTGCACCCAATTGAAGCAGAAGCTCGGCGCCCGCTCCGCCATGGACCTCATGCGCATCGCGATCCGCGCGAGCATCTGAGGTTTGAAGGTTTTCAAAATCCCCGGAAGGAAATCAAAGACCCGCGTGGAAGGAAATCAAAAGCCGCATGGAAGCAAACCCAAGGCGGGCGGAAGCAAACCCAAGATCGCTTTCTCGATAAAATGGTATATTTGTCAATGGCTTAACATGAACCAGAGGCCTCGGACTCTCCGGTGGGTCGAGCGCGGCGATCGAAGTCAAACAGCCTGAGGCGCGAGCGCCTTTCGCCGGCCCCGGCGGCAATCCCCGGATCCGACGACGGCAGGCAGAATAGCACAGCCTTCGGATTATCGCAAAATAATCTGCGTATTTTTGTCGCCCCGTTGCCCGAGGCGTGGCCCCGAGCGATCGCGATTCCCTCCGGGCGCGGCTTGCTTTAGAACCGCGGCCTCATGGATTCAAACTGTCTTTGCCCGGCTCGCGGCGGTTGCGCGCAGTGAAATCCCGCGGGCGAGAGCAATGAGGCACCTGCCGATCTTTCTCGAACTGACCGGCCGGCCAGCCATGGTCGTCGGCGGCGGGGTCGTGGCGGCGCGGCGGGCGGAAGCGCTCAGCAAGGCCGGCGCTCGCGTCACCACGTTCGCGACCGCGCTTACCGACGATTTCCGCGGACTTCTGGACGCGCCGAATTTCCGGCACGAGGCGCGCGATCCCGGGCCGAAGGACTTCGAGGGCTCGGCGCTCTGCTTCATCGCGACCGACGACGAGCGGCTCGCGGCCGAGGCGCGGGCGGCGGCAAAGAGCGCGGGCGCGCTGGTCAACGTCGCCGACCGGCCGTTGCTGTGCGACTTCATCATGCCCTCGATCGTCGATCGAAGCCCGCTCGTCATCGCGATCTCGACCGGGGGGGCATCGCCGATTCTGGGGCGGATGCTCAAGGCGCGTCTCGAAAGCCTGATCCCGGCCGCCTACGGCCGCCTGGCGCGGCTGACCGGCGGGTTCCGCGATGCAGTCACCAAGGCCATTCCCTCGCCGATCATGCGCCGGCGGTTCTGGGAGGCCGTCCTCGAGGGACCGATCGGAGAACGGGCGCTTTCCGGCGACGATCGCGCCGCGGACGCCGAACTTGCCCGCGCGATCGAACGCGCCGCCGCCGAGGACCCCGTCGCGCCGCGCGGCGAGGTCTATCTGGTCGGCGCGGGGCCGGGCGATCCCGATCTCCTGACTTTCCGCGCTCTTCGCCTGATGCAGAAGGCCGATGTCGTGCTCTATGACCGGCTGACCGACGAAGGCGCGATCAACCTGGTCAGGCGGGAGGCCGAGCGCATCTATGTCGGCAAGCAGCCCGACGATCACGAATTGCCGCAGGCCGAGATCAGCGCGCTCCTGGTCAAGCTCGCCAGGCAGGGCAAGCGGGTCTTGCGCCTCAAGGGCGGCGATCCGTTCATGTTCGGCCGCGGGGGCGAGGAAATCGAAGCCCTGGCGGCGGAGGGAATTCCCTTTCAGGTCTGTCCGGGCGTGACCGCCGCGATTGGGGCCGCGGCCTATGCCGGCATTCCGCTCACCCATCGAGACCATGCCCAGTCTTGCGTGTTCGTGACCGGCCACGGCAAGGACGGCAAGATCGCACTCGACTGGGCGGCGCTCTTGCAACCGCGGCAGACGGTTGCGATCTATATGGGGCTGCGCAATCTGGAGGCGCTGACGGGCGAGTTCATTGCTCACGGCGCGGACCCGGACCTGCCGGCGGCGATCGTCGACAACGCCACCCGCGCCGGGCAGCGCGTCGTCGTCGGGACGCTCGGAACGCTGGCGGACAGGACGCGCGCTGCGGAATTGAGCGGGCCGGCGATCGTTATCGTCGGGACGGTCGTCACCTTGCGCGACAAACTCGATTGGCGCTCCGAGGCGCGGCCGCGGCCTTTCCGCCGCCGGCGATGGTTCGCCCGCGCCAGGCAAAAAGGATTGGTAACGATGGTCTCGCGCGACGAGGTGATGACGGCGCTGGCGGCGGTTCCCGGCCCCGACGGGCGCGCGTCCCTGCCCGACTCGGGCGCGGTGTCCGGCGTGACGATCCGCGACGGCAAGGTGTTCGTCGCCATCGCCATCGATCCGGCGAAGGCGAAAGCGATGGAGCCGATGCGCGCCGGGGCCGAGGCCGCAATCAGGGCGATTTCCGGCGTTGCCGGCGCTGTGGTGACGCTGACGGCGGAGTCCGCGCGCGCCGCCGCCGGCGCCGCGCCGGCGCACGGTCATCAACCCGATGCGCCGCCGCGCCGACACGGCCGTTCGAGCGAACCGATACCCGGCGTCAAGCACGTGATTGCGGTCGCGTCCGGCAAGGGCGGCGTGGGCAAGTCGACCATCGCCTGCAACCTCGCCGTTGGGCTCGCGAAGCTCGGGCTCAAGGTCGGAGTCCTGGACGCCGACCTCTACGGGCCGTCGATGCCCAAGCTGTTCGGGATCGGCGCCAAGCCGGGCCTCGGGCCCGACGGGCAGAAACTCGTTCCGCTCGAAAGCTGCGGGGTCAAGATCATGTCGATCGGGTTCCTGATCGAGGAGGGCGCGCCGGTCATCTGGCGCGGCCCGATGGTGATGTCGGCGCTCAACCAGCTCCTGCGCGAGGTCGTGTGGGGCGAACTTGATGTGCTCGTCGTCGACATGCCGCCGGGGACGGGCGACACCCAGCTCACGATGGCCCAGAACGTGCCGCTCGCCGGCGCGGTGATCGTCTCGACGCCGCAGGACCTCGCGCTGATCGACGCCCGCCGCGGCATTGCGATGTTCGGCCAGGTCAAGGTGCCGCTCATCGGCGTGGTCGAGAACATGAGCTACTTCCTGTGTCCGCACTGCGGGGGGCGGACGGACGTGTTCTCGCACGGAGGCGCGCGCAAGGAGGCTGAGAAGCTCGGCGTTCCGTTCCTCGGCGAAGTGCCGCTCGACATCGCCATCCGCTCCCATTCGGACGATGGCCGGCCGGTCGTCGCCAGCATGCCGGGAAGCGCGCACGCGAACGCGCTCATCGAGATCGCAAGACGCGTGGCGGACACCCTGGCGGTCGGCGCGCCGGGCGCGCGGCCCGCGCCTCGCATCCGCGTCCTCTAGCGAAGGGATCAAGCCCGGGATGGCCTGGCCGACCGACATCACGGCGATGGACAAAGGGCGCGTCCTCGAGGTCGCCTTCGACGATGGCCGCGCCATTCGCCTGACCGCCGAACGGCTGCGGGTCGAGAGCCCGAGCGCCGAAGTCCAGGGCCATTCGCCGAGCCAGAAGAAGACGCCGACGGGGAAGGAAAACGTCGCCATCGTCGGGATCGAGCCGGTCGGCAATTACGCCATCAAGATCATCTTCGACGACGGCCACGATACCGGGCTCTACACGTGGGACTATCTGCGCAAGCTGGCGAGTTAGGCTTCGTCCCTTAAAGGAACCGATGCTCCAGGCCGGCGCCCGCGCAGCCGCAAGACGCGGAGTCGATCCGCCGGGCGCGTCTCTTGTGGGCCGCGTACGATCCAAATACCTGAGCTGTCAGGATTGCCTAAACACCTAACTGGCGGATCCAGCGCTCAGAAGCGCGCGAGAACCGTGCCCGCGATATCGCACTGGAAGCCCTCCAGCGCCTTCGAGATCTTGCTGATGTCTCGCGTCTTCGTCCGATGCCGCCGCGCGGCGACGATCGCCGCGCCGACGCGAGAAGCGACGACGAAGGCGTCGGAACTCTCGAGCGCGGGCGGAGTGTCGTAGATCACCACGCCGTAATTGCGCTGGGCGTTCTGCGACAGGGTCAAGAATTCCTTCGAGCTCAGCAGCTCCTGCGGATGCGGCGCGGTTGCGCCGGCGATGAGGAGCGACAGGCCCGGCACGATATCGAGGGTGACCGGCGGCAGCTCGGCGTCGCCGTGGGTCAGCGCCTCGACCAGCCCTTCGGCCTTCGGATCGACGCCAAAGAGCGAGGCAAGCCTGGGCTTTCTCAGGTTGGCGTCGACAAGAAGCGTCGGAACGGCCATTTGCGCGAACGAAAGCGCCAGATTGGCGGCGAAATATGTCACCCCGACTCGCGCGTGCGGACCGATGACGGCAAACGCATTCTTGCCCTGCGAGAGCGGGCCTGTCGCAAGCGCGGAGCGAACCGAACGGAAGGATTCCGCGGCGGTGCTGAAGGGCTGGTAGCCGACGACGAGTTCGCGAGAAAACCGGGCCTCGTCGACGCCGAAGTTGAGGACCGGGTAATTATAACGTTTCGAAAGCGCCAGAAACAAGCTGTCTCGCCGCACCAGGCCAAGCGCGATCGCGGCTTCTCCGAACGTGAGCCCCTTGCGGCGCTGAAATCCGCGGATCGCCTCGACTTGAGCCTCGCTCAGGTTGCCGGCCGCCAGGATTTGCTGCTCGATCGGGTCCTTGGACGACGAAAGGGCTGACGACTTCCGAATCTTTCTGGTAATTGGGCTTGATCGACATTTGCTGAAACTCTCAATACCCGACTGTCGACCCGCCCGCGTCTGAGACGGGCGTCGCCAACGACATTAGCCTAGAATTGTTTCCCAAATCGTTTCCGGTCTTATATCGAGCCGGTCCGCGATGCTGTCGAGGGTCGCTGTAGTCCGTTCAAGCCGGAAGGGCGCGACGCGCGGCGCGCCGACGCGCGCTTTCGCACGCCGCACGGCCTCAAGGCTGCCCAGGAACGGGCCCGACGCCGAATATTCGAGATCGATTGGAGAGCGGACCCTGCGATCTGTCGCCTCAGCGAGCAGCGCAAGCAACAGCCCGAGCACGAGCCCGGCTCCGATTCCGAGGGGAATGACCGCCAGCGGTTTTGGAAACGAAGGCTCGAGCGGAGGCGTCGCCTTGTCGAGAACGGTCATATCCGAAAACGTCAGCTTGCTTTTCAGCTTTGCCTCTTCCGCCGCTTTTTCCCGCGCGTTGAGCTGGTCGGAGCGGAAGACGACGTCGTGCTGCAGTTCAGCCAGGCGGGAACGTTGACCCTGCACCGTGATCAAGGTTTTCTGGGCCTGCGCTTGCTCCTTCTCGAGGGCGGCGATCTGGTCCTGCGTCACGGCGATGCGCTCTTTGAGATGTTGCCGCATCCTCTCCGTCGCGTCGCCGACCTGTTTGCGGATCGAGGCGAGGTTCGCCAGTTCGGACATCATCTTCGGATTGTTGGAGCCGATGACGCCCTTGGAGGCCTCAATCGCCGATTGGGAGCTCGACAGCTTCTCCTTCAAGGTCGATAGGATCTGAAGATCTGGATCGGACGGATCATTCGACAGCTCGGTCGAGCCGCTCATCAGGCGACTCTGCATCGTGTCGACCTGAGCCCTGGCGGTCGACAACTGCTGGCTGATCGCCATGTACTGGCTGGTTTCGCTATCGCCGCCTTCGGTCGGCGCGACCATGTTTGTCTGGGCCTGGAAGGCCTGAAGCGCCGCGCGCGACATGCTCCACATCCTTGCGCAATTCCTCGATCTGCGGCGCAAACCAGCGCGCAGTCTGGTCGGCGGCGGCGGCCTTCATCGCCACCGAGCCGTCGATCGTCGACCCAAGAAACGCATTCGCGATCAGCGCCGACTGGTTAGGGTCGCCCGACTTGTACTTGATCGCGAGGACATTTGTTCCCATCGTGAACTTCGGGTCGACATTCTAAAGAACCCCCCCCCCCCCCCCAATCCGCCGCCGATCGAGATTGCTTCTTGCACTGTGAGCGGTCGAGTCAAAGGGAATTCGCCCGGTTTCCCAACATACCCATATATATAGTAAAATGGCGCGAGGTCCACAAAAATCTCGTCGTTATTGGCGATCGCAAAATTCCCGCCCTGCCCACGGCCGGCCTGCACATCCTTGGAGTCAAATGTCTTGACGATCGCGCCGTGGGCTCGCCGCACGGTGACCGTTCCGCCGAGACCTACGTCCCTCACGCCGCCGGCCCGAGATAAGAGCTGGGTCAGATTGGTTGGACGATCGAGGGTGTAGACCCCGGGAGCGCCGACCTGGCCTTGTACGCTCGCCTGGGTGCCGAAGGTAGAGATTTCAACGAGCACATGCGGGTCGGTGACGATCTGGCGCGCCGCCAACCGTTTTTCGATGGCGCGCCCGAGTTGGTCTTCGGTCAAGCCCGCGGCTCTGATCCGGCCGACGTAGGGAAAGCTGATCGTCCCGTCAGTCTCGACCCGTGTCTGGGTGTCCATGTCGGGCTGGTTGACGACCTTGATCGAGACCACGTCCTGGTTAGTGAGAACCCGGCCGGCGGCGAGCGCTCCGACCGCGCTGACCGCTGCCGTTGTCAAGGCGCAGAGCCCCAGCGTCCAGAGCCGAACCTTTCGCATCATCGTCTGCATCGCTTTATGCTCCATCTCCGGAGTCTCAGTAAGGTCTATAGTTCAGGCTTGCCGTGATCAGGTCTTGCGGCGTCAACGAATGGTTGGCGACGCGGTCGCTAAACGTTGCGCTAAGCGCGGCGCTGAGGAAGGGGGTCATCGCATAGGTCACGCCGGCATTGGCCGTATAGTAGTCGGTGCTTTGCGCGAGAGGCCGTAAAGATCGTGGAGGCCAGCCCGGCGTGAACGCCATGTTCGTGTAGCCGCCGTTCCGGAAGCAGTGAGGGAGACTTTGGGCGTGAGCTGATAGGTCAGAGACACGATCGTGTTATAGGCCACCTCGGCGTTGGCGATAACCGTCGTCGGGGGCGTGACCACCCGTGAGGCGGACGCCCCAAGCCTCAACTTTGGCGTAATCTGACCACGAGCCCGCGATCGAATAAATCGGCAGCAGCGTCTTCGGCAAAGCCAGACTGAAGTCGTTGCTGACCCCGACCAGACCGACCTGCCCGGTCACCGACAGATTGTCGTTGATCTGCCTGACATAGGTCAGGTTGAAGGTATGAAAAACAATGGTGTTGGCCAGCCCGACGATGTTCGCGGCTGCGCCCCGATTCCCATAATTGGTGTCGGATTTGGTCGCCAAAAGGGTGAGATCGCTCGGACCCTTGGCATATTCGATCCCGGCGGAAATCAGCTCCACGTTGGCGTTGTTCAATGCGTCCAGCGGGTTCGAGTTGAAAGTCTTGGTCACGCCGCTATTGAAGATCACCGAATACCCATTGGAGATTGCGCATTTTCCAGTTTCGTTCACCGACGTCGTCGTCGCGTAGTTGATGCCGGTTCCGACCAGTTCGGTGAGCGCCGAAGGGGATTTTGTGAACAGGCCGGTAACCGCGCCGGCGCATCGCGAAGTCAGCTTCCAGTTAACCCCAGGAGAAAATGAGTATATATTCGAGTCGAACTGGCTATCATGCAGATACCGTATGAGCCCGAACGTCCCGTCGAAGAAAAACTGCTGGCCATACCAGTTGGCTTTCGTCGATAGACCATAAGACGACGTCGAGGTAAAATCCCCGTGCGGCTGGCTGTTCAAAAGCAGGTTCGATCCACTCGGAACCGCAAAAATGTTGCTGTTGTAGGATACCGACTCGGAGGCTGACAGCTTCACCGGCAAGTCACTCCAATTCCAATCCGCGGAAAGGTCGGGCAAGGAAAATCCGCCGGAAGGCGGCGAGCCGCCAGCGCCGACGGAGCCCGATAGCTCGTCGCCTCGGCCGCCGATCACGCCGCCAAGCATCAGGACCGCACCGAGCGCCAAAACCCCGCTCCGCCTCATACCACCCCTTTGCTTCAGAACGCATGAACACGCGCGAACAACGCCTAGCCTCCTTTGATGCGCTCCGTCAGGTTCTCCTGTCTTCCGCGAAGTCTCGCATGAAGACGTCTCAAATGAACGCGCGACCCCCTTGTCGCCCTCATCGGCGCAATATGCACAACGCCCTCTGCGCCGCGGTCCATAGTCGCTCATGAACCGCAGCCGTCAGACCCTCGTTAACCGCCCTGGCGAACGGCCTTTGGAGCGCGCGAATCCGGCCCTGCCGTTCGCAGGCGTCGCGGTGAACGCGGATCGCTCATCCATACTCATATTCGCGCTGTGGCGACAAGGCGACAAAAGCCACACCTGCCGACAAAACGAACTGTTCCGCGCCTGACTGTACATGATTGTCTAGACGGGCGCCGAACAGTTCGCTAGCATGCATTGAATGGCTATTCCGTTAAGGCGGGCGGGATGAGATCTCATTATCGCGTTGTTGTTATTGGCGGAGGCGTCGTTGGCGCCTCGGTTCTTTACCATCTGACGAAATATGGCTGGAGCGACGTGGCGCTGGTGGAACGGTCGATCCTGACCGCCGGCTCGTCGTGGCACGCCGCCGGCGGCTTCCACGCGCTCAACGCCAACCCCAACATGGCGCTCCTGCAGGCCTACACGATCGACCTCCTGAGGGACGTCGAAGCCGAATCGGGCCAGCCGATCGGCATGCACATGACCGGGGGCATTCATGTCGCCTCGGCGCCCGAACGCTGGGAGTGGCTTCAGTCGTCCTATCGCCGGTTCCAGGCGATCGGCATCGACGATGTTCGCCTGGTGACGCCGGAGGAGATCAAGGCCCGCTGCCCGATCATCAACGTCGAGGGCGTGCTCGGGGGAATGTGGGCGGACCGCGAGGGCTATGTCGACACCACAGGGACGGTCTGGGCTTATGCCGGCGCCGCCAAGAAGCGCGGCGCGACGGTGATCGAGCACAACCGGGTGCTCGAACTGAAGCAGCGCGCGGATTCATCCTGGGACCTCGTGACCGAAACGGGGATCATCAACGCCGAGCATGTCGTCAACGCCGGAGGCTTGTGGGCGAAGCAGGTCGGACGGATGGTCGGGCTCGACCTCCCCTTGTCTCCCCTCGAGCATCACTATCTTCTGACCGAGACGATCCCCGAGATCGCAGCGTCGAAGACCGAACTGCCGATGGTGGTGGACCTCGAGGGGTTCACCTACATGCGCCAGGACCAGAAGGGGATGCTGGTCGGCATCTATGAGACCCGTCCGCAGCACTGGTCGATTGACGGCGCGCCGTGGGACTATGGCGTCGAGCTTCTGCAGGAGAACATCGACCGGATCGCGGACGAACTCGAACTCGTTCACCGCCGCTATCCGGTCCTGCAGACCGCGGGCGTGCGCAAATGGGTCAACGGCGCGTTCACCTTCTCTCCCGACGGCAATCCGCTGATCGGCCCGGTCGCGGGCAAGCGCGGCTACTGGCTCGCCTGCGGCGTCATGGCGGGGTTCCTGCAGGGCGGCGGAGTCGGCAAGTCGCTGGCGGAACTCATGATCCATGGCGAGGCGGAGGCGGACGTCTACGGCCTCGACATCGCCCGCTACGGCGCCCACGCGTCCAATCGCGAGTTCATCAAGCAGACGACCGGCGAGTTCTACGCCCGCCGTTTCGTCATGACCTATCCCAACGAGCAATTGCCCGCCGGCCGGCCGCTCAAGATGACGCCAGCCTATGACGCGATGACAGCCGCGGGCTGTCACTGGGGCAATTCCTGGGAACTCGAGGTCCCGCTCTATTTCGCGCCGCCGGGATTCACGGAGAAGCCGACGCTCAAGCGGTCGAACGCCTTCGATATCGTCGGCGACGAATGCCGCATGGTGCGGGCGGGCGTCGGCCTGCTCGATATCGCTTCCTTCTCGCGCTACGAGGTGACCGGCCCGGAAGCCGAGCGCTGGCTCGACTGGATGACGGTCGCGCGGTTGCCGAAACCCGGCCGCGCCAGGCTCGCGCCGATGCTGTCCGAAACCGGCAAGCTCAAGGGCGACCTCACCATCATCAACTGGGGCGACGGGGCATTCTGGATCGAGGGCTCATACTACCTTCGCCAATGGCACATGCGCTGGTTCGCGGCCCATGCGCGCGAGGGGGTCGAGGTGCGCGACATTTCCGACGATGTGATCGGCTTCTCGCTGTCGGGCCCGAAATCGCGCGAGTTGCTCGCCCGCGCCACCCATCAGGACGTGTCCAACGCCGCCCTGCCGTTCATGGCCGCGACCATGCTCGACGTCGGCCTGGTGCGGGCGAAGGTCGCGCGCCTGTCGGTGACCGGCGAGCTCGGCTACGAGATCAACTGCCGCGCGCTCGAGGCCGCCGGCCTGCGCCGGACCCTGCTCGAGGCCGGCCGCGGGCTCGGCGTCAGGGAATATGGCTACAACGCGCTTCTCTCGCTCAGGCTCGAAAAGAGCTTCGGCATCTGGTCGGCCGAATTCACGCAGGCCTATACCCCGCGAATGACCGGGATGGACCGCTGGATCGCGTGGGACAAGGGCGAGTTTCTCGGCCGGAAGGCGGCGCTCATGGAGAGCAAGGGCCCGGCGCCCGACCGTCAGCTGGTCACGCTCGAAATCGACGCCGCCGACGCGGATGCGACCGGTTACGAGCCGGTGTGGCGGTCGGGCCAGATGGCCGGCTTCGTCACATCGGGCGGCTACGGCCACACGATCGGCAAGAGCCTGGCGATGGCGTTGGTCGCGCCCGACGCAGCCGAGGTCGGCTCGGAGCTCAGCGTGCACATCGTCGGCGCCGAGCGGAAGGCGCGGGTCATTGCGCCCTCGCCCTACGATCCTCTCGGCAAGGCGATAAGGGCATGACGAGCCTGAGGCCGGCGGCGAGCTGAACGATGACGAATTCCGCAATCCAGCCCCTGGCTCCCGGTGCGCGGCCGGACCGGCCGGCGCAACTGGGCAACGTCAAGGCGACGCGTGAGGACTGGCTCGACCTCGCGCTGAGCGTCCTCGCCGTCGAGGGCGTGGCGAATGTCACCGTGCTCAACCTTAGCGAACGGCTCGACGTGTCGCGGTCGAGCTTCTACTGGTATTTCAAGAATCGCGACGAGCTTCTCGACGCCCTCCTCGAACGGTGGGACCGCCTCAACACGCGCTCGATCGTCAACGAGGCGAACGAGCGGGCGGCAACCGTGAACGAGGCGGTTTGCAACGTCTTTCGCTGCTGGGTCAACCCCGCCATCTTCAGCCCGCGGCTCGATTTCGCTGTCCGGGAGTGGGCCCGGCGCTCGGCCATCGTCCGCCGCAGCCTCGACCGTTCCGATCGCGTCCGGACGGAGGCGCTGAAAGCCCTGTTCGTTCGCTTCGGGTATGACGACGAGGACGCTTTGGTTCGGGCGCGGGTGCTCTACTACATGCAGATCGGCTACTATGCGCTCGACCTTAAGGAGCCGATCGAGGCGCGGCTCAATCTGACGCCGCACTATCTCAAGGCGTTCACCGGCTTGGCCCCGACCGAAGCGGAAGTCGAGGCGTTGCGCGCCTATGCGGCGCGGCATGCGCATGTCCCGGATTTCGGCCCGTCGCGAGCAGGGGCATGAGCGCGCGCTATTCCGCCTTCGCCCTTCTGCAGCAGGGCTTCGCCGGCCATAAAGGCTGGCCGCAGGCCTGGCGCAAGGCGAAACCGAAGCCGAGTTATGACTTCGTCATCGTCGGCGGCGGCGGCCACGGGTTGGCGACCGCCTATTACCTCGCCAAAAGTCACAAACGGACGCGCGTCTGCGTGATCGAGAAGGGCTGGCTCGGCGGCGGCAACACCGGCCGCAACACGACGATCGTGCGGTCGAATTATTTTTACCCCGAGTCGGTCGCCCTCTATGACCTCGCGCTCAGGCTCTACGAGGGGCTGTCGCGCGATCTCAATTTCAATGTGATGCTGAGCCAGCGCGGCATCCTCAATGTTTCGCATACGCCTGCCCAGCTCGAGATCGCCGCGCGGGTCGCCAACGCGATGCAGCTCAACGGCATCGATGCGGAGCTCTGGGGTCCGAACGAAGTTCGCGAGCGGCTGCCGCTGATGACCCAATCGCTCGACTCCCGCTATCTGCCGAATGGCGGCGTCTGGCAGCGGCGCGGCGGCATCGCCCGCCATGACGCGGTCGCCTGGGGGTATGCCCGCGCCGCCGACCGGCTCGGGGTCGACATCGTCGAGAATTGCGAGGCGACGGGCTTCATCATGGAGAACGGCGCCTGCGCCGGGGTCGAGACGAGCTTGGGCGAAATTCGCGCCGAAGCGGTCGGCGTCGCGGTCGCGGGCCATTCCTCGCAGCTGATGGCCAAGGCCGGCGTCAGGCTGCCGATTCATTCCTACACGCTGCAGGCGATGGTCAGCGAGCCGGTCAAGCCCTGCCTCGACATCGTCCTCCTGCATCTCGGGACCGGCGTCTACGCCAGCCAGTCGGACAAGGGCGAACTCGTGTTCGGCGGCGGCCTCGACCGCATTCCGTCCTACGGCCAGCGCGGCGCGCCGCCGATGCAGGAGATCGTCATCTCCGGCCTTCTCGACATGTTCCCGGCCTTCGGCCAATTGAAGCTGATGCGGCAATGGGGCGGGATCGTGGATGTCGTTCCGGATTCCTCGCCGATCATCGGGCCGGCGCCGACGAAGGGGATCTTCCTGAATTGCGGCTGGGGAACCGGGGGCTTCAAGGCGATACCCGCCGGCGGCACGCTGCTCGCGCATCTGCTCGCGACCGGCGCCCACCACGAGATCAGCCGCCCCTTTGACCTCGGACGCTTCGCGGCCGGACGCCTGATCGACGAGGCGGCGGGCTCGGGCATCGCGCATTAAGAGGAGATCGCCATGTATATCGCCATGAATCGCTTCAAGGTCATGAAGGGCGCCGAGCGCGCGTTCGAAGACGTGTGGCTCTCGCGCGAGACCCATCTCGACCGCGTGCCCGGGTTCATCGAGTTTCATCTTTTGCGCGGGCCCGAACGCGACGATCATGTGCTCTATTCGTCCCACACGGTCTGGGCGAGCAAGGACGCCTTCACCGCCTGGACGCAGTCCGAGCATTTTCGCGCCGCTCACCGCGACGCCGGCGCCAACAAGCCGCTCTATCTCGGCCACCCCGAGTTCGAGGGCTTCGAGGTCCTGCAGACGATCAAGAACCCGCGCGACGCGGCCGCCTGAACGCCGCCCATGCAAATCTTCCCCTGCCCTTTCTGCGGTCCGCGCGACGAGATCGAGTTCCACTATGTCGGCGAGCCGAAGGCGAGGCCCGAGCCCGCGGACTCGGTCAGCGACGCCGCGTGGGCGGACTACCTCTGGTTCAACGCCAATCCGAAAGGCGAAGCGCGCGAGATCTGGCTGCATCTCACCTGCATGGAGATGTTCGCAATGACCCGCGACACGGCGCTCAACGCGACCGTGGCCGGCGACTCGGCGGCGAGGGGGACGCCGTGACGAGCGTTCGTCTGCCCACCGGCGGCGGGGTTGATCGCGGCGAGCCGCGCGTCTTCACCTTCGACGGCAAGCCTTACGCCGGTTTCGAAGGCGACAGCATCGCGTCCGCGCTGCTTGCCAACGGCGTCGGCATTGTCGGCCGCAGCTTCAAGTATCACCGCCCGCGCGGAATCTGGGGCGCGTGGACCGAAGAGCCGAACGCGATCGTCGACGTCACGCGGGGCGGCCTGACGACCCCCAATCTTCGCGCCACCACCGAAGCGCTCGAGAACGACATCGCCGTCCGCTCGGTCAATGCGGCGCCGACGGCGGCCGGCGATCGCGCCGCCCTCCTCGACCGGCTCGCTCCGTTCCTGCCCGCGGGCTTCTACTACAAGACTTTCCTATGGCCGCGGTGGGAGATTTCGAGGGCGCGATTCGCGCCATGGCCGGCCTCGGCCGAATCGACGCCGACAACCGCCCGCCGGCCGACAATCCGCAGATTCAACGCCCGCTGCGATCTCCTCGTCGTCGGCGCGGGAGCAGCCGGACTTGCCGCGGCCAACGCGGCCGCGCTCGCGGGACGCACGGTTTTCCTCATCGACGACCATCCCGAGATCGGCGGCCAGCTCGGCCACCGCAGCGGGACGATCGACGGCGGAGACTGGCGCGAATGGGCGGCGAGCGTCGTGCATGGCGGTCGAAGCCGGCGGCGGCCGGGTGATGACGCGAACGACGGCCTATGGCGTCTATGACGGCAATCTCGTCTGCGCCTGGGAGCGGCGGGCGCCTCAGCCCGACGCGCTCTGGCGCATCCGGCCAAGTGAAATCGTCGTCGCGGCCGGCGCGATCGAACGGCCGCTCGTCGTCGCCGACAACGACCGGCCGGGCGTGATGTCGGCCGACGCGGCGCTCGTCTATCTCCGCCGCTACGCCGTCCTCGTCGGCAAGCGCATCGTCGTCGCGACCAATAATGACAGCGCCTATCCGGTGGCCGAGGCTTTGGCCGAGGCTGGAGCCGAGGTCGAGATTCTCGACACGCGCGCTGACGGGCCACCGTCACGGCTCAAAGTGACGCGCGGCGCGGGAATCGAGGGCGTCATCGGGGCCCGCGGCGTCGAAGCGGTTCGCGCCGGCGGGCAAACGCGCGATTGCGACGCGCTTCTCCTCTCCGGCGGCTGGTCGCCGACGGTGCATCTCTACGCCCAGGCGCGCGGAAAGCTGCGCTATGACGAGACGCTGGCCGCGCTCGCGCCGATCGGCGGCGTCGCGGGCGTTGGCGTCGCAGGCGCCGCCAACGGCGCGTTCACCCTCGACGAAGCGTTGCGCGATGGCCATCGGGCGGGCGGCGGGGCGGGCGCCGCGCCGAACGCGCCGGCCAGCCAGTACCGCATCGAAGCCGCCTGGCCAAGCGCCGACGACGAGGGCCGGCGATGGATCGACTTCCAGAACGACGTGACGGTGAAAGACGTCGCGCTCGCCGCGCGCGAGGGCTACGTCTCGGTCGAGCACCTCAAGCGCTACACCACGCTCGGCATGGCGACCGATCAGGGCAAGACCGCCAATGTCAACGGTCTCGCCGCGATGGCCGCGCTGACCGGCCGCACCATCGGCGAAACCGGAACCACCACCTATCGCCCGCCGTTCGTCCCCGTGCCGATGGGCGTCATCGCCGGCAGGCGGCGGGGCGCGTTCATCAATCCGCTGCGGCGCTTGCCGCTCGAGGCAGAGCACCGCGCCGGCGGGCGCGCAGATGCGCGAATACGGCGGCTGGCTCAGGCCGGCCTGGTACGGGCCGGACGATCCCGAGATTGCGATCCAGCGCGAGGCCGCGCGGGCGCGCGATACGGTCGCGCTGTTCGACGGCTCGTCGCTCGGCAAGATCGAGGTCATCGGCCCCGACGCGGCGAAACTCGCCGACTTTCACAGCTATAACCGCCTCTCGACCCTCAAGCCGGGCAAGATCCGCTACGGGTTTCTGCTCCAGGAATTGGGCATCGTGTTCGACGACGGGGTGACACTGCGGCTCGGCGAAGATCGTTTTCTTGTCTCGTGCTCCTCGGGCCACACCGACGCCGTCCGCATGCGCCTCGAGCTGTGGCGGCAGGACCGTTTCGACGTCCGCCGCGTTGTCATCCACGACACGACCGCCCAGTGGGCGACGCTCACCGTCACCGGCCCGCGCTCGCGCGATCTCGTCGAGGCGTGCGGTATCGACGTCGCGCTCGATGACCAGAGCCTGCCGCACATGGCCTTTGCTCTCGGCTCGTTCGACGGCGCGCCGCTCCGGGTCGCGCGGGTGAGCTTCACCGGCGACCGCTCCTACGAGCTTTCCGTTCCGGCGCGGCGCGCCGGGGCGCTCAGGGCGCGTCTCGCCGGGAAGCTCAAGGCGTTCGGCGGCGGGCCAATGGGACTCGAGGCGCTGATGATCCTGCGCGCCGAGAAGGGCTTCATCGTCGTCGGCAAGGACACCGACGGCACCACGATGCCGCACGATCTCGGAATCGTGGGGCCGCGCGACTCGAGGACGGACGAGTATATCGGCAAGCGCTCGCTCTCTATGCCGGTCGCCAGCGACAAGGGCCGCAAGCAGTTCGTCGGCTTGACCGTCGAAGCGGGGGAGGCGCCGCTTCCGACCGGCGCCCATATCGCGACGGGCGCCGGCGCCGCGCGGCGATCGCAGGGCTACGTGACCTCGAGCTACATGAGCCCAAGCCTCGGGCGTCCGATCGCGCTCGGCCTGGTCGAAGACGGGTTCGCCCGGATGGGCGAGGCGGTCAGCGTCTATCATCTCGGCGCCGTACGCCGCGCGACCATCGCGCCTGCGGTCGCGCTCGATCCGGAAGGAAAGCGACTCCATGCGTGAGACGCAATGGCCGGCGGCGCGAGGGCGGGCGGGTCTGCTCATCGACCAGCCGCGCCTGCAAGCCCGGGCGCTCGATGGGTCCGGCCAGACTCTCGTCTCGGGCGATGTCGAAGCGGCGGTCGGCGCCCTCGCGTTCGGCGCGCCGATCCTCGGCCTCTTCGGGCTCGCCCCGGATGGCGCGCACGCGCTTCGGATCGGCCGCGCGAGCGCGCTTCTCGTCACTCCCGCCCCGCTCGCTCCCGCCGACGGCTGGCGCGACGGCTGGTGCGCGACCAGCGTCGACGACGGCTGGGCGGCGGTCGAAGTCTCTGGCGCGGACGCGCCGCGGGCGCTCATGCAGGCGACCTCGGCCGATCTCGGCGCCGGCTCGCCCTCGGCTGCCGTCCTCGTCTTTGGCCTGCGCGGCCTCGTGGCCCGGACAAAAGCTGGCTTCCGGCTGCATGTCGAGGCGCCATGGCTGGAGACGCTGCTCGCCTGGCTCGACGGCGTTTGAAGCGCGTTGTACTGTGGTGGTGCCTCGAGGAGCGCCGCAAGGCGCGTCTCCAAGGACGCTCCAGGGTCCCGCCGCCCGCTGGATCATCCTTCGAGACGCGAGGCTTCGCCTCGCCCTCAGGATGAGGGCTGTGACCGCCTGCCCCCACTTGCGTTCCCTTGGATTGCTTCGTCGCTGACGCTCCAAATGGGTTCAAAACGGGCCGTCTTGTCATTCCCGCGAAAGCGGGAATCTAGTGTCGCGTCAAAGCCTTGACTCTGGATGCCCGCATTCGCGGGCATGACAGAGTTGCGTCAGCTGACGGACCGTGCCTCTAAGTCGGCGCAAGTTGCGTTAGGTTGCGCGATACCGGAGGGATAAATGGCGGAAAAGCGCAAGCTTGCAGCGATCCTGGCCGCCGACGTCGTTGGTTTCAGTCGGCTGACAGGCGCCGACGAGGACCGCACTTTGGCTCGGCTCCGGGCTCTGCGCAGCGACCTTATCGACCCCACCATCGCCGTGCACAATGGGCGCGTGTTCAAGCGCACCGGCGACGGGGCGCTCGTCGAGTTTCGCAGCGTGGTCGATGCGGTGCGCTGCGCCATCGAAGTGCAAAACGCCATGGTCGAACGCAACGCAGGCGTAGCGCCCGACCGCCGCATCGAATTCCGGATCGGCATTCATGTCGGCGAGGTCGTCGAGGAGAGCGACGGCGACATGATGGGCGACAGCGTCAACATCGCCGCGCGCCTTGAGGGCATCGCCAAGCCCGGCGCCATTTGCCTCTCCGAACAAGCCTATTGGCAGGTCAAGGCCCGTCTCGACATCGCGGTCAGCGATCTGGGCGCGACCCAACTCAAGAATATCGCAGAGCCGGTTCGAGCCTTTTCGCTCGAGGTCGGGCTTCCCGTCGAAGCGAGGCCGCTGACGCCAGTCAGCTCGGGCGCAGCGGAAAGGCCGGCGGAGCGGCCGGCCCCCTCAAGCAAACCGTCAATTGCCGTACTGCCCTTTCAGAACATGAGCGGTGACGCCGAACAGGAGTATTTCTGCGATGGCCTCGTCGAGGACATCATCACCACTTTGTCGAAGCTCGACGGGCTTCGCATCATCGCGAGGAATTCGAGCTTCGTCTACAAAGGACGTTCGGTCGACGTCCGCGAGGCGGCCCAGCAACTCGGCGTGCGTTACGTTCTCGAGGGCAGCGTCCGCAGGAGCGGGGCCAGGATCCGCGTCACGGCGCAATTGATCGACGCGGCTGACGGCTCGCACCTCTGGGCCGAACGATACGATCGCGCCGTCGACGATATTTTCGCGATCCAGGACGAGATCACCCTGGTGCTCGCGACCGAGATGCAGGTCAAGCTGACCGAGGGCGAACAGGCGCGGATGCGCTACACGACAACGAGCAATGTCGAAGCCTGGACCCATTGGGCCAAGGGCATGGCGTACTTTCGTCAACCTCCGACCCGGGACAATCGCGAAGCGGCGCAAGCCGCCTGGGAGAAAGCGCTCACGCTCGACCCGAATTCGGCGCCGCTCAACGCCATGCTCGGCTTCACCCATTGCCTGGACGCAAGATTCGGCTGGAAAGATTCGTTCGAGGTCGCGCACGCGAAGGCCCGCCGCTACGCCGAAAGGGCGATCGAGCTCGATCCCGGCAATGCCGACGCTCATATCACGTCAGGCATGGTATTGTTGATGGAAGGGCGGCACGACGAGGCCGTGGCCGTCGCCAGAAAGGCGGTTCAACTGGCGCCCGGCTCGGCTGATGTGGCGCAACTTGCCGGCTTTATTGTCCTGCCCGCAGGATATGCTGAAGAGGCGGTCGCGCTTTGCGAGAAGTCGATGACTCTCAGCCCGAATTTTCCCTCGGTGTATCTGGGCACGCTTGGAGACGCCTATCGACAGGCCGGGCGAACCGATGACGCGATCGCGACCTTCGAAGCGTATCACGCGCGAAATCCCGGATTCGGACTGACCGACGTCGTGATCGCCCACCAGGAAAAAAACCAGCCTGAGGAAGCCAAGCGAACGGCCGCGCGCCTGATGGCGGCGCGACCGGAGTTCACAATCGCCGGCTGGCGCAAAACCCAGTTCATGCGCCGCGATGCCGCACGGGTCGAAGCCGACGCGGCAGCCCTCCGCGCCGCGGGACTTCCCGTGGGATGAGGATGCTTTGGCCCGGAGTTCCTCGGAATGCGGGCCGACCCTTTGCGATACTCCGAAGGGCGTGTTTTCTTCCCCCGGTTTGGAAAACGCTTCCCCTCGCGCCTCGACCAGAAGGCGCGGTGCTATAAGGATCGCAAAGGGGTGCCAGAGCCCCGGCGCACGGCGGTTTTGAGAGAGGCGAGGATGGAGACGACGGAAGAGCCGATCGACATCGAACTGCCGAAGTCGCTTCACGCGACGCGGCTCGGGGCGATCGCCCATCTCAGGCTCGCGCGGAGCGAGAAGCGCAACGCGCTCGACGACAGCACGGTGCTCGGGCTCGAGGCGTTCTTCACCCGCCTGCCGAGCGACATTCGCGCCGTGGTCCTCACCGGAGAGGGCGCGCATTTCTCCGCCGGTCTCGACCTTTCCGAGGTGGCCGAGCAACACGAACCGCTCGAAGGCGTTCTCCACTCGCGCATGTGGCATCGCGCCTTCGACGCGATCCAGTTCGGGCGCGCGCCGGTCGTCGTGGCGTTGCACGGCGCGGTGGTCGGCGGCGGGCTCGAGCTCGCGGCGTCGACGCATATCCGCGTCGCCGAACGCTCCGCCTACTACGGCCTGCCGGAGGGCCAGCGCGGCATCTTCCTCGGCGGCGGCGGCTCGGTTCGGATCGCCCGCCTGATCGGCGTCGCGCGCGTTCAGGACATGATGCTGACGGGGCGAACCTTGAGCGCCGAGGAAGGCCATCTGGCCGGCGCGACCCAATATCTGGTCGAGGACGGCAAGGGGTTCGAGACCGCGATGGCGCTCGCCGCCAAGGCCGCCTCCAACACCGCAACCACCAATTTCGCCGTCCTGCATGCGCTGCCGCGCATCTTCGAGAGCGACCCGGCGAGCGGGCTTTTGACCGAGTCGCTGATGGCCGCAATCGCCGAGATGAGCGGCGAAGCCAAGGAGCGGCTCAAGGACTTCCTCGAAAAGCGCGCGGCGAAGGTGCTGCGGCAGAGCTGAGTTGCGCAGCTATCAGGGGCGGCGGCCGCCGTTCAGCCGGGCCGAGATCAGCTTGAGCCATGGACCCGAGTGGAAGGCGCCCATCAGGAGGTACATCACGACCATGCCGTCGAAGCGCGACCCGAGATGGGCGGCCGAGCAAAGGAGCTGCGGCTCGCCGCCGATCGCCGTGACCAGCGCCATCAGGGCGAAGGTCGGAGCAGCCGCGAGGCCGAGCCAGTCGGCCGCGCCACGCGCGGCCGCCGCGATGTCATGACGCGCCAGGCCAGCGGCGCCGCGGGCGGAATAGGCTTGGCTCATGGCTTCACTCCCGCCTCGTTCCGGAACGCGGCTTCCCCAGCGTCCGACACCTTGACCCATCGCGGATCGACCGTCGTCTCGGCTTCGTAATTGTCGTGCCAGTTCCACCATTTGTAGGTCGGGGTCTGGGGGTAGCCCTCCGGCGAATCCTCCCATAACTCCTGGCGCCCGAGCGGCGTCGCGTCGAGATAGCTCCAGACCGTGCCCATCGCTTCGTCGCCGCGGCTGTTGATGAAGTAGGTGCGGAACACCCGGTCGCCGTCGCGGAAGAAGACGTTGTGGCCGTGCCACTCGTCGACCCCGAAGTCGGCGTCGAAGCTGTCGGTGATGGTGTACCACGGCATCTCCCAGCCCATCCGCGCCTTGAGGCGGGCGATGTCGGCCTGCGGCGCGCGGGAGACATAGGCGAGCGTGGTGTCGCGCGCGTTCAGATGGGCGAGGTTCGAGACCTGATCGGCCCCGAGCGAGCAGCCGCGGCAGGCATGGTCGGGCCAGCCGAACACTCCGGGCTCGAAGAAGGCGCGGTAGACGATCAGCTGACGGCGGCCCTCGAACAGGTCGAGCAGGCTCGCCTTGCCTTTGGGGCCAATGAATTCATAGGCCTTGTCCACCGCCAACCAGGGCATCCGCCGCCGTTCGGCGGCCAGGGCGTCGCGGGCCCGGAACGTCGCCTTCTCCTTTGCCAGGAGCTGCTCGCGCGCGGCGTCCCAGTCCTGTCGCGAAACGATCGCGGGAGTGTGCATGGCTCAACCTCCGATTTGCTGAACGGGCTCACGGGCGGAAGCGCCATACTCGTCATGGCGGCGCCACCAGATCCCTGCTTCGTTGCGTCCCTTGGGGGCGCGATCGAGCCACTGATAGGCGCCCCACAGCCCGTCGAGCCCGCGGGCATAGGTCGAATAGGTGTGATAGACGGCGCCGTCCTCGATCGCGAAGGCGCTCATCCCCGGCCGATCGCGCATGAATGTGCGCCCATCGGTTCCGCACGACGCGGCGAAGCGGGCGACCGGCTCGGGGACCTGCGCCGCGGTCAGCGGGTGGTCGCCGCGCCGGTAATTGTATTCGACGCCACCGTCGCGCTGTTGCTGCTCCGTGATCGAGACGTTGAAATCGAAATTGAACTCGTCGCCGAACGAGGACGCCCAGGGAAACGTCCAACCCATCCGCCGCTTATAGGCCTCCAGCTTCGCCAGCGGCGCGCGCGACACGGCCCATAACGAGACGTCGTGGTTCGCGAGGTGCACGGCAAAGCCGTTGAACCCATCGGCGATCATCGAGCAGGACGGACATCCCGCCTTGTAGTCCGGCCCGAACATGAAGTGGTAGACGAGGAGCTGCGAGCGGCCGCGGAAGAGATCTTCGAGCGAGGCCGCTCCTTCGTCGGTGTCGAATTGATACGCCTTGTCGACCCGCACCCATGGCAGCTCCTGGCGGCGGCGCGCCACCTCGTCACTCAAGCGCGTCAGTTCTTTCTCCTTCTCGAGCAATCCGACCCGGGCCAAGAGCCACTCGTCGCGCGACACGATCTCATTCTGCATAGTCAGTCTCCTGCTTGTCGATTTTGAGGACGATCAATTCCGGTCGAGCGGCGCCGTCAGGTCGGGATACGGCGTTCGTATTCTTTGCGCAGGCGGGCCACATCATCCCAAAACGGCTGCGGCTCGCTGCCCGCGAGGCGGGCGGCCAAAACGTCGAGATGCGCGTGCCAGCCGGAGCTGACTCCGAGCAACATTCCGCGGTCGGGCAGGCGGCGATGGATCACGGTCAAGAGCACCCTTTCGCCCCTTGGCTCGAGCTCGAATGAAACGTCGCCGCTGCCCTTTCCCCAGGTGAAAACGATCTTGCGGGGCGGGTCGAGCTCGGTGATCCGGCTCTCCATCCGGTGCTCGTCGCCGTAGCCTTCCGGCCGTTTCCCGGGCGGGTTGGTCAACTCGTTGTTGCGCCAGACGAGTTCGAACGGCGCCCCGACCTTCATTTCCATCTGCCCCGCCGCGAGCCACTGCCGGCGCAGGTCGCTCTCGGTCAGATAAGCCCAGACCCGCTCGATCGGGCCGGGCAGAAAGCGCTGGATTGTGATCGTCGCAGGCTCGGTCAGCACGCCAAAGGCGTCCGAATTCGCGCGTTCGTTCACTGATCGTCTCCTTTTTCGGGTGGGGGGGATTGGCGTGCGTCCTCTTCGCGGAGCAGCCGTTCGAGGATATCCAGCCGTGCGGTCCAGAACCGCTCGTAGAAGCTCAGCCACTCGTGGGCGGTGGCGAGAGGCCCCGGATCGAGGCGGCAGAGATGGGTTCGCCCGCGCACTTCACGGCGGATCAGCCCTGCGCTCTCGAGAACCTTGATATGCTTCGAGGCCGCCGCGAGCGAGATGGCGAATGGTTGTGCAAGCTGGCCGACCGATTGCTCGCCGCGGGCGAGCTCGCGCAGCATCTGCCGGCGGGTTGCATCGCCAAGGGCGTGAAAGACCGAGGTGAGCTCGGGCGCATCTAATTCAACCATGTGGTTGATTATAGCCGAGGGGAAATTGAAAAGTCAACCGACTGGTTGAATTATTCGGCCCGGAGTGGCGGAGCCGCCCGGCGGGCAAAGGAGAGGCGAGACGGATTTTTGCACTTAACCCGTTGAAAAGTCGGATCCCGAAAACGAAAAGAGGGCGAATGGCCTGCGAGCTTGCTTTCGCAGATCAAGGTGAGTTCTCTGTTCCTTGCGCTTAATTTTGACAGTCGGCGCGACCGGAGCCAGCGCGAGTTTCAGCGGGCGAGGTCAATGTCTAGCCCTGAGATCGCGACGACGGCTACATGCCGCTAAAGGAGAGCTTGCGGCGTGGGAGGAGAGAGGACGATGAGGATGAAGCTGACTTTCGGTCCGCCGGAGGTGATCATCGAGCGTCGCCCGGACGGCGTGATGCTGGCGCGCTCACCCCACGCCTTGGGCTCCCATCCGCGCGCCGCGACCGACTGGCTCGATCACTGGGCGAAGGTCGCGCCGGAGCGGGTGTTTCTCGCCGAGCGCGAGCCCGCCGGAGGGTCCTGGCGCAAGCTGACCTACGGCGAGGCGCGCGCGGCGGCGCGCAGCGTCGCGCAGGCCCTGATCGACCGCAATCTCGGCGTCGAACGGCCGGTCGCGATCCTCTCCGGCAACAGCGTCGATCACGCGCTCATGGGGCTCGGCGCTCTGATCGCCGGCGTCCCGTACGCGCCTGTGTCGGCCCCCTATTCGCTCGTCGCCAAGGATTTCGCCAAGCTCAAGGCGATCATCGCCGTCCTGACGCCAGGCCTGGTTTTCGTCGACGACGGCGTTCCGTTCGCCGCCGCGATCGCGGCGGCCGTGCCGGCCGACGTCGAGATCGTCGCAAAGACCAATGCGCCCCCGACCCGCCCCGCGACGACGTTCGACGCGATGCTCGCGACGAAGGCCGGGGCCGACGTCGACCGCGCCCAGGCGAAGGTCGGGCCGGACACGATCGCCAAGCTCCTGTTCACCTCGGGCTCGACCGGCACGCCGAAGGGAGTCATCAACACCCATCGGATGATGACCTCGAACCAGGCAATGCTGCGCGGCGTCAATCCGAGCTACGCCGCCGAGCCGCCGGTCTTGATCGACTGGCTGCCGTGGAGCCACACCTTCGGCGGCAACAACAATTTCAATCTCGTGCTCGCCAATGGCGGCTCGTTCTACATCGACGAGGGCCGGCCGCTCCCCGGCGCGATCGAAGCCACCGTCCGCAACCTCCGTGAAATCTCGCCGACCGTCTATTACAACGTGCCCCGTGGCTTCGAGATGCTTTTGCCGTATCTGCAGGCGGACCGCGAGCTGAGGCGCACCCTGTTCGCGCGGCTGCAGGCGTTTTGCTACGCCGGGGCCGCTCTCGCCCCCCATGTCCGCGAGGGCTACGAGCGTCTCGGGCTGGAGACGGTGGGCGAAATGGCGCCCATGGTGACTTCGTTCGGCTCGACGGAGACCGGCCCATCGGCGATCAGCGTCACCGAGCGCGCGCGGGACCCCGGCGTAGTCGGCATTCCCAATCCAGGGGTCGAGGTGAAGCTCGTCCCCAACGCGGGCAAGCTCGAGGCGCGCGTCAAGAGCCCGAGCGTCACCCCCGGCTACTGGCGCGAGCCCAAGCTCACCGAGGCGGCGTTTGACGAGGAGGGATTCTACAAGTTCGGCGATGCGCTGCGGTTCGCCGACGCGACCGATCCCGAACGGGGCTTCCTGTTCGACGGCCGGGTCGCGGAGGACTTCAAGCTCGCCACCGGCACATGGGTCAGCGTCGGACCGTTAAGGGCGAAATTCATCGCCCATTGCGCGCCCTATGTGAGCGACGTCGTCGTCGCCGGCCACGACCGCGACGACGCGGCCGCCCTTGTCATCCCGAACCTCGCCGCGTGCCGCGAGCTCGCCGATACGCCCGACGGTCACGCGACTCCCGTCGAGGTCCTTGCGCGCCAAGGCGTGCGGGAGACCTTCGCGCGCCTGCTTAGGACCTTCAACGCATCGGCGGGAGGCAGCTCCGGCCGTTTCGCCCGCCTGATCCTGATGGACGATCCCCCCTCGCTCGATACCGGGGAGTTGACCGACAAGGGTTCGGTCAACCAGCGCGCGGTGCTGAGCCGCCGCGCGGCGATGGTCGATGAACTCTACGCACCCGAGCTTTCGCCACGGGTCATTGGATGACGCCCACGGCTCGCCGGGCCGGCTATCCGCCGCCCAGCACCCCTTTCATC
Source organism: uncultured Alphaproteobacteria bacterium (assembly GCA_963806935.1). GTDB lineage: Bacteria > Pseudomonadota > Alphaproteobacteria > Rhizobiales > Beijerinckiaceae > Roseiarcus. The sequence goes on from CAWEAT010000028.1 coordinate 36,925, forward strand.
GCCAGATTCGTCTCCTGGGCGTAACGGCGTGCGGCATAGGCCTCGTTGAGCGTGCCCAGCACCCGGCCGGTTCCGCGTTCGGCGACGGCGAGCGTATCTGTCTCGGCGACGCCGAACCGGTCGAGCGCGGTTCGGACGTCGTCGTCAGGATGCAAGATCGTCGCCGGCAAATGCGTGACGCCACGGATCGTGCCGCCCTCGCCGCCGTTCTCGTTCGACAGCGCATGCGCCTCGGGAACGTGGATCAGCCCCTCGTAACGCCCGTCCTCGCCGACCGCGACCACGATATTGGCGCTGCCCAGCGGATAAGCCTGGCAGAATGCGCTCAGAGCTCCTTCGACGGGAAAGACCGGGGGCGAGGGAACCATCATCCGGCCGACCGTCAGTTCGCGCAGCCAGCCGACGTCCTGGCCGCCTCGAATCGTCTCGCCGCGCAGGTGGAGACGCCAAGTGGTGAACGAGTAGCCGAAGGTCGCCCGCACAGCGAGGCTGGTCGCAATCGATGCGGCGAGCACGCCGCCGGCGATACCCAGATTTCCGGTGCTCTCGAGCACCAGGAACGTCATGGTCAGCGGCCCGCCGACAATGGCCGCGCTGAGTGCGCCCATGCCGACCAGCACGCAGGCTGTCGTCTCGAGATTCATCGACGGCGCCACAGCGTCGATGCCGATCGCATAGAGCTTGCCGAGCAGCGAGCCGACGAACAGCGAAGCGAAAAACAGGCCGCCGCGAAAGCCGGACGCCAGCGAGACAAGGCAGGCGAACAGTTTCAGCACGATGAGGATCGTCAGTTCCGCCGCAGTCATCGGCCAGTAGAAGTCGAGGCCGAGCGCGCCGTGGCCAGCCCCCAGAACCTGTGGCGTATAGAGCGCCATGGCGCCGACCATCGCCCCGCCGGCGACGGGTCGAACGAGGCGCCACGGAATCGCCGCCCGGAACGCCCTTTCGATCAGCGCCGCCACCCGCATCGCGCCGACCCCAACCGCGGCCGCAACCAAGCCGAGCAAGATCAATGCGCCGTAGTGCGGAAACGTCAGCGGGGCGACGGCGGGCGCGGTGATGTCGTACGGCGCGCCGATCACCGCCTGGGTGGTGAGCGACGCCGCGAGCGTGGCGGCGAAAACCGGGATCGCGTTGGCGAGCGAATAGGCGCCGATGATAAGCTCGAAAGCGTAAAACGCGCCGGTTAGCGGCGCGCCGAACGCCGCCGCGATCGCGCCTCCCGCGCCACAGCCGACCAGCATGCGCAAGTCTTGCCGGCGCAGTCGCGACCTTACCCCGAGATACGAGGCGACCCCGGCTCCGATCTGGGCATAGCCGGCCTCGAGGCCTACCGACGCGCCACCGCCGTTCGAGATTACGGTCTGGGTCGCCACCAGCAAGCTCTGACTGAGCGACATGCGTCCGCCCCGCAGCGCGTTGGCCTCGACCGGATCGACCGCCGGCGGCGCCTTCTTGCGGGCGAGCCAGGCGTCGATCCCGCCCAGAATTAGCCCGCCCAGCATCGGCGCCCCAAAGGCGGCAAGAGGCGCGACACTTTGGGCCGCGCTGAGGTGAACGTCGAACGGGATGCCGAAGATCGCGACGTGCGCGACATTGACGATCTTGGTCATCGCGGCGACGCACAGCCCCGCCAGCACGCCAACCCCGGTCGCCAGCGCGGCCATGCCGAATTCGCTGGCGCGCAGACGAGCGCGCAGGGTGGCCAGGGCGATCAGCGCCGGGCGCGGCACGGTGATCAGCCGGGCGCGGCGTCCGACCGGGATGCTCATGATCGAACTTATGCGCGGAGGGGCAGGCTATGCCAAGGGCGCGCCGATCCACCGGCTCCCCGCGTCATCGGCCGCCGAGCGCCATGTCGTCGCGATGGATCATTTCGGCCCGCCCGGCAGTCCCGAGGATATGCGCGATGTCGCGCGAATTGCGCCCGCGAATGCGCTCGGCGTGCAGGGCGTCATAGGCGATGAGGCCGCGTCCGATCTCGACCCCGCCCTGGTCGCGAATTGCGACGCAATCGCCACGCGCGAAAACACCCTCGACGCGTGTGACCCCGGCCGGGAGCAGGCTCTTGCCGCGGGCCAGCGCCCCAACGGCGCCGGAGTCCACGAACACGGCGCCCTTAAGCTCGAGCGATCCGCCAATCCAGATCTTGCGCGCCGCGATCGGATTCGATGGAGTCAGGAACCAGGTGCAGCGGCCGCCCGTCGGCAATGCGCGCGATCGGATGGGCGATGCGCCCGTCTGCGATCGCCATATGCGTGCCTGCGGCCGTCGCGATACGGGCGGCTTCGATCTTGGTGCGCATGCCGCCGCGCGATAACTCTGACGAGGCGCCCCCGGCCATCGCCTCGATCTCGGGCGTAATGCGCTCGACGACGGGCAGCAACCGGGCATGGGCGTTTCGGTGCGGCGGCAAATCATAGAGCCCGGCGACATCGGACAAAAGGATCAGGAGGTCGGCGCTCGCCATGGTGGCGACCCGGGCCGCCAGCCGATCATTATCGCCATAGCGGATCTCGCTGGTCGCAACCGTGTCGTTCTCGTTGATGATCGGGATCGCGCGGATGGCGAAAAGACGCCCAAGGGTCGCGCGGGCGTTGAGATAGCGGCGGCGCTCTTCCGTGTCCTGCAAGGTCAGCAGGAGCTGGCCCGCGACGATGCCGTTTTCGGCCAGCGCCCGCGACCATTCGCTGGCGAGCGCGATCTGACCGATCGCCGCCGAGGCCTGGCTGTCTTCGAGCTTGAGCGCGCCCTTCGGCAGCCCGGCGATCGTGCGCCCGAGCGCGATCGCCCCGGACGACACCACAACTACGCTCGCGCCGCGCCGATGGAGAGCGGCGATGTCGGACGCGAGCGCTTTCAGCCAGGCGTGCCGGACCGCGCCGAGAGCGCCGTCGACCAGCAACGAGGACCCGACTTTGATGACGATCCGATTGAATCGATCGAGAGAGGGAGGCTGGTCCACGAACGCCGGCATGCAAAGGAAATTCAAGGCCGCCCGCCCGATAACCCGCGGCCGAACGGCGTTTTTCGTCTAGTGCAGCCGGCAAGGGATGGCAAGGCGATGGCCGGGAGAGGCAATTACCCCTCCACGAACGCCCTTGGCCGCTCCAGAGACGCCGTGTGATAACTTGACCCACACAATTGGCCAGACCTAGAAGGCGGCCGTCGGGGATGACCATGCGCGGCGCGCCGTTCGTACCTGGTCTCGCGGCGTGGCCCGCGGCGAAGCAATCGACGAGGCGGGACTTCCGGGGACGCGACGATGCGCAATTTCGACGACTTGTCAGAGCGCGAAATTCTGGCCCTTGCGATTAGCAACGAGGAGGAGGACGCACGCATTTTCGCCGATTTCGCCGACGGTCTGCATGACGACTTCCCGGCCAGCGCGAAAGTGTTCGACGAGATGGCCGCGGAAGAGAATGGTCACCGACGCAGGCTTATCGACCTCTTCGTGTCGAAATTCGGCGACCATATTCCCCTGGTGCGGCGCGAACACATCCGCGGCTATATCCCGCTGAAGCCCGTGTGGCATCAGCGGCCGCTCGGCATCGAGACCGTGCGGTCGCACGCACGCGACATGGAGCGCGCAGCGGCGCGCTTCTATCGACAGGCTTTGACGCACACAACCGACGCTTCGACGCGGAAGCTCCTCGGCGATCTCGCCGAGGAGGAGGAGAAGCACGATCAGATCGCCGCGGGCCTCGAGGAGCAAATACTGACGGACTCCGCCCGCAACAGCGAGGACGAAAATCAGCGCCGGCGCTTCATTTTACAGGTCATCCAACCGGGGCTGGTCGGCTTGATGGACGGGTCGGTCTCGACGCTCGCACCGGTATTCGCCGCGGCGGTCGCGACCCACAATTCCTGGAATGCGTTCGTCGTCGGGCTCGCGGCTTCGGTCGGCGCCGGCATCTCCATGGGCTTTGCTGAGGCGCTCGCGGACGACGGCAAGCTTTCGGGCCGCGGTTCGCCGCTTCTGCGGGGCGCCGTCTGCGGATTGATGACCATGGCGGGCGGGATCGGCCACACCCTGCCCTTCCTGATCCCCGAGTTCTACACCGCGATGGCCGTCGCCTTCGTCGTGGTCGTGTTCGAGCTCCTGGCGATTTCCTATGTCCAGTGGCGCTACATGGATACCCCGCCAGTCTCGGCCGCCGCGAAGGTGATGTTGGGCGGCGCGCTGGTGCTGGCGGCGGGGATTCTGATCGGCTCGAGCTGACCGGAGGCCGGCGAATTCGGGGAAGCCGAGGCTGGCGGAAGTTGATAGTCCTGGTCCGGAGGCGCGGAGGGCGGATGCAGCGGAACTCATTCGACGTCATTCGGATAGCGACCAGTGGACCCGGCGATATTTCCGGCCTGATGGCGCTTATCGACAGCGGGGATCTGGAGGCGTCGTCCATTCTCGCGATCCTGGGCAAGACCGAAGGCAACGGCGGTGTGAACGATTTCACCCGAGAATATGCGGTCGCTGCCTTGCGTAACGCCCTGGCGCCGCATCTGGCGCTGGCGCCGCGGGCGGTGGAAAGCAGAATAGCGTTCGTCATGTCGGGCGGCACGGAGGGGGTGCTGTCGCCGCACATGACGGTGTTTGCGCGCAGCCCCGGCCTCGAGGGCGCGCACGCGGGCGCGGACGAGGCGCGGTTGAGCGTGGGCATAGCCCACACCCGGGACTTTCTGCCCGAGGAGATCGGCCGCGACGCGCAGATCGGCGAGACGATGAAGGCGGTCGAGACCGCGATGAACGACGCTCGGATCGACGCCGTCAGCGATGTGCACTTCGTTCAGATCAAATGCCCGCTTCTGACCAGCGAGCGCGTCCAGGACGCGCTGGCGCGCGGCAAGCCGACGGTCACCGCGAGCGGCTATGCGTCAATGGGCTATTCCCGCGGCGCTTCCGCGCTCGGCGTCGCAAAGGCGCTCGGCGAGATCGGCGCCGATGCTGGCGAGGCCAACGTGCTCAAGGACTGGGACCTTTATTCGTCGGTCGCCTCCTGTTCGGCGGGCATCGAACTCATGCACAATGTCGTCATTCTGGTCGGCGCCTCGCGATTCTCGGCGAGCCCGTTCAAGATTGGCCACGCGGTGATGAAGGATGCGATCGATCTTCCGGCGGTCATCCAGGCGCTCGAGAGCGTGGGCTTGAGCGCGCTCGACCGTGGGTCGCAAGCTCGCCTCGTCAATATTTTCGCCAAGGCGGAGGCGTCTCCCGACGGGACCATCCGCGGTCTCCGCCACACGATGCTCGACAATTCCGACATCAACGCGACGCGCCACGCCCGCGCCGCGGTCGGCGGGCTGATCGGCGGCGTCGCAGGAACCGGCGCGGTCTATGTCTCGGGCGGCGCGGAACACCAGGGGCCAGCCGGCGGCGGCCCGGTCGCGGTCATCGCGCGGGTATAAGACGAGCACAGAGGCTCTCTTGACTCCGCGCCTCGATGCGCGATCCTTCGCTTGGGATTGCAGCCGCGGAGCCGGTGGCAAGGAGGAGCGCATGGGAAATCGGCAGCACGCGGACGCGCCGCGTATCGCCCGGCGGGCGGCGTTCAGTGGCGCCCTCCTGCTCGGCTTAGGTACGTGCGGCGCGGCGTTCGCCCAGGACGAAGGCTGCACGAAGGTTACGACAGAGTCGCTCGCGGTTCCCGGCCTCGTCATCGGGGGCTCGAAGATGCAGGAGGCCGGGGACGGCTTGCCTAAACATTGCATCGTGACCGGCGAGGTCAATGATCGCGCCGGCGTCGACGGCAAGCATTACGCCATCCGGTTCGAGATGCGGCTCCCGGTCGAATGGAACGGGCGGTTTCTCGATCAGCCCAACGGCGGGACCGACGGGGCGGTGGTGCCTGCCCTGGGCGATCAGCCGAAGGCGCTCGCTTCTGGCGGCGTCCCGGCGCTGGCGCGCGGGTTCGCGGTGATGTCGTCCGACGCCGGCCACTCCGGCGCCGACCCTGCCAATAAGGCGCTCGGGCTCGCCGCCGGCGCCGCCTTCGGCCTCGACCCGCAGGCCCGGCGCGACTACGGCTACGCCGCGGACATGACGCTCGCGCCGATCGCCAAAGCGATCATCGCCGCCCATTACGGCCGCAAGCCCGACTTTTCATACATGTTCGGCTGCTCGAATGGAGGACGCCACACAATGGTGGCGGCGACGCGGATGCCGGCGGCCTATGACGGCTACCTCGTCGGCGATCCCGGCTTCGATCTGCCGCGAGCGGCGATCCAGCACGCCTGGGACGCCCAAGCCTTCGTCAAGGCCGATCCGGACATTCGCAAGTCGATCTCGGCGGACGACGCCGCCCTCGTCTCGCACAAGATCATCGCCGCCTGCGACAAGCTCGACGGTCTCCAGGACGGACTGACCGCCAATCTCGCCGCCTGCCAGAAGGCGTTCGACTTCGACAGCCTCGCGTGCGCTCCCGGGGCAAATTCCGACTGCCTGCCCAAGGCCAAGGTCGAAGCGCTCAAGGCGAGCTTCGCCGGACCGAGGAACTCGAAGGGCGAGGCTCTCTATTCCGACTGGCCGGTCGACGGCGGCGTCGGCACAGGCAACTGGCGGCTGTGGAAGATCGAAAGCCCGATCCCGCCGTGGGACCACTATCCGATCATCGCGACGATGGGCGCCTCCGCCCTGCAATATATCTTCACCACCCCGCCGGTGGCGGTCGCCGGGCTCGACCGATGCGCTGATGAAGTCGCTTCTGGCGTTCAATTTCAACTCCGACGCGCCCAAGATCTACGCGAAGACAGACGCGTTCCCCCAGTCGGCGATGGAGTTCATGACGCCGCCGGACGTCGACGATCCCAAGCTCGCGCAGTTCCGCGAGCTCGGCCGCAAGATGATCATCTACCACGGCCAGGCGGATCCGGTGTTCTCGATCGACGACACGATCCGCTGGTACGACAAGTTGAACGCCAATCTCGACGGCAAGGCGGAGGCCGACGTCCGCCTCTTCGCCGTCCCCGGCATGACTCACTGCAGCGACGGCCTCGCGCTCGACAAGTTCGACGCGCTGACCGCGCTCGTCGACTGGGTCGAGAAAGGCAAGGCGCCGGACCGGATCATCGCGACCGCCGATCCGGCGAACAAGGAGATCCCTGCGTCCTGGAGCCCGAACCGCGCCCGCCCGCTCTGCCCGTGGCCGAAATACGCCAGATATGCGGGCGGCGACCCGGAAGCAGCGGCCTCGTTCGAATGCGCGGCTCCCTAGCCTCGGACGCGGCCGCCGACGGGGCAATCCGTTTGGGATTTCTTGGGCGCGGGGCCGTTTGACGACGAAGGCGCCTGCCCGTCCGGGTTGGATTGTCTTGGGTTTGTTTGGATTCTCTCGTCGGAATCCTGACTTTTCAGTGGGTTGCGCGGCGCGAACGCGGGGACGATTTTTTCCCGCGCGCTGTTCGCGCGAGGCGAGCGAAAGCGGTCCCGCGCTCCTGGCGCGATGGAGGGGCAGAATTGGTCATCTGGGCAGATTACGCTATATTCTGATTTTCCGCAAGAGATTGTCGCGCCACCGCTCCGCGCCATCATCGCGCCGGGCCGGCGACGACGGGCCGACTGCAAATCACCCTAGAAGTTGGTCTTCGCCAACAGCTTGGTCACAAGGTTGTACTTCACGGCGTCAGCCGCCTTGAGCGGCCAGTCGGGCTTGCGAATGGCGTTCATCTGAGCCGGCCACCCCGGATCGTCGGGCATCGAGAAGTAAGTCTCGCGCAATTCCGGCGAGACGCCGTTTGATTCCATTAGGTCGAAGGCTTCGTTGGTGCTCGCCAGCGTCACGTCGTACCAGTGATTTAGGAACTCCCGGCAGCCCCTCTTGCGCGGCTCGAACGCCATCCCGCCCTCGAGATCTTCGAAACAGAAGCCCTCGAAATTCGTCGTGTAGCCCGGCCCCAGGCGCGCGCCATGAATGCCGATCCAGGTATCTTCGGCGGCCATCCGCTCGCGTCCGGCGGCGAAGATCGCGACGCAGGCGCTCGCGCAATAGTGCTGGGAACGCAGCTCCGTCGTCTTGCCGAGCTCCTTGACCTTGCGCGCGATCATCAGCGCCCATTCCGCGTTGCCGCCGAGGGAGTTGAGGTCGATCACCCTGACCGCCGCGACCCTGGCCGCCTCATACTGGATATAGTCGTAGATATGGGAATTGATCCTTCCCTCGATGATGAGCCGGTCGCCCTCGATGTGGGGAGAGATGATGCGGCGAATATGGTCGAGATCGGCGCCGTCGCTTCGAGGCCCGGCGAAATCGCGAGGATCGGCAAAGGCGGCGGAAAAGGCCAGAATTTGGAGCGTCTGGAGCGCAATCGAAGCGAATCGCATCGACTTTCCTCCCAATCGACCTGAATGTCGCAGTTCCGGCTTTTGATCCGGTTAACGGGATCTAAATTTCAACATGCGCCGATTGTAGGCAGGCGACCGGATTGCCTATTTCCGCGCCACAGCCTGTTGTAGGGCGGGGTCGATGACCCCGCCCGGCCGGGTCAACGACCCGGCCCTACAGAAGCGCACCGGGCTGTAGGGCGGGGTCGATGACCCCGCTTGGCCGGGTCAACGACCCGGCCCTACAGAAGCTGCTGACTTTCTACCGCGCCAGCACCTCGCGCACCCGGCCGACCAGCTCGGCCTCGGGCGCGGCGAATTGGGCGCGCTGGCGCAATTCGAGATAGTCGGCGCGGTCCTTGGTCGATTTCGCGAGTTCCGCCCCGAGCTTGAGGTCCCGGATCGTGACCTGCGGCCCGCCCGGCGCGTCACGCTCGTTCGAGCCCTGGATGACGGCGACCCGGCTCCGGCGCCGGTCGGCGTATTTGAGCTGCGCATTCATGCCGCCTTGCCCGAGGTAAAGCTCGGACGCGATCCCGGCGGCGCGCAGGCTGGCGACGAGGCGCTGGGTGCTGGCCATCGACTTTTCGTCGCGGTCGAGCGCCAGCACGACGACGGGGCCCGCGCTTTCAGCCGCCGCGACGATCGGGCTTTTGATCGCGCGCAACGCCGCGAGCAGGCGCGAGACGCCGATCGAAAAGCCGGTCGCCGGGACGGGCTCCGAGCGAAACCGGGCCACGAGCCCGTCGTAGCGCCCGCCGCCGCCGACCGAACCGAAGCGGATCGGTTTTCCATCCTCGCCGGGGGTCTCGAACGTGAGCTCGGCCTCGAAGACCGGGCCGGTGTAATATTCGAGGCCGCGCACGACGGAGGGGTCGAACCGGATTCGTTTTGATCCGTAGCCAGCCGCTTGAACCAACGAAGAGATTTCTGCCAGTTCATCGAACGCGCCGCTGATACCATCGGTTTGCGGCAGCCAAGCCCGAAGCAGATCAATGGTCCTGTGATTCGAAATGGGGAGGTACGAGTCGTCCTCGCGAACTGAAGAGATCCGAGGCACAAAACCACCAAGTTTCCTGTCATAAAATGATGATACGAAGGCGGAATTGTTGTGATCGTCGACCCAGCGGCGAACGCGATCCTCTGGCTGGTGCTGAAGTTCGAACAACTGAACGAGGACATTGATTTGATATTCGTCCAGGCCCGCACCACCTAGGAAAACATCCCTGTCCTCGCCTCGGCCGTTTTCTAGAAGCTTGTTGATCGACTGTGCTACGATTCGCCTTTGATCAGCATGCTCCTTCCCACCTAAGCCGATCTTCTCCATCACCACGTCGATCTCTTGCTTGAATAGAGTCGCCAGTTGATCGATCTGCTGATCGTTGAGATTGGCGCCCTTAGTGAAATCGCCGCTCTCGTCGCGTCGGCCCCCTGCAAGCAGCGCTCGTACACCCCCGATTCCGAGCCGATCATACTTGTCCAAGGCGCGAAGCACCGTGAGCCGCCGCCCGGCGTTCGCTTCGCCGCCGAGCCCGATCGCCTCCATAACCCCGTCGAGCACCTTGCGGTTGTTGACCTTGATGACATAGTCGCCGCGCTTGATCCCGAGCGCTTCGAGGCAGTCGGCGGCCATCATGCAGATTTCGGCGTCCGCTGCCGGCGACGCAGAGCCGACCGTGTCGGCGTCGAACTGCATGAACTGGCGGAAGCGGCCCGGCCCCGGCTTTTCGTTGCGGAACACCCAGCCGGCGCGATAGGAGCGATAGGGCTTGGGCAGGCGGTCGTAGTTCTCGGCGACATAGCGGGCGAGCGGCGCGGTGAGATCATAGCGCAGCGACAGCCACTCGTCGTCGTCCTTGAACGAGAACACGCCCTCGTTCGGCCGGTCCTGGTCGGGGAGGAACTTGCCGAGCGCTTCGGTGAACTCGACGAACGGCGTCTCGACCGCCTCGAAGCCGTAGAGCGCGTAGACCTCACGGATCTTCGCCATCATCGCCTCGGCGGCGGCGATATCGGTCTGGTCGCGGTCGGCGAACCCGCGCGGCAGCGCGGCGCGGACTAGGGAAGCGTCGGTTTCGGTCATTGCGGCTCTATATCCGGCGGCAAGCGCGGCGGCTAGAAGAGGTTCGCGGTGACGTTGATGGTGAGGGCGAGAATGATCGCGTTGAAGAAGAAGCCGACGACGCCCTGAATGACGACGATCCGCCGCATCCGCATCGACGTCACATTGACGTCGGACGAGGCGAAGGTGCAGCCGATGACGAAGGCCTGGTAAAAGAATTCCATCCAGCCCGGCTGAGGCGTCGCCGGAAAGTCGAGGCCGGCGTGAATCCCGCCCTTCTTGGGTTTGAAGTAGACGCCGGCGTAATGCAGTCCGAACATCACCTGCAGGAAGGTCCAGGCGCTCAGCACCGTCAAGCCGACCAGCGCGAGGTGGCCCGCCTTCGGCCAGCCGCTCATGCTCTTCACCGGGCCCAATTCCCAGACAATCGCCGCAATGGCGGCCAGCGCCGCGATGACGCCCAGGACCACGAGCGCCCACTGGTTCTCGTCCTCGGGCCGCGATTGAACGCGCGCGTCGCGCCTCGAATCCATGACCATGTGCAAAATCAGCAGTAGAAACGCCCACGCGCCGATGTTCCAGGCGATGAGGAGCCGCGTCGCCTCGCGGATATCGACGCCGAGCCGCAAAGCGACGTAGGACGCGATCATCAGGGCCGCTCCCATCAGGAGCCGCGGCCTGTGCGCGAAAGTCCTCCAGAATCCGGTCGACGCCATTCCGACCGGCCCTCCGGCGGTCGGCGAGGACGGCGGTTTGGACGGCGGTTGGGACGCCTTGCTGGTTTTTGGCGCGGAAGGCGGTTTTGGCATGCGGAAGCCGTTCGGGTTGGGACTGGGCGGCTTGCCCCAGGCGCCGGCGCCGGTCAAGCCGCCGGACCTCGCCGCCCTTATCGCCCCCGCTCCCCGATGCTATCATCCCGAACCAAAGCGAGGCGTGAAACAATGGCTTCGGACCCCGAAGATCGCGACGACCCAGCGGCGTTGCGCGCGCGCCTCGACCGGCTGTCCGGCGAGCTTAAAGGTCGGGCCGCGTCGTCGCCCGCGACCGAGCCCAGGCGGGAGGCCAAGCCGGACGGGGTCGGGTCGGCGATGTCGCTTGGCTTGCGGGCCGGCAGCGAGTTCGTCTCCGCCGTCATCGTCGGGTTGGGGATCGGCTGGGTCATCGACCGCGGCCTCGGCACCAATCCTGCGTTTCTGATTGTATTTTTCCTCGTCGGCGTCGCCGCGGGGGTGTGGAACGTGATTCGGCTGACTTCGCCCAAAGCGGCGCCATCCAACCGCGATTCGCCCTTGTCTCGCCCGGACTCGCCGGATAAAGACGTGCGGCGCTCGGTTACCGGGGCCGAACGGGACGCCTCGTTGGGGGGGCGCGGAGCCGCCAGCGGGGCGGACGACGACGAGGACTAGAGGACGTGGCGACAGAGTCGGGACCGGCGATCGATCCGATCCACCAATTCTCCATCCATCCGGTCGTCTCGATTCAGGTTGCGGGTCACGACGTCTCGCTGACCAATTCCGGCCTCTACATGCTGCTGGCGGTGGCGATCGCCTGCCTTCTGGTTGCGCTCGGCGCGCGCGGCGGCTCCGGCGTGCCCGGTCGGATGCAGGCCATGGCGGAGATGGCCTACGAGTTTATCGCCGGCATGGTGCGCTCCGCCGCCGGCGAAGCGGGCATGCGGTTTTTCCCGTTCGTGTTCTCGATCTTCTTTTTCGTCCTGCTCGCCAATCTGATCGGCTTCATCCCCTATTCGATGGCGGTGACGAGCCACATCGTCATCACCGCCGCCCTGGCGCTGATCGTGTTTTTCACCGTCGTCGTCATTGGCGTGAGCGAGCACGGCTTCCACTTCTTCAAGCTGTTCGTCCCGCCGGGAGTCCCGATCTATATTCTGCCGCTCGTGGTGGCGATCGAGATCGTTTCGTTCCTGTCGCGCCCGGTCAGCCATTCGGTGCGCTTGTTCGCCAACATGCTCGCCGGGCACATCACGCTCAACGTGTTCGGCAGCTTCGTGGTGATGATGCTCGGGGCCGGGGCGGCGGTCAAAGCGCTCGCGGTTCTGCCCTTTGTCGCGACCGTCGGGCTTGACGCGCTCGAACTCCTGGTCGTGTTCCTGCAGGCCTACGTGTTCGCCATGCTGACCTGCATGTACCTCAACGACGCGCTTCACCCCGGTCACTGACCCCAACCCGAAAACGAATTTTCGCAGCGAAATAGGAGTACTGAATGGAACCGCATGAGCTCGCCATCGCCGCCAAATATGTTGGCGCCGGCCTCGCCGCCATCGGAACGGGCGCCGCCGGCATTGGCGTCGGCACGCTGTTCGGCCAGTTCCTGAATGGCGCACTGCGCAACCCGTCGGCGGTCGAAGGCCAGTTCGGCCGGCTGATCTTCGGCTTCGCGGTGACCGAGGCGCTCGGCATTTTCGCGCTTCTGATCGCGTTCCTGCTGCTGTTCGCGGTTTGATGCTTGAGACCTCGTTCTGACGCTCGCAGGGAAGGCGCGCGCAGCGCCTTCCCGGCTCCTTAGCCTTGTTAGGGTCCGTGATGGCACAGCCCGCGCAACCAACGCCCACCGACACGACCCAGACGCAGGTCGGCCAGGACGGCGGCGCGCACTCGAACTTTCCGCCGTTCGATCCGAGCACCTTTCCCTCGCAGCTCGTCTGGTTCGCGATCGCGTTCGGGTTCCTCTACTGGTACATGTCCAAGCGCGGCCTGCCCCAGCTCGGAGCGGTGATCGACGGCCGCAAGAAGCTGATCGCGCGCGACCTCGACGAGGCGACCGCGATGCAGCAGAAGGCCGACGCCGCGGCGGCCGCGCACGAAAAGACATTGGCTGAAGCGCGCGCGAAGGCGCAGACCGTGGCCCAGGCGGCGCGCGACGCCGCCGCAGCCGACGCCCTGGCGAAGCGCAAGGTGCTCGAGGACGAGCTCGCGGCCAAGCTGGCCGCCGCCGAGAGCGAGATCGCCACGACGCGCTCCGAGGCGATGAGCAATGTCGCCGAGGTCGCGCGCGAGGCCGCCGCGGCGATCGTCCAACGCCTGGCGGGGCGCCCGGCCGATCCGGCGGCGGTCGCCGCCGCGGTCAATTCGGTCAAGGCGCTGAGCGGAGGCGCATGATGGAATTCGACGCGGAGTTTTTCGTTCTTCTCGGGTTCCTCGTCTTTGTCGGCGTCCTCATTTATTTCGGCGCCCACCGCATAATTCTGAAGGCGCTCGACGCGCGCGGCGAAGCGATCGCGGCCGAGCTCGCCCAGGCGGCGAAACTGCGCGAAGAGGCGACCGCGCTGTTGGCGACTTTCGAGAAGAGAACCGCCGAAGCGGAAGCCAACGCCGCCGCAATCGTCGCCGAGGCCCGCGCCCAGGCCGAGCAGTTGGGTGTCGAGGCATCCGAGCGCCTGAAGGAATTCATTGCCCGACGCACCAAGCAGGCCGAGGACAAGATCGCTCTCGCCGAAGCGCAGGCGACCGCGGAGGTGCGCGCCGCCGCGGCGGACCACGCCGCCAAGGCGGCGGAAATCATTCTCGTCGACCAGATGCACGGTCCCGCCGGCGCCGATCTGGTGGGGCGCGAGATTGGCGACCTCAAGAACCGCCTCTCTTGACGCATCGGCATCACGCTCGGGCGCTTGAGGCCGCGAGGACGAGCTTGGCGCGGACGCTTGATTTGCCGGTCCGCGCGCCCCATTGTGACGGCCGTCAGGATTCCGGCGCGGGCAAGGGTTCGATCCGCCAAAGAGGGGGAGCAACCGTGTTGAACAGGGCGATTGTCGGCCTGCTGGCCCTCCTCATTTTCCCCGCCCTCGCACGCGCGGGAGGCGGCCCGGTCGAACTCAATCAATACGACGTCCCGGCCGAGGCTCGCTGGGCTCCGTTTTTCGCCACCATGCCCGCCTGCGACGACGGCGGCGTGTTGTCGACGATCAGCGGCCGGTTCGCACAGACGCAGCGCGAGTTCTGGAACCCCGAGCTGGCGATTGCCGGCTTCGACCGAGTGCGGGAAATCGGCTTCCGAGCCAACGGCCTCTCCTACATCCCGCGTCGCTACTGCATCGCGCGCGCCGCGATGAGCGATTCGAGGGAGCGGACCGTCATCTATAATGTCGTGTCGGCCTTCGGCATCATGGGCATGACCTGGGGCGTCGAATGGTGCGTCGTCGGCCACGACCCGAACTTCGCCTACGCGCCCGCCTGCCTCACCCTTCGCCCGGTCATCGAGCGCGAGATCGGGCAGTATAAATGGCTGAGCGAATACGGCCTCAAGGCGCGCGACTGACTGACGACAGGAGGCGCGGCGTCGCGATGGGACGGTTCCCGGTCACAGTCATCAGTTTCGCGCTCGCCCTGATCATCGGCGCGCCGATCGCGGCCATCGCCCAGACGGCCCCCCAGGCCGCGCCCCCGGTCGCGACCACGCCGTTCGACTATTACGTGATGACGTTGTCGTGGGCCCCGGGCTTCTGCGATGTCGGGGGTCAGGATACGTCGTCGCCCGAGTGCGCGGCCGGGTCGGGCGCCGGCTTCGTCGTCCATGGCCTGTGGCCGGACAATGATTACCGCCCGAACCCCGAGGCCTGCCAGGGCAAGGACGCGACCCCGGATGACCTGGCCGACGAGCATGGCCTCTACCCGAACGACAAGCTCGCGGCCTATGAATATCGCAAGCACGGAACCTGCACCGGCCTCAGCGCGCACGACTATTTCGCAACCGTGCGCAGCGTGCGCCAACGGCTCGTCATCCCCCCGACGCTGCAGGCCCCGCACCAGCAGTTGCATCTTTCGCCGAGCGACATCGAGCAGGCCTTCATCGCCGCAAACGCGAACTTGCGTCCCGACAACATGGCGGTCACGTGCAGCAACGGCGAACTCATGGACGTGCGCTTCTGCATCGCGAAGGACCTCTCGTCCTACGCAATCTGCCGCAAGGTCGCGCGGCACAGCTGCCAGCGGAGCACGATCGCGGTCGCGCCGGTGCGGTGAACGCGCAGCGCCGGTTCGTCCCGGGATTTCACCGGGTTTGTCGATCGTGAATTATCGCCATGCCTTTCATGCCGGCAATTTCGCCGACGTCCTCAAGCACTCCGTCCTGGCGCGCGTCCTCGTTCACCTCAAGCGCAAGGACGCGCCGTTCCGGTTCATCGACACTCACGCCGGGGCGGGCCGATATGATCTTTCGCAAGGCGAGGCAAGGCGCTCGCCGGAATGGCGCGAGGGGATCGCGCGCGTCCTGACCGCGCGATCGCCGGCGCCGGTCGGCGAGATCTTGCGGCCCTATCTGGAAACCGTCGGCCCGCACGATTCCGAGGGCCGGCCGGCGTCCTATCCGGGGTCGCCGGCCATCGCCCAAACGCTGATGCGCGCGCAAGATCGTATCGCGCTTTGCGAAGCCAATCCGGAAGAACGCGAGGCTCTGATCGCCAGGCTCGGTCGTGACCGGCGGCTCAGCATCGTCGGCACGGACGGCTATGTCGCGCTCAACGCCTATCTGCCGCCCAAGGAGCGGCGCGGCGTGGTCCTGATCGACCCGCCATTCGAGGTCCCCGGGGAGTCGGAAAGCATCCTGCGCGCCCTCGAGCGCGCCCTGAGGAAATGGCCGACCGGAACCTACATGGTCTGGCGTCCGATCCGCGAGCCCCGAGCCGACGCCCGTATCCTCAATGCAGTCGCCGCGCTCGGCGCGCCAAACATCTTGCGACTCGAACTCGACATTGGCCCGGGTCCGATCGGCGCGCAGGGCCAGGAGCCGCTGACTCGCGCCGGGCTTCTCGTCGTCAATCCGCCGCATCTGCTCTTCGACGAAGCGCGAAAGCTAATGCCGTGGCTGGCGCAAACTCTCGGCCGGGGCAGGGAGGGAAAGCAAGTTTGCGCGTGGTTGACTGAACACAGATAGGCGCATCAGGCGCGCGGCCTTGTCCCCGGCGCGTCAATCGGTTTATGTGCGAACGATTATGCGGATCGCGAGCGCCCGCCGGAAGCGTCGGGCGGAACGACCGGCCAATCCCGGGGACATCGATGGCGCTGCCGAACGTTCTCAATGACAGACTGAGGTTGCCTGTCGTCGGCGCGCCGCTGTTCATCATCTCGCATCCGGCGCTGGTGATCGCGCAATGCAAGGCCGGAATCGTCGGCGCCTTTCCGGCGCTCAACGCGCGGCCGATTTCGCAGCTCGACGAATGGCTGCATGAGATCACCGAGGCGCTGGCCGCGCATGACCGCGCCCATCCGGATCGCCCCGCCGCTCCATTCGCGGTCAACCAGATCGTCCACAAGTCCAACGCGCGGCTCGAGGAGGATATGGCGCTGACGGTCAAGTGGAAGGCGCCGATCGTCATCACCTCGCTCGGCGCCCGCGAGGACGTCAACTCCGCGGTGCACGGTTATGGCGGGCTGACGCTGCACGACATCATCAACAACCGCTTCGCCCACAAGGCGATCGAAAAGGGCGCCGACGGGTTGATCGCCGTCGCGGCCGGCGCCGGCGGCCACGCCGGCTCGACCTCGCCATTCGCGCTCATTCAGGAC
Organism: uncultured Alphaproteobacteria bacterium; assembly: GCA_963806935.1. Lineage (GTDB taxonomy): Bacteria > Pseudomonadota > Alphaproteobacteria > Rhizobiales > Beijerinckiaceae > Roseiarcus. The sequence goes on from CAWEAT010000028.1 coordinate 53,822, forward strand.
ATCCGCGAATGGTTCGACGGCCCGCTCCTGCTCTCGGGCGCGATCGCCACCGGGCGGGCTGTTCTCGCCGCGCAGGTGATGGGCGCCGATCTCGCCTATATCGGTTCGGCTTTTGTCGCCACGCCCGAAGCGCGCGCGATCGAGGATTATAAGCAGGCGATCGTCGACGGCGACGCCTCCGACATCATCGGGTCGACCTACTTCACCGGCATTTTCGGCAACTATCTGAGGCCCTCGATCGTCAGGTCCGGCCTCGACCCGGAGAGCCTGCCACAGAGCGAGGCCAAGGCGATGAATTTCGCCTCCCGAGGGTCGTCGGAGGTTAAGGAAGCCAAGGCCTGGCGGGACATCTGGGGCAGCGGCCAGGGCATTGGCGCCGTCAAGTCGGTGCAGCCCGTGGCCGAGCTCGTCGCGCGGCTCGCCCGCGAGTACGCCGAGGCGAAGAAGCGCGTGTGCGCCTGAAACGCGGGTGCGGACCGGCGCCAGGGGTCGTCAAGGCCGCATCGCGATTTCTCCCCGCTGTTATTTTTTTTCGCTGCGCCTCGCCGCCTCCGGTCTGGCGGTTCGACTCATTTGGGAGCAAGGATGATCCCGTTGCAGCCGCAGTCTGCGGATAAGTCTCGTTGCGTGTGATTCGTTTCGGCATGCGTTCGCGACCAACCCCTGAACACGAAAGACGCGCTCAACGCCATGGCGACGATCGAACAATTTGCCCAACGCCAGACACAGCCGCAAGATCGCTCCTATCGTACGCCGCCCCACAACCTCGAGGCCGAACAGGCGCTGCTCGGCGCGATCCTCATCAACAATGACGCGTTCGACCGCGTCTCGGACTTCTTGCGGAGCGAGCACTTCGTCGAGGAGATTCATCGCCGCATATTCGAGGTCGCGGGATCGCTGATCCGGGCCGGAAAGCTCGCGACGCCGGTGACGCTCAAGACGTTCCTCGGCGATCATGATCTTGGCGGCGTCACCGTGCCGCAATATCTCGCCCGCCTGGCGAGCGAGGCGACGACGATCATCAACGCTTACGACTATGGCCACAGCGTCTACGACCTCGCGATGCGGCGCGAACTCATTTCGATCGGCGAGGATGTCGTCAACGTCGCCTATGACGCGCCGGTCGATTCGAGCCCGCGCGAGCAGATCGAGGAGGCCGAGCGGCGCCTGTACCAGATCGCCGAGGCCGGGCGATACGACGGGGGCTTCCAGCGCTTCTCCGAGGCGCTGAAAGTCGCCGTCGACATGGCCGCCCGCGCCTACGAGCGCGAAGGGTCGCTCTCCGGCATCGCCACCGGTCTCGCCGACCTCGACCGCTATATGGGCGGCCTGCAGGCGTCCGATCTCGTGATCCTCGCCGGCCGCCCCGGCATGGGCAAGACCGCGCTCGCCACCAACATCGCCTTCAACATCGCCAAGGCCTACCAGGGGCGAACGCGGGCGGACGGCTCGATCGAAGCCGCCAACGGCGGCGTGGTCGGCTTTTTCTCCCTCGAAATGTCGGCGGAGCAGCTCGCGACCCGCATCATCGCCGAGCAGTCCGGCGTCGCTTCGTACAAGATCCGCCGCGGCGACATCACCGAGAACGATTTCCATCGCGTCGCCGACGCAGTCCGAGATATGCAGCAGATCCCGTTCTACATCGACCAGACGGGCGGCGTTTCGATCGCCCAATTGACGGCGCGCGCCAGACGGCTCAAGCGCCAGAGGGGACTCGACCTTCTCGTGATCGACTATATTCAGTTGCTGTCGGGTTCGAGGTCGCGGGTCGAGAACCGGGTCCAGGAGCTGACCGAGATCACGACCGGCCTCAAGGCGCTGGCCAAGGAGCTGGCGGTTCCCATCCTCGCCTGCTCCCAGCTCTCGCGACAGGTGGAGCAGCGCGACGACAAGCGGCCGCAACTCTCGGACCTGCGCGAATCAGGCTCGATCGAACAGGACGCCGACGTCGTCCTGTTCGTCTATCGCGAGGAATATTACCTCAAGAACAAGGAGCCCCGTCCGGGCACGGAAGAGCATATCGGCTGGATGGCGCAGATGGAAAACGCCCACGGTCGGGCGGAGGTGATCATCGGCAAGCAGCGCCATGGGCCGACCGGCACGGTTGAACTGCAGTTCGACGCCGAGGTCACCAGGTTCAGCACCATCGCGCGGGAAGACACGGTCGCGGAAATCCGCTAAGAACCGCCTTGAGAGGACACAACAATGCTGCAATCGTCGGCCCTACAGGCTGGCGAATACGAATTCGAGCGCCGGTCTGGCTCGGGCGCCGCAGTTCTGGAGAGTTGCATGAAGTTGATCACCGCTCTTGGCCTCGCCGCCGCGCTCGCCGGGACCGCCCTTTTCGCCGCTCCCGCTTCCGCGGACGAGTTCACGCCGGCGCAGAAGCAGGAGATGGGCGCTTTCATCAAGGACTATCTTGTCAATAACCCGGATGTGCTGCGAGCCGCGATCGAGGCGCTCGACAAGCATGACAAGCAGCAGGCTGACGAAGAGCGCCAGAAGACGGTGAACAGCGACGCCGGCGCCTTGTTCAGCTCGAAATATCAGGCGACGATTGGCAATCCGAACGGCACCGCAACCCTGGTCGAATTCTTCGATTACAACTGCCACTTCTGCAAGGGCGCGCTGCCGGACGTCACCAAGCTGATGAAGGACGACCCCAATCTCAAGCTGGTTCTCAAGGACTATCCGGTGCTGGGACCCGGCTCGGTCGAGGCGGCGAAGGTCGCCGCGGCGGTGCGCAATCAATTGCCGGGCGATAAGTTCTGGGCGTTCCACACCAAGCTGCTCGCGGCCCACGGGCCGATCGGCAAGACTGAGGCGCTGGCGGTCGCCCGCGACCTCGGCCTCGACATGGACAAGCTCGCCAAGGACATGCAGGGCCCCGACGTCAAGGCGGGCCTCGACGAAGTGATGCAGCTTGCCGATGCGCTGCAGATCAACGGCACGCCGACCTTCATCGTCGGGCAGGATGTCGTGGTCGGCGCGGTCGGTTACGACCAGCTCAAGGACAAGGTTGATTCCGTGCACAAGTGCGGGCACGCAACCTGCTGAAGGTGACGAGGGCGTTCGCGCCAAGGGACTGACTTGAAGGCGCCTCTCCGGCGTCATTGCTCCTAATTGGCGAGACTGCTCCTTGAACGCAGTGCAAGCGATTGTGATGGCCGTGCTCCAAGGCGTGACGGAGCTTTTCCCCGTCAGCAGCCTGGGCCATGCGGTGATCCTGCCTCGGCTGTTCAAGTGGGGAGTTGACGAGAAGGCCCCGGACTGGCTCGCCTACCTGTCAGTCATGCATTTGGGCACTTCGATCGCATTGTTCGCCTTCTTCTGGCGCGACTGGCTCAATTTCGGGCTCTCCCTCGCCGGGTTGTCAGGGAGCCGGGCGCCGAAGGACAGGAGGACGTTTTTCCACGTCGTGCTGGCGACCATCCCGGCGGTCATCGCCGGCGCCTTGTTCCGTAAACTGCTCGGCGACGCTTTCGCCGCGCCGGCAATCGCCGCAATCTTCCTGATCGTCAATGGCTTCATCCTCTATCTCGGCGACCGGATCGGCGAAGAGTTGGTCGGGACGCTCGATCAACTCAACTGGAAGGGCGCGCTGGCGGTGGGCTGCGCCCAGATCCTCGCCCTTATCCCGGGGATCTCGCGCTCGGGCTCGACGATGGTCGCCGGCGTCGTGGCGGGCCTCAAGCACGCAGAAGCCGCGCGCTTTTCCTTCCTGATGGGCGCCCCGATCATTCTCGCCGCCAACGTCTACGAGGCGCCGAAGCTCATGAAGGAAGGCGCGACGCTGGGTCCCATGGCGGTCCTTTCAGCGGTGGTTGCGGGCATCGTCGCCTATCTGAGCCTGGCCTTCCTCATGCGATATTTCCACAAAAACGAGTTCGAGGCGCTGAGTCCGTTCGCCTATTATTGCTGGGCGGCCGGCGCGATAAGCCTGGCGATTATCGTTTTCGTTTGAGCCCGAGCCCGCTTGGAGCTTGGCGCGGAGCCTTCACGCCCTATATTTCGCTGGGCCCGGCCTGGGAATCTCCCAGGGGGCTTGAGAGGCGGCGATGGCGACCATCGAGGTCATGCCCGCGCGATTGACGCGCGAGGAGACTGACGATCTGAGGCGAGCGGTCGCTTGCCTGGAAGGCGCGAGTTTCGCGCAGCGCCTGACCGACGTCATTGGGCGACCGGTCGAGCTCCTGAGCGGCGCCATGCCGCAATCGGCGCGCCGCGCGGTCGCGCATGCGACCGAGGCCGCCCTCCGGGGCGCGCTGAAGCTGGCGCTGCGCACAATCGATCTCAAGGGCGCGGCCAAACCGGCCAACCGCGCCCATAAGCTTGCCGCCGCCGCGTCCGGCGCGGTCGGCGGCGCGCTCGGATTGGCGGCGCTGCCGGTCGAGCTGCCGATCTCGACCACCATCCTCCTGCGCTCGATCGCCGAGATCGCGCGCGACGAAGGCGAGGACCTGAGCGCTCCGGCCTCGGCCTTGGCCTGCGTCGAAGTGTTCGCGCTCGGCGGCCGCCCGGATGAGGAGGCGGCGTTCGAAGGCGGATATTTCGCCGTCCGCGCCGCGCTCGCCAAGTCGGTGAGCGACAGCGCGCGTTTCGTCGCCACCGAGGGCGTCAGCGCTCATTCCGCGCCGATCATCGCGCGGCTGATCTCGCAAATCGCGGCCCGCTTCGGAATCGTGGTGAGCGAGAAAGTCGCCGCGCAGGCGGCGCCGATCCTCGGCGCGGTCGGCGGCGCGACGGTCAACGCCGCCTTCGCCGACCACTTCCAGACGCTGGCGCGCGGCCATTTCATCATCCGCCGGCTGGAGCGAAGGCACGGGGCGAGCCCGATCGCGTTCGAATATCAGCGCTTGCGCGGCGAGCGCCTGGAAGGCCGGAGAGCCGCGTCGTAAGGCTGGAGGAACGGGTTGCGCCGATGGGCGATGGCCGGCCGTCTTCACGGAAGCGACGTCCCGGGCCGGTCGGCCAAGCGCTCATGCTCGCCATTCTCGCTCTGCTCGCGGCGAGCACGCCGGCGCCGGCTGACCTGAGGCCGCCCGCTCGGCCGCGCGGCGCGCCGCCGATGCGCTTTGTGCGCGTCGTGGGGGCCGACCCCGCATGCGCGCCCAATTGCCCTGAGTGGCTTTCGGCCGAGGGACGGATCTGGCCGGGGGCGGCGGCCGCGCTCGCTCAAGCGGTCGAGAGCCTCGGCGGCCGCCGATTGCCGATCCTGATCCACTCTCCCGGCGGCTCGGTCGCCGACGCGATCGCGATGGGCGAACTCATTCGGATCAGGGGCCTCGCGGTCGCCGTCGCCAGGACGCTGATCACGAACTGTCCCGACCGGGCGCCGAGGTGCCCGGGCGGGCCGGGCAGAGCGATGACCGGCGGAGCGATGTGCGCCTCGGCCTGCGTGCTGGTGCTCGCGGGCGGCGTCGAGCGGATCGTTGGCCCGGCAGCACGGGTCGGCGTGCATCAGATCACCACGCTGGTGAAAGAGACCCAAGGCTCGGCGCATCTCACCTCGACCCGGAAGATCTACGAGCAGGTGGACGTCGACGAGGCGGTCACCCACTATCTGACCGCCATGGGCGTCGGCGATCCTGTCATGGCGCTGATGCGCAAGACGCCGGCCGCCAGCATTCGCTGGCTGAGCCTCGCCGATCTCAGGGCCTCGGGCCTTGCGACACGGGCGCTCGACGCCGCCGAACCGATCGCGACCAGCGGCGCCAACGGCTTGAACGCGCGGGCATTCGACGGCGAGCCCAAATTCGTGCAGGCGAGGCTCGCCAAGCCGTTCGGCGGACAGGGCGCCGGGCTCGATGTCGCTGTTCCGCTATCGCCGCGGCGGCGGCGCGGTCGAGGCCGAGGCGACCCCGCGCGACTCCGGGCCGCGGCTGGACGCCGATCCGCCGGCTGTGGGCTGGAGCCTGACCCTGAACGCGCCCGGGGGCGAACCGCTGCGATTGACCGCGGCCGGGGCGGGCGCCGGCCCGCGCCATCATCCCGCGCGAACGCTTCTGCGCGCTCGCGAGCGGCGGCAGCCTCGTCGCCGAGCCGGGCGGAGGCCTCACGGCGGACGCGGCGGCGGCAGAGCCGCAGGCGGCGGTCGCGATTGCCGCAATGGACGGGGCGAAGGCGCTAATCGCGGAAGCCTGTCCCTGAGCATCCCGATCCCCGGGATCGGGACGGCGAGGCCGCGGGCGAATCTCCGCAACAAAAACCAAGGCGGCCGCAACAAAATCCAAGCCGGGCGCAACAAAAACAAAATCCGGCGCAACGAAATCAAAATCGAGCGCAACAAAAACCAAATGAAATTCTCGTTATATATCAATGACTAGTGTCGATTCTCCCTCAAGTAGCCCGCCTCCAGCCCCCTTGGCGCCATCCGAACCATCATGCTCCGGATCCGACTCTCCGCGCGAGGCCCCGTTTCAAGCCGCCCCGCGCCGGCCGTTTCTGGAAAGTACACCAGATGCTCGCCTATGGCAACATGTTTTCGATTAGTAGAAATATGACCGCAGATCGCCGCCAATCTCAGGCGCCACGGCAGACCGCCTCGATGTTGTTGCCGTCGGGGTCGATGACGAAGGCGGCGTAGTAGTTGGGCGCATAGTCGCGCGGACCCGGCGCGCCATTGTCCTTCGCGCCGGCCTTGAGGGCTGCGGCGTGAAATGCGCGCACGGCCGATTGGTCCGAGCTCGAGAGCGCCAGATGGACGCCGGACCGCGGCTCGGTCGAGAGGCTGATCCAAAGGACCGGCGCATCGCGGCCGAAGCCGGCGCCGCCGTCAAAGGCCCTCAACTTCTTGATTCCGAGCGGGGCGAGAGCCTGCTCATAAAAAGCGGACATGACGTCGAATTGTGCAGTGCGAAGGCCGATATGGTCGATCATGAAACATGCTCCTTTGAGGATGTGTCGGAGGCGCGGGCGGTCGGGCTCTATGGCTTTGCGCCGGGGAACCATTCGACATGTTCGTCCCCGGTGCGGCCATAATAGACGGCGCGGCGGCCGGCCAAACTGACGAAATAGCCGACACAGCCCGCGTCCGCGATCAAGCGGCAGAATTCGCGATAGGCAATCTGCTGCCGCTGGATGGCGCGGACCGCTTTCTCGACGCCTGCAGCCGAGAACTCGCGCGCGGCGCCGCCGACCTTGTCGACCTCGACCTCTTCGAAGCCGCCGTCGGGAAGGTAATAGGTCTTCCGCCCGGCGACGAGATCGGCGTGATAGCGCTCGATCTGAACATCCATCAGCGCCTTCACCACCTCGGGAAACGTGACCCGCTCCTCATCCGAGGCCCGGCTCATCTCGCGCACGACGTCTTTCACATCGGCGTCCATCCTATTCATCCTCTGTCCTGCATCCTCTATCTTGCATCGCTTGCCGCTCAATCGACCGGCGCGGCGCGAAGTCCCATTCGCCGCACGATCTCCTTCAACGCCGTCTCGATCGCCTCCCGCGTCGTGCGATCGAGAGGGGCGAAGAACTCCTCGTCATTCTGATCGGCCAGCGCCGCGAGCTTCGGCGTCAGCGCCCGCCCTTGCCGGGTGAGCGCGAGCGTCTGAAACCGGCGGTCGCCGGCGCTCAAGCGCCGCGCGATCAAGTCCTTGGCGATCAGCCGGTCGGCGAGCTTCGAGATCGCCCCGCGCGTCATGCCGAGCCGGTCAGCGAGCGCGCTCGGCGAACTCCCGCCGTCGTAGAGCTCACGCAGCACGACCCATTCGGCGACCGTCACGCCACGCGCGGCGACCTTCAGCGCGAAGGCGTGCGACACGTGGTTCGACACGTAGCGCAGCCAGTAGCCCAAGTGCGATTCCAGGGGGCTCAGTTCCATTCGTCCACGCGGCCTCATCAGTTGACAAGGAAACTATCCTCCAACAGTTTCCTTGTCAACTGTATATGTGACCGATGCGAGGCTTCGGGCGGAGAAGCCACCCGGATCGAAGTGGTCATATGTGGACGTCCGGATGGCAAGCGGTTTTTACGTTTGAACGGCACGGTCGGCTGCGGTCAGTTGCGAGGAGCGCAGCGACGAAGCAATCCAGAGAACAAAGGACGCATCTACGATCCCTGGATTGCTTCGCTTCGCTCGCAATGACGGCCCATCTGCACTTAGGGACCGGTCTCACCGTCCGGGCTGGCGATGGCGATCACGTACCCATCGGGGTCGCGGATCCGAATTTCGAAGGCGGGCGCTTCTCACATCTGCTTGAACCCGAAGGTGGCAGCCCGCTCGCGCGGGTCTTGACGGCGGGTTCAACTCCATCCGTTCATCGTTTAACGTCGCCCGAGCTTTGGGAACAGGAAGAGCCCGGCCATGCTCGATAAATTCGAACGCTATCCGCTCACTTTCGGCCCGACGCCGATCGAGCGGCTAAAGCGTCTCAGCGCCCATCTCGGCGACAAGGTCGAGTTTTACGCCAAGCGCGAGGACTGCAATTCGGGCCTCGCGTTCGGCGGCAACAAGCTGCGCAAGCTCGAATACATCGTCCCCGACGCGATTGCCTCGAACGCCGACACGCTGGTTTCGATCGGCGGGGTGCAGTCGAACCATACCCGCCAGGTCGCCGCGGTCGCGGCCAAGCTCGGCATGAAATGCCGGCTGGTGCAGGAGGCCTGGGTCCCGCACGAGGACGCGGTCTACGACCGGGTCGGCAACATCATGCTGAGCCGGATCATGGGCGCGGACGTGCGGCTGGTCGACGACGGGTTCGACATCGGCATCCGGAAAAGCTGGGAGGACGCGCTCAGTGAGGTCGAGGCCCAGGGCGGGCGTCCTTATGCGATTCCGGCGGGCGCCTCGGTGCACAAATTCGGCGGGCTCGGCTATGTCGGTTTCGCCGAAGAGGTGCGGGCGCAGGAGCGCGAACTCGGGTTCGCGTTCGACTATATCGTCGTCTGCACGGTGACCGGATCGACCCATGCCGGCATGGTCGTGGGCTTCGCCAAGGACGGCCGGCAGCGCAAGGTGATCGGCATTGACGCGTCCGCGACGCCGAAGCAAACGAAAGCGCAGGTGCTCGACATCGCCCGCAAGACCGCGAAGCTGATCGAGCTCGGGCAGGACATCGCCGACGACGACGTCGTGCTGGTCGAGGACTACGCCTATCCGCTCTACGGCGTGCCGTCGGCGGAGACCAAGGACGCGATCCGGCTCGCGGCGCGGCTCGAAGGGATGATCACCGACCCGGTCTACGAGGGCAAATCGATGCAGGGTATGATCGATCTTGCGAAGAAGGACTTCTTCCCGAAGGGATCGAAGGTGCTCTACGCCCATCTCGGCGGC
>CAWEAT010000029.1:0-211313 GCA_963806935.1 uncultured Alphaproteobacteria bacterium
GTGAGGATCTGTTTCGATCAGTTCGGGATCTTGTGGTCGCGCTCTCCGGCGGCACGGCGGCGCCAGCTCGCGCTGGGCCTGAGCCGGATGGTCGAGCCCGAAAATCTCATCGTCGTCGCCAATGTTAGCGATGATTTCGAGCATCTCGGCCTGCATATCTCGCCTGACGCCGCACGCTCATGTACACGCTCGCCCACCTCGACAACACAAAACTCGGTTGGGGCCGGCAGGACGAAACCTGGTCGTTCATGGAAACGCTCTCCGCGCTCGGCGGCGAGGACTGGTTTCGCCTTGGCGATCGCGATCTTGCGGTTCATGTCGAGCGACCCGTCGGCTGCGGCACGGAGAAATCTCTCCGCGCACCGCAGACTTTGCCGCCGGCTCGGCGTCGGTCCCCGCGTGCTGCCCGCGACGGATGATCGATTGCGTACGCGATTGCTGACCGACGAGGGATGGCGGACTTCAGGACTATTTCGTGCGCCTTCAATGCCGGCCCGTTGTGCGCGAGATTGCCTTCGATGGTGCCGCGCTTGCGCGGCCTCACCCGGATCTTCTGGCGGCGCTAGCCCGACGAACGGCTGTCGCGCGGTGATCGTTTGCCCGTCCAACCCGTTCATCAGCGTCGAGCATGCTCGCCGTCCCAGGGATACCTGAGGCGCTATCCGCTTGTGCGGCGCCCCTATTTCGGTTTCCCCGATCATTGGCGGCCGCGCCGTCAAGGGGCCGACCGCCAAGATGATGACGGAGCTTGAATGATTCCGAGCGCCGCCGCCGTCGCGAAGCGATACGGTGATCTGCTCGATGGTTATGTGATGGACGTCGGGGATGCGGAGGAGGCGGCGCGGATCACGCAAGGTGCGTTCGCGCCTACGCTCATAGAATCTCGAGGAGCGTGAGCGACTGGCCCGCGTCGTCCTCGAGGCGGCGGCGCGCTTGCCTCTTCGAAACGCGGGCGGGACTTCGTCGCGTGAGTGGAATCTGGGCGGTCGTGCCCGTCAAGGAATGGAGGGCACCAAACAACGGCTGTCGTCGGCCTAACACCGAAGGAACGTCGCCTGCTCGCGACGACCATGCTCGAGGATGTGCTCGACGCGGTGAGCGCAATCAAGGCGCTTGCCGGCCTGCTCGTCGGCACGCGTCGACCCTGCCGCACATCGCTCGCCGGCCGCTATGGCGCGGCTTCGTTCAGGACGGCGCGCGAAACGGCCACACCGGCGCGGTCACCGCCGCGTCTCGCGTGCTCGCGCGCGAGGGGCGGATCGGCATGATGACGATCCCGGCGACATTCCGCGCCTGTCGCCAACCGAGATCGCCGCGACGCTGGCGGCGCACCAGGCCGCGCCGTCTTTCACCATCGTGCCCGCGCATGACGATCTCGGCTCAAACACGATCGTCTGCTCGCCGCCCGACGCCGTTCCCCTGCGTTTCGGCGAGGACAGTTTCTACCCGCATCTCGATTCGGCGCGAAAGCAGGGGATCAAGCCGCTCGTCGTCCGCCATCCCGGGATCGGCATGGATATCGACAATCCCGTCGACCTCGTCATGTTCCTAGGAATGGCGCCACGCGCGCCTACACGGACACTCGCTTTCCTCGAGCAATCGGGGATAGCCGACCGCCTTCTGGCTGCGAACGGGAAGCTTCGATAAGCGCTATTCCGCAGCAAGGAGTTTCCGCGGCGGCGTCAAGATGACAGGCGCCAGAGCTGCGGCGTTCATTGACGCTTCCCGCCGCTCCGCCGAGACGGGGCCGTACAGCGTAGTTCGCTGCTGCGGGACGCGCCCGAGTGATCGGATAAGGTCCTCCATCGCCTCCGGCGGAAACTCCTGCCCATGCTCGGCGCCGGCGGCGCGAGTGATGCTCTCGTTCATCAACGTGCCACCGAGGTCATTGGCGCCGGCTATGAGACACGCGCGGCGCCCTCAGGCCCCATCTTGACCCAGGACGCTGGATGTTCGTGATGTGCGGGTGGAGCGCGAGCCGCGCCACGGCGTGCATCAGCACCGCCTCCCGGAAGGTCGGTCCACGCCGCGCCGCGCCCTTGAGATACATCGGCGCTTCCATATGCACGAAAGGCAGCGGCACGAATTCGGTGAGGCCGCCCGTTGCTGCCTGCAAGTCCCGCACGGCGAGGAGATGCCGCGCCCAGGACAGCGGATGCTCGACATGCCCATACATGATCGTCGACGTGGTGCGCAGGCCAAGGCTGTGCGCGGTCCTTACGACATCGAGCCATTCCGCCGTGTTCACCTTGTCGGCGCAGATGACGGCGCGCACCTCGTCGTCCAAAATCTCGGCGGCGGTGCCAGGCAACGTGCTGAGGCCCGCAACTTTAAGCTCCGCCAGGAACGACCGGATCGGCACGCCAAGGGTTGCCGCGCCCTGCGTCACCTCCAACGGCGAGAAAGCGTGGATGTGCATCTCGGGAACCGCGGCCTTGATGGCGCGGCAAATCGCGAGATAGGTCTCGCCGCTGTAGTCGGGATGGATGCCGCCTTGAAGGCACACCTCGGTCGCGCCTCGCTCCCAGGCCTCCGTCGCGCGGCGGACAATCTCTTCGAGAGCAAGGTCATAGGGCGCGCCGCGCAAAGCCTCATGCGTCTTGCCCTTGGAGAAGGCGCAGAACGTGCAGCGATAGGAGCAGATGTTGGTGTAGTTGATGTTGCGGTTGACGACGTAATGGATGGTGTCGCCGCTCGTCGTCCGGCGAAGCTCATCGGCTGCGGCGACAACCCGGCGGTAGTCGGCGTCGCGCGCCGCGAACAGTCGCACGATCTCCGGTTCGTTCAGGCGGGCGCCCGCTCGGGCGCGCTCGATGATGCGTTCGATCGCTGGGTCGACCGAGCGCGCATAAACCGGAGACGTGCGCGGGACGACCTTCGTGCCCGGCGCCCAGTTGTCATCGCGTGCGAACCCTTCGGCGTCGCTCAGTCGGCGCGCCTGCGTGGCGATCTCCGGCGCCGTCCAGGCGCCAAGTTCGCGCATGTAAGAGGGATAGATCGGCAGGCGATGGACCAGTAGCTTGCCAGCCGCCGCGGTGCGCTCGGCAAGCTCCGTGATCGCCGGCCACGGCGCCTCGGGATTGACGTGATCGGGGGTGATGGGAGAGATCCCGCCCCAATCGTTGATCCCCGCCGCAATCAGCCGCGGATAGACTCCAGGCGATAGGTTGGGGGGCGCCTGGATATTCATCGCAGGACCCAAGATCAGGCGTGCCGCGGCAAGGCTCCAGAGAAGATCTTCGAGATCAGGCTCTGCAGCCCCAGCGAGCTTGGTGTGGGGCTTGGCGCGAAAGTTCTGGACGATGACTTCCTGAATATGTCCGAACTGCCGATGCAGATCGCGAATGGCGAACAGGGCCTCGAGGCGCTCGGCTCGCGTCTCGCCGATGCCAATGAGGATGCCGGTCGTGAATGGTATGCGCAGTTCACCTGCCAGCCGCAGCGTCTCAAGACGCGCCGCAGGCTGCTTATCGGGAGAGCCGAAGTGAACTCCGCCCGGCGCGCATAAGCGCGCGCTGAGGGATTCCAGCATGATTCCCTGACTCGCCGAGACCGTACGCAGGCCGGCTAGGTCGGACCTGCTCATGATTCCGGGATTGGCGTGCGGCAGCAGTCCGGTCTTGCGGAGCACCAGCGCGCACATCGCTTCAAGATAATCGATGGTGGTTTTGTATCCGAGGGCCTCCAGCGCCGCCCGCGCAGACCGGTAGCGCAACTCCGGTTTGTCGCCCAGCGTGAAAAGCGCCTCTGTGCAGCCGGCTGCAGCCCCGGCGCGCGCGATTTCCAGCACCTGGTCGGGGGATAGATAGGCGGAGCGTCTCGCGCTGGGCCTTTCGGCGAAGCTGCAATAGTGGCAGACATCGCGGCAAAGATGCGTGAGCGGAATGAACACCTTGCGCGAATACGAGATGCGGCGGCCATGCCCCTCGTCGCGCAGGCGTCCCGCCGCGTCGATCAACTCCCCGAGCGGGGCCTGTTCAAGCCCAGTCAACAGCGCATTGTCGCCCGAATCGCGCATCGCGATCACCCTATGAGGCTGTTCGGCATGGTCCGCGTCACGTTGGACGCGGACCGTGAATGATGAGTACCTCTATGATGTTGCATCTCTACGAGAGATGCAATCCAGTGGTGAACAGGATGTCGCGAGTTCGAGCGGCGCAGTCGGGGAGTTAGGTGATGCGGCAGGTGGGAAGACTAGGCGTCTGGTATCCGGTCGATCGTTTGAACGGAGCTCACATCAGAGGCTTGCTGCGAACCGTCGAAGATCTCGGCTACTCAACGCTTTGGTACCCCGAAGCTCTCGGATATGAATCCCTCTCCATCGCGAGCTTCATGCTTGCGAACTCGACTCGACTGATCATCGGCAGCTCGATCGCGAATATCTATGCTCGCGACCCCTTCACCGCCAGACGCGGGCTCAAAACCTTGTCGAGTCTCTATGATGATCGCTTCATCCTCGGACTCGGCGTCAGCCATGCGCCCATGGTCGAGAGGGTGCGCGGCCATGTCTATGAGAAGCCCGTGCCGACCATGCGCCGCTATCTCGACGGCCTCTATGAGAATCCGTCAAACGCGGCGGAGTGGCCCGTGGTGATCGCGGCGCTGGGGCCGTTGATGCTGAAACTCGCGGCAGAGCGTACGGCGGGCGCCGTCCCCTATAACGTGACCCCCGAGCATACGCGCGAGGCGAGAGCTGCGCTCGGACCTGACAAGCTGCTCGTGGTCGAGCAGAAGGTTTGCCTCGAGACGGACCCGGTTGCCGCGCGCGCCCTCGCAAGGCGAGAGCTACATCGCTATATGACTCTAACCAACTACCGAAACAACTGGTTGCGTATCGGCTTCACGGAAGCTGACCTCTCCGACGGCGGTTCGGACAGGTTTCTGGATGCGATGGTGCTTTGGGGCGATGCGCCGACGATTGCTCGGGGCCTGAGAGCGCATCTCGAAGCGGGCGCCACTCAAGTCTGTATTCAGCCGATCCACGCGGAGGAAGACATGGCGGCGCGCGATCGAACCCTTACGGCGCTCGCGAATGTCTGAGCCCTTTGAATTCTGGACGGACATATTCCGATACCGAGATCGCGCGCTGGTCCTTGCCCATCGCGGTGAGCTTCGAGTCAATCGCGCGCGCAAGCATTTGTCGGCGCAGAGGTTGCTCGTCTCGGAACTTTTGTCCTCTATGAAGGCGCCTGGCGCAACGGCAGGCAACGTTAGGCGGCGGCTAATACGCCACGGACCGCCATTTTTGCCGCGGACCTCACCCAGGACCTAATCGCCCCAACTCCGGAACCAGGCGAGCAGAAATGCTGTCAGTCCGATGATCAGCATGCCGGCAGCGTGGGTGTGATGGGGTTTTTCCAACTCCGCATCGTAGCCCGGAACAAAGGCCGGCAGGTGGTTTGCGGGGGTCACCCAATAAAGCGCAGCCAAGGCGCAGAAAAAAAGCCCAACCAGAATTGCGCCTGAAATGACCGCCGCCTTCATATCCCTGGCCCCGAACTGGCGCCGCCCGCCGGGTCTTCCTTAGCCGCACTTCCCGCCAGACGCCACCACGGCGAGCAGGCGATCGCCAAGGTCGCCGCCTTCAGACCTTGCCGAAGGTCTCATCGAAAGCGTAGCCGGTCCCGCGCACGGTGCGGATCGGGTCGCGTTCCCGCCCACGCGAGAGCGCCTTGCGCAGTCGCCCGACGTGAACGTCGACGGTGCGCTCGTCGATCTCCGACGCCTGCCCCCATACGCCGTCGAGCAATTGCGCGCGCGAGAACACCCGGCCCGGCTTTTCGAGCAGATATTCGAGCAGCCGGAACTCGGTCGGGCCGAGGTGGATGTCGCGGCCGGCGCGGCGAACGCGGCGCGTCTCCCGGTCGAGGTCGAGGTCGCCGGCGTAGAGGCGGTCGGCGATCCGCTCGGGCCGGCTGCGCCGCAGCAGCGCCCGCACCCGCGCCATGAGCTCGGGCACCGAGAACGGCTTGACGACATAGTCGTCGGCCCCGACCGACAGGCCCCGCACCCGCTCGGCCTCCTCGCCGCGCGCGGTGACCATGATGACCGGAAGCGTGCGGGTGGCCTCCCGGGCGCGCAACCGGCGGCAGATCTCGAGCCCCGACACGCCGGGCAGCATCCAGTCGAGGATGACGAGGTCGGGCGTGTTCTCGGCCAGCCTGAGCTCGGCCTCGTCGCCGCGGGTCACGTTCTCAACCAGATAGCCTTCGGATTCGAGGTTATATCCCAGGAGCAGCGCCAGATCGGATTCGTCCTCGACGATGAGAATGCGCGGCGCGGACGCAGCGCCTGGACGGACGATCTCCTTGCGCGCCTGGTTCATCATGCACTCGCCTCCGGCGTCAGGTTCGGTGTCCGGTCCCCGGCGGCTTCGCGGCCGCTCGGTCGGCAGGTTCGAACCGGTCACGAGATAGAACACCGTTTCGGCAATGTTGGTCGCGTGGTCGCCGATCCGCTCGATATTCTTGGAGCAGAACAGAAGATGGGCGCAGAAGGTGATGTTGCGCGGATCCTCCATCATATGGGTCAGAAGATCGCGGAAGACCGAATCTTCGAGGGCGTCGAGATCGGCGTCCCGCTCCCAGACGTCGAGCGCCCGCTCGACGTCGCGCTGGGCGTAGGCGTCGAGCACGTCCTTCATCAGTTCGAGCGCGAAGTCGTTCATGTGCTTGATGCCGACGATCGCGCGAGGAACGCGCAATTCGACGCCGATCTTGAGCGAGCGCTTGGCGATGTTCTTGGCGAGATCGCCGACCCGCTCGAGATCGCCGGCGACGCGAATGGCGCCGATGATCTCGCGCAGGTCGATCGCCACCGGCTGGCGGCGCGCGATCGTCAGGATCGCCTGCTCCTCGACCTCGCGCTGCAACATGTCGAGTCGCGGGTCGGTCGCGACGACCTGGTGGGCGAGCGTCGTATCGGCGGCGGCGAGCGAATCCATGGCGTCGATCACCATTTTCTCGGCGATGCCGCCCATCTCGGCGATTCGACGCTCGAGCAGGTCGAGATCCTTGTCGTAGGCTCGGACAGTATGTTGATCCACCACGGCGGCCCCTCCCTTCAGCCGAAGCGGCCGGTGACGTAGTCCTGGGTGCGCTTGTCGCGCGGCGAGGTGAAGACGGCGTTGGTCTCGGCGAATTCGACCATCTGGCCCAGATACATGAAGGCGGTGTAGTGCGAGACGCGCGCTGCCTGCTGCATGTTGTGGGTGACGATCGCGATCGTGTAGTCGCCGGACAGTTCGTCGATCAGCTCCTCGATCTTCGCCGTCGAGATCGGATCGAGCGCCGACGCCGGCTCGTCGAACAGGATGACCTCCGGACTGATCGCGACCGTCCGGGCGATGCACAGGCGCTGCTGCTGGCCGCCGGACAGGCTGAGGCCGCTCGCGCTCAATTTGTCCTTGACCTCATTCCAGAGCGCGGCGCGGCGCAGCGCCGATTCGACCCGCGCGTCCATCTCCGACTTCGACAGTTTCTCATAGAGGCGAACGCCGAATGCGATGTTCTCGTAGATCGTCATCGGGAATGGCGTCGGCTTCTGGAACACCATTCCAACCCGCGAGCGCAGGAGATTGAGGTCGAGCGCGGGAGAGAGGATGTTCTCCCCGTCGAGCATCACCTCGCCTTCGGCGCGCTGGCCGGGATAGAGGTCGTACATGCGGTTGAGCACTCTGAGCAGCGTCGACTTGCCGCAGCCGGACGGCCCGATGAAAGCGGTCACCTGGCCCTCGTAGAGCGACAGATCGACGTCCTTGAGAGCATGCACCTTGCCGTAATAGAAATTGAGACCGCGCATGACGACTTTTGCCGGGGTCGTCGCGCTGCGCTTCAGGGGCGCCTGGGCGGAGACGTCGTTACTCATGCGCATGACCCCTGCTGGCCCTATTTCTGCTTGACCGAGGCGGAGAGAACCCGCGCGATGATGCTCAGCCCCAGAACAGCGAAGGTGAGGATCAGCGCCCCGGTCCACGCGAGCCTCTGCTGCTCGGCGTAGGGGCTGCGGGCGAATTCGTAGATGATGAGCGGGAGCGCCGACATCGGCCCGCGCGGATCGGCCGAGAACAGCGAATTTCCGAGCGCGGTGAAGATCAGCGGCGCGGTCTCGCCGGTCATGCGGGCGATCGCGAGCAGGATGCCGGTGATGAT
The DNA here is from genome assembly GCA_963806935.1 of uncultured Alphaproteobacteria bacterium. GTDB lineage: Bacteria > Pseudomonadota > Alphaproteobacteria > Rhizobiales > Beijerinckiaceae > Roseiarcus. The sequence goes on from CAWEAT010000029.1 coordinate 8,151, forward strand.
GCCCGAGGCGACCGCCCGGTAGGCGACGTTCCTGATCACGAGCGACCGCGGCATGCCGAGGGCGGAGGCGGCTTCGCGGAGCGAGTTCGGCACCAGATTGAGCATGTCCTCGGTGGTCCTGACCATGATCGGCGCCCCGAGAATGGCGAGAGCGACGCCGCCGGCGAGGGCGGAGAAATGCCCGACCGTGACCACGAGCAGCTCGTAGACAAACAGGCCGACGATGATCGAGGGCGCACTGAGCAGAATGTCGTTGATGAAGCGGACGACGAATGCGAGCCGCGAGTTGGCGCCGTATTCTGCGAGATAGGTGCCGGCCAGAATGCCGAGCGGGGCGCCGATGGCGAGGCCGATCGCGGTCATGATCACGCTGCCGACGATCGAGTTGAGCAGACCGCCGACCACTCCGGGCGGGGCGGTGTTCTTGGTGAAGACATCGAGCGACAAACCGCCAAAGCCGTTCCACACCAGGGTGGCCAGGATGATCGCGAGCATGGTCAAGCCCAGCACTGTCGCTGCGTAGGCAAGAATGGTCCAGACGAAGTTTCGCGCCCGGCGCCTGGGATAGAGACTGGCCGTGGCCGTCATGCCTTCAACTCCAGGCGCGCAAGCATGAGCCGCGCGGCCGCCAGAACCAGGAACGTGATGACGAACAGGATGAAGCCGAGCGCGAGCAGCGACGAGGTGAACAGTCCCGGATCCGCGTCGGCGAACTGGTTGGCGATCATCGCCGAGATCGTCGTGCCCTGCGCGAGAATCGAGGCCTGAATCTTGGTGGCGTTGCCGACAACGAAGGTGACCGCCATCGTCTCGCCCAACGCGCGGCCAAGCGCGAGCATGACGCCGCCGATGACGCCGACCCGGGTGTAGGGTATGACGATGTTGCCGACGACCTCGAAGGTCGTCGCCCCGACGCCATAGGCGGCCTCCTTCAATACCGGCGGAACCGTGTCGAAGACGTCCCGCGACACCGCGGTGATGAATGGGAGAATCATCAGCGCGAGCACGAGGCCTGCGGTCAGCACGCCGTAGCCGAGCGGCGGCCCCTGAAACAAATAGCCGACGATCGGCACGTTGCCGACCGTGTCGATGAGGAAGGGCTGGATGTAGGCCTGCATCACCGGCCGGAAATAATAGACGCCCCAGATCCCGTAGATGATCGAGGGAATTCCGGCGAGAAGCTCGATCGCCACGCCAATGGGCCGGCGCAGCGGCAGCCAGCAGAGCTCGGTGAGGAAGACCGCGATCCCGAGGCCGACCGGAACCGCGATCAGCATGGCGATCACCGACGTCACCAGAGTGCCGTAGATAGCCGTCGCGGCGCCGAATTTCTCCTTGGGCGGACTCCACGCGTCGGAGAACAGAAAGCCGACTCCGAATTCGCGGAAAGCCGGCCAGGCTCCGATGAACAGCGCGACCATGACTCCGAGCAGGAGCACAAGAACAAGGATCGCCGCGCCAAGCGCAAACAGACGGAAGCCGGCGTCGGAGAATTTCAGCCTAGCGAGCGCGCGGGCGCGGTCCATCGGCGAGCTGCGGGTGGCGCTGGGAGTTTGGAGCGTGGTTGCCGTCATGTGTTGTTTCAACTTTGCGCGTCGTCCGTAACGGCCAACCCGTGGGACGGCGCGACGGCCCAGCCGCCGGCGCCGCCCGGGGACCGAATTATTTCTGCTGAATGTCCTTCGCCCACATGGCCTCAACCAATTTGGTGACGTTGTCGGGCATCGGAATGTAGTCGAGGTCCTGCGCCATCTTGTCCCCCTTCTCGTACGCCCACTTGAAAAATTGCAGCGCATCATCTGAGGCCGCGACATCGGCCGGCTTCTTATACATCAGAATGAACGTCGCGGCGGTCATCGGCCACGACTTGTCTCCCGGCTGGTTGGCCAGGATCTGATAGAAACCGGGCACGCTCCAGTCGGCGTTGGCCGCCGCGGCCTGGAAGGCGTCCATGGTCGGAGCGACGGTCTTGCCAGCCTTGTTGATCATGCTGGCGAAGGTCAGCTTGTTCTGCTTGGCGTAGGCGAACTCGACATAGCCGATCGCGCCGGGGGTGGTGGCGACATTGTTGGCGACGCCGTCGTTGCCCTTGGCCCCGATTCCCGACGGCCATTCGACGGTGGTCGCCTTGCCGATGCTCGATTCCCACTCGGGCGAAACCGCCGAGAGGTAGTAGGTGAAGTTGAAGGTGGTGCCCGACCCGTCGGCGCGATGAATGTTGGCGATCGCGAGATCAGGCAACTTCAGGTTCGGATTGAGCTTCGCGATCGCCGGATCGTTCCATTTGACGATCTTGCCCATATAGATCTGGGCGACCGTCGGGCCGTCGAGGACGAGCTCGCCGGGCTTCACGCCCGGGACGTTGACGACCATGACGATGCCGCCCATCACCATCGGCCACTGGGCGAGCCCGTCCTTGTCCAGTTCCTTGGCTTCCAGCGGCGCATCGGTCGCGCCGAAGGTCACGGTCTTGGCGCGAATTTGCTTGATGCCGGCGCCCGAGCCGATCGACTGATAGTTGAGGCCGTTGCCGGTCTCCTTCTTATAGGAGTCCGCCCATTTGGCGTAGATCGGAAACGGAAATGTCGCCCCGGCTCCGGAAATGTCGGCCGCGCAAGCGCCGGCGACAGTGCTGATCATCGCGGCGGCCGCGATTATGGATTTGAAGAACATTGAGGCCTCTCTGGCAGAATTACGAGCGCGGTGCGGAGTTTAAGCCGCGAGTAGGGCGGCTCTCTCCGGGGCCGCGCGAGATTCATAACCCGCCATCGGCAGGCTTATATGACATCGGGACGAATGTTGTGTGACGGTGCAAGGTGCTGACAAAACTTCAGAATTGCCCTGTCTCCGCCAACTTGGGCTGTGGGACCCTTGGGTCCGGTCCCCAGCCGGCCGCGCGCGGCGCGGCCACTGTCCGCGGCGCTGCGTCGCATTGACCTTAGGCCCTGCGCCGCGCGACGACATCGGCAACCCTTGAAGGCCGATGCGCGGCGACGCCAGGGAGCCAGGATGTTCGAGGTGAGGATTCATGGCCGCGGCGGCCAGGGCGTGGTCACCGCGGCGGAAATGCTGTCGGTCGCCGCATTTCTCGAAGGCAAGCACGCGCAGGCGTTTCCAAGTTTTGGTTCGGAGCGGACCGGCGCGCCGGTTGTCGCCTTCTGCCGCATCGCGGACAAGGAAATCCGTCTGCGCGAGCCGATCCAAACCCCCGACGCCCTGATCGTCCAGGATCCGACGCTGTTCCGTGCGCTCGACGTCACCGAGGGGCTGAAAGGCAACGGCTACCTGATCGTCAACACGGCGCGGACCCTGTCCGAGATTCATCTCGACGGCGTTGTCGCCCGGCTGCCGGCCGGGCACGTCAGGGCCGTGCCCGCGACCGAGCTGGCGGTGAAATTCGTCGGCCGCCCGGCGCCGAACACCGCCCTGCTCGGCGCCTTTGCTGCGGAGGTCGGCATCGTCTCGCTCGAGAGCCTGCTGGAGGCAATCCGGCGCGCCTTTCCCGGCACGGTCGGAGAAGCCAATGTCGAGGCCGCCAAGGCGGCGCACGCCATGGTTGCCGCCAGGGCCGCGGCCTGAGAACTTGAAGAGAAGGTTTGCCGCCGATGTTCGAGCAGATCGAAGGCTCCAAGGCGATGGCGCGCACGATCGCGCTCTGCCGGCCGCAAGTGGTTTGCGCTTATCCGATCACGCCGCAGACTCATATCGTCGAGGGCGTAGGGGAACTCATCCGTTTGGGCCGGCTTGAAAACTGCGAGTTCATCAACGTGGAGAGCGAATTCGCAGCGCTCTCGGTGGCGATCGGCGCTTCGGCGGCGGGCGCGCGCGCCTACACCGCCACCGCGAGCCAGGGCCTCCTGTTCATGGCGGAAGCCGTCTATAACGCCGCCGGCCTCGGCCTGCCGATCGTCATGACGCTCGGCAACCGCGCCATCGGCGCTCCGATCAACATCTGGAACGACCATTCGGATGCGATGGCGCTGCGCGAATCGGGTTGGATTCAGCTGTTCGCCGAAACCAACCAGGAAGCGGCCGACCTGCACATCATCGCCTTCCGGCTGGCCGAGGAACTCTCGGTCCCGACCATGGTGTGCGTCGACGGCTTCATCCTCACCCATGCCGTCGAGCGAATCGACATACCCGATCAGGCGTCCGTCGACGCCTATCTTCCGCCCTATGAACCGATGCAGAGCCTCGACCCCGCCGATCCGATCTCGATCGGGGCGATGGTCGGACCGGATGCGTTCACCGAAGTGCGCTACCTGCAATATTTCAAACAGCACGCCGCGCTCGGCCTCATCGAGAGGCTGGGGAAGGAATTCGAGAGCGGCTTCGGCCGCCAGGCGGGCGGCTTGCTCAGGACTTACGAGGCCGACGGCGCGCAGACGCTGGTGGTTGCGATGGGGTCGATCAACGGCACGATCAAGGACGTGATCGACGAGATGCGCGCCGACGGCCTCGCGATCGGACTTGTCACGCTCGTCGCTTTCCGCCCGTTCCCGATCCTGGCGCTTCGACAGGCGTTGGCTCGCGCGCGCGACGTCATCGTCCTCGACAAGGCCGTCGACGTCGGCATGGGCGGGCCGCTCGCCAGCAACGTCGCCATCGCGCTGCGCGAGCTCGCCGATCCGCCGGCGATGCACTCGGCGATCGTGGGCCTCGGCGGCCGGCCGGTTCCGAAAGCTTCGCTGCATCGGCTTTTCCGCCAGGCGGCCATCCAGCCCTGGGAGGGTCCGCATTTCCTGGACCTCAACGAGCGCGTCGCAGCAAGCGAGATCCACCGTCGCGGGAAGACGCGGCGGGCAGGTCCGGCGGCCGAGGGCATCCTCAAGGAGCTCGAACAAGAGCGGGTCAATAAACTTGAGGAAGCCGCGCGATGAACGAGGTCCAAAAGCTCAAGTTCTACCAGAAGGGAACCCTGACCGTCGGCAATCGGCTGGTGAACGAGGCCGAGCGCAACGTGCAGGCGAGCCGCGACCGCTCCAACTCGCTGACTTCGGGCCATCGCGCCTGCCAGGGCTGCGGCGAGGCGCTCGGCGCGCGTTACGCCATCGACGCGGCCATGAGAGCCGCCGAGCGAAACCTTATCGCCGTCAACGCGACCGGTTGTCTCGAAGTTTTCACGACGCCCTATCCTGAGACCTCCTGGCAGATTCCATGGATGCATTCGCTGTTCGGCAACGCGGCGGCGGTTGCGACCGGGGTGGCGGCGGCGATGCGGGTCACGGGCAGGAGCGAGACTCGCGTCGTCGCCCAGGGCGGCGACGGGGGCACGACCGACATCGGCTTCGGCTGCCTCTCCGGCATGTTCGAGCGCAACGACGACGTGCTCTATATCTGCTACGATAACGAGGGATATATGAACACCGGCGTTCAGCGGTCTTCCGCGACGCCGCCGGCCGCGCGCACCGCGACCACCCCGGCGATGGGCAAAGAGCCCGGCAACGTTTTCGGGACCGGCAAGTTCACGCCCAAGATCGCGGTGGCGCACGAGATCCCCTATGTCGCGACCGCCAGCGTCGCCGACCTGCACGATCTCGAGGCCAAGGTCACCAAGGCCATGGGTTTTCGCGGCGCGCGCTACATTCAGATCAACGTGCCGTGCCCGCTCGGCTGGGGAGCGGCGTCGCAGGATACGATCAAGCTCGCCAGGCTCGCGATCGAGACCGGTCTCTTCCCGATCTTCGAGGCGGAGAACGGCTATGTCACCAGCGTGCGCAAGATTCGCCGCCCGACGCCGGTCACCGAATATCTGATGCTTCAGCGCCGCTTCGCTCACCTCTTCCGCGACGGCCGCGTGGACCCGCGGGTCGCCAGGCTGCAGGCGGTCGCCGATCGACACATCAAGGACTATGGGCTCGTGGAGGCGGCGGCGTGAGATGAAACACCCTTACGCCATCGCGCTCGACGCCGGCACGAGCAAGCTCAACCTGACCGGCTCGTGGCGCACGCAGCGGCCGATCTATGTCGACCGGCTGCCCCCCTGCAACGCCGCGTGCCCGGCGGGCGAGGACATCCAGGGCTGGCTCAGCCACGCGGAGGCGGGCGAATACGAGGCCGCGTGGCGTGCGCTGACGCAAGACAACCCGCTGCCCGCGGTGATGGGGCGCGTCTGCTACCATCCTTGCGAAACCGCCTGCAACCGCGCTCAGATCGACGAAGCGGTCGGGATCAATTCGGTCGAGAGGTTTCTTGGCGACGTCGCGATCGCCGAGGGCTGGACGTTCGACAAGCCAAAGGCGGAGACGGGCAAGCGCGTGCTCGTGGTCGGCGCCGGTCCGGCGGGCCTCTCGGCCGCCTATCACCTGCGCCGTCTCGGCCATGGCGTGACGATCCGCGAGGCCGGGCCGCTCGCCGGCGGCATGATGCGCTTCGGGATCCCGAAATACCGCCTGCCGCGCAACGTGCTCGACGCCGAAGTCAGGCGGATAACGCATATGGGCGTCGAGCTCGTCCTCGAGGCCAAGGTCGACGACATCGAGTCCGCGATGCGCGAGGGCGGCTACGACGCCGCCTTCCTCGCCGTCGGCGCCCATATCGCCCGGCGCGCCTATATCCCGGCCGGCGGCGCGTCGAAGATTCTCGATGCCGTGAGCCTGCTGCGCTCGATGGAGGGCGAGGCGCCGCCGCTCCTCGGCAGGAAGGTCGTCATCTACGGCGGCGGCAACACCGCGCTCGACGCCGCCCGCACCGCCCGGCGCCTCGGCGCGGACGAGGCGATCATCGTCTATCGCCGCACCCGCGAGAAAATGCCGGCGCATGATTTCGAGCTCGAGGAGGCGTTGCAGGAAGGCGTCTCGATGAAGTGGCTCTCGACCATCAAATCGATCGACGGCGGCTCGATGACGATCGAGAGGATGAAGCTCGACGCTAGCGGTTTCCCGCAGCCGACCGGCGAGTTCGAGACGCTCGAAGCCGACTCTCTGGTGCTTGCGCTCGGCCAGGACGTGGACCTGTCGCTGCTCGAGCATGCGCCCGGGATCGTGATCGAGAACGGCGTGGTCAAGGTCGGTCCGGACATGATGACGGGGCGCGCGGGGGTGTTCGCCGGCGGCGACATGGCGCCCTCCGAGCGGACGGTGACGGTCGCGGTCGGTCACGGCAAGAAGGCGGCGCGTTGCGTCGACGCCTATCTCCGGAACGAAGCCTACGTCCCCCCGCACAAGCATGCGCTCGCGAGCTTCGACCGCCTCAACGCCTGGTACTACGAGGACGCGCCGGCCACGGTGCGCCCGATGCTCGAAGCCGTGCGAAGGGTCGAGAATTTCGAGGAGGTGGTCGGCGGCCTCGACGGAACCAATGCGCTCTACGAGGCGCGCCGCTGCCTGAGCTGCGGCAATTGCTTCGAGTGCGACAATTGCTACGGCGTCTGCCCCGACAACGCGGTCATCAAGCTCGGCCCCGGCAAGAGGTTCAAGTTCGACTACGATTATTGCAAGGGCTGCGGCCTCTGCGCCCAGGAATGTCCGTGCGGCGCGATCGAGATGGTCGCCGAGGCGATTTGAGGCGGCCTCGGCGTCTCGGCCCCCTATCGCGGCAGGCAATTGAGCAAGTCAGAGCTGTCGCGCATCTTCGCCTCGACACGGGCGGCGAGGCGGCGGTGAAGCGCTGTCGGGCGGGCGGGATTGCGGTGAATCGGGTCAGGCAGCGCCGCGGCCAGCAAACCGGCCTCGGCGCCATTCAGATCGGCGGCGTCTTTGTGGAAATAGCGGCGTGACGCCGCCTCGATTCCGTAAATCCCGTCGCCCCATTCAGCGATGTTGAGATAAATCTCGAGCGTGCGCGCTTTTGACCACGTCTTGGCCAAAGCAAGCGCCATGCCGATCTCTATGCCCTTGCGAATAACCGAACGACTTGGCCACAGGAACAGGTTTTTTGCGGTCTGCATGGTGATCGTCGAGGCCCCGCGGCTCGGGCCATTCCTGCCGGCCCGGCCCAGGACCAGATCCAAGGCGCCCCAGTCGACGCCGTCGTTCGAGCAGAAGCTCGCGTCTTCGGACGCGATCACCGCGGCGACCGCCGCGGGGGCGACGTCCCGGAGCCGCACGGCGTCCCGTTCGTAGCTCTTGCCTTCGATCGTGCGCGCGAGCATGAGCGTCGAGACGGGCTCGACGGCGGTGTAGAGGGCGGCGAGCCCGAAAAAGACGATCAGAAGCGCGATCGCGGCCCAGCCGGCGTAGCGGGCCAGGGTTAGGAACAAGGAACGGCGCCGGACCACGGCTTGACCCTTGGCGCAAGTCGCGGCGGCGGGCAAGCCATCGGACGGCGAAAGACGGATCGCCGCCGGCCCGCCTTTCATGTTAGGGGTCCCGCCATGAAGCCCCTCTCCTTTTCCGCCCTGACCGTTTCCGCCCTGACCGTTTGCGGCCTTGACGAACTCGACCGCCACGGCGGGCGAGGCGTTACCCATGTTCTCTCGATTCTCGATCCGGATTGGCCCGAGCCCGAGGCGTTCCGGGAGTTCGATCCGCATTTTCGCGCCACGTTGCGCTTTCACGACGCGATCGAGGCGGACCCGGGAATCGTGTTGCCGCAGAGGTCGGACGTCGAGCAGATCCTGGCGTTCGGCCGCGACGCCGGCGACGTGCGTCACCTTCTGATCCACTGCCACGCCGGCATATCGCGCTCGACCGCGGCGATGCTGATGATCCTGGCGCAGGCTCATCCGCGCGAGACAGAGGGCGCGATTGTCGACCGGCTGCTCGAGATCCGGCCGCAGGCGTGGCCGAACTCTCGGATGATCGCGTTCGCCGACGAGCTTCTCGGCCGCGACGGCCGGCTTGGCGCCGCGGTCCGCCGCGTCTATGCCGCGCGGCTCAAGACCCAGCCCGAGCTCGCGGAAACAATGCGCCGGCTCAACCGGGCGAGGGAAGTCGAGCTTGGCCTTGGCGTGACGACATGAACGCGTCCGACTCGACCGGGCCTACTCCGGCAGCCCCGCCTTCAGAATCCCCTCGCGCACATGCTCGGCGTCGGCGGGTTGGCGATAGTGCAGGGTCTCGAGAAACGTCCGGCCGCTGAACGCCGGCTCCCGCTCGACGACCTCGCGGGCATGGGCGCCCGCTCCGACACGGTTCCCGACTTGCGCCAGCGAAGCGGCGAGGAAGGCGTGGTGGCTGTAGTCGGGCGCGGTAAGCTTGCTGTAGGACGCGATTGCGTCGCCATAGGCGCGGGCGCCGTACTGGGCGCGGCCAAGGTGGCTCCAGAACCGTTCGGGATGGTAGGGATTGAGGCGCATCGCGCGCCGAACCCATTCGATCCCCTCTTCAGGGCGGCCGAGCCAGGTCAAGAGCTCGCCCTGCTGAACGACGATCAGGTCGCTGTTCGGATTGAGGCTCAGCGCGCGCTCCTGATGATACGCAGCCTTGTCGTGCTCGTTGAAATTGAGCTTGAGCGCGGCGAGGATCCGGTGGACGTCGGCATCGTTGTCATCGAGCGCCAGGGCGGTCTGCAGCTCCTCGACAATCGTGCGCTCGTTCACGGACCGGTCCTCGCACCAATTGTGCAGCCAGGCCTGTCCGACAACGCAGGCTTTCCACGCATGGGCGTGAGCATAGCCGGGGTCGAGCTGGATGGCGCGGTTAAGGTTCCGCAGCGCCTCGGCGTTGCTTTCGCGCTTCGACGCGTGATGGAGGATCTTGCCGGCCAAGACGTACTCGTACGCAGCCATGTTCTCGGTGGTCTTGCGTTGGGCGCGGCCCAGACGCGCCGCCTCGACGCGGCCGAACAGGGTCGATGCGATCGACGAGGTCACCTCGTCCTGGATAGCGAATATGTCTTCGAGCTTTCGGTCGTAGCGCTCGGCCCAGACATGGGCTTCAGTCTCGCCGTCGATGAGCTGCACGGTCACTCGGACCCGGTCCATCGCCTTGCGCACGCTTCCCTCGACGATGTAGTCGACCCCGAATTCGCGGGCGATCTCCTGCGCCTTGACCGGCTTCCCCTTGTGCACGAACACGGCGTTGCGCGAGATCACCAGAAGCTGGCGGAAGCGCGACAGCTCGGTGATGATGTCCTCCGTGAGCCCGTCGGCGAAAAACTCCTGCTCCGGGTCGCCGCTCATGTTGACGAAGGGCAGAATCGCGATCGCCGGCTTCTTCGCGCTTTCCCTCGCCGCGCCCGCTCGCTCCTCCGCGGCGTGGGCGGCGTCCGGTTTCTGGCCGCCAATGACGACCTTGTAGACGCGGATCGGCCGGCTGATGTTCTTGACCTGTCGGTCGCCCAGATCCTCGTAGCCGACCTCGAGCCGGTCGCCGACCTGATCGCGCACCGCCGCCGATATGCAGATGCCGCCGGGCTCGGCGATTGACTCGAGGCGCGCCGCGACATTCACGCCGTCGCCGAAGATGTCGTCCTCTTCCACGATGACATCGCCGAGATTGACGCCGATGCGATAGAGCAGGGAGCGCGACGCCGGCATGTCCCGGTTGCGCCTCGCCATGCGCTCCTGGAAGTCGACGGCGCAGCGCAGCGCCTCGGTCACGCTCTGGAATTCGACCAGCATGCCGTCCCCGGTCGTCTTGATGAGGCGCCCCTTGCACCTCGCAATCGCCGGATCGATGAGCTCGAGCCGCACCGTCTTCAGGCGCGCCAGCGTCCCTGCCTCGTCCGTTTCCATAAGACGGCTGTAGCCGACGACGTCCGCCGCAACGATTGCCGCGAGCCGGCGATCGGGTTTGTGTGCTTCCATCTAGCCTTCGATCCGGTAGGCGAACTCGATTCCGAGATCGGATTGCTCTGCGCGAACGGACCCTCGCACGGCCCGCTCTCGAACCCGGCTTTGCAACGACCACGCAAGCCCCGGCGACGCCCCCAATACTATCACACCGGCCGCCGCCGTCCAACGGCGGGCTCGGGCTCCCGTTCCTGACTGCCCCGCTTGCATGCTAGCTTCGGCCGTGGGCGTGGAGCATTGCAAGCGCGCTACGACGATTTTTCGGGGAGGAAGAACCTATGCGGCGACGCGATATCCTCGGTCTCCTCGCGAGCGCGGCTCTCCCGTGGCCGCGCCCGGCGCGCGCAGGCCAGGCGCTGCTCGATGAATCGGTCGGCTTCACCGGTCAGATCCTGTTCCTGGCGACCAAGACCCCGGCCCTCGTTCTCGGCGTCGTCCAGGGCGGTCGGACGTCGATCCAGGGCTTCGGCAGCCGCGCGGAAAATCCCGACGAGGCCCCGGACGCGAATACGCTGTTTCGGATCGGCTCGATCACCAAGGCCTTCACCGGCCAGGTTCTGGCGAGCCTGGCCGCGGATGGCGTTGTCAGCCTGACCGATCCTCTGACCAAATATGCGCCCGAGTTCACCGCGCCGATGTCGGAGGGCGGACGGCCGATCCGGCTCATCGATCTCGTCACCCATTCGGCCGGGCTGCCGCGCGAGGTCCCCCATAAGGCGGGGCCTCCGGATGATCCATTCGTCAATATCACGCCGGAGGCCTTCGCCGCATGGCTCAAGGCCAATCCGCTCATGTTCACGCCCGGAACCGCGGTCTCCTATTCCAACTTCGGCTTCGATCTCCTGGCCGCCGCGCTCGCCCGCGCCGCACAGCAGCCCTATCCGGACCTTCTCGAAGCGCGCGTCCTTCGGCCGCTTGGACTGAACGGCACGACCTTCGCCCCCTCCGCCGACCAGGCTTCGCTCATCATGGCCGGGCACAATTTCGACGGTTCATCGCTGCCGAACGCGAAAACCGGTCCGGTCATCGTTGGCTCGGGCGGCCTCTACTCGACGCCGCGCGATTTGCTCGCCTGGCTGCAATGGCACCTCGACAGGTTCGGAAACGAGCGCGCCGCCGAACGTCTCATCGATCACGCCGCCTATCTGTGGCGCGACGGGCTCAACGCCGTGTATGGAATGGACGAATCCGGGCACATGGACGCGATGGGACTCGGATGGGTCATCATGGCGCCTGAGGGCGACCGCCCGCTCATCCTGCAGAAAGCGGGCGGCCTCCAGGGAGTCTTTTCCTATGTCGCTTTCGCTCCGGCGCGCGGCGATCGGCGTCTGCGCCGCCATCAATGCGTTCAACCTCGACGCGGGTCTGGCGATGGCCAAGACTGCGAACGATCTCATCATGGAGCTTGCGCCGCGATAGGCGGTCGGGACCACAGTCGGGCGATCATTCCTCCGGAATCCCCGCCTTGCGCAGGCCCTCTGCGATGCGCTCGCGCTGGCGGAGAAAGACCGGATTGTCGCTTTCGGCGAAGCTCCGGAAGCGGGCAAGCGAATAGTGCGGTGCGATCGCGAGCGCAGACTTGGTCTCGGCCCGCGCCTCGTCGAGCCGGCCGAGCAGGGCGAGCGTCGCGGCTCCATATAACTGGCTTAACGGGTAGTTCCGATTGTTGTCGATCGAGCGGCGGAACAGCGCCACGGCCTCCTCGTCCGCGCCGAGATGAAGTTTGGCGACGCCCAGAAGGTGCCACCACATGAAGCCGAAGGACTCCGCGGGCGACAGGCGAAACGCCTCGTTGATGTGCGCCTCGGCCTCCTCTGCGCGGCCTAAGACGATCTTCGCGAGCCCGATCCAGGCGTGCGCCGCGCCGAGATTGCGGTTGAGCGCCGCCGCCTGCTCGAGTTCGCCGATGCCGCGCTGGGCCCGGTTGGTGTGAATGAGCACGAACCCCAGCCACAGATGGGCCCAAAAGTTGCGCGGCGCGATCGAGATCCCCTTGATCAGAAGCGCTTCGGCCTCCGCGAGCGTGCTGGCGCGGTCGTCGTCTCCGTAGATCGCGCCGACGATGACGCCGGCCCGCGCCGCGCCGACGAGCGCATCGACATTTCCGGGGTCCAGAGCGACGGCGCGCTCGAACAGGTCGCGGGCGCGTTTGATGTTGTCGACCCCTCCTTTGCCGAAAACCTGCAGGCCGAGGAAATAGAGGTCGACCGAATCGGGATTTTCTTCCTGCTCGGCGCGCCGGGCCTCGGCGGCCATAAGCTCGGGGCGCAATTGGTTTGCGAGGCGCGACACGATCTCGTCCTGGGTATCGAACGGATCCGCCATCGGCTTGTCGAAGCGATCCGCCCAGAGATGGGCGCCGGTCGTCGCGTCGATGAGCTGGGCGTTGACGCGCAAGCGGCTTCCGCCGCGCTGGATGCTGCCTTCAAGAATGTAGCGAACCTTGAGCTCGCGCCCGACCTGCTTGGCGTCGACGGGCTTTCCCTTGTAGGCGAACGCAGAGTTGCGGGCGACGACGAAAGCATTGGTGATCTGCGAAAGGTCGGTCGTCAGGCTTTCCGTGACGCCGTCGACAAAATGCTCGTGCTCGGGGCCCGCGCCCAGACTCGCGAACGGCAGCACGACCATTGACAGCCGCGGCGGAGCCGTCGCGACCGGCGCGGCGGCGGCGGCCGGCGCCGGACTGGCGTGAGCGCTCGGGCCGACCTCGAGCGAATAGACCCTGATCGGCTCGGCGATATTCTTGAGCTCGGTCTGGCCGAGGTCGCTGACGGTCAGGTCCAGCCGTCCTTTGACCTGCCGGTAGGCGTCCTCCGACAGGCAGATCGCGCCTGGCCTCGCGATCCCTTCGAGGCGGGCGGCGATATTGACGCCGTCGCCCATCAGGTCGCCGTCGCTTTCCTCGACCACGTCGCCCAGATGGATGCCGACGCGGAACTCGATGCGGCGTTCGGGCGGCAGGCCGGCATTGCGCTCGACGAGGCCCTGCTGCATCTCGATCGCGCAACGCACGGCGTCAACGACGCTGCGGAACTCGACGATGCTTCCGTCGCCGGTGCGCTTGACCACGCGGCCGCGATTGACCGAGATGGTCGGATCGATGAGGTCGCTCCTCAGCGTGCGCATCCGCGCCAGGATTCGGTCCTCATCGGCGCCCGCGAGGCGTGAAAACCCGACAATGTCGCTCACCAGAATAGCCGCCAGCTTGCGCGCTTCAGTCATCGGTTGGACTCTCCGCCGGTTCACCGGCCTATATAGGAGCGGAGCGACGACTATCCAGGATTTGTCCTCGGCGCCGACGGTCGTTGTCAGCCAGGCCTGAGTTGACGCCTCCGGCGCCGCGGCTCAAGGTTCCCCCTTCCCGCTTCCTGCAGCCAGAAGGCTCCTCATGACCGCGAACCGACTCGTTATTCCCGATCTCGCCGGAAAGGCCGTGCTGATTACCGGCGGCTCGACGGGCATTGGGGCCGCGGTGGCCCGGGGCTTCGCCGAGCAGGGGGCGCGCGTCGCCATCGGTTATCATTCGAGCGCCGACCGGGCGCATGCGCTTGTAAGCGAGATCAAAGCGGCGGGCGGCGAGGCGCTGGCGGTGAAGGGCGACGTCGCCGACCCGAAGGCGTGCGCGCAAATCGTCGCCGAAACGACGACCCGGTTTGGCCGCCTCGACGGGCTCATCAACAATGCCGGCCTGATGCTCGGGCGAGTGAACTCGCTCGAGGCCAGCGACGAGCATATCCAGGCCGTGATCAACCTGAACTCCAGCTCGGTCATTTGGGTCACCCGGGCCGCCGCGCCCTGGCTCGAGCGCCAGGGCGGTTTCGTCATCAATACGACGTCGATTGCGGCGCGGAACGGCGGCGCCGGCGGGGCGATGCTCTACGCGGCAGCCAAGGGTTTCGTCTCGACGATCACGCGGGGCCACGCAAAGGAATTGATCGGCAAGAAGATCCGCGTCAATGCGGTTTCCCCGGGCGTCATCACAACCCCGTTTCATGAGCGCTATTCGACTCCCGAAGGTCTGGAGGCGATCCGCCTCGCTATTCCTGCCGCCCAACTCGGGACGGCGGAGGACTGCGTCGGCGCCTACCTGTTCCTGGCTTCGGAGGCTTTGAGCGGTTACATCGTCGGGCAGATCATTGAGGTCAACGGCGGCCAGCTGATGCCGTAAGGCGCTTCGGCCCGAGCGCTCGCGCGCCTATTGTACGCGCCTGAATTTCATCATCGAGCTCGTTATTCCGGATCGCCGAGCCGAGCTGCTCAGGTTCACCCCCGGCTTGGCGCTGTTGAAATTCAACGTCGGCAAGCGCGCGCGAGTATTCCCTCGCCATCCTCAAGCCGCGATGACGGTCTGAACGTTGCCTCCAGCGCTTTAGCCAGACTCGTCGTTGAATAAGCTTAGGTAGCTTTCGAATATGGAAGATTTCGAGCGGCCGTTCTGCGGGCGATAATCTCGGTTAAACTTGCCGTGTGCGGCTGTTGCGGCTCACCCCATGGTTTATCGTTATGGTTAACGAAAGGATAAGATTGTACTCCTTTCTGAACGAGTCAAATTGAAGCAGAATTACCTTCGAGAAGACGGGATCATGCAAAACGGAATTCATGGCTGGGTATGTCGCGAGCCTTGTCAGCGGACAAGACTTAAGGCGGCGCACCGCGTGTGGACTCGCGCCTCGGCGCCGCGCACATATCACGCAACCGAATCAGTTGATAGGTTGTGACGCATATCACAGCGGCGATCCGCGCATGGCGTCTAAGCGCTAAGCGTGGCTTTGAATTTCGTATCACATTGTAGTGATGGCAAAAGATAGGGAGGACTGCTTCTAAGAAAGCAGGGGGGACGATGGATAAAACTTGTGAGCAAGGCGGCGTTGTCGACGGCGTTGAGCGGGAGGGGTTCCGGGTTGCGGTTATTGGGGGTGGTCCGGGGGGGATGTTCACGGCCTGGCATTTGGCGGCGAAGGCTGGGCCGAGTTGCCGGATCACGGTGTTCGAGGCGAGCGACCGGCTTGGCGGAAAGATCCTGACCGGCGAGTTTGCCGGCGTCGGCCCCTACGAAGCAGGCGTGGCCGAAATCTACGATTACTCGCGCCTCGGCCCCGACCCGCTGCATGACCTCATCGTCAAGGACCTGGGCCTGCAGCCCAAGTACCTGCACGGCGGCCCGTGCGTGCTCGACGGCAAGATCATTCTTGATCCGGACGATCTCGCTGAGAGCTTCGGCGAGCGCACGCGCGATGAAGTGACGTCGTTTCGCCAGCGCGTCGCCGATCTGCTGAGCCCCGAGGCGTTCTACTTCTCGATCCCGAAACAGGACAACGCCCATCCGTGGGCCGCCGTTTCGGGCGCAGCCCTGCTCGAACGAGAGCTCAAGGACGACGCCGCGCGCCGTTATATCCGGACCATGGCGCACAGCGACGTCGCCGCCGCGCCGCACCAGACCAACGGGCTCAATTTCCTCAAGAACGTGCTGATGGACGTCGACGGCTACATGGATGTCTTCTCCGTGGTCGGCGGCAACGAACAGATCGTGACCCGCCTCGAAGAGGAGCTCGACGCCGAGATCCGCCTCAACTCGAACGTGACGGCGGTCGAACCCATGGCCGGGGGCGGCTACCGCCTCGAGTTGCTGGTCAACGGCGTCGCCGAGACGGCGACTGCGGATTATGTCGTCGTCGCGCTGCCGCTGGCCTCGCTGTCGACCATCCATTGGCGGTCGGAAGGTCTTGAGATCGCGATGGACAAGCACATCGGCTACTTCGACCGGCCGGGACATTACCTTCGGGCGAGCTTCCTGTTCCAGCGTCCGTTCTGGCGCGACGAGCTCGAGGCGGACTGGTGGATGCTCGACGCCTTCGACGGGTGCTGCGTCTATGATGAAAGCGCGCGCAACGGCTATAGCGGCTATGGCGTGCTGGCGTTCCTGATCGCCGGAAACGCGGCCCTCGCGCTGGCCAACGTGTCCGACCAGCGGATCGAGCAGATGTGCCTCGACGCGTTGCCGCCGCAACTCGCCCACGGCAAGGAGCTCTTGCTCGACCGCCGGATCCACCGCTGGATGGCCTCGGTCAACGCGATTCCAGGGGGTTCGCCCGCGCGCTCGCGCGCGATCAACCACCGCCCCGATCCCGAGCGTCTGCCGGGCTTCCTGATGGTCGGCGACTACATGTTCGACGCCACGCTGAACGGGGTGCTCGACTCCGCCGACGCGGCCACCGATCTCATCCTCTCCGACGTGCTGAGACGGCGCCGGGCCCAGCCGCAACGCGAGGTTGTCGGCGCCGGGTCGGCCGCGGTCCCGGTCCATGGCGCGCTCAACCTCGCGCTCGAGCAGGTCGAAGACCTGATGTCGGCGCCGGCGGTCGCCGGCATTCTCGCCGCCACATGGGGGCTGGGACGGGGCGCCAAACTGCTTCATGTCGGCTCCGGCGCCGGACATATGGTCGCCGCGCTGAGGGCGCTCGGCTTCGACGCCACGGGGGTTGAGGGCAATCGCGCGGCCTGCCTCGCGACGCCGCCCGAGCTGATGAAGCACAACTTCCATGCCGACATCGCCTGCCTGCCGTTCGAGGACGGCGAATTCGAGGCGGTGATCGAAACCGGTCTTTGCCGCGCGGCGCCGAACGACGTCGAGAAGGCGATCGCCGAGCTTCGCCGGGTGACGAAGCGGGGCGTGATCCTCGGATCGGTCACCACGGACCTGTCGATCGATGTGATCGAACGCTTCAACCTGCTCGAGGACACAAGCCTCCTTTGCTCGCGCTGGGATTGGTCGGAGAAGTTCTACGCCGCCGGCTTCGCCCACGCGCTGTTCAATCCGGAGCGCCTCGGCGAAGCCTGGGAGAGAGCCGAGGCCGCCGGCGCAAGCACGGGCCAATGGTACGAAGACCCCGAAAGCCTGCTCTATTGCGTCTACGAACCGGCGCCCGAACCAAGCTCGCCCCGCATCGCCGAGCCGCTCGCAAAAGAACGCCCCGTCGAGGATCTCGAATTGGTCGTCATCGGTTCGCCGCGGTTCGTCAGCGCATATCGGCGAAAGCAATTGAGGAGGCATCATCATGTTGGACGTAGCAACTAGGAACGTGCGATCCGACGATTCACGCGCAGGCGTGGCGGGTCGAGTTCGTCGAGGACCCGGACGCTCCCGCCGACGGCGTTGAGACGATCGAGATCGCGGAGCCGCGAAAAGTGACGGCGGCGTTGGCGCCGTTGGACGCTTCGGTTGCGCTCGAGCAGGCCGAGCCCGAACCGGCCGGCGGCTTGACGGTGGTCTGGCTGTCATCGGGGGTCAAGACGCCGGCGGCGATCGAGCGGGAGGCGGACGAATGGCTTCGCGCCGGCGGCGCGCGGCGACGAGAGGCGAACGTCCGGGCGGACGTCCGCACCGTTCGGGTGTTGTGGGGCGAGAACCGGGCCTTGATCTACGCGAGCCCCGGCGACATTCGCCTGGCCCTCGACGCGACGATCCGGTTCGCTCTCGTGCAGCGCGAGGCGCTGGCGCTGGAAGCGACGATGAAGTCGGCCTGGGCGTCGATCGACGCCGATTTCGGCTTTGACCCATTCGGTGACGCGGCGCCATCAGAAACAGCAGCGGCACGTCAATGAAATGACCGAGATGGCGACCCGGATGAGGGCGGACTGGCTGCGCATCGCCAACAGCCTCGAGCAATTGGATCCCACGCTCGCCGAAGCTTCGAAGCGGGTGTTCGCGGAGCTCGTCAACGGCGCGGCGCTTTATGACCGGATGGAGATGCTGGAGGACCCGATTGAATTCGCCATGGACCAGTATGAGCTCGCCAACACGCGGTTGATCGAAGCCAATCTCGCTTACAAGGAGCGGATCAACGCCTTCGTCGGGCATGTGTTCGAGGTCGCGATCATCGCGCTGCTTGGCTACCAGATCGTGCATTTCCTGAAGTGAGCAGGGGCTGGCGGCTCGTCCTGGCGGACGCGGGCGCGGATGCATTCTCTAACCGGAGTTAGCTCCAACAAGGAGTTACGCAGATGCGTGGGGCAATATTGGGTGTGGCGGGCTTGATGTCCCTGTCGAGCGTGAGCTTCGCCGCGGTCCTGACGACCGAAGATCAGATTCGCCAGGCCATCGTTGGCAACACCATCTCCGGAACCGAGGATGGAAAGCCCTATGCCGAGTACTTCCTTGCCGACGGAAACCTGCGCGGGGTGGACCCGGAGGGGCCCTATGCGGGCGAGTGGCGGATCAACGGCCGGGAGCTTTGCGAGCGATCCTTTGCGCAACGAGCCGATGACGCGGCTCCCGACGAGGGCTCCCCGAGCGACTGGGAATGCATGGGCGTCGAGATCACCGGCTCCGGTTTTGCCTGGGTCGTCGACGGCGAGCGCTCCCAGGCCCGCCGTGTCCCGGGAAATCCGAACAATTTGTAGGGCAAGCCGTTGCAGAGGAGGCGATTATGATTCTCGGCGACCAGTTGCGGCGACGATCATCGCATCGGCAGCGTCATGTCCTACCGGGAATTTTCGTCGGCGCGAGGCGGTGGATGCAAGTGCGAACGAGAACGTGCGCCGTCGGTTTGATCCTCTCGGCCGGAGCGCCGTTCGGAGGCTTGCTCGTTCCTGAAAACTCCGTCTCCGGGGCCGGCATATTCTCGTTTGAGGCGCGAGCCGCCGCACCGGTTCATGCGCGGGTCAATGGGTGTGGGTGGAACGGTGTTGAATGGCAAGCCATGTCGGACCAGCAAAAAAACGCTTGGCAGGCGCTCGGGTGGAACGAGCAGATCTGGGAATCAGACGCGGCCGCAGAGCCGGCTTCCAATTCCAAGGCATGGGCCGAGTTGAGCGAGAATGAACAGGCCGCCGCCCGGCTGCTCGGCTACAAGGCCAACACCTGGGATTCCGATGTCTGTCATTGATTTTCGGCGTGGTTATTGCCGATATTGCTGGATGCGGGTGGTGCGAAGTCCGGCGAGGCCAAACTGGTCGATGGAGACCTGCCAGCTGAGAAATTCATCGACAGTCAGCGTGTAGCGCGAGCACGCCTCTTCCAGCGAAAGCAGCCCGCCTCGCACCGCGGCGACCACCTCAGCCTTGCGGCGAATGACCCATCGGCGGGTCGTCGGCGGCGGCAGATCGGCAATCGTCAGCGGACTGCCGTCGGGACCGATGACGTATTTCACTCTCGGCCGCAGCGTTTCACTCATCTTGTACTCTCACTCGAACGCATGTCACATTTGCGCCGAGGATAGGCGAAGCGATTTAAGATTTACCTAAGCGACCTTGGCGGAACGATTGGCGATACATGCCTATGTGCGGTTGGGTCTGCGTAAGCGCCAACGATGAGCTTTCACGGTTGATCGCGGCCCTAAGTGGCTGCGCGGCCAAGGTTCGGCCCTGTTTCGCGACTAGCAGGATTCCGAATCGACGACGATGAATTGGAGCGCCGAATGCGAGGATGTTTGAAAAGGTCAATGTTTGCTGTCGTTGCGGCGGCGACGATTAGCGTCGCATCGGCCCGGGCGGCCGATTGCGGAGACAGCGCGGCCGGGTTCAATGAATGGCTCGCCTCGTTCAAGGAAGTCGCGATTCGAAACGGCGTTTCCCCGCAGGTCGCCGACGCGGCCCTGAACGGCGTCACGTACCAGCCCTCAGTCTCCGCCCACGATCGCAGCCAGGGATTTGGGCAGAGTTTCGCCGCTTTCTCCGCCCGGCACGCCACGCCCGCCCTGATCAAGAAGGGCAAGACGATGATGCTCGCTTACGCCGAGCCGTTTCAGAAAATTGAGCAGCGCTACGGCGTCCCTGCGCCCGTTCTGGCGGCGATCTGGGGACTCGAAACCGGCTATGGCGGCGACCTCGGCGGTTACCCCACCTTCAGCGCCCTGGCGACGCTCGCGTACGACTGCCGTCGGTCGCAGATCTACCGCGCTGAACTGGTTGACGCCCTAATGCTGGTCCAGCGAGGCCTGCTGCGGCCCGAACAAATGCGCGGCGCTTGGGCGGGCGAGATCGGCCAGACCCAGTTCATGCCGTCGGCCTATCTGAAATATGCCGTCAACATCGAGGGCGGCGGCGGCGGGAACCTGATGACTCCCGCGGACGCGTTGGCGTCGACCGCCAATTTCCTCCGTGGCCACGGCTGGCAGCCGGGCGCAGGCTGGGATGAAGGTCAGCCCAACTTCGCCGCTCTGCTCGAATGGAACTCGGCCCCGGTCTACGCCAAGACGATCGCGCTGCTCGCCGACAAATTGGGTCATGAGTGAGGGCAAGGCTCTGCCCGGCTCCGCACGATGTCGGTGAGGGCCTCTGGACCCAGGCGATTGGTCGAACAAGCGTTGGCGGCTTGGCGCCCCAAGCCCGCGGCCGGCAAGCTGACGGGCCTCAATTTTGCGAGCAATCCTCAAATAGCGATTGAGCAATTGGATATTCGCGGTCGGCGGCGCCTGCCCGGCCACCAGATTTGGAACAAGTCGGGGTCATCCCGCGCCCGCGGCTCGAATTGCTGGGGCGATCCCAGGATAACTCCTGCGTCCTTCTCCGCATTCCTCCGCCCATAAGGCGTCCCATCGAAGCCCGTCCGTCGGACGGGCTTGGGCGTGGGTAGGAGCGATTGTCGAACGCGCGCCGTTGCGGATTGGTTTTCAAGGACCGCGCGCGGCCCCCCATCCACTGGGCGCTCGTGAGAACGCCCGTCTCTCGAGCGCTATGGAGGCATCCATGCTGGCAATATCCAGCAGGCTCAGGCGCTTTGGCCAGGGGGCGAGGAATAAAACGCCGTAAACCGCAGCGGTACACGCAATAAAGCAAGGAAATCGCTGAAATTGAACATAAATGATAGTTTATAATATTCGTATTATAATTTTTAGCAGCGATGTATATGTACATATCGACGAGTATGACTAAAATATAATTTATAAAATCTAAGTTACTTACGAAATCCGCGATTAATTGTGTCGATTGTGCAACACGGCATGAATAATGGCGCTGCTTTGGCGATTTATTGCCAAATCTTGGTTGAGCAACGGAGCGATAAGCGTATTGTCAACTGTGCGAGGGGGCGATTCCCAATCGCGGCCGGGTCCGACGACTTGCTGTGGCAAGCCGCCGACAATCCGGGCGAATTGGCTGTCAGCCGGCAGGCGACCCGACGCCCATAACGTTGAACTGGAGGTCACACATGACGCTCATCAAGAGCATTTTAATGGGGTCCGCGGCGGGTATCGTCGCTATCGCCAGCGCCCAGGCGGCCGATCTTCCGACCAGGAAGGCGGCGCCGGTCGAATACGTCAAGGTCTGCAACGTCGGCGGCATCACCGGCTGGACCCTGCCGGGCTCCGACACCTGCGTGAAGTTCTCAGGCTACATCACCGCGCAGTTCGAGGGCGGCAACCTCAACACCCAATACAACTTCGGCTCGATCAACAATGCGATTGGAGCCTATTATGGCGGCTTGTCCCCAATCTACCCGGTAGCAACCACGGGCTTCGCGCAGGCCACCCAGCGGGTTCTGATCGCGGCCAGCGCGGCGCAGAACAATACGACTTTCTATCGCAACCAGGTCGGCTGGACGACCCGCGCCAACTTCGGCTTCGACATGGCCTCGAACACCGCCTATGGGCCTCTGATCGGGCATTTCGACCTCAATTCCGAGGCGGGCAACGGGTTCGACAACGTCAACAACACCTACCTCAACACCGGCTATCTGACCTGGGCGGGCATCACTGCCGGTAAGGCGCAGTCGTTCTATTCGTTCACCGGAGGCGGCGACAACTGGGCGAACTTTGCCTCTCCTGATCAGAAGGGCTTCAACCAGCCTGACCTTCTGGCCTACACGGCCTCGTTCGGCGGCGGCTTCACCGCGACGATCGCGGCGCAGAGCCAGGGCCAGGAAGGTCAGAACAACGCCTCCGGCGCTGGCACCGACATAACCGAAGGCACGCTCCGCTACGGCGGGCAGAAGTGGCCGGACTTCGTCGGCGCCTTGCACGTCAAGCAGGGCTGGGGCGAAGCCCAGGTCTCGGGTGTGATCCATGACGTCAACGTCTCGGACAGCCTGTTCAACCAGGCGACCGACTGCGGGATCTATGGCGCGAGCTTCTGCAACTTCCAGCATAATCAGATCGGCTGGGGCGTCGACGCCGGCGTGAAGATCAACCTGCCGTCGTTCGGCGCGGGCGATGATGCTCTCATCACCGGCTCGTACACCCAGAGCGCGGTCTGGTACTCGGGTCTGCCCGACATGATGTGGGGCGAGAACGGGCAGGTCAACGGCAACGGCCAGTCGATGTATATGTCGGACGCCTTCTTCAACCCGCTGACCAACCAGTGGTCGAAGCCAACCGCATGGTCGGTCTCCGCCCTGATCGAGCATCACTTCACGCCGCAGTTCTATCTCGACCTCGAAGGGTCGGTCGGCCAGCTGAAGTGGAGCAACCAGGGCGGCGGCTGCTACGTGTATGGCTTTGGCTGCGGCGCGGCCCAGTTCGCCCAGGGCGCGCTGTCGCCGAGCGCGACGACCTGGCTGGTCGGCGCCGACCTCGGCTGGAACCCGGTCACCAACCTCAACTTCGACCTCGAGCTCATGTATCAGAGCACGAACCAGCAGAAGCCGAGCGGCTTCATCGGGACGGTCTACAACACCGGCGGCGTCGGCGGGGCGTTCCTCGTCCCGGGCGACTGGCACGGCGTCAGCGACGGTTTCGCCGGCCGCTTCCGCGTCACCCGTTACTTCTGATCGTTTTCCGATCGGTTCACCTCCACGACCAACCCCGGAGCGAAAGCTCCGGGGTTTTTGTTTGTCGCGGCTTTCCGAGGCTCGGGCGCGCCGCGGAGCTGAGCCGCCGGGCGCGGCGGCTGGGATGGGCCTCCCCGCGGCCCATGAATTGCTGGCGGCCAGCCGATCACTACGCTCCCGACCCCAGGCGCATTGGCGCGGTACCGGCCAGACGCCGCCCGAAAGCCAGCGCCCCTGCGGAAACACGCGGCGGACGCAACGTTGGCCGGAAGACGCTCCAGAGTTGGCGACCCGATCGAGAGTCCGGCGCGAGATCGGCGGCGATCTCGGTCGGAGACGCCAACGCTTCGAGCGGGAATCTTCGGGGCCACGCTCAAGCCGATCGCGAGACGCCCGGAGCCAGGATCCCGTCCCCGCCCAAAAGGCTCCTGCTTAAGGACCGAGCGCGTCCCCGCCCTGAAGGGAGCGGTGGGCCGCGCCTCGATCGGAGCGGTTGGCCCGCGGCGATCCGAATCAGGCCGAAATCAGGGTCCCGTTGCGTCAGGAGCCAGCCATCGCGCTTGCCTTCCCGGGGCCGTGCGGGAACCAGCCGGCTTGAGGCCGTGCGCCGACTTGCCGGGTCGGCCAACGCCCTCCGGCTCCCAATTTTCTCACCTAACCAATTGATTTGTAGAGAGAAGTTGGATTGCGGCGCCTTTGGGGCGAAATCGAGTGACAATTATGCAACAAGCTCCAGGAAACGAGGACTGAACTCCACTTTATGAAGAAAATTTATTGTGTCGAAATTTAGAGAAGCTATGTTGGGTCAGGTGAGCGGGAAATTCCCGGTCGCGAAGATCGCGGACATTTGCAGGGGCAAAGCGCCACGATCGAAAGGTCAAACGGGAAGAGGGGGCTGATCGCTTTCAATTTCATTCGGCCCTTGGGAGGGGCGGGGAAGTCGAAAACGAGAAGAAAACCAACGCCCACCACGTCTAACTGGAGGTCACAAATGACGCTCATTAAGAGCCTACTGCTCGGTTCGGCGGCCGGCATCGTCGCTGTCGCCAGCGCGCAGGCGGCCGATCTTCCGACCAGGAAGGCGGCGCCGGTCGAATACGTCAAGGTCTGCAACGTCGGCGGCATCACCGGCTGGACCCTGCCGGGCTCCGACACCTGCGTGAAGTTCTCAGGCTACATCACCGCGCAGTTCGAGGGCGGCAACCTCAACACCCAATACAATCGCGGCTCGATCAATGACGCGATTGGCGCAGCCTATTACGGCGGGATATCGCCCATCTACCCGGTAGCGACCACGGGCTTCGCCCAGAACACCCAGCGCGTGCTGATCGCGGCCAGCCCGGCCCAGAACAACACGACTTTCTATCGGCCCACGACCGGCTGGACGACCCGCGCCAACTTCGGCTTCGACATGGCCTCGAACACCGCCTATGGGCCTCTGATCGGGCATTTCGACATCAACGCTGAAAACGGCAACGGGTTCGACAACACCGGCAACCAGACCTATCTCAACACCGGGTACCTGACCTGGGCGGGCATCACCGCCGGTAAGGCGCAGTCGTTCTATTCGTTCACCGGCGGCGGCGACAACTGGGCGAACTTTGCCTCTCCCGACCAGAAGGGCTTCAACGAGCCCGACCTCTTGGCCTACACGGCTTCGTTCGGCGGCGGGTTCACCGCGACGATCGCGGCGCAGAGCCCGGGCGGGAACGGCGGCTCCGGCGGCGGCACCGACATGACCGAGGGCTTGCTCAGGTACGGCGGCCAGAAGTGGCCGGACTTCGTCGGCGCCTTGCACGTCAAGCAGGGCTGGGGCGAGGCTCAGGTCTCGGGCGTGATCCATGACGTCAACGTCTCCGATACACTTGCTAACCAGGCCACGGATTGCGGCATCTATGGCTCCAGCTTCTGCAACTACCAACATACTCAGATCGGCTGGGGCGTCGACGCGGGCGTGAAGGTCAACCTGCCGTCGTTCGGCGCGGGCGACGACGCGCTCATCACCGGCTCCTACACCCAGAGCGCGGTCTGGTACTCGGGTCTGCCCGACATGATGTGGGGCGAGAACGGGCAGGTCAACGGCAACGGGCAGTCGATGTATATGTCGGACGCCTTCTTCAACCCGCTGACCAACCAGTGGTCGAAGCCGACCGCATGGTCGGTCTCCGCCCTGATCGAGCATCACTTCACGCCGCAGTTCTATCTCGACCTCGAAGGGTCGGTCGGCCAGCTGAAGTGGAGCAACCAGGGCGGCGGCTGCTACATCTATGGCTTCGGCTGCGG
Organism: uncultured Alphaproteobacteria bacterium; assembly: GCA_963806935.1. Lineage (GTDB taxonomy): Bacteria > Pseudomonadota > Alphaproteobacteria > Rhizobiales > Beijerinckiaceae > Roseiarcus. The sequence goes on from CAWEAT010000029.1 coordinate 33,812, forward strand.
CGCGGCCCAGTTCGTGCAGGGCGCGCTTTCGCCGAGCGCGACGACCTGGCTGGTCGGCGCCGACCTCGGCTGGAACCCGGTCAACAACCTCAACTTCGACCTCGAGCTCATGTATCAGAGCACGAACCAGCAGAAGCCGAGCGGCTTCATCGGGACGGTCTACAACACCGGCGGCGTCGGCGGCGCGTATCCTCGTCCCGGGCGACTGGCACGGCGTCAGCGACGGTTTCGCCGGCCGCTTCCGCATCACCCGTTACTTCTGATCGTTTTCCGATCGGTTGACCTCCACTACCAACCCCGGAGCGAAAGCTCCGGGGTTTTTTATTTCAGGGCCGGGTCGGTCACCAGGCCGGCGCGGTCGATAGGGCCTCCGGAAGGACGCCCGTCTGTCGCCGGACTATGGACCGCGCGCTGCCGGCCGCCCGGCCTCGACTTTAACGCTTGCGCGGGCGCCGCCGGCGGCCGATGATTGGATAGGCCCGCGTGAGAGGCGCGAGGGCGGCAGCCGGCTGGCGCAAGCCAAACGCCGATGTTTACGCTCTCTTGTTCACACCGATCCGTCCTGGTTGAACCGCACCGGCGCCGCCACGACGACTTCGGCGGCGCGGATTTAGGTCGGCCACAGGCGATGATGAGGCAATACGAGCTGGTGGAGCGGGTCCGCCGCTACAATCCTCACACCAACGAGGAGCTGTTGAATCGCGCCTACGTGTTCGCGATGAAGGCGCATGGCAGCCAGAAACGCGCCTCTGGCGATCCCTATTTCTCCCACCCGCTCGAAGTCGCGGCCATCCTGACCGAGTTCAAGGTCGATGACGCGACCATCGTCGCGGCCATGCTGCACGACACCATCGAAGACACGGCGGTGACGCGCGAGGAGATCGACAAGGCGTTCGGCGAAGAGATCGGCGGGCTGGTCGATGGCCTGACCAAGCTCGGGAAGCTCGATTTCGTGACCCGGCACGCCCAGCAGGCCGAGAATTTTCGCAAGCTGCTGCTCGCCATCGCGGACGACGCCCGGGTGCTCCTGGTCAAGCTCGCCGACCGCCTGCACAACATGCGCACCCTCCAGTTCATGCCGGAGGCCAAGCGCGCCCGAATCGCCGAGGACACACTCGACATCTATGCCCCGCTCGCAGGGCGGATGGGCATGCAAAGCATGCGCAACGAGCTCGAGGACCTTGCCTTTCGCTCCCTGATGCCGGGCGCCTACGAACTCATCGCCTCGCGTCTCGAAGGCATGAAGGCCAGGAATGGCGCCATCATCGCCCGCATCGCGGCCGAGCTTACCGACCAGTTCGCTCGCCGCGGCATCAAGGTCGAGGTCAAGGGCCGCCAGAAGCAGCCCTATTCGATCTGGCGCAAGATGGAGCGGCGCTCGATCGCGTTCGAACAATTGTCCGACATTTACGGCTTTCGCATTCTCGTCGACACGGTGGCCGACTGCTACGCCGCGGTCGGGGTCGCCCATACGACCTGGCCGAGTGTGCCGGGGCGGTTCAAGGACTATATTTCGACGCCGAAGCAGAACGACTATCGCTCGATTCACACCACCGTCATCGGGCCGGGCAGCCAGCGGGTCGAGCTTCAGATCCGCACCCACGAGATGCACGAAGTTGCCGAATACGGCATCGCCGCGCACGCCATCTATAAGGACGCCGGCGCCGCCGCCGACGCACCGGCGGTGAGCGAAAGTCGCGCCTATCGTGGCTTGAGGCAGACGATCGAGGCGCTGGCGGGCGACGATTCAGAAAAGTTTCTCGAGCACACCAAACTCGAACTGTTTCATGACCAGGTGTTCTGTTTCACCCCCAAGGGACGGCTCATTGCGCTCCCCCGTGGCGCGACCGCGATCGATTTCGCCTACGCGGTCCATACCGATGTCGGCAATTCGGCGGTCGGGGCGAAGATCAATGGCCGCATCGCGCCGCTGATCTCGGAATTGCACAACGGCGATGAGGTGCTGATCTCGCGCGCCGAAGGAGGAGCGCCGCCGGCAGCATGGGACAGCGTCGTGGTGACCGGGCGCGCCCGCGCCGCCATTCGCCGCGCAACACGCGAGGCGGCGAAGGCCCAGTTCGGCGGCCTCGGACGTCAGATCGTCGAGCGCGCGTTCGAGCGCGCTGGCAAGAAATTCGCCGAGGCGAAACTCAAGGCGGCGCTGCCGCGCCTGGCGCGCGCGTCGATCGACGATGTCTTCATTGGCGTCGGCCGGGGCGAGATTTTCTCCACCGACGTCGTGCGCGCGGTGTTCCCGAACTTCAAGGAGGAGCGCAAGGCCGGTCCGGCCGTGCCGTCGAACGAGAGCGGATGGTTCGGCCTGCCCAAGGCGGCCGACCTCGTGTTCCGCGTGCCCGGCGAATCCGACGCCGCCGGCGCGTTGCCGCTGCGCGGCATCGATCTCGATACCCCCGTCCGCTTCGCGCCGAAGGGCGGGGCGGTGCCTGGCGAGCGCATCGTCGGCATCCGCGCGCCGGAGGGCATCGTCATCTATCCGATCCACTCGCCGGCGCTCGCCGAGTACAACGACCACCCCGAGCTGTGGTTGGACGTGCGCTGGGATCTCGAGGACGCGCCGAACCTGCTCTACTCGAGCCAGATCGTGGTCACGCTGCTCAACGAGCCCGGCGCGCTCGGCGTGATCGCCACGACGATCGGCGAATACGGCGCCAACATCGACGCTATTTCGTCCTCGGCCAGCGGCGCCGACTTTCGTCGGTTCGTCATCGATCTGCAGGTGCGGGACATTCAGCACCTTAACGCGGTCCTGTCGCAGCTGCGCGGCAAGAGCGTCGTCAACAAGGTCGAGCGGGTGAGCGGATAGGAAGCCGATGCCGCTCTACTTCGCCTATGGCTCAAACATGGACGCGAGCGCGATGGCCCGCCGCTGCCCGCGCTCGAAGGCGCTGGGTCCGGCGCGGCTCCTGCGGCATCGCCTCGCCGTCATGCGCGAGGGCTGGCTCACGATTGCGCGCGACCCCCGCTCGGCCGTTCATGGGGTGCTGTGGGAGCTTGCGCTCAGCCGACGTGCCGGCGCTCGACCGTTACGAGGGCCTCGCACGCGGTCTCTACGTCAAGCTCATCCAGCCGGTCGTCGCCGAGCGCGGGCCGAGGCAGGCGATCGTCTATTTCGGCGCGAACGCCGGGCCGGGAGCCGTGCGTCAAGATTATATCGCCGACGTCATCGCCGCCGCGCGCTCGTGGCCGCTGCCGGCGGAGGCGACCGAGGCGCTCGAGCGGATTGCGGCGGCCGGCAGGTCGATGGGGGGCGGCAAGGAGTAGCGTGTCGGCGGCGAAGCGTTTTCCGAACGCCGGTCTGCGAGGGCCGGTCTACCTGTTGTTCGTTGCGGCCTCTGTCGGCTCGGTCCCCGTCACGCCGCCCAGGCTCAGCCAGACATTCGGGTCGTCCTGGGCCTGGCGCTTGTAGAACTGATAGCCGGTGGCGCTCCACGCGCGCACGTCTTGCGACAGATTGTCGAGCACGAAGTCGCCACGGTCGGTTTTGACGGTGAGCACCGCATGCCCTTCGCCGCTGAGGTCGCGGACGACCGTCATCAAGAGCGCCTGCCGCGGAAAGCCGCGCTCGATCAGGAGCTTGCGCTTGAAGAGGGCGTAGATCTTGCAATCGCCTTTGCCGTCGACCGGATAGTCCCAATGGTCGAGCGTCGTTCCCCAATGGTCGAGGTTGCTGACCGGTTCGATCGCGTTGTTGACCTCGTCATTGATGTCGCTGAGCGTCTTCCAGCTTTGCCGTGTCAGGCGAACCTCCACCGGCTTGAGCTTGCCGAGGGTGCATTCTTCGCTGTGGCGATTGCAGAAATCGACCCAGCCGTAGGGAATCGAGGCTTCGCCGCCGACCGGCTCGTAGGTCGCTCGCGGCAGGCCCTGTTCGGACGCCTGTCCGAATGTGTTCCAGGCGAGGCCGAAGATCGTCGCCGCGGTGATGAAGCTGAAGAGCCGGTTTAGCATGGGGCGCGCTCACAGAATTTCGATGACCCCAGCATCGCGTCTTCGGTTTGGCGGGCTCAGAATAAATTCCGTCGAATTTTATCGATCGATCGGATCGCTGCGCCCCGGATTTTCTTAATCTTGATAATTGGTTGGTTTACTTTCGATTTACTGTCCAACGTTGCGGAACGTTAACCGCGCCGCTCGCTCGGCGTGGTCAGATCGGATCGATAGGCGTCTTCCGGGCCTCGATTGCCTCGGGGCTGGACCGGCGCGCGATCAGCGAAATGTTGAGCGAAGCGAGCGCCGCAGCGTCATAGCCATGTGGGCGCCGAAACCATGGCGCCGCACGAGGACTGGAGGGGGATCCCGTGCTGACAGGAGGCGCCTTTCGCAGTATCGCAGAGAAATCAGCGACTTGGCCCGAGGTGAGAAATATAGAAGTCACCGATTGAGGATGGGTATATACGAGCGCCAAAACAAGGAGCCTTTGACGAGGATTCTGACAAGAATTCATGCAACACTCATGCAAAGATAAAATCGAGTAATATCAACTGCGATATTTCCAAAAGACGTATAGGGAGAGGTGAACGTTAGGGGAGTGGCCAATGTCAATACGGTCTTTCCGCCGCTTGCTGACAAGCACAGCTTTGCCGTTTGCGCTGATCACGGCGAGCGCTGTCAGGCCTCACGCTGAGATTGTCACCGTTCCCATTGTGCCCGGCTCCCTGGACGGCATCGCCGGCGCAGACAGCGCGACCGGGAACGGCGGAAACGGGGATCCGGGCGGCCCGGCTTCGGCGATCGCCAATTCGCCGACAGACTCCTCGAACACGGCCAACGCCTTCGGCGGCGCTGGCGGGGCAGGCGGCACGGCCGATTTTGGTTTCAACGGGGCCGGCGGAAACGGCGGCGCGGCTAGCGCGGTCGCGACGACGACCAGGGGCGGTGCGTCGGGAACCGGTTCTGCGACGGCGCTCGCCGTAGGCGGCGGCGGCGGGAGTGTAGTCGGCGGCATCGCTAGCAGCGGCGGAATTGGCGGAAACGGCGGCGACGCCAATGCGGCCGCGACCGTTTCGGGCGCCGCTAAAGCCACGGTTTCCGCCACCGCGCTGGGCGGCGCCGGCGGCTCCGGTGGCGACAACGGCACGAGTGGAAACGGCGGCGGCGCAGGGTTTCTCGAATGGCGGGGCTGGCCCGGCTGTCGCCGGGATATTCGACCTCCGGCGGCACGGTCACAGTGACGGCGACCGCGATCGGCGGCGCGAGGGGGCGGAAACAACTAGTCTGAACTTTCTTCTATAGCGTTGCAGGAAACGGAGCGAGCGTCTCCCTGGTGACCAACGGGGGAGCGGCTGACGCGGTCGGCGGCGGCACAACTGGAACTCTGAATTTGACTCAGTCGGCGATCGGGGGCAGTGGTGGCCTCAACACAAACGGATTGACCGGCGGATCCGGCGGGAGTGCCTCAAGCTCGCTGAGCGGCGACAACCCATCGTCGTCAGCCGCATATAACTTGACCGCCAACGCTACCGGCGGGGGGGGCGGCGACGCCAATTATGCTATTGGCGGCCCAGGCGGGGACGCGATCGCAACAACAAACGCAACCAGCGCCACCGCCAACGGGAGCGTCACCGCGTCCGCCGCTGCCGCCGGCGGCAATGCGGGGTTTTCTGAGTACCCGATTTCAGGTGGTGGAAATGGAGCCGCGTCCTCTACGGCAGTTGAAAGCGGCCTTCACGGCGTCGCCAGTTCGACTGCAACCGCCAGCGGCGGCGGCGGCGGTGGCGGGGGCCCTTTCGGCGGCGCGGGCGATGGCGGAAGTGCGACCGCGAACGCGATGGCGACGGCGACAAACGGCGGCATGGCGAACGCATCCGCTAACGCCATGGGAGGCGCTGGCGGCGGCGGGGGCTTCGTCGTCGGCGGAGGCGGCGCGGCAATCGCGTCAGCCGACACCGTCTCCTCAAGCGGCAGTTCAGCGAATGCAATGGCGACGGGCGGAGGCGGTCCCTTATTCCCGGGTGGCGCCCCAGTAATGGCGGGCGCCGCGACGGCGACGGCCAATTCCACCACGTTGAATGCCGGTCCGGCGGCGGCCAACGCCACAGCCACCGGCGGCTCGCCTGGCTTTGACTTCATGGGCAATGGAGGCGACGCGACGGCGACGGCCAATTCGACCGCGGCCGGGTACGGCGCAGCTTCTGCTGCGGCGACGGCGACTGGCGGCTCAGCGGACTTTGGACCCGAGGGCGCCGCGACGGCGACGGTCAATTCGACCGCGGCCGGCTACGGCGCCGCGTCCGCTGTGGCGACGGCGACTGGCGGCTCAACGGACTCTGGAACGCAAGGCGCCGCGAACGCGAGCTCGACCGCGACCACCGATCATGGCGCAATCGCGCAGGCGCAGTCGACCGCGGTCGGTTCGAGCGGCCAGGCCCAGTCGACGGCCACGACGGGCTTCACCACGTCGACCGCGACCGCTCCGACCGGCGGCACGGCGACCACAAACGCGATCGCTCAAGCCGGCGGCGACGGTCAGGCCTTCGCCAATCCCGGCGAGACCGCTTACGCCTTCACCGTCGGCGACCCATCCAAGACTTACACGACAGCCCTAATCGGGAGTTCGAGCCAAGTCGCGAACGCCTTACTGGGTCCGAACGACGTGATCTTCGGCGCCGCCATTCTCGGCGCTAATTACGCATCCGACGGCGGCGGCGAGAGCGACATTTATACCGCGACCTCGACGATCGATTTCGCTTACGGCGGCGACCTGATGCTCGGCCTGATCGATGGTCAGGAGAGCGGCTTCACCGGCGGGGCCGGCTTCGAATCGATCGAATTCACCGTCTCCGCAAACGGCGCCACGATTCTGGACCAGGAGCTTCACCAGCCTCGCGGACGCCGCCAGCTTTTTCCAGGATCAGGTCATTGATCTCGGCGCGTCTTATGGTCCGCGCATCGATCTCACCTTCGCCTACACGCTCACCGCCGACGGGCCCGGCGGCTACGGCGTCGACTTCGCCGTCGGCGGGGCGGTTCCGGAACCATCAACCTGGGCGATGATGGCGGTTGGGTTCGCCGGGCTTGGCTTCGTCAGCTATCGCGCCCGTCGCGCCAAAAGGGCGGCCATGGTCGCCTGACGGGCGCCGCGGCGCGGTCGCCTTCGTGCGCCGGCCGCGGACCTGGATTTGGAGTGAGTTGGACGGATCCAATTTAAGCGCGCTTGCAACCGTCAACGAATTGCGGCTTGACGCGACTCGTTATCATTGTCAGATCTCTTCGATCGGAGACGAGAGGCGTCGGGAGGACGGGCATGAGGATTTTTGCAGCCGCGGCATTGGGACTTTTCGCTCTCGCGGCGGTTCCGGTTCAGGCGATGCCGATTGCGTCGTTGTCAACGGACATCGAGCCAAACATCACTCTCGTCGCGGGAGGCTGCGGCGCCGGGTTCCATCGAGGACCCAACGGTGGCTGTCGCCGGAATGGCGGGTACGCCGCGCCGGCTTATCACTACCACGGCGGCCGTCATTGCTGGTGGCGCAATGGGGTCCGGGTCTGCAACTGATTCGCGGCGACGCGACCTGAAGATTTCCGGTCTTCGAGAGGGGAGCGATCCCTCTCGCGGAAATAAGTTCTTGCCAACTTATTGTTCGCGCGCTCAGGCCCCGTGACCTGAGCCGGCCGCCGCGTGCTCGTTGCTCGGCCTATTTCCCCTCTTCCGCCACCAGAGTTCGCGTAGTGATCCGGCACGTACATCTCGTGCGGGACGGGGTTGCGGTGGTAGTCGGGGTTGTGGACGCGGGCAGGCAATACCGGCTTTTCGTGCGGCACCTCCTGGTACGGCACGCGGGTCAGGAGATGGGCCATGCAGTTGAGGCGGGCGCGTTTCTTGTCAACCGCTTCGACCACCCACCACGGCGCCTCGGGGATATGGGTGCGCTCGAGCATCGTCTCCTTGGCCTTGGTGTAGAGCTCCCAGCGGCGGCGCGACTCCAGGTCCATGGGCGAGAGTTTCCACTGCTTGAGCGGATCGTTGATGCGCATCAGAAAGCGCAGATGCTGCTCGTCGTCGGTGATCGAGAACCAGTATTTGACCAGCACGATGCCGGAGCGAACGATCAGGCGCTCGAATTCGGGTACGGACTGGAAGAAGTCCTCGTATTCTTCGTCGCTGCAGAAGCCCATGACCCGCTCGACGCCGGCGCGATTGTACCAGCTGCGGTCGAAGAGGACGATCTCGCCGCCCGCCGGCAGATGCGGGACATAGCGCTGGAAGTACCACTGGCCGCGCTCACGCTCGGTCGGCGCCGGCAGCGCCACTGCGCGGCAGACGCGCGGGTTGAGACGCTGCATGACCCGCTTGATGGCTCCGCCCTTGCCTGCCGAATCCCGTCCCTCGAAGATTACGACCAGCTTGAGTTTCTTGGCGACCACCCAGTCCTGGAGCTTGATGAGCTCGCGCTGCAGGCGCAAGAGCTCCTTGAAATAGACATGCCGCGGCAGCGAATCCTGCACCTGCAGATGTTCGGTTTCCGATAGAAGGTCTGCGAGTTCATCGTCCTCGAGCTCAAGCTCGATGTCCTCGTCGAGATTGTCCTGGATCTCGGCGTTGACCCTCTTCTGGAACTCGCTGACGGGACTTGCCTTTTCTGCACTCATTGAGGTTGTTCCCCTGTTTGGCCCCGCGCCTCGGGCCCGGGAGAAATGTTCGACGACGCATGCGACAGTTTTGCGACGGCTCAGGCGCCGGGTCACGGCGCTTGCGCGACCCGACCGCGCGCGAGGATCAGCGCGATGGCGCAGGATCCGAGCCGGGCGATGGTGTTGTCAGCGCGGCTCGTGAGCATGATCGGCACACGCGCCCCGAGCACGATTCCCGCCATCTCGGCTTCGGCGAAATAGATCAGCTGCTTGGCCAGCATGTTGCCGGCCTCGAGGTCGGGCACGACGAGAATGTCGGCTTGGCCGGCGACCGGCGAAACGATCCCCTTGGTTCGCGCCGCCTCGAGCGAAACCGCATTGTCGAAGCCGAGCGGCCCGTCGAGGATGCCCCCAATAATCTGGCCACGATCGGCCATCTTGCACAACGCCGCCGCATCGACTGTCGAGCGGATGTCGGGCGAGACGGTCTCGACCGCCGAAAGAATCGCGACCCGCGGGGTGGCGATGCCCAGCGCAAGCACGAGTTCGATCGCATTCTGAACGATGTCGCGTTTGTCGACGAGCGTTGGATAGATGTTCACCGCCGCGTCGGTGATGAAGAGCGCGCGCGGGTAGGCCGGCGCGTCGATGGCGAAGACGTGGCTGACGCGTCGGGCCGTGCGCAAGCCGGTATCGGTGGCTACGACCGCGTGCATCAATTCATCCGTGTGCAGCGCGCCCTTCATCAGCCCTTCGACCTCGCCCGCCCTCGCCATCGCCACCGCCTTGTCGGCGGCCGCGTGGCTATGTTCGGTTGAAACGATTGGATAGCGGCCGATGTCGATTCCCGCCGCGTCGGCCGCCCGGCGGATCTTCGCCTCCGGCCCGACGAGCACCGGCTCTATCAGATCTTCACGCGCCGCCTCGACAGCGCCCATGAGCGAGGGCTCGTCGACCGGGTGCACGACCGCCGTCGTGAGCGGCTTCATGTCGCGCGCGCGCTCGATCAATATCTTGTAACGGCGTCCCTTCTCGCGAATGAGCTCGAAATATTCCTCCGGGGGTTCGGCGGCGATCGTCTTTTTCGGCGCGACGATGTCGGCCGAGCCGGCCATCGCCAACTCGCCGCGCTGATTGGTCGCCCGTGCTTCGATCGTCACCCGCCCATTGGCCGATTTCGCCATCACCCTGGCTGCGATCGTCATTATGTCGCCTGGCGCGGCGCCGGCGTAAGATTCAATGGACTGCCGAATCAGCTTTGAGCCGGCCCCGGGCAGGCGGCCGGCGATGAGGGCGCACATGAGGGCGCTCGCCCAACCAGACTGCGCCGCGTCGACGCTGTAAGTCGGGCTGGCGACAACCGCCGGATCAACCAGGCCGGCGCCGAACGTCGCCGCCTGGGCCGCAAGTTGGGAAAAATCTTCGTTCGTCAGCACATGGACCAGGCGTTCTTCCTCGCCCACCTGGAGCGTGTCGAACGGACGGTTCTCGATTGGGGGCATGACGGGACTCTGCGGCGGCTAGTCGGGTCTAGCCGGAAAGGCCGAAATTGTCCCTCGTCATCTTCGGATCGTCGCCGCCGCGCCGCCGAACGACGCAACGCTTGACACCCCCCGCCAGCGCCCCCTTGGTAGGGCGACCGCGAGAAACGCCTTGCGTCGAGGGAGCGCTTTGCCTGCGGACGAGCCATGAGTTCCCGCCGTTTTGACGATCCAGACGGTTCGCAAGAGCCGGTATTCCGGTTTCTGGCCGATCCGCGGACGCATGGGCTGAGCGAACCGGTCGCACGCGTCGATACCGCAGGCGCGGTCGTGTTTCTGGCTGGTCCCGACGCCTACAAGGTCAAGCGGGCGGTTACCTTCCCGTTCATGGATCTGTCGACGCTGGACAAGCGCCGCCTCGCCTGCGAGACCGAGATCGCTGTCAACCGTGCTTCGGCGCCGGGCATCTATCTGGCGGCGCTGCCGATCACGCGATCCGGCGAGACGTTCGCGATCGGCGGCAATGGCGACGTCGTCGAATGGGTCGCCCATATGCGGCGCTTCGACGAGAATGCAACGCTCGATCATGTCGCAGCGCGGGGCGCCCTGTCGGACGAGATGATCGACAAGCTGACGCTCGCCATCCGCCGTTCGCACGCGCGCGCGCCGCTTAGAGACGCAGCGCGGTGCGCGCAAGCGCTTGCGACATATATCGAGCAGAACGACGCCGCCTTCGCCGAGCGCCCCGATCTCTTCGACGCGGCGGTAGCCCGACGGCTAGCCGTTGATTCGCGGCTCGCTCTCGCCGTGGCGCGGCCGATCCTCTTGCGACGCGGGGAGAACGGTTTCACGCGCCGCTGTCACGGCGATCTGCACCTGGGCAACATCGTCCTCATCGGGGAAGAGCCGACATTGTTCGACGCGATCGAATTCTCCGACGAGATAGCGAGCGGCGACGTGCTCTACGATCTCGCTTTCCTGTTGATGGATCTGGAGGAGCGTGGCCTGCGCCCCGCCGCAAATCGTCTGCTGAATCGCTATCTCGCGCCCGAGCCGCCGGAGGCGATGGCGGGCCTGGCGGCTCTCCCACTATTCTTGAGTTTGCGTGCGGCGATCCGGGCGAAGGTCAAGGCTGCGGGCGCGGAGCGGCTGGAGGGCGCGAAGCGCGGCGAGGCGCGCGCGCTGGCGCGCGGGTATTTCGAGTGCGCAGTCCAGTTTCTTCGCTATGCTCCGCCGCGGCTCATCGCTGTCGGCGGGCTTTCCGGAGTTGGCAAGAGCGCGCTCGCCGGCAGGCTCGCCCCCCGGCTCGGTCGGGCGCCAGGCGCGCTCTGGCTGCGCAGCGATGTCGAGCGCAAGGCGATGTTTGCGGTCGAGGAGAGCGACCGTCTGCCAGCCTCCGCCTACACGCCCGAGGTCACCCGCGACGTCTATCGGCGGCTCATCGACAAGGCCCGGGTGGCGCTGCGGGCCGGGCAGGCGGTCCTGCTCGATGCGACCTTCGCGACGGCTCAGGAGCGCGCCGCCGCGGCCGGCGCGGCGGCTGAGGTCGGCGTCGCCTTCGCCGGCATTTTTCTCGACGCCCCGCTGGCGACGCGGCTCAAGCGAATCGCCGCGCGGCGCGCCGACGTGTCCGACGCCAATGGTGACGTCGCGAGCCGGCAGACGGCGGAGCCGCTCGGCGAGCCAGGGTGGGCGGCGTTGGCCGCGGGCGGAGATCTGGCTGAAACGACGAGCCTCGCGCTGGCGCGGCTCTCGAATGCATGAGGATGAGGCGGCGGGCGGTCTTGACCCGACCATGATCAAGACATGTTCATGTCGGGTTCAGTGGGACGGCGGCATGAGAACCAACGAGCTCGGCTCTTTGTCGGGCGGGCAGGGAGCCGCCGAGATGGCTGGGGCGCCCTTTAGGAGGGATTGGCAATGATCGGTACGTCGTACAGGGTTGCTCTTTCGGCCCTTTTCTTGGCTGGCGCCCTAGGTCTGGCCTCGACTGGCGTCGCCCGGGCGGAAAGCGTCATGAAGGAGTGCGGCGACGAGTGGAAGGTCGCCAAAGCCAACAGCACGACCAACGGCATGACGTGGCAGGAGTTCCTGAAGCAGTGCCGCGCCCAGAAGGAGAGTTCTGCGGCGCCCGCAGCCGCGCCCGCCGCTGCTCCGGCGCCCGCGCCGGCGCCAACCTACCAGCCGAAACCCGTCCCGGCGCAAACGGCGGCTCGCGCGACCGGGGCCGGCCAATTCACGACGGCGGCGGAAGCGCAGGCGCGCTGCCCATCCGATAAAGTGGTCTGGGTCAACACCAAGTCGCACATTTATCATTATGCCGGCACTCACAGCTACGGCACGACCAAGCAGGGGGCCTATATGTGCGAAGCCGACGCCAGCGCGGCGGGCGACCGCGCCTCCAAGAGCCGGATCGATCGGCCCAAGCAGCAGCCGTAAGTCAGCAGCACGCCAAGGCGAGCCCTTGCCGAAATCGGCGCGGCGGGCTCGGGATTTGCGAAGCGCTCAGGGGAAGCGAAGCCCGGCCTGAGCCATTGTACCGTTTCGGGGGCTGTTGGGGCGCTCGGCGGACGACGATCCGAATTTGTCGAAAGAGAGGCGTTCCTGAGAATTGCCACGACTCCCGTTGGGTTGTAGCCTTGAGATTCCCGCGAACTGCCGCGCGCTTACCGCCCGCTCGCTCAACAGGAGACTTGCGGCCAAATTGAGTTTGCGTCACAATTAGATCGCACAATCCGGGGCGTGTATCGGCGAGGATGAAAACCACAGCTCGTCCTTGAGGTGCGACCCGAACGTGGAGGAACGCCTCTGATGACGCAACTCCGGTTCGCTTATTGCCGCCAAGGCGGTTCTGTTAATATTCGACTGGTAAACGGTTTCACTCAGTTTGGTGCAGAATTGGCGCGGTTTGCGGGCATGGGCGGATGACCGAGGCTGGCCGGGGGCGACGGCTCATCGCGAGGGCGGCAATTGCGCTTCTCGCGCTTGCGGCCGCGACCAGCGCGCGCGCCAGCTGCACAGCGAATGTATCGGGAAACCACATCTTCGCCCTCAGTGGCGATACTTGCCCCTTTGCATCCGGCACGTACACGCCGACCGCCCCGATCCCGGGCCCCGGTACTCAGCCGATCGTCGGCCTCTACGCCAATAACGGCTCGATCACGCCCGGCGAAGAGGCCACTGCCGTCACAGTGAATGCGATCGCGGCCGGCACCAGCTTCGGCCTCTACGCCACCGGCGGCGGAACAATTGACGGCGGGCCGACCGATGGCGGAACACTGCCGTTGGACGTCGCGGGCATTACGACCTCGGCTTCGAGCTCGCCGGCCGTCTTCGCCACTGGCGTGGGGTCGACGATCACCCTCAACCTCCTCTCACCTACCTCTCCCGCCCTCGCAACGATCGTCACGACGGGGATCGATTCCGCGGGCGTCTTGGCCGAGTCCGGCGGCAGTGTCGTCCTCACGGGCGGCAGTGTGATGACCAGCGCCGACGGCTCGGTGGGACTGAACGCCTTCTCCGGCTCGATTTCGGCGACGGGAACGACGATTACGACCGAAGGCGGCCTCGATATCCTCAGCAACCCATCCTACGGGGTTGAGGTTTCCAACTCGGGCGCGACCGTTACGCTGACCGACGACACCATCATGACTTCGGGCCCGGGCGCCGTTGGACTCTTGGCGCAGGCCTCGGGCACGGCCACGTTAAGCGGCACGATTGCAGTCACGACCACCGACCTCACAAACACCCAGGGTAGCGCGATTGGACTTTACGCGCTGAGCGGGGGGATCATCGACGGGTCGACCGCGACCAGCGTCAGCGTCACCACCTCCGGAACCGGCGCGATCGGGGTTTACGCTTCGGGCGCGGCCCCCCCGGCGGATCCCGGCGGAGCGGCAACGCCGTCGACAATCACGATCGGAGGCCTCACGACCATCACCACGTATGGGCCATCCGCGGCAGGCGTGCAGGCTGACAACGGCGGGGTCGTGAATCTGAACGGCGGTACGGCCGAGACGCCGAACACCATCACCACAATCGCCGACGACTCAATTGGAGTTTATGCGGCGAGCGCCGGGATCATCAACATCAACGGGGTGACCACGATCTCGACCGGGTCGACCGGCGAGACCTCGAGCGGCGTCAACGCTTATGGCGTCAACGCCGACGGCGCGGGGTCGAAGGTCAATCTCAACGCCGCGACGACGGTGACGACGAACGGGACCGGCGCTTTCGGGACCACCGCCTATGGGCTTTACGCCAGCAACGGCGGGACGATCGATACGACGGGAACGCCGGCCGTAAATGTCACCACCTACGGAGATGGCGCTATCGGGGTTTACGCCTCGGGGACTGCTCCATCTCCATCGACGACGCCATCGACGATCACGCTCGGGGGCCCCGTCACGATCGAGACGAACGGCGGCGTCGCCACGATTACGAACGGCGACACTACGGTGATGGTGCCCGCCGCGGGCGTCCAGGCGGACAACGGCGGGCAGGTGACGCTGAGCGGCGGCGGCACGGTGACGACGAACGGCGCCAGTGCGCCAGGGGTGGTCGCGACCGGGACAGGCTCGATGGTGACACTGAGCGGGACGAGCCTGCTCACCGTCACCACCATCACCGACGATTCGATCGGACTTCTGGCCACGAGCGGGGGCGTCATCGACGCCACCGCGCCGGTGACGATTTCGACCGGGTCTACCGGGGAGACCCCGAGCGGGGCCAATGCGTACGGCGCCAACGCCGACGGTTCAGGCTCGAAGATCACGCTTAGCGGCGCGACGATAGTGACAACGAACGGCGTCGGCGCGAATGGGCTGGACGCCTATGGGCTCTATGCCAGCAATGGCGGGACGATCGATGGGTCGCTTGCGCCGAGCGTCGGCGTCACCACCTTCGGCACTGGCGCGGACGGGGTCTACGCCACCGGGACGTCGACGACGACGCCGACGACGGCGTCGACGATCAGAGATCGCCGGGGCCACGGTCATCACCAACGGGACGACGGCGACCGGGGTGCTGGCCGATCTTGGCGGCCAGGTGACGGTGAACGGCGGCTCGGTGACGACGAACGGCGGGGCGTCGATCGGGGTCGAGGCCAACGGCGCGGGCTCGCTGGTGACGCTGACCGGGGCGGTGACGGCGGCGACCAACGCGACCGGCGCGACCGGGCTCAACGCCTACGGGCTGTACGCGACCGGCGGGGCGACGATCGACGGCTCGACCGCGACCAGCGTCGGCGTCACCACTTTCGGCAATGGCGCGGACGGGGTCTACGCCACGGGGACGTCGACGACGACGCCGACGACGGCGTCGACGATCAAAATCGCCGGGGCCACGGTCATCACCAACGGGACGACGGCGACCGGGGTGCTGGCCGATCTTGGCGGCCAGGTGACGGTGAACGGCGGCTCGGTGACGACGAACGGCGGGGCGTCGATCGGGGTCGAGGCCAACGGCGCGGGCTCGCTGGTGACGCTGACCGGGGCGGTGACGGCGGCGACCAACGCGACCGGCGCGACCGGGCTTAACGCCTACGGGCTGTATGCGACCGGCGGGGCGACGATCGACGGCTCGACCGCGACCAGCGTCGGCGTCACCACGTTCGGCAATGGCGCGGACGGGGTCTACGCCACCGGGACGTCGACGACGACGCCGACGACGGCGTCGACGATCAAGATCGCCGGGGCCACGGTCATCACCAACGGGACGACGGCGACCGGGGTGCTGGCCGATCTTGGCGGCCAGGTGACGGTGAACGGCGGCTCGGTGACGACGAACGGCGGGGCGTCGATCGGGGTCGAGGCCAACGGCGCGGGCTCGCTGGTGACGCTGACCGGGGCGGTGACGGCGGCGACCAACGCGACCGGCGCGACCGGGCTTAACGCCTACGGGCTCTATGCGACCGGCGGGGCGACGATCGACGGCTCGACCGCGACCAGCGTCGGCGTCACCACTTTCGGCAATGGCGCGGACGGGGTCTACGCCACCGGGACGTCGACGACGACGCCGACGACGGCGTCGACGATCAAGATCGCCGGGGCCACGATCATCACCAACGGGACGACGGCGACCGGGGTGCTGGCCGATCTTGGCGGCCAGGTGACGGTGAACGGCGGCTCGGTGACGACGAACGGCGGGGCGTCGATCGGGGTCGAGGCCAACGGCGCGGGCTCGCTGGTGACGCTGACCGGGGCGGTGACGGCGGCGACCAACGCGACCGGCGCGACCGGGCTTAACGCCTACGGGCTCTATGCGACCGGCGGGGCGACGATCGACGGCTCGACCGCGACCAGCGTCGGCGTCACCACGTTCGGCAATGGCGCGGACGGGGTCTACGCCACCGGGACGTCGACGACGACGCCGACGACGGCGTCGACGATCAAAATCGCCGGGGCCACGGTCATCACCAACGGGACGACGGCGACCGGGGTGCTGGCCGATCTTGGCGGCCAGGTGACGGTGAACGGCGGCTCGGTGACGACGAACGGCGGGGCGTCGATCGGGGTCGAGGCCAACGGCGCGGGCTCGTTGGTGACGCTGACCGGGGCGGTGACGGCGGCGACCAACGCGACCGGCGCGACCGGGCTTAACGCCTACGGGCTCTATGCGACCGGCGGGGCGACGATTGACGGCTCGACCGCGACCAGCGTCGGCGTCACCACCTACGGAGATGGCGCTATCGGGGTTTACGCCTCGGGGACTGCTCCATCTCCATCGACGACGCCATCGACGATCACGCTCGGGGGCCCCGTCACGATCGAGACGAACGGCGGCGTCGCCACGATTACGAACGGCGACACTACGGTGATGGTGCCCGCCGCGGGCGTCCAGGCGGACAACGGCGGGCAGGTGACGCTGAGCGGCGGCGGCACGGTGACGACGAATGGCGCCAGTGCGCCAGGGGTGGTCGCGACCGGGACAGGCTCGATGGTGACACTGAGCGGGACGAGCCTGCTCACCGTCACCACCAGCGCCGACAGCTCGACCGGGCTCTACGCGCTCGGCGGCGGCGTCGTTAATGCAACCGCGCCAGTCTCGGTCTCGACCGGTTCGACCACGGGTTCGACCGGGCTTAACGCCTATGGCGTCAACGCCGACGGCGCGGGCTCGCAAGTCAATCTCGCCGGGGCGACGATCGCCACAACCGGTCAAGGCGCGGTTGGGCTTTATGCGAGCAACCTGTCGGCGACGAGCGCCGGGGGCGCTATCACGGTCTCCGGGACGCTCGGCGTCACCACCGCCGGCGCCTCCGCCTATGGCGCCTGGGCGCAGAGCGCCGGCTCGACGATCGCGCTCAACGGCCCGAGCACATTCACGATCAATGGCGCCGCTTTCGCGCTCAACGCCACCGCCGGGGGCGTGATTACGACCGCCAGCACATTGGGCGCGACCATCAATGGCGGCGCGGGGTCGGGCGGGGTCCAGTCCAGCGGGTCGGGAAGCACAGTGACGCTCTCGGGCGCCACGACCATCGGCCTCAACGGCGCTTCAAACACCGGCCTCTTGGCGGCGACGGGCGGAGCGATCGCGACTCAAGCCCCAACCTCGATCACCGTTTCCGGGGCTTCTTCCACAGGGGTGCAGGCGAACGCAGGCACGGTCACGGCGACGGCGGCGCTCAACGTAACGACGTCGCAGGCGTCATCCGTGGCCTTCGCGCTCACCGGGGCTTCGCCGTCGATCGACGCCTCCGGGGGAGGAACGGTGAACGCGGCTGGCAACGCTATCAATCTCGTGAACGCCACCAACGCGGTCGCTACCTTCGACAATTTCAGCTTTACGAGCGCCTCGGGCGACCTGATTTTCGCCGACCCATCAACGGCGACCATCAATTTCAACAACACCGTCGCCACCGCGAACGGCGGCAATCTCCTCAACGCCACCGCCGGCAGCACCATCGCATTCAACGCCAATGCGTCGACGCTGACCGGCGCGATCCAGACCGATGCGACCTCGACGACCAACGTTTCTCTGACCAACGGCACGAACTGGACGATGACCGGTTCGTCGGCCGTGACGAACCTCAACCTCACCAACAGCTCGATCGTTTTCTCGCCGTCTGGCGGGTTCAAAACCCTGACCGTCGGCTCACTGGTTGGCGGGACGGGAGCGAACGTCACGCTGAATGCGGCCTTAGGCGCGAACGTGCCGACCACCGATCAGATCGTCATCAGCGGCGGCTCGGCGACCGGCACGACGACGTTGCTCATCAAGAACACGAGCGCGAACAACGCCGGAACGGCAACCCCAGCCGGCGGCACGCCCGTTGTCGTGGTCACCAACGGCGGGACGACCACAACGACAGCATTTAAACTCGCCGGCCCGGTCGCTGCCGGAGGGTTCGATTACACCCTTACCCGGGACGCCGCCGACGGCAGCTGGGATCTGACCTCGAGCCCGATTACGCCGGAATCCAACAATCTCAATGCGCTTACGGCGGCGAGCATTCAAAACTCGGTCAATGGCCAGGCCGAGGCGCGAATAACCCAAATGATTACGACGCGACTGCTCAGTTCGTTGCTTCTCGGCGCCAACGAGCAGGTCAACAGCTGCGATTGCGGCGGGGGCTTTGCCGGGGTCGGCTCCTTTGCGCTCGGGTCCCATGGGCGGTGGGGCCTCACCGATAGCCTGACCCTGCTCGCCGGTGTTTCCTGGGACAGCTTCTACCAGGATGGGACCAATGTCTCAGCCTCTCCGACCGTCGCCGCCTCGCTTCGCTACGATCCCGCGAATTGGGGTTCGAGCCGCCCGTTCGTCGAATTCGGCGCCGCCCTTTCGCCATACATCACGGCGAGCTACACCCGCTATTACACCAACTATATCAATGGACCCACTGCGGCCCAGGGCGTCGGGTCGTCGATTGATCGGGCGCTCTCGGTGTTCGGACGGATCGGCTGGGTCGCCCGGTTCACGCCAACGGACGAGGGCGCGATCTTCGCCGATCTGGGCCGCAGCTGGCTGCAATCGGGCGGCTACACCGAAGCAACAACCGCGGTCAATCCCTATCCCGAAACCGTGAGCACCGGGGTCGCCAGGCAGGACGTTGTCCGGTTGCAGGCGCAATACACCCGTCTTCTGTTCGACAACGTCGAGGCAAATGTCAACGCCGCCGTGGCCTATGGTTTCGACAGCACGTTCGGATCGCAAGTCTCAGTCCTGAACTTCGGGACCATCGCGCCCTACCCGCTGCTCAATTCCGCCTGGACCGAGTTCGGCGCCCGGCTGGCCTATCGCTTCTCGAGCAATCTGGTCGTGGACGCGTTCGCAATCGGCACGCTTGGGGGCGACATTGGTAAAACGCTTCATGTGGGCCTAGGGGCGCGCTACGCGTTCTGACGCCACCGACTATTTTTCATCGAGGGCGATGAGCGGACGCCAATCGGGGTCCTGCACCGTTTCGGCCAATTGGCTGAAGCGGCGCAGGTTGTACGAGTAAAGTCCGCGAACAGCCTCGGGCGCGAGCGTCGCCGCCTCCTTCGCCATCGCGATCGCGCCGGCGAAATCTCGGTTCCGGTACGCGCCGAGCATGGCCGAGTGCAGCCTCGTCAACGCCGCGAATTCCTCGCTGGCGGCGAGGGCGGCGTCTCCGGCAAGGGCATAGAGACCGACCGGCTGCGTCTTGCCCTTGACCAGTACGGAATCGATTTCGAGCCAGGCGAATTCGGGCGCTTCTGCGCGTGTCGGTTCGCTGCCGATGACGTCGACGGAGAAGATCTTGCACGCGCCTTCGAGCCGGGAGGCGACGTTGACTTCGTCGCCGATCGCCGAATAATCGAACCGCCGCAGCGATCCCAGGTTGCCTACGCAACACTCGCCGGTGTTGAGGCCAATGCCGAAACGCACCGGCTTGAACGAGCGTCCCTCCGCCTCGGCGCGCCTGCGCCAGCCTTCGTTCAGCGTGACCAGCGTCTGGCGCATCGCCAGCGCCGATTCAACTGCATGCGTCGCGTGGTCGGAATCGTCGAGCGGCGCGTTCCAGAACGCCATGATCGCGTCGCCCATGTATTTGTCGACGGTGCCGAGCCGGTCGAGAATCGCGTCGGTCATCGGCGTCAGGTATTCGTTGAGGAAATGGGTCAGTTCGGAGGCGTTGAACCCTTCGGAGATGGTCGTGAACGACCGGATGTCGCAGAAGAGCAAGGTCAATTGCCGCTGCAGGCCGCCGAGCTCGAGAGCTCCCGGCATTTCGGCCAGGCGCGCGACGACCGCGGGCGAAACGAAGCGCCCGAAGGCGGAACGAATCTCGCGCTCCTGATGACGCTTCACCGCGTAAAGGGTCGAAACCCCGGTAAAATAGACCAGCGCGGCGGAGAATGCGGGGTAGGTCGGCTCGATCAGCAATCCGGCGCGCGAAAAGGCGAACCAACTCGCGGCGATGATCGCGGCAACAACGGCTGCGAAGGCGAGCGCCGCGAACTGGGGCGCCAAGGCCCAGGTCGTCGCCACCAGCGCGGCGCAGATCACTGCCGTCGCCATCCATTCCGCGCTCGGGGCCCAATCCGGCCGCGTGAGCGTCTGTCCGCTCAACAATTGCTCGACGATCTGGGCGTGCGCTTCGACGCCAGGCATTGAGGGCGACAGCGGAGTCGCGACGATGTCCGACAGCAGCGCGGCGCTCGCGCCGAAGAACACGATCGTTCCCTTGAGGTCGCTGAGGTCGGCGCCGGGGGTGAGAACCTTCCACGCCGGAATCGAGCGGCGCGGGTCGGGCCGGGCGAAATAGACCCTGACGTCCCCGGACGGGCCCGTCCGGATCGTCAGGTCGCCGTTCTTGACCGAGAGCACGCCGTAGACTTCTCCAAACGCCGTTTCGCCGCTCGCGTTCGAGGATTTGACGATATAGGTCGAGGCGCCTTGCGCGACCCGCAGCGCCTCCATCGCGAGGCTCGGATGAAGCGCACCATCCACACTCAGGATAAGCGGCACTCGCCGCACCACCCGGTCGGTGTCCGGCCGCCAGTTGAGAAAGCCGACCCCGGCTGCATGTTGCGCGAGTTGCGACAGCGGAGCCAAAGCTCCCGGCGAAGGGGTCAGGAACTGCGTAGCGTCGTCGCCGGCGGTGACGAAGCCCGCCTTGGCGGCGCCGCCGGTCCCAACGGGCGCATCGGAGACGAAGCTGCCGAGGACGACGGGCGCGCCGTCGATTGCGTGCGCGAACACGTCATCCGGGCTCTGTCCGGACGCCGCGCCGGCGTCGGCGCGGTCCTTTTCCGAGAACAGGAAGTCGAACACGATCGCGGCCGCCCCGGCGTCCTTCAACGTTTTCACGAGCACGGCAAGGCGCTCGCGCGGCCACGGCCACTGGCCTAGCCGCTTGAGCGATTCGTCGTCGACCTCGACGATACGGACGGGCTGGTCGAACGCATACGGGCGCGGCTTCCAGCGCTGGTACTGATCGAAAACCAGGTCCTGCATCACGGCGCGCGTCGGCGCGCCAGCCACGCCGGCCACCAGCGCGAGCAGGCAGGCGGTGGTCGTCGTCAATGCGTAAAGTCTGGCTTCGCTGGCTTTTCGCATGCCGTCCTTGCCGTTCCTCGAAACATCAAAAAAGAAGAATTGCCAGTCTTGTCAAGCCGATAACATTTGGCCGCCGCAGTCAGACCACCGCTCGGCCGCAACCACTCGCCCAGCAATGCGCCGATTGTTCGTCGAAGGATTGTTCTTACCCTGCCAGGCCGCCGACGATTCAGCGCGACGCATCGAGAGTAAGTGACGGAAAGTCAGGCCATCGGGGGTTGCGCCAGCGAACGCTCACTTCGCTGCGGGCCGTGGCAGACCGGGCCCGTTTCGCCCGGCGAGAGCTGTCGAAGAAAGCGATCGACGCCGAAGTCAAACGCGATCCTGTTGGCTTCGTGTCCGGTCTCGATGCCATAGCTGCGAAGATAGAGGTAGAGCGTCCCGCCCTTGGTGTCGACCGGCCGCGCATGCCGGACGGGGACGGCGCCAATCACGCCAACGCTCTGGGGGCCGAAGGCCGCGCGCACGACCGGCCCCAGCAACAGGTCGCCTCCCCAGCCGCTGGCGGATTTCAGCGAATACCCAGGCGACGGCCTCGAGCGCGCGGCGCGTGATCAAAGGCGCCATGATCTCGATCGACGATACTCTCATGATCCCGTGGCCCGCGCCCGGCTGCCTGAGAAACGGCCACGCAGTCTGCGAATCGGGGGTGAGCGACGGTCCGGCAAGGTCAAGCTTCTCCCGTTCCGCGACCTCGAACAGCAAGTCGATTTGCGCCGGCCCGATTTCAATATCGTCGTCGAGGAACAGAACCCGGTCATACCGCAGCAACAGGTCCGGCCTGAGCTCGAGCAGCCGGCGGATGGCGGTGTTCTTGCAGCCGCGCTGATAGACGACCGTCTCGGCCTTCGGATGGGGTGGAGATTCGTCGTAATAGTTAAAGAGAATGTCGTAGGCGCGCGGCTCGCTGAGATAGGCGGCGTCAAACCGCTTCCCGGACTGGACGTAGACGAGCAGGCGCCTTCCGGTCTTCGACTCGCGTTCGATCCGCATTCGCCCGGCGGCGAAAAAACGGTCCTGACGCGCCCTCAATTCCTGCCGGTTGAGCGGCGGCGCCATTTCAGCGTCGCGCGGCAGGGGGTCGAACACACGAAAGGCCGCCTCCTCGAGCGAGCGCCCCTTTCCTCGGATGACGTCGCGCAGAAACTCGACGTCGATGTCCGGCCGCGGCCGCTTTCCGGCCGGCATTCCGCGCTCGAGAAAGTGCAAGAACGGATGGGTGTGGGTCCGATTCCAATCCGGATTCTGCGATATATACCACGCGTGATCGAATTCGGCCGAGGGTGAAGGCGCGTTCGGACCAGGCTCGGCGAGGTAAAGCTCGAGCAAGCCGCGAGTCGCGTTTTGAGCCCCATTGGCAACCTTGCGAAAATGGTTCGGATCAAAGAAGCCGTTTGGCCGATAGCCGCGCCTCTCGCCTATCAGCGCGTAATGGGCCGGAGCCAACGGCGCCGCATGTTCGCTCAGGAGACGCCGGCGCGCGTAATGAGGCGCCCAGAAGACACGGCGGCTCGCCTCCGGCAGACCGATGCGGAGATCCATGTCACGCCTATAGTTTCGGCCGTCCGTGGAGGCAACCCAGGGCCCGGAGGCGGACTCGAGCGTCTCTCGCAAGCGCAAAGCTCAACGGCGGGCGCCGCGAGGCGATTCGAAGGTGGGTCCGAACACGGTTTCAAACGCTGCGCGCAGAGCCGCGTCCGCTCGCGCCATCGTCGTCGCGTGGCCGAGGTCGAGGAGGCTCGTGACGCCGAAATGCTGCTCCCGAATCCCGCAGGGCGCGATACCTGAGAAATGGGTGAGATCGGGGTCGACATTCAGCGCCACGCCGTGAAGCGTGGCCCAGCGCCGGACCCGGACGCCGATCGCGGCGATCTTGTCCTCAGCCATTTCGCCCAGCGTTGAAGGCGGTTTGTCCGGGCGCGTCACCCACACGCCGACCCGGTCCTTGCGGGTCTCGCCAACGACGTCGAACGCCTTCAAGGTCTCGATCAGCCAGCTTTCAAGCGTCGCCACATAGGCGCGAACATCGGGCCGGCGGCGCTTGAGGTCGAGCATGACATAGGCCACCCGCTGCCCGGGCCCGTGATAGGTGAACTGGCCGCCGCGGCCGGACCGATAGACCGGAAAGCGCGCCTCGATGAGGTCGCTGTCTTTTGCGCTGGTCCCGGCGGTGTAAAGCGGGGGATGCTCGATGAGCCAGACGCGCTCAGCCGCTTCGCCGCGCGCGATCGCGTCCGACCGCGCTTCCATCTCCGCCAGCGCGTCGGGGTATTGGGTCAGTCCCGGCGTGACGACCCATTCCACGGGCGCCGCGTTCCCTCGCGCCAGCAAGGGCGCGCGCGGCGCTGAGAGGCAAATCGAGCATGGACGGCCTTCTATCAGACAGCGCTCGACGGCGCGAGCGGATGCGGATGCGCCTCGACTTGACACCCCGATGGAGGGTTCGGAGCATAGCCCAATGAACAACAAGCCGCTGACCGAAGCCGAGCGCCGGCTGGCCCTGCCGCCGGGCGCCTATCCATTCGCCAGCCACTACGCGGCGGTCGATGGCGCTTCGTTGCATTACGCGGACGAGGGAAGCGGGCCAACCGTCCTGATGGTTCACGGCAACCCGACCTGGAGCGTGCTCTATCGGGGCTTGATCGACGGGTTGAGAGCGCAATATCGCTGCGTGGCGGTCGATCTGGCCGGGTTCGGGCTTTCGGTTGCGCCGCGCGACTTCTCGTTCAGGCCCGAGGATCAGGCGCGACTTGTCGCCGGCCTCCTCGATCGCCTGGATCTCAAAGACGCGACCCTCGTCGCGCACGACTGGGGCGGCCCGGTCGGGCTCGGCGCGGCGATGATGACCAGCGGAAGAATATCCAGTCTTTGCCTCGGCAACACCTGGGCCTGGCCGGTCAACGGCGACTTGCATTTCGAGTGGTTCTCGAAGCTGATGGGCGGCCCGATCGGCCGCTTCGGCTCGGAACGGTACGCGACTTTCGTCAATCTGGTGATGCCTTCGGCGATGCGCCGGCGCAAGCTTTCGGCCGCCGAGCTCGACCTCTACCGGGCGCCGTTCCGCGACCTTCAGCCGCGGCGGGGAATGCATGTGTTCCCGTGGGAGATCACCGCAAGTCGCGACTACCTGGCGCGGCTCCGGGACTTCGTCGCCGGGTTCCGCGGTCCGGCCTATTTCATCTGGCCGGAAAACGACATCGCCTTTCGCGACAAGGAGCTCGCGCGCTGGAAGGAGCTCCTGCCGCAGGCCGAGGCGCGGCGGCTGGCGAAATGCGGCCACTTCCTCTGGATCGACGCGCCGGACGAATGTCTGGCCGAGGTCCGCGGATTTCTGGACGCAGTCCATGCCCGAGCGGCCTGAATTTGGCCAGGGCGGGCCCGAACTCCGCACAACCCTATGCGTGTATTAGGTTTTTTCCGTTGACGGGTTTGATTCGCGCTTGACGTAGCGGCGGCGCCGGCGTTCCTTGTCGAGGTCGTCTCGAGGCGTCGCGCCCGCTTGCTCAACGAAGGAAGCGCGCCCGCGAGGATGAGCGCTGGTGGCGTTGGGGGGCAAATTACTTGAGCCGCGCCGGCTCCAAGGTTTGGCGTTGGTGGGTCGCCGCGGGCGCGCTCGCGGCGGTAGCCGGCGCGCCGGCAGGCGCTCTCGGCGGCGCATGGACCCTGCCGCAGGGAACCGGTCAGGTCATCGCGACCTTGTACGGCTGGACCGGCTTCGGCCCCCCCTGGGGCGGCAATCCTCCCGTAAGCCAAAGCCGGTTCGACGCCCAGACCTATGTCCAGTACGGACTGACCAATTCGCTCACCGTTTTTGGCCAGACCGCCTTCGAGCATTACGCGCTCGGGCCGCCGACCCCGGACACCTATGACGGCCTCGACTATTCGGACATCGGGCTCAGGGCGAAGCTCTGGTCGACCGGCGACTGGGTGTTCTCGGGCGAAGCGGCCGCGTTCATCCCCGGCGCCCATGATCCGAAAGCGCCGGCCGAGGAGGGGAACACCGGCTGGGCGGGCGAAGCGCGCCTGAACGCGGGGACCAACTTCAAGGTCGGTTCGACGCCCGGCTTCGTTGACGCCGAGTTCGGCTATCGGCTGCGCACTCGAGGTCCGCCGAACGAGTGGCACGGGGACTTGACCGTCGGCTTCAAGTTCACCCCGCGGCTCATGCTGATGCTGCAGGACTTCACCACCGTCTCGTCGCCGTCGACCAACCCCACCTTCCTGGCTTGGCGACAGTCGGTGGTCGAGGCAAGCGTCGTCTATGCGCTCGACGGCAACTGGTCGGTTCAGGCCGGCCTGTTCTCGACGGTGTGGACGGTCAAGACCAACACGCAGCACGGCGCGGTGCTTGCGGTGTGGCGGAATTTTTGACCGAGCCTTTCCGCTCTCACGCGCTCTTCTCGAACAGCTCGCGCCCGATCAGCATGCGGCGGATCTCGCTCGTGCCGGCGCCGATCTCGTAGAGCTTGGCGTCACGCAAGAGGCGCCCGAGCGGATAGTCGTTGGTGTAGCCGTTTCCGCCCAAGATCTGGATCGCGTCGAGCGTGGCCTGGGTTGCGCGCTCGGCGGCGTAGAGGATCGCGCCCGCCGCGTCCTCGCGGGTCGTCTCGCCCCGGTCGCAGGCCTTGGCGACCGCGTAGACATAGGCCTTCGCCGCGTTCATCGTCACGTAGATGTCGGCGAGCTTGCCCTGCACCAATTGGAAGGTTCCGATCGGCTGGCCGAACTGCTTGCGCTCGTGGACATAGGGCAGCGCAACGTCGAGCGCCGCCTGCATGAGGCCGAGCGGCCCGGCCGCCAGCACCACGCGCTCATAGTCGAGGCCGCTCATCAGCACGTTGACGCCCCTGCCGACCTGGCCCAGCACGTTCTCCTCGGGCACTTCGCAGTCGGCGAACACGAGCTCGGAGGTGTCGGAGCCGCGCATGCCGAGCTTGTCGAGCTTCGCGCCTTGCGAGAAGCCCTTCATGCCGCGCTCGACGATGAAGGCGGTGATGCCGCGCGCGCCCGCGGCCGGGTCGGTCTTGGCGTAGACAACGAGCGTCTCTGCGACCGGACCGTTGGTGATCCACATCTTCGCGCCATTGATGACGTAGCGGTCTCCCCGCTTCTCGGCCCGCGTCGTCATCGACACGACGTCCGAGCCGGCGTTCGGCTCCGACATCGCGAGCGCGCCGACATGCTCGCCCGAAATGAGCTTCGGCAGGTAGCGCGCTTTCTGGCGCCCGTCGCCGTTGCGGACGATCTGATTGATGCAGAGATTCGAATGGGCGCCGTAGGAGAGCCCGACCGCGCCGCTCGCGCGCGACACTTCCTCCATCGCCACGCAATGCTCGAGGTAGCCGAGTGCGAGCCCGCCATATTCCTCCGGCGCGGTGATCCCGTGCAGGCCGAGCGCGCCCATCTTCGGCCAGAGGTCGCGCGGAAAGAGGTTGTCGCGGTCGATCGCCGCGGCGCGCGGCGCGATCTCCTTGTCGGCAAAGGAGCGGGCGCTGTCGCGGATCATCGCCGCGCTGTCGCCGAGATCGAAATCGAACGGACGGGGCGCGTTGGGGATCATGGGGCGTGCTCTTGGAGGCGCAGGAGGCGACTTTGGCGGCAACCGAAGGGGTTTGGCAAGGCGGCAGCAATGGACGCAATCGCCTGGATAGAAAGCCGCGCCCAAACTTAGCCAAATCGAGCAAAGCCGAGCAGGCGGCGAGCCAAGGCCAGCAAAGGAAAAGGCTTGGATTTCCTTGGATCGCCTTGGCGGGATTGAGCCTTTCCAAGGACTTGCGCCTACTCCCTCGCGCATTTTTCCTTTGCCGCTCCCGACCAAAATTGTGTCCCCGGAGTCGCGGTAACAACAATTTTGTTATGTTTTCGCCAATCTCCAGTCCCTGATGGCCGAAGGCGACACTCTATCCGCAATTCTGATAATCGGAAAGAGAATGTCGGAGAGCTTCTCAGAATTGCGGTTTTCTGGCGTGTTTCTGGCGGTTTGACGTTTGATGGGGGTAGGACGGCCGGGTCGAGGTGGCGGGCGGCGTCTATGATCTTGCTGGAGGCCCGGCGGGTGGGGGTCGTGGTTGCGATTTTGCCGCTCGCGGGCGCCGAGCGGGCGTTCCGTCAGGCCTTAAGCCATGAGAACGAGGGCGCGCTTCATGTTCATGGCGGTTGCGACGAACTGAAGATGGCAGGCGTTGCGGGCGAGCCCGCGATAGCGGACGCGGCGCATGCCGTACCATTGCTTCATCGTGGCGTTGGCGCGTTCGACGCCGCAGCGGATGCCCTGCGCCCAGCGGTTGAGCTGGCGCTGCCAGGGCTCGAGCGGATATCGCTGATGCTTGACCTTCCAGAGGATGCCGTCGCTGATCCCGCGACGGCGCAGGCTCTCGCGGAAAGCTTGGCTGTCGTAGGCGCGGTCGGCGAACACGGCCTGCTCGTCGCCCTGAACCAAGGCCTCTCCCAGTCGGGAGTCATGCACGTTGGCCGAGGTCATCTCGGCCTGACGCACAAGGCCGCTGCCTTCGTCGACCGCCAGATGCGCCTGGTAGCCGAAATGGGCTTGTCTGCGCTTCATGGTGACGCGGGCGTCCCGATCGCGCGGATTGAGGCCGCCGCTTCCGTAGGGTGGACGCTTGACGGCCGCGGCGATCAGGGTCGCGTCCACCAGCGTGCCGCGCTTGACGATCAGGCCCAGCGCGTCGAGCTGCCGGTTCGTCTCAAGAAGCAGAGCCGCCGAAAGCCCAAGCTTGTCGATCGTCTGACGAAAGCGCCAGATCGAGGCGTGGTCCGGCGTCTCGACCTCGAGCGGCAAGCCGCAGAAGCGGCGGAACGACAACCGATCCCGGACCGCTTCCTCCGCCCCGGGATCGGAGAGCGTGTGCCACTGCTCAAGAAGCAGGATCTTGAACATCGTCAAGGGCGGATAGCCCGGCGCGCCCCGCCTCGACGCATGAATCGGAGCCAGCAAAGCCTCGAACGCGCCCCAGTCGAACGCCTGCTCGATCCGATCCAGAAACCCTCCACCCCTCGCATAACCGCTGACCAGCGCGTCCACAAACGAAGGCTGAGACAAATCACGACGAGACATCAGCGAATCATCCTCTCCGGCAACACCACCCAGAGAATCAAATTCGGCCGACTTCTGCAAAGCTCTCTGTCGTCGAAAAAAGATCGAGCCGTCTTCCGCCATCGAATTCCGTAGTTGCGGAGACAGGCGATCGTTTGTCCCGCGCAGCGGACTGCGCTAGCCTGCGAGGCGGGATGGAGGGCGCCATGGATCTGGACGAGCCGGCCGACGTCTACTGGACGGAGGAAATGTCTCCGAACGTCGTGCGCGGCGCCGAGAAGAAGAAGTCGTGCGAGACCATCGCGGAAGCCGTGCGGTTCGTCATGGAGACTTTGCCTGAGCCGCTCCGGGCGGGCGCCTATATCGGCGCGGACAAAGACCTCGACCTTCGAGGAAATCCGGGCGATCTACGACAGCGCCGAATACGCCGCCTTCAAAGGCTGAGCCTGACGCATCCTCGCTTTGTCATTCCCGCGCAAGCGGGAATGCCAGAGTCCCATCCGCGGCTTATTCGGGTGCCCGCTTTCGCGGGCATGACAGGACGGGCATGACAGGAAGTGTCATCGGATGGACTTCCGCCTGCGATTGCTTCAATCCCGGCCCGCCCGCCTAGTGGTTAAAAATCTATCGCTCAGGACCTGGTGCGAAGATCGCTGAAGGGTGGAAATCGGAAGCGGTCATTTGGCTACCTACATCCATGTCCATGCTTAAATCTTTCGGATCAGACGTTTGGGTTGCCGATGGCGGCGTCGTCTCGTTTCACGGTTTCGACTATCCGACGCGGATGGTGATCGTGCGGCTCGCTGACGGTGGGCTCTGGCTGTGGTCGCCAGTGAAGAAAAATGCGGAAATTGAAGGCGAGGTACGCGCGCTGGGGCCGGTTCGACACATCGTCAGCCCCAACAAGTTGCACTACCTGTTCCTGGGTGAATGGCAGGCGGCGTTTCCAAACGCGAAATTGTGGGGCACAGCGTCGACGATCGCCAAATGTCGCGACCTCAAATTTTCGGAGACGCTTGCCGACGACCCGCCATCGGACTGGATCGGGCAGATCGACCAAGCCTACTTCACCAACTCGCCTTTCGTGGACGAACTGATTTTCTTCCATCGCAGGTCACGCACCGTCATCATCGCCGACCTATCGCAAACCTTTAGCGAGGCGTTCCTGAAGCTTCACTGGCCATGGTGGATGCGGGTCATCGCGAGGATGTCGAAAATGATTGAGGGGTCGGGCTACCCGCCAATCGATTACCGGATCAGCTTCCGCCACCGCGCAAGCGCACGGCCCAAAATCCGCGCCCTGATTGACAAGCATCCCGAGCATGTCGTGGTCGCGCACGGAGAGGTTGTTCGGACGGACGGCGAGGCGTTTCTGCGACGCGCCTTTTCATGGCTGTGTCGATGAATCAGCGTCCGCAACGGATCGAATGCGGACTGTGGCGCGCTTCGCCGTAAGGCGCCAAGCGTCCGGTTCGAACCACTAGCGTTTTGGCCTGATGAAGATCGCGACCTTCAACATCAACAACGTGAACCGGCGCCTCGCCAATCTCCTCGATTGGCTCGAGTCCGCGAAGCCCGATGTCGTGTGCCTGCAGGAGCTCAAATGCGCCGGCGCCGATTTTCCCGCCGCCGCGATCGAGGCTGCGGGCTATGCGGCGGTCTGGCGGGGACAGAAGACCTGGAACGGGGTCGCGATCCTGTCGCGGCGAGGCGCGCCGGTGGAAACGAACGCCGCTCTGCCCGGCGATCCGGCCGACAGGGAGGCGCGCTACATCGAAGCCGCCGTTCACGGAATTCTCGTCTGCTGCCTCTACCTGCCGAACGGCAATCCTCAGCCCGGGCCCAAGTTCGACTATAAGCTCGCCTGGTTCCGGCGGCTCGAAAAGCACGCGAAGGGGCTCCTGGACGCCGACGTCCCGGCGATCCTGTGCGGAGATTTCAACGTCGCGCCGACTTCGCTCGACATCTATCCGACCAAGTCCTGGGACGACGACGCGCTGATCCATCCGAAAAGCCGCGCCGCCTTCGCCCGTCTGGTCGGCCAGGGGTGGACGGACGCTCTGCGCGTGAAGCATCCCGACGAGCGCGTCTACACATTCTGGCATTACATGCGCCATCGCTGGGAGCGCGACGCCGGGCTCAGGCTCGACCATCTGCTGCTCAGCCCGTCGCTCAAGCCGAGGCTTAAAGGCGCCGGCGTCGACCGCATGGTGCGGGGACGGCAGGGCGCGAGCGATCACGCTCCGGTATGGGTAACGCTCAGCGAGGCCGGAAAGTAACCGCAACCCTCCTCTCCCCTTGCGGGAGAGGGGTTGGGCGCGAGAGCGCCTTGCGGCGGACCCCTCATCCGTCGCTTCGCGCCCCCTTCTCCCGCAAGGGGAGAAGGGGGGCGGGTGCGCGGACCCGAGCGGCTCTTCTCGACCCGCAGACCCCCCGAGGCCGGAAAGTAGCCGGCTGCCGTTGCGACCCCCCTCTCCCCTTGCGGGAGAGGGGTTGGGGGTGAGGGGTCTGGCGCGAGAGCGCCTTCCTGCGCGGAACCCCTCATCCGTCGCCTTCGGCGACACCTTCTCCCACAAGGGGAGAAGGGGCGCTGGCGAGCGAGCTCGGCGCTTACTGGCAGGCGTCCCAGAAGCCCTGGCGGTAGCTCGGATCGGTGTAATACCAGCACAGGCCCGGGGCCGGCGGCTGGCCGGCATAGGCGATGGCCGCGCCGGTGGCGAGAACGCCGAGCGCCGCCCCGGCCGCGATCGCGCCGCCGGGACCCCAGCCATATGCGGGCCGCGCCCAGCCGCCGTAGCCGCGATAGACTCCGCCGTGATAGCCGTAGGTCTCCGGGGCGATAGCCATAGGCTCCGCCGCGATAGACCCCGCCGCCGTGGTAGACGCCGCCGCCGCCATAGCCCGGACGACCGCCCCAGGTTCCGCCGCGATGGTAGACGCCGCCGCGAGGCCCGACGGCGGTCGCGCCGCGATGGACCACCACGACCTTCGAGATCAGGCCGTCATTCAGGCCTGCGGCCGGGCCGGCGCCCTCAACCATCTCGATCGCGCCCGCTGGCGGCGCGCTCAAAGCGGAAAGCGCGATCGCCACGCACGCGCTTTTCACCAAACTCGACCGAACCATGGCATTCCTCCTTGTTCGCGGCTCGCGCTCTAACCCAATCACCGGGTTATGGCACAAAACCGGCGCCGAGGCGAAGTCCGGGAGGCGTCATTGTTAATGCGGCCTATCGACGCTCGCCGCTGCCGGAGCCGATGCGCCGGCGGCCACCCTCGGGCCGGGGCGCTCGCCCGGGCGTGGCGGGCGCTCAGAAGGTGAAGGCGTAGACCTTGCCGCCGCCGGTGACGAAGAGCCTGCCGTCGGCGGCGATCAGGGTCTGAAAATTGGTCGTGCCGAGCAAGGGTTGCGGCGGGGCGAGAAGCGCGCCGCTGTCGCCCCTGTAGGCGTAGAGCCGGTTGTCGCCGTGGGAGCCGATGGCGAAGACGATCGGATCCGAGCCTCCCTCGGCGGTGGTGACGATCGGCCCGCCCAAGTGGCTCACGACCTTGTTGCACCAGGCGGTCGAGATCGCCGGCTTGGGGTCGGCGCTGATCTTGAGGACCAGAAGTCCCTTCCCCGACGGGTCGGGCGGACAGTTCGCGCCCTCCACCTCGAGCGCGACAAAGACGCCGTCGCCGGCGCTCCAGACGGCCGGGGACGCGATGGCGCGCGCGGGCGTCACGTGAGCGCTCGCCAGCTCGCCGCCGACGCCGCCGAGGTTGTCGCGGTCGAGAAGATAGGCGACGCCGTCCTTTCCGATGGCGAGGATCAGTTTCCGGACGCCCCCGCCGCTCGGGACGTCGAGGGGGATCGGCGCCGTGCCGCCAAGGTCAAGGTCGTGAGCGTCGAGATCCTTCCAGTCCGAGGGGGCGAAATAATCGCGCTCGCTGACCGGGCGGGCGAGGTCGGGACCGAAGCGCAGCACCGCTTCGCCGTCGCCCCATTCCCTGGCGCCCATGGTGTTGCCGGTCGCGACGAACAGCGACTTTCCGTCGCTGGAGACGCCGCCCTGCGCCCAGACGCCGCCGCCTCGGGCGCGGGTCGAAAAGCTTACGACCTTGCCCGGCTCCGCAGTCGAAAAGCCGATGACCCGCCCGTAATAGACGCCGCAATCGCCGGCGAGGCCGCCATAGGGAACAAACACCCGACCGCCGGAGAGGGCGAGCGCGCTGCGCTGGTTCTGCGTCATCGGGTCGAAGCTGCCGTCGAGCGCCGTCGCCACATCGACCGGCCAGCCGGGCTCGACCGATCCGTCGGCGAGCGAAAGCGCGTAAACTTCGTGCCGCGGATGACCGTCGCGCATGACCATCGCGTCGAGATAAAGGCTCGCGCGCGCCTGATCGATCACCGGCGTGCCGGTTACGCCGAGAGGCCAGATGTCGCCGCATTTGAACCCGGCGCTGGCGCCGTTGTCGATCGGGTCGCCAAGCTTCCGCGTCCAGATCTCGGTCCCGGTCTTCTCGTCGAACGCGTAGACCTCGTTTTCCTCGGTCGCCACAATCAAGACGCCCGCGCCGGTTTTCGGCGTCGCGCCACAGGAGCGGCTGCGCATAGACCTCGCCGCGATAGGCCGCGTTGAACGTGAGATCGGGACGCAGGCCACGCGCGCGCTCATAGGTGAGACCGGGCATGACGTACCTGCCGGAGCGATCGGGCGCGCCGTGGTAGGCAAGGATCAGGGAATCGGCCGCGGCCGGAACGGAAGCGGCCATCGCCGCGGCGAGCGCGCCGGCGAGCATTGCGATGCGCATGACGACCTTGTGAGCGGCCCCTGGACGGCCCGCCCAGCCATTATCCGCGCCGCGGACGAAAGGGCAAGCGGAGGCCCGCGCTCGCGGCGGCGCGCTTTCAGATGGAATCGCTTTGTCATTCCCGCGCAAGAGCGGGAAGCCAGAGCCGCGTTGGAGCCTCGGCTGGATGCCCGCGCTCGCGGGCATGACAGGAATCGCGCCGGCTGACGTCCGGTGCCCTAGACAGGCAATCGCTCGAGATCGGCGATGAGCTTGGGCCCGGACGGCTGCCATTTGAGCTTCTTGCGCGTCTCTTCGCTCGAGGCGGGCATGTCGCGCGCCGCGAGATGCGCGAGCCAGCCGAAATAGGCCGGCGCCTCGACCGGTCCGATGGATTTGACCGGAAGCGAGAGGCGCCGGCCGACGGCCTCGGCGATGTCGCGCGCCGCGACGCCTTCCTCGGCGACCGCGTTATAGACCGCGCCCGGCTCCGCCTTTTCGACCGCAAGCCGGTAAAGCCGGGCGACGTCGCTGACATGCGCGGCCGGCCAACGATTACGCCCGTCTCCGACATAGGCGAACACGCCCTTCTGCCGCGCGGTCATGATCCACGGGCTGATCAGGCCCTGCCGCTCGGGGTCATGAACCTGCGGCAGGCGCACGACGGAGACATTGACCCCGTTCGCAGTGGCGGCGTCGGCCGCCGCCTCCTCCGACGCGGCGCGGGGAAAGTCGCTCGAGGCTATTCTCGGCGCATCCTCCCTCGCCAGTTCGCCGGGGGGAACTCTGGCGATCGCGGTGCCCGAGGTCACGATGAGCGGCCGGCTGGAGCCGGCGAGCACGGAGCCGAGCGTCGTGATGACCCGCCGATCGGTCTCGCAATTCGCCGCGAACTGCGAGAAATCGTGGTTGAACGCGAGATGGACGACGCCGTCCGAGCGCGCCGCCCCTTCCTTCAGGCTGTCCGGATCGTCGATCGATCCGCGATAGACCTCGGCGCCAGCGGCGGCGAGCGCGGGCGACTTCTGATCCGATCGGGAGACGCCGATGACCTGATGGCCCGCGGCGATCAATTCCTTGACGAGGGCTGAACCGATAAATCCGGTCGCGCCGGTGACGAATACGCGCATGATGAAGTCCTCTGATGATGTTCGTTCAAGCCGGTAGCGTCTCGTGTGCGAAATAGGACTCGATGTCGGCGATGAGCCCGGGCCCGGTCGGCCGCCAGCCGAGCAGGGAGCGGGTTCGCTCGCTCGCGGCCGGGCAGTCGACGGCCGCGAAGCGGGCGAACCAGCCGAAGTGCTCCGCCGCCTCTTCCGGCGACTGTGAGACGACGGGGACGTTCAGCCGCCGTCCGATCACCCCGGCGATGTCCTTGAACGGCAGGCCTTCCTCAGCGACCGCGTGGAACGGACCCCCTTCCGCCCCGCGCTCGATGGCGAGCCTGTAAACGCGCGCCGCGTCGGTGCGATGCGCGGCCGGCCAGCGGTTCAGCCCCTCGCCGATATAGGGAGAGACGCCCTTCTCCCTGGCGAGAGCAATGACGCGGGAAACAAAACCATGCTCGCCGAGCCCATGCACGGAGACGGGAAGCCGCACTGTTGTCGCCCGGACGCCTTGGCTCACGAGGGCCGCGACGGCGGCCTCGGGATTGCGCGGAAAGGCGGGAGAATCCTCGGGGGCCGGGGTGTGTTCGGTCGCGACCTGGCCGGGCGAGAGCGCGGCCATGCCGTTCGTCACGATGAGCGGACGGTCGGAGCCCATGAGCGCGGCGCCGATCGCATCGATCGCGCGCCGCTCGTCGGCGCCGTTCTCCCCGAACCTCGAGAAGTCATGGTTGAAAGCGAGATGGATCACCCCGTCCGCCTGCGCAACGCCGCGCTTGAGGCTCTCCAGATCCTGAAGCGAGCCTCGGTGGACTCTCGCGCCCGCGGCGGCAAGAGCCGCGGCCTTCTCGTCCGAACGGCAAAGGCCGAGCACTTGATGTCCGGCCGCGATCAGATCCTTGACGACGGCGGACCCGACCCAGCCGGTCGCGCCGGTGACGAACACACGCATGACAGGTCTCCAAAATTCGCTGGAGACAAACTTGTGCTCGCCCGCTATTGTAGTAAAGTAGTGATATTATCGTATTATAATGGCTAACAGGATGGACGCGCGCGTCACGCACGAGAACCGGCTCGGCGGCTACTTGAAGGATCGCCGCACGAAGCTCGACCCGGCCTCGTTCGGCTTGTCGGCGGGGCGTCGCCGCACGCCCGGGCTCAGGCGCGAGGAAGTGGCGCAGCGCGCCAACATCAGTCCGACCTGGTATACATGGCTTGAGCAGGGACGGGGCGGCGCGCCGTCAGCCGAGGTGCTCGACCGCATTTCGCGCGCTCTCATGCTGACGGATGTCGAGCGCGAGCACCTGTTCCTGGTCGGCCTCGGCCGCCCGCCCGAGGCCCGTTACAACGCGGCCGGGGGCGTGACGCCACGGCTGCAGCGCGTCCTCGATGCGCTCGACCCGTGCCCAGCCGTGGTCAGGACCGCGATTTGGGACGTCGTGGCGTGGAACCGGGCCGCGACGGTGATCTTCGGAGACTATGGAGCCGCGCCGCCGGAGCAGCGAAACATCCTGCGTTACTTCTTCCTCGACCCGCGCGCCCGGGCCTCGCAGTACGATTGGGAGAGCGTGGCGCGGTTCGTGCTCGGCGCGTTCAGGGCGGACGCGGTCCGCGCCGGCGCAGCGGCCGAGGTCGAGCCTCTCATCGACGAGCTCCGCCGCCTCAGTCCGGAGTTCAGGTCGATGTGGCGCGACAATGACGTCCGCGGCCATCACGGCGAAGCGGTCAAGCACATCAAGCACCCGACGCTCGGCCCGCTCGCCATCGAATATTCGGCGTTCGCGGTCGATGGCCGAACGGACCTGACCATGGTCGTCTACAATCCGGCGACGCCGAAAGACGCGGAACGGATCAAGTCGTTGCTCGCGTGACCGGGAGTCGGAATCCGCACGGGATCGAGCCTCAAGGGACAAGGACGAGATCCATGAACGGGGTTCGCGCCCTCCTCTTCGATACATTCGGCACGCTCGTCGATTGGCGAGGCGGCATGATCGCGCATCTCGCGTCGTGGGGAGAGGCGCATGGCGTTCGGGCCGATTGGCCGGGCCTTGTCGATGCCTGGCGGGCGGATTATCCACCCTCCCTCGACCGCGTTCGCAAGGGGGAGCGGGCGTGGGCCAATCTCGACGTGCTGCACCGCGAGTCGTTCGAACGTCTGGCGCCGAGATTCGGCATTCCCGCGCAGAGCGACGAGAAACTGAACGCGCTCGCGCGATTCTGGCACGACTTGCCTGCATGGCCGGACGTCGTTGGCGGGCTCACCCGGCTGAAGCCCCGGTACATGATCGCGCCGTTGTCGAACGGGCATGTGGCGCTTCTCGTTTCCCTGTCCAAATCGCTCGGGCTGCCGTGGGACATGGTCTTCGGCGCCGATCTCTTCCGGCATTACAAGCCCGACCCAGAGACCTACCTCGGCGCGGCGGCGCTTTTCGGCTGCGCGCCAAGTGAGACAATGATGGTCGCCGCCCACCCGTCCGACCTCGCCGGGGCGGCGCGCTACGGTCTGCGCACTTGCCATGTGTCGCGCCCGCTCGAATACGGCGAGGGCCAGGTCGTCGCGTCCGCGCCACCGGCGGGAACTTTCGACCTGATGGTCGGCGGCGTCGACGAACTGGCGGACTCGCTCTTGGGCTGAACGGGGAGGGGCGGGAGAGAATGGCGCGGGTCTGATTTGTTCTCGTCAATATAAATAACTTTTACCAATGAATATTTCTTTATAGATCACAATTCGAGGTCTTTCTTAAAATATAATAGAGCGTTCTGCCTTCGATTGGCCCAAAAATCGTAGAAAAACATCCTCACTTCCATGTTTCAACCAAAACGCTGTTCGCGGCTAGCAGTCCTATACTGAGAGCAGTCGTTGCTTCGGGGTCGGGTCCGAGTGCGGCTGGTCGTCAATCTTGAGAGGTCCGTCATGAGATATGGATTAACATCTATACTAGCGGCGTTGACGATCGGCGCGTTCGCCAGCGTCACGCCCGCCGCCGCCGAAAGCGCCGGCGACGCGAACGGGATGTGGGAGCAGGCTCAGACCCATCCATACGAAGCGAACCAGGCTCCCGACTACCAGTCGGGCTATACCGCCGAAGGAGAGGTCCATCCTCCCGGGGAAATCGTCGGCGGGCACTTTGTGAGATCGGCCAACGCTGGACCGCTTGCGCTGTTGATCCCGAATTGCCACACGTTCCGAACCGACTACGGCGGGTGGTGGTTCACGGAGTGCGGTCCGCAATAGCGTCGGGCAGGATTCCTACATGCGCTGTCCGCGCCGCTGCGGACGGCGCGCTGTTTAGTTTCATTCCGACGTGTGAGCGGTTGGAAGCAAACGCTCACACGTTCGAACGTGTCCCTTGATCCCAAACGCCGCCACCGTGCACGACGGGCCGTCTCGACGCGGTCGCGCGAACGCGCGAATCTTCTGTCCATCGCACGCCTCGAATGGCGCCCGGTCCCGGCGCGCTGGTTGACCAGCCTTCCGCCGCTCCCTACGGTCCGCGTTCCAGCCAGGGGAGGAATTAGGGATGGAACGACGCACGTTTCTCACTGGCGCGGGAGTCGCCGCGTTGTTGCCCGCCGCGGCCCACGCCGCCGCCGCGGACCAGAAACTCCAGGACGGCGCAACCGCCGGGCGTCTGGCGCCCGACCTCTCCGCGGCCCTGCAAAGATTTCGCGCGACGATCCCCAGCCATTTCGACCGCGACTACGTCAACAACGCCGTCGTGCCGTTCTTTCTCGGCAGCATCTTTGCGGGCGAACGGCCCATCCTGCCGATGATCGACCTGCCGCTGACGAAGCAGGACGCGATTCCGTGGGACTTCTGGGGAATGCTCTACGAGGATTGGAAGCCGACGCCATCGGAAGGCGTCACCGTTTTCCTCGAGGGCCTCGAGAACCGCGGCGACGACAATCTGCGCAAGCGCATCTACTTCACCGGGGTCACGCCCGACCTCTACGCTCCCAAGTACCAGGCCAAGGTTGTCGCTTTCTTCGACAAGCTTCTCGATCCGAAGTTCGCCGGGAAGCCGTTCATGCGCCACTACCTCGACTATTACTGGGACGTCTACTGGGACCTGCATCTCGGGGTGAAGGGCGAAGCCGTGCCGCCTCAGGTTCGCACGATCGGGGAGGCCTTCAACACGGTGCTCGCCTATCGCAATCCGCTGCATGAGGTCGTTTACGAAAATTACATGACCGTGCGGGCGCTTCGCCCGTTCCTGACAAAGTGGATCGACGCCCGGCTCGACGACATCGAGAACGGCCGGATCGCCGATCCCGACAAGACCATGGCCTATTACTGGCTCAAGAACGCGGGCGACGGAAAATATTTCGCCAAGAGGGACGTCGTCTTCGAATGCTTCCACAATTTCGTCGCGCTGAGCCAGTGGGGCAATTCGATCTTCGGCGTCATGAATCGCCTCAACGAAAATGGCGGCGACACGGCGGTGCGGGCGGCCTTTCAAAAGACGATGAGCGGGGACTTCGACAATGCGAACGGGGCGCCTTACACGCCCCTTGAACTCCTCGTGATGGAGCTCTTCCGCACCATCTCGCCGAATGGGGGCAGCATTTCCGCGATCACCGACACGAGGGCTTCGTCCTTCTACGGCGGCTCCCCGTTCGCCCAGTTCGGCGTCCCCTACGAACGGCACGCCTACATGAATACCCCTCACACCGAGACGAGCTTCGACCCGCGGCTGTGGAAGGAGCCCGAACGCTTCGAGCCGGAGCGCTACCTGAGCGTGCCGACCAGCGCCGAGATCGACGAAGCCAAGTGCAAGCAGATCGGTCTGCCGCGCTGCCCCTTCGACATCACGACGCTTCCGGTCAGCGACGGCCGCAAGACCGGGATCACCAACAGCGGCTTCGGCACGGTGTTCGCGGTGACGGACGGGAAGCCGGCTCCGGTGTGCGACTACGCCGGGTTTGCGCCGTTCGGCTTCGGCTATCGCCGCTGCCCCGGCGAGCAGCTGACGATCGATGTGTTCGCGGATTTTCTCCGCAAGGTGTGGCGCGACAAGATCGTCTTCCGCAGTCTCAATCAACCGCGACCGGGACGGGTTCCCGTCGGGCCGGGCGCGGTGATCGACGACGACATCGGATTCGCGCAGCAGACCTAGGCGCCGGGCGTGTGCGGCGTCGCTCGGCGGACCAGCCATTCCGGTCTGCTGGCGTCCTTGCTGGGGGTCGCGGGATCGCTCGCGCTTTCAACCGGGACGCGCGCCGGTTCCGCGCGCGACTACCTCAATGCGCCGGTCGACACCTGGCTCGCCATCTATAACGCCGGCTATACGAGCGCGGTTACGCCCGAGGACGGAACGGACACTGTTCCGGGCGTTCGGTCGAACGTCTTCGCCCAGTCGCTCGTGCTGACCAGGATCATGGATTACTGGGGCCGCACCGGCGGCGTGTCGATCGTGCTGCCCTATGCGTTCCTGGACACGACCGCCGGGCCTTTCCGCGCGTCCGCGAACGGCGCCTCGGATATCGGCTTTTTATGGCAGATGAACATTTTCGGCGGGCCGGCGCTGACCCGCGCCGAGTTCCAGTCATTCATTCCGCAGACCTTCTCGAGCTTTCATCTCCTGGTGACGACGCCGATCGGCACGTATAATCCGACCTCGCCGATCAACCCGAGCGCGAACCGCTGGATGGTCTCCCCGACCGTCAATTTCAGCTATACGCCCGATCAAGGGTGGAGCTGGATCGAGACTTATGTCTCGGGGCGATTTTTCACCGACAATAACAATTATCTCGTCAACGGCGCCCAGACGCTGTCCCAGAAGCCGATCCTGCGCCTCGAGGAGCATCTCAGCCGCAATGTAACGAACGCGCTGTGGCTCTCGCTCGACGCCTTCTACAACCTCGGTGGCGAAACGAGCATCGACGGATTCGGACAGGACAATATGGCGAACACGCTGAGGGTCGGCGCCGGCTTGGGTCTGCGTTTGTGGCGCGGCGCCGACCTTGGCCTCAATTACGAGCGGGTGGTCGCCAAGCCCGCGGGAGAGCCCGATTCGCAAACGGTGCGCTTCACCCTCAGGCAATTGTGGTGAACGCCGCCGGCCTCGGCCTCAGTCGCCCCAGGTCGCAAACATGCCGACCGCGGCAGCGGCCATGACCGCCGTCGCCAGCCAGCCGAAAGCCTTCAGGACCGGGCCGAGCGTGAACTGGCGCATGACGGCCCGGCGGGTGCTCAAGTGCATGATCATGATCATGATCGGCACCGCCGCGACGCCGTTGATGACCGCGCTCCAGAACAGCGCCTTGATCGGATCGAGCGGACTGAAGTTGAGGACGGCGCCGATCAGCGTCGCCGCGGCGATGGCGCCGTAGAAGGCCTTCGCGCGTTTCGGCTTCTGCGACAGTCCGACCCTCCAGCGCAGCGCTTCGCCGACGGCATAGGCGGCGCTGCCGGCGAGCACCGGCACGGCAAGCATTCCGGTGCCGACGATGCCGAGCGCAAACACGGCGAACGCGAATTCGCCGGCGATCGGCCGCAACGCCTCAGCCGCCTGCGAGGAGGTTTGGATGTCCTTTATTCCATGGGCGTTCAATGTCGCC
Organism: uncultured Alphaproteobacteria bacterium; assembly: GCA_963806935.1. Classification (GTDB taxonomy): domain Bacteria; phylum Pseudomonadota; class Alphaproteobacteria; order Rhizobiales; family Beijerinckiaceae; genus Roseiarcus. The sequence goes on from CAWEAT010000029.1 coordinate 74,902, forward strand.
GCCGTCGTCAGCATGATGAAGAGCGCGATGACATTCGAGATCCCCATGCCGACCAGCGTGTCGAGCTGGATGCGCGCGAGCTGGCTCGGCGCCTGCTCAGGCGCCTTGACCAGGGGTTTGGCGTCCGGGTCATCCTTCTCCTCTTCGACTTCCTCCGAGGCCTGCCAGAAGAAGAGATAGGGGCTGATCGTCGTGCCGAACACGGCGACCACGACGGTCAGATAGGCGCCCGAGAATTCCAGATGGGGCAAAACCAGATTGCGCGCGACCGTGAGCCAGGGGACGCCAACCACGAACACCGTCGCCACATAAGCAAACAGCGACAGCGTCAGCCACCGCAGGACCGAGGCATAGCGCTGATAGCTCGTGAACACTTCGAGCAGGACGGTGACGATCGCAAAGCCGCCGACATAGAGAGCGGCCGGGCCGGGGACGAGCAGGCCTAGCGCCGCCGCCATCGCGCCAAGGTCGGCGCCAAGATTGATCGTGTTGGCGACCAGCAGGAGGCCGACCAGCGTGTAGAGCACCGGCGCCGGATAGTGACGGCGCATGTTCTCGGAGAGGCCCCGCCCGGTGACCCGCCCGACCCGCGCGCTGATCATCTGGATCGCGCACATCAACGGATAGGTCAGCAGGAGCGTCCAGCCCAGCGCATAGCCGAATTGCGCCCCGGCCTGAGAATAGGTGGCGATGCCGCTCGGATCGTCGTCCGAGGCGCCGGTGATCAAGCCGGGGCCAAGCACGTCCTTCAGTCTCCGCCTGTCGAACGACTTGGATGCGGCCAACGGCGCCGGCGCGACTAACGTACTCAGTTTGAGTCCCTCCACCCCGCAAGCCCAACCCTTTACGCCGGGGCTTTGTTCCACCGGCCAGCCGCCGAGACAAGATTGCGCTTCATCAATGCGGAGCGCGCGCCGCCGCGGTAGCATTTATTAAAGGCTGAAAACCAGCCGAAGATGGATGGAGGAATTCGATGACGAAAGTTGAGAAGGTTCCTGTCACCAGCGAGCAAAAGCCCGCAACGCCGGTCGCCGGCGCGATGCAGGCGTTCCGGCCGTTCGAGAGCTTGCGCCGTGAGGTCGACCGGCTGTTCGAGGACTTCACGTTGAATCCGTTCCGGCTGCCGCTCAGGCGCCCGGCGTTCGACCTCGAGCCATTCTGGCAGCCGGATTCCTGGGTCGCGCAGCCGGCGATCGATCTCGTCGAACGCGATAACGCCTTTGAGATGACGGCGGAAATGCCGGGGCTCGACGAGAAGAACGTCGAGGTGAATGTCGCCAACGGCGTGCTGACGGTCAAAGGGCAGAAGGAAGAGGAGAAAGTCGAGAAGAAGGAGGACTTCCACCTCAGGGAGCGGCGCTTCGGCTCGTTCGCCCGCTCGGTTCGGATTCCCGAGGCCGTCGACACGGATAAGATCGAGGCCGGCTTCAAGAACGGCGTTCTCAAAGTGACGCTGCCCAAGAAGCCGGAAGCGCAGAAGCCCGTGAAGAAGATTGCGGTCAAGGCCGCTTGAGGCTGCCGCAGTTGTAGGGCGCGGTCGTTGACCGCGCCCAGGCTGGGTTAGGGTTCGGCAAGGCCGGGTCGGCGACCCGGCCCTACAGGGGTGGGCGCTCGGTTACGGGCACTGATCCCAGAAGCCCTGCTGGCGGCTGGCGTCGGTGTAATACCAGCATAGACCCGCTGCGGGCGGCGAGCCGGCCCAGGAGGCCGCGGCCGCGGCGCTGACGAAGCCGAGCGCTGCTCCGGCGGCGATCGCGCCGCCCGCCGGCCAGCGATACCAGCCGGGCCGTGCGGCCCAGGCGCCGCCGTGCCAGCCATAGCCGGTGCGGACGTTGACGTTGCGATTGACGTTACGATTCATGTTGCGGTTGACGTTGCGGTTCACGTTCCGGTTGACGTTGCCCCGGTTGATATTGCCTCGATTCACGTTCCCACGCCCCGCGTACGCGCCCCGATGCATTCCGCCGCGGTTCATGCCGCCATGCATCGCGCCGCGGTTCATGCCGCCATGCATGCCGCCCCGATGCATCCCGCCGCCGCCGCGGTGCATGCCGCCCCCGCCATGACGCATACCGCCGCCGCCGCGCCCCCGCCGCCGCCGCGAACCTGGGTGATCCATCCCTCGTCGAGATGCGTCGCCGACGTCCCCGCGGAGAAGACCTCGATCGCCTCCGCCTGCGGCGCTGCGAAAGCGCTGAGCGTCACGAAGACGAGCGCGCGCTTGATGAAATCGAGTTTTCTCATGGCCTTCCTCCCTGCGGCGACCTGAACGCCGCCCATTCGGGCCGCGCTCCGCCGACGCCCAACATTAGCGGCTTTGGGTCACGAGCGCGAGTCCGGGCTGGCAGGGGCGTCCGGGATGCCGATGATCCACCGGCGCAGTCGTAGCGTAACGGATATCGCGCCCGCAGCGAAACGGATATGACGCAAATCAGGATTGGGAGCGGAGAAATGCGCAGCAGGAGATCGTTTCTGACCCTCGTCGGCGCGGCCCCGGCGGCGCTGGCCCTTCCGGCGCTGGCGTTCGAGTTCAAACCTTACGACCCCGCCGTGATCGACAAGGCGATTGCGTCCGGCAAGCCGGTGATCGTCCATGTCCGCGCCTGGTGGTGCCTCCAGTGCCATGCCCAGGCCGCGATCCTGGATAGCCTGAAGGGCGACCCGGCTTATGATGGCGTGAGCTTCTTCCTGGTCGACTACGACAAGCAGAAGGACGTCGTGGCGAAGCTCAACTGCCCCCGTGCGACCCTCATCGCCTATAAGGGCGGCAAGGAAGTCGATCGGATGTCCTGGGATACCTCTCGCGCAGCGGTCCTTGGCGTCCTCAAGGCGGCGATGTGAACTTGCTGCTGACCCTGCCGCTCGCCCTCGCGGCGGGCATGTTGACGATTTTCAGCCCTTGCGTGCTGCCATTGGCGCCGATCGTGGTGGCGAGCGCCCGCGCCCGCGATCCGCGCGGCCCGATCGCGCTGGCTCTGGGCCTCGCGGCGACGTTCGGCCTCGTTGGCGGCGTGCTTGCCTCGTTCGGGGTCGAGTTCGGCGACTCGGCGCTCGCGCGAGCGGTCTCCGCGGCCATCATGATCGCGATCGGGGCGGCGTTGCTCATGCCGGCGTTTGGCGAACGGATCGAACGCCGGCTCGGTTTCGTCGGCCGGGCTGCCGATGTGATGAGCGAACGGCTGCCGAACGCCGGCCTCGCCGGCCAGGCGGCGGCCGGCGTCGTGCTGGCCTTCGCCTGGGCGCCCTGCGCGGGTCCCATCCTCGGCGCGGCGCTCATCCTCGCCGCCAAGGGCGGCTCGCTGGCCGCCGCGACCGCGACCATGACCGTCTACGCGCTCGGGGCGGCCGGCGCGCTGATCGGGGTCGGCTATGCGGCGGGCCGCGTCGCCGCGAAGGCGCGCTTCGCCTGGGCGGGCGCCGGCGGCAGGCTCGCGCTCGGCGCGGCGTTTGTGGTTATCGGCGTCGCGGTCCTGACCGGCCTCGATCATCAGTTCGAAGCGGTTCTCGTCGCGGCGATGCCCGATTGGCTGACCGCCTTTGCGACCTCGCTCTAACGCGAAAGCGGACACGGGCCCTTCATAGCCGCGCCTACCGGATGGAGCGCCCGATCGCGCCGGCGACGAGCGCCTGCCAAGGCACGAAAAGGAAGGCAAGATTCACGGCGGACCCAAGCCGGGATGCAATCGCGAAAAATAGGGTGGCGACGACGGCGCCCGCCACAGTCGTCGACAGAACGAATAACAACGGGAAGACGCGCGCCGTTGCGAGCGGAACCCCGAGGGCGGTCACGAAGGCCCCGATCGCGCCTGCGGCGAACCATACCGCCAGGTCTTGTTGGAGATTTTCAGTCTGTTGAAAGCGACCGTGCCAGAACTGGAGGCATTTATTCGCAAGGGAGGCGTCCGCAGTCGTTTCGTCTCCGTATTTCATTTCCGCGCATCGCTGATCCGGGTCCAGCGTCACGTTTCGCGTCGAAAACGACTGGACCACCTGCATGGCGGCAAACCAGCCTGCCAGAACGAAAGCGAGGATGGCGAGTTGCCTGACCTGGAAACGAAAGTAATAGGCAAAGGCGGCGCTGAGCGCGATCCCGAACACGAGACCGGACAGAGTTAAATCGACGGGGACGCCAAAAAGTTCGAGAGGGAGCCGAACCGCGCCGATATTCTGTGTCGCCCCGGCCAGTTCCATCACCCTCGAAAGGCCCAGATAGGCGGGCCAGGTCAGAAGTCCCGAGACAATCCCAACGCCGCCGTACACGGCCATTTGCCCGCCCGCGACCCTCTGCGCGAGCGGATCGATGGCCGCGCCGACCTCGGCGGCAATGTTTCCCTGCGGCTCGAGCACGGTCACGGATTTCAGGAAATTGGGGATCTCGTCGAATGGAACCGGCCTGACCATGACTGGCAGCACACGACCATCGGCATTGCGCCACTTGCGGCGAGCGAACTCAAGCTCCGTTAGAGTGAACCTCCCCTTTGCAATTGAGCTTTGGCTGAGGAGGAAAACGAATAATGCGGATTGTCCGACGGCTTTTTCGATCCGCATATCGTATTCGCCACCCGGAGGAAGGTCGTCGCGGTCGAAGAAAACCTTGTGGCCGCGAGCTCTCAGCGCGAACGCAACCGGCTCCGCGATGTCTTTGTCTTCAGCCGCATAGGAAAGGAAAATCTGCAACAGCGTCCTCCCCCATTCTCGACCCGAGGGGACGGATATTTCCTCTTTTGGATATTGTTCGCAACACGCATACAGAACAGGACGCCCATGCGGGGTCAGTGGAGTGTGAGCGCCACCCATGCTTGAGCATTTTTCTTCCCGTGGCGTCGACATCGCATTCATCGACGTTCAGCCCGAGGCCCGCGACCTCGGCGAGCCGATCCTCCTCATTCACGGCTTCGCCTCCAATCATCGCGTCAACTGGGTCGAGCCGGGCTGGATCGAGACGCTGACCCGGGCCGGGCGCCGCGTCGTCGCCTTTGACAATCGCGGCCACGGGCAAAGCGAAAAACTCTACGCGCCCGCCGACTATCGCGCCGAACTTATGACCCAGGACGCGGCCAATCTGCTTCAGCATTTGGGGATCGAACGCGCCGACGTGATGGGCTATTCGATGGGGGCGCGGATCGCGAGCCTTCTCGCGCTCGCCGAGCCGAAGCGCGTCCGCGCGCTCGTCCTCGGCGGGATCGGCGACCGGCTGACGCGCGACGCAGGTTTGCCGGAGGCGATCGCCGAGGCGCTCGAAGCGCCGTCGCTCGACAGCCTCGCCGATCCGACGCAGCGCCTGTTTCGCGCCTTCGCCGAGCGGACGAAAAGCGACCTCGCCGCGCTCGCCGCCTGCGTCCGCGGCTCGCGGCGAAGTCTCACGCCCGCCGAAGCCGGACGGATCGACCAGCCTGCCCTGGTGGCGGTGGGCGAACGCGATACGGTCGCAGGCGACGCGCACAAGCTCGCCGCGATGCTGCCGCACGCGGAGGCGTTCGACATTCCCGGCCGCGACCACAATCTCGCGGTCGGCGACCGTGCGTTCAAGGCGCGCACGCTCGATTTTCTCGAACGCCGGAAATGAGCCCTCCGCGGGCCCGCCATCAACTAAAGTCCTAATAACAAAGCAGGTGACAAGCCTCATTGAAACGTCAACACTGCGAGCGACGGCCGGCTCGACCGGCCGGATAACGCCGGGGAGCGGAAGGCCCATGGATCTGGCCGTGGCGAAATCCGGACGTGCGGAAGTCGACGCGGACCCGCATGCCTCGGCCCTGCTCGTCGTCGACGGGGTGACGATCCGGTTCGGCGGCGTGACGGCTCTCCAGGATGTGTCCTTCGAGGTCGCCCACGGCGCGATCTGCGGCCTGATCGGCCCGAACGGCGCCGGCAAGACCACGCTCTTCAACTGCATCTCGCGTCTCTACGACCCAGGGGCTGGGTCGATCCTGTTCGACGGCCGTCCGCTCGCCAGCTTCAAGAGACACGAGCTCGTTTCGCTCGGCATCGCCCGAACCTTCCAGAACGTCGCCCTGTTCTCGACCATGACCGTGCGCGAGAACGTCTGCGTGGGCGCGCACGCGCTCGGGCGCGGCGGGTTCCTCAGCCATGCGCTGGCGACGCCGCTGGCGCGGCGCGATGAGCTGACGATCGCCGAGCACGCCGACGCGCTGATCGAGGAATTCGGCCTGAAAGAGGTCGCCGACCGTCCGGCGGGGGCGCTTCCGTTCGGCGTGCGGAAACGGGTTGAGCTCGCCCGCGCGCTCGCCAAGGGTCCGAAGCTGCTTCTCCTGGACGAACCGGCAGGCGGGCTCAACCACTCCGAGGTCGACGGGCTCGCCGACGAGATCCGCGCCATCCGCGACCGTCGCGGCGTCGCGGTGCTTCTGGTCGAGCATCACATGAATCTCGTCATGCGGGTCAGCGACCAGGTGGTCGCGCTCGACTTCGGCCGGGTCATCGCCAACGGCCGGCCGGACGAAGTGAGGGCCAATCGCGAGGTGGTGCGCGCCTATCTCGGGAGCGCCGGTTGAGCGCGCCGATTCTGGACGTCAAGGGCCTCGAAGCCTGGTACGGGCAGGCGCGGGCGCTGGGCGGGGTCGATTTCGCGGTCGAGGATGGCGGCGCGACGGCCTTGCTCGGCGCCAACGGCGCCGGCAAGACCACGATCCTGAGAGCGTTCAGCGGGCTCATTCGCCGCTCGGGCGACATTCGCTTCCGCGGGCGGGCGATCGGCGACCTGGCGACGGAGGACGTCGCCCGTCTCGGCGTCGCGCACGTGCCTGACGGGCGCGGCACGTTCACCGATCTGACCGTCGAGGAGAACCTGCGCCTCGGCGCCTATGTGCGCGGCGATCGGCAGGAAGTGCGCAAGGATTTCGAGCGCGTATTCGGCTTCTTTCCGCGCCTTGAGGAGCGGCGTCGCCAGCAGGCGGGAACGCTTAAGCGGCGGCGAGCAGCAGATGCTGGCGATCGCGCGGGCGCTTCTCATGCGGCCGAGCCTGCTCATGCTCGACGAACCGTCGTTCGGCCTCGCGCCTTTGGTGGTGGCGGAAATCTTCCGCGTCCTCGGCGAAATCAATCGCAACGAGGGCGTAAGCCTGCTCATCGTCGAGCAGAACGCTTCGCTTGCGCTCGATCTCGCCGACCACGCGGTGCTGATCGAGACCGGGCGGGTTGCGCTCAGCGGCCCCTCGCAGGCGATCCGGGCGGACGATGCGGTGCGGCGCGCCTATCTCGGCTACTAGCGGCTGGAGCTTTCGAAAATTGGGCGAGTTCCTCCATCAACTGGCTTCCGGAGTGGCGCTGGGCGGCGTCTATGCGATCATGGCGCTTGCGCTCGTGATGATCTACCAGGCGACGCAACTCATCAATTTCGCCCAGGGCGAAATGGCGATGTTCTCGACTTATTTCGCCTGGAAGCTGATCGACCTCGGCGAGCCGTACTGGCTCGCGTTCTTCGCCACCATCCTCGTTTCGTTCATCGGCGGGGTCCTGATCGAGCGGCTCATCGTCAGGCCGTTCGCCAACGCGCCGGTTCTCGCTTCCGTGATCGTGTTCATTGGCCTCAGCCTGATCTTCAACTCGCTTGCCGGATGGCTATACGGATATTCGGTCCAATCGTTCGACAGCCCGTTCACGAGCAAGCCGTGGTTCGGCGCGGGCTACATGTCGGCGCATGAGTCCGGGTCCATCGTCGTGACCCTTGCCGTGCTGGCGCTGGTCTATGCGTTCTTCCGCTTCACCCCGCTCGGTCTCGCGATGCGGGCCGCGGCGCAGAATCCGGTGTCGAGCCGGCTGGTCGGGATCCGGGTCGGGCGGATGCTGGCGATCGGCTGGGGCCTGGCGGCGGCGATCGGCTCGATCGCCGGCATGATGGCGGCGCCGATCGTCTATCTCGACCCCAACATGATGGGCGGCGTCCTGCTCTACGCCTTCGCCGGCGCGGTGCTGGGCGGCATCGACAATCCGTTCGGGGCGGCGATCGGCGGCTTCGCGGTCGGCGTGCTCGGAAACCTCATTGGGGCTTACGTCGTCGGCTCCGAGGTCAAGCTTTCGGTCGCCCTTGCGATCATCATCGCCGTCCTGGTCTGGCGGCCGTCGGGCCTGTTCGGCCGCCGCCTCGTGGCGAGGGTGTGACCGATGGCGGAACGCGACGGCGCATTGCGAATCCTCGTCGCGCTGGTTGTCGCGCTGATCGCGCTCGCTTTCCCGTTCTTCGCCTCGGGCTACCACATCTATCAGGGCTCCCAGGTGCTCATTCTCGCCATCGCGCTGCTCGGCCTCAATCTCCTGACCGGGTTCAACGGCCAGATCTCGCTCGGCCACGGCGCTTTTTTCGCCATCGGAGGCTATGGCGCGGCGATCCTGATAACGAAGTTCGGCCTGCCGTTTTGGGCGGCCATTCCGCTCGCGAGCGTGGTGTGCTTTGTCGCCGGCTTCCTGTTCGGCTTTCCCGCGCTGAGGTTCGGCGGCCTCTATCTCGCGCTCGCCACCTTCGCGCTTGCCGTCGCAACGCCCCAGATCCTGAGCTACACCGGCTTCGACGCCTTCACCGGCGGTTCGCAGGGGCTTTCGCTCCCCAAGCCGCTCGCGCCGCTGGGGCTCAGGCTCAACCCCGACCAATGGCTCTATCTTGTGTGCCTGGTATGCGCCGCGGCGCTCTATTGGGCGGCCCGGAATCTGGCGCGGGGACGGATCGGACGGGCGCTGATCGCCATCCGCGACCAGCCGATCGCCGCCGAGACGATGGGCGTCAATGCGGCGCTCTACAAGACGACCTGCTTCGGCGTCAGCGCGCTCTACGCCGGGGTCGCGGGGGGATTGAGCGCGATCGCCGTCGGCTTTGTTTCGCCCGAGAGCTTCGGGCTCCCGCTCTCGCTCGCCTTCCTGGTCGGGATCGTGGTCGGCGGCCTCGCGTCTCTCAATGGCGTGCTGTTCGGCGCCCTGTTCATCGAATTCGTGCCCAATCTCTCCGACCAGCTGACGGTGAGTTTCGGCGAGAGCGCGAAGGCGCTGCCGGGCGCGATTTACGGCGCGCTCCTGATTCTGGTAATGGCGGCGATGCCAACGGGAGTAGCCGGCGCACTGCGGGCGGCGGCGAACGCCGTGCGCGGATTTGCTCCATCTCGACGAGTCCAGGCTTGCAAACGACGGCGGCGCCAATGCCGCCGCGAACTATGAAGGAAAAGGAGAATCGCCATGATCACACGACGCAGTTTCCTGCAATCGAGCGCCGCCGCCGCGGCCCTGGCCACGAGCGCGGGTTCGGCCCGCGCCGACAATGCGCCCGGCGTCACCGATACCGAAATCAAGATCGGCAACACCATGCCCTACAGCGGCCCGGCCTCGGCCTATGGCGTGATCGGGCGCACGGAGAGCGCCTATTTCAAAATGATCAACGAGCAGGGCGGCGTGAACGGCCGCAAGATCAATTACATCAGTCTCGACGACGCCTACAGCCCGCCGAAGACCGTCGAGCAGGTGCGCCGCCTCGTCGAGGACGAGAAGGTCGCCTTCTGTTTCCAGACGCTCGGCACCGCGCCCAATCTCGCCATCCGCCAGTACCTCAACGACAACAAGGTGCCGCAGCTTTTCGTCTCGACCGGAGCGAGCGTCTTCTCCGATCCCGAGCACTTTCCCTGGACGATGGGCTACAATCCCAAACTACCAGACCGAAGCCCACATCTACGCCAAGGACATCCTCGAGACGAAGCCCGACGGCAAGATCGCTCTGCTCTACCAGAACGACGGGTTCGGCAAGGACTACCTCAAGGGGCTCCAGGACGTGCTCGGCGCCGGATCATGCCGGCATGCTCGTGAAGACGGAGTCCTACGAGACCTCCGAGCCCACGGTCGACTCGCAGATCGTGACCTTGCAGGGCTCCGGGGCGGACATCCTCATCATCGCGGCGACGCCGAAATTCGCCGCCCAGGCGATCCGCAAATCCTTCGATCTCGGCTGGAACGCGACCCGCTATCTCAGCAACGTCTCGCCATCGATCGCCACGGTCTTGAAACCGGCTGGCCTCGACAAGTCGAAGGGGCTCATCACCAGCGCCTACGTCAAGGATCCGACCGACGAGACGCAGAAGGACGATCCCGGCATCAAGGCAGTGGAAGGACTTCTGCGACAAGTACATGAGCCAGAAAGAGTTCATCGACGTCAATGCGACCTACGCTTTCGGCGCCGCGCAGGTCCTGATTCACGTGCTCAAGCAGTGCGGGGCCGATCTTTCGCGCGAAAACATCATGAAGCAGGCCGCCAGCATCAAGGACTTCGAAGTGCCGGTCCTTCTGAACGGCATGACGATCAACACCTCGCCGACCAATTTCAGCCCGATCCGTCAGATGCAGCTCGCCCGCTTCGACGGCGAGAGCTGGCGGCCTGTTCGGCGAACTGTGATCGTGGGCTGATCGAAAGCCGCCGCGCGCATCCGCGTGCGGCTAGCCATTCGAGCGTATCCGCGTGCGTTTGGGCGCTACCAGATCCTTGCGAGCACCTCGTCGAAGACCGGGTCGGCGGAGACGATTGAAATTCTTCGGCGAAGCGCGGACGCGGCCAGCAGGCGATCGTACGGGTCGCGATGCGGTCCATTCCATCGTCCCCGCCATCAGGCAGTCCGCAGCCTCAAGCGCGGCGGCGACGCCCCGCTGGCTTGCGAGCATGGCCGGCATTTGGTCGACGTATGGCGCCATTTCCGGCCATTTGCCGAGACGAACTTTCTGGGCGGTTTCAAAGAAGGAAATTGCGCTGACCAGGATCGTTTCAGCTTCGATGATGGCCTCTCGCGCGCGCTTCGAAATACGCCGGTCATCGGTCAGCGACCAGGCCCAGACATGGGTGTCGAGCAGCAGCGTCGTCAGTCGCGCCCCTCCCAGTCCGCCAGTTCTCCTTCGTCCATTTGTCCAAAGAAGTCCGGACCCTCGCCCAATGATCCGGGATCGAGCACCCCCAGCTTGAATTGGCCCTGTGGGATAGGGACGAGGCGAACGACCGGTTTTTCGCCTTTGGCGATGATCACATCTTCGCCGGCCAAAGCAGCCTCGATCAGCTTGGACAGCTGCGTTTTCGCGGCGTGAACAGTAACCTTTTGCATCGGGCATGCTGCGCTCAGAGGGGAATGGCTAAGTTAGCTAAGCATCCTGACGCGCGCTGTCAAGCTCGCTCAAGCCCACTCCTTGAGCGAGGCGAACCGGGCGAACTTCTTGGTCCGATGGCGGTCCATGCGGGCGAGCAGGTCGCGCAGGAAGGCGACGCCCTCGGCGAGATAGGGGCCCTTGTTGAGCATCACGCATTCGGCGCCCTGCGCCATCGCCGCGTCGGTCATTTCGGCGCGGCTCGCCACGCCGTCCCGCACGTAATTGTCCAAGACCTGCGTCGCCCACACCACCGGCGTGTGCGCCGCCTCGCAGAGCCACAGGATCTCCTCCTGCATTTCGGTCAGCCGGGCGAAGCCGAGTTCGACCGCGAGGTCGCCGCGCGCGATCATCACCGCGGTCGGATTGTGCGCCGCCGATTGCAAGATCAGCGTCGGCAGATTGCGCACCGCGAGCGGGGTCTCGATCTTGAGCACGAGCCCGTGCGGCTCGCGCTTCGGCGCACGGGCCACGAGATGGTCCTGCAGAAGCTCGATGTCGTCGACCCGCTGGACGAACGAATAGCCGATCAGGTCGGCGTGCTCGGCGATGAAGTCGAGGTCGCGGAAGTCCTTGGAGGTCAGGGGCGGCAGATCAAGCTCGGTCGAGGGGAAGTTGACCCCCTTGCCCGGCTTCAGCCGCACCCCCTTCTCGCGCGCGGCGTAAACCTCGATCTCCGCCCGGCCGGCGGCCTTGGCGACCACCCGGCCCGCCGCCTTGCCGTCGTCGATGAACACCTCCGATCCGACCACGAGCTGGTCGACGAGCTCGGGAAAATTGAGCGAGAACGCGATCGGCTCCCGGGTCTTCTCGCGCAGTTCATCGACCAGCATGACCCGGTCGCCGCGCGAAAGGCGGGTCTTGGCCGGCGCCTTCACTCTGAGGATCCGGCACTTGGGGCCGGCGATATCCATCAGCACCCGGCAGGGGCGCTCGAGCCGCGCCGCGGCCTCGCGCACGTTTTCGATCATCCGCCCCCAGGTCTCGGCGTCGTCGTGGGCGCAATTGATGCGCGCGCAGTCCATGCCGGCGGCGACCAGATTGTCGACAAACTCGGGTTCCGAAGCCGCTTCAGGCGGGAGCGTCGCCATCACCCGCGTATGCGGGCCGCCCCTCTGCCGCCTGCCGAACAGCCGGTTGGCCTCCGCCTCCAGTTCTGCGGCGCCAGCAGTCGCCGACAAGGTCGCGGGATAGGGGGCGCCCGGCTCGCCGGTCAGGCGCCTGAGAGTCGCGATGAGCGTTTCGAGGGCCAACGCGACCTGGCCCTCGCTGCGGCCGAGCGAAGACAGGCCGCGGGCGGCGAGCCGGTACTGGAGATCGGTGAGGTCGTGCTCGCGCAGCGCAAGATAGTGGGAAAGATTGAGCACTCGAGCGGACTTCTCTTCGGCGCCGACCCGCCATGAGCTTCTCAGTTCGGCCGCCTTGCGCTCAACGCCCTCGCGCAACGCCCTCACCTCCGCGAGAAGGCCGCGGAGGTCTTCGAGGTCGCTGCCGCTTGTTCCAGACATGAGCGCCGCTTCGCATGAGCGAATCGTCGACGGGCGTCACGCTTTCCCCCGTCACGCCGGTCTTTGACGTGCGAATGTGACGCCTGCGCGACAGTCAGCTGTAGCACGGACGCCTTGAATCGCGGAACGTCGTTCCCGCGAGTGTTGCACATGCGCCGGTGGTCGCTAGAAGGGACCTCGGGCACAGCGGGGCGCCGAAGGCACGATCATGACGATAGAGTTTCACGGCAGGGTCGCCATCGTCACCGGTGCGGGCTCCGGGCTCGGGCGCAGCCATGCTCTCGGGCTTGCGGCGCGCGGCGCAAAGGTCGTCGTCAACGACCTCGGCCGAAATGGCGCGCCGTCCGAAAATGCGCTGAAGGTCGTGGACGAGATCCGCGCGTTGGGTGGGACCGCCATCGCGGACCCCGCCGACGTCTCCGACTATGCGCAGGCCTCAGCGCTCGCCGAGCGCGCGGAGAAGGAATGGGGCCGGGTCGACATCCTCGTCAACAACGCGGGCGTCCTGCGCGACAAGACCTTCGCCAAGATGGAAATGGCGGATTTCGAGTTCGTCGTTCGCGTTCACCTGATCGGCTCGGCCAATTGCGCCAAGGCCGTCTGGGCCGGCATGCGCGAACGCAACTATGGGCGCATCGCGCTGACGTCTTCGGCCTCGGGCGTCTACGGCAATTTCGGCCAGGCCAACTACGGCGCGGCGAAAGCGGCGATGATCGGGCTCATGAACGTGCTCGGCCTCGAAGGCGCGAAGAACGACATCCGCGTCAACGTGCTCGCGCCGACCGCGCGAACGGCGATGACCGAAGGTCTCCTGCCGGCGGCGGCGGCGGAGCTTCTCGGACCCGAGACGGTGACGCCGGGGCTTCTTTTTCTGGTTAGCGATGACGCGCCGTCGCGCGTCATCCTCGGCGCGGGGGCGGGCGTGTTCGCGGTCACCCATATCGGCGAGACGCCGGGCGTCTATCTCGACGAGAGCGAGCGCACGCCCGAGACGATCGCCAGGCGGTGGGCGGAGATTTCCGACCCCGCGACCGCCGCGCCGCTCAAGGATGCATTCGCGCAGACGATGAAGTTTGTCGCGGCGGCGGCGAAGGCGAGGGGGGTCAGGCTCCCATAGGGGCTCCCTGCGCCACGATTCTTCGCGAAGCGTGGGAACCATTCGCCGATCCTGCACGTATGAGCGATCGGACGGAGATCGGAGGCGGTCGGCGATGCAGATGGCGTTGAAAGCGATCGTAGCGGCGATCATCGCCAGCGCTTTGTCGATTGGAGCCGCGTCGGCCGAGGAACTGACCGCGGCTCATTCGCGCGCCATTGTCGAGCGGCAATTCGATGCGTTCGCGCGCGACGACGCAGCCGCGGCCTATGCGCTCGCCGACCCGGCGATCCAGACCATGTTCGGCGACGCCGACCACTTCCTCGCGATGGTCCGCGACAATTATCCGCCGGTCTACAGACACCGCAGCGTCGAATTCGGCGCATTCGCTGAATTCGGCGATGACGCGAACTCTCCAGGCGACCCTGGTCGACGACGATGACATCGCCTGGATGGCTCTCTACAAGCTGCGCCGCGAGTCGAACGGCGATTGGCTCATTTTGGGCTGCGTCCTCGCCAAATTGGACGGGACCGAAATCTAGCGGCGCACGCCGATGACCGTCCCCTAGGCCTTCGCCTCCGTCTTCTTCCTCCGCATCGCCAGCGTTCTTAGCCGCAGCGCATTGAGCTTGATGAAGCCGGAGGCGTCATGGTGATCGTAGGCGACTGCGCCTTCCTCGAAGGTGACGAGGTCCTGGTCGTAGAGCGAATGCGGGCTGTCGCGGCCGATCACATGGACGCCGCCCTTGTAGAGCTTGAGCCGCACCCGGCCCGCGACCATCTCCTGGCTTTTGTCGATGAGGACCTGCAGGAGCTCGCGCTCGGGCGAGAACCAGAAGCCGTTATAGATGAGCTCGGCGTATTTCGGCATCAGCTCGTCCTTGAGATGGGCCGCGCCGCGGTCGAGAGTGATCGATTCGATGGCGCGGTGCGCCGCGAGCAGGATCGTGCCCCCCGGCGTCTCGTACATGCCGCGCGACTTCATGCCGACGTAGCGGTTCTCGACCAGGTCGAGGCGGCCGATTCCATTATCGTGGCCGAGGGTGTTGAGAGCCTCGAGCAGCGCCGCCGGGCTCATCGCCTTGCCGTCGATCGCGACCGGATCGCCTTTTTCGAACGCGATCTCGACCACGGTCGGTTTGTCCGGCGCTTTTTCAGGGTCGACGGTGCGCGAATAGACGTAACCCGGAGTTTCCTCGGCCGGGTCCTCGAGCACCTTGCCCTCGGATGAGACATGCAGGAGGTTGGCGTCGACGGAGAACGGCGCCTCGCCCCGCTTGTCCTTGGCGATCGGGATCTGGTGCGCTTCGGCGAAAGCGAGCAGCGCATTGCGGGAGGTGAAGCTCCACTCCCGCCAGGGCGCGATGATCCTGATGTCCGGATTGAGCGCATAGGCGGAGAGTTCGAGGCGCACCTGGTCGTTGCCCTTGCCGGTTGCGCCGTGGGAGATCGCGTCGGCTCCGACCTTGCGGGCGATATCGACCAGGTGCTTGGCGATCAGCGGCCGGGCGATCGAGGTGCCGAGCAGATATTGGCCCTCATAGAGGGCGTTGGCGCGGAACATCGGGAACACGTAGTCGCGGACGAATTCCTCGCGCACGTCCTCGATGAAAATATGGTCCGGCTTCACGCCCAGGAGTTCGGCCTTGCGGCGCGCCGGCTCGAGCTCCTCGCCCTGGCCGAGATCGGCGGTGAAGGTGAAGACCTCGGCGCGATATTCGGTCTGCAGCCATTTGAGGATGATCGAGGTGTCGAGCCCGCCCGAATAGGAGAGCACGACGCGTTTGACTTGCGGCTTCTTGGGGCTCGGCATGGGGTCAGGGCTTTCTTCAAACAAAAGACCGTCATGGCCGAGCTTGACCCGGCCATCCACGCCACGCCGCTTCGAAGGCGAGCCGGAACTCGTCCGCCCAAGGGGCCGAAGAGCGCACGGAGCGCGCTTGGCCGCGATGATGCGGAAGGAGACACGTGGATGGCCGGGTCAAGCCCGGCCGTGACGGTTGAGGGTGGGTGGCCCTCGGAACCGTCAGTCGGACTTATACGGTCGAGAGAGCCGCAAGCAAACTTGCCGGTTTTGCGGGTCGCGCAACCCGGCTAGCTTTGCTGGGACCGGGAGAGGTCGAGCGCGGCGATGACAGCGGCGACTTCCTCATCGGCTGATCCCCCTGCGTCGATGGTCACGACACCCGGCTCGTCCGGCGCCGGCTCCTCAAGCGCCTCGAACTGGCTGCGCAGCAGCGAGGCCGGCATGTATTCGTGATGGCGCGCGGCGACGCGGCTCCCGATCAGCGCCTCCGAGCCTTTCAGATAGATGAAGCGGACGTCAGGCCGCGCCGAGCGGATCCGGTCGCGGTAGGCGCGCTTGAGCGCGGAGCAGGTCAGGACGCCGAACCGTCCCTCGGCCGCCCAGGTCTTGAGCTCCTCGCCGATGCGATCGAGCCAGGGGACGCGGTCGGCGTCTGTCAACGGAATGCCCTGCCGCATCTTCTCGACATTGGCCGGAGGATGCAGCCGGTCGCCCTCGACGAACGGCCAGCCGAGCTCTTTGGCGAGCAGATCCCCGACGGTCGTCTTGCCGCTCCCCGATACGCCCATGACGACCAGGGCGCATCCGGTCTTGGCCGTATTCATCAAGACGACCCGCCGCGCGGCCAGATAAGCCGCCGGGCGGCCTCGATGACGATGAGGGTGACGAGCCCGCCGAGTAGGACGTCGCTGAGATAGTGGCCGCCGAACGCGAGCCTGAGCAGGCTCGCAGCGGCTCCGAAGACGAAGGCGGCGACGAGCGCGGGAGCGCGCCAGGGCGGGGGCAGGAGGCTCGCCGGCGCGACCGTCCAGAACGCGGTCGCCGCTTCGCCGGAGACGAACGAGCAGTTCCGCTTGCACGCGCCGTCGGTCGCGTACCACGGCCGGAACGGATCTTGGCCGCTGAAGCCCTGTGTCTGGTAGGGCCGCGGCCGGCCCCAATGGTCCTTGAGGCCGAGATTGACGATGAGGCCGGGCCCGATCGCGATCGTGACGATGAGAAAGATCATCGCCCGCCCGCTCGGCGCCCACGGGAGCTTCGCGCCGGAACGCCCGGCGAGCCAAAGCGCCGCGTACGCCGCGAGCACGACGAACGGCGTCACCCGGAAAAAGTCGCGGGCGAAGCGCAAATCCTCATCGCCGCCGAAGAAGCTGCCGGCATGAAAGAAATAACGCGCGACGATCAGATCGAGCTCGGGCCAAAGGGCGAAAACGCCGAGCGTCAGAACGGTCAGCGCGACGTAGGCGACAAGCGCGCTTCGCATCGAGGACGTCAGACCACGCGATAGGTCTTGCCGGTCTCGAGCCCTTCGATGCTGCGGCTGAAGGCGCGAGCGGCGCGGAGAACAGGCACCGGATCGTGGCCGCGGAAAAACGGCCCGAAGTCAGCCATCGATTCCTCGAACACCGTCGGGCTCACAGCATTGATGCGGATGCCGCGCGGCATTTCGATCGCCGCCGCCATCGCGAAAGCCTCGACCGCCGCATTGACCATGCTGGCGGATGACCCGGCGGCGATCGGGATCTGTGACAACACGCCCGCGATCAGCGTGATCGAGCCGCGGTCGTTGAGATGGTCGCGCGCGGCCAGCGCCAGATTGACCTGGCCCATGACTTTGTTCGTCAGTCCGAGTCCGTACGGGGACTTTTCCAGAGGCGCGGGCTCGATCGTCGAAAACGCAGGCCAGTTGACGGCGCCGGCGGCGCAGGCGACGGCGTCGAGCGGCCCCGCCGCCTTGAGGCCCCTGACGATGCTGGCCGGATCGGCGATGTCGATGCGGATATCGCCGGTCTTCGAGCCGGCCGAGATGATGTGATGGCGAGGCGAGAGCTCGGCTGCGATCGCCTTGCCCAGCACGCCGCTCGCGCCGACAAGGAGAATGCGAAGACGATCGGGCATGGGACGCTTGACCTCGATTTCGGGAAGAAGCCGGCGACGCCGGTCGCCAAAGCGGGGAACCTACCGGAACGGGGGCCGCCGCGCCAGCCGTTCGCGCCCGGTGGCGCCGGCCCGATCTTGCGGGCTATAAGGCGCGCGCTCGCTGACGAAGCCCGCGGAGGGATTTTTTTCAATGGTCCGACTCGACGACAAGCTCAAGCGCATCCGCGCAGGCGCCTACCGGCGCTCGGACTTCATCATCGCGGACGCCAAGGACCCCGACATGGGGCCGGGGCTGCATGCGGTCGGACCGGCGCGGTCGGCGGGCGGCGCGGCGACGCGGTTCGCCACCCGGGCGGAATTTCTCGATTCGATCGAGGCGATCGTCAAACAGGATGTCGTCGACATCATGCTGACCTCGGCGTCCAACCTGGAACAGCTCGTGAAGCGCAAGACTTTCGCCGGCACGGGGGTCAAACCGGCGATCCGCGCCAACGACACGACCGACATCTGGCGCCATCGCGGCGGGACCTTTCATCACGCGCCGTCGCGGCCGTTCCGTTCCGCCTCGCTCCCCCTCGTCAAGCCGTTCACCGATCTCGGCCTCTATTCGATCACCTTCACCAACGACATCGACGCCGACATCGCCTCGCTCGAGGCGTTCAGGGACTTTCGCGCCGACGCCGCCGCCAACGGCTTCTCCTATTTCCTCGAGGTGTTCAATCCGAACGTCGAGCGGGGCTTGAGCGCGGAGGCGGTCCCCGAGTTCGTCAACGACGCGATCATCCGCTGTCTCGCCGGCCTGACCGAGGCGGAGCGGCCGAAATTCCTCAAGATCGCCTACAACGGGGCGAGGGCGCTCGAAGAGCTGGCGTCGTTCGACCCGGGGCTGGTGGTCGGGGTGCTCGGCGGCGGCGCCGGCACCGCGCGCGACTGCTTCGAGCTCATCCATCAGGCCGAGAAGTACGGCGCGCGGGTCGCCTTGTTCGGGCGCAAGATCAATCTGGCCGAGTCGCCGCTCGACGTCGTGCGGCTCATGCGCGCCGTCGCCGACGGCGAGCTGACCCCGCTCGAGGCGGTCAAGGACTATCACGCGGCGCTGCAAAAGCAGGGCCTGAGGCCGATCCGCGGGCTCGCGGCTGACAGCGCGATCACCGAACCCGCCCTCTTGGCCGCCTGACCGATGAGCGAACGGCGGGGCGTGTTGTCGGCGGGCACCTGGTGCGTCGATTTCAACAAGTCGATTGCGCGCTGGCCTGATGAGGATACGTCCAACGAAGTTTTCGCCATCGACCGCCAAAACGGCGGATCCGGCTCGAACATGGCGTTCGACCTCAAGCGCCTTGATCCCGACTTTCCCGTCGAGGCGATGGGGGTCGTCGGGGACGACGATCTCGGGCGCTTTCTCTTCGATGAATGCGACGCGCGCGGCATCATGCGCTCGGCGCTCCGCGCCCTGCCTGGCGGCGCGACGATGAGCGTCGACGCCTTCAACGTTTCGTCCAACGGCCGGCGCACCCATTTCTATCACCAGGGCGTCGCCGCCGAGATGACTCCCGACCACTTCGATTTCTCGTCGACCAGAGCGAAAATCCTGCATCTTGGACTGCCGGGCGCGCATAAGGCGATGGACCGGCCATGGCGCGGCGACGCCAACGGGTGGGTCGCGGTGCTGCGGAAAGCGCGGGCCTCGGGGCTTGCCGCCAATCTGGAACTGATGACCACCCGGGCCGACCGGCTCGCCGAGCTCGGCCGTCCGTGCCTGCCCCATCTCGATTGGCTCATCGTCAACGACTACGAGATCGGCGCCCTTGCCGGCCGGGAGACGCGGCGGGCGGACGGTTCAACCGACCCGGCCGCGGTCGCTCGCGCGATCGACGAGGCGCTCGCGCTCGGCGCCATGCGCTGGGCGGCGGCGCATTTTCCCGAGGGCGCGATCGTCGGCGGACGTGACGGGTCGCGCCTCGCGCTCGGCTCGGTCGCCGTTCCTCAGAGCGCCATCGTCGGCGCCAATGGCGCGGGCGACGCTTTCGCCGCCGGCATGCTCTATGGCCTGCATGAGCAATGGCCGATCCTGAAGTGCCTCGAACTCGGGCATGCCTGCGCCGCGGCGTCGATGCGCGCCGTGTCGACGACGGCGGGCGTCGCGACAGTCGCCGAATGCCTGGCGCTGGCGAAGCAATGGGGATTCCGGCCGCTCGCTCTTGAGGCCTGAAGCCCCTCGGCTTCTTCGAAAGGAACCATCCGCGCGTGTCGGCCTTTCCCTACCGAATTCTGTTCGTGCGCCACGGGGAGACCGCCTACAACGCCGAAAATCGGCTGCAGGGACAGCTCGACATCCCTCTCAACGCGCGCGGGCGCGATCAGGCCCGATCGATCGGCAAGGCTCTTCTCGCCGAGGCCGGCGTGGCGATAACGGAGATGGACGCGGCGGGCGCTGTTTTCGCCTCGCCGCTCATGCGGGCGCGCGAAACCATGGACATCGTCCGCGACGCGATGGGCCTTGAGCCCGGCGTCTACAAGCTCGACGCGCGGCTCAAGGAGCTCAGCTTCGGCGCCTGGGAGGGCATGACCTGGCGGGAAGTCGAGGCCCGCGATCCGCAGGGCGTGAGGGCGCGTAACAAAGATAAGTGGAGTTTCGCGCCGCCCGGCGGCGAGAGTTACGCCATGCTGGCCAAGCGCGTGCGCGCCTGGCTCGATGGATTGAGCGGGGAAGCCTTCGTGGTCGCGCACGGCGGCTCGGCGCGAGCCTTAATGATGCTCGTCGCGGGCGTGCCGCCGGCGCGCGCGGCGGAGGCGCCGATCCTGCAGGGGCGGGTGCTCGTCTTCGAGAATGGCGACTGTCGTTGGATGAAATGAAAGCGCCGCGGCTGGGCCCGGCGTCCGCCGGAGCGCCAGGGCCGCGGCGCCACCGCCGCTCGAGCGGAGGGCGCGCTTAAGCGGCCTTCTTGTTGACGGACGAGGTTGCGAGCTTGGTCAGAAGCTTGTCGGTCGCGATCTCTTCCTGCAGGGTTTCGTCGAGAAGCTTCGCGGCCTCGTCAAGCCCGAGTTGCCGGGCCCAGGTCTTGAGCGTGCCATACCGGGCGATTTCGTAGTGCTCGACCGCCTGGGCGGATGAGGCGAGGCCGGCGTCGAGAGCCTCGGCGCCCTTGAATTCCTCCATGATCTCCTTGGCTTCGTCGATGATGCCGAGGATCGCATCGCACGTCTTGCCGCGCGCCGGCCGGCCGAGTTGCTCGAACACCTCGTTCAGGCGCTCGACGTGGCCCTCCGTCTGCTCGCGATGGGTTTCGAAGGCCTGCTTGAGCTCGGGCAATTCTGCTTCCTTCGCCATCTTCGGCAAGGCGCGCAAGATCTGCTTTTCAGCGAAGTATATATCCTTGAGCGTCTCCAAGAACAGCTCTTCGAGGTTTTTGCGGTTCGGCATGGCGCGCTCCTAGGCGTTGACTCATATTCAAGAACAGGCTCGGGCTGATAAGGTTCCGGTCCGACCGGCCGCGATCTTGGCCTGGGCGGAAACGGCTCGGTTTGGAACAACGGCAGCCGCCGAGAATTGAGCCTCCAGGATCGCTCGCCGCTTCGTCCAGCGGCCGCGGCTTGCGTATGACGGGCGCGGGCGCGACAATCGGACGCGAAACCTGCCGAAGGAGGCTCGCCCATGACCAGTAAGCTCGAGCAATTGCGCGCCATGACCACGGTCGTCTCGGACACCGGCGACATGGAGTCGATCCGCGCCTATAAGCCGACCGACGCCACCACCAACCCGTCGCTGATCCTGAAGGCCTCGGAGATGCCCGGCTACGCGCGGCTCGTCGACGAGGCGATTGTCTGGGGCCGCAAGCGCGGGGCGTCCGTCGGCGAAGTGACCGACCGCATCGCGGTGAACTTCGGCTCCGAACTGACCAAGATCGTGCCGGGGCGAGTGTCGACCGAAGTCGATGCGGACCTCTCGTTTGACACTGAGGCCATGGTCGCCAAAGCCAAGTCGTTCATCGCCGCTTACAAGGAGCGGGGCGTCGGCCACGACCACATCCTGATCAAGCTCGCTTCGACCTGGGAAGGCGTGCAAGCGGCGCGACGCCTGCAGGCGGAGGGCATCGATTGCAACATGACGCTCGCCTTCTCGCTCGCCCAGGCGGTCGCGGCCGGAGACGCGAAAGCGTTCCTTCTTTCGCCGTTCGTCGGACGCATCCTCGACTGGCACGTGAAAGCCGGCGGCGGACCCTACACGCCCGAAACCGATCCCGGCGTGCAATCGGTCCGCACGATCTACGCCTATTACAAGACCCACGGCGTCAAGACGGTCGTCATGGGCGCGTCTTTCCGCAACACCGGCGAGATCGAGGCTCTCGCCGGCTGCGACCGGCTCACGATCTCGCCCCAACTGCTCGAGGCGCTCTCGAAGGACGAGGGCGAACTCAAGCGGCATCTCGACCCGGCCCATCCAGGGCAGGCCCCGGCGAAGATTGCGATGGATGAAAAGACCTTCCGCTGGATGCTCAACGAGGATCAGATGGCGACCGAGAAGCTTTCCGACGGCATCCGGCTGTTCGCTCGCGACCTCAATACGCTACGGACCATGGTGCAGCACCGGCTCGCCGAGGCGGCCTAGCGCCCGGGCCGAGGGGTCCGATCGCGGCGCGCTCTGGCGCGCGTCGCGATGACTGCCTGGCTTGGCTCATGATCGCAGCGCTCGAGGAGGCCGAACCCAGGCGAAGCCCGTCGGGTTCAGCCCGCGAAGTCCTTGCCGTCTTTCTGAAGCTTGGCTTGACCAGCTTCGGCGGGCCGATCGCGCATCTCGGCTACTTCCGCCGCGAATTCGTCGTCAGCCGCGCCTGGCTCGACGAACGCGCCTATGCCGACCTCGTCGCGCTCGTGCCAGTTCCTGCCGGGGCCCGGCGAGCAGCCAGACGGGCTTCGCGATCGGGCTCATGCGCGCCGGCTACCTCGGCGGACTCGCGGCGTGGGTTGGCTTCACCCTGCCGTCGGCGATCGCGATGACGTTGTTCGCTTATGGAGAGGGCGCTCTGAAAGGCCCTGCGGGCGACGGGCTCCTGCATGGCCTCAAGCTTGTCGCGGTCGCCATCGTCGCCCAGGCGGTTCTGGGCATGGCCCAAAACCTCGCCCCCGACCGGCCGCGGGCGACGATCGCGATCCTGTCGCTGATCCTGATGGCGTTCGCTCCGGCGGGGTGGGCGCAGATCGCCGTGATCCTGCTCGGCGCCCTCGGCGGCCTGATCGTCTGCCGCCAGCGCGCCGATATCGCGATTGCCGCGACCCCGCCGCCGATCACCCGTCCGGCGGCGTTCGTTTTCGCCAGCCTCTTCTTCGCCCTGCTGGCGCTGTCGTTCGTTCCGGCGCTCCGGGGGACGGCGGCGCTCGCCGCCGCGTTCTACCGCTCGGGCGCGCTGGTGTTCGGCGGCGGCCATGTCGTGCTGCCGCTGCTGCGGACCGCCGTGGTCGATCCCGGCTGGGTCTCCGATAACGCCTTTCTTGCCGGCTACGGCGCCGCCCAGGCGATGCCGGGACCGCTCTTCACCTTCGCCGCCTATCTCGGCGCGGCGGCCAGCATTCCGCCGGGCGGAGTTGCCGGCGCGGCGCTGGCGCTTGCTGCGATCTTCGCACCCGGACTCTTGCTGTTGATGGCCGCCCTTCCGTTCTGGAACGGCTTGCGCTCAGTGAGCAGCGCGCGGGCGGCGATGGCCGGCGTCAACGCCGCCGTGGTCGGCCTGCTCGCCTCCGCGCTCTATAATCCGGTGTGGACGAGCGCGGTCAAAGGCCCGGCGGACTTCGCCATCGCCGCGGCCGGCTTTGTCGCCCTGATCGTCTGGGGCGCTCCGCCGCTACTCGTCGTCCTCGCGACGGCCGCAGCGGCGACCGCGCTCAGCCTCGCGGGCTGAGGCTCATCCGTGCGGAGATTGGCCGCGCGCGATCATCAGGTGATGAGCCTGGTGATGCATGCCGAGCGCGAGGACGCCGAAGAAGCCGAGGCCGCGCAGCTTGGCCGCGTCCTTGTCGGGGGGGAGCACGGTCAGCGACTCGCCGCCGTCGATCTCAGCGGCCTCCAATGCCCAGCCGTCGACGCCGTTCATAGCCGCTGCGTGGGCCGACACCATGCGGCGAATGGAATCGCGCACCGGCCCCACGCCCGTCACGTCGAAACGCATTCCGCTCCCGATGGGGACATCCTTCACCTCGGCCGCGAGCACGACGTTGTTCATGTCGACGAGGTGCTGGCGCAGCGCGTCGATATTGACCTTCGACCAATCGGTCTTGGGATCGGCATTCAGAATTCCAACGATCTCCTGGATGGCGGCGAACGCGCTTTGTCCTGGCTCCGTCGGCGCCGCGCTTGCCCCCCGCGCCCTGTGATCCATGGATTGCCCATGCATCATCACGTTCGGCATCGTCATCCCGTGGGCTTCGCCGCCGGCGCCGACCATGCCGCTCGATTGGGCGAAGGCGACAGCTGGCGCGAGGCCGGCGATGAAAGCGATGGCTCGGATCATGGGATGCTCCTGGCAAGCGCTCATCATCTCAGAAGCGCGGGGCCTCGACAGGCGGCGCGTTCGAGCGCTTTCAACCGTTCCTTCTAAGCAATTCCTAACCCGCTTATCAGAGATTGTCCGGGCAATCCGCCGTGGACAATAACGCGAGATGATCGACAGGAGCATAGTCTCCCGAATTCTAGGCGACCGAACGCTTCTGGACGAGATCCAGAAAGGAAACGGCGTCACAGCGGGGTTTGACTATCTCCGCTTCGGATTGGCCCTCGCCGTGCTTGTTTGGCACAGCGTCATCCTCACCTCCGGGTCGCTCGCCGTTTATCGCGCGCTTTGGAGCGGACCGTTCCGCTTTCTCGTCGCAGCCATACTGCCAATGTTCTTCGCATTGTCGGGCTTTCTCGTCACAGGCAGCTTTGTGCGGACGCGGCTGCACCAGTTTGCCATTCTTCGCGTGCTGCGGCTCGCCCCGGCTCTCGCCTTCGAGGTCGCGCTCTCCGCGCTGGTTCTGGGCGCGCTTTTCACCACCCTGCCGCTTCGCGACTACCTGACGAGCCCGGAGTTAGGCCTCTATTTCGGCAATATTCTTGGCCTGGTGCATTTTACCTTGCCCGGCGTATTCGATCACAATCGCGTTCCGCAGGTCGTCAATTCTCAGCTATGGACGATTCCGTTCGAGCTTGAGTGCTACGTGTCGCTCGCGATTGTCTCGTTGTTGATGGGACTGCGATATAGGCGCCTTTTTGTCGCGCTGCTGGTGTTGTTCTTGATCGCCGCCACCGCCGGCGCGATGCTCAAGAATTCGGTCAGTCCGTTCGCTCCCCTCCAGGGACGAGTTCTCGTTGCAGCGTTCCTTGCCGGAGTGGCGATCCACCTTTATCGCGACCGGATCCCCTACTCCTCCGTTATCGGCGTCGGAGCCGCGATCGCGTCGGTGGTCCTGCTGCAGATTGCTGACACCGCCTATCTCGCCGCATTTCCGATCGCTTATCTGACCGTCTGGATCGGCCTCATGCGACCGCCGAAGATCCCGTTCGGCGACCTGTCCTATGGCGTCTACCTGTTCCACTTCCCTGTCGAGCAAACAGTTGCGCATCTCTTTCCTGACGTCGGATGTTGGTGGCTGATGACGCTCATGGCTTTGCCGCCGACCCTGCTCTGCGCGTGGCTGTCCTGGAACCTGATTGAGCAGCCGATCCTGAACCGCAAGAAGCTGATCCTGACTGGCGTCGATCGCGCTTGCTCGGGGCTTGCCGAGCTTGCGCCAGCCATCTTGCGAGGCGGCGGGAAACGGCCTTCGGTCAGCGCGAGCCGCTGAGCCGTCGGGCGGCGCGGGCGACGCCGACCCGGTCGGGCGGCAGCGCCCGTTGCCGGCGTTCCGCCCGGCTCATCTCGATGTTGTCG
Organism: uncultured Alphaproteobacteria bacterium; assembly: GCA_963806935.1. Classification (GTDB taxonomy): domain Bacteria; phylum Pseudomonadota; class Alphaproteobacteria; order Rhizobiales; family Beijerinckiaceae; genus Roseiarcus. The sequence goes on from CAWEAT010000029.1 coordinate 100,438, forward strand.
AGGAACTGCCGCGCGCTCTCCCTCCAGGTGAAGCGCAGGGAATGTTCGCGCGCCTTTTCCCTTGGGATGGTCAGCGCCTTGAGGCAGGCCGCCCGCAAGTCCTCGTCCAGCACGCCGGCTGTGGGAACGACGACGTCGATCGGTCCGGGCGCCGGAAAGGCCGCGACCGGCAGTCCGCTCGCCATCGCCTCGATCAGGACGATCCCGAAAGTGTCGGTGCGCGACGGGAAGACGAACACGTCTGCGCTGGCGTAGGCGCCGGCCAGCGCTTCGCCGTGCATGGCGCCGAGAAAATGAGCGTGAGGATAGCGGCGCTCGAGGCCGCGGCGCGCCGGCCCGTCGCCGACGATCACCGTCGAGCCGGGCAGGTCGAGGCTGAGCAGAGCTTCAAGGTTTTTTTCCACCGCCACCCGGCCAACCGAGAGGAAGATCGGCCGCGGCAGGTCGAGCGCGCGCTCTGTCCTGGGGCGAAAAAAGCTGTGGTTGACGCCGCGGGTCCAAAGCCTGACCCGCGCGAAGCCGCGCCGGGTCAGATCGGCGCCGATGGTCGGCGTGGGGGCCATGACGGCGGCCGAACGCGAATGAAAATTGCGCAACCACGCATAGGTCAGCCGTTCGGGTACGCCGAACCTCGCCGACACGTATTCGGGAAAGCGAGTGTGGTAACTCGTGGTGAAGAGCCGGTTGCGACGCAGGCAATAGTGGCGCGTCAGCCAGCCGATCGGCCCTTCGGTGGCGATATGGATGTGGTCCGGCGCCGCCTCCTCGATCTGGCGGCCGATCCGCCACAGGTTTGGCAGCGCCAGGCGAATCTCGGGGTAGGAGGGCATCGGCGCGCTCCACATGCCCTGGGGGGTGAGGAATTCGAATTCGGCGCCGAATTCGGCCGCCGCCTGGGTCATCCGCTCCAGGGTCGACACGACGCCGTTGACTTGGGGCCGCCAGGCGTCGGTCGCGATCAGGATCCGCATCAGGCCGCTTCCGCTTGCGCCTCTTCCGCTCGCTCCCCCGCCGCTTCGTCCTCAAACGAGACGGGGTCCTCGATCCGCGGGGCGACTTGCAGGGAGGTTTTCCAGTGCAGCACTTCGAACCGTCCGTCCTGGTGCTCGACCACCAGCGAGCACGATTCGACGAAGTCGCCGGTGTTGACGTAGATCACGCCCTCCATGTCCCGGATGATCGGGTGATGGATATGGCCGCAGACCACGCCGTCGACGCCGCGCTTCCGGGCCTCGTTGGCGAGCTCGCGCTCGAACGAGCCGATGAAATTGACCGCGTTCTTGACCTTGAGCTTCGCCCAGGCCGAGAACGACCAGTAGGGCAAGCCGAGCGCCCGGCGCGCTGCGTTGAAGTGGGTGTTGACGAACAGCGCGAAATCGTAGGCCCAGTCGCCGAAGAAGGCGAGCCACTTCGAATGTCGCACGACCACGTCGAACTCGTCGCCATGGATGACGAGATAGCGCTTGCCGTCGGCCGCGGTGTGGATCACCTTCCGCCTGATCTCGATCCCGCCGAAGGTCAGGCCGAAGAATTGACGGGCGAACTCGTCATGGTTTCCGGGAACGAACACCATCCGCGCGCCGGCGCGGACCTTGCGCAAGAGCTTCTGGACGACGTCGTTATGCGTCTGCGGCCAGTACCATCCGGAGCGCAGGCGCCAGCCGTCGATGATGTCGCCCACGAGATAGATCGTGTCAGCCTCGACATGGCGCAGCATGTCCAGGATAAGATGGGCTTGGCAGCCGCGCGTTCCCAGGTGCAGATCCGACAGGAAAAGCGTCCGGTAACGGATGGTCTCGTGGGTCTTGGCCAATGAGCGGCCTCCTCGCGAGGGGGCGAACAGACAAGAACTCTCTGCACAGATTCTCGTGTCGCTTCGATGACGCGGCGCACGCGATGCGGTTATAATTGTCGAGCTTCGAAGTGTCGAGAGCGGGGGACGTGAGGGATGGATCTCGGAATCGCGGGTCGCAAGGCGATCGTGTGCGCATCGAGCAAGGGCCTGGGGCGCGCCTGCGCGCAGGCGCTGGCGGAGGCCGGATGCGCAATCGTGCTCAATGGCCGCGATGCCGAGGCGCTGGCCCGGACCGGGCGCGAGCTACGCGAGGCGACCGGGGTCAAGGTTCGCGAAATCCTCGGCGACCTCGACGATCCGGCGACCCGCGCGGAACTGATCGCCGCCTGTCCCGACGCCGACATTCTCGTCAACAACAACGGCGGCCCGCCCCGCAAGGAGTTCGACCAGATCGGCCGCGACGACATCCTCGCGGGCCTCGAGTTCGAACATGCTGACCCCGATCGCGCTCATTCAGGCGCTTGCGCCCGGCATGGCGGGACGCAAGTTCGGCCGGATCGTCAATATCACCTCGAGTTCAGTCAGGGCGCCGGTCGCCGGCCTCGACGTCTCATCGGGCGCGCGCGCGGGGCTGACCGCCTTCCTTGCCTCGGCGGCGCGGCTTTTCGCGGGCAACAACGTTACCATCAACTCGATCCAGCCTGGGTCATTCGACACCGACCGGCTGAAGGCGGGTCTGGCCCGCGCGGCGGCGACGCGAAGCGTGAGCGTCGATCAGGCGCGGACCGAGTCGAAGGCGAGAATCCCGGCCGGCAGGTTCGGCGATCCGGCCGAGTTCGGGTCGCTGTGCGCCTTTCTCGCCGGCGCGCAGGCCGGATTCATCACCGGTCAGAATATCCTCATCGACGGCGGCGCCTTTCCGGGCGCGTTCTGAAGCAGCTGCGCCTGAATAAGGCTGTGCGAAGGCCGGCTGGGAATCCGTGCGGCGCCGGCGTCAGTGCGGGATCATGCCCGGCACGACGAATTGCTGGATCGCCACGAGCACGCCGAGCGCAAGCGTCAAAACGACGCTGTGCCAGAAGGTGCGCGCGAACACGAGGCCTTCCTGCCCCCGGAGGTCGGTGACCGAAACCCCCGTCGCGATGTTTTGGGGCGAAATCATCTTGCCCATCACGCCGCCGGAGGAATTGGTCGCGGCGAACAGGACCGGGTCGAGATTGAGCTGCTTCGCCGCGACCACCTGAAGGTTGCCGAACAGCGCGTTGCCCGAAGTGTCGCTCCCGGACAGAAACACGGCGAGCCAGCCAAGGAACGGCGAGACGAAGACGAAGGCATATCCGACGGAAGAGGCCCCGAGGCCGAGCGTGTAGGCCATCCCGGAATAGTTCATCAGATACGCGAGGCCCACGATGAGGCAGACCGTCACCACCGCTATCCAGGCCTGCTCGATGGTTTTCAGCACGCAGCGCATGAAGTCGGAAACGCCAATTCCCACCACCGCCGCGGTGACGATGGCGGAGAGCAGAATGGCGGTGCCGGTGGCGAGCGGCTGGAAAGACCACACCGCCGCGTAGGGCTTGTTGTTGTAGAGCGTGATCGAGATTGCCTTGTCGAGTCCGGGCCACGGAATCGCCAGTTGACCGATCTTGAAAATCTCGAAGGTGGTCCACACGATGACAATGGCGGTCACGATCAGCCACGGAATCCACCCGTGCCACGGGCCGACATCGGACGCGACGTGGCCGAGGTCGGTTTGGCCGCGCACGGCGAATTCCGGGTCAGGGGCAGGTTTCCAAAGCTGAAGGAACGCCAATGTCACGATCAGCGAGCCGAGCGAGGAGAGAACGTCGGTCAGCGCGTAGTTGATAAAGTTCGACGCGATGAACTGGCAGAGCGCGAAGGAGCCTCCGGCGGCCAGAAGGACTGGCCACAGCGCCCGCACCGAGCGCGTCCCGCCATAGAGCGCCATCACATAGAACGGCAAGAGCAGCGCGATGAACGGCAACTGGCGGCCGATCATTGCGCCAAGGACCGGCGCCGGCAGCCCGGTCACGGCGCCGAGCACCGTCACCGGAACGCCAAGCGCCCCGAAGGCGACCGGGGCAGTGTTGAAGATCAGGACGAAGACCAGTGCTTCGAGCGCCGGAAAGCCGACGAGGATGAGCAGCGATGAGGTGATCGCGACCGGCGTGCCGAAGCCCGATATTCCCTCCAGCAGCGCTCCGAAGCAGAAACCGATGACGACAAGGACCACGCGTCGATCATTGGGCAGATGGTTGAGAACCCAGGCGCGAAAGGCGTCGAACCGCTTCGAACTCGACGGCGATGTTATAGAGAAGCAGCGCGTTGACGACGATCCACATCACCGGCCAGAGCGCGAACACGACGCCGGCGGCGATAGAGTTGAGGGCGAGGGAAGCGGGAAGGGCCCAGACCGCGGTCGCGATGATGAATCCGACCACCAGGCCCGCAAGGGAGGATTGCCACGCAGGGCGGTGCAGGATCCCGAGCAGCACGAGAACGGTGACAACCGGGAGCGCCGCGACGACGAATGACAATGGCAAGCTGCCGGCGACCGGCGTGAGCAATTGTTGAAACATGCCGCCCCTCCCACGCGCGACGAAAGGCGCGCCGCGCAAGTCTTATCGTTTCCTCCGCCCCTGACGAACAATACGCCGCCAGACCTTCGAGCGCGAGCGCCCCGCGAAGGGGCAAGCCGAACAATATCGTTCGATATTCCGAACGAAATCGTCTATTATCGGCGCGAAGAGCGAGGGGCGCGATGGGCGTTGAAGGCAAGGACAGGGCGAAAGTTCTCGAAGCCGGGGCGGCCTCGCTGTCGAACCAGCTTGGGCAGGCGGTGCTCAGGTTGCGCAAGGGCTACGGATTGTCGCTCGCCGACCTGTCCCAGCAGTCCGGCGTGGCCAAGTCGATCATTTCGCAGATCGAGCGCAACGAGACCAACCCGACGCTCACGACCATCTGGCGGCTTGCCCACGCGCTCGACGCGTCGATCGAATCGATGCTTCAGGGGGCCGAAGAGGGCCCGTTTATCGAACATTTGCACCGCGGCACGACGCCGATCTTCGTCTCCGACGACGGACTGTGCCGGCTCGCGGTGATCGGCTGGCTGAAGACGGTCGACTGGCTGCAATGGTATGATTTCCAGGCCGATCCGGGCGGCGTGCTCGAAATCGACCGCACATCTTCGCGGCTCGGTCGAGTGCCTGTCGGCGGTCGAGGGCGAGCTCGAGGTCGAGGTCGGAGGAGCCTCGGCGAAGGTAACCGCGGGCGAGACGCTGCGATATCGCTGCGATATGCCCCATCGAATCCGCAACCTGAGCGGGAAGCCGGCGCACGCGACCATGGTGTGCATCCTCAAGGCGGCAATGATGGATTGAGGCCCGCCGCCATCGCGGAATTTAACGCATTGGCCACTATGACCTGATCCGGCTCGAGCCGGCGCTCCGATTGCCGTTGCTTTCCGCGCGCCGAATCGAGTCGAAACGCCGCGTCGCTGATTCTGACCCTGTTTGTCCCCGGTCCCTTCGCCCGGTCCCGGATTGGGGCGCGGGCGCTGATCGGGAGGCAATATTTCAGCCACCATGACCTGATCCGGCTCGAGCCGGCGCTCCGATTGCCGTTGCTTTTCGCGCGCCGAATCGAGCGAAGCGGTGCGTCGCTGATTCTGACCCTGTTTGTCCCCGGTCCCTTCGCCCCGGTCCCAGATTGGGGCGCGGACGCTCATCGGGAGGCAACAGTTCGCCAACCACACTTGACACCTCCGGGGCCCGCGACAAAGCTCTACAGCGGTCGGCAATTCGGCAAGTCACTGATTCGGTGGCGCTTTGCGTCCGCGGCGAACTCGGGTTCGCTTCCAGCCGGGCGGGGAAAGGAACAGGCGACGACGAAGCGGCGATCCTGAGGGTCCGTGCGGCCACTCAGCGCACAAAGATTGGACTCGCTTTGTTCGCGAATCTGAGTCCCTCTGGCGGGGTCTCCGATTCGTACTTGGTTTGTTGTCGCCCTGATCCCCCGCCCGGGCTGCGCCCCTCGCGTCCGCTCGACAAGGCGCCGGGTCGCGCGATATGAGCGCCGTTTCTGGCCGGAGCGCCTGGTGACCACGACGCCATCCGTAACTCGTCAAGAAAGCCAGGGCGGCGTCGTCCTGGCGCTGGCCGGAACGTGGATCGTCACCGCGGGACACGAGCTGGAGGCCGCCGGGGCTTCGCTCATCACGTCGGCCAAGGACGCGAAGCGCGTGATCCTCGATCTTTCCGCCCTTCAGCGCATCGACACGGCGGGCGCCTGGTTCATCGATCGCGCCCGGGTGGAACTGACGGCCGCCGGAGCAACGGTCAGCTATCGCGGCGGGCGGTCCGAGCACCTCACTCTGCTAAAGGACGCCGGCTATCACGCGCCCGAGGCGCCCACCCGCCGTCATCCGTCGCACGGAATCACGCTGCTCTCGGCGGTAGGCGAAACGGTGTACGACTCGGGCGTCGATTTCATCGACATCGTGGATTATCTCGGCGAAATCGTCGCGATGTTCCTGCGCCTTGCCCTGTGGCCGCTGCGCTGGCGCTGGACTTCAATGGTGCATCACCTCGAGATGTTCGGTCTGCGCAGCGTGCCGATCATCATGCTGATCAACTTTCTGGTTGGCGCGATCGTGACCCAGCAGGGCATTTTCCAGCTCGCGAAATTCGGCGCCTCGACCTACGCCGTCGACCTGGTCGGGGTTCTCGGCTTGCGCGAACTCGGGGTGCTGATGACCTCGATCATGATCGCGGGCCGCACCGGATCGGCGATCACGGCCGAGATCGGCTCGATGAAAATGCGCGAGGAGATCGACGCCCTGAAGGTCATGGCGCTCGATCCGCTGGAAGTGCTCATCATCCCGCGGCTGGTGGCGCTGGTCATCGCGCTCCCGGTCCTGACGTTCCTCGCCGACATGGCGCAAATCGGGGGCGGTCTTATCGTCGCTTGGCTCTACGCCGGCATGACGCCGCAGGGTTTTCTGTTGCGGCTCCAGAACGCGATCGGCGTCAATACGTTCATGGTCGGCCTCATCAAGGCCCCGTTCATGGCGGTGGTGATTGGTCTCATTGCTTCGACCGAAGGCATGGAGGTGCGCGGGTCGGCCGAGTCGCTCGGGCGCTGCGTCACCTCATCGGTGGTCAAGTCGATCTTCATGGTCATTGTCATGGACGGGCTGTTCGCGATGTTCTTCGCCGCGGTGACCTATTGAGCGCCGACGCCCCCAACGCAGGCCCGCGCTCGCGCGACGTCGTGATCAGCGTCCGCGGCCTCAAGGTCGGCTTCGGCGACCACCTGGTGATGGATGGGCTCGACCTCGACCTCTATCGCGGCGAGGTGCTCGGTTTCGTCGGCGCTTCCGGCGCCGGCAAGTCGGTGCTGACCCGGACGATCCTGGGGCTTATCCACAAGCAAGCGGGAACGATCGAGGTCTTCGGTCACAATATCGACAAGCTCACGCCGCGCGAGCATCTGGAGGTCGGCGAGCGATGGGGCGTGCTGTTTCAGGAGGGGGCGCTGTTCTCCAGCTTGACCGTGCGCCAGAACATCCAGGCGCCGATGCGCGAGCATCTGAAGCTGTCCCAGTCAACGCTCGACGGTCTGGCGGCGCAAAAGCTGGCGCTCGTCGGCTTGCCCCCGGAAACGGCCGACAAGCTTCCTTCCGAACTCTCCGGCGGCATGACGAAGCGCGTTTCGCTGGCGAGAGCGCTCGCGCTCGACCCGGAGATCGTGTTTCTCGACGAGCCGACCTCCGGGCTCGATCCGATCTCGGCCGGCGATTTCGACGATCTCATCGGCACGCTGCAGAAGACTTTGGGCCTGACCGTTTTCATGGTCACCCACGATCTCGACAGCCTGTTCGCGATCTGCGACCGGGTCGCGGTGCTCGGCCATGGCAAGGTGATCGCGGTCGGACCGATCAGCGAGCTGCTCCTTTCCGAGGACCCTTGGCTCAAATCCTATTTCCACGGTAAGAGGGGTGTGATCCGCCTCTCGGCGGCCGCCGAGCGGCCCGCCATGACGGCCGGGGACGACCGGTCGAAGAACGCGGGGCGCTGACGAGACATGGAGACGCGGGCCAACTATGTCGTGATCGGCGCCTTCACCATGGCGGCGGTCGTCGGCGCCTTTCTGTTTGTGATGTGGATCGCGGGCTACGCGACGCCGGGCGGCCACCGGAGTTTCCAGGTCGTTTTCAACGGCTCGGTCTCCGGCCTTTCGAGCGGCGCCAACGTTCTTTTCAACGGCATCAAGGTCGGCGAGGTCACCCACCTCACGTTTTCCCGCAGCGATCCCCATCAGGTCGTAGCCGACATCGACGTCAGCAGCGACGCCCCGATCGACCGCAACACCAAGGCGCGGCTCGAGACCGCGGGAATCACCGGCGCCGCGGCGGTCGCCCTGCTCGGCGGGTCGAAGCCTGGGCAACCCCTGGTTGGCGAGAATGGCCAGGGGGCGATCATCTACGCAGAACAGTCGATGCAGCTGCAGGAGATTCTCGACAACGTCGGCGCCCTCTCGATCAGGGCCACGTCGGTTCTGGACGACGCCGAGAAGGTCATTACCGACAATTCCGCGCCGATCCACTCGGCGATCCAGAATGTCGACGTGTTCTCGAAAGCGCTGGCCGATAATGCGCCCGGGGTCGACGCGGCGCTGAAGAGCGTCGGCGAGCTCGGCAAGGAGATCGGGCCGCTCGCGGCTCGCCTGCAAACCCTGTCCGACGACGCCGATCGGCTGGTTCAGTCGATCAATACCGACGAAGTCCGCGCGATCGTGGACAACATCCAAAGCCTGTCGGCGAAAGGCGTCTCGGTCGTCGATCGCGCTGACAAGCTTATCGCCGACAACTCCGATTCGGTCCATTCGACGCTCCAGAGCGCCGACGTCTTCGCCAAGACCCTCGCCGACAACGCCCCCAACGTCGACGTGACGCTGAAGAACCTGGCCGAGATCAGCAAGACGGTCCAGCCGGTGGTGGCGCAAATCCAGACCCTGACGGCGAACGCCAATCGTCTCATCGCGGCGGTCGATCCGGACAAGGTCCACGACGTCGTCGGCAATGTGCAGACGTTCAGCCAGGCACTGTCGGCGAGCTCGGACAATTTCAAGGGTCTGGTGCGCGACGGCGCCGCGCTCGCCAGTCATCTCAACGACTCGGCCACGCGGCTCGACACCGCGCTGGTCGACGTCGACCAGCTCATGAAGTCGATCAACTCGCAAAAGATTGCGAGCATTGTCGAGAGGGTCGACCAGGTTATGGCGACAGTGCAGGCGAACAGACCCAACGTCGACCTTGCGATCAAGAACTTCGCCGAGCTCTCGGGCAAGCTCAACAAATCGGCCGACAAGGTCGACGGCGTGCTGGCGAGCGCCCAAAGTTTCCTCGGGTCGCCGGGCACAAAGGGAGCGGTCGACCGGATCAGCGACGCTGCGGTGTCGATCAAGAAGCTCGCCGATGACACCGACGCCAAAGTGAAGGACATCGGCGGCGGTCTCAGCCGGTTCGTCAATTCGGGTCTGCGCGAGTATGAGGCGCTCGCGGTCGAGGGGAGGCGGACAATCGACGACGTCGATCGTATGGTGCGCTCGCTTGAGCGCAACCCGAATCAGCTCATTTTCGGCTCCAAGCCGTCCCTGCCCGAATATCACGGCGGCCAATGATGGCGCGCTGGGGGGTCGGAACGAGGGGCGGGATGAAATTGGCTGCCGCGGTCGCGGTCGCGCTGACGGTCGCCGCATGCGCGAGCGGGCCGCCCCCGACCATGTACGATCTCGCCGCCGCCAGGCCGCCGCCGGCGCGCGCGTTGCGAGCGCAGATCCGGGTCGGTCAACCGACCGCGACGGCCAATCTCGACAGCGATCGCATCCTGGTGCGCGATTCGGACACGCTGGCCACGCTCGAGGGCGCGCGCTGGTCGGAGTCGCTGCCCGCGCTCTTCCGCACGCGGCTCGCGCAGAGTTTCCAGAACGCGGGATTGGCGCGCTGGATCGACGGGCCGGCTGCGAATGCGGATTACGAAGTCGATCTCGACATCCGCGCGTTCGAGCTCGACGCCCAGACGAAGGAAGTCCATGTCGACGTCGCCGCCTGGGTTGTTTCGCTCGGAAGCGGGCGGATCAGAGCCGACCAGATATTCACCCTGCGGACGCCGGTTGCGTCAACCGCCGCCGCGGACGTGGCGGCCGCGGCGGACCAGGCGGCTTCGACCATCATGACCGAAATCGTCAAGTTCGTCGCCAGGACGTTGTAGGGCGCGGTCGCCTGACCGCGCCGGGCCGGCTCAGCAGATCCGGCCTACAATGCGCGCGGCGAAGGTTGCGCCGCTTCCCGCGCGATGAAGGCTTTGGCGCGCTCGACGTCGGCCTGGGTCAGGCCGTGCCCGGCGGGCAGTTCGACGCGTTCGACCCGCGCCCCGGCGCTCGTCAGCGCGAGCGTGAGCTTCTCGGCGCCGGAGCGGGGAATGACGGGGTCGTTCAGTCCCGACAGGATCATGACCGGAATGCCGGAAAGATCGGGCCGCGGCGGTTCGGAAAGCGGCGTCGTCGCCCGCAGCAGGATGGCGCCTGCAAGCGTGTTCGGGTGCAGGAGCAGAACCGCCGCAGCGATGTTTGCGCCGTTCGAATAGCCGAGCGCCACCGGCGCGCCGATCCCATAGACGCTGCGCGCGTCGGCGACGAAATGGGCGAGTTCGCCCGCCCGGCGGCGGACGTCGTCTTCGTCGAACACGCCCTCGCGCAGGCGCCTGAAGAAGCGGGGCATGGCGCCTTCGAGCACGTTTCCGCGCGGCGAGAGGAGCGCCGATCCGGGGGCGACCTCGCGACCCAGCGGCAGGAGGTCGCTTTCGTCGCCGCCCGTTCCATGCAGCAGGAGAATCGGCGGAAGAGTCGGGTCAAGGCCGGGCTCGAAGCGATGGATATAGCCGAGCGTGTCCGCCATCACCGGTTTCCGCGAAGAGACAGGAATTGCAAGCTTCGGTCCCCAGCTAGTCGAGTTTCGGCAGCGCGGCCTCGATTTCGGCGCGGCGCGCCTCGAGGAACGGCGGCAACTTGAGCGCCTTGGCCCAGCGACTCCATCGGCTCGTCGACGGCGAAGCCGGGCGGATCAGTCGCGATTTCGAACAGCACCCGGCCGGGCTCGCGAAAATAGACCGAACGGAAATAGTTGCGGTCCTTCTGCTCGGTCGGGCGGAGATGATGCTGCTGGACGAGCTTCCGGACCATCGCCGCTTGCGCCGCATCGTCGGCCGCCCGGAACGCGATATGGTGGACCGAGCCCGCGCCCTGGCGCGCCGCCAGGAATTCTCCGGCGGTCCTCAGGTCGATGACGCCGCCGGGCTCGACGCCCGGCGCCCGGTACCGGTGCGTCAAGCCCTCGTCGCCAGCAGGGACAAAGCCGAAGACGTCGGTCAGGATCGCCGCGGTCGGGCCGGCGTCGGCCAGGAGCAGGCTCACGCTGTGAAAGCCGCGAATCGCGTGTTCCGCCGGCACTTCGGCGCCGCTCCACGCCGACGCCGCCTCCTCGGCGCCCTTGACGCCCGCGAGCGCGAGCCGGGTCCCGTCGCCGTCCTTGAAGGCGAGGGTGGTTTCGCCAAAGCGCTTCGCCGGCGCATCGTGGATCACCCCCTTCTCGATGAGACGCTGAGCCCAATAGCCGATCGAGCCTTCCGGCACGCTGAACACGGTCTCTTGCGCCTCGCCGACGCCGAGCCGGCCCGGCGGCGCGCCCTCCCAAGGGAAAAACGTGAGGATCGTGCCCGGATGGCCGGCCGCATCGCCGTAATAGAGGTGATAGGAGGCGGGGTCGTCGAAATTGACCGTCCTCTTCACCAGCCGCAGGCCGAGCGTTCCGGCATAGAAATCGAGGTTGCGGCGCGCAGAACTCGCAATGCTGGTCACGTGATGGATGCCGCTCGGCACGCGCCTCTCCTTGTGGCGAAATCAGATCCGGCGGTTCCACCGGCTTCGCGGCTCCGGAGGGTGCGCCGACTTTATTGCTGTCCGCGCGCGGCGCCAACTCTTGCCGGAGCCGCGTTCGATACGCGGTCGCCCCGGGGTGCGACATTCCGCGTCATGGATCAGCCGCGCCAAACGTGCGGCAATGGCCGCCAGAAGCGAATCCGAAGGCGCCATGGTCGGGCCGGCGGCGCCGGGGGAATGAAGTGGCATCGGAGTCGACAACAAAGGCCCTGTTCGGCTCGATTGTCGATCAGGGCGAAGAATCGCTGCTTTCCGGGAGATATTTCGACCGGCCTTACCCGCATCTCACGTTCGAGAATTTTTTCGCCGAGGATGTCTACCGCCGGCTCGTCACCCGCTGGCCCGATCCCGGCCGCTACGTCGATCTGAACGGCGCGAAAACCCGCAGGCAGTTCACTCTCTACGACCGGACGGCCGACGCCGGCGATCCCGAACGCACGGAGCTATGGCGGACGGTCTGCGACGCGCTTTCGGCGCCGGCGATCGAGGCCGCGCTGCGCGAGCGCCTGCGCCGGGGGTTCGAAATCCGCGCCGGGGGCGGCGACGAGGATTGGCCGATCCCGATGTTTCCGCGGCCGGTCATCTACGCCGATTTCGACGGCTACGCGATCAAGCCGCATTCGGACACGCGCCGCAAAGTGCTGACGATGCTGATCTACATGCCTGACGACGACAGCCAGCGGGAACTGGGGACGACGGTCTACAAGATTTCGCCCATGAGCGTGTTCGCATGGAGGACTTACGGGCTCGTCAAGGACAAGACGTTTCCGTTCCTGCCGAACACCGGCTGCGCGTTCGTCGTCATCAATCCGGCGCACAGCCTATTTCACGCCAGCTGGCACGGCCGCGCCGCCATCTCGGTCGACAACGCCAAGCCGAGAATGATGATTCTCAACGCCTACTATTCGAAGCCGCCCGAAGGACGGGTCGCCGGGGATGAGTACGGGTGAGGGGATTGGCGCAACTCAAGCGGCGCGCCCCTAGTCGGCCCGCCCGTCCAGCGCATCGCGAATTCTGTCCGCGAGCTCGATCGCCGTATACGGCTTCTTGAGCCAGGCTCCCGCGCGAAGCTGCCGCCGCGCGGCCGCCGGCTCCGCATAGCCGGAGGTGAACAGGACCTTGATGTCCGGCCTTGTCGCAAAAGCAGCGTCCGCCAGCTCGTTGCCGTTCATGCCGCCGGGCATCACGAAGTCGGTGAAGATCATGGCGATTTCGGGATGAGCCGCGAGCAGTCCCAACGCGTTGGCCCCATTCTCGGCCTCGATGACCTCATAGCCGAGGCTCCTGAGGCGCCTGGAGACGACTCTGCGCAGGCGCGGATCGTCCTCGACCACCAGTATCGTCTCCGCTCCGCCCCGCATGGCATCGAGCTCCACGATGCTCGCCGTGGGTTGCGCCGCGGACTGAACGCCTTCCGCCAGCGGCAGAAAAACCCGCACGGACGTGCCACCGCCCAGTTCGCTGTAGAGCTGGACGTTCCCCCCGGATTGCTTGACGAATCCATATACCATGCTGAGGCCGAGACCTGTACCCGCCCCGGTCGGTTTCGTTGTGTAGAAAGGTTCAAACGCCCGCTGGCGCACCTCTTCGGACATGCCTTCGCCGGTGTCGGTGACGGCGATCAGCACGTAGCGGCCGGTGCGGACCTCCGGGTACATCTGCGCGTAATCGGCGTCGAGCCGCGAGTGGGAGATTTCGATCGTCAGACGTCCGCCGCGCGGCATCGCATCGCGCGCGTTGATCACCAGGTTGAGCAGGGCGTTTTGCAACTGGGTCGCGTCGACCACCGCAAGATGCGCAGACCCGGTGGTCACGATGCTGAGCTCGATCGCTTCGCCCAGGGTGCGGCGCATCAGCTCGGCGAAATTGGAAACGAGCGGGCCGATATCCGTCGGTTCGGGGTTGAGGGGCTGTCGGCGGCCGAACGCAAGCAATTGGGCGGTCAGCTTGGCGCCCTCCTGCAGCGCGTCCTGCGCCTCCCTCAGCATCTCGCGTTGATCCGGGTCGCTGAGGCTCCCCTCAATCATCTCCAGGTTGCCGGCGATCACGGTCAGAAGATTGTTGAAATCGTGAGCGACGCCGCCGGTCAGCTGGCCGATCGCCTCCATCTTCTGCGATTGCCTGAGCTCCGCCTCCATCTTCTGGCGGGTCGTCAGATCACGGATGAACCCGGTAAAGATTCGCTGGCCGCTGGCCTGCGCTTCGCCAACGGCCAATTCCATTGGAAAGACTTCGCCGCCTCTGGTGAGGCCCTTGACCACCCGGCCGAAACCGATGATGCGGGCCTCCCCGGTTTTCAGATATCGGGCGATGTATTCGTCATGTTCATCGCGATAAGGAGCGGGCATTAGCATTTTGACATTGCGGCCGATGACCTCTTCGGGATCGTAACCGAACAATTGCGTCGCTGCTGAACTGAACGAGGTGACGATGCCGCCTTCGTCGATGACGACCATCGCCTCCGGAACCGTATCGAGGATCGAGCGCAGATGCGCCTCGCGGGCCATGAGCTCGGCCTGGGCCTGCTTCAACGCGGTGATGTCGCTGTTGATCTGAAGGACCGACGGAATTTTCTTGTCGGCAGTCAGCCGCGCGACCCAGAGGCTCGCGATCGAGACGAGGGAGCCGTCTTTCTTCTTCTGCTCGATTTCGCCCTGCCAGCTTCCGTCGGTGCGAAGCTGCTTGATGATCTCCTCGCGCGGCAGCGGATAACGGGTCTTCAGAAGCTCATGGAGAACCTTTCCCAGCGCTTCCTCGCGGCTCCAGCCGTAAAGGCGCTGGCATCCGCTCGTCCAGAACAGGATCTTGCCCTCCTGGTCATGGATGACGGTGTTCGTCAGGTCTAACACTGGGGCCATTTCAGCAAAATCGACTGCGGCGATCGCTTTGGGCGTGTCTTGGGATCTATCCAGGCTCCGCCCCTCGTGCTTGCGTTCAATTCGGCCAAACGGCCCGCCGCGCCGGCGAGGGCTGCGCATCAGCCCCATCTTCCTCGCTGCCGGCGATTTCTCGCAGCACGCTCAGTTTACGCAGGACGAGCCTGTGACGTCCAGCCGCGGCGATGAGGCCGCGCCGGACAAGGCTGGTCATCATCCGCGATACGGTCTCGATCGTGAGGCCGAGATAGTCAGCCATATCGAGACGGCTCATCGGCAGCTCGATTTCGTTGTCCGGGTCGCATTTGCGATGAATGGAGAGAAGAAAGCTGACGACGCGCTCCTCCGCGCTCTTGCGGCCGAGCAGCACCATCTGGTCCTGGGCGGCCGACATCTCGTCGCAAAGAAGCGCGAAAAGCTGCGGGCGCAGAGCCGGCGATTTGTTCACCCGCGAAAAAAAGCGCCCGCGTGAGAAGCGCCGCACCTTCACCTCCGTGACCGCCTCCGCGGTCAGGAGATAGCGGTCCTGGAACGACACGCCGAGAACGTCGCCCGGATAGATGAATCCCATGATCGCCCGCCGGCCGTCCGGCAGGATCTTGTAGACCCTCAGCACGCCCTCCAGGACGTCAAAGATTTGGCCGGCCTGATCGCCTTCCCAAAACAGCGCCTCGCCCGGCTCGAGCTTCTCTGCATGTTGTCCTTCGAAGAGGTCCTTGAGCGCGGGCGCGAGATCGGCCGGGTCGACGACCGACTGACCCGCGCCGCGAGTTAGCGATGCTGTTGCCTGGCTATACATGGCGCTTTCCCTATCTGACTTGACGGGGCGCATCTGAGCAGCGCTATGTCACCGGGGTATCGCTTGCGTGTGAAGATTGGCGCCGTTTTGTAACATTGTGTGACAGCCCGGCGTCGCATCGCCAAGTCAATGATCGAGCCGGCAGAACAGCCCGTCCAAATTCTTGTTGTCGACGACGATCCTCGGATTCGTCAGATGCTCACCCGTTATTTCGAGCAGGAAGGCTATCGGGTCAGCGCCGCCGCGAATGGCGCGGCGATGCGCGCGCAACTGAAGTCGAGGCCGATAGACGTCATCCTGCTCGACGTGGTCATGCCAGGCGAGGACGGTCTAACGCTCGCGCGCGAGATCCGCGCCACATCCGACGTCGGAATCATCATGCTGACCGGGCGAGACGAGTTGCTGGACCGCATCGTCGGCCTCGAGATCGGCGCGGATGATTACGTCGCAAAGCCCTTTCATCTGCGCGAGGTCCTGGCCCGGGTCAAAAGCGTTCTGCGCCGGCGAAAGCCGTCCCCCGAACCGGCGCTTCGGAATCCGCAGGGCGGCGACGACGTCATCCGGTTCGACGGCTGGCTGCTCGATATCGCCCGCCGGCGGCTGGTCTCTCCGACCGGAGCGGACGTCGCGCTCACCACCGGCGAATTCGATCTTCTGGCGGCGCTGGCGAAACATCCCGGGCATGTCCTGAGCCGGGAAGCTCTGATGGATCATACTCGCGGACGCGGCCTGAAGTCCTTCGACCGCACGATCGATGCGCAGGTCGTCCGATTGCGAAAGAAGATCGAGGCCGATCCAAAAAATCCGACGCTCGTGAAATCGGTCCGCGGCGTTGGATATGTCTTTACCGGCAAAGTTGATCGCTAGTCGCGCGGTCTCGAGGCGCGCCATGGTCCCGAGCCAATGACAGCCCTTGCGATTTCCGCCGCGCCGGGCAACGGCCGCAGGAACAACCTGTCATGGGTTCGCCCAACGGCGTTCGCTGTTTGTGGGCGCTTCCAACTGTCGGCCGCCATGGGCCAAAATCGCACCCCCGAGCAGACGGATTGGTCGCATTGGGACGCGAGGGCTTGGATGAGGTCCCTGGCTACGCCTTCTCCGTCCGCGGCGCTGGCAGTCGCAAAGATCGGGACTTGAAGAAGACGGCCGTGGCGCGGATCATTTGTGATCGAATAGACGCAGAAACCTCTCACATAGCCGCGAGCGTCGCGCGCAACGAGCGCCCGCTCGCTCCCGCCGGCCGCCTCGCCGCGAAGCGGCGCCGGTTGAAAGGCCTGGCAATACGCTCGCCATTCACGGAGCATGAGGCCGCAGCCGCAAGCCCTGGCCAAGGGATAGGCGAGATCGATCGTTCGCGGTCCGATCGGTTCGATGGAATAGGCGGACATTGTCGTCGCGAGCGCTCGAGGCCCGCCCTCATGAGCGCGTTCGCTGAATCCTATCGCTTCGCGGTCTGACCAGGACCGCCGCTCGCCTCCGTCGGGGCCGGGACGCGTTCGCGACAATGAACGCGACCGGAGCAGCGCAGATCAAAACCAACAAGAATGAAGACGTGAACATCTCATTTCTCCACAACCTTCCTCGCATAGTGGCGCGACGCGGCCGATGCGCCTTGCGATAGGTCAACGCTTCAGAAGGAAGGCGTAGCCGGCCCAGCGGCGGCTCCCGACGCCGAGACGCGAGTGGCGGGCGCCACAGGGTCGAACGACGTCGATTGGCCGCCGCCTGATCGGCGAAGCGCCTCAAGCCGCTCGGCGGCGCCGCAGCTCGACGGAGTCGGCGACAGTCGCTTCGACGGTCTTCGGCTCGGCCGCTGTTCTGCGCAGGACGTCCTCAAAAGCGGCGCGGGCGGCGGCGTCATTTTCAGCCGTCGCGAAGACGGCCACGCCGCCACGGCCGATAGCCTTCGCGCGGTAGAGCGCCGCGTCGGCCATGCGCACAAGCTCGTCCGGCTCGGCGGCGGAATCGGGAAAGAGCGCAAAGCCGCAGGCGCCGGTCAAGGCGATGTCGCGTCCGTCGACGGCGAACGGCGCTGTGAAGATCGCCTGTATCTCCTCTCCGAGCGCGATCGCCTCCTCGTGGGCGCCGATCCCGTCGCAAAGGATGGCGAATTCATCGCCGCCCATCCTGGCCGCCGAGCCTCGACCGGCAAGCGCCTCGGCGAGCCGGCCGGCGACCTGCCTGAGGATGTCGTCTCCGGCCGGATGTCCATGATTGTCGTTGATCGGCTTGAAGCCATCGAGGTCGATGAGGCCGACGGCGAACGGCCGTGCGGTTCCGGCGCGGGTCGTGATCCGTTCGGCGAGCTCGCCGAGAAAGCAGCGCCGGTTGGGCAGGCGGGTCAGATCGTCGGTCAGCGCGATGGCCATCGCCGCCTCTTTCGCGTCCTCGGCGGCGCGCTGTTTTTCGGCCATGGCGAAACGCGAGCCGACGATCTCGGCGAACATGCGAGAGTTCTCGCCCAGCATGCGGATGACGAAGCACGCCGCGACGGTCATGAGCGCCGCCAGCCACAGGGTCAGATCGGCCCCGCGGCTCAGGAACGCGACAACGAGCGGCGCGGTCGCGGCGGCGACGACGACGCCGGTGACGCTTCCGAGCGCGCTGAGACAAAAGGCGCAGGCGGCGGCGGCGATCCAGACGGCGACCTGCGCCAATGCGAACTCGAGCAGGTTGCTCTCGGCCGTCGAAGCCGCCGCCATCATGGCGAGCGCGAACGCCAGCGCCGGCCCGAGGACGCGCGCGCCCATGACCTCGCGCCGCAGAACGTCGATCGTCACGCGTTCTACGGATTCGCGCGCCTTGAGCCAGGACAGGAGGCGCAGCGTCGAGATGGCGAGCAGGGCCGCAGGGAGAAGGATTCCCGCGATCAGCGACGCCGGCGCGGTCGCGGCGTAAAGCGCCGCCGTCGCCAGGATGATGACGCCATGGACATAGGGTCCAAGCCGCGCAAGCGAACGATATTGCTCGCGCAGCAGGACCGACTCGAACTCGGCCGCGCCCGTTTCGCCGCGGGAACCGAAACCATCAGGCAAGAGATCGCAATCGGACATTCGCGTCAGCCCCGCCGCCGGCGACGACTTTCCTCAAGGGAAGGACGTCGGGCGCAGGGGAAGGTTAGCGCCACAGACCCGTTTGATGGGTTAATCCGATGCTCGAAAGTCGAGGGTTCCGTAACGGTAGTAAAACATGCCTTTACGGCATGAATAAAGTTTGATCGCCAAAAAATTATCTTGATGGCCTGGGCTCGCGGCGAGCGGCGGGTCTGTTCGATGGTTCGCGCGCCGAGCCTTGAGGAAGAGGATCGCCGCCGGCTGACGCGCGAGCGCGGCACGCTGCTCAAGGAACGCATTCAGCATACCAATCGGATCAAAGGCCTGCTCAGCGGCCAGGGCGTCCGGGATTACAATCCGCTTCGGCGAGATTGTTTCGAACGGCTTGAAGCGTTTCGAACCGGCGACGGCCGTGAGCTGCCGCCGATGCTGAAGGCGGAAATCCGACGGGAACTCGATCGGATCGCGGTGGTGACGACACAACTGGCAACGGTCGAACGCGCCCGCGACGCGCTCATCCGCACGGACGCCGAGGAGCGCAACAACCCCGCCGCCCTGCTTCTCAAGCTCAAGGGCTTGGGCCCTGAGTTCGCCTCGCTCCTGTGGCTGGAATAGTTGTTCCGCAACTTCGGCAACCGACGGCAGGTGGCCGCTTACGGCGGATTGGCGCCCAGTCCCTGGCAAAGCGGCGGCGTCGAACGGGATCAGGGCATCTCAAAGTCAGGAAATCGCCGCCTGCGCAAGACGATGATTGAGCTTGCCTGGTTCTGGTTGAGTCACCAGCCGGACACGGCGTTGAGCCGCTGGTTTCATACGCGGGTCGGCGCCGCGAAGGGACGCGTCCGCCGGATCGCCATCGTCGCGCTGGCCCGCAAACTCCTCGTCGCCTTGTGGCGTTATGTCACCCAAGGCGTCGTTCCCGAGGGCGCCGTGTTCAAGGCCGTGTTCAAGGCGGCATGACGATCGATGACTTAACCCCACTCCAACACGCCAACGATGGCTTAATGACTTGACCCCATTCCAGCGAAGCCGAACGCGACGGCTTCGCCGGATCCGGGCGGGCGGCGACCGCGGATCAACCCCCTGGGCTGAAACACGCCGTCAAAAAGGATGGTCCCGCCAACCTGAGCCCGATACCCTCGAGCATGAGGGATTATGGTCCGAGCCCACAAGCTCGACCGGAGTGAGGGGGGGCGCGGGGCGGATCAGGCCGCAGCCTTGACGGCCACGATGAAGAGCCGGGGGTAGGCGAACAGCGTCCGTCCGTCCGGCTGCGCGGGATAGGCTTCGCTCAGGCCTTTTCGGTAGCGGGAGAGAAACTCGCACCGCTCGTCGTCGTCGAGTCGCTCCAGGAACGGCTGCAAGGTCGAGCCGGCGAACCAGTCGGCGATGCTCTGCGGCCCTTCGAGGGGATGAACATAGGTCGTCGTCCAGATGTCGACCCGCGAGGCCTGCGGGCGCAACCAGTCGTAATAGTCCTCGTAGCCGGCGATGAGCGGCTGGGTCTTGGCGATCGGCACCAGTCGCGACGACCACGGCCCCTCGGCGGCGACCATGCGCATGAGCGCATGCGAGGATTCGCGCGCGGTGTTGGGCATCTGCGCCGCCAGGACCCCGCCGGGCGCGAGATAGGACATGAGGCGCGGAAAGAGGCGGTCGTGATCGGGCAGGAACTGGAGCGCGGCGTTGGCGAAGATGAGGTCGGGCCGGGCCTTGTCGTGAGGCGCCCAACCGGCAATGTCCTCTTTGACGAATTCGGCCTTCGGCGCCCGCGCCCGCGCATGCGCCAGCATCGCGTCGGATGTGTCGAGGCCGATGGTTCGCGCGTCAGGGAAGCGGCGAAGCAGGAGTTCCGCGCTGTTGCCGGGCCCGCAGCCCAGATCGTAGACGAGATCGGCCGCGGCGAGCGGAACTTCGGCGAGAAGATCGCGCGCCGCGCGCATCCGCTCGGCCTCGAACTTGGTGTAGAGGATCGGGTTCCAGTCGCTCATCGGCAGGTTCCGGCCGGGCGCGCCAACGGGCCCGGTCTCGCATGGTCGCAATATGGAAGGTGAAGCCGGCGGATCAACCGTCGAGCGAAGCTTCCGCGTAAGCCGCCGGCGAGGGCGGGGCGGCGGCGAGAAGCCGGTGAAGCCCCATGCCGACGATCATGCAGAGGACGAACAGCGCCGCGCGCGGGTCGAAAAAGCCGAGGTTGGCGATCCCCGGACCCGGACAGAGGCCGACCAGCCCCCAGCCGACGCCGAAAATGGCCGATCCGCCGATCAGCCGCGCGTCGATCGTTCTTGTCGGCGGCAGCTCGATACGGCCCGCCGGCGAGGCCGGTCCGCCGCCGGGCGGCGATGCGGAAGGCGACGAAGGCGACCGCGACCGCGCCGCCCATGACGAAGGCGAGCGAGGGATCCCACGCGCCGGCGAGGTCGAGGAACGCGAGCACCTTGCTTGGATAGATCATGCCCGACAGGCAAAGGCCGATCCCGAACAGGAGTCCGGCGAGGAACGGGGAAGCGCTGCGCATCGATCGGGCCTCAGGCGAGGACATGGCGGACGACGAAGACGGTCAGAAAGCCCGCGGCCATGAAGATCGCGGTCGCCGCGATCGAGCGCGGCGACAATCGCGCCACGCCGCAGACGCCGTGACCGCTGGTGCAGCCGGCGCCGAGCCGCGTCCCGAAGCCGACCATGAGGCCGCCGGCGATCAGCGTCGCCGTGTTCGCCTCGATCGCGGGCGGCGCTATATGGATGAGCGCGTGCGCGATCAGGGGCGCGGCGATCAGGCCCGCGAGCAGCGCGACGCGCCAGGCCCAATCCCCGGCGCGCGGGGGCGCGAGACCGCCGAGGATGCCCGCGGCCCCGAGGATGCGGCCCTCGACCAGGATCAGCCATGCCGCCGCCAGGCCGATCAGAAGGCCGCCGGCCAGCGCCGAGCCGGGGCTGAAATGGGTCCAGTCGATGGTCATGGCCGGTTCCTGTGGCGACGATCGCCCTATCTCAAGTGAGCGGGATGATGCGATTGATGAGGATGAGAAGCGCGAGCAGCGCGATCCCGGCGCCGAAGCTCCAGCCGATCAGTTTCTTTTCGATCGGGAGCAGCGGTTCGACCGGGGCCTTCAGTTCGTCGCGCAGATCGGGAGTGGCCATCGGAATGTCCTCTTAGGATGCGAGCGGCGGCTTGACCCCGGCGAAGAAGAGCCAGGAGATGACGAACCCGACCCAGACGACGAAGCCGAACAGCGACACGACATAGACCGCGGCCAGTTTGCCCAAGCCGTCCTGCCACAGTCGGCGAAAGTCGGACAAGACGCCGATCGAGAAAAACGTCAGCACGAAAAAGATCACCCGCAGGACATTGGCTTCGCCGACCGCCGCGGCAAGCTTGCCCGATGTCCCGGCGTCGGTTCCGAGCGCAAGCGCCAGGGCGATCAGGAAGGTCGCGGCGAAACCAAGGATGAACTTCGGGAACCGTTCCCAGATCTCGCCGAGCTTCGCCTTCGGCGCGCCGGCACGCGGAATGACGTGATTGGTCCAGATATAGGCGAGGATGAAGGCCCAGACGCCGATGAAGACGTCGATGAACACTTTCACCGTCGCCGTCACCGACAGCATCCAGCCGGGCTGGTAGTTGATCCCCTCGGCCGCCGCCTTCGCCTGGATCAGCGATTGCGTGATGCCGCCCGCCGCCACCGCCGCGCCGTCGGTCTTGACCGCCAATCCCATCCAGGCCGCCGCGACCAGCGGCTCGTGGGCCATGAAGGTCTCTGCGATGACCGGCAGGATCAGCACTTCGACCACCGCGAAGATCACCACCAGCGACGACACCAGCACCGCCACTTGCGGCCGCGCCCGGATCGCCCCGCCGGTCGCGATGGCCGCCGCGACGCCGCAGATCGAAACGCCCGAGGCGAGCGGCGCCGACCATTCGCGGCTGAAGCCGAAGCCCTTGCGGGCGATGAGATACACGACCGGCCAATAGATCAGGTAGGCCTCGACGATCGCGGCGAGGCCGCGCAGCATCAGCGACGACGCCAGCGTGAGCTTGCCCGCCACGGTGACGGCGATGAAGGCGCCGAGGATGACGATGGCGATCTTGATGTAGAGCTCGGGCCGGATCGCGCTCCTGAGCCACTCCGCGAACGCCGGGAAGACATTGGCGATGACGAGGCCGGCGATGAGCGCGACGATGAAGCCGCCCTCGCTGGTCAGCTTCAGCGACCACGAGACGCCGAACTTGGCCTGATCGGCCGGGGTGACAGCGGCGAAATGGGCCCACGAGCCCAGGAACCAGGCGCCATAGGCGATCGCGAACGCAACCGTGAACCGGATCGCAAACCGCTTGACGTCATCCCCAAGCGCATAAGCGGCGGCGGAGAGAACAGCGCCGAGCGCAAGATAGGTGAGAACGAGCGCGCCCACGCCGCCGAGACCGGCATAGGCCTTCGACGCTGTCGCGAGCGCAGACGTGGGGTCGGTCCAGACCGAGGTCGTCGCCAGCCAGCCGAGCGCGTCGGCGCCGAACAGCGACGCCAGCGCGAGGGCGAATACGCCCAAGCCGATGATGAGGGCCAGTGTGTCTTCGCTGGGCCGGGCGGGCGCGGCCGCCCGAACCGGGATGGTTGCGTCAGAAATGGCCGTAACTCCCGGAAATCGGTTGGACATCATAAGATATATTAGATCTATAGACTTAATTAATTTCAGTCAAGCGTCGGAGCCGGGCGAGCGCGATTGAAACGCAGCCCCCAACGCGCCGCCCCTCAGTGTCTTGTCATTCCCGCGCAAGCGGGAATCAGAGCCGCGTTGGAGCCCTGCCCTGGATGCCCGCATTCGCGGGCATGACACAAACGCCGGGGGCCGGCGCGGCGCGCCGAGGCGCGGCCGGATATGCATGGCGGACACGTTCCTCTTGTCATTCCCGCGCAAGCGGGAATCCACAGTCGCGTTGGAGCCTTGCGCCTGGATGCCCGCGAAAGCGGGCATGACAGCGAATGACAGGCCAGCCGGGAGATGCCCGCGCCGGCGCCGGGTCGACCCGGGAAATCAAGATTTGCTCAACGCAGTCGCGCAGTTTTCACCGAATAGCTTTCCGGGGCCGTCAAAGATTGAGAGTACCACCTGCCTTCGTCGCGCAGGGCCACGCGCGAGTTTTTGAAGGTCGACAAATGAAACTCCGAAAAGCGTCCCAAGCCATTCCGCTCCGGTGTTCGCCGCGTTCTCAAAATGCCGAGGGCGGCCGCGCCGTCGCTTGCGCTGCGGCGGCGCCGCTGATCGTGCTCGCGCTCGCGGTCGCCGCCGACCGCGCCCATGCTGGGCGCTTCCGCACCCAGGTTCAGCTCGCGGCGGAGGCCGCCTCGCTCGCCGCGGCGGCGGCGATGGCGCGTCAGCCGGACGGCGCCGGCGATGGCGCGCGACTTGCCGCCGCCGTTTTCGCCCGCAACGCCCCCAAGGGCGCGACGGGAAGGCCGTCGGTCGCGGCGACGAGCCGCGCCGCCACGGTGACCGCGACCGTCGCCTATGACGGCGTCGCGCCGAGCAATTTCGGCTCCGTGTTCGGCTATGGCGCGTTCCACGTCAGCGCGTCGGCGACGTCGCGCGCGCTCGTCGCCGATTCGGAAGCCCGCGCCACGCCCTGACCTCGCGGGCCGCTCTTGCGGTCTGGCGTCGACGGCAAGTCCGGTATAGCTCGGATGAGGGCGGGCCGAGTCCGCCCCGATGAGAGCAACGCCCATGACCGGCCACATCGATCCGACCAGGGAGACGTTCGCCGCCTTTCGCGCCGACGACCGGCAGGGACCGATCCATATGCTCAACCTCGTCCGGCTGCGCGCCCGCGCGGCCTATTCCGACGGGCGCGAGGCGACTGGCGCTGAGGCTTACGAGGCTTATGGGCGCGAGAGCCTGCCGGTTTTTTCCCGTCTCGGCGGGAAGATCGTCTGGCGCGGCCGGTTCGAGCTCATGCTGATCGGGCCGGCGGAGGAGCGCTGGGATCTCGCCTTCATCGCGGAATATCCGAGCGTCGCCGCCTTTGTCGCCATGATCCGCGATCCCGTCTATCGCGAGGCGGTCAAGCACCGGCAGGCGGCGGTCGAGGATTCGCGGCTGATTCGGCTAAAGCCCGGCGCGGCCGGGGTCGGATTTGGCTGAAAGGCTCGCGACGCAAGCTCTACAGAAGATTTTTCGACAATTTCTTTCCGCGAATCACAATCCGATGTATATATGATTCCGAATTGCGGAATCGATCGGGGACCGGGATGGCTGATATCGGGGACGGGGCGGGAATCGGCGGCGCGGCGGGGGGCGAGCTTTATGCGCCGCCTCAGGAAATGGCGGTGCGGGCGCTGAGGATGCTCGAGCGGCTCGTCGCCGGCTCGACGCTGACCGAGGTCGCGGCGGGCGAGGGCCTGACCCCGCGGCGGGCGCGGGAGCTTGTCGCTCAAGTCGTCGCCCAGCGCGGGTTCGACCCTTGAAAACATGATTTGGCTCGTCCGGAGGCGTTAGCGGCGGTGCGGGGACGATGAAGGCGCGCTTCCGGTCCGCGAATTGTGCATGGCAGCAATTTATTGTGCGACGCACCATATTGTGCTACACGGCGGCCCCTGGTCGAGGGAGGGCGCGTCCGATGGGCAAAAGATCGAGGAGTGACCGATGCAGCATTTCCACGCCGGAAACCTTCATCAAATCAAGGATGCGCCGCCGAACACCTGGGCGACCGTCAAGGCAAGCGACGTCGTGACCATCAGCGAACTGGCGCGGCGCGGATTTCACCTCGTCGACATGAGCGGCGAGGTCTGGACAATGCATCGCGCCGGCTGAGGGGCGCGCACCCTGGCGGCGAGCCCGGAAGTCGGAGGAAGGTCGCGGCGAAAAGAGTAAGGGGCTGAAATCTCAGGAGATATCTTAAAAAGCGCCCTTGGTTTTTGTCGCGCCGGATTTGGTTTTTGTTGCGCCGGATTTTGATTTCGTTGCGGGCGATTTGGTTTTTGTTGCGGGCCGATTTTGATATTGTTGCGCCGGGCTGAGCGCCGAGCTTGAGCTTCAGTCCTCGCCGAGGTCCTCGAAGGCGCTGCGGTCGACGCCGTTGCCGATCAGGATCTCCCGCTTGCCCGAGTGGTTCGGCGGGCTGACGACCCCCTCCTTCTCCATCCGCTCGACCAGCGACGCAGCCTTGTTGTAGCCGACCGAGAGGCGCCGCTGGATGTAGCTCGTCGAAACTTTTCGGTCGCGCAGCACGATATTGACCGCGCGGTCGTAGTAGTCGGCCGATTCCTCGGCGTCCATCGACCCGGGCGAGGGCAGGGGCCCATCGCCGTCATCATCGTCGTCGGCGGCGTCGTTCTCCTCGGTGATGGCGTGGAGATATTCCGGCGCGCCCTGCCGCTTGAGATGGGCGACGACCTTCTCGACCTCGTTCTCCGACACGAACGGACCGTGGACGCGGGCGATCCGGCCGCCGCCGGCCATGTAGAGCATGTCGCCCTGGCCGAGCAGCTGCTCGGCGCCCTGTTCGCCGAGGATGGTGCGGCTGTCGATCTTGCTCGTCACCTGGAACGAGATCCGGGTCGGGAAGTTGGCCTTGATGGTCCCGGTGATGACGTCGACCGACGGGCGCTGGGTGGCCATGATGAGATGGATGCCAGCCGCGCGCGCCATCTGCGCCAGCCGCTGGATCGCGCCCTCGATGTCCTTGCCGGCGACCATCATGAGGTCCGCCATCTCGTCGACGACGACGACGATATAGGGCAGTTCGTCGAGCGGGATTTCCTCGTGCTCGTAGATCGCCTCGCCGGTTTCGCGGTCGAACCCGGTCTGGACGGTGCGGATCAGCGGCTCGCCCTTGGCGGCCGCCTCGGCGACGCGGACGTTGAAGCCGTCGATATTGCGCACGCCGACCTTCGACATCTTCTTGTAGCGGTCCTCCATCTCCCTCACCGCCCACTTGAGCGCGATGACCGCCTTCTTCGGGTCGGTGACGACGGGGGTCAGGAGATGCGGGATGCCGTCATACGCCGAGAGCTCGAGCATCTTCGGGTCGACCATGATGAGGCGGCACCGTTCCGGTTTCATCCGGTAGACAAGCGAGAGGATCATGGTGTTGATCGCGACCGACTTGCCCGAGCCGGTCGTGCCGGCGACCAGGAGGTGCGGCATGCGGGCGAGGTCGACGATCACGGGCTCGCCGCCGATCGTCTTGCCGAGCGCGATGGCGAGCCGATGCTTCGAGTTCTCGAAGTCCTCGCTGGCGAGAAGCTCGCGCAGGTAGACCGTCTCCCGGCGCTGGTTCGGCAGCTCGACGCCGATGGCGTTGCGGCCCTGCACCACGGCCACGCGCGCCGAGACGGCCGACATCGAGCGCGCGATGTCGTCCGCGAGCCCGATCACCCGCGATGACTTGATCCCAGGGGCGGGCTCAAGCTCGTAGAGCGCGACGACCGGGCCCGGGCGCACGTTGACGATCTCGCCCTTGACGCCGAAATCGTCGAGGACGCCTTCGAGCAGGCGAGCGTTCTGTTCCAGCGCGTCCTGCGAAACTCGCGTCCCGGTCGATTTTTTCGGTTCGGTCAGCATCGCCAGCGCCGGCATGACCCAGTCGCGGCGCGGCGATGCGCCGAACCTGGGCTCCACGGCCGGCCGGCTCGCGCTCCGCGGCGCCGCGGGCTGAAGGACGACCGGCGGCGCGCTGGCGGACACGACCGGGGCCGAGCCTTGCGGGCGCGGGGCATAGGCGGCCGGATCGGTCAGGGCGTCGTCGACATCGCTCAAGTTTGACCAAGGCGCCCGGGTCGCGGCCGGCGTGGGGCCGAGGATGGGCGATGACTTTCGCGCCGTCGGCGCCCCGCGGCGCGCGATTCGGCGCAACGCCGCCTTGGCTGTGAGCAGGGCATGAATGACGGCTCCGATCGACACCATGCCGAAGCTCGGCTCATCCTGATCCTCTTCATCGTCGAAACGCGCCAGCGCCTCGGCGCGGGCCTTTCCGGACCGGCTATCGGATGCGCCGCCTCCTTCAGCGCGCGGGGGGCCGCCGGCGCCGGCGGCTGCAGCGAGTCCGAGGATGGAGAGCGCCGCCAGACAGGCGCCGAGAACGATCGTCGCCCAGGCCGAGGCTGGAAGGACGCGGCGCGGGATCGAAAGGACAGCGTCGCCGACAACTCCGCCAAGGCCGGTCGGCAGCGGCCAGCTTCCGGGCGCCGGGAGGAGCGACGCCAACGCCGCCGCCGCGATCACGCCGGCCAGGTAAAGGGCGATTTTGAGCCGCGGCCGTTCGAGCCGCCGATCGGTGAGAAGGCGCCAGCCCCAGAACGCGGGCGGCGTCAGCAGCGCAACCGAGGCAAGGCCGATGAATTGCATCACGAGGTCGGCGGCGATCGCGCCCGGGGCGCCGAGGAGGTTGTGGATGCGGGCGTTTGTCGCGTGATTGAGGCTCGGATCGCTGACCGACCAGGTCAGAAGCGCGAGGCACAGGCCGGCCACGCTGGCGAGCGCGCCCAATCCAGCGATCTCGGCCGCCCGCCGCTTCGGGAAATCCCGCACCGCGGCGGGCATGTGGTCGATAAACGAGAACGTCGTCGTACGCATCGCAGACTCGCCGGATCGTCGCGGCGGGATCGCGCGCCGTCTCGTCAAACTCTAGGCCCGTCCAGTTAATGGGGGCCTAACCTTAACGCGCGGTAGCGACGGCAAAGCGGCGCGAGGGCGCATGTTCGGCAAAGAAAAATGGACGCCCCGAGGGGCGTCCAATGTCCGCGGGAGGAACTTCGCCCGGCGGCCGCCAAAGGTCGCCGGGCGCCGCAGGTTCAGTGAACGACTTCGCCGTGCAGGGCGAGGTCGAGGCCGTCACGCTCGATGTCTTCGGAGACGCGCAGGCCGATGACCGCCTTGATGATGGCGAGGATAATCACCGTGACGATCGCGTCATAGACAATGACCGTGACGATGCCGATGCACTGGTTGACGAGCTGTCCGGGGTTGCCCTCGAGCAATCCGGCGGTGCCGCCGTACTGCTGGACAGCGAACACGCCGGTCAAGAACGCGCCGATTATGCCGCCGACGCCGTGGACGCCGAAGCAGTCGAGCGCGTCGTCATAGCCGAACATGTGCTTGAGGCCAGTCGCGCCCCAGTAGCAGCCGACGCCGCACGCCACGCCTATGGCCATCGCGCCGACTGGCCCGACGAACCCCGAGGCGGGGGTGATGGCGACGAGGCCGGCGACTGCGCCCGAGCAGATGCCGATCACCGTCGGCTTGCCGCGATGCGCCCACTCGACGAACATCCAGGTTAGCGCCGCGACGGCGGTGGCTATCTGGGTGACGGTCATCGCCATGCCGGCCTGCACGCCCGCGCTGACCGCAGAACCGGCGTTGAAGCCGAACCATCCGACCCACAGCAACCCTGCGCCAATGAAGGTCAGGACCATGTTGTGCCCCGGCCCTGTGTCATGGCGCTTGCCCAGCATGATCGCCGCGACGAGACCGGCGACGCCCGCGTTGATGTGCACGACCGTGCCGCCGGCAAAGTCGAGAACCTTCACCCACGCGTCGGGGTTCGTCGAGTTGAAGATGCCGTCGGGTCCCCATAGCCAATGAGCGACCGGCGCGTAGACGAAGATCGCCCACAAACCCATGAACCATAGCATCGCCGAGAACTTCATGCGCTCCGCATAGGCGCCCGCGATGAGCGCCGGCGTGATGATCGCGAAGGTCATCTGGAAACACATGTAGACGGTCTCGGGGATCGTCGGCGCAAGGGGATTGGGATTGCCGATACCGCCGTTGTTGACGTCGCTGAGGATGCCTTGCAGGAACGCGCGGCTCAGTCCGCCGATGAATGGCGTGCCCCCGGTGAAGGACAGCGAGTAGGTAACAATGGCGTAGAGCACCGTAACCAGAGCGGTGATAGCGAAGCTCGTCATCACGGTGTCGCCGACGTTCTTCTTGCGCACCATGCCGCCGTAGAAGAGCCCGAGCCCCGGGATCGTCATCATGAGCACGAGCGCGACCGACGTCAGCATCCAGGCTGTGTCGCCGCTGCTTGGCGTGCAGTTCGTCAGCACAGCGGGGACGGCCGCGACGGCGGCGTATTTGTCGGTCTCAGGGACGGCGGCGCTGGCCACCGCGCACGAAGGCGTCCCTGGCGGCGGCGGCTTTGCCGAAGGCGTGGGCGCCGCGGCGCGAGCGGCAGCGCGCGGCGGCGGGCGCGTCGGTCGCCGCGGGAGCTGCAGCTTGCGCCAGAACTGCAGCCGGCGCGAGGCCGATGAAAACGGCCGCCGCCAGCGCCGGCGCTAGGCGAGAGAGCTTTGGGATCAGATTCATTGTCGGGAACTCCAAACTGGAATGGGAAACAGCGCGCTGCAGGTCAGAGCGCGTCCTTATCCTTCTCGCCCGTGCGGATTCGCACCGCCGAGTCGAGGCTGTAAACGAAGATCTTGCCGTCGCCGATCTGGCCGGTGCGCGCCGCAGCAACGATCGCGTCGACCACCTTGTCGGTGACGTCGGAGTTCACCGCGACCTCGATTTTCAGCTTCGGCAGGAAGCTCACGGCGTATTCTGCGCCGCGGTAAATTTCGGTATGGCCCTTCTGCCGCCCGTAGCCCTTGACTTCAGTAACCGTCAGCCCGTGCACGCCGATGGCGGTGAGCGCATCGCGCACCTCCTCCAGCTTGAACGGCTTTATGATCGCCATTACGATTTTCATAAGCCTCGCCCCATTGTGACGCGCCCGGCGGTGTGGAAACCAAACCGCTTTTCGTGCAGTGAGATCGGAACGCGACCGCGCCCCGCCTGATGCAGCCCTTACAAGGCGCGTGCCATGCCCGCCGAACTGACTAACGGTCTGAAAACAAATTGGTATTCTGGCTAGATCGGGTCAGGGCTGCACGCGGGCTTGTTCCGAGCGTGCGTTTGATCAAGAAATAGGCGCCTATCAATTAATCGCTACTTGCATACTGGCGTCGGACTTGACGGCCAGCGAGTTGACATAGGCGGGAATTCTCCCGCTCATCCATCGAAGGGAGGGTAAATCAATTCCACCCGACTGTGATGGCCCGCGATCGGAACTTCATCCTTCCGGCCAGACTTTGAAGACATATATGAGAGACGGCCGAGGTATGGAGGGTCACTTGCTTGTACATCTGTCGCAGCCTAAACTCATTAGTATTAGTCATGACTCCCGAGTGAAAATCCGGGTGGTCGAGGGTTTTGCGCGGAACCGTCGGAGCTTTGGTGAAAGAGTAGGCGGATGAAGATCATTCTGGCTCAGCCCCGCGGGTTTTGCGCCGGGGTCGTCCGCGCAATCGATGTCGTCGAGCGGGCGCTGATCAAATACGGCGCCCCGGTCTACGTGCGCCACGAGATTGTCCACAATCATCATGTCGTCGAATCGCTCAAGGCGAAGGGCGCGCGCTTTGTAGAGGACCTGGACGAGGTCCCCGAGGGAGCGGTGACGATCTTCAGCGCTCACGGCGTCTCGCGAGAAGTTGAAGACGAAGCGAAGGCGCGTTCGCTTCCGACCATCGACGCGACCTGTCCGTTGGTCACCAAAGTGCACAATCAGGGGCGACGGTATATTGCGCAGGGCCGAACCGTGGTTTTTATCGGTCATGCCGGCCATCCGGAAGTCGAAGGGACGCTCGGCCAAATCGACGGAGAATTGCATCTCGTCGAAAACGAGGACGACGTGGAAAGACTGTCGATCCCCGTCGACGAGCCGATAGCCTATATCACTCAGACCACGCTGAGCGTTGACGACACCCGAGGCGTCATCGCGGCATTGCACCGCCGCTTCAGCGATGTCGCAGGACCGGAGATTTGTGATATCTGCTACGCGACCCAGAACCGCCAGACCGCAGTGCAGGAACTCTCGCGGATCGCCGACATCCTCATTGTTGTGGGAGCACGCAACAGCTCCAACTCCAACCGGCTGCGCGAGATTGGTCAGGAGGCAGGCGTTCCGAGCTATCTCGTCGCCGACAGCAGCGAGATTGACGTTGACTGGGTCCGCAACGCCGGCGTCGTCGGAGTCACGGCTGGAGCATCCGCGCCCGAGGTCGTTGTCGCGGAGGTGGTTCAGACCCTGATGCAGATCGCGCCATCGGAAGTCTCGGCTCTCGAAGGGCCGGTGGAGACCGTAAGCTTTCGCCTTCCTGCGGAGCTAACGGGTTAAGTGGTGCAGAACAGGTCAATCAACCGAGCTTTGTAAGGATTTCCTGCGTGAGCATACCCCTAAGGCAAATCGTCAGGGTTGGCGCTTATATCGTCACGCAGCATCTCGCGGGGCGCAGGCGCTATCCGCTCGTGCTGATGCTGGAGCCGCTATTCCGGTGCAATCTCGCTTGCGCGGGCTGCGGCAAGATCGACTATCCCGACGCCATTCTCGACAAGAGGATTTCGGTCGCCGACGCTCTCGAAGCCGTCGACGAGTGCGGCGCCCCGGTGGTCGTAATGGCTGGCGGCGAGCCGCTCCTTCACAAGGAACTGCCGAAGATCGTCCAGGGGGTCATCGCGCGCAAGAAGTTTGCGATTGTATGCACCAACGCGCTGCTGCTTGAGAAGAAGATCGATCAGTATGCCCCAAGCCCCTACTTCACGTGGTCGATTCATCTCGACGGCGACCAGGAGATGCACGACAAGTCGGTCTGCCAGCCGGGAGTCTATGATCGGGCGGTTTCAGCGCTGAAGACCGCCAAATCGAAGGGTTTTCGCGTCACGATCAATTGCACGTTCTTCAACGATGCGGACCCGGCGCGCATCGCCGGCTTTTTCGATACGGTGACCGAGCTCGGCGTCGACGGCATCACCATGTCGCCGGGGTACGCCTACGAGCGGGCTCCGGACCAGAAGCACTTTCTCAACCGTTCCGCCACCAAGGAGCTGTTCCGGGCCGTGTTCCGGCGCGGCAACAGCGCGCGCAAATGGGCCTTCAGCCAATCAACGATGTTCCTGGACTTCCTGGCTGGCAACCAGACTTACCATTGCACGCCCTGGGGCAACCCGACGCGCACGGTGTTTGGCTGGCAGCGTCCCTGCTATCTCCTCGGCGAGGGCTACGCCAAGACCTTCAAGGAACTCATGGAGGAGACCGACTGGGATGCATATGGAGTTGGCAACTACGAGAAATGCGCCGACTGCATGGTTCACAGCGGATTTGAGGCGACGGCGGTGCGCGACACGGTCACAAGGCCGTGGAAGGCGCTTGCGGTCGCGTTGCGGGGCGTCAAGACCGAAGGGGCGATGGCGCCGGACATCGCGCTCGATGGCCAGCGCCCGGCGGCCTATGTCTTCGACAGCAACGTCACCCAGAAGCTGTCAGAGATTCGCAGAGCCGAGGCCGAGGAAAAGGCCCGGAAGAAGGCCGCGACAGCGGCTTAGCGTCCGGAACGCGGCCTGACCGTCGCGAGCCGCCGCGACGAGCCCGGCGAACTGGCCGGGAGAGCGGACGAGCTTCCCCAAGAGGGCGGCGGCCTTGATCCGCCCGTCGGAGTCGACAGCGTCAAGCAGAAGCGGCGGCAAGTCGCGTTCCGCCGGATCGGCGACCGCGCGCAGAATGGCGAAGGGTGTCCCTCGCTTGAGGGCGAAACGGCCGGCGATCAGGCTTTCCATGTCGACCGCCGCCGCCCCCGCGGCGATACGCAGATCGGCCTTGGCGCGGGCGGTCGAGACCGGAGAGCTGACCGCCGCGACACGCTCGACCGTTACGCCTGTCCCGGCGTCGGTCAGGCGCCGCGCGAGCGACGAGACGACGGCCTCGTCGGCGCCGACGCCCCCCTCGGACGAGACGACGTCGGACCCGAGGATGAGATCGCCCGGACGAAGCCGAGGGACGAGCCCGCCGCACACGCCCCAACTAACAACAAGATCAAACTGTGTATCAGCGAGCTTCGCGAGTCTGGCCCGAAGGGTCGGGCCATCGCCGCAGATCGCGAGGCAGCCGGGACCAGAGAAGATCGCCGCCTCGCGCTTCAATCCGCTGACGATCAGGACGCTCACGGCCGGCGCCGCGGGCGCGGCATCATCGCCGAGCGGCTACTAGCCCCCCAGCAACGTCTCGGTCCGTTGGCGCAGGGTCTTCACGAGCGCGTCGGCGCCGCCGCCGCCCGCCAGAATTGAAGCGAATTCGTCACGTCGGGTCGCGAGGTCGCTGACGGTGCCGTTGAGGTAGACGTCGATCACGCGGCCGCCGCGAACCAGATAATTGATCTGTATCGTCCGCCCGCCCGGCTGGAGCAGCTGGGTCTTTACGATTTCGCCGCCGCCGCGCGCCTCGGGGCTCGTCTGCGGATCGACGACGAAGCTCTCGCCCGAATAGTCGCTGACCTGGTGGGCGTAGTCGGCGACGAGGAAGCGCCCGAAGGCTTCGCGCACCGCGGCCTGCTGGGCGCCCGTGAAGCCGCTCCAGGCCGGGCCGGTTGCCAGTCTTGTCATGGTCGCGATGTCGAAGGCGGAGTTGATGGCGGGCCCGAAGCGCTGGTCGCGCTGGCGCACGCTGAGCGAGCCCGCCGCCCGTAACGTCGGCATCAGCTGTTGATAATAAGCTTCAATATGTCGGGCGGCCGGACTGGACGAGGCGGCGAGCAACCCGGTCGGCGCCCATAGTAGAAAGGCCATCGCGACCGCGATCCAGGACATGGACGGGAGCAGGGGAAGTTTGAAACCCTTCATTGTCGATATTCCACTTGGCTGGGACGGATGGCCGCTTGGCCGGCCCCGATCATGGTCTTCAGGAAACACGCCGGCCCGAAGCGGCGAGGGCGCGCTTCTAGCGTGGATTTGGGAATTGAGTTCGAGCTTTCGCCACCCCGATGTCGTTTGTTTTATTACTTTCGTATCCGGCCGCGAGCCGGATCTGGACAGAACGCTGAAATCGGCCTTTCAAGCCAACTCCAAATTTTTCAAAGCCCAGCCAAGCCGACCATAGCCCCCGCCTAATCTGCCCAAGAAAAAGGATTTGCTTCCCTTGGATCCCCTTTTCCGGAACGAGCCTTTTCAAGAGCTTGCGCCGACACAGCGCGCCTTTTTTTTCCTCTCGACGAAAGACGCGACTGTCGTGGACAACTAAGCGCGCGGCGCCGCCTTCGGCCCTTCGCCTCTCGTTGCGCCGGATATCGATGCTATGAGCCATCCGAAAAGCATAGCACGGAGTTCAATTTTACAGAAGCATTTGTTTCGAAAAACCGAAGAGACAAGAACGAGCGGCGCTGCTGGACCGCGCAATGTCCGGAAGAAATCCGTTAGCACGAAGCCTGATCCAGGAGCCGTAGACTCCGGGTTCGCCTCGATTGCCGCGGGGCCGGAGAAGGCCGGGCGTCGCCATGCCCAATTGACAAGATGGCGCGAACCATGGCCTCCACCCGGCTCCCATGGACAGAAACAACAGCGCCTTGATCGTCGCCGCGGTTGGGCGGGCCGTACGCCTTTCGACCCGTCATGCCTGGCTCGTGATTCCGGGCTTCCTTATCGTCGCCGTTTTCGCTGGCGTTTATCTCTCGCGCCATTTCGCCATCAACACCGACAGCAGCAAGCTCCTGTCGAGCTCGCTCCCCTGGCGCCAGCAGGAGATGCGGCTCAACGACCTTTTCCCGCAACGGACCGATCGGATCATCGCTGTCGTGGACGCGACGACGCCTGAAGCGGCCGAGGAGGGGGCCACGGCGCTGGCCAATGCGCTCGCGCCCCAGTCGGACCTGATCCGCACCGTGAGCCGGCCCGACGGGGGCGAGTTCTTTTCTCGCAACGGCATTCTCTTCAAGTCCGTCGACGAAGTGCGAAGCGATATGGCGCAGCTGATCAAGGCCGAGCCCTTCCTCGGCACGCTCGCGGCCGATCCGACCCTGCACGGCGTCCTCGGCGCGCTCTCGCAATCGATCGAGGGCGTGCGGTTGGGAAAGACGACGCTCGAAGGCATGAGGCCGGCGGTGACCGCGATCGCCGACGCCCTGGAGGGGGTCGCACAGGGCAAGCATCCTGCCTTTTCCTGGCGCCGGCTGATCACGGGCCATCCGCCGGAACCCTCCGAGCTGCGCCGGTTCCTCAACATTCGGCCGATCCTCAACTACGCCGACTTGCAGCCAGGCGGCCAGGCGACCAGGGCCATCCGCGCGACGATCGAAAAATTGGGCCTGACGCCGGAAAATGGCGTCAGGGTGCGCCTCACCGGATCGGTCGCGCTTGCGGACGAGGAATTCGCCACCGTCGCCGACGGCGCCGCCCTGAACGGCGTCGTGACGATCCTCGTGGTCCTCCTCCTGCTGTGGCTCGCGCTCCGGCAGGCCCGGATCGTGCTCGCGGTTCTCGTCAACCTCGCCGTCGGTCTGACCCTCACCGCGGCGATCGGGCTATGGATGGTCGGAGCCCTGAACCTGATCTCGGTCGCCTTCGCGGTGCTGTTCATCGGCCTCGGCGTCGATTTCGGCATCCAGTTCAGCGTCCGCTACCGCGCCGAGCGCCACACGAACCGCGATCTCGGCGGGGCGCTCGAGGCGACGTCGCGTGGGGTCGCGGGGCCGCTTCTGCTCGCCGCCGCCTCGATCGCGGCCGCCTTCTACTCGTTCCTCCCGACCGCCTATGTCGGCCTCTCCGAGCTCGGACTTATCGCGGGAACCGGCATGATCGTGGCGTTCCTGACCACCATCACCCTGTTGCCGGCCCTGCTTACGGCGCTCAAGCCGGCGGGCGAGCCGGAGCCGGTCGGCTGGGCGGCGCTCGCGCCGCTCGACCGCTTTCTCGACCGGCGGCGCAACTGGGTCGTCGGCGTGACGCTGGCCGGGGTCATTCTCGGCCTGCCTCTGCTCGGCGGGCTGCGCTTCGACTTCAACCCGCTCGACCTGCGGTCAAAACAAGTCGAATCGGTCTCGACGCTGCTCGATCTCATGCGCGATCCAGACACCAGCCCGAACACGATCGATGTCCTCGCGCCCGACCTTGGCGCCGCCGCCGCCCTCGCCGAAAAGCTCAGCGGACTGCCGGAAGTCGCCAAGGTCCGTACGCTCGAGAGCTTCGTGCCGAAGGACCAGGACGAGAAGCTGGCCCTCATCGACGATGCGAGCTTCTTCTTCGAGAACACGCTGACCCCGGCGCAGGTCGACCCCGCCCCGACCCCCGCTCAGACGCTCGAGGCGATCGACAAGACCGCTGCCGATCTTTCCGGCGCGGCCAAAGGGATCGATAGCCCTGGCGCGATGCAGGCGCGTCGCCTGGCCACCGCGCTAACCGCGCTGGCCAAGGCGCCGCCGGCCGAACGAGAGGAAGCCAACAGGGTCCTGGCCACGCCGCTCATCACTACGCTCCAGGAGGTGAGAGACCTCCTGACCGCCGAGCATGTGACGATCGACACGCTTCCGCCGTCGCTCAGGAGCGCCTGGATCGCGGCCGACGGCGAGGTCAGGATCGAGGTCGCGCCAAGCGGAGACGGCAACGACAACGCCGTCCTCAGACGTTTCGTCGACGCGGTCCGGACCGTGGCGCCGCAGGCGTCCGGCGCGCCGATCTTCATCGTTGAAGCCGCGAGGACGATCGTTAAGGCGTTCCTTCAGGCGGCGGTCTGGTCGGTGGCGTCGATCGCGCTCATCCTCTTTGTCACGCTGCGCCGCTGGCTCGACGTCGCGCTGACGCTGATTCCGCTGATGGTCGCGATCGTGGTCACGCTGGAGATCTGCGTGGCGATCGGGCTCCAGCTCAACTTCGCCAACATCATCGCCCTGCCGCTCCTGCTCGGCGTCGGGGTCGCCTTCAAGATCTACTACGTCATGGCGTGGCGCGCGGGGGAGACCAACTTTCTCCAGTTGAGCCTGACGCGGGCCGTGTTCTTCAGCGCCTGCGCGACCGCCACCGCCTTCGGCAGCCTGTGGTTCTCCCACCATCCGGGCACCTCGAGCATGGGCAAGCTGATGGCGCTCTCGCTGGTGACGACACTCTCCGCCGCCGTCCTGTTCCAGCCTGCCCTCCTGGCGACCCAGCGGAAAAACCATTCGGGGTGAGGGCAAGCCGGGCGGCGCAAAAGATGAATTGAGTGTGGCAAAAGGGTGATAGTCGTCAGGCTGCCGCTCTGTTAACCTTGTCCAGCGCTGGCTCCGGATTCTTCGTGATTCGAAGCCCGGCCGCTTTCCGCCAGTCCGCCCTTCAACGAGGCGGAACTGCGGGTCGCGCGGGCAATCGGGGGAATAAGCAACGTATGCGTGGTGGCGGAAGTTGGGCTGCACTGATGGCCGCGTCGGCGCTGGCGGGACTCGTCAGCGCCTGCGCGGGCGTCCCGCGCGACGCCTCGCTGCCGATCGACGACCCCAACGAGCAATTCAATCGCGGCGTCCTTCGCCTGAACCAGGCCGTCCTCGACCCGGCCTCGAATGTGGTCAAGCAGGTGCCGGGGCCCATTCGCGATCGACTGGAAGATCTGGACGCGAATCTTAAGGGGCCGCGTGTCCTCGCCAACAACATCCTTCAGGGCCGCTTTAACGCCGCCGGTATCACCCTCGCCCGCATCGTCTTCAATACGACGTTTGGACTCGGCGGATTGTTCGATGTCGCCACGGCGGGGGGACTGCCTCAACAGAGTGGCGATTTCGGCCAGACCCTGTTCGTCTACGGCGTCCCGGCGGGCACCTTTGTGAACGCGCCTTACTATGGCCCCTCGACCCAGCGCGATTCGGTCGGCGGGGCGGTGGATACCGTGCTGGATCCGGTCGGCTGGGTGATGGGCGGCATCATCATTGGCTGGCCGTGGTCCGTTGGCTCGGGCGCCCTGGGGGCGACAGCGCATCTGGCCCAATGGCAGGAGGCCGAGAACGCCTCGATCGACTTCTACAGCTTCCTGCGCTCCAGCTGGTATCAGACCCGTCGGGCCCAATTGCGCGAGGCCATCGGCCTGCCGCCCGAAGCCGAATCGCCTGCGACCGCCGGACCGTCTCACTAAGCGGCGCCTGGTCATCGCGGCGCAGGGCCTGCCTCGTTCTCGCTGCGGCGGAAGAGATGACGGCCTTCAACCCACTGCCAGGCCGCGAGGCCCGGCAGGCCCAAAGCCAGCTCGCGGACCCGCTTCGACAGGGAAATCGCCAACGCCATGTCCGCGGGCAACCCGAACAGCGCGCCGAACACCACAATGCCGCTCTCGAGCGCGCCTAACGCCCCCGGCACCATGAACGCTGCCGCACGGACGCCTGAACTGAGACTCTCCAGGATGAACGCGTCGGTCAGGCTGAGCGGCCGACCGAGGAAATACATCACGAGCCAGGTCTCTCCGGCGCCCGCGACCCACCCCATGAGGCGGAGCACGACGGCGGCCAGGAAGGCTGACCGCCTGCGATATGTCGCCATCACGGCTGCATCGATCGCGGAAGCGTGGCCGGCAAAGACGGAGAGCCATTTCTCCGGCGCGACGCGGCGCGCGAGATGGGCGAAAAGGCCGAACATGCTGTTGTGCTGGACAAGCACGAACGCGGCGATCGCAGTCGCGAACACGCCGACGCCGATCAACGTCGCTCGCGCGACCTCGGCTGACGCGTCGGAGTTCGACCGGGCGGCAAGCAACGCGACCCCGGCCAGGACGAAGATGAGCTGCGTGCCGGTCCCCACCGTGATGTCGACGACCATGCTCGCCGCCGCCTGCGGGCCCGGAACGCCAGCCTTATGGACAAGCCGCGCCCCGGCGACGTCGCCGCCGACTCCGGCGACCGGCAACAGCGAGTTGATCGATTCGCGGATCCAGCGAATCCGCAACAGGCCGAGGAAGCCTGGACGGCTGGACGCCGGCAACAGCTCCCGCCATGACAGCGCGTCGAACGAAAGAGGCGCGAGATGGTAGAGCGAAATCGGGACCAGCCACCACCCGAGCACCAGCATGGCCGAGGCCACCTCGGCGGCGCCGCTCTTGATGATGAGGAAGACGACGAGCAGCAAACCGAAAAGCGCGGCGACGATCAGCGAAGTTGAAATGACTTGGCTCCCTGTCCGCTCGGGTCTCGCCTGGAAGAATGCGCAGGGCGACGATCGCGGCGCTCAATTGTCTATCAGCAATCGCCGTCGAGTTGGAGTTGAGCGGCGGTGCAGATGATCGGCCCCGTCCAATGTGTGGATTCTCGAACTGTCATGCCCCCAGCGCCGATCCTGGTCTTGCTTCCGGCCGTCCCCGGTTCGGGCGATGTTGTCGGCGGCATGGGGGAGCCGGAGGGCGAGCGCAAGATTCTGGGGCTCGGCCTTTTCCGGCGCGCGGTTCTGGCCGCGGGTCGGGCCGGCTACCGCCGGGTCTTTGTCTTGTCGGCGAATGGCGGCGCCGCGGCGGGCGCGGCGGAAGCTCCCGATTGGCGCGAGGTCGCGCAGGGCGCCCCGCTTGTGATCGCGCCGGCCGCGATCCTGGCGGAGACCGGTTGGCTCGAACGGCTCAAGGACGCCCGCATCGAGCCGGCGGCGTGGGCGGCGATCCCGGACCGGATCGTCATGGTGGCCGCGGCAGCGAGCGCCGCCGCGCTCGATGCGCTGGCTGAGGAAGGCGGCGCGC
This sequence comes from uncultured Alphaproteobacteria bacterium, assembly GCA_963806935.1. GTDB lineage: Bacteria > Pseudomonadota > Alphaproteobacteria > Rhizobiales > Beijerinckiaceae > Roseiarcus. Next base: position 140,456 of record CAWEAT010000029.1, read on the forward strand.
CCAATCTGAGCGCGGTCGAGAACCGGCTCGCTCGCCGGTTTGGCCCGCCGGCGCCGGTCCCGGCCGGGGTCGATCCGATTGTCGTCGAGACGCCGGCGGATGCGCGCCTCGCCGAGCAACGGCTGATGCGCGCGCTCGTCAAGGACACCGACGGCTTCATGGCCCGGCACGTCGAGCGGCCGATCTCGCTCATGATCTCGCGCCTCCTGGCGCCGACCGCGATCACGCCGAACCAGATGAGCCTGATCTCGATCGCCGTGGGCATTTGCGCGGGACCGTTTTTCCTCTCCGAGCGCGCCTCCCTGCAGACGATCGGCGCGCTTTTGTTTCTCGCCCACTCGATCCTGGATGGGTGCGACGGCGAATTGGCCAGACTCAAATTCGCGGAATCGCGATGGGGCGGCGTACTCGACTTCTGGGGCGACAATGTCGTTCACGTCGTCATCTTCGCCTGTATGGGCGTCGGCTGGAGCGTCGCCGCTGCCGCAGCCTGGCCGCTGTTGCTCGGCGCCGCGGCCGTTCTCGGCACGCTTGGGATCGGCCGGCCTTGTGTATTGGCGGCTCCTGCGCGCCAAGGACGACGGCGGGGCGCTGTTCACGTCGGTCTCAGCCGAGCCCGAGCGCCCGCTCGCGCGCGTGCTCGACGCCGCGTCGCGCCGCGATTTCATCTATCTTGTGCTTCTGCTGGCGCTCGCGGGCGAATCGCACTGGTTCTTGCTTTTGGCTGGGCTCGGCGCCCCGATCTATTTCTGCCTCGTCGTCTTCCTTGCGGCGCGCGAGCGATCTCCCGAGCCGCGAAGCCCGTCCGGCGCCTGACCGGGAAGCGCGAGCCAGACGCCGCCGCGCGCGCTCGACCGCTCGGCCGCGTCGATCGCCCGGGCGCATAGAAGCGCCTCATCGATATTGCTTTCGCCGGCGCCGGTCGCCGCGGCCAGAAAATCGCCGGCCACGCCGCCGAACCATTCCGGATGATGCGATCCTTCGGACAGGGAGGGAAGCGTCCAGCGGCGCTCCTGCGAAGGCGATCTGAGGACGACAAAGTCGCCGGCGACGCGGATCTCGCCCTGCTCCCCGTCGATCTCGATCATGTTCGAGCGTTCGTCGGCGGCCCAGGTCAGGAAGATTTGGCTCGCGCCGGAAGCGGTCTGCACGTTGAGCGTCGCGGTGTCCTCGAGCGGCTGGTCGTGGAAGCGGCGCGTCTCGAGCCGCGCCGAGACGCGCACCGGAGCGCCAGCCCAGCGGGCTACGCAATAGAGCGCATGCCAGCCGTGATCGAACAGAACGCCGCCGCCCGCGAGCTTCGGATCGACGCGCCAGTTGGCGACGCCAGGCGCCGTGACGGCGGTCGCGGGCTGGGTCCTGAGCGTAGACCACCGAACCGAGCGGACGGCGCCGATCGCGCCCTCGTCGATGAGCGCCGACACCTTCAGGCAGATTGGCGCGTAAAGCCAATTGTGAACCGTGTGAACGACGCGCCCCGCACTCGCGGCGGCCGACTTGAGGCGCGCGGCGTCGTCTACGCGAGTGACCAGGGGTTTCTCGCTCAGAACATGGAGCCCGGCGTTGAGCGCGCGTCCGATGATCTCCGCATGGCTGCCCGGCGGCGCGCAGACGTCGACGAAATCGAGCCGTTCGCGCATCAGGAGATCGTCGACCGTTTCGAACCAACGACCGTCGGGACACGCGTCGAGGAACGCCTCCCGGCGGGACGCAGCGGCGTCGGTCGCAGCGACGATCCGGACATCGTCGCGGGAACGCCAGCCGGGCATGTGCCCATTGGCCGCGACATTGCCGAAGCCGATGAACCCGCCCCTTAGCACTGCGGCCCTTCTCCCTCTGGGAGAAGGTGTCGCCGAAGGCGACGGATGAGGGGCTTGCTGCGGATTGCATCCCCTCGCGGTGCGCCCTCTTCCGGCCGCGCGTTCCGCGCGTCCACCTTCTCCCCGAGGGAGAAGGGGACCCGCGCCGCGTGCAGCGTCCCGCTCAATCCAGCCCGAACCTCTGTGCGATCGCGGCGAAGGACTTGTCGAGGATGTCGACGCCCTGCAGCGCCTCGTCTTCGGTGATCACCAGCGGCGGATTGATGCGGATGACGTTGGAATAGGACATGGTGATGAGGCCGCGCTCGAGCGCCTCGTGGAAGAGCGCGCGGGTGATCTTTTTGTCGAGCGGCGCCTTGGTCTTGCGATCGGCGACCATGTCGACTCCGATCATCAGGCCCCGTCCGCGCACGTCGCCGATGAAGCGGTATTTCTCCTGAACTTTCTTGAGCGCGTCGAGCATCACGGCGCCGACGCGGGCCGAGTTCTCGACCAGCCCGTCCTCGGTCAGGGCCTCCATTGCGGCGAGGCCTGCCGCGCCGGCGAGCGGATTGCCGCCGTAGCTTGACGACGAGCCGCTGGGCTCTCCGAAGGGCGTGGCCGACATGTTTTCAAGCGACGAGGCGACGCCGCTCATCGGGAAACCGCCGCCGATCCCCTTGCCAACCGTCATCACATCCGGCTTGAGGCCGAAATGTTCAGAAGCCCACATTTTCCCGGTGCGTCCGAAGCCGACCAGGATCTCGTCGGCGATGAGCAGCGCGCCGGCCTCAGTCGCGATCTCGCGCACGGCGTGGATGAAGTCGTCCGGCGGAATGACGTTGCCGGCCGTGCCCTGCATCGGCTCGATGATGATCGCGGCGATTTCGCCCTGAGTGTCATTCTTGATGACATTGCGCAGGTGCTCGGCGCAGGCGACGCCGCAGGACGGATATTGAAGGTTGAACGGGCAGCGGTAACAATTGGCGTAGGGACTGTGGTGCATGCCCGGCGGGAACGGCCCCTGATGGTTGCGATAAGACCCGCCGAGAAGGCCGATCACGCCCTGCGACTTGCCGTGGAAGCCGCCCCAGAAGCCAATGAACTCGAACTTCTTGGTGGCCGACTTCGCGAGCCGGAAGGCCGCCTCGACCGCTTCCGCGCCGCCCGAGAAAAGCTGGAGGTGCGTGAGCCCTTCCGGCAGCGTCGCGGCGATGCGGTTGAGGAACTCCGCACGGGCTTCGGTGGTGAAACTGCCGAAGGTGACGCGTTCGAGCTGCTCCTTGAGCCGCGCGACATAGCGCGGATGCGCGTGGCCGAGGCTGCCGACCGCAATGCCTGCGATGAAGTCGAGATATTCGTTGCCGTCGACGTCGGTGATCGTGCAGCCTTGCGCGTGGTCGACGACGATCTGCGAGAAGAGCGCGATCGACTGCAGGCCGGGCGCCATCGCCTGCGTCTCGCGGTCGAAGATCGCCTTCGACTTCGGACCGGGCACGGCGCGGCGCGGAAGCTCGCGCCTCGGCGCGTGAGAAGATTTTGCGGAAGAAAGGTCGTTCAAGGGATCAGTTCCTCGTCGAGGCGACAATGCGCGGACGCCGCCGGAAGCGCTCGCTCAGGTGGTCCGCGATCGCCTCGGCGGCCTGATCGCGGTAAAGCGCGTAGCTCGGCCACGCGTTGAGGTCGATGATCATCGGTTCGCCGCTGGCCCGGATGATCGCGTCGCCGCCGAAGACCTCGAGCCCGAGCGCGGCGGCGGCGTCGAGCGCGGCCTCATGCAGGCGAGCCGCGTCGAACGAATGGCCCAACATGCCCTTGTCGCGATGATAGAACCATTGGAACCAGTTGGCGTCCGGTGGCCCCGCGCTGTCCCTGACGCCGTAGAATTTCACCAGATCACCCGCCACATGCTCCTGGGCGACGACAAAGGGTATGTCGCGCTCGGCGAATTCACGCAACGCCTGGCGCCACCCCGTCTCGGACGCGACATACATGACGTCGTCGGGCTGAGTTGCGTGGAAATCGAACCGCTTGACCCACATGCAGTCGGCCGGCCGCGGCTTTATCGCATCGGTGGCGACGATCCGGCTGGGAGGCGCGGGCACGCGGTGTTGCGCGAACAATTCGATCATCCGGTGGCGGTAGGTGTTGCGAATTGCGGCGGGCGAATTGATGACGATCGAGCCCGCTTTTTCCATCGCCGCGAGTTGCTCAAGAATTGTCCCGCGTTCGCACATCACGAACACGTTGGCCGAGGGGGTTTCGACCAGGGCGTCGGCGGCGACGAGATCGACGCGGAAGCCGCGTTCCGCCAGAGCCGCGCCAACGCGTTCCATGATCGCGGCGTCGTCATCGATCCGTCCAGGCGAATGCGCGGGCTCACGATAGACGCCCCAACAGGTCATTGCCGCGCTCATTCGCCGGCGTTCTCATGTTCATGGTGAAATCCGGCCAGTTCGGCCGCTTCGACGTCGTGGGCGCGGTCGATGTCGAACACCTGCGGCAGGACGACGCCGTAAACCGGCCGGCCTTGGTCGACGAGCCATTTGAGATAGTCGCGGAGCCGGCCAAAGCCCGCGCTTGGCTCGGCGAGCTCATGCGCCGGCAACCAGTACAGGCCAGCCGTGACATGGCTGCCGTTGTCGCCGCCGAGGCGAAGTATGCGGCCGTCCGCCGCGTCCAGCGTCGCCCACAGCGGATTGTCGTCATCGACATGGCTGGTCAGGCCGAGCACGACCGCGTCGTAGGGAAAGCCTGCGGCCAAGCGCACAAAACGGCGAAAGTCGTCAACCGGCAGGATCGAATCAACCGTCGTGATCAGCGCCGGCGAATCGGCCAGCCGGGCGGCGACCAGCCGGAAGCTCGCATATGACGAGGGCGTCGTGCGCACAATCAGGTCGAGGTCGAAGTCCTGGCTGTGGTCGCCGAGCCATCGCCGGCAGTCATCGCTCGCTTCGTTGATGATGACCGTCGCACGCCGAATGCCAACGGCGCGGAAGCGATCGAGGGCATGCTCGATCAGGGGCCGGCCGGCGACCGTCGTCATCGGCTTGCTTGCAACATAGCCGTCGGCTCGCAGGCGGGTCCCGTGTCCCGCGGCGATGATCCCGCCGCGCAGGTCTTTCAACGCGCCGGTCATTTCAGGACCTTGATCAGATCGGGCAGTCCGGTGATGGCGGCGAGGATGGACCGGGGCGCGTTCGTGCGTGCGGCCGCGGCCTGGACGTCCGCGGGCGCGATCCAGATGAAGCCCATGCCCGCGCGCCGCGCGCCCTCGCAGTCGCGGGGCAGCGAATCGCCGACAAAGAGAGTTGTCTCGGGCGCTGCGTGCAAGCGCGCCGAGAGCGGCGCGGAAGATCGCCGGGTCGGGCTTCTCGACGCCGACCTGGCGGCTGTCCGTCATGACCCCGAACAGCGGAGCGAGGCCCGAACTCTCGCAAACCGCTTCCAGATTGCCGTAGAAGTTCGACACCACGCCGAGTTGGTAGCGCTCCCGCAAAGCTTCGAGGACTGGCCGATTGCGGTCGATAATGGTCGACATGTCGGACAGGAAGCGCGAAGCGACGCTCCGGCCGCGATCGCTCCCGCCCCAACCCAGTTCGGCTTCGAGGTTCGAGGCCAGCGCGTCAACCGTCTGAGGCAGCCCGGCCGTGATGGGCAGGGCGCCGACGAGCGGGTCATCGGCGGCGTAGTAAGCTCGCGCGAACATGTCGGCGGTCATGTCGAGTTCCTCGGCCCGGCAGAGGCCGTAGAAGCGGTCCTTCCACGCCACTCCATCGGCGTCGAGCGTGCCGCCGAAGTCGAACAGCAGCGTTTCGATCGCCGCCATCAGGGAAGCCGATCGCCGGGACGAGACCGAAGCCGTTTCGGCCGCGAGCCCCACTACGAGCGACTTGAGCGGCCCGCAACCTTTGCGCCTTGCGGCGCGGCCTTCGGAAGCTCGAACGGCAGCCCGTCAATGAACGCATTGCACGCGTCACGCGCAACGCTGTCGCGAAACTGGCGCGGCGGAGTCTTCATATAATAGGCCGACGGCGCTTCGAGGGGGCCGCCGGCGCCGCGGTCCAATCCCAGCTTGGCGCAGCGCAACGCGTCGATGACGACGCCGGCGCTGTTCGACGAATCCTCGACCGAGAGCCTGAGCTCGATCTCCAGCGGCGCGTCGCCGAAGCCGCGGCCCTCCAGGCGAATGAAAGCGATCTTGTTGTCGTTCTGCCACGGGATGTAGTCGGAGGGGCCGATGTGAATGTCCGCGTCGTCAAGCCGCTCATCGAGCTGCGACTGCACGGATTCGGTCTTGGAAATCTTCTTCGACTTGAGCCGCTTACGCTCCAGCATATTGAGGAAGTCGGTGTTGCCGGCGGTGTTGAGCTGATAGGTCCGGTCGAGCGCCACGCCGCGGTCGGCGAACAGCCGGGCGAGCGAGCGATGAACGATCGTCGCGCCAACCTGGCTCTTGATGTCGTCGCCGACGATTGGCAGGCGGGCGTCTCGAAACTTCTGCGCCCATTCGGGATCGGACGCCAGGAACACCGGGACGCAATTGACCATGCCGACACCCGCTTCAAGGCAGGCTTGAGCGTAATGTTTCACGGCGTGCTCGGAGCCAACCGGCAGGTAGCACAACAGCACTTCGGCGCCAGACTTGCGCAAAGCCTGGGCGATGTCGGTCGGCTCGAGATCAGCCGGTCGGAAAGCGACGTCGTCGTCGTAGTCCGCCATATGCGCCGCCACGCCATCAAGGAGAGGCCCCATCTGGACCACGACGTTCGAAACCGGCAGCGAACTCTGGAACACCCGAGTGTTGTTGGGTTTGGCGAAGATCGCCTCCTCCAGCGATCGGCCGACCTTGCGCTTGTCGACGTCGAAAGCGGCGACGAACTCGACATCGCTGGCGCGGTAGCCGCCGATGGTCTGGCGCATCACGCCGTCGAGCGCGGCGTTGCGGCGGCTCCGGTAATATTCCACGCCTTGCACCAGGGAGCTGGCGCAGTTTCCGACACCGGCGATGGCGACCTTGATGTTCTTAGACATTCGAGTGAAATTTCCCCACAACGTTCAGATTGCTGATCGGACAAGCGAAAGCTCGCCCGTTATCCACAGGCGTGACGCAGACCTAAAGCATATATTACCGCATTGCGACAACAAAGCGCCCGCTTTCCACGGTGACGCGATGTTGGAACCGGGTCGATCATTGCCTGGCCGAACGGCCCGGCGCCGGGCCTTACATGCCGAACACCGGAGCGCGGCTGTTGCCACGCTTCAGGTTTCGGTACCGGGCGAGCGCCCAGAGCGGAAAAAACTTCGAATAGCCGTGATAGCGCAGATAGAAGACGCGCGGGAATCCGGTCGCGGTGTGCCAGGGCTCCTCCCAGAAGCCGTTCTCGCCCTGGTTTGCCGCTAGCCACGCCACGCCGCGGGCCACGGCCGGGTGGTCCGCCGCTCCCGCCGCCATCAGACCCAGCAGCGCCCAGGCCGTCTGCGAGGCGGCGCTGGGAGAAGCGGCGTATGCCTTGCGATTGAGGCTATAGCTCTCGGCGTTCTCGCCCCAGCCGCCGTCCTCATTCTGGACCTTGACGAGCCAGGCGACGGCGCGACGCACCGGCTCTGAGGCCGGATCGCAGTCCGCCGCGTTCAATGCGCAGAGCGATGACCACGTCCCGTAGACGTAGTTCATACCCCAGCGGCCAAACCAGCTTCCGTCCGGCTCCTGCATCGCGATCAACGCGGCGACGCCTTTCGCCAGGACCGGGTTCGTCGCCGCCGTAGCGCCGAGTTGCGCCAGCATCGAGACGCAGCGCGCCGTGACGTCGGCGGTCGGCGGGTCGAGCAGCGCGCCGTGGTCGGCGAAGGGGATGTGATTGAGGTAGTGGTAGACATTGTCGGCGTCGAAGGCGCCCCAAGCGCCGTCCCGGCTCTGCATTCCCTCGATCCATTCTCGCGCGCGGGAAATCGCAGGTGAATGGGCTTCCCGCGAAGGCGTGACGCCGCCGCGGTCGGCGCGGTCCATCGCCATCGCCACCACGGCGGTGTCGTCGGTGTCGGGATAATGGGGGTTCGCGTATTGGAACGCCCACCCGCCCGGCCGGATGTCAGGGCGCCGGGCCGCCCAATCGCCCTTGACGTCAAGGATCTGGAGCGGCTTGAGCCACGCGAGCGCCGCCTTCACCGGTCCGGCGCCGGCTTCGCCGCCGGTTTCGAGCAGCGCGTGGGCAGCGAGCGCGGTGTCCCAGACCGGCGATAGGCAGGGTTGGCAATAGGCCTCGTCCTTGCCGATCACGAGCAGGCCCTCGATCGACTGCCGGGCCGCGACGAGGTCGGGATGATCGGGCGGGTAGCCGAGAGCATCAAACATCAAGACCGCGTTCGCCATCGCTGGATAGATCGCGCCGAGGCCGTTCTCGCCATTGAGGCGCTCGGTCACGAAAGCCGCCGCGGCATCGATCGCGCGGCGGCGGAGCGAAGCGGGAAAAACCGGCTCCGCGCGCTTGAGCAGCCAGTCGATCGCGCCGAAGAACTTCACCGCCGCCCAGGTCTGGTGCGCGCCGGTCGGCCACTTGCGCACTGTCTCCGGCGGTGCGGTGAACAGCTCGCCGATCGTGACGCCGCGCGGATTGGCGGCGCGCGGCTTCAGGGCCTGCAGAACGAGCAGCGGGACCATGACCGTCCGCGCCCAGTAGGAGACCTTGTCGAGGTGAAACGGAAACCAGCGCGGCAGCAGCATGATCTCGACCGGCATGGTCGGAACGCCGCTCCAGGGAATGGCGCCGTACAGCGCGAGCAGGAAGCGGGTGAAGACGTTGCTCCTTGCCGCCCCGCCATGCGCGAGAATGGCTTCGCGCGCGCGGCGCATATGCGGCGCGTCGGGATCGTCGCCGATCATCTTGAGCGCGAAGTACGCCTTGACGCTGGCGCTCACGTCGAGCGGGCCTGCGTGAACGAGCGGCCAGCCGCCATGGTCGCCCTGAATCCGCCGAAGATAGACGGCGATCAGGCGCTCGAGCTCGAGATCCGGCTTTTCGCCGCGAAAATGCCTGAGCAGCACGTATTCGGCGGGAATGGTGGCGTCGGCCTCTAGTTCGAAGCACCAATGGCCGTCATCGCGCTGCAGGGCGAGCAGCGCCTTCGCGGCGCGGGAGATATGGCGTTCGAGGGCCTCGGGCGACGGCGAGGTTTCCGAATGGTCGAGGGCGACGTTCATGGCGAAACACTCAGGGTGCGGGATTTCGGCGCAACGGCGCCCGGTTCGAGGATGATCGAAGCCGCCTTATAGCCTGAACGGACCGCTCCTTCGATGGTGGCCGGCAGGCCGGTCTGGATCCAGTCGCCGGCGAGGACGACATTTGCCCATTGGGTCCTCGCATCCGGCCGTTTGGCGTTCTGCGCCGGCGTCGCTGCGAAGGTCGCGCGCTTTTCCTTGACGATCTGCCAGGGCGGCAGATCGCCGGCAAGTCCGGTCAGCACGGCGGCCTCCCGCCAGATTTCTGCCGCGAGCTCATCGCGCGGACGGTCGATCAGCCTGTCGGCGTTGCTGATGGTTACCGAGAGCCGGTCCGGAAAAGCAAACAGCCATTCGATCTCGGCGTTAACGACGCCGAGGATCGCCGGCTGGCCGCGGGGCGGCGCGATCTGAAAATGGACATTGAGAATGCCGCGAAATTCGTCTGGCGCCGTCACGCCCGGAAGAAGATCCTTCGCGACCCATGGCGGGACGCTGACAATCACGGAGTCGCCTGCGCCAAGGGGCTGCGGCGCGCCGTCAAAGTCGAGCGCGACGGCGCGCCCGCCGTTGAAACCGATCGTCCGGAGGCGGTCGCCGAAGCGAACCGCAGAGCCGCGCGCGGCAAGGAAGGCGAGCGCCGGATCGATGAAGCTGCTCGCGAGCCCATGGCCGGCGAAGAGCGGGTGGCAGGCCTTTCCTCCCGCGGCAAGAGTTTCGCGCAGCAAAGCCGCCGTGAGCGCGGCGGAGCTTTCCGCAGGACCGGTGTTGAGCGCGGATGTCAGGAGCGGACGCCAGAGTCGCTCGTAGAGCGGGCCCTCGCAGCGCATCGCCTCACCGACCGTTGCGGCCTGCCCCTTCACGAAGACGCCGAGCGGAGCGAAATACTCGCCAAGCGCCGTACCCGGCACGCGCCTCTTGCGATCAAACAGCCACCACGGAATACGGCCTTCACCGAGATCGAGCCGCCAGCGCTCGCCGTTCCTGAGGTCGGCGAAGTCGAAGATCGCTGCGCCAGGATCGTGCAGCGTCTGGCGCGATCCGATGCGATCAAGATAATCCAGCGCTTTGTGATTGCCTGACAGCAAGAGATGGTTGCCGTTGTCGATGACGACGCCGAGCGTTGGGTCAAGATAGGACCGACAACGGCCGCCGGCGCCCGTCGCAGCCTCATGCACAACGACCTTGCGACCGGCATCGACAAGACGGATCGCCGCGCTGAGGCCCGCAATTCCGGCGCCGATGACGTGGACCGCGCCGGTCCTCACGGGATGCCGTACCGCAGGAGAGCGCCAACCAGGCGCAAACGGCTCGCTTTCGCGCGGCGCCGCGGCGTCGCGAAGCCATCCGCGACCATCCGGTCGAGGATCGAGCCATAAGCGGCAGCCATCAAGCGCGGCGCCCTGACCGCCGCCCTTGGCGCCGAAGCCATGATCGAATCGGCCTTCGCGAAATGCTGGCGCGCGCGTGCGGCGACTTCGGCGCAGGCGCCAGCGAGCTTCGGGTCGCCCGCCGCCTTGAGAGGATCGTCGGTTGTCACGCCAGCGGCGGCAAGCGCCTCCCGCGGCAGGTAGAGCCGGCCGACGCTCGCGTCCTCGTCGATGTCGCGCAGGATGTTGGTGAGTTGGAGCGCACGCCCGAGATGGTGGGCCAGCGCCTCGCCAGGCTCGGGCGCAAGGCCGAAAATGCGCACCGAGAGCCGGCCGACGGCGCTCGCGACCCGGTCGCAATAGAGGTCGAGCGTGGCCCAGTCGGGCGCACGAATGTCCTCCGCGGCGTCCATCGCCATGCCGTCGATGATGGCGTCGAAATCCTTCTGCTTCAAGGCGAAGTCCCGCGCCGCACGATCGAGCGTCGCGAGATGCGGCGCCGCACGGCCCGCAAACATCGCAGCGACGTCGGCGCGCCAGCGTTCCAGCTCCGCCAGTCGCTGCGCGGCGGGCTCCGGCCCGCGCTCGTCGGCGATGTCATCGACCGCGCGGCAGAAGCCATAGACCGCGTACATCGCCTCGCGCTGGGGCGCCGGCAGGATGCGCATAGCCATATAGAAGGAGCTGTGCGCCGCCGGCGCAGCTTGCGAACTCATGCGGGCGCTTTCGCCCGCGCGCCGACCGATCGCATCATAGCTGAGGCAAGAAAGCGCGCTGCGCCGAGCCCGCCGACAAGAGCGAAGCCGGCCTTTCCGAGATGTACGCGCTCGCTCAACGGATCGCGGGTCTCGAGGTCGCGCGCGAGACGCCGCGCGAGCGCGTGGATTGCTGCGATCTCCGCCCCGAGCCGGATGTCCCTGATTTGCGGGATGAGCGCCGCGCCGCGCGCCACGAGTTCATTCGTGCGGCGAGCAAGCTCGGCGTTGGCGCCACGCAAGCCAGGCGGCGCCTTCGGCGCGTTCAGCATCTCCACCGAGGCTCCGTGCGCCGCGAGCGTATCAAGGGGCAAATAGACGCGATTGAGGCGCCGATAATCCTCTGCGCAGTCCTGCAGGTGGTTGATCACCTGCAGCGCCGAGCAGAGAGCGTCGGAGGCCGGCCAGAGCGACGGATCTTCTTCATGCACATCGAGAACGAAACGGCCGACCGGCGCTGCGGACAGCGCGCAATAGTCCATCAGCTCCGACCAGTTCGCGTAGCGGTTCTTTCGCGCGTCGACGCGAAAGGCCTTGAGCAGATCCAGCGCATGCTTCGGGCTCAGGCCGCGCTCGGCAAGCGCACGCCGCAAAGGCTCGGCTTCATCGGCAGGCGGTCCGCGCCCGGTGAGCGCATCGTCGAGATCGTCGAGAAGCTTGAGCTTTGTTTCAGGGGACAGGGCCGGATGATCCGCGACGTCGTCGGCGGCGCGCACGAAGCGATAAAAAGCCAGAATTGGACCCCGCCGCTCCTCGCTCAGAAGCCATGACGCGACGGGAAAATTTTCGTCGCGATGGCCCTTGCCGGAAACGGCCTCTCCCACCGTCGTCATGCTCGCCCTGTCTCCCGCATCGGGGCCTGGATTCGGCCTTTCCAGTAGCCTCCGCGCCCACGCCAATATTGGATCGCCGAGTCCAAGGTGAAGGCGACATAGGCTGCGGCGATGGCAGGCAGGGCCAGTCCGCCAGCGAGGGGCCGCCCATATAGACGCAGCGTCGGCGCGAACCCAAGCGCCATCATTGCCCAGGCGAGCGCTCCGGCCGCTCGGGCCGCCCCATGCGCGAATATGGCCAAGAGTGGTGGAGCCAGATAGACGAGCGCCATTCCAGCGACCGCGCCAGCGAGGCGCAGCGGCGAATACCGCAATTCGGCGAAGGCGGAGCGGGCGACCATCCGCCTTATATCGGCGAAAGATGGATAGGCGCGCAGGCTATGGACGCTCTCCGTCAGTCCGAGCCAGATTGGGCCCTGCCGCTTCATCAGCGCTCCGAGCGCGCAATCGTCGATCAGCGCGCCGCGCAGAGCCTCGAGCCCGCCGGCCGCGGCGAGGGTTTCGCGCCGCACCAGCATGCAGCCGCCGGCTGCCGCTGCAATGCGCCGTCCTGGGATCGTTGACCCACGCGAAGGGGTAGAGCATCTGGAAGAAGAAAACGAAGGCCGGAACGAGCCATCGCTCGGCTGCGCTTTCACAGCGCAGCTTCACCATCACCGAGGCAAGGACGCTCTTTCTCGCGCGGGCGATCGCCACGAGCCGCGTCAGTACGTGGGGGGCGTAGGCGATGTCCGCGTCGCTGAAGAGCACGAACTCGGGCGCCGCCGCTCCGCCGTCGATCGCAGATAGGCCCTGTCGCATCGCCCACAATTTTCCCGTCCAGCCGGGCGCGAGACTGGTTCCGGCAACGATCTGCAGCCGGTCGGCCGCGCCGGCCGAGCTCGCCGCGGCCATCGCGGCGGCCGCGGTGCCGTCTGCACTCTGGTCGTCGACCACCACCACCGAGAATGGCCCGCGATAATCCTGCAGAAGGAGGGAGCCGACGCTATGGGCGATCATGTCGGCTTCGTCTCGGGCGGGAATGATCGCCACAATGGCGGGCCAGGACGCGGGCGCGTCGCTCGCCAATGAGACGGCGTCGTCCCGTTCGCTGCAAAGCCAGAACCGTCCCCTGCAGAACAGCAGATAGGCCCAAACGGCGAGGGAAAGAAGGGCGACCGCGGTCGCGATCATTTGAGGGCGCCGTGCGAACGAAACCAGGCGATCGCGTCGACGAGGCCGTCGCGATAGGGCCTGGGCGCATAGCCGAGTTCGCGCCGCGCCTTGGCGTCGTCAAAGAACATATGATGACCCGCCATTCTGAGCCCGTCCAGCGTAACGAACGGCTCGACTCCGCTCATTTTCGCCATCAACTCTGCTCCATAGGCGATCGGGTAGATCATGGTCCGCGGCAGCTTCAGCGTCGGAGGCCGGCGCCCGACAAGACGGGCGATGTCGGCAAGCATGTCGGCAAGGAGCACGTTCTCGCCGCCGAGGATATAACGATCGCCGATCCGGCCCCGTTCCAGCGCCGCGACATGGCCCGAGGCGACGTCGTCGACGTGGACGAGGTTCAGCCCGGTATCGACGAAGGCCGGCATGCGTCCGGAGGCGGCCTCGATGATGATGCGGCCGGTCGGCGTCGGTCGGACGTCGCGCGGGCCGATCGGGGTCGACGGGTTCACGATCACGGCCGGCAGCCCGTCCCGGCGGACCATGGCCTCGACCAGACGCTCCGCCGCCACCTTGCTGCGCTTGTAGGCCCCGATCGCGTCCTTTTCGGCGAGAGGACGGTCCTCGGTCGCCGGCGCGCCATCGACGAGCTTCAATGTCGCGACGCTGCTGGTGTAGACGATGCGCTCGACGCCGGCGCGCAAAGCCTCCTCCATGATAAGCCGGGTTCCCTCGACATTGTTGCGGTGAATCTCTTCCGGGTTCCGCGCCCAGAGACGATAGTCCGCGGCCGCGTGAAAGAGGAACCGGACCCCCTCCAGAGCCGCCGCAAGCGAGGGGCGATCGCGGAGGTCGCCGTCGCGTATCGTATCGCGAGGATCGAGATTCGTGCGCGGGCTCGACGGGCGGACCAGCGTCAGCACGTCGTGCCCGCGGGCGCGCAGCGCGGCGGCGATCGCCGATCCGAGAAAGCCGCTGGCGCCGGTGACAAGCACGCGCGAAGCAAGCGCCGGTCTCGGCGGGCTGTCTGTCGTCGATACGGCCGCCAGCGCCCGGTTGGGCGGCGCGCGTTCCGCTCCAACGACAGGGACGTGTTCAGGTTCGCTATCACCCACCGGAATTCATCTAAGGTTTGTCATCAGTTTCAGCCGGCCCGGTCACGAGAGGGGACGCAGAAGCAGCGAAGTGAACCGCCAATAGCCAAGAAAACCGCGCCGCCGGGCGGAAGAAAGCCGAGGGCCCGCAGGCAAGTCAAGACCGGCGTTGGCGGCCCAAATCTTTGCCCTCACCTATGCGTCACCTTGCCGATTCGCTTTGGACAGTGCTTGGTTGTCGCTTCAAATGCCTGCCGAGGCTTGCGCTCCCCGACGTCGGGGGCGTCACGCATTGCCGTGAATTGACAGCTTACGACAGTTCGGCCTAGCAGAGCGAGGAACCTCGGCGTTCGCTCGGAGTGTGGTTTGTGAAGGGCCTTCTCTCGTCGTTCGCCTTGGCGGTCCTCAGCCTTGCGCCGGTCCCCGGTATTGGCCCAGAGCGCCGCGCCGGCCGCCAAGACGCAGCCGGCCGAGCCCGCCAAGATCCGCCGCGCCGAGACCATCGTCGACGACAACTGGACGGTGACCTGCGCGCTCACCGACCAAAGCGGCGCCAAGAAGCAGTGCTCGGCCATCCTGAGGATCGCGCAGACCGAGAAGAACGGCGCACAGCGCGTCGTCTTCTCCTGGGTGCTCGGCCGCCAGGAAGGCAAGCTCGAATCGGTGTTCTCGGTGCCGTCCGGGGTGCTCATACAGCCCGGGGTCGAGGTCAAGATCGGGGACAAGGAGACGCGGAAGCTCGTCTATTCGCTTTGCCAGCCCGATCATTGCGAATCGATCCTGCCCCTCGACGATGTCATGGTGAAGGGCCTCAGCGCCGCCTCCACCGCCGAAGTCACCATCATCGCGGTCAACGGGGCATCGGCGAAGTTCACGATCAACATGAAGGGCTTCGCCCAGGCCATCGCAGACCTCGGCAAGTGAGCCGCCGCCCCCGGCCCCGCGTCGGTCGGCGGGGTGTTTCACGGGAAACAGAAAGCACATAACTCATTAAGCTTTATTATCCAGGCGCCGCGAAATTTAACCAAGCCCAGCAAGGCCCAGCCCAGCGGGGCCCGAAACCGGCAAAGGAAAAGGCTTCTGTTTCCTTGCATCCGCTTGTCGGAAACGAGCCTTTTCAATCGGTTGCGCTGATCTCCCCCCGACAAGAAATCCTTCCCTTCTCCCTCTTCCGCTGGCCCGACGCCCGAGGGAGCGGCGGAAGCGCCTCGCCAAAGGCTAGCGGCCAGCATAGCACGATCATGGGAAAACAGAAACAGCAATCACGCTGGAGCTGACGCTCGCTCACGCTAAGCGGCTGACGAGAACGGCGAATTGAGCCCGGCTGCGGTTGGGGCGCCGCCGCCCATCCGGCTCCGACCGACCCTTTGACCCCGCAGCGGCCATCCACTTTTCCCTGAGCCGGCCGACTGGCGAATCAGGCGACCAAATTCAGATTCTCAGTATTCAAGGCGGGTCCGTAATCCGCGGCGCGACCTTCGGGTACGGCAATTATTAGTTGTATTTATACTCGCTTAGGGTGTGTCTGCTCTGCAACAGGTTGTAGCAGATCGGCGCCAAAACGACCGACAACCGCCGCAATTCGTGATGGAGCCGTTGCGCGTTAGGTATTGAACACGTAGCACTAATGCCTAATAGCGAATCACTTCGTGTCGAAATTGTGTCCGCCAATCGCGTTGCATTCGCGAAACATGATGCAACCTTGGCGCAACCATAGGGTGCTCAAAAGGCGCAACCCAGACGCAATCAAAGAGCGAATTCAGCAGCGGGGCGAACAACGATGCGGCGCAATCTCCACTCTCGACTGGACGGCGAGTTTTCTGCTCAGGCGCAGGTTCGGCGCTCGTTGCTTGCCGGGGTCTCGGCGGCCTCGCTCATTGTTCTGGCCGCGCTGGCCGCAGGCGGACCGGCGCGCGCGCAGTCCCTGGGCGGCGTGGGAGGGGCGGGACTCAATCCCGGCGGCAATGGCGGCGGCTCAAACCAGAACGGCGGAAATGGCTCGACGGGCGCCACGTTCGGCGCCAAAGGCGTCGCGCCGGGCGGCGCCGGCGCGGACGGCACGACGGGCAGCGGCGCCAATGCCTCTGGCGGCGGCGGCGGCGGCGGCGCGGTCGGAGACACGACGACGGCGGGCGGCGCGGGCGGCGCCGGCGGCGCGGGCGTCGGCACGACCCCGGCGGCGGAGGCGGCGGGGGCGGCGGCGGCGGATCGGGCTACAATTCGAGCTTCGCCAATTCCGGGACGTTGACCCTGACCGGCGGAGCGGGCGGCGCGGGCGGAGTGGGCTCCGGCTCCGGCAATGGGGGCGGGGGCGGCGGCGGCGGCTTCGGCGACGTCACCGCGTCCGATATCAACAATTCGGGAACGCTGACCGTGACCGGCGGCGTCGGCGGGGCTGGCGGCAATGGCGGCGCGACCGGCAATGGCGGCGCGGGCGGCGCCGGCGGCGTCGGCATCCAAACCTCGGCCAGCTTCTACAACAGCGCGCTCAGCACGAGTTCAACCGTGACCGGCGGCGCCGGCGGGGCGGGCGGGACAGGCGTCCTTGGCGGGGTGGGCGGCGCCGGCGGCGTCGGCGTGCTGATATCGGGCAATGGCGCGACGCAATCGACAATCACCAACCAGCTTGGCGATTCGATCAGCGGCGGCGCCGGCGGCGCGGGCGCATCCGGCGCGGCGGATGGCCTGGGCGGCGCCGGCGTCTCGGGTTCGTACATGACGGTTGAAAATCTTGGCGCGATCAACGGCGGCGGGACGGCGGACGCGATCGATTTCAACGGCGGGACGAACAATCTTTCGCTGGGCGCAGGCCAGTCGATGACCGGCAATGTTTTCGTGGCCAATGGCGCGACCCTCACCATCGACCAGACGCTGGTCGGAGCAAACGGCGTCCTGTCGAATGGGATCGCCGGCGCCGGACCGGTGACGATCACGACCGGCGCGTACACGCTCACTCTCTCCGGCGACAGCACCTATACCGGCGGCACGACTCTGACTGCCGGCAGCACAGTGATTGTCGGCGCCAACAGCGCTTTCGGAACCAACACCGTCGCTATGAACGACTCAACGTCGCTGAATTTCACCGGCGGCGTGGGGATAAGCAATGCGATCACCGTGACCGGCGATCCGGACTTCAGCGCCGCGACCGGGACGACGTCGGTGATCTCGGGGGCGATCACCGGGAGCGGCTCCGTCACAATCAACAATACCGCCGGCAACACCGGCACGATCGAGTTCACCAATACCGGCAACGCCTACCTCGGCACGACGACGGTCGAAGCGGGCGAACTCCTCGGCGGCGTCGCCGGCGCGTTCAGCGCGGCCAGCGCGACGACGGTGAATTCGGGCGCGATCCTCGATCTCGGCGGCTTCGCCCAGACGATCAACAGCGTGACGCTGACCGGCGGCACGATCCAGAACGGTTCGCTGACCGGGGCGATTTCGTCGGCGGGCGGCACGGTCAACGGGATCGGCGGGTCAACTTCGCTGGAGGCGACGGCCTCGGCCACCCCGACGATGATGGAGGGCTCCAACACCTATACCGGCGCAACGACGGTCGACACCGGCGCGACGCTGTCCGGCGCCGCCGGGGCCAATGTGTTCAGCGCGGCGAGCCCGACGACGGTGAACGGAACGCTCGACCTCGGCGGCAACAGTCAGACGGTGGGCTCGCTCGCCGGCACAGGCATCGTGACCAACAGCGGGGTTTCGGGAACGGCGACCCTGACCAACCAAGGCGCGTCGTCGGAGTTCGACGGGGCGATTCAGGACGGCGCGACCGCCGTCACCGCGCTGACGCAGAATGCTCCGGGCAATACCCTCACTCTGACCGGGACGAACACCTACACCGGCGCGACCACGATCGCCGCCGGCGCGCTGGCGTTGTCCGGGGCGGGCAGCATCGCGAACTCGAGCGGGGTCTCGCTCGCGACCGGCGGCGTTTTCGATATCTCGCAGACGACCGCGGGCGCGTCGATCCAGAGCCTGGGCAACACCGCCGCCGGCCAGACAGGGACTGTCTACCTCGGCGCGCAGACTTTGACCCTCACCGGCGCGTTGACGACATTCGGCGGCGTGATCGCGGACGCGGGCGGGATCAACAACGTGGCCGGAGGCGGGCTGACGCTGGGGCCGACAGCGACCGGCACGGAAACGCTGACCGGCGTCAACACCTATACCGGCGCGACGACGATCAGCGCCGGAACGCTTGCTCTCGCGGGGACCGGCTCGATCGCCTTGTCGAGCGGCGTCGCCGACAATGGGACGTTCGACATCTCCGGCCTGACCAACGGCGGGACGACGATCACGACTCTTTCAGGGACGGGCGGCGTGACGCTTGGAGCGAACACGCTCACTCTGTCCAACGCCAGCAGCACATTCGGCGGCGTCATCAGCGGGACGGGCGGCTTCACCCTGGCGGCGGGCACGGAGACGCTCTCGGGCGCAAACACCTACACCGGCGCGACCAACGTCAATGGTGGAAGGTTGTTCGTCTCTGGCAGCATCGGATCGCTCGCGACGCCAAGCGGACCAGTCAATGTCGCCGCTGGCGCCATGCTCGGCCTGCGCGGCTCGATCACCAGCACCGGCCTCACGAACTCCGGAACCGTCTACGCCAGAGGGACCCTCAACGCGCCGGTCGTCAACAACAGCATCTTCAACGTCACCGGCGATCTCGCGGGCACGACGACGTTCACCAACAACGTCGCCGCGGCGCTGAACGTCAACAGCGGAACCTACGCGATGACCGGCCTCCTCGCCAATTTCGGCAGCGTGAACGTCGCCGCAGGGGCGGGCTTGAGCGCGGCGAACCTCACCAATGTCTCGACCGGCACGATCGTCAATCTCGGAACCGTGACGGATGATCTCAACAACGCCGGCTCGGTCATGAACTATGGCGTCTACAACGCCAACGTCGCTTCGAACACCGGCGCGATCGCCAATTTTGCGTCCGGCGCCTGGAACGGAAACGCGCTCAACACCGGCGGGACGATCGAGAACGATGGATTGTGGACCGGCTCGCTGACCAACCTGGCCGGCACGCTGACCAACAACGGCACGATCGCCGGCAACGTCGTGGCGAGCGGCGGGACTGTCAACAGCTTCACGTCGACGAGCGCGATCGTCGGCAACGTGACGCTGCCCGGGAGCCCGGCGGTCATGAACGCGCTCGGCGTCATCACCGGCAATGTCAACGTGATGGCGGACCCGAATGGCTTCTACCAGGGCGTCTTTCGTGTCGGCGACGGCTCGGGCATGCTAAATCCCATCGGCTCGACGCCGAAGACGCTGACCGTGAACGGCTCCGTTTCGGGCCCGATCACGATGCCCGTCGACCTGGCGACCGGCAATTCGAACTATATCAAGGTCAACGGCTCGACCAGCGGCGCGTCGATCGCCCTTGCCGGGGCGCTGACAAACCCGAACAACCTCCTGTGGGCGAAGGCTGCCAACGGGACGCTGATCTATTCGAACGCGTCGATCCCGCTCACCGCGGCTTCGGATCAGCTGCTGGCGGGCGCGAGCCGGTATGGGCTTTACGACTACGTTCCGACCCCCGGCGCCAACGGGATCGCACAGGAGGTCAAGCTCGGCGTGGTCGCCTCTCCGGCGAACCAGATCTCGGCGCTCATCACCGGGCTCAACACCTCGTTCTTCCAGAACGCCACGGCGTTCCTCGGCTCGCCGGCGAATCCGACGCCAAATATGCTCTACGGCGGCGTGTGGTCGCGCGGCGGCGGAGCGGAGATCACGACCGAAACCACCTCGACCGGCGGCGGCTACTATGCCGGCTCGGCCGACAGCCGGTTCCAGACCAGCCTCGGCGGCGTCCAGTTCGGCATCGACGAGGGCGTCTACAACATCAACGCTTCGGGCATCAACGCGCATCTCGGGATTACCGGAGGCCAGGTCTGGGGCTATTCCACCCTGAACAGGTCCAACGACCCATATGCGCTGCTCAACGTCTCCGGCAACGCCGGCATGCCGTTCTACGGCCTCTACGCAGCGGTGACCGGCCAGGGCTTCGCGGGCACGGTCCAATGGCGACACAACGCCTTCGACATGAACCTCAACAACGCCGATCTCGGATTGTACAACACGTCGCTGCACGCGAGCGGCAACACCTTCTCGGCCGACGCGGCCTACACCGTCCCGCTGGCCTACAACTTCTTCGTCACGCCGTCCGCGGCGGTGTTCGTATCCAACACCAGCATCAATGACCTCTACGCGTCGCCCTTCGTCGCGCCTGGCACCTGGTTCAGCTTCGACAACCTCAACAACACGTTGTTGAGGGCGGGCTTGCGGGTCGGGACGGTCTATCCGTTCAACGACAACATGGTGGTCCAGCCGTATGTCTCCGGCAACTTCTGGCATGAGTTCGACGGCACGACCACGACCCGCTTCAACCAGCTTTCTTCGGCGGGCTTGTCGACGCTGCCGGGGATCTCTTCGACCGGCGTCGGAACATTCGGGCAGTTCAGCATCGGCTTCTCGACCCAGTCGCCGAAGTCGGGCTTCACCTCCTTTGTCCAGGCCGATCTCCAGACCGGCTCGAACATTCAAGGCTGGGGGCTGACCGCCGGGCTGCGCTACAGCTATTGAGACGAGCGCGAGGATCGGCTCACTCGACTGCGTCGCCGACCATCTTTCCGCGCGTGGCGACGTAGAGCCCGCTGCCGATGATGATGGCGTTGCCGATGATGATCGGCAGCGTCGGGGCGTCGCGCCAGACGAGCCAGCCCATGATCGCGGCCCAGACGATCGCCGAATATTGCAGCGGCGCGAGCACCGCGGCGCGGGCCAGCGCCAGCGCCCGGACAATGAAGATGAAGCAGGTCATCGAGACGATCCCGACCAGGAACATGAGGCCGAGATCGAACAGGGTCGGCGTCGTCCAGGCGAAAGGGACGGTCGCTGCGCCGATGAGGCCGCTGCCGACGAATTGCCAGAACACCAGCGGCAGCCAGTGGACGCCGCGGAGTTCGCGGGTGATCGTCTGACTGAGCGCGAACGTCGTCGCGCCGAACAGGGCGAGCGGCGCGGCCCAGGAAAACATCTGCGGCGACGGCCTGAGCGCGACGAGGACGCCGACGAAGCCGATCAGGACCGCGATCCAGCGGAAACGCTCGACCTTCTCGCCGAGCAGCGGCGCCGACAGCGCGGTTACGATCAGCGGCGTCGCCATATAGAAGGTCATCACGTCGGCGAGCGGCATGAATCGCGTCGCATAATAGAAGGCGAACGTGTCGACCGCGGCGAAAAGAATGCGCAGGACCTGAAGCCATCCGTGGCGAGGATCGATGAGCTTGACGCGGAGCGACAGGATCATCGGCGCCAGGACCGCGGCCGCGCCGATCGAGCGCAGCATCATCAATTGTCCGACGCCGTAATCCTTGACCAGCCATTTGCCGAGCGCGTCGTTGATCGCGAATAGCGCGACGCCGGTAAGATAGAGGACAACGCCGAGGCTCGCGGTTCCGGAGCGAGGCATCGTCGCGGGATCCTGACAGTTTGGCTTTACGCTTTGTCGCCCCCGCAAACGCGGGAGCGCGGCGGGCAGCCGCCAGCCGAAGGACTAATGTTGACCCGGACCTCCGCGCGCCCGCTTTTTTCGGGCGTCACGGTCAGCGCGAATAGAACTCGATGACGAGGTTCGGCTCCATGTGCGTCGGATAGGGCACTTCGGAAAGGCTCGGGATGCGGGTCATCTTGGCCGTGCCCCTGGCGTGATCGACTTCAACGTAGTCCGGCACGTCTCGCTCGGCGAGGGCGTTGGCTTCGAGCACCAGCGGCAGCTGCCGCGAGGATTCCTTGATCTCGACCAGATCGCCGACTTTCACCTGATAGGAGGCGATGTTGACCCGGCGGCCGTTGACCTTGATATGGCCGTGGTTGATGAACTGGCGGGCGGCGAACACGGTCGGCACGAACTTCGCCCGATAGATCAGCGCGTCGAGCCGGCGCTCGAGCTGGCCGATGAGATGGGCGCTCGAGTCGCCCTTGAGCCGGCGCGCCTCGACGTAATATTTGTGGAACTGGCGCTCGGAAATGTTGCCGTAGTAGCCCTTGACCTTCTGCTTGGCCTTGAGCTGGGTGCCGAAGTCGGTCGCCTTGCCTTTGCGCCGCTGGCCATGCTGGCCCGGCCCATATTCACGCTTGTTGTAGGGGCTCTTCGGTCGGCCCCAGATATTTTCGCCCATCCGGCGATCGATCTTGTATTTCGCTTCCGCGCGCTTCGTCATCGCTATTCCTCTTTTTCTCGGTTCAACGAGGAACGCGCCCTCCTCTGCGCCAAAGGCGCCGACAGGCCACGAGCCGAGCAAGGCTCGCCGCCGCGGGTGCGTCAAACGACAAGCGCGCCCCCCTTTAGGAGCGCGCCTGAATCCGCGCTTCCTAAAGGAGCCGGGCGCGGCTGTCAAACTGTTCGCAGGCCAGCGCCGCCGCCAAAGCCCAAAATGGATCACTGATATGCAATATTAGCATGCCTGTTCCGGATATGGTGTAAAAACAGTTAATTTTCCTGCACTTGACTGCCATGATTTGGCCCCATGGGACCCTTCTTCACGATTTTGTCATGCGAAGATCACAGAACTATCGCACTGCACCATTGACTTTTGCGGCGCAGCATTCTATCTACGCGCGGGTCTAGGAGAAGGAGCGAACGCATCGGCCTCGATGCTCGAGGCTGAAGAAGGGGAGGGCGGTCAATACGAAGGAGACCGCCATGAAGAAGTTCTCTCTTGCGCGATTCATGCGCGCCCGTCGCGTGTATTGGAGCGTTCTGCAGGAACTCACCAACTATTCGGACCGCGAGTTGCACGACATCGGCATCGATCGCGCCGACATTCATGAAATTGCCCGCCTGGCGTCCCAGGAACAGGGCTGACCTCAATGGCGGCGCCCGCAGCGGCGCCGCCATCGCCTCAATTGCGGCTGTAGTCGTCGTCGATGCGAACGATATCGTCCTCGCCGAAATAGCTGCCGGTCTGAACTTCGATCAGTTCCAGGTCGATCTTGCCGGGGTTGGCAAGGCGATGGGTCGAACCGATCGGGAGGTAGATCAATTCATTCTCATGCACATGCTCGGCCTTGCCGTTGAGCGTCACCTCGGCGGCGCCGCGCACGACCACCCAGTGTTCGGCGCGGTGGTGGTGTTTCTGCAGGGACAGGCGACCGCCGGGGCGAACAACGATGCGCTTGACCTGGTAGCGTGAGCCCTGGTCGATGCTCTGATAATAGCCCCACGGCCGATAGATTCGCACATGCTGGGTCGCCTCCGGCTGGCCCTCGACTTTCAGCCGCTCGACCAGCGCCTTGACCTTGTCGCTCTGTGACCGGTCGGCGACCAGCACCGCGTCGCGGGTGGCTACGACGATAACGTCGCGAAGGCCGATGACGGCCGCCAGCTGCTCTTCAGAACGTACGAGAACGTTTTCCGAATCGATTGCGACCGCCCGCCCGCGAAAGCTGTTGCCGCGGGCGTCGCGCGGGCTCAGGCGCCAGACTGCCGACCACTCGCCGACGTCCGACCAGCCGACATCGGCCGTCAGCACCGCAGCCTTGTCGGTTCGCTCCATCACCGCGTAGTCGATGGAGGTCTTCGGCGCCCGCGCGAAGGAAGCATGGTCGAGGACCACGAAGCCGAGGTCTTTTTTCGCGCCCGCGACCGCGCTCACGGCTGCGGCGGCGATCTCGGGCTCGAAGCGGGCGAGCTCGTCGAGCATGACGTCGGCGCGGAAGACGAAATTGCCCGAGTTCCACAGGTAACCCTGCTCGATGAACGCGCGCGCGCGTTTTTCGTCCGGTTTCTCGACGAACCGTTCGATCCGCCGCACGCTGCCGTCGATCGCCAGCGCCTCGGCCGGGTGAATGTAGCCGTAGCCCGTCGCCGGGTGATCGGGAGTGATGCCGAAAGTGACGATTTCGCCAGCCGCCGCGACGGCGAGCGCCTCGGCGCACAGCCGCGCGAACTGCTTTCCGTCCTCAAAGACGTGGTCGGCCGCGAGCACGGCCACGACCGTCTTCGGATCGCGCGCCGCCGCCCAGGCGGCCGCGGCGCCGACCGCGGCCGCGCTGTCGCGCCGCTCGGGCTCGAGCAGGATCGTCGCCTCGGCGCCGATCTCCCTCAGTTGCTCGGCCACGCGAAAGCGATAGTCGAAATTGGTGATGACGACCGCCGGATCGAACACCGCCCGATCGCCGACCACGCCGACGATCGATTGAAACGTCGAATGTTCGCCGATCAGCGGAATGAACTGCTTGGGCAGGCTTTCGCGCGATTCGGGCCACATGCGGGAGCCCGATCCGCCGCACATAATCACAGGCAGAATTTTGGCCATCATCTCCCCGCGCTTGCCGGCGTCGCCCGGAATTGTCTTCAGCTCACCGCCTCCTCTGCAATAGGGGCCGCGCCAAGGCAATGCCCGCCCGAAGTCGAGCGTTCACCCTCTGCGCGGCGAACGGGCGGCGCCGCGCGCGGAAGCCGCGGCGGCCGCGACGGCGGCGGTGAGCGCGAGCGCAAGCGCGAAGGCGGCAAACGCCGCCGGCAGCGACAACATTTGGGCGATCGCGCCGGTCGCCAGCGGCGCGGGCAGACGGGTCAGCGCGCTGAACAGCGAAGCAGAGGCGAGCCCGACCGCGGGGCCGGCTTCCGACTGGCGCGCGGCAAGCGCGAAGCCGCAAGGAACAATGGGGCCGGTGCCGACGCCGATCAAGGCGAAGCCGGCGACGCTTGCGGCAAAACCGGCCTGAGCGCCGACCAGCGCGAAGCCGGCGGCCGCGATCGCGAACGAGGCGACAATGATGTGAAGATCGCTGATCCGAAGCCGGATCGCATCGGCGTTGAAGCGCAGGGCCGCCTGGCAAGCGGAAAAGAACGCAGCGCCGAGACCGGAAATCGCAACCAGCTTCGGCGCTTCCTCACGCAAGAGGAGCGTCGACCACAGCAACGCCGCCATTTCCGCCGCGATCGAGACGCCGATGACGACGCCGAGCGCGATCAGGGCCGGGGCGAACGATAATCCGCTCCGCCCCGATGCCCCGACCGGCGCGGGAGCTGGACGGTCGCTTCGCGCCGCGCGGTGGTAGGCCACGCCGGCGCCGGCAAGCGTGATCGCGGCCAGGATACCGGCCGCCCAGGGCGCCGAACCGGCGGCGATCAGGCTGCCGAGAATCGCGCCGATCGCCATGCCGGCCGACGCCGCAGCGTGCAGGCGGGCGAGGATCGGGCGGCCGAGTCGCCGTTCGATCCGCGCGCCCTCAGCGTTCATGGTGACGTCGACAACGCCGCCCAGGAACCCTGAGACGATGAGGGCGACCGCGACCTCGCCCTCGCTCCAGGCGTTGAGCAACCCGCACAGCGCCGCGCCAAAGACGATTGCGGCGACCGGCAAGACCCGCTCGAGGCCGAAGCGATGGGCCAGCGCGCCGCTCGCCGACATGGCGATGAGATATGCGCCGGTATAGACGGTGAGCAGGATCCCGAACGTCGCGGCGTCGACGCCCGCGCGCGTCAGGATCGCGCCGGACGCGCCGCCCCACAATCCAACGCCGGCGCCGAGGGCGAAGAACATCGCCGCGACCGCGGCATGCAGCCGTCCACCTCGTCGGGAGCCGCGTTTCGGCGGAATTGCGCTCAAAAGTCGGTCGGCGCGCCGCCTTCCGCCTTGCGGCGGGCGACGAAGGCGGCCAGCGCCTCGAGGCGCTCGGCCTCGAGCGGCGGGGCGACGAAATCGCGCAGCCGCTCGGCGACGATACGCTCCGCGGCGTCCAGGGCGGTCGGCGAGCCGGCTTCGCGCCAGCTCTCGTAGTTGCGCCAGTCGGAGATCATCGGTGGGAAGAAGGCGTTGCGGTAGCGGCTCTGCGTATGCTCCGCGCCGAAGAAATGCCCGCCCGGGCCGACCTCGCGCATCGCGTCGAGCGCCAGTTCCGCCTCGTCCACCTTGAGCGGCTTCAGGAACTCGCCGACCATCGCCAGGAGGTCGGCGTCGAGCGCCATCTTCTCGAACGAGGCTTGCAGGCCGCCTTCCATCCAGCCCGCGCCGTGCATGAGAAAGTTGGCTCCGCCCATGATCGCGCCCCAGAGCGAGAACACGCTCTCGTAGGCTGCCTGAGCGTCAAGCGAATTGGCGGCGTTGGTGTTCGACGAACGATAGGGCAGGGCGAGGCGGCGCGCGAGC
This sequence comes from uncultured Alphaproteobacteria bacterium, assembly GCA_963806935.1. Classification (GTDB taxonomy): domain Bacteria; phylum Pseudomonadota; class Alphaproteobacteria; order Rhizobiales; family Beijerinckiaceae; genus Roseiarcus. Next base: position 166,857 of record CAWEAT010000029.1, read on the forward strand.
TGGCCGCCGACGATCGCCGTCTTCATGTATTCGGGCGTGCCGAACGCCGGCGCGCCGGATTTCATGTCGACGTTCGAAGTGAAGCCGCCGTAGACGAATGGCGCTCCGCGACGCGCGACCTGGGTCATGACGAGGCCGGCAAGCGCTTCCGCATGCTGCTGGGCGAGGGCGCCGGCGAGCGTGACCGGGGCCATGGCTCCGGCGAGGGTGAAGGGCGTCAGCACCACCACCTGATTGCGGCGCGCCATCTGGATGATCCCTTCCAGCATCGGCGTATCGAGCCTGAGCGGCGACGACGAGTTGATGACGGTAAACAGCGACGGCTCGCGTTCGAGCGTCTCGTCGTCAATCCCGCGGGCGATCTTCGCCATCTCGATGGCGTCCAGATTGCGCTCGCGCCCGAGGCTGTAGGCGTGGATCGGCTTGTCGGACAGCGTCAGCATGTCGAACAGAGCTTCGAGATGGCGGACGGAGGCGTGAATGTCGATCGGCTCGACCGGATAGCCGCCCCAGAAATGGATCGAATCGAGGCTCTGGCCGAGACGGATGAAGTTCTGGTAGTCGCGCTTATTGCCAGGCCGTCGGCCGCCCGCGCGGTCGAACGAATTGGGCGCGCTCGCCACCGAGCCGAACGCGAGGTGACGCCCCCCGATCGTGAGATTGCGCGCCGGGTTGCGCGCGTGGAGGGTGAATTCCTTCGGCGCGAGCCCGATGTGCGCTTCGATCAGCGCTGGGTCGAAGCGCACCCGGCGCGAGGCCGGATCGACGTCGGCGCCGGCGCTCTTCAGCATGGCGCGCGCCTCGTCGTGCAGGAAGTCGATGCCGATCTCCTGCAGCACCTGGAGCGCGGCCTGATGGATCGATTCGAGCTCGTCGCGGGAAACGAGGTCGAGCGGCGGAAACGGCGATTGCGGCTGCCCCGCCGGCGTCGCCGCGACCCCGCCGCCTCGCTCGGCCGTGCGTCGGCGGCGGGCGCCGCCGCGCCCGGTATCCTGCGGCGGCGATTCGGTGGTCATTTTGTTCCCCAGAGTGCTTGCTGCCCGCGGGCGCGCTCCGCGCAACAATCGCGATCGGTCGCGTGCGCCTTTCTAGCGGCGCCGCTTATACCCGCCTCGCGCCAAAATGGCATCTTGCCATGCCAATTCGCGCCAGGGCTTCTCGGACGCTGCTATTTCGCCGCTCGCAGCTTGGGCGGCTCCGCCGCGGCGGGTTCCGGCTCGGGCGGGCGGGCGGCTGCGCCCGCGGAAAACCGGGCGATGAGCCAGGAGCGGAACAACGCCACCGCTTCGTTGCTCAGGTCCTCGGGATGAGTCGTGAGATAGTAGCCATAGCCCTCGTCCAGCCAGAGGTCGTACGGCCGCACCAGCCGGCCGGCCTTGATCTCCTCGTGGAACAGGAGCGGATCGAGCAGCGCGAGCCCGTCGCCCATCATCGCATATTGGGCGGCGAGCTGCTGAGTGTCGAACACCAGGCCCCGATCGACGGCGATATCCGGCCGGCCGATCGAGCGCACGAACATTTCCCAGAAGAAGTGGCGCTGCCGGCCATCGATCTTGAGATGCAGCAGGTCGCTGGCGGCGATCAGCCGTCCGGGATCGCTGGCGTCTATTCCCTCGAGCAGCTTCGGGCTGCACAGAAGGGTCGAGCGCACCATCCAGAGGAGATCGTGGATCGCGTCGGTGACGCGCGGCTCGGAATAGACGATGGCGATGTCGATGTCGCCGTCGACCTCCGGTCCCGTGGTCGGCTTGGAGACGATCTCGAGCGAGATGCCGGCATTCTCGGACCGGAAATCGCGCAGGATGGGAATGGCGAGCCGATGCGCGAACGACGTCGGCAGCGCGACCTTGAGCACCCGCTTCGGCCGCCCCTTCTCCTTGATCACCTCGCCCAGCGCCTGGTCGATCCGGTCGAACGATTTCGACACGACCGGCAGGATGTGGCGGCCGGCCTCGGTGAGCACGAGCTGTTGCGGGCGACGTTCGAACAGGGCGACGCCAAGAAAGTTCTCGAGCACGATCACGTGACGGCTCACCGCGCTCTGCGCGACCGTCAGGCTATTGGCGGCGGCGGTGAAGCTCAGATGTTGCCCAGCCGCCTCGAACGCCCTAAGCGCGTTGAGCGGCAACCATTTGCGATCCATTCCTCCTCCGAGCGCGGCGCACTCATTTCATTCGAATGGGCGCGAACGCGTCAGAGTCGAGTCCATAGCCTATTCAGAGGCGGTCCGACAATACGATCACGACAATGAATCCGCGCTCTGGGCGCCGTCGCCGGTCCTACCTGTACGCGGTCCAGATCGTCTTGAAGTCCATGTATTTGTCGATTGCGTGCGGCGAGCGGTCGCGACCGAAGCCCGACTGCTTGAAGCCGCCGAACGGCGTCGTCAGCGACGAGCGATCGAAAGTGTTGACCCAGACCGTGCCGGCCCGAATGGCGCGCGAGAGCCGGTGGGCGGCGTTCATGTCGCGCGTCCAGACTGCGGCGGCGAGTCCGTAGATCGTGTCGTTTGCGAGTTGAACCGCCTCCGCTTCGGTCGCAAACGGGATGACCACCACGACCGGCCCGAAGATCTCCTCCTGCGCGATCCGCATATTGTTGCTCGCGCCGTCGAGGATGGTCGGCTCGACATAGAATCCGCCCGTCTCGGCGAGAGCCCGCTTTCCTCCATGGGCGATCCGGGCGCCCTCGCTGACCCCGAGTTCGATATAGCCGAGCACCCGCTCCATGTGGCGCTCCTCGATGAGGGCGCCGAGCTGCGCGCCGGCGTCGAAAGGATGGCCGAGCGGGATCTCGGACTTCTGCACCGCCGCGATCTTCTCGACCAGCGCCGCGCGGATCGAGGCGTGGGCCAGGACCCGTGAGCCCGCATGGCAGGTCTCGCCCTGATTATAGTAGATGCCCCAGGCGATTGCCGACGCGGCGGCGTCGAGATCGGCGTCGGGCATCACCACGTGCGGCGATTTTCCCCCGCATTCGAGCGCGACGCGCTTCATGTTGCTCTGCCCGGCGTAGATCAGCATCAGCTTGCCGACCTCGGTCGAGCCGGTGAAGGCGATCATGTCGACGTCGGGATGAAGGGCCAGCGGTTTCCCGGCCTTTTCGCCGAAGCCGGGAACGACGTTGAGCACGCCGTCCGGCAGGCCCGCCTCCTTGCCGAGCCGGCCCAGGAGCAAGGCGCCGAGCGGCGACTGCTCGGCTGGCTTCAGCACGACCGAATTGCCCGCGACCAGCGCCGGGCCGAGCTTCCACGCCGCGATGATGAGCGGATAGTTCCACGGCACGACCGCGCCGACGACGCCGAGCGGCTCCTTCACCACCATCGCCACATCGTTCGCGCCGACCGGCGCGATTTCGTCGGTAAGCTTGTCGGCAAGCTCGGCATAATACTGGATGCAGTTGGCGCAGAACGGGACGTCGACGGCGAGCGCGTTGGCGATCGGCTTGCCGACGTCGAGCGTCTCGAGGAGGGCGAGCTCCTCGCCATGCTCGCGGATGAGCTCGGCGAAACGCAGCAGCACCTTCTTTTTCCTGGCCGGGTCGGCGTTGCGCCAGGCCCCGCTCTCGAACGCGCGACGCGCGGAACGAACCGCGTGGTCGATATCGGCCGCACCGCAATCGGCGACATGAGCGAAGACTTTGCCGTCGATTGGCGAGTTTTTTGCGAAGGTCGCGCCGTCGGTCGCCGCGACATAAGCGCCGTCGATGAAGGCGCGGCCCTCGATTTTGAGCGCCGCGGCGCGGGCGAGCCATCCATCGCGGGTAGTGGGGCGGTCGAGCATGGGAGACCTGATCAAGGATTAGGTGGAGTGCGGAAACTCTGCGATTTGCAGAGATTTCGAAAGTGGATTTTCAATATGCGTCGATGACATGCGATCATGACTGGGACGACAATCGGCCGGCTCCCGGCCCGTTGACCAAGCGTCAGGGCGCGAATCAAAATTGATTCCCCGCCACGCTTGGGAGATATTCCTCGAAAGCTAAGTCCGCAATGTAGTGAACGGGCTGGATGATGGGAGGGTCGGATGTCCAGCATCGGGGCTCGAGGAGCGGGGGTGGCAGGTGTCTTGGCAACCATTTGCCTGATGAGTGCGGTGGCGGCGTACGGACAGTCTCCTGCCGACAAGGCATGCCCCGGCGACCAGCCTCAGCATGCCCCTTTCGACGGCCGGACGGCGAACTTTAACAGCGTCCAACAGTCGGTCGACAAAACGGCGACACTGGTCACGGACTGCGTCGAGATTGTCGGAGCGCTTCACGAATATTACGTCGACTGGCCCGACACAAACGTCCGCGACACGTTCACAACCTCAGGCCGGATGTCCGCCTCCGAGAAGTTCTCCGATTCCCCAACGATCCAATCGTCGTCCTTGTACCTGGGGTCCGACCGGGCGGAGGTGAAAGCGGGAATTTACCGCGACCAGACATTTGTCGAAGCGCTGTCCGATACAGCCAAATCCTGGGTCTCCCGCTTTCACGGATCAGTGTCGACAGTCACCGTCGATCGTCCAGAGCCAGAGCGCCGGGAAACACTGCAACCGGTCGATATAGAGGTCAGACTTGAGGTCGACGGTTCCGTCGCACGTATGTCGGTTACGGACCGTAGTGAAAAGCCTCATGTACCCTTGCGATTTTCAACTCCTCCAGATATCCGGGCTGCGAACGGGGACCTGCCAGCGGACCAGCTGATCGAGAAGTACACGGTCATTTCCTATCCGATCGATCGTGAACATGCGGTCGTCCGACACGTGCCGCTGGCCCTACTAAACTCGGATCGGCAGGTGATCGGCGAGATTCCGGCTACGGTCGTCTCGGGCGGGAGGAGGTGACCGTGTTCGTCAACCTCTTAAAATGGCTTGGTTTGGTTCCGGCCGCAGATGGCCTTCTCGGACAGGTTCTCGACGTCGATTCAATGAAGAGCCTGGACTTGCTGCGAGGGTACCTTGGTGTCTTCCCGCACGCCCTCGGAATCGTGCTCTTCTTTGTTTTCCGGCTTCTTGCGACCCGTTGGAACACGGGCGCGCCGACCGCCGCCGCGGAGAGGCGCCGGCTCGCCGCGACCGTCGCTGCGGCGATACTGTTCTGCGTCTGCGTCGTGCTCTGGTTCGCCTCGGTACCCGAGACGGCTCCGCAGCCCATAATTCGGGGTCGGTGGGTGGTCGCGACGCTCTTCTATCTGAGTTTCTACACCTGCCTCGGCCTGTCGCAGCCCGAATTGTAGGCCAAGCCGGCGCTTCGTCCCGAGCTTAGGCCATCCTTCCCATCGCCGCCCACTGCGGATAGAAGGCGCTCCAACTCCTGACAAGAAATCAATCAGATGCCAGACCCCAACCCCGTCGCGCGCCGGCGCACTTTCGCGATCATTTCGCACCCGGACGCCGGCAAGACGACGCTGACCGAGAAGATGCTGCTGTTCGGCGGCGCGATTCAGCTTGCCGGGGAAGTGCGCGCCAAGGCCAACCGCCGCCAGACCCGCTCCGACTGGATGGGGATCGAGCGCGAGCGCGGCATCTCGGTCGTGACTTCGGTCATGACTTTCGAAACCGCCGGCTGCGTCTTCAATCTGCTCGACACCCCCGGCCACGAGGACTTTTCCGAGGACACCTACCGCACGCTCACCGCCGTCGATTCGGCGGTGATGGTGATCGACGCGGCCAAGGGGATCGAAGCGCGCACGCGCAAGCTGTTCGAGGTCTGCCGCCTGCGCGACATCCCGATCCTGACCTTCATCAACAAGATGGACCGCGAGACGCGCGATCCGTTCGATCTTCTCGACGAGATCGAGAAGACGCTGGCGCTCGACGCCGCGCCGCTGACCTGGACCATCGGCCGCGGCCGCTCGCTCGCCGGCGCTTACGACATTCGGCGCAGTCGGCTGACGCCGTTCGGCAAGGACGCCGAGACGCTTGCCGTCAATGGCCCCGACGACCCGCGCGTCGCCGAGCTCCTGCCCGAACACGAACGCAAGGACGCCATTGACGAGCTCAACCTCGCCGTCGAGGGCCTGAAGGCTTTCGACAAGAAAGCCTTCCTCGAAGGCCATATGACCCCGGTCATCTGGGGCAGCGCGCTCAAGGATTTCGGCGTCAAAGACCTCATCGACACGCTGGCCGAATTTGCTCCGAGCCCGAGGGCGCAGGCCGCCGCCAGCCGCGTCGTCAATGCGGACGAAGGCAAGATGACCGGCTTCGTCTTCAAGATCCAGGCCAACATGGATCCCAATCATCGCGACCGCATCGCTTTCCTGCGCGTCTGCTCGGGCCAGCTCAAGCGCGGCATGCGGGCGAAGCTCGTGCGCACGGGGAAGCCGGTCACGCTCTCGGCGCCGCAATTCTTCTTCGCCCAGGACCGCTCGCTGGCCGAAGAGGCGTTCGCCGGCGACGTGGTCGGCATTCCCAATCATGGGCTCTTGCGCATCGGCGACACCTTGAGCGAGGGCGAGGAGATCGTCTTTCGCGGCGTGCCGAGCTTCGCCCCGGAAATCCTGCGCCGGGTCAAGCTCGCCGACGCGATGAAGGCGAAAAAGCTGCGCGAGGCGCTGCAGCAGATGGCCGAAGAGGGCGTGGTGCAGGTGTTCCTGCCCCATGACGGCGCCGCCGCGATCGTCGGCGTCGTCGGCGCGCTGCAGCTCGACGTGCTGACCGAGCGCCTCGACGCCGAATATGGCCTCCCGGTGGCCTTCGAGCCGAGCCGCTTCGAGATCTGCCGCTGGGTCTCGGCTTCGGAGAAGGCCGAGCTCGCAAAGTTCGTCGACGCCTATCCGTCCTCGATCGCCTCCGATCTCGACGGCGCGCCGGTGTTCATGGCCTCGAGCGCCTTCAACCTGCGCTACGAGCAGGAGCGCTGGCCGAAGATCGCCTTCGCCGACGTGAAGGACTATCAGAAGGCGGCGTAAATTGCCCGGACCGGCGCAAAGCCGTCGGGCGAGTCACGCTGCCGCAGCCATACCCGCTTCTGTCATGCCCGCGAAAGCGGGCATCCAGAATGAGAATTGACGCGAATCGGGATTCCCGCTTTCGCGGGCATGACAAGGCCGTTCGGAGGAAGATTCATGCCGATAGCGCTGCGCGAGGTCGCCGTCCCCTCCTTCGGCGTGCCGCTTGATCCGCCCGCCATTCCCGCTTCCGTTTACGAAAAGCGCTGCGGCGAGGCCTATGCGAAAGCCGCATGTGATTGGCTCGTCGTCTACGCCGACCGCGAACATCTCGCCAATATGGCGTTCCTCTGCGGTTACGAGCCGCGGTTCGAGGAGGCGCTGCTGCTGCTCGGCCCGCGCGACCGGCGGGTGCTCGTGGTCGGAAACGAGGGCGAGGCCTACGCGCCGCTCGCCGGCCTTCCGGGACTCGAGACGGTGCTCGCGCAGAGCATGAGCCTGATGGGCCAGGACCGCTCGCGGACGCCCGATCTCCGGGCTGTGCTGAAAGACGCCGGCCTGAGGCGCGGGCAGACGATCGGCCTGGTCGGATGGAAGTATTTCGAGCCGCCGGAATGGGACGAGCCTTCGCCTGGCTTCTTCGTTCCCCATTATCTCGTCGTGATGCTGGGGAAGATCGCCGGCGGAACGGAAGCCGTGACGGACGCCACGGCCGTGCTGATGCATCCCGAGACGGGGCTGCGTTCGACGATCGACGCCGATCAGATCGCGCTGCACGAGTGGGGAGCCGCGCGCGCGTCGGCCGCGGTCTGGCGGATTGTCACCGGGACGCGGGTCGGCGTCAGCGAACTGGAGGCGGCGAGCCTCATGGGCTACGCCGGCGAGGTTCTAAGCGCCCATGTGATGTACGCGACCGGCGACGCCCGCCATGACGTGGTCGGCCTGCGCTCGCCCGGCGGCCGGATCGTGAGCCGCGGCGACGGCGCGGCGACTGCGGTCGGCTTCTGGGGTGGTCTTTCCGCCCGCGCGGGGCTGATTACCGATCATGACGACGCGTTTCTGAAGGCGGCGATCGCCTATTTTGGCGGCTTGATGGCCTGGTACGAGGCGGCCGACATCGGAGTCGCCGGCGAGGCGGTGTTCGAGGCGGTCGCGGAGGCGTTGGCGCGGGGCGGCCTGCGCCCGGCGCTCAATCCGGGGCACCTGACCGGCCACGACGAGTGGATCCACACCCCGATCCGCAAAGGCTCGGCCGAACGCATCGCGTCCGGCATGCCGTTTCAGGTCGACATCATTCCAACCCCCTTGCCGACGGGATGGGCGCTCAATTGCGAGGATGGCGTGGTTTTCGCGGGCGCTGCGCTCCGGGCCGAGCTCGGCGCCCTGCATCCGGCCGTGGCTGGGCGAATCGAAGCGCGCCGAAGGTTCATTCGCGATGAACTCGGAATTCCGATCAAGGATTCGATCCTGCCGCTCTCGTCGACGCCATTATGCCTTCCGCCGTTCTGGCTCACTCCCGGGCGGTTGCTGGCGCGGGCGTGACTGCGGCGGACGCGCCGGCCGAAGGTCGCCTTCGTCGCCAAGGATCGCGAGCGAGCGGCGCTTCGAGCAAGTTCCTGTGGATGGGCCGGCCCGAGGGGTCTGGCGTTCTGAGTCGGCGCCGTCTATGCGCACAGGGCGTTCATGGCGCAAGGGGGCTTGAGGTTCGGAGGGAAAAATGAGATTTGTGGTTTCGTTATGTACAGTTGCGCTGCTCGGCGCCGGCGCCGCGCATGCCCAGGTCGACCTGACCACCTACGCGGACGCCAAGGGCAATCTGGACGTACAGAAGCTGACCTGCGCCCAGCTCGCCAACACTTTCCAGGAAGACGCCGACTTCATGACCGTCTGGTACAGCGGCTGGTACAACGGCCTCGCTGGCTACAGCAAACTCAAGGTCGACCGCGCCAAGGAGCTCGAGCATCGGGTCATTGTCTATTGCAAGGCCAATCCGAAAACCAAGGTCATCACCGCAATGGACATCAACATCAAGCAGATGCGCAAGGAACAGGGCATCAAGGTCAACGACGAGAAATAACCGAAGCTTGCGCGCTCCCTGCTCCTGCGGACAGGTGAAGGCGCGCGTGATCGAACTCCTGAGATCGAAAGAGAGAGAACAATGATCGCCTCAACCACAAGGCAGAGGAACGCGCTCGCCGCGCTCGGTCGGATCGATTTGCGGCTTGGATTGGCGGCGGCGGCCCTCGCCGCGTCCGTTTCGGCTTCGCACGCCCAGGTCGAATTGAAGACCTATATGGACGACAAAGGCTATCTCAACGTGCGGGCGCTGACCTGCGCCCAGCTCGCGGGCACCTTCCAGGAGGACGCCGACTTTCTCGGCGCCTGGTACAGCGGCTGGTGGAACGGCCATATGAAGCGGCATTCGATCAATGTCGCCCGCGCCAAGCAGGGCATCCACGAAGTCATCGTCTATTGCAAAGCCCATCCGGACGACAAAGTGGTCGACGCGGTCGACGCCTATGTGAAGAAGGTGCAGGCTGGCGGCCAGTAGGCGAGAATCGCCCAGGGCGCGTGGCGCCGCCGCGCGGAAAAGGGCGGCGAGTTGCGCATCGGGCCTCTTGCTCATAGCTGAGGGGGCATGAGCAGCAAGAGCCCCTCGATGATCCACTCGCCGACCGACGCGAACCCGCTTCTCGAACCGTGGACCGGGCCGTTCGAGGCGCCGCCGTTCGAGCGCATCGAGCCCGCCCATTTCCGCCCCGCCTTCGCACGCCGCGCTGAAAGAGGCGCGGCGCGAAATCGACGCCATCGCCGCCGACCCCGCCCCGCCGACCTTCGCCAATACGATCGAGGCGCTCGAGCGCAGCGGCCGCAGCCTCGATCGTGTCGCCGGCGTCTTCTTCAATCTCACGGGTGCGGCGACCAACGAAGAATTGCAGGCGATCGAGCGCGAGATCGCGCCGATTCTCGCCCGCCATCGCAACGATACCTATCTGAACGAGGCGCTGTTCAAGCGGATCGACGCCCTCAAGGCGGACGAGGCCAAGCTCGGGCTTTCGGCGGAGCAGGCGCGCGTGCTCGGCCGCTATCACCTCAATTTTACCCGCTCCGGCGCGGGCGCGCCGCCTGACGCCAAGGCGCGTCTGGCCGCGATCGGCGAACGGCTCGCGACGCTCGCCGCCGAGTTCGGGCAGAACGTGCTCGCCGACGAAAAGGCGTGGCTCATGCTGCTTGACGAGGAGGATCTCGAGGGCCTGCCTGATTTCTATCGCGCCAGCGCGGCGCGAATCGCCGCCGAGCGCGGCCATCCGGAGCACTTCGCGGTCACTCTGTCGCGGTCGAGCATCGAGCCGTTCCTGCAATTCTCGGCCCGCCGCGATCTGCGGGAGGCCGCCTTTCGCGCCTGGGAGGCGCGCGGCGAAAACGGCGGCGCGTCCGACAACCGCGCGATCGCCGCCGAAATGGTGCGCCTCAGAGCCGAGCGCGCCCGCCTGCTCGGCTATGAATCCTATGCCCATTACCGCCTCGCCGACACGATGGCGAAGACGCCGCGCGCCGCGCTCGATCTGCTCGAGTCGGTGTGGGCTCCCGGTGTTTCGACCGCGCGGAAGGATGAGGAGGCGCTGCAGGAGATCGTCGCCAGCGAGGGCGGCAATTTCAAGGTCGCGCCTTGGGATTGGCGCTACCTGGCCGAGAAGCGGCGCAAGGCCGAGTTCGACTTCGACGAGGGGGAACTCAAGCCCTATCTGCAGCTCGACCGGATGATCGAGGCGGCGTTCTATGCGGCAAGTCGCCTCTTCGGCCTCAGCTTCGAGGAGCGGTTCGACCTCAAGCTTTATGATCCCGATGTTCGCGCCTGGACCGTGAGCAGGCGTGACGGCTCGCCCATCGCGCTGTTCATCGGCGACTATTTTGCAAGGCCGTCGAAACGCAGCGGCGCGTGGATGAGCAATTTCCGCGCCCAGCAGAAGCTCGACGGACCGCAACTGCCGATCGTGGTCAATGTGATGAATTTCGCCAAGGGGGCTGAAGGCGAAGCCAGCCTGCTCAGCCTCGCCGATGCGCGCACGCTCTTCCATGAATTCGGCCACGCCTTGCATGGCATCCTGTCCGACGTGACCTATCCGCTCATTTCCGGAACCCGCGTCGCCGGCGATTTCGTCGAGTTCCCATCCCAGCTCTATGAGCACTGGATCAACGAGCCCGAAATGCTGCGCCGCTTCGCGCTCCACTACAAGACCGGCGAGCCGATCCCGGAGGCGCTGCTCGCCAAGCTGCTTAAGGCGCGCCGGTTCAATCAGGGCTGGGCCACGGTCGAATATACCGCGTCCGCGCTGGTCGACCTCAGGCTGCACCTCGATCCGTCGCCTGCGAATGTCGATGTCGTCGCCTTCGAGCGCGAGGAACTGGCGCAAATCGGCATGCCGGACGCGATCGCCATGCGCCATCGCGCTCCCCATTTTCAGCACGTCTTCTCGGGCGGCTATTCGGCGGCCTATTACAGCTACCTGTGGTCGGAAGTTCTCGACGCCGACGGCTTCGAGGCGTTCGAGGAGGCCGGCGACATCTTCGATCCCGATGTCGCGCAGCGGCTGCATGACTTCGTCTACTCCGCGGGCGGCAGCCGCGACTATGAAGCAGCCTATCTGGGCTTTCGTGGCCGGGCGCCGATCGCCTGCGGCGCTGTTCCGCAAGCGAGGCTTCGAGGCCGGCGGCGAGTGAAACGTCAACCGCTCAGCGCGCCCCGCTGCATTTCCACCAGTCGCCGTCCTCGTGGTAAAGGCAGCCATGGCGCTTGAGCACCGCGCTGAGCCGGTCGCGGAGTTCGCACTGCTTGGCGTCGCCAGCCTTGCATTTCGAATTCGCAACCTGCCAGCCCTGCTCCTGAACGGTCAGAGCGTTCGCAGGCGCGGCGAGAGAAGCGACGCCGAGCGCCGTCAGGATCGCGATGAATTTCCTCGCGGTCCGGCGCTCCGCCAAATTCCTGGTCATTGAATCCTCCCTCAATAATGGGCTTTCATTGTGCTCGCGGAATTTGTCGCGCTTTCGACCCCTGCCAACGGCCGGAACTCGTGTCGAGTTCGCATTTGTACTTATCACATCGACAGCGTCGGCGGCCTTGCGAGGAGACGGCTCCGCACGTCGCGGAACTGCTCCGCGCCGGCGTTCGGCATCTCGACTTTCACGCGAATCCATACGCTCGGCGCAGTCGATGCGCGCTTTGTTCGGGGAGGCCGCGCTCGAAAGGGCCGATGAACGCAACCGGTTCGGCTCAGAGTTTGGCGACGACGGCCAGCTTGTTGATCTGCCCGTTCTCGTACGCCTTGAGGAAGGCTTCGTAGTCCTTGACCGACACGCAGCCGTTGGAATCGCCATTCGGCCCGAGCATGAACGGGTGCGCCAGCAGTCCCGCCCGGCCATAGATGCCGCCCTCCCCAACCGGGTTGAGGCGGAGGGCCTGCACGCCATGGAAGGATCCTTCCCGCAGCGTCAGTTGGTAGACATGAGGCGGCGTCGGTCCGCGAGCCCGCTCGCTCACGTAGCGTGGATTGTCCAGTGCTTCCCCGAGGCCCGAATGGGCTTCGAGCCTGGTTCCGTCCGGCAGATAGACGATCCGGGCGGAGATGTCGTAGACGGCGGTATACCGGTCGTAGCCGGAAACCGGGGCCGAACCGCCGAACGGTGACGGAAATGAAAACAGCGGGCCTCGGCCGGCGCCGCCGCGATTTTCCGTCGCCGCGGAAGCGCTGGCGACCGCTGAGGCGCTCGAAGCCGTCCTGCTCGCGACGCCGCTTGCCGGCGCTACGGAGGCGACCGTCGGCGCGGACGGCTGGCCGAGCCCGAACAGTTTCTGAAAGACGCTGCGATTGTCGACCGGAGCCGCTGGGGGAGCGGTCGCGACGCTCGGTTGGGGCAGATGGCGGGCAGGTGCTGGCGCGACCGGTGCGTTGAGTTCCGGCGGGCGAGCCGGCGGGAGCGGAACGCTCTCGCCGATTTCGGAGCCTTCGCGCGTTGGCGGCAGGGGCGCGCTCTCGGCTTGCGGGGGTGGCGGAGCGGGCGGAAACGCCTCGAGGCTCGGCAACGGGATCGGTGCGTAGGCAGCGGGTGGAGCGGTTTCGAGGCTCGCCACTTGCGATGAGGGCTGCGCGGGCCCCGCCCGCGTCATTTCGCCCAAGAGATTGGCGTCGATGACAATTTCGCCAAAGGGCTTCGACGCGATCGCCGTCGAATGGGCTTGCGGGGCGTAGCCTGGCGCCGGAGCGGCCAGCTCGCGCAGATGCAGCGCGCAGACACCGACAGCCCCAGCGAGCGCCACGGCGGCGGCGCCAGGAAGGACTTTTTGAAGCATGCGCCGAGGGCTATCCCCACCTTCGAACGAAACTTCTTCGAATGTCGCTTCTGTCCCCTGCATCCCTCGCCCTACGCTTACGCCGAACCACTCGAATCAAATTATCGCGTACGCGTTGAACCATTCTTAACGCAGTCCGCCGCCCTTTGCCAACCCTTGATGGGTCTGCCTCGATCGCTCCTGCCCAATCGTTGCTAACTATTTGAAAAACTTGGGACGACGAGCGCGGCTGTTATTCGGATCCGGCATGGAGCATGCGCCGACGGCTGCTGGCCATTGCGCGCAATGTTGCCCGGGGGCATTACGAGCGTCCCGGCGGGACTCAGTGGACCTCGGCGCGGCTCTGCGCCCGTGCCAGCGCGGCGAGCGTACGCGCGGTCGGCCGGGCGCCCGCGCGCTCGGCGAGGAGAGCGCGGGCCAGGCTCCATTGGCCCGAGCGCTCGGCCGCCGCAATCAGCGTCAGGTTGACGATGTCGCGCTGAGCATGGCTGCCGCCGATACGCGGCACATCGAAGCGGACCGGGAGGATCGCTTCGACGGCCCGCGCGGCGTACCCGCCGGCAAAGGCAAGCACCCCGTCGATGAGCCGTCGCCCGACTTCCGCCGTGACCTGCGAATTGTCGCCCGTGCCCAGGCGCTCGTAGGCGTCGAGCGAATCGCGAAAACGCTTGGCGTCGCGGGGATCGGGGGAGCGCGCGGCGGCGAAGGCGCAATGCAAGTCGTTGAAAGCAAGCACATGGTCGTCGACATGCGCCATCCATCTGCTGGCGACCGGCGCCCAGCGATTGCCAACGTCGACGCCCGCAAGTTCGAGTCGCCACAGCAGCGCGGCGGCGTCGACGCGGTCGAGCGTGGCGTCAGCGGCGAGCTTCGGGGCCGAGAAGCGGTCATAGTCGGCGAGAACCTCGTCGAAGCGTCCCTGTTCGATCAGAAACAGCGCCAGATGCCAGCCGTTGTGGCCGGCCATGAAATGTGCGGGACCCCAGTGCTCGCGCGTCGACTTCAGAAAGGCGACGCCCTCGTCGTGGCGGTTGGCGGTCTCCATCACATGGGCGAGCGCATGCGTCGCCCAGGCGTCGCGCGGGTTCCCCGCCAGCGCCTCGCGGCCAAACTCCTCGGCGCGCTCGAGGTCGCCGGTCTCCTCGAGCCCGAAGGCGTAGAGGCCGAGGATGAAACTTGCGAGCGGGTTGCCGCGCTCCCACGCCGGCAGGACTCGCGCGGCGCAGTCGCGGATGGCGACCGATCGGCCGAGAAAGAAATAGGCGTCCTGCGCCAGCCGCAAGGCGAGCGCGTCGGTCGGGTGATCGACAAGTATCGTCTCCCAGTCCGCGATCGCCTGCGAAGTCCTGCCTTTCGCCCAGGCGTTGGCGGCGGCGAAATGGCGCCGCTCGCGCTCCGAGGCGCGGCGCATCGCAGGCTCCGCCGCGCGCAACGCCTGGACCACTTCCGGATGATCGCCGCGAAAGCCGCCAATCATATAGAGGGCGGCGATCGACGCGCCGCCGAGCGCGAAATCAGGATCGCCCGCCAGCGCCTGCTTGAGAATTCCGACCGGGTCGCCGGTCAGCCCGTAGTAGTCGGCGATCGCGCGGTCGAAGGCCTCAGCCAACTCGGGCGAGCCGGCGAGGGTCAGCCCCTGCTGATCCTTGGCCATTCTTCGATCCTTGCTGGTCGCAGAGCCCGCGGCGCTGCCGAACAAAACATAGCGCGAGCAGATCGCGGTCGAAACCACTAGGCCCGACAGCCGGCGTTTTCGCGGCCATTTGACAAAAAGCGTCCCCTTTTGCGTCGGCGGAACGTGCTTATATGTGGGCGTGCGAGTGGAACCCAGGGACGGTTCGATGAAGGGCAAGACCATTGTTGCAACCGGCGCGACGTCTGGCATCGGCGAAGCCGGGGTCCTGGAGCTCGCGCGAATGGGCGCCCGGATCGTCGTCGTCGCCCGCGACGAGGCGCGCGCCCAGGCGACGATGCGCAAGCTCGAAGCGAAGGCGCCAGGCCTCGGCCATCGCCTGCATCTGGCGGATCTCTCGAGCATGGCTGAGACGCGAAAAGTCGGGGCGGCTATCGCCGCAAGCGAGCCCCGCATCGACGTGCAGATCAACAATGCCGGCGCTCTCTTCTCTAACCGGCTCGTGACCCCGGAAGGCCTCGAGCTCACCTTCGCGCTCAACCACATGGCCTATTTCGTGCTGACCGAAGCGCTGCGCGACACGCTGGTCGGGTCGGCCCCAGCGCGCATCGTGTCCACGTCGTCGTCCGCGCACCGCGGCGCAAGTCTCGACTTCAACGACCTCCAGAGCGCCAAGGGCTTCAACGGCCTCAAGGCCTACGGCCGTTCGAAACTCGCCAACATCCTCTTCACCCGCGAGCTCGCCCGGCGACTCTCCGGAACCGGCGTGACCGCCAACTGCCTCCATCCTGGCGTCGTCGCGACCCGGTTCGGCGATTCGAGCGGCGGCGTCGCCGGCCTCCTGTTTCCTGTGCTCAGACCGTTCTTCATCTCGCCGGAAAAGGGCGCCGACACGATCGTCTACCTCGCGTCCTCGCCGGAGGTCGCGAAGACGACCGGCGAGTATTTCGCGAAGCGCAAAATCGCGAACATTTCTTCGGCGGCGCGCGACGACGCCGCGGCGAAACGGCTGTGGGCGGCAAGCGAGCAGCTGGCCGGCGCCGTGACTGCGGGATAACGCCGATGGGTCAGCGGCGCTTCGGCCTTCGCCGCGCCATGGCGCCAAGCCATTTCGAGCGCAGCCGCTGAGCTCCGCCTCGCTGAGCGCGGCGAGCGTCGCCCGGGTCCAGCCCTGCCGGCCCCAGGCGTTGTCGAGCGGGGCGAACGCGTCGGGATGAACCGCGCATTTGAGCGCCTGCTCGTCCGGGGCGAATTTGAAGTTGACGCTCAATTCGTCCGGCGCAAGCGTCGCGAACGTGACCCGCGCCTTGAACGCGCGGCGGTCGAAATGCGGGTATTCCGCGACGCCGGGAAAGCGCGAGCGCGATTCGGCGGAAATCGGCCGCGTCGCTCACGAGCCTCCTCCGCGATGCATCGCGCCGCGGCCATTGTGTCGACGGCGGCGCCGCGCGTACTGTGCCTGACCGAGGGGACGCGCGCTATCGACTGCCGCGCGCCAACGAGGAGACGCCAAAATGGCCGAGGGCGGATTGGACAAGGTCAAGACCGTTCTCAGAGTCACGAGCGGCAATTTCCTCGAAATGTATGACTTCTTTCTGTTCGGCATCTATGCCCGGCAGATCGCGGCCACGTTCTTCCCGAGCGACGATCCCTATGCTTCGCTGATGGCGACGTTCCTCAGCTTCACCGCCGGGTTCGCCATGCGCCCGATCGGCGCGCTCGTGCTCGGACCTTATATCGACCGCATCGGCCGCCGCCAGGGCCTGCTCGTCACGCTCTCGATCATGGCCTGCGGCACGATCCTGATCGCGTTCGTGCCGGGCTACGCGACCATCGGGGTGCTTGCGCCCATGCTGGTGGTGCTCGGGCGTTTGCTGCAGGGATTCTCGGCCGGCGTCGAGCTCGGCGGGGTCTCGGTCTACCTGTCGGAGATGGCGACGCCCGGCAACAAGGGCTTCTATGTCAGCTGGCAATCGGCGAGCCAGCAGGTCGCGGTCGTATTCGCCGCGCTGCTCGGCTATGCGATCGCCAACCTGATGGCGCCCGAAGCGGCCGCCGGCTGGGGCTGGCGCATCCCGTTCTTCATCGGCTGCGCGATCATCCCGATGCTCTACATCCTTCGCCGGTCGCTGCAGGAAACGAAGGAGTTCGCAGCGCGCAAGGTCCATCCGACAACGCGCCAGATATTCGCCACCCTGGCCGCTGATTGGTATCTCGTGCTCGGCGGCGTGGCGTTGGTGATCATGACCACCGTCTCGTTCTATCTCATCACCATCTACACGCCGACCTTCGGCCGCCGCGTGCTCAATCTCACCGAGTCCCAGGTTCTGCTGGCGACCATGGCGATCGCGGTCTCGAATTTCATCTGGCTGCCGATCTCGGGCGCGGTTTCGGACCGCATCGGCCGCAAGCCGATCCTGATCGGCTTCACGGTTCTCGCCCTTCTCACCGCCTATCCGGCGCTCGCCTGGCTGGTGCGGGAGCCGAGCTTCGGCAAGATGCTCGCGGTCGAACTGTGGCTGTCGCTGATCTACGCCTGGTACAACGGCGCAATGGTCGTCGCCTTGACCGAACTCATCCCGGCCTCGGTGCGCACGTCCGGCTTCTCGCTTGCCTACAGCCTGGCGACGACGCTCGGCGGCTCGTCGCTGCTCATCTCGACCTGGCTCATTGAGCACACCCATGACAAGGCGGCGCCCGGGTACTGGATGAGCTTCGCGGCGCTATGCGGCCTGATCGCGACGCTCGCGCTCTATCGCCGGCCCGCCGGCGGCGTCCAGCTGGCGACGGCCGGGGGGTAGGGGGCGTCGCGCAACGAAAACAAAGCCGGGCGCAACAAAAACCAAATCCAGCGCAACGGAATCAAAATCCGGCGCAACAAAAACCAAACCCGGCGCAACGAAAACAAAATGGCTTTTCCGGCCGACTATCCAACTTCTTCAACGACTTAGCCTTAAGAACGCACTCCTCTCCGGCTCGCGGCCGAGAAAAGCCCAGGGCGGCGGCCTGCGATTCCCTCCGACGCATTCAACCTAACAGGCTTTTCTGATTATCGCAAGAAATTGCCGCCGCCGTGTCGCTAGCACACGATATGTCCGGTTTAGGTAGCGCACGATCTGTCCGGTAAGTCGGGGCCCTTTGGGAGGGTCTGGATGCGCCGGAGGGAAGCCCGAGAGGCTGTGCGCATGGCGAGATTTTTAATCTTCTTCACCGGTGGGAGTCAGCGGAGCTCAATCAGGAGGAGGCGGCCGAGTTGCTCGGGGTGAGCGAGCGGACATTCCGGCGCTGGACGCGGCGGTACGAGGAGGAAGGCGAGGCGGGGCTTCTGGATCGCCGGCTCGGCAAGGCGTCGGGCAAGCGTGTTCCAACGGACCGAGCCGAGGAGGTGGAGCGGCTTTATCGCGAGCGCTACCAGGGCTTCACGGTCAAGCATTTCCACGAGCATCTGGTGAAGGACTATGGCTTCGGCTGGGGCTACACCTGGTTGAAGCTGCACCTTCAGTGGTCGGGGGTCGTGCCGAAGGCGCCGCGCAAGGGCGCGCATCGGCGCAAGCGCGAGCGGCGCCCGCTGCCGGGGATGATGCTGCATCAGGACGGCTCGCGGCACCTCTGGCTCGAGGGTGAACCGCCGCTCGACCTGATCGTCACGATGGACGATGCGACGGGCGCGATCTATTCGGCCTTTCTGGTCGAGGAGGAGGGAACCGCCTCGACCTTCCGGGGCTTAAGCGAGGTTTTCTCGCAGCACGGCCTGCCGATGAGCCTCTATACGGATCGCGGGGCGCATTACTTTCACACCCCCAAAGCTGGCGGTGAGATCGATCGCAGCCATCCGACCCAGGTCGGAAGGGCGCTCGAGCAATTGGGCGTCGAGCACATTGGGGCCTATTCGCCGCAGGCGCGCGGGCGGTCGGAGCGCGCCTTCAAGACGTTGCAGGATCGTCTGCCGAAGGAACTCAAGCTCGCCGGGATCACGACGATGGAGGCGGCCAACGCTTTCATCCGCGAGGTCTATCTGCCCGAGCACAACGCCCGCTTCGCCGTCGATCCGGCCGGCGAGGGCTCGGCCTTCACGCCGATTTCCGGCGTCGCGCTCGACGAGATCCTGTGCGTCGAGGAGGAGCGGCAGGTCGGCCAGGACAATTGCGTCTCCTACCGGACGCTGAAACTGCAGATCCCGGAGAGCCCGATGCGGCCCGATTTCGTCAAGGCGCGGGTCAAGGTGCACGTCTATCCCGACGGCTCCCACGCCGTCTTTCACGGGCCCAGATGCATCGGCCGCTACGACGAGAAAGGACGGCTCAGGACCAACGATGACGCCCTTCGCGCCGCTTAAATCCGCTCAGTGGCGCAACGCTGTGGACCGCATGGACAAGCCTCCGGCTTGCCCCCCGCCCCACAGCAGAACAAAAGCAGAAGAAGCGGACATTTGATGTGCTACCAAAACCGGACAAGTTAATTCGCTATCGAAGAAATTGCCGCCGCCGACCCCACCGGCCACACCGGATGGGCCGGAAACTCTGGGAATGCCATCGGCAATGGCTGGTAGGCGGCGAGATTACGCCCCCAGCTTCCGTTTCAGCCGGTAGGCGAAGGCGACCGCCAGCGACTGCACCCGGCCCTGCAGAGCCTGCTCCGGCAGCGCCTGATCGGTGGGATTGGAAATATAGGTCGATACCGCATGGACGCTGATCGTATGGCCGCCGACCGTCGCAACGCCTGTCATCCGGTCGGGATCGGCGGGGCCGCCGCCGCCGAGATAGAGCGTATTGAGGCTGATGTTGACCGGCACGGCGCCGGGGTCGCCCGGGGCCATGCGCGCGCCGAACGCCTGGGCGAGCGCGCCGGGCAGCGCCTGCTCAGCCCATTGCGCGGTCGGGTTGCCGACGTAGGCGACCAGCGCCGCATCGTCGATATTGACCGTGCCGATCCGCAAGCCTGGCGGCGGCGCCGTCCCCGGCACTCCGGCGGTCGGCGTGGTGTTGCAGCCGCTGAGGCCGGCGGCGGCGAAAGCGCCAAGACTGAAAAGCGCCGCGCGGCGCGTGAAAACATCTGTCGTCATGAGAGCCTCCCCAGATAATCGGTTTAATCCTAGCTCAGCCTCGCCGGATAGGCGAGGCGGAGCGTTGAGGGACGCGCGTCCAATTGGAACGGCGCTTACGCCGTCTTCACCGGCGGAATCACCCATGACCCGTCGAGGATCGAGGGATCGTTCTCATCGGGCCAGTAGAGGCGCAGCATCAGGTGGAATTTGCCTTTCGGCGCCGGCAGCCAATTCGCCTCCTTGTCCGCGCCCGGGCTCTCGTTCTCTATGTAGATCACGAGCGACCCGTCCGGCTCGAACTTCGGATTGGTCCGCACGCTCATGGAGTAGCGGTTGATCGGATTGGCGACGAAGAACATGCCTTCGTCATACATCGTGAGCGACCAGAACCCCTTGACCGGCGGAAGCTGGCCCTTTTCGAACCGAAGCGTGTACTTTTTCCCCCCTTCGTAGGCCTCGAGCAGCGAGGCGCGCTGCGACATCGGATAGACCGCATCCTGCGGGCGGTTCGCGCCGAGCCCGACGACGGTGATCAAGGCGCGCTGGACATAGTCGGCGCCATAGAGGCCGGTCTTGATCGTGAACAGCCAGCCGTTCTCGCGCTTGAGCGAGGCGAGCTGCAGCATGATCCGGTCATACGAGAGCTGCGGCAGGCGCGCGTCCCATCGCGAGTCGAGCGCCTTGCCGTCGAAACTCTTGCCGGCTTCGAGCCCGATCGCCTTGAAGCGCTCGAGCGCCGGCGCATCGGCCGTCGCCGGCGGATTCCGCTTCATGAGATCGGCCAGAAGCGTGAGGAACTGGGTGGTCGAGAGGCGATTGACCTGGTCCCTCACCGGCGTCTTCATGTCGATCGCCGGATCGACCTTGCCGGGCGGCGGCGCATAGTCCTTGCCCCAGGTGCTGAGGGGCTGGAGCTTGAACTGATCCTGGAGCGCATGCACCGCGGCGTAATCCTCGGGCGTGCCGGTGCAGTAGATGCGCCCGAGCAGCCAGACGATCGCGGTCGGCGACTTGAGTTCGGTCATGCCGGCAGGGATCGTTCCGGACCAGCCCGGCCCGGTGATGACGAAAGTCTGCGCCGCGGTCCCGGTCGTCCGGCTGCCGGGCACGGCGAACACATTGGTCCAGCCGTCGAGGAACGGCAGCAGGAAATAGCGTCCCTTCATGTCGGGGGCGCTCACCACCCAAGGCTCGTCGCCGACGTCGAAAAACGCGGTCGTGTAGAGCGTGTCGGCGTTCGGCGCGGTCACGTCGCGGAAGGCTCGCGTCCGGATAGGCGCGCATCTTGATGATCTGGCCCATCGGGCCGCGCGTTCCTTCGACCGCGGCGGCGTTGGTGATGACGCGCCGGGTCATCTCCATCGTGACGAGCGGATAGCCGTAGACATAGGCGTCCGAGGCGATTTCGAAGTCCTCGGTCCCTTCGACGATGTCGGTGAGCGGGTTGTCGAGCGCGAGGGCGCGCGACGACAGGGCTCCGGTCGCGAGCGCGCCCAGCGTCCCGAGCGTCGCTGCGCGGCGGGTGAGTTTCATTGGTCGGTCCTTTTCTTGAAAGTGGCGGGGGTTTGAGCGCCCGCGCTCAATAGCAGGGCGGATAGGGATAGTAGCCGCAGGCCGCTGGCGGCGGCGGCGCGTAATAGGGATAGGCGGCGTAGGGGTGGTAGTACGCGCCGGCGGCCGCTGCTCCGACCGCCGCCGCGCCGAGGCCGACGCCGACGGCCGCGGCTCCCGCACCCCATCCGCCGGGATGACCGTACCAGGCGCCGTGCCATCCGCCGCCATAGCCGCCGGCGACGAATCCCCGGCCGCCATAACCGCGCGCGGCGAACCAGTCGATGAACAGGGACGCGGGTCCCGTCGCCTTCGAGAGGCCGCCTTCGAGCACGGTCACCTGGAACGTCAGCTTGTCGCCTTCGAGCTTCGGCGATTTCAGCACGACGACGGCGTCCTCGACAGCATCGCCCTCGGCGCTCAGCACCGATATCGTGGCGTTCGGAGGATCCTTGGCGAAACTGTCGCTTCCCTCATCCCATTCCTTGAGGAAGTGCTTGGTCAGCACGTGCCCGGCCGCTCTGAACGGACGATCGGCGAAGACGATCGAGTTCGACCCGACGTCGGTCATCGTCAGAACGTTGCCCTGAAGGGTCGCGCCGCGCGAATTGATGACGGCGAGCGAGGGAATCATGGCGCTTTTGGCCGTCTGCGTCTGGCCGATCGTCTTCTGACCGGGCTGGGCGATCGCGTCCTGGGCCGACGCTGCATAAGGCGCCGCCAGCAGGCCGATCAGCCCGCAGCAGAGACCGATCATCTTTTTATTCAGCATCGATTCGCCTCCTCTTCCTGTTCAGAGCGACTTCGCTCACTTTTCCATCATCAGCCCTTCGGCGCGATCTTCCTTGAGGAGCACGGCGATGGCGTGAATGATTTTCTGCTCGGGGTGGGCCTTGCAGTATTCGATCACCTGATGCTCGACGATGCGGCCCTTCTTGAAATCGGCGTAGTGCTTGTGAGCGAGGCCATTGTACCAGCCGCTGTACCAGGACGTGAGCGCGTTTGCGTCCTCCTGGTAGGTGTTGGCGAGCTGCCCGCAGGTCAGCGCCTGAACGTCGATGAAGCCGTTCGCGTCGGCATAGGCCGAAAGATCGACCGGATCGGCCTTGGCCGAGCCGATGGCTGTGAAGGCGGCGACGGCCGCGGCTAGGATCAGTCTGTTCATGTTGGTTTCTCTCCGTTCAAACTCGGTCTGGCGTCCGCGAGAGTGAATGCGTCGCCTGTGGCCCGCCGCGGTCGACGGGACCCGTTTGGAGCGGAGGCCTGCGCGATTCTCCACCGCGCAGGCCTCCGAACGATCAGGGTTACGTCGCCGTCAGCGGCAGACGCGGACGCCGGCGCGGTAGTAACAGCGCGGAGCGACGACCGCCGCTCTCCGAGGCGCGACGACCGCGCCGTGCGGGCCGGCGCAGCCGGCCCTGTAGACGCCCCTCGCGCAGACGACGGCGTTCGCTTCGACCGGGAGCGCTGCGACGAAGAGAACGGCCGCAAGCGCCGCGTATAGTGTTGCCTTCATGATTCTTGCCCTCTGACATTCCTCGTTGACGCCGTCATCGGCAAGCCCGCCGCCCTTCCGGGCATCCGGCCGCCTGCTTGCGGCGATACCGCGCCTGTCGCGATATTCCTTGATGATTCCTGGCCGGCGGAGCTCACCGGTCGCGCTTCTTGGCCAGCTCCTCCATCATCGCCTTGATCGCCTCCGGCGTCATGCTCGTTTCGCCGAGGTCGAAGGTGACTTTCTCCAATTTGCCGGTGAACGGGAACGGCGCCTGGTAGTCGGATTCGTCGACTGAGGTTCCGGTGTCGAGGCCAACATCGAACGTCTCGTCCCAGGCCCAGATGAAGGGTTGGGTGTGAGGCAGCGATTTTTGCGCCGCCGGCTTTCCGTTCACCGACAGCGTGCCCGTACCCCCGCGCCCGACCGGTATGCCCGCCGGGTCCATTTTCCAGTCGAACACGATGGTGTGCTTGCCGGGCGGGAGCGCGTCGGGGCTCTGCCACTTCGGCCGCTGGAGATCGAGCAAGTTCATGGTGAAGGTCGGCTTGCCGTCCTTGAGATAGAGCCCGTAGCCGGAGAACCGGCCGCCCTGAGTCACGAGCACCCCGTTGGCTCCGCCGTCGGGAACCTCGATCTCGGCGGTGATCGTGTAGGACCGGTTGATGATCGAGGGCGCGACGGCGAACTGGTTCGACGCATTCGGCGTCGTATAGACGAACTGCTTGCGGCCCGCCGCGGGGCCAGGGCGCTGGACGGTCAGAACCGCGACCTGCGAGGCGTTCAGCGGCAGCACATTGTTGCGCACCGCCTCGATCATCCAGAGCTGCTGCAACTGCTGCAACCGCTCGGGCTCCTGGGCGGCGAGGTCGTTGGTCTGGGTCGGATCCTCCTTGAGGTTGAAAAGCTCCCATTTGAATCCGTTGAGCACGTCGACCGGCGGGCTCCCCTTGACGCCTTCCCATGGATATACGGCCGGAATCGTGCTCGCCATCCAGCCGTCATGGTAGATCGCGCGGTTGCCGAGGATCTCGAAATACTGGGTGGTGCGCGTCGTGGGCGCCTCCGCGCTGGCCTTGTCAAAACTGTAGACCATGCTGGTTCCGTCCCACGGGACCTGGGCCAGACCGTTCACCATCGTCGGCTGCGGGATGCCGACTGCCTCGAAGATCGTCGGCATCACATCGATGACGTGATGGAACTGATGGCGGATTCCGCCCGCGTCGGTGATGCGCTTCGGCCATGTGACCACCATGCCGGTGCGCGTGCCGCCGAGATGCGAGGCGATCTGCTTCGTCCACTTGTAGGGCGTATCCATTGCAAACGCCCACGGCACGGCGAAGTGCGGGTAGGTCTTGTCGGTGCCCCACTCGGGGATCAGCGGCAGCATCTGGTCGACCGTGAAGGCGAAGCCGTTGAAATAGGCGACCTCGTTCGGCGTGCCGTGCATCGAGCCTTCGGCGCTCATGCCGTTGTCGCCGCAGACGAAGATGATGAGCGTATTGTCGATCAGGCCGAGCTTCTCGACCGTTTCGATCACGCGTCCGATCTCGTGGTCGACATAGGCCAAATAGGCGGCCCAGACGTCGATCTGGCGCAGATAGAGCTTCTTCGCGTCGGCCGTCAGCGTCTCCCACCTGGGGAGGAAGTCGGGCCAGGGCGGCAGCTTGGCGTTGGCCGGAATGACGCCGAGTTTCTTCTGGTTCTCGAAGATGCGTTCGCTGACCGCGTTCCAGCCGTCGTCGAAGAGATGCATGGCGCTGATCTTCTCGATCCATTCCGGCGTCGGATGATGCGGCGCATGCGTCGCGCCCGGGGCGTAGTGGATGAGCCACGGCCGCTTCGGGTCGGTCGCCGTCTGCGTGCTGATGTATTCGATCGCGTCATCCGCCATCGCGCTGATCAGGTTCCAGCCCGGCTTGCCCTCATAGGGGTGGATCGGCGTCGTGTTGCGGAAGAGGTTGCCCGGCTGCCACTGGCTCGTGTCGCCGCCGATGAAACCGTAGAAATAGTCGTAGCCCTGCCCGATCGGAAAATGCGTGAAGGGGCCCTGCGGGCTCGCCTCCCAGGTCGGCACATTGTGGTTCTTGCCGAACCACGCGGTGGAGTACCCGTTCTCCTTGAGCGCCAGAGCGCCATGCGCCATTTCGGGCCGGGTGATGGAGTCGTAGCCGGGATAGCCGGACGCTGCTTCCGCCACTGTGCCGAAACCGGCCCTGTGGTGGTTGCGGCCGGTGAGCAGCGCCGCGCGGGTCGGCGAGCAAAGCGCCGTATTGTGCATCTGGGTGTAGCGGAGGCCGCGTTGCGCAAGCTTGTCCAGCGTCGGGGTCGGCACGACGCCGCCAAACGCGCTGTTGGAGCCGAAGCCGGCGTCGTCGATCAGGACGAGGAGCACGTTCGGCGCGCCTTCCGGCGGCATGATCGTCGGCGGCCACCCCGGCTGGCTGTCGATGAGGTTTGGCTGGATAAAGCCCTTGAAGGGCGGCGTCGGCGTCGGCAGCACAGTCGAGTTGGGAAATTGGGTGGCGGTCGGCGACTGCGCCTGGGCCTGGGCGCGGAGGCCGACCGCGCCGAGCGCGCCGAGAAGCGCCCCCTTGGCCGACGACAGGAACAGTTGACGGCGGTTCATTGAGCTTACCTCGCTTTTTGGCCGTTTCTGCTCATCGATTCGCCACGCGGGGAGAGCCGGCCATGATCCGCGGCGGTTCGACGCTGCGGCCACAGTTCACAAAATGGGTATGCTAAATTGACCGCACCTTGCCCCAAACGCCGCGCTCTGTCATTGCGACATCGCGACGCATCCGCGCGCTCGCGAGCCGTGATTCGCGAGCGCGCTCCATAGCAACGGACGAATCGCCGGTCTTGACACTTCCGGAAAAATGAGCCGCCGCCCGTCATGAACGCGCCCAGCACCTGGATGACGCCGCTGGTTCCGGCCGGCTGCGCGAGGATCGGCCCCATTTGCTCCATTCCCGCGGTGCTCGCGGAACTGGGTTTCGACGCGGCGAAACTCCTGGCCGAGATCGGCCTGGCGCCTGGTCTTCTCGATGACCCGGAGCGCGTCATGGACTATCGCGAGGGCGGCCGGCTGCTCGCCGCATGCGCGGCGACGACCGGCTGCGCCCATTTCGGTCTCATGGTTGGCCAGCGCTGCAGCCTGGCGGGGCTTGGGCTCGTCGGGAGCCTCGCGGGCGCCGAGGCCGATGTCGGCGCCGCGCTTCGGTCCATCGTGCGCTACCTGCCGCTGTTCGACCGCGGTTCGACGCTGACGCTGCGCGTCGACGAAGACGACGCCTCGCTGATCTTCGGCATCCTGACAGCGGGCATGCCGGGCGCCGACCAGCTTTACGACCTCGCGATCGCGATTGCCTTCAACACCCTGAAGGACCTGTGCGGCAGCTGCTGGCGGCCGACGCGGGTGACGCTGCCGCACCGGGCGCCGGCCGACCGCCGGCCGTTTCGAAACCACTACGGGGCCGAGGTGCGCTTCGACGAAGCGGAAGCCGCGATTGTCTTCGATCCCCTCTTTCTTGGCCGCCCGGTCGCGGCGTCTGCGGCGGCCGAACGGTTGAGGCTATTGGACCGGGCCGCGAAGATCGAATCGATGCTCGACATGACCTTCGTCGAGCGGGTCCGCCGCCATCTCCGCGCCAGCCTGCCCACCCGCTGGCTGACCGAGGACGAGGTCGCCGCGCGGCTGATGATTTCTCCCCGGGTGCTGCGCCTCCGGCTCTCCGAGGCCGGCTCAAGCTTCCGGGCGATCCTGGACGAGCTTCGCTACGAGACGGCGCGGCAGTATCTCGCGACTTCGGTGCTCGAGTTCAACGACGTCGCGCTCCTGCTCGGCTATTCGGAAGCGAGCGCCTTCAGCCGCGCCTTCCGACGCTGGTCGGGCGTCGCGCCATCGACCTGGCGGGCGGAGATCGCGGCGCCCCCTATCCGCCCTTTCCCCACTGTCCACGCCACGGCGTCTCGGGCACGGGCGTGAGCGGCGGCTTGCCGTCCGCCCAGGCGAAGATGTTCCCGACCACGCATTCGGCCATCGCCCGGCGCGTCTTGACCGAGGCCGAGCCGACGTGGGGCAGGAGCACCGCATTGGGCAGCGCGATAAGCGCCTCGGGGACGTTCGGCTCGTTGTCGTAGACGTCGAGGCCGGCGGCCAGGATCTTGCCGGTCCTCAGCGCCTCGATCAGCGCGGTCTCGTCGACGAGCGAGCCGCGCGCGATATTGACGAGGACCCCGTCCGGCCCCAGCGCCTCCAGCACCTCGGCGTTGACGATATGGCGCGTCGAGGGGCCGCCAGGGGCGACGATGATGAGAATATCGGCGGCTTTGGCCATCTCGACCAGCGAAGGATAGTAGCGGTACGCGACGTCGGCCTGCGGGTGGCGGCCGTGGTAGACCACGTCGAGCCCGAAGCCGCGGACCCGGGTTGCGATCGCCTTGCCGATGCGCCCGAGCCCGACGATTCCGACCGTTCGGCCTCTCAGCGACGGGGTGAGCGGGTAGGCGCCCTTCGGCCAATTCCCGGCGCGCAGGTATCGCTCGGCCTGCGGCAGCTGGCGCACCGCCATGATCATGAGGCCGAGCGCGGTGTCGGCGACCTCGTCGTCAAGCACGCCCGGCGTATTGGTGGCGACGACGCCGAGCCGCGCCGCCGCCTTGGCGTCGATGTGGTCGTAGCCGACGCCGAAGCTCGATATGATTTCGAGGCTTGGGAATTGGCGCATATAGGCTTCGTCGGCCCGGACGTGGCCGGCGAGCGCGATCGCGCGGATGCGCGGACGCCATTCGGCGAGCCAGAGATCGGGGTTCGGTTCGAGCCAGAGGCGATGCAGCGGCAGCCTGGCCTCGATCATTTCGCCGATCAGCCCCATGCCTTCAATGGGCATAAGAACATCGAGGGACCCCATCAGCCGCGCTCCTTCATTTCCACTTTCGCGCCGCCGCCGGACGTGGCACACGGCCCACCCATGACCAGCCACGACGGCGCCCCTCAAGCCCGAAGGCGCCCACGCGTCAAGCGCGTCATGCTCAGCGATTTTCGCTCTTACGCCGGGCTCGATCTTGCGATCGAAGGCCGGCTCGTCGTCCTATGCGGCGAGAACGGCGCGGGCAAGACCAATCTCCTCGAAGCGCTGTCGCTGTTTGCTCCCGGGCGCGGGTTGCGCCGGGCGGAGCTTTCGGAATGCGCCCGGGTCGGCGGCGCCGGCGGCTTTGCGCTCTCGACCGAAATCGAGGAGGACGGCGAGACCCATCAGCTCGGCTCGGGCTGGAAGCGCGGCCCCAACGGCGACGAAGCCGAGCGGCTCAATCGCATCGACCGGGCGGCCGTCGCCTCCTCGCGCGCGTTCTGCGACCACGTGCGGATCGTCTGGCTGACGCCGGCGGTGGATTCCCTGTTCGCCGGGCCGGCTGCCGAGCGGCGGCGGTTCCTCGACCGCTTCGTGCTCGCGATCGACCCCAATCACGGCGCGCGCGTGGGGCAATTCGAACGCGCCCTGCGCGGGCGTAACCGGCTCCTGGACGAGGGCGGCCGCAACGGCGCCTGGCTCGACGCGATCGAGCGCGAGGCGGCCGAGCTTGGCGTCGCCGTCGCTGCGGCGCGGCTCGAATGCGTGCGCCGGCTCGAAGCGCTGATCGACGCCGACCGCGACGATTCATCGCCGTTTCCGTGGGCGAAGCTCGCGCTCGAGGGCGAGGTCGAGGCGCTGATCGGGAGCGGTCCGGCGCTGGCGGCGGAGGACCGCTACCGGGCGATGCTGCGCGACAATCGCGGCCGCGACGCCGCCGCCGGCCGCACGCTGATCGGCCCGCATCTCAGCGATCTTACGGTCTGGCACGGGCCGAAGCAGGCGCCGGCGGCGGCGTCCTCGACCGGCGAGCAGAAGGCGCTCATCGTCGGGCTCGCGCTCGCCCACGCGCGCCTGGTCGGCGAGATGTCGGGGATCGCGCCGCTCGCGCTCCTCGACGAGATCGCGGCCCATTTCGATCCGCGCCGCCGCGCCGCGCTGTTCGAGGCGCTCGAGCGCCTCGGCGGCCAGGTGTTCCTCACCGGCGCCGATCCGGCGGCTTTCGCCGAGCTTAAAGGCCGGGCGCAGATGTTCGAGGTTTCGGCCGAACGGGGCGTGCGTTCGTCATAAGACCCTCACCCCAACCCTCTCCCCGAGGGAGAGGGGGCGTGAAGCGTCAGGCGTGGCCGGCGTCGGAGGACAGCATCCCCTCGTTGACGCCGAGGATCCCGAGCGCGCGATCGTATTTATGGGCGAAATCCGGGTCGAAGATGAGGCCGGGATCGGCGGGGCAGGTGAGCCAGCCGTTGGCGAGGATCTCGCTCTCGAGCTGGCCCGAGGCCCAGCCGGCGTAGCCGAGCGCGAGCACCGCGCGCGCCGGGCCGGTTCCCGCCGCGATCGCGCGCAGGATGTCGAGCGTCGCGGTCAGGCAGACGTGCTCGCCGATCTTGACCGTCGAATCGTTGACGCCGTAGTCGTTCGAATGGAGGACGAAGCCGCGGCCGGTCTCGACCGGGCCGCCGCGCAGGACCCTTACCGCTTCGGCCTTGGGCGGCAGGCGGATCGCCTCGGTTTCGGGCACGATGTCGAGCTGCACCAGGAGCTTGCCGAAATCGATCTCGTCCGCCCGCTGGTTGATGACGATGCCCATCGCCCCGTCGTCGCGGTGGGCGCACATGTAGACCACCGAGCGCGCGAACGGCCCTTCCCGAAGCGAGGGCATCGCGATCAGGAACTGTCCTTCCAGACTGGTCGGCGGCGGGGCTTCTACCCGTCTCATGGTCGCCTCTGGTTCGCAGCCGCAATCTAGTCGAAATTTGCGGCATGGTATAGGCAGAGGCGATGTGCATTCGATCATGCGACGAGAGGCCGCGCGCTGGGGTTTTTGACGGCCGCGCTCGCCGTCGTCCTCATTGGCGCGCCGGCCCACGCGGCCGATGCCTTCTCGACCGACTGGGCGCGGGCCGCGAAATCCCAGGCGCGCCTGATCGCGGCGGGGGCGGGCCTCGCAGGGTTCGAGATCGCTCTCGCGCCCGGCGCGATCACCTATTGGCGCGACCCCGGCGACGCCGGCCTGCCGCCGACGCTCGATTTTTCGGGGTCCGAGAATGTGGCCAGCGTCGAGCCGTTGTTTCCGGCGCCGAAGCGCATCACGGAGGCCGACGGCGGCGAGGCGTTCGGCTACGACAGCGGCGTGATCTTTCCGTTGCGCGTCACGGCGCGCGATCCGGCGAAGCCGGTGACGCTCAAGCTCAACGCCGATTTCGCGGTGTGCGAAAAAGTCTGCCTGCCGGCGAAGGCGCGGCTTTCGCTGACGCTTCCCGCAGCCGTGGATTCGCCCTACGCGAGCGCGCTCGACGCTGCGCTTGCCGCGGTTCCGCGCGCGGTTCCGCCGAAGGAATTCGGGGCGCTCGAGGCGGCGGGCGCTGAAAGCTGGCGCCTCTGCGCCCCGCACGAGGAAGGCCCGCCGCGCGACCTCTTCGTCGAGCCGCCCGAGGGCTGGTGGCTGAAGGTCGCGCCCGAGCCCGGGGCGGCAAGCGGCCAGGACTGCTTTAAGCTCACGCTCGGCGACAAGCCGAAAGACGCGGCGCTCCCCGTCGCGCTCCGCTTGACGCTCACCGGCGGCGCCGGCGCGGTCGAGACGAAAATCGACACCCCTGAATTGAAGTAGGAACGCGGGGGGTTCGCCCCCGCTTTACGCCCCACCGGCCCGTCGTCTAGTCTCGCCCCGAAGCCGCCGCCCTGAGGCGTGGCCTATCCCGCACCCAAGGACCTTACCCATGACCATCAAAGTCGGCGAACGCCTGCCCAACGCAACCGTGCGCCTGGTGACCCCCGACGGGCCGAAGCCGGTCGAGACCAAGGATTATTTCGCCGGCAAGACGGTCGTCCTGTTCGGGCTGCCGGGCGCCTTCACGCCGACTTGCCACAAGAACCACCTGCCGGGCTTCATCATCAGCGAGGCGGCGTTCAAGTCCAAGGGCGTCGACAAGATCGCCATGACCGCCGTCAACGACCATCATGTGCTCTCGGCCTGGTCGGATGCGACGGGCGCCAAGGGCCACATCGATTTCCTCGCCGACGGGACCGGCGTCTTCGCTCACGCGCTCGGCCTCGAGTTTGACGCTTCGGCCGGGGGCCTGGGCGTACGCTCGAAGCGCTATGCGATGCTGGTCAAGGACGGGGTGGTGAAAGAGCTCAACATCGAGCCCGAGCCCGGCAAGGCCGACGTCTCGAGCGCCGCGCATCTTCTCGCGCAGATGAAATAGGCCACCGCGTCAGCGCAATATCTCGACCATCAGAACCCAGGCGTTGAATACGACGGCGATGACGCAGGCGATGACGCCGGCGGCGATCCAGCCGAGGCCGGAGCCCGCGCCGGCCATCAAAAGCGCGCCGCCGATGACGAACGCCAGGCTGTAGCCGGCGCTCGTCGCCGCCCGCGCGAGCCGCTCGGTCGCGGTCACTTCCTCACGCTCGCGCCACCAGCGGATCTGGAACACGATCGGCGCGAGCACCATGACGAGGCCGACCGCAAGGACTTCGGCCCCCAAAAGCAGCGAGGGCTGGCCGGGGACGAGGATGAGGCTCGTTGCGGTGATCGCGCCGACCGGTCCGATCAGCGCTTCGCCGGCCCGCCTCGGCAGACCCGGGTAGGCGAGAATGCGCGAAAGATTGATCGAGATCGCCACCACCACGAAGCCGGTCAACGCCGCGAGCGCGGCGAGTTCCGCGGCGAAGAAGATCGACCAGTCGGGCGAGAGCGGCATCGCCCGACGTCGTAGGCCCTCGCAAGCGGGGGGTCCAGCTACCGCATGTTTCCGGTATGCCCGAGCGAGTATCGCCCGGGTTGCGGCCAGACGGTCAGCCCATGCGGCATGCCGCCGACGGGGATCGACTTTACCGACCCGTCTTCGGTGTTGAAGGCGTAGATGGCGCCGTCGTAGCGGCCCGACAGCCACAGCCATTTGCCGTCGGCGCTCAAGTTTCCCATGTCCGGGCTGCCGCCCCCGGGGATCGTCCAGTTGGCCACGACCTTGCGGCTGGCGAAGTCGATCACCGATACGCTGCCGGGGCCTCTTCGCGCGCCGCCGAGGCTGTGGGTGCCGCGATTGGAGACGTAAAGCTTCGTCCCGTCGCGGCTAGGATAGAGCCCGTGCGCGCCGACGCCGGTCTTGATGAAATCGACCTGCCCGAACGTATCGCCGTCGATCACCATGACCCCATCGCCGAGAAGGTCGGCGATGAAGAAGAACTTGCCGTCAGGCGCGACCCGGATGTCCTGCGGCATATGTCCGGGGGTCAGCGGCAGCGTGTCGGCGAGCGTGTGATGGACGAGATCGATCTTGGCGAGCGAATTGTTGAATTCGCAGGTGAAGATCGCGTACGCCCCGTCGGGCGAAAAATCGGCGTGATTGATGCCGGCGCATAGCGGCGTGCTGATGTAACCCTGCAGCTCCATCGTGTGCGGATCGCGGAATTCGAGCCGCCGCATCGCCTCGGCGACGACGATCGCCGACTTGCCGTCGGGGGTGAAATAGATGTTGTAGGAGTCGGGGACGTCGACCACCTTGCCGACCTTGCCCGTCTTCGGATCGATCGGCGCCACCCCTCCGTGGCCGCCGCGGGCGCTGACGTCCGCCGAAACCCACAGCGTCCGCAGATCCCAGGACGGGACAATGTGCTCGGGGCTTGGCATCGCGGTCAGGCTGTCAATGACCTTGAATGTCTCCGGGTCGATCACGTCGACCTTGCCGGTCACGAGGTTGGGCGAATAGACCCGCGAAGGCAGGTCGGCGACCGCCGGGCTGAACATGCCCGCCCCGGCGCCGGCGTAGACGTTGTGCCGATCGACCGGCGGCGGCGTGTCGAGCGGGACGGGCGGCATCGCGATCGGCTTCTCGGGGCCGAGCTGGTAGGCGGCGAGGGCGATGAAGTCGCTCGCGCTCCGGTCATCCTCGGCGAGGCTGCTGCAGACGTAGGCGCAAGCTGAGCCCAAGGCGCAGGGGGAGGGAATCGTGAACGATTGCGCGGCGCGCAGTCCGAAACCGGCGCCGAGTGCGATCGCGGTCGCCGCGGCTGCTGCGGCGAGGCCGTTGCGTGAGCCCATCTTGCCCCTGTCGATCGAGCCCGCCTTCCGTTAGGCGATTCGGCAAAGCGGCTCGGTACGATACCGTGCGACCGCGAGGATGACTATTCGATGAACGAAACGGAAGCGAGGTTCCCGGCGGCGGCCGCAAGCCGATGGCGCGCGGCGGGCGCATCGCTTATGTGAAGGCCATGACCCAGCCCCACCGTCCGGTCGGCCCCGGCGACCACGTTTTCCTCATTGACGGATCGTCGTTTGTCTTTCGCGCGTATTATCAGTCGATCCGTCAGGACCAGAAGTACAACTATCGCAACGACCGCCTGCCGACCGGCGCGGTGCGCCTGTTCGCGACCAAGGTGCTGCAGTTCATCCGCGAAGGGGCAGGGGGTTTCAAGCCGACTCACCTCGCCATCATCTTCGACAAGACGGAGAATTCTTTCCGGCGCGACATCTATCCAGCCTACAAGGCGCATCGAAAGGACCCTCCCGACGAGCTTTTGCCGCAGTTCCCGCTGATGCGCGCCACGGTTTCGGCGTTCGGCATGGTGCCGATCGAACAGAGCCGCTACGAGGCCGACGACATCATTGCGACTTACGCGCGTCAGGCGCGCGCGGCCGGCGCCGACGTGCTCATCGTCTCGGCCGACAAGGACCTGATGCAGCTCATCGAGCCGGGAGTGTCGATGTACGACCCGGCTTCAGGTCAGGCCGGGGTCGCGGGCTCGCGCGAGGAGAGGCGCTTTGGCGTCGAGGAAGTTGTCGCTTATTTCGAGGGCGTCGGGCCCGACAAGGTTGTCGACGTCCAGGCGCTTGCCGGCGATTCGACCGACAACGTTCCTGGCGCTCCCGGCATCGGCCTCAAGACCGCGGCGCAGCTCATTCTCGAATACGGCGATCTTGAAACGCTGCTCGCGCGCGCTGGCGAGATCAAGCAGCCGAAGCGGCGCGAGGCGCTGACCGAGCCGCAGAATGTCGAGCGCATCCGGATCTCGAAGCAGCTGGTCACTTTGGACCGGAACGTGCCGGTCGAGACGCCGCTCGAAGCGCTCGCGACGCCTGAGCTCGACGGCAAACGGCTCCTTGCCTTCTTCAAAGCCATGGAGCTCACCACGCTCACCAAGCGGATCGCCGAAATCTGCGGCGTCGATGCGTCCTCGGTCGAACCGGACCCTCGCTTCGTCGGCCCCGGAGCCTGGCCGGGCGGTCGAGGCGTGGTCCTTCTGGAAAGGGAAGCGCCGGCGGAAGGCGAAATCGTCGCTCCGCCGAGTCCCGCTCCCTCCGTTGCCCCGTTGCAGCCAAAAGCCGTTCCCCAGGGCGCCGCGCCCGCCGACCTCGCCCGCGCCCGCACGGCCGAGGCGCGCTCGCCGATCGACCGCTCCACTTATGCGACCGTGCGGACGGCGGCGGAGCTTGCCGCCTGGATCGCCCGAGCGGAAACGGAAGGCGTCGTGGCGGTGGATGCCGAGCTCTCGTCCATCGACCCGATGCGGGCCGAGCTTATCGGCTTGTCGATGGCGGTGAAGCCAGGCGAGGCCTGCTATATCCCGATCGGGCACCGCGTCGGCGCCGATGACCTGTTCGGCGGAGGCGCGCTCGTCGAAGGCCAAATCGCCGAATCGGAGGCGTTGGCCCTGTTGAAGCCGCTGCTCGAGGCGCCGGGAGTTCTCAAGCTCGGTCACGACATCAAGCTCGATGCGGTGGCGTTTGCGCAGCGCGGGATCGCCCTTGCGGCGTTCGACGACACCTTGCTGATCTCCTATGCGCTCGACGGTGGTCTCACCGGCGACGATCACAGTCTGGACGCGCTCGGCGAGCGGACCCTGGGCCACAAGACGCTCGCGCTGAGCGAGGTCGCGGGCTCGGGCCGCAACTTCGTCGGTTTCGCGCGGGTCCCGATCGATCGAGCATGCGAATACGCCGCCGAGAACGCCGACATGATCCTGCGCCTCTGGCGGGCCTTGAAGCCGCGCCTCGCCGCCGAGGCCGTGACAAGCGTCTATGAAAGGCTCGAACGTCCGCTCGTCCAGCCGCTCGCGCGCATGGAGCGGCGAGGAATCACGATCGACCGCGACATGCTGTCGCGCCTTTCGGGCGAATTTGCCCAAGGCATGGGGCGGCTCGAGGACGAGGTCGCCAAGCTCGTCGGCGCGCCGTTCAATCTCGGCTCGCCGAAGCAGCTCGGCGATATCCTGTTCGGCCAGATGGGCCTGCCGGGCGGCAAGAAAACGGCGACCGGCGCCTGGTCGACCACCGCCAGCGTCCTCGAGGACCTCGCGGCGGAAGGTCACGCGCTGCCGGCCCGGGTGCTCCAGTGGCGGCAATTGTCGAAACTCAAGTCGACCTACACCGACGCGCTGCCGGGCTTCGTCAATCCCGCGACCGGACGCGTGCATACGTCCTACGCGCTCGCGGCGACCACCACGGGGCGCCTGTCGTCGTCCGAGCCCAACCTGCAGAACATCCCCGTCCGCACCGAGGAGGGCCGCAGAATCCGCCGCGCCTTCGTCGCGCCGAAGGGCCGCAAGCTCATCTCGGCCGACTACAGCCAGATCGAGTTGCGCCTGCTCGCTCACATCGCCGACATTCCGGCTTTGAGGCAGGCCTTTGCCGACAAGCTCGACATTCACGCCATGACCGCTTCCGAAATGTTCGGCGTGCCGATTGCCGGCATGCCGGGCGAGATCCGCCGGCGCGCCAAGGCGATCAATTTCGGCATCATCTACGGCATCTCGGCCTTCGGCCTCGCCAACCAGCTCGGCATCGGGCGCGAGGAGGCGGGCGCCTACATCAAGAAATATTTCGAGCGCTTCCCCGGCATCCGCGATTACATGGACGCGACCAAGAAGTCTGCGCGCGCCAGCGGCTATCGTCACCACGCTGTTCGGCCGCAAATGCCATTATCCGCGCATCAACGCCTCGAACCCTTCCGAGCGCGCGTTCAACGAGCGCGCCGCCATCAACGCGCCGCTCCAGGGCTCGGCGGCCGACATCATCCGTCGCGCAATGACCCACATGGAGGAGGCGCTCGCCCGCGCGAACTTAAGCGCGATGATGCTGCTCCAGGTCCACGACGAACTGGTGTTCGAGGCGCCGGACGACGAGGTCGAGGCGACGCTGCCGGTCGTGGCCAAGGTGATGGTCGACGCGCCCGAACCCGCCGTCAAGCTGCATGTGCCGCTGCAGGTCGACGCGCGCGCTGCGCAGAACTGGGAGGAGGCGCATTAGCGCTCCTCTGCCCCTGCATGGCCAAGACCGATCCATGACCGCCATCTTCGAGCGCTATCGCGCGCTCGTTCACGACCGTAGCTTTCAGTTCGATCCGGCGCAGGCGGAGCTTGCGAAGAAGCTCGACGCGCTGAGCGTGAAGCTCAAGGACTATCGCGCCGAGCCGAAGCCGAACGGCTTCTCGCGACTGTTCGGCGTCAAGTCCGCCGAGCTCCCGCGCGGCCTCTACATCCATGGGCCCGTCGGCCGCGGCAAGACCATGCTCATGGACATGTTCTTCGACGCCGCCCCGACGCCGCGCAAGCGCCGGGCGCATTTCCACGCCTTCATGGCCGACGTGCACACGCGCCTGCATCAATGGCGCCAGGCGCTGAAGCGCGGCGAGGTCACGGGCGAAGATCCGATCGCCCCGGTCGCGGCGGAGCTCGCGCGCGAGGCCTCGCTCCTGTGCTTCGACGAGTTCTCGGTGCGCGACATCGCCGATGCGATGATCCTGGCCAGATTGTTCACAGCGCTGTTCGCGGCCGGCGTGGTGGTGGCGGCGACGTCGAACGTCGCGCCGGACGATCTCTATAAGGACGGGCTCAATCGCGCGCTGTTCCTGCCCTTCATCGCGCTGATCAAGGAAAAGCTCGACATCGTCGAGCTCGACGCGCGCACCGACTACCGGCTCGAGAAGCTTACGCGCGCGCCGGTCTATTACTCGCCCCTTGGCGCGAAGGCGGACGCCGCGCTCGACGCGGCGTTCCTGACGCTGACCGGCCATGACAGGGGCGAGCCGGTTGAGATCGAGCTCCTCGGCCGCCATCTCGATGTCCCGCAGGCGATCGACGGCGTCGCGCGGTTCGATTTCGACGCCCTCTGCCGGCGGCCGCTCGGCGCGGCCGACTATCTCAAGATCGCACAGCGCTTTCACACCGTCATCATCGACCGCATTCCCGCGCTTGCCGCGAGCGAGCGCAACGAGGCCAAGCGGTTCATCATCCTCATCGACGCGCTCTATGACATGCGCGTCAAGCTGATCGCCTCGGCCGCCGGCGAGCCGGAGACGCTCTATTCCGCCGCCGAAGGCGCGGAGGCGTTCGAGTTCGCGCGCACCGCCTCGCGCCTCTACGAAATGCGCTCGACGGACTATCTCGCGCTGCCGCACGGCCGCGAGAGCGGCTCGCAAGCCGGCGATCTCGGCGGCATCGCGGAGACTTGAGTGGGCCTCGCGGGGCGACTACCCACCGTCTCTGTCATGCCCGCGAAAGCGGGCATCCAGACTGCAGCCTCCGACTGCTCGTATCACCGCGCTCCACCGGGCAGCTCTGGACCCCCGCGTTCGCGGGGGTGACACGCTCTGCGCCGCTCACGCAAGGCGGCCATATCCGGCAGCGACCGCGCCGCGCTCGATCTCGGCTACGCGATCATAGTCGGCCGAACTCGCGGCGCGCGCGCCCTTGAGGCCGAGCGTCGCGCGCGCCTCGGCGACGCCGGGGTCGGCGAGCGCGGCAAATAGCGCCTCGCGCACCGCGGCGATGACCGGATCGCCAAGACCGGCCGCGGCGATGAAAGGCAGGCCGGGCGATGTCGCGCTCTCGGCGACGACGGCGACGCGCTCGATCAGCGCGGGACGGCCGCGAGCCAGCAGCGCGAAGCTCACGCAGTCGATCGATGCGAGATCCGCTTGTCCCTCAGCGACCGCGTTGATGCTCGCCTCGTGCGAACCGGTGACCACGACTGCACGAAAAAAAGGCGCCCCGCCCGCGATCGGAGCGATTGCCGCACGGAACAGGTTCATTCCGGTGTTGCTGTCATAAGCGTTGAGTGCGGCGATCGAACCGCGAAATTCGCCGAGCGACCGGCGCGGGTCGGTCGCGCGCCGGATGATAAAGCTTCGATGCGAAATCCCGTCGCAGCCGGGGAAGTCATATTCGGGCGCCGCGATCAGCGCGACCGCGTCCTTGAGCCGAGTCACATACGGGTAGCCGCAGGTCTGGCCGAGGACGAGGCGGGGATCGCGCCAGTGCGCGTCGAGGTCGCCCCCGCGGGTCAGAGCTTTCGGCGCTTCAATTCCGGCCTCATCGAGCCGGGCGGAGATCGCGGCCCATAGCGCGTCGTTGGCCGCGGCGGTCCATGGGAAATCATACATCGGCAGGATCGCGATAGCCGCCGCGCCGCTCACTCCGCCGGCTGGCCCCAGCCCGGGTAAATCGGCTGGTCGTGCGGCGTCAATAGATAGCGTCGCACGACGTCGAAATAGCCGTGATAGACGAGGCCGCCGTTGCGCTCGATCAGCGCCGCCCGATTGAGCCGATAGAATCTTGGCAGCTGATACCAGGGCACCCGATGGCGCAGATGGTGCGCCGCGTGCAGGTTGTTGAACAGAAACAGCGGCCCCAGAATCCAGGCGCCCTCAACGATGGCGGTCCGGCGCTCCGCTTCGGGCATGGCGCGATGTTCGGCGAACGAGCGCACCATGGCGAGGCTCGCTCCCGGATAGATGAAACAGGCGACATAGAGCCAAAAGGGCATCCTTGCGATGACGACCACCCAGATCAGGACAGGCGCGCACTGCAGGAGGTGGCGGCGGAGCCTCACTCGCGCGCCGGGCTTGTCGCGCCAGGCGTCGCGCGCGAGATCGCGGATGAAGCCGCCGATCAAAAAGGCGGGGCCGAGAGCGATGCGACCGAGGAGCGTCGTCTGG
Organism: uncultured Alphaproteobacteria bacterium; assembly: GCA_963806935.1. GTDB lineage: Bacteria > Pseudomonadota > Alphaproteobacteria > Rhizobiales > Beijerinckiaceae > Roseiarcus. Next base: position 205,818 of record CAWEAT010000029.1, read on the forward strand.
GCGTGGGCGATCGCACGCCACATCGGCCCCAGGCCGCCCCATCCGGACGCCGTCCAGTAGTAGCTCTCGGGGTCCTCGAGCGGATCGGTGAGATTCTCATCCCGGTGATGCGCCAGATGGGTCGAGCGGTAGATCGAATAGGGGAGCCAGAGCGACAGCGGCCAGCAGCCGATCGCCTCGTTGACCGCGCGGTTGCGGGTCGGATGGCCGTGAATGGTCTCGTGCTGAAGGTTCAGTTGCCAGGCGGTGACCCAAGCGCCGATCGCGGTCAGGCCCCACCACGGCAGGTCGCGGTAGAAATAGGTGGCCATGAGCCACGATCCGTAGATGACAAATGCGAGCGCCGCCGTCGGCCACTCAATGCGGCGATTTAGCGGCGGAAGTTCGACGATCTCCACTAGCAGGGCCCCAGCAGGCGCACGGCAAATCACCCGGCCTCGAATTGATGATAGGGCCAAACTCTGCGCCCGCAAACATTATTTTCCTATTATCCCCTAAATATATAGACTATACTATTGTCAAGTCCGCGCGCCTCGCCATTTGTGGCGGCCAGCGCGCCGGGCTCGAGCTCGCAGTACAGCAGCCGTTCCGGATTGACAGGTCCCGGCAGAGATATGCGCCCGGCTGGCGCGCGCTGAAAACCCATCCGCGCATAGTATGGTTCGTCGCCGACCAGGATGACGAGCTTCCAACCGGCCGCCTTGGCCGCTTCGAGCGAACGCTTGACCAGCGCTTCGCCGATGCCCTGGCTCCGGAACACCGGCTCGACGATCAACGGCCCGAGAAGCAGGGCAGGAGCGCCGCCGATCGTAATTGGGGTCATGGCCGAGGCGCCGACCAAAAGCGTGCCGACGCGGGCGACGAAGCTCAAGCCCGGGTCGGCGTCCGTTGTTTCACGGATGCGATAGGCGGCGCGAGCGAACCGGCCGGGGCCGAAGACGCGCTCGTTCAGTCGTTCGATCGGCTCGGCGTCGTCGTCCGTCGCCGGTTCGAGGATGAGGGGGAGATCAGGCATCGGCGCGGATTTAGCACGTTCGCGCGCCGGCGCGACACCTCAGGCGCCCTCGATATTGGGATCACGCCAGGCGCGCTCGAACGGCAGCCGCCAGGCATGGGGCGCGATCAGCTGATAGATCGACTGCGGGCCCCAGCTGCCCGGCGAATAGACCTTCACCGGCGGCGGATAGTCGATGAGCGGCGTCGACACCTCCCACAGCCGCTCGATGCCGTCCGCGGTGCAGAACAGGGTATGGTCGCCACGCATCGCGTCGAGGATCAGGCGCTCGTAAGCCTCGAGCACGTCGCGCCCCATTCCCGTTTCGTGCATCGCGAATTGCAGGCTCTGCTTGTTGAGCCGCATCCCCGGACCCGGCTTCTTGCCGTAGAAGGAGAGCGACACCTTCGACTGGTCGGCGAGATCGAAGGTCAGGTGGTCCGGGCCCTGCGAGCTGATGCCGGAATCGTTCGGGAACATGCTTTTTGGCGGTTCGCGGAACGCAATCGAGATGATGCGCTGGCCCTCGGCCATCCGCTTTCCTGTCCGAAGGTAGAACGGCACGCCCGCCCAGCGCCAATTGTCGATGAAACATTTGATGGCGATGAAGGTCTCGGTGTCCGATTCCGGATCGACGCCCTCTTCCCTGCGGTAGCCGACGAACTGACCCCGGACGGCATGGGCGGGATCGATCGGCATCAGCGAGCGGAAGACCTTGTTCTTCTCCTCGCTGATCGGCCCCGGCGCAAGCGAGGTCGGCGGCTCCATCGCCATGAATCCGAGGATTTGGAACAGATGCGTAACCACCATGTCGCGGTACGCGCCGGTCTGCTCGTAGAAGGCGATGCGGTTGCCGATATTGAGGGTCTCGGGCACGTCGATCTGAACATGGTCGATGAAGTTGCGGTTCCAGATCGGCTCGAACAGGCCGTTGGCGAACCGGAACGCGAGGATGTTCTGCGCCGGCTCCTTGCCGAGGAAGTGGTCGATGCGGAAAATCTGATCCTCGGCGAACACCTTGTGCAGCGCGTCGTTGAGCGCGATCGCGGTTTCGAGATCGGTGCCGAACGGCTTTTCCATGATGACGCGCGATCCCTTGGCGAGATCGGCCTCGGACAGCATCTTGACCGCCGACAGCGCGGCGTTGGGCGGCACGCTCATGTAGTGGACGCGCTGGGCCTCCTCGCCGAACGCTTTTTCCGCCTTGTCGACGGCTGCCTTGAGGGCCTGCGGGCCGGCCGCGATCGGCACGTAGTCGAGCATCTCCGCAAATGCGGGCCACGCCTCCTTGTGCGGCTTGCGGTCGTGCCGGTCGAACGCCGCCTCGCGAGCAATCGCGCGGAAGCCCTCGGCGTCGATCGGGTCGAGCGACACGCCGACGATCCGGCATTTCGGGATGAACCCGGTCGAGCAGAGATGAAAAAGGCCCGGCAGCAGTTTCTTGTGCGCGAGATCCCCGGTCGCGCCGAACAACACCACGATTTGCGGGTTTTTCGGGCCGACCCCGACCGGCGCCTTGGCCATTGCGTCCTCCACCCTTCAAATCAAAGTAAGGGACTTTCTCCGTCCCGTGCGACAGAAGCGCGACAACCCTCGCAATTCGGGAGCCTCACAATTCACCGCCGCAGTCTGAGGCTCGCCCAGCCCTCGAGGTCAATTCGTTCGGCCAGAGTGAACCCCTGCGCCCGCCAGGACGCAAGCACTCCGGGGACATCTGCAAGAAGCAGGCCGGAGACGATCGCGTCTCCCTTGGCCTCGATGACCGCGGCGAGCGACGGCGCAAGCAGCCGCAAGGGCCTCGCCAGGATGTTGGCAAAGACGAGGTCGTAAGACGCGCCCTCGCGCAAGGCGCGCGCTTCCACCCCGCGCGACCGAACCGCCCGGCAGAGGGCGCCGACGCCATTCAACCGGGCGTTGGCCTTGGCGACTTCGACCGCAACGGGATCGATGTCGCCGAGCCAGACCTTCCGCCTGAGGACCTTGGCGGCGGCGATGGCGAGCACGCCCGCGCCGCAGCCGACATCGAGAACCGCGCGCGGCCGGCGGCGCTTGAGCAGGCGGTCGAAATGCAGCAGGCAGCCGCGCGTGGTGCCGTGATGGCCGGTGCCGAAGGCGAGCCCGGCCTCGATCTCGATCGCTATATCGTTGGCGACGACGCGGGCGCGATCATGGGCGCCATGGACAAGAAAGCGGCCGGCGCGGACCGGCTTCAGGCCCGCGAGCGAATTCGCCACCCAGTCGCGCTTTTCCGTCAAGCCGAAGATCGCGGAACGCGCAGTCTCTTCGTCCGCGGCCGCGGCGATCAGCGCCCGCATCGCCTGTTCGTCCGGCTCGTAGGCGAAATAGGCCTCCATCAGCCACGCCCTGCCGCCGCCGGGCCAGCGCTCCTCGGTCTCGAAGGCGGTCGAGGCCGCCTCGCCCGACTCGAAGCTTTCGCCGATGAGGTCGGCGACCGCGCGCGCGCGCCGCTCGTCGCTCACGAGGCTGAGCTTGTGCGCGGCGTTGTTGGGCGGCAGGCCTTCGAGCATCCGGAAGGGCGTAAGGCCTGAGAAGCGCGCAAGGCAAGGGGCCTCTTCACGCCCGGGTGGCGCTCGACTTTCGCGGTTGCTGCTTGTACCCAAGGGTGGTACAAGGACACATCACCGGATTCGCCGCATGATCCTAAGCTTTCGGGACGACTGGCTGCGCGCCTTCTTCGTTGAAGATATAAAGTCGCCGCGCATTCCCCCCGATGTCGAAAGCCGGCTCTTCCGCAAGCTCCAGATGATCGACGACGCGCAGACGGATCGGGACATGCGGTCTCCACCCAGCAATCACTTCGAGAAGCTGCGAGGCAACCTGGCAGGCTTTCGCTCGATCCGCGTCAACAACCAATGGCGGCTCGTCTTCCGCTGGAACGGAGGCCGCGGAGAGGCGACGGATATCTACTTCGACGATCACAGCTACAGATGAGGCGTATGATGCTGACGACCAAACGCAAGCCGGCTACCGTCGGCGAAATCCTGGTGGAAGAGTTCATGCGGCCGATGGGACTGACTCAGTCCGCATTGGCGGAGGCAATGGGAGTTCAACGCAAGCATGTCAACGAGCTGTGCAACAATCGCCGGGCCGTGACCGCGGCGACGGCTCTGATCCTCGCGCGAGTTTTCGGAAACAGCCCCGACTTCTGGCTCAACGTGGAGAGGCGAAACGATCTTTGGGATGCCATGAACAATCCACGCGAGCGTGAGCGGGTCGAGCGAGCGAAGCCACTGGGTCATGCAGCGTGGAACGATCTTTCCGCGAAATCCGTGCTTTCCTCGAAGCGCGCGGTCAGCCGATCGGACCTTGCGACACGTTGATCGCCGCGCAGGCGCGCCGGCGCGGCGCAACTCTGGTGACGCTCAACACGCTGGAATTTGCGCGCGTGCCAAGGCTGAGCGTCGAGGACTGGGCGGCGTGAGTGGTGAGAGCCTCATCCGCGCCCCGCCGTATCGCGAAAAAAGTCGTACACCAGCTTCGCCGTCGCGGCGTTGAGGCCGGGGGTCTTTTCCAGGTCGGCGAGGCCGGCCCGGGCGACGGCTTTGGCCGAGCCGAATGCGAGCAGGAGCGCGCGCTTGCGCGACGGGCCGATGCCGGGGATTTCGTCCAGCGGGCTCTTCACGAACTCTTTCTTGCGCCGTGCGCGGTGGGTTCCGATCGCAAAGCGGTGGGCTTCGTCGCGCAGGCGCTGGATGAAGAACAGGGCCGGATCGCGCGGCGGAAGCCGGAACAACTCGCGCCCCTCGACGAAGAACGTCTCGCGCCCGGCATTGCGGTCGGGGCCCTTGGCGATCGCCGCGAGCCGGACGCCCTCGGTCGTGCGCGCCCTCCTCTCGCCTGATCGCGTAGCTTTATGGGACGCCCGTGAGCGCGAGAGCTCGAAGCCCAACCGCGAAGCCGCCTTCAACTGGCATGGAGCCTAGCGCTACTTCGCAAAAGAAGGAGCAAACAAGTTCACCCAATCGCCTCTTCTTACAATTCCTTCGCGTAGCTATTGCTTTTGCGGCTTGTGTAATTTACCGGGCAGGATAGGGTATTGCGTCGCCTTGAAAGCGCGGCGTTCTAGGGAGGCTGGGGGGGATCATGTCTCACGTCGACGACGTAAAGGGCGCCGTGGCGGCCTATCATGCGGCGCTGAGCTCGCTCAACATCGCGAAGATCGAAACGCGTTTCGGCCCACGACGACAGCGTGACGCAACTTGAACCGGCGTCGAAGGCGATCATCCACGGGTGGAAGGCGGTCAAGAAGGGTCTCGAAGACTTTTTCGGCGGGTTTTCGGAGTCGAAGATTTCGCAGACTGATGGACCGCACGTCCGCGTCAAGGGCGACGCCGCCTGGGCCACGGGAGCGGACGACTGTCGCGAAAACGAAGGCGCGCGAGGCGATGACCCTCAACGTGTTCGACACCCAAATTTTCGAGAAGCGCGGCGGCGCGTGGCTGGTGATGTCGAACATCGCCCTTTCCGTTCCGCAGTAACGC
>CAWEAT010000030.1:0-86396 GCA_963806935.1 uncultured Alphaproteobacteria bacterium
CGCGGGGGAGATTGCCAGCCCTCACCCGAACCTGAACGCCGAGATCATCTTGCCGCCGATCTTGTCGTTGAAGTCGCGCTTGCCCTTGCTCGTCGCCAGCGGCGCCGGCGACCACCATCAGCGGCAGGAGATGCTCTTCGCGCGGATGGCACTGGCGCGCCGACGGCGCCTTGTCCCAATGCGCAAGCCGCTCGTCGCGCTCGGCCGGCGGCGCCTTCGCCGTCTCGTCGAGCCAGGCGTCGAAGGCGGCCGAGGCCGTCGTGTCGCCGTCGCGAAAGGTCCTGAGATCGTGGAAGCTCATGCCGCTGCCGACGATCGCCACGCCCTCATCGCGCAACGGCTCGAGCGCCTTGCCAAGGGCGATGTGGAAGGCGGGATCGAGGTCCTTGCGCAAGGACAGCATGACGACCGGGATTTCGGCCTTCGGATCGACGATCAGGAACGGCACGAACACGCCATGGTCGAAGCCACGGCTCTCGTCGGTCGCGACCGGCAGCCCCGCCTTCTCGATCAGCGCCTTGACCTCCGCCGCAATCTCGGGCGCGCCCGGCGCGGGGTAGGAGAGCTTATAGGTGTGCTCGGGGAAGCCGTAATAGTCGTAGAGCATCCCCGGCTTCGGGTTGACGCTGACCGTCGGCTTGTCGGCCTCCCAATGCGCGGTGACGACCAGGAACGCTTTCGGCCGCTCGGGCAGCGACTTGACGACGCCCGCGAGATAGTCGCGCAGGCTGTCCCAGGCGTGCGGCCCGAAGGGGGCGGCCAGTCCATCCAGAAGCACGGGCCGCCGCCATGCGGCACGAAGATCGCGGGTTGACGGTGAGCGGACATGACGGGACCCCAGGGTTCACGACTTTCGCCGCCGTAGATAGGCCGCCTTGCGCCCCACCGCAACGCGCCTTGTGGGGCGGGTCGTTGACCCGGCCGGGCGAGGTCGGCGACCCCGCCCTACAGGGCGTCGTGGAAGATGATCCCAAGGGTGAAGCGCTGGCCGCTTCGCAGGCGGCTCACCCCGTGGCGCATGGTGACGCGATAGGTCCCGCGCGTCCCCTGCGCCGGGCGCTCGCGAACGGCGAAGATGACGCCGTCGCCCTGGCTTAAGCTCACCACCTCGGCCCGCGACTGCATGCGCGGCCGCTGCTCGGTCAGCACGAACTCGCCGCCTGCAAAGTCGCGTCCCGGTTCGCTGAGCAGGATTGCGACCTGGAGTGGAAACAGATGCTCGCCGTAAACGTCCTGGTGCAGGCAATTGTAGTCGCCTTCGCCATAGCGCAGCAGGAGCGGCGTCGGCCGCGTCTGGCCCGCCTGACGGCAGCGCGCGAGGAACGCTTCGTGCTCGGCGGGATAGCGCACAGAAACGCCCATCGCCTCGTTCCATCGATCCGCGATTGGCGCGAGGCGACGATAAAGGCCGCGGCGGAGCGCGACGATCAGCTCGGGCAGCGGGTCGGCGAAATATTTGTACTCGCCGCGGCCAAAGCCATGCGCGCCCATCACGATGCGCGAGCGGAAGCGCGCGTCATCCGGGTATAGCGCCGCAAGCTCGCCGCATGTCTTGGGCGAGATCAGCTTCGGCGCGACCGCGCAGCCGTAAGCGTCGAGCTCGCGCTCGAGCGCCGGCCAGTCGAAGGCGTCAATCGCAGCCGCGCCCTCATCCGGCCGACTGCGTCGGCCACCTTCTCCCGGTGGGAGAAGGGAAGCGCCGCCGCGCCCCCTCTCCCTCTGGGAGAGGGTTGGGATGAGGGCCTGCGCCTTCATTACGCCGCCTCCCGCGCCAGAAGCGCGCGCTTGCGCTCGACGCCCCAGCGGTAGCCGGAGAGGTCGCCGTCGGTTCGCACCACCCGGTGGCAGGGGATCGCGACCGCCAGCGGATTGGCGGCGCAGGCTTGCGCGACCGCGCGCACCGCCTTCGGCTGGCCGACCGCTCGCGCGATCTCGGCGTAAGTCGCCGTCCTGCCCGGAGGAATGGCGCGTAGCGCCTGCCAGACGCGCTCCTGGAACGCGGTCCCGCGGATGTCGAGCGGAAGATCGAGCCGCTGACCGGGCGCTTCAACCAGCCCGACCACAGTTGCGACCATGCGCTCGAACTCCGGATCGCCGCCGATGAGCTCGGCGCGCGGAAAGCGGTCCTGAAGCTCGCGCGCCAGGATGTCCGGATCGTCGCCGAGCATGATCGCGCACACGCCCTTGTCGGTTGCGGCGACCAGCGTCGCGCCGAGCGATGTTTCGCCGACCGCGAAACGGATCGATGCGCCCTCGCCGCCGCGCCTCGCCGCAGTCGGCGTCATGCCGAGCCGCGCCGCCGCGGTTTCGTAGAAGCGGCTCGAGGAGTTGAAACCGGCGTCGTAGATCGCCTCGGTGACCGTGCCGGCCGTGAGCAGGCGGTCGGCCGCGCGCCGCGCCTGCATCTGCGCGGCATAGGCCTTCGGCGTCACGCCGGCGACCGTCTTGAACAGGCGATGGAAATGGAACGGGCTCATGCCAGCCCTCGCCGCGAGGTCCGCGAGCTTGGGCGCCTCTTCCGCCGCCGCGATCATTTCGCACGCCTTCCGCACCGCCTCGACCTTCGGATCGGCCGCGCCCGGCTTGTCGGGCCGGCAGCGCTTGCAGGCGCGATACCCCGCCCGCTCCGCCGCCTCCGCCGTCACGTAGAACGAGACGTTCTCGCGCTTCGCCGGGCGCGAGGCGCAGCTCGGCTTGCAATAGATCCCGGTCGTTCTGACGGCGAAGAAGAATTTGCCGTCGAACGCCGGGTCGCGGCGGGAAACCGCCTCCCACCGCTCTTCGTCAGCGCGGGCGAGCGGGCTTGCAGCGCTGAGACGGCTCGCTTCGATCATGGCGATAGACATAAGGGCAGCTCCGGGGTTCTGCTTCAAGTTCCCCTGCCTACGCCGATCCGCGCGCCGCCGAACTCCGGACCTTGCTCTGCAATTCATTCGAACGGGTTTGAGCCTGAACCCATGCGTTCTTGTGGCGCCTGTGCGGCCCCGTCATGGCCGGGCTTGGCCATCCACGGAGTTCGGAGGGTCGAGCGCTTGCCTCCCGGCGAGGAAAGCGAAGAGAAAATCTACCCCTTCCGGTATGCCGGCCTCGTCGCGGATGTCGTAGCCGTCATGGCCTGGAAAAGCCGCGCCATGACGGGTCGCGCCCCTTTCAGAAGAAGTCGCCGCGCACGATCCAGAACGTCAGCGCCTGGGTGAGCTGCGACACGCGCTCGCGATTTGACCGCTCGATCATCGTCTGGTCGACCGGGGTCGAGTAATAGCTGCTCGTCGCCCGGATCGGCAGCTCTTTTCCGCCGATCACGGCAACGCCCTGGATATTGTCCAGAGACGCCCCGGCGTGCAGCATTTCGCCGGTTTGCGGTCCGAGCGTGAGGTAGTCGATCCTGACGGTGAGCGGCGCGCCGCCGCTGGACATGCGCCCGGCCAAGGCTTGCGCCAATTCAGCCTGGAGGTCGTGCTCGACCCAGGTCGCAGTCGGATCCCCCGCGTTGGCGCGCAGCGGCTGAACGTCGACATGGACGTCGCGGAACGTCAGCGGCGGCTCTGCGAGCGCGCCCTGACCGAAGGCCGCGACGACAAGACCGAGCGGCAGCGACGCCGCCAACGCAAGGCGATTGAAAATTCGACGAATGGACATGACCCAACCTCCTGAGACTATCGGCGCTAGTCTGATTATACGCCGCGACGCCCGTTTTGGTTTGAGGGAGATCTCGCAGCACACGGAACACTTGAGCGAGATGTTTATTCACGCGAGCCAACAACGCGGGCCGCAATCGGCGCCGCGCGCCCGGACCGGTGAAGAGCGGCGCGACCGATAAACCCGGAATTTCTGAAAATCAATTGCCGGCATTGTCTTTACGAAAAGCAGAATCCGCGCTATAACCATCGACCGGGCGGCCCCGACCCGCTGCGGGTTGACGGGCGGCGCGACAAGAGGGCGGCCAAGAGGTGAGAGAGCGCAGGAGTTATCGGCGTAACCGTTTGAAAATGCTCAGATACCGCCAGGAAAAGCGATTTTGTTTTCGTTGCGCCCGGCTTTGATTTCGTTGCGCTCAGGCTTTGATTTTGTTGCGGCGGCCTTTGATTTTGTTGCGGCCGGCTTTGAAATCGTTGCGGCCGGTCCGGGCCATGCCGCCTCACGCCGTCCGCCGCATCGCCCCGCCCGCCGCATCGGCGATCGAGCGCGCCCCGAACAGAATGAAGATGACGCCGACCGCCCGCGTCACCGCGACGCCGTGGGTCAGAAAGAAACGCCGCACCGCGGGCAGGCCGGCCATGAAGATGAGAGTCGCATCGGCGAGCAGGAAGCCAAGGAACGCGGCGACGAACATCTGCGGCGCGTCGGCGATCGTCAGGTTGCCGATGTAAGGCGCGACGATGGCCGAGAACATCGCCAGCGCCACCGGATAAGACTTCGGGTTGGTGAGCCCGAACGCCATGCCCGTCGCGAGCGGCCGCTTCGCCCCGATGGTGCGCGGCGGCGCGTTCTTGCGTGTCGTCACCGCGCGCCAGCCGAGATAGATGAGGTAGAGCCCGCACACGAGGCCGAGCAACTCGAACAGGGTCGGCCCGATCTGGTTGGCGCCGACGATCGCCGCGACCGCGAGCGCCCCCCAGGTCACGTCGCCGACGAGATGGCCGATGATGAACCAGGCCCCGGACGCGTCGCCCGCGCGAGGCCGCGAGCGTGAACAGGGCAAGAAACGCCGGGCCCGGCGTGACGACATAAAGATAAGCGGCGGCCAGCGTGGCGATGAGAATCCTTGGATCGGTCATCGGGCCTTGGTCTCCATCAGCCGCTTCAGCGCGTAGATCGCCTCGAGCGCCTCGCGCGGGCTCATCGCGTCGGGATCGAGCGCCGCCACCGCCGCGCGCACTTCGTCGGGCGGAGGCGGCTCGCGCGGCTCATAGGAGAAGAGCGGCAGCGAGTCGAGCGCGCCGCCCGGACGCGAGGCTTCGAGGGAAGCGAGCGCCTGGCGCGCCCGCTTGACGACCGGCGCGGGCAGCCCGGCGAGCTTGGCGACCTGGATGCCGTAGGAGCGATCGGCCGCGCCTGGGACCACCTCGTGCAGGAACGCCAGCGTCCCCTTGAACTCGCTGACCCGCATGGTCAGGTTGCCGATTCGCGGCAGCGTCCCGGCGAGCGCGGTCAATTCGTGGAAATGGGTGGCGAACAGGGCGCGCGAGCGGTTGACGGCGTTGAGATGCTCGACGCACGCCATGGCGATCGAGAGGCCGTCGAAGGTCGCCGTGCCGCGCCCGATCTCGTCGAGGATCACGAGCGAGCGAGCGGTCGCCTGGTTGAGGATCGCCGCGGTCTCGACCATCTCGACCATGAAGGTCGAACGGCCGCGCGCCAGGTCGTCGGCCGCGCCGACGCGCGAGAACAGCCGGTCGACGACTCCGATGTGGGCGCGCGACGCCGGAACATGAGATCCCATCTGCGCGATGAGCGCGATCAGCGCGTTCTGGCGCAGATAGGTGGATTTGCCGGCCATGTTGGGGCCGGTGACGATGGCGATGCGGCCGCCCTGCCCCTCTTCGCCGGAGAGATCGCAGTCATTGGCGACGAACGGTTCACCCGCCGCCTTCAGCGAGGCTTCGACGACCGGATGGCGCCCGCCCTCGATGCGGAACTCAAGCGAAGCATCGACCAACGGCCGGGTCCAGTTGCGCTTGACAGCAAGTTCGGCGAGCGCGGCGGCGACGTCGATCTCGGCCAGCGCCGCGCCGAAGCCGCGCAGGATTTCGCCCTCGGCGATGCAGCCCTGGCGCAAGCGCTCGAACGCTTCGAGCTCGAGCTTGAGCGCCCGGTCCGCCGCGGAGGCGATGCGCGTCTCGAGGTCGATGAGCGCGCTGGTGGTGAAGCGCATCGCGCCCGCCATCGTCTGGCGATGGATGAACGTCGAGTTGAGCGGGGCCTTGATGAGCGTCTCGCCCGCCGCCTGCGGGGTTTCGATATAGTAGCCGAGAAAGTTGTTGTGCTTGATCTTGAGCTGCCTCACTGCCGCCTGCTCGGCGTAGGAGGCCTGCAGCTCGGCGATGACGCGTCGGCTTTGGTCGCGCAGCGCGCGCGCCTCGTCCAGCGCCGGCGCCGCGCCCGGCCGCACGAATCCGCCGTCACGCTTGAGAAGCGGCAAATCGTCGGCCAGCGTTGCTTCAAGATCGCGCTCGAGCGCGCCGCAGTCGGCGCGCAGCCGGGCGTAAGCCGCGAGGAGCTCGGGCGGAAGATCGTGAGCCGCCTCGAGCAAGCTCCCGACCGCCGCCGCCGCGGCAAGGCCGTCGCGGATCGCCGCGAGGTCGCGCGGGCCGCCGCGGTCGAGGCTCAGGCGTGCGAGCGCGCGCAAGAAATCGGGCGCATGCGCGAGCGCGCGGCGCAAGGCCTCGCGCATCGGCGCCGCCTCGACCAGGAAATCGAGCGAATCGAGCCGCCGGTTGATGGCCTCGGGATCGGTCAGCGGACTCGCCAGGCGCTCGGCAAGCAGGCGAGCGCCGGCGGGCGTCACGGTTAGATCGATCATCGCCAGCAGCGAGCCCTCGCGCGCGCCGCTCAAGGTCCGCGTGAGCTCGAGATTGGCGCGGGTAGGAGGATCGATTTCGAGGCTCGTTCCGCGCGCCCGCCGCGTCGGGGGCGAGAGCGCCGGCCGGGCGTCGAACTGGGTGCGCTTGACGTAGGCGAGCGCCAGGGCGGCGGCGGCGATCTCGGCCCGGGTGAAGGCGCCGAAGCCGTCGAGGGTTTCTACGCCATAGAATTCGCACACCCGACGTTCCGCCGCGGCGCCGTCGCCACCGTCGCGCGCGAGCGGCGTCACGGGCAGGCCCATGCCGGCGATAATCCGGGAAAACTCCGGCTCGTCGTAGACCGCCTGCGAGGCGACGATCTCGCTCGGCTCGAGGCGCGCGATCTCCGCGGCGACGCCCGCTTCGTCGGCCTCCGACAGGGTGAATGCGCCGGTCGAAAGATCGAGCGCCGCGAGGCCGTAGACCCGCCGCTGTTCGCGCGCGTGGACCTTCTGCACCGCGACCAGGAGGCGCGCGCGGCCGGGCTCCAGCAGCAGCTCCTCGGTGATCGTGCCGGGCGTGACCAGCCGCACGACGTCGCGCTTGACGACCGACTTCGCTCCCCGCTTCTTCGCCTCTGCTGGATCTTCGAGCTGCTCGCAGACTGCGACGCGATGGCCGAGCGCGATCAGGCGATTGAGATAGTCGTCGGCGCGCTCGACCGGGACGCCGCACATGCGGATGTCTTCGCCGTCATGTTTGCCGCGCTTGGTCAGCACGATGCCGAGCGCCCGGCTCGCGACCTCAGCGTCGTCGAAGAACAGTTCGTAGAAATCGCCCATCCGGTAAAAAAGCAGGCAATCGGGATTGGCGGCCTTGATCTCGAGATATTGCGCCATCATCGGCGTCAGGCGCGGGCCGGCGTTCTCGGCGTTGGCACTGTCGGTAGCGGCGTCCATGCCGTCGAGCCTAGCAAATCGCCGGGGCAAGCGCAGGGCCGACGCCGGTCATATCCACGGGCGCGTCGGGGTCAGGCCGCCGGCGCCGCCGTCCCGGCGCCCACCCGCGCTTTCATCGCCTTGGCGGCCATGGTGTACCCGCCGCCGGCGCCGTCGACGAAATGGACATGACCGCGCTCGGTGATCGAGGGAACGAAACACGTCAGCTGCGCCGCCTCCTGCCGGAACGCGCCCCAGGAAGCGTAGTCCTCGGCGAGGGCGAGCCGCGCCTCGAGCGCGTCGGCAAAGGCGGCCGAGCAGTCGAGCGTCATGCGCAGTCCATCGTCGAATTTGCGAAAATCGGCGTTGGCGGCGACGTCGCTGGCGTAGAGCACGGCGTCAAAGCCGCCGGCCTTCAGCTTGAAAACGTGAAACGTGACGCCAAGCAGATAGCTCGCCGCCGCAGTCAGACGCGCCCGCGCGTGCGAGACGCCCGAAGCGGCGTTCACCGCGGCTTCGAGCGCGATCGCCTTCATCGGATCGGCGACGCCCAGGCTCGCGAGCGTGACCGGCCGGCCATCGAGCGGCGCCTCGTGCGCCATCCGCACGATCTCGTCAACGAGCGCCCCGAAGCGAGGATCGTCGCCGCGCGGCGCGACGATCAATGACAGGATGACGCCTTGCTTCGCCGGCGCGACTCCCCAGCGGCACGAGAGACCGGAAAGATCGGGCTTCGCCCCCGGCGCGACGGGCGGGAGCGCAAAGCGGCCACGCTTGGCTTCCGCCTCGAACCAGGCGAGCCCCCCGCCGGCGAACATGGCGTAGACGCAGTGCGGCGTGGCGCCGTAACGGGCCACCTTCACATCCCGTCCGGCCGCCCGGATCTCCCGCACCGGAATCGTCGCGACCCGCAACTCAAGCCGGAATTCGTGATGGGCGAAATCGGCCATTGCGGCGAGCGCAGTGCTTGCGGCAGGCGCGTCGGGGCCAGAGATCGCGAAGCTCGCTCCATCGCCGCCGAACACGAACGGAAATGGCCGGCGTTCGAGCGCATTGGCGACGGCCGCGATCACGCCGGCGCCGACCATGTTCACCGCCTTGTAGCGGCCTTGAGCGACCGCCTGAGTCGAACCAACGACATCGGAGAAGCCGACCACCCAGTCGTCCGGGAGCGGTCGATAGTTCTCCGGCCTCACGGCCTCGGCGAACTCATCGAAAATGGGGATCGACTCGTAGAAGTTGCTTGTCATGGCGGCCCGCCCCTCCTCGCGGGAACCGACCCATCTTAGCGCAAGGACGAAAGCTGCGCCGAAGATCATCGTCCTTCAGCGCAGCTTCACCTGGATCACCGGTCCATCTCCCGCGCCGAGCTTGATCCGGCGCCCCCACTCGATCGCCTCGCTGACGAACGCCTTGGCCGCCGCGACGGCTTCCGGCAGGGCCATCCCCAGAACGACATTGGCGGCGATGGCGCTTGACAGCGTGCAGCCGGTCCCGTGCAAATTGCGCGAGGCGAGGCGCGGCGCGGCGTAGCGGCGAACGCCTTCTGGCGTCACCATGAGATCGACCGCCTCGTCGCCGTCGAGATGTCCCCCCTTCATCAGTGCGGCGCGCGGCCCAAGCTTGAGCAAGGCCTCGCCCTGGCGCGTCATGTCCGCCTCGGTTCGGGCGAGAGGCTCGCCGAGCAGCGCGGCAGCTTCGGCGAGGTTGGGGGTCAGGCAGTCTACGATTGGAAGCAGCTCCCGACGGATCGCTTCGACAAAGCCCGCCTCGCTCAGCGCCTCCCCGGATGAGGCGATCATGACCGGGTCGTAGACGATGAACGGTAGGAAGCGCTCACTCGAGCCCCTCTGCCGCAAGCGGTGGTAATCCCTGCTCTGGCTTGGGGGAGAAGGTGTCGCGCGAGGCGCGAGGGACGAGGGCGGGCGCAGCGCCTCCGCCACCAGCGGCGACAATCTGCGCGCTCCCCAGCATCCCGATCTTGATCGCCGCGACGGCGAAGTCTTCCAGCACGGCCTCGATCTGCGCCGCGACGATCGCCGGCGGCGGATAATGGATCGCCCCCACCCTGCGCGTGTTCTGGGCGGTCAGAGCCGTGATCACGCTCGCGCCGTGGACGCCGAACGCCGCGAAGGTCTTGAGATCGGCCTGTATCCCGGCGCCGCCGCCCGAATCCGAGCCGGCGATTGTCAAGGCGACGGATAGTCGTTCAGTCACGCCGGCCGCGTGGCCGCGATCCATTCGCGCGCGCGCGTCTCGGGATCCGGATGAAGGGTGATGTCGGTGACGACCGAGACGATGTCCGCCCCCGCGGCGAGACACGACTTCCCCCGCTCGACGTTGAGCCCGCCGATCGCAACCAGCGGGATCGGCCCAATCCGGCGCTTCCACTCGCCGATCCTGTCGAGGCCCTGCGGCGCGAAGGTCATGGCTTTGAGAATCGTCGGATAGATGGGCCCGAGCGCGACGTAGTCGGGATCGAGGTTCAGCGCCCGCTTCAATTCGGCGTCGTCGTGGGTGCTGACGCCGAGCCGCAAACCGGCCTTTCGGATCGCGCCGATGTCGGCGTCGTCCAGATCGGTCTGGCCAAGATGAACCCAAGGCGCGCCCTCGTCGATCGCGACGCGCCAATAGTCGTTCACGACAAGGATCGCGCCCGCTTTCGCGCAAGCCGCCACCGCCTCGCGGGTCTCGCGCAAGACCGAAGCCCCGTCCTTGTCCTTGACCCGCAATTGCACGAGACGCGCGCCGACGCCGGTCAGGCGCGCGACCCACGCCGGCGCTGTCGACGATGGGATAGAAGGGATCGAGGCCCAGTTCCTCTCTCCCTCTCGGGGTAATGGCGGCGAAGGTGTTCACGTCAGCACGGCTCTGCCCACCACCGGCGTCGAGGGCGCGGCCATGTCGCGCGGCTGCATCGGTCCGGAGAGGAAGGCAGCCCGCCCGGCCTCGATCGCAAGCGCGAAGGCGCGCGCCATCGCGACGGAATCGCCCGCTTTCGCGACCGCGGTGTTGAGCAGCACGCCGTCGTACCCAAGCTCCATCGCCGCGGCGGCGTGCGACGGCAGGCCGACGCCGGCGTCGACGATCAGCGGAACGTCGGGGAAATGCGCGCGCAGCGCTCGCAAGCCAAACACGTTGTTGAGCCCCTTTCCCGAGCCGATCGGCGCGCCCCATGGCATCAGGACCTTGCAGCCGGCTTCGACGAGGCGCTCGGCGACCACGAGATCCTCGGTCGTGTAAGGGAAGACCTCGAAACCGTCGCTTGCGAGAATTCGCGCCGCCTCGACCAGGCCGAACACGTCTGGCTGGAGCGTGTCCGCTTCGCCGATCACCTCGAGCTTGATCCACGGCGTCGCAAAAACTTCGCGCGCCATCTGAGCCGTCGTCACCGCCTCCTTGACGCTGTAGCACCCCGCCGTATTGGGCAGGACGCGAGCGCCGATGTCGCGGATCAGCCGCCAAAAATCCTGCCCCTCCTTAAGTCGCGCGGACTCGCGGCGCAGGGAAACGGTGAGCACATCCGCCCCGGACGCGCGCGCCGCCTCGGCCAGGATCGCGGGCGAGGGATATTGCGACGTGCCGAGCAGGAGCCGCGAGGCGAGGTTCACGCCGTACAGAGTGAGACCGGGGGATTGGATCACCGATTTGTCCTCCGCCGGCAAGACGTGATTGCGAGCGAAGCGGAGCATAGCCCCCGCCTCTTGCCGATGATTTCCGGATCGCTTCGTCCGTGGTTGGCGTTGTGGGCCATGGCCTATCCCCCCTGCCTCGGCGCGACGATCTCGATCCGGTCGCCGGCCTTCAGTGGGGTTGCGGCGCGCGCCCGGGCCGGCACGAATTCGCCATTGAGCGCAGTCGCGACCTTGGCTTCGCGATAGTCGAGCGCATGCAAGGCTTCCGCGAGCGTCCCCGCGGCGATCTCACGCGGTTCGCCGTTGACGATCAGCGTCATACGAGCGCCTCCGCCCGCTCAACCGCCAGCGCCGCCGCGCGCTCCGCGAACGCCGGCGCCAGCAAGAACCCGTGGCGATAGAAGCCATTGACGAAAATTCGCCCTCCCAGTTCGTCTATGCGCGGCTCGTTGTCAGGAAAGGCCGGCCTCACGTCAGCGCTCATCTCGAGTACCTCCGCTTCCCCGAACGCCGGATGCAGAGCGTAAGCCGCGCTCAACAGCTCGATGGCCGAGCGCACGCTGACCGCGCCCCTCTCGGCGCTCTCGATCATCGTCGCCCCGATCATGAATTCGCCGTTCGCCCTCGGCACGACATAGAGGGGAAAGCGCGGATGGAGGAGCCTGACCGTCCGGGTGAAGCACAGCTCGCGCGTGCGGACGCGGATCATCTCGCCCCGCACGCCCCGCAATTGCTTGAGTTCGGCTCGCGCCGCAAAGCCCCGGCAATCGACAATTAATCCGCCCTCCGGTCCGAGCCCCTCGCCGTCCTCGCCAAAGCGCATCTCGGCTCCGAGGCGGCGCAGCGCATCGGCGAGCGCGTTCATCGCGGCGCGCGGGTCGAGATGGCCCTCGCCGGCAAAGAACAGTCCGTTGCGGAAACGTCCGGCCAGATCGGGCTCAAGCGCGGCGATCCGCGCCTCATTCACCCGCTCATGTCCGCCCGTACGCTGAGCGAAGCGTTCGATCTCGCCGACGTCGCGGGGCGGCGCGACGACCAGCGTGCCCGCCCGCGCTACTCCGGGGACCCGCGCGCCCCACCAGTCGATTGCGCCCTTGCCCAGATCGACCACGCTCTGCGGCGCGCTCTCGCCCTCGCAGAACGGCGCCAGCATGCCGCCCGCAAGCCACGAGGCGTTGCCGCCAAGCTCGGGCGACCGCTCGACGAGCGTGACCTTAGCGCCACGCTCGGCCAGGGTCAGCGCGACCGTCAGCCCCACAACTCCCGCACCTATGACCACGACGCCGCTCATAGATGCCGCGTCTCCTCGGGCGTCGAATCCCAAGCGTCGTTGAGGCCATCGCAATAGCGCACCGGCGCGGCGACCAACTCATTGACGTCGGCGTCATCGAGACAGGCGACGCTGACGTTGACATAGCGACGGCCGAGCAAATTCGGCGCATCGACCCGATCATAAACATGGACGCCGCAGCGCGGGCAGAAGAAATGATGCGCGACTGGATTGCGGCCGCGATAGTCCGTCGCCTCTCCCGAGACACGGAAGCCCTCCGGCTCCGCCTGGACGAGCCAGAACCGCGACTTTGCACAATAGGTGCAATTGCATTTGGCCGTGCCGGCGGAGAGGTCGAGTTCGACCTCGAACCGCAACGCCCCGCAATGGCAGCCGCCATGACGGACGCTTTTCATCAGCCGCCTCCGGCCGGGCTCGAAACGCTATTCCGCCGCATCGACGTAGAGCGCCCCGCCCTTCTCGACGAATTCACGCGACTTCTCGGCCATACCGGCCATCGCCTCCGCTTCCTTCCGCAAATCCTGGGTGATCTGCATCGAGCAGAATTTCGGCCCGCACATCGAGCAGAAATGCGCGACCTTGTGACTGTCCTTCGGTAGCGTCTCGTCGTGGAACTTGCGGGCGGTGTCGGGATCGAGCGACAGGTTGAACTGATCCTCCCAGCGGAAGTCGAACCGCGCCCGCGAAAGCGCGTCGTCGCGAAGGCGCGCCGCCGGATGGCCCTTGGCGAGATCAGCGGCGTGGGCCGCAATTCGATAGGCGATGACCCCGGTCTTGACGTCCTCGCGATCGGGGAGGCCGAGGTGCTCCTTAGGCGTCACGTAGCAAAGCATCGCCGTTCCGAACCAGCCGATCATCGCGGCGCCGACGGCTGAGGTGATGTGGTCGTAGCCGGGGGCGATGTCGGTGGTCAGCGGCCCGAGCGTATAGAACGGCGCTTCGCCGCATTCCTTGAGCTGCTTTTCCATATTGACCTTGATCTTGTGCATCGGCACATGGCCGGGGCCTTCGATCATCACCTGGCAGCCCTTGCCCCAGGCGACCTTGGTGAGTTCGCCCAGCGTCTCGAGCTCGGCGAATTGCGCGGCGTCGTTGGCGTCGGCGATCGAGCCCGGACGCAGACCGTCGCCAAGCGAGAACGATACATCATAGGCGCGCATGATGTCGCAGATGTCGCCGAAGCGCTCGTAGAGGAAGCTCTCGCGATGGCCAGCGAGGCACCAGCGGGCCATGATCGAACCGCCGCGCGAAACGATGCCGGTGACCCGTTTCGCGGTCAGCGGCACATGGGCGAGGCGGACGCCGGCGTGGATGGTGAAATAATCCACCCCTTGCTCGGCCTGCTCGATCAGCGTGTCCTTGAACACCTCCCAGTCAAGCTTGAGCGGGTCGCCGCCGACCTTCTCGAGCGCCTGGTAGATCGGCACCGTGCCAATCGGCACCGGCGCGTTGCGGACGATCCAGGAGCGGATGTTGTGGATGTTGCGGCCGGTGGACAGGTCCATCACCGTATCGGCGCCCCAGCGGATCGCCCACACCATCTTCTCGACTTCCTCGGCGACGCCGGAGCTCACCGCCGAATTGCCGATGTTGGCGTTGACCTTGACGAGAAAATTGCGGCCGATCGCCATCGGCTCGAGCTCCAGGTGATTGATGTTGGCGGGAATGATCGCGCGCCCGCGCGCCACTTCCTCGCGCACGAATTCGGGCGTCACGAATTCGGGAACGGCCGCGCCGAAGCTTTCGCCATCGGCGAGTCGGGCCGAAGCGTCCGCGACCGCCGTCTCGCGCGCCAGATTCTCTCGGTGCGCGACATAGATCATTTCCTCGGTGACGATCCCGGCGCGGGCGAATTCGAGCTGAGTGACGAACTCGCCGCGACGCCCCGAACGCAAAGTCCGCGTCGCCGGGCACAGCGGTGCGAGATGGTCGGCCGAAACGTTGCCGTTGTCCTCGGGCCTGATCGCGCGCGGCTCGGCCGCCGCCAATCCTCGCGCCTTGATCCAGTCCTCTCGCACGGGCGGCAGGCCGCGGGCGAGATCAATCGGCGCCGCGCCTTCCGTATAGGGGCCCGACGGATCGTATACCCTGACCGGCGGCTCGCTCGGGTCGGCGAGCGCAATCTCGCGGAACGGAACGCGGATATCGGAACGTCCCTTTGGCGCAGCGTAGACCTTGCGCGAACCGGTGATGGGCCCGGTGGTGACGCTCTGCGGCGCGGCGAATTTGGCAATCTCGTTCATGGCCCGTCTCCTCGAGCATGAGTCGGACGGCGGGAACTGGCGGACCAAAGGAGAGTCGCGGCCGCTACGTCCCTTCGCCGGCATGACCCGGATCAGGTTCAAAGGGTTCGGCCTCGCGCCGTCTCAGTCCCATTCAGGGACGCCCCTCGAGCAAAAGTAAATCTGGACCCGGCGCCGCCGGCTGTCAACCTGAGCGAGCGCCAAATCGGCCTAAGCGAGCGCGACGCTCGCTTGGCCCACAATTGAGCCCGCCCCGGCGGCGCCGCGCTGTCCCGGCTATCCGTTCGAAGGCAGAGGCGGGCGTCCGTTCGCTCGTTTGCGAGCGGCGAAACGCGCCGCGAGGTGCGCGAGGCCGGGTACTCGGTTCGTCGCGGCAGCAAGTCGTCGGCGCGATTGCCGGAGGATTTCGGCGGCGGCCTCTTTGTAAGGGGCGACGATCTGGTCAGCGTAGTGATGAAAGACCATCACCTTCTCGTAGGCCCGGGCGAACCACGGCATGGTCATGAGCCGGTGCTGGGTCAAATCGAAAATAGCCGGGATGAGCCCGACCGCCAGGGTCTTGAGCACGATCCAGGCGATCGCTCCGGAGACGACGTAGCCCATCGCGATCGCGATTGTCGCCACCACAAGGAGCGGCTCGACGATCAGGAACGGCACCAGGAATATGAGGAGCACGAGCGGCGCGGGCAGCCGGTCGACGAGTGCGACAAATGCTCGCTTGAACTGGGTCCAGGGTATGAAACCAACCAGCAGCCGCCAGATCGCGATGAAGAGGTCCCAGAGCCAGGCGAGCGCTAGAAACACCATCGCCAGCGCCAAGAGCGCCATCCGCCTAACCTTTAAGCGCTTCATCCCAAGAGGATCCGCAATAAACCCCGTTCACAGCCGCGTGACCATGCCGATCAAACTGGGCAAGCACAAGGCCTTTTGCGCCGCAATATGGCCATTAATCCGATGTTAACGCTGCCGGCGGGTTGCGTGGCGTTCGTAATCACGCAGCAAGGCGCCGGTAAGCTTGTCGGAACCTTGCATTAACTCTTAAGGCGGCACGCTCGGGTGCGAGCGATGCAGCGTCAGGAGTGGCAGCATGGACGCGAAAACGGCCCGGAATTCGATCGCATTGGCGGCAGCGCTCACGCTCGGGCTCGCCCTTGGCGCCTGCTCGCACAACACCACCGACAACAACTTCGCCGCAGGCTACGGCGCAACCGGCCCCGGCAGCGTCCAGGAATTCAGCCAGACGGTCGGCGACCGCGTCTTCTTCGACACCGATCAGACCGATCTTTCCCCGACCGCCCAGGCGACGCTCGACAAGCAGGCCACCTGGCTCAATCAGTACAATCATTACGCATTCACCATCGAAGGTCACGCGGATGAGCGCGGCACCCGCGAGTATAATTTTGCTCTCGGCGCCCGGCGCGCCCAGGCGGTCCACGACTATCTCGCCGCCAAGGGCGTCTCCGCCTCGCGGATGAAGACGATCAGCTACGGCAAGGAGCGGCCGGTCGCAACCTGCGACGACATTTCCTGCTGGTCGCAAAATCGCCGCGCCGTAACCGTGCTCGGCGGCGCGCCCGGAAGCAGTTGACCCCGCCTCCATCGCTTGCGGCCTGACTTGAAAACGACAGAAGCGCGGCTTATGGGGCCGCGAATCAGAAGTCCAGCGAGGAAATCGCCAGTGACGACCTTGTTTCGCTCGCGCCTCATGGCGGCGTTGGTCGCCTGCGTCGCGGTCGCGGCGCCGGCGCAGGCCCAGTTCAATCCTTTCAACCGCCAGGCGCCCCCGGCGGACATTCCCGGCGGGGGCGACCCCAACCAGGCGGCGGAACTGGTCCTGCGCGTCAATCAGCTCGAGCAGGAGCTCCGGCAGGCCAGCGGTCGGATCGAGGAATTGGAGAACGCCGAACATCGGCTCGAGACCGAGCTGCAGAAGTTCCGCCAGGACGTCGAATTCCGATTCGGCGACCACTCCGAGGGCGCGTCGCGGCAGCCCGACGTCGCCGAAGCCCCCGCCAGCCCCGGCGAGCCGGCAGCGCCTTCAAGGCCGAGAAAGCCGGACGCGTTCGATCCCAACGCTGACCCGAATGCGCCCGGCGCGCCGCGGCCGCTCGGAACCACGCCGCCGAGCGCGCCTTTGGCGCGCGAGGCGCCGGCGGCTGGTCAGCCGCTCGAGCTCGGCAAGGCCGCAGGGTCGGAGTCGAGCAAGGCGCCTGCGCCCGCAAGCGGACCGACGATCGTCGGCTCCGGCGTGGCGATGCTCGATCAGCCCCGCGAGCAGTTCAACGCCGCGCTGCAGGCCTTTCAAGCGGGGCAATATCCGGAGGCGGAAGCCGGGTTCAAGTCGTTTCTCGCAACCAATCCGTCACACCGGCTGAGCGCGGACGCGATCTTCTATATCGGCGAGACCTATCTTCAGCGCTCCCGTCCACGCGAGGCGGCGGAGCAATATCTCAAGGTGACCACCGACTATTCGAAGTCGTCGCGGGCGCCGGAGAGCATGGTGCGACTCGGCCAAACGCTTGCCGCGCTCGGCAACAACCAACAGGCTTGCGCCACCTTGACGGAATTCGGCAAGCGCTATCCTTCAGCGTCGGCCTCGGTGAAGAAGCTCGCCGAGCATGAGAGCGCCAAGGATCATTGTTGAGCGCCCGGCGCTCGCATGGTCTCTCGGCGGCTGACATCGACGCGCTGTTTGCGCCGCTCGCCCGCGCAAGATCGCTGCTGATCGCCGTCTCGGGCGGCCCCGATTCGACCGCGCTGCTTCTCATGGCCGCGGAATGGGCAAAGCGGCGCGGCAGGACCCGCATCGAGGCGGCGACCGTCGATCACGGGCTAAGGCCCGAAAGCGCGGATGAAGCGAGAGGTGTCGCGGCGCTCTGCGCCCGGCTCGGGGTCGCCCATCGCACCCTTCAATGGAAGGGCGCGAAGCCGGTGAGCCGCCTGCAGGAGCGAGCACGCGAAGCGCGCTACCGCCTGCTCATCGATCGCGCGAAGGCGATCGGCGCCGACGCGCTCATGACCGCCCATCACGCCGACGATCAGGCCGAGACGGTGCTGTTCCGTCTCCTGCGCGGGTCCGGGGTTGCCGGACTGCGCGGCATGGACCTCACCACCGCGCGCGACGGCGTCACGATCGCGCGGCCGCTCATCGGCCTGAAGAAACGCGATCTCATCGCCTTCGCCCAGGCGCGCGGCGCGGCGTTCGTCGACGACCCGTCCAACGCCGACCCTCGCTTCGCGCGCACCCGCCTGCGCGCTCTTCTCGCCAAGCTTGGTGACGAAGGCCTCGACGCCGAGGCGCTCGACCGACTGGCGCGCCGCGCGGGCGAGACCGAGCAGGCGCTGGCGCATATGACGGCCGAAGTCGAGGCCGGTCTCGGCGCCGAAGGGCCAATCGACGGTCGCGCGCTCTATGCCGCGCCGATCGCGATCGTGCAGCGGATTCTCGCCCTGCGCATCGCCGCGGCGGGCGGCCGCGACCCAAGTCGGATCGGGCTGGAGAAGATCGAGGCATTGGCCATCGGCCTTCGCGAGGCGCTAAGGGAGCGCCGCGCTTTCGGAGCCAACCTGGGCGGCGCCCTCGTGCGGCTCACCGCCAAGGGCCGATTGAGCTTTGCCCCCGAGCCGCCGAGGAAGGGCGGCAAGCGATAGGGACCGCGGAGCGGCGGCGATCCGTTTGGGTTTTCTTGGGCGGCGGCCTATCCGCGCCGAAGACGCCGCGAATGCGGGTTGGATTGTCTTGGGTTTCCTTGGATTCTCTCGTCCGAATTGAGACTTTTCAATGGATTGGCGCGGCGTTGACGCGGGAACAATTTCTTTTTGGTCGTCCCGCGGGGAAGCGCCGACGCAGGGGGCCCGCGCGGCCTGGCGCATGGCGGAGAGGCAGGATTGTTCATGCGGGCAGCTTAACCCATATTCTGATTATCCGCAATAAATTGTCGTCCCACCGTTCCCCTCGGCTTACAGAGCGGGGCATTCTCGAAACGCGGCTCGCTTTGAGGAGCGCGCAACGAAACCGCGCGTCTCTCGAAAAAGCGCCCGAATGTTCGCGCAAACTGCATGGGTAAATTGAGAACTCTCTTTTTTGAAGAGGAGACGAAAGTGATTAGGAGAAGTTCAAGCGGGTGGGCGGCTCCCTTCGTCATCATTGCTTTGGTTGCGCTGGCCTTTGGCCTCGCCGACGTGCGGCAGTCTTTTGCCGGGTGCGGCGGATATTGTGAGGCGCAGCGGGCGCGCGCGACATGCCATCTTGCCGTGGAGGCTCAAGGCCTTCAGGCTCGAGCCCGCGACGCTGAATTTGAAAAGTGCAAGGCGGATCCGGCCGAGCTACTTGCAGCTTGAGGAGTTCACGGACGCGGTCAACCCAACCCAAGAATGATTGCTGCGCCTCGCCGCGCCGTCACGCCGCGACGTCGGCCACCACCGTATCGAGGAGCGGCGCGCCCATCGCGGTGACGCGAATGCGGCCACGTTCGTCGCGTTCGAGAAACCCGTCCTCGATCAGGCTCTCGATTCGCGCTTCGTCAATATCGCGGCCGGTCAGCTTCTCGAACGCCCGCGGATCGATGCCCTCTCTCAGCCTGAGGCCCATCAGCAGGAACTCGTCGCCCTGCTCCTCGCGGCTGAGCGCGACGCTCTCGACCAGGCCATGGCCCTCGGTCTCGACCTGGGTCAGCCACATTTCCGGGTGGCGTTCGGTTTCCTGCGCCAGCCGTCCCTTCGGCGTGACCAGCCGCCCGTGCGCGCCGGGGCCAATCCCCGCATATTCGCCGTAGCGCCAATAGATGAGGTTGTGCCGGCTCTCGCCTCCGCGGCGCGCGTGATTCGAGACCTCGTAGGCGGGCAGCCCGCGCGCTTCCGTCACTTCCCGCGTCGTCTCGAACAGGGCGAGGCTCAAATCCTCGTCCGGCAGCTCAAGCTTGCCGGCGTCGCGCAGGCGTTGGAAGATGGTGTCGGGCTCGATGGTCAATTGATAGAGCGAGACGTGGTCGCCGACATGCTCGAGCGCTTCTACAAGCTCGCGGCGCCATGTCTCCACGCCCTGCCCCGACCGGCCGTAGATGAGGTCGAAGCTGAAGCGCGGAAACAACGCGCCAGCGAGTTCAACGGCGACAAGCGCCTCAGCGGCGGTATGCTTGCGCCCGAGCGCCTTAAGGTCTGCGTCGTTGAGCGCCTGGACGCCGATCGAGAGGCGGTTGACCCCGGCTGTGCGATACCCTCGAAACCGCGCGGCTTCGACGCTGGTTGGATTGGCTTCGAGCGTGATTTCGGCCTCGGGATCGAGCCGCCAGGCGGCGCCGATGGCGTCGATCACGCCCTGGACCGTCTCGGGGCGCATGAGCGAGGGCGTACCGCCGCCGAAGAACACCGAACGAACGGTGCGGCGCGGCGCGAGCGCCGCGCGATGGGCGATTTCAGCCTTGAACGCCGCGAGATAGCGCGTTTCGTCGATCGCCGCGCCGCGAACATGGCTGTTGAAGTCGCAGTAGGGACATTTCGACAGGCAGAACGGCCAATGGACATAGACCCCAAAACCGGGGTCGGCCGGCGCGCCCGCGTCGGTGCTCGCGGCGAGCGCGGTGACGCTGCGAATCATCGCGCCCTTATGCCAGCGAAAGGGGACGCGCGCCAGCAGGGCCTGGCCGCGCCCCTCCGGTCATAGCGCCTCGTCGCCGGTTTCGGCGGTGCGGACGCGCATTGCGCGCTCGATCGGGAGGACGAAAATCTTGCCGTCGCCGATCTGGCCGGTGCGGGCGGCCGCCCGGATCGCCTCGATCGTGGGATCGACCTCGTGATCGCTGACTGCGATTTCGAGCCGGACTTTCGGCATGAAGGCGACATTATACTCCGAGCCGCGATAGATCTCGGTATGCCCCTTCTGCCGGCCGTAACCATTGGCCTCGCTGACCGTCATTCCCTTGACGCCCAGCCGATCGAGGCTCGTCCGCACCTCGTCAAGCTTGAACGGCTTGATCACCGCCAGGATGAGTTTCATGGTCCCACGCCCTCTAAACGCAATCGGTCTGATCCTTCGCTATTCTGGCGAAGCCGCCTGCGCAAGCGCGCATTTCGCGGCCGGCCCATGTTTCACCGGGCGAACGCCGACTTTCGCTGACGAGTTGCGGGCGGCGAAAGAGGCCGCGGCGGACCGCGATCCGGCGGCTGCGCCCTGGCGAAAACTTGATCCCGCGGGCCGGCAGGCGCGTCTGGACCCCTGGCTTCATATTTGCTTAGGTCGACCCGGGCCTCTGGGGCGTCGATACGGCGGAACTTGCGGAGACGTTTCATGAAATTGCCGAGGGTGAGCCTGCCGTTTCTCGCCGCCATTGCGGTCGCCGCGTTTCTGGCGCCGAGCCTCGCCCCTGCCGCCGAGCCCAGGATCCTGCACTTCGCGTTCCAGGGGGAGCTCAAATCCGTCGACCCCTACCAGATCAACGAGAGCTTCAGCCTGAGCGTCAACTCGGCCGTCTATGAAGGGCTCGTCCGGCGCGGACCCGACATGAAGCTCGAACCCTGCCTTGCCGAGAGCTGGGAAGTCATCGACCCGCTGCACTGGCGCTTTCATCTGCGCAAAGGCGTCAAGTTCCACGAGGGCCAGGATTTTACCGCCGACGATGTGATCTTCTCCGCCCATCGCGTGCTCGGCCCCGGCTCGGACCTCAAGGGCCGCATTCCCCCGGACGCCGAGATCGTGAAGGTCGACGACCACACGGTCGACTTCTTGCTGAAACGCCCGAACCCGCTGCTGATCAACGAATGGGAGAGCTGGGGCATCTTTTCGAAGAGCTGGTCGGAGGCGCATGGGGCGACCGAAGCGACGGCGATGAACGCGACCACCCCGCCCTATGCCGGGCTGCACGCCAACGGCACCGGCCCGTTCATCCTGGTCAGCCACGAGCCCGGGGTCAAAACGGTGTGGAAGCGAAATCCGAATTGGTGGGACAAGCCGATCGGAAATGTCGACGAGGTGGTCTTTACCCCGATCCCGAACGCGGCGACCCGCGTCGCCGCGCTCCTGTCGGGGGAGATCGACTGGATGGATCCCGTGCCGTTGAACGATCAGGCGCGGGTCAACGCCAATCCGGGAACGCAGGTTCTGGCTGGACCGGAGATTCGCACGATTTTCCTCGGCATGGACCAGACGCGCGACGAACTCGGCCATTCGAACGTCAAGGGCAAGAACCCGTTCAAGGACGTTCGCGTGCGCAAAGCGTTCTATCAGGCGATCGATGAGGAGGCGATCAACAAGAAGGTGATGCGCGGACAGGCCACGCCGACGGCGCTGATGATCGCGCCCTCGCTGTTCTCGCTGTCGAAGGACTTCCATCGGTTCCCGTTCGACCCCGAAGCTTCGAAGAAGCTGCTCGCCGAGGCGGGCTATCCCGACGGGTTCGAGGTGCAAATGGATTGCCCGAACGATCGCTACGTCAACGACGAGCAGATCTGCCAGGCGGTCGTCGGGATGCTGGCGCGCGTCGGGGTGAAGGTCGACCTCAACGCCGAGCCGAAGTCGAAGTTCTTCGCCTCGATCTCGGCGGCGGGCGGCTATGATTCGTCCTTCTATCTCCTGGGCTGGACGCCAACGACGCTCGAGAGCTTCAACGTCTTCCAATACATCATGGGCTGCCGGGACCCGAAGACGAACTGGGGCGGCAATAACGTCGGCGGCTATTGCAATCCGAAAGTCGACGCGCTTGCCCGCAAGGCGCTGGAGGAGCCGGATGAGGAGAAGCGCGACGACATCTTCGCGGAAGCCTGGCGAATGTCGCTCACCGACGACGTCGCTTACGTTCCCCTCCATCAGCAGGCGCTGGCCTGGGGCGTGTCGAAGACGACGCATGTGGTTCAGCGGCCGGACAATTATTACATCTTCTCTTGGGTTAAGAAGGACTGATCGGGAGCCGCCGCGAATGGCCTGGCCGGCGCGACGGGGTCGCGGCGCCGGATCGAGGCGTCGCCGATGATCGCCTTCATTCTCAGGCGCCTCGCAGCGTCGATCGGCGTTCTGATCGCAGTCGGTCTGATCGCCTTCGCGATGTTTCGCTATGTCGGCGATCCCGTGAACCAGATGGTCGGGGTCGAGACGTCGGTCGCCGAGCGCGCGCAATTGCGCCACCAGCTCGGCCTCGATCAGCCCACGATCGTTCAGGCCGTCCGCTTTCTCGCCAATGCGGCGCGGTTCGATTTCGGCGTCTCCTACCAGTTCAAGCAGCCGGTCGCCGATCTCATCGGCGCGCGCATGCCCGCCACCCTCGAACTCGCGCTCGCGGCGTCGATCCTGTCGCTCGCGGCCGGGATCCCGATGGGCGTCTATACCGCTTTGCATCGCGACAGCGCGCTCGCGAGGCTGTTCCAGGCGCTTTCGCTCGTCGGCATTTCGCTGCCGACCTTCCTCGTCGGCATTCTCATGATCTATCTCTTCGCCGTCGTCCTCGGCTGGCTGCCTTCGTTCGGCCGTGGCGACGTGGTCCATATCGGCTCGTGGTGGACGACCGGCCTGCTCACCGTTTCGGGGCTGAAATCGCTCATCATGCCCTCGGTTACGCTGGCGCTGTTCCAGATGACGCTGATCATGCGGCTGGTCAGGGCCGAGATGCTCGAGGTCATGCGCTCCGACTACATCCGGTTCGCCCGCGCCCGCGGGCTATCCGAACGCGCCATCCATTTCCATCACGCGCTTCGAAACACGCTCGTTCCGGTGATTACCGTCGTCGGGCTGCAGCTCGGGTCGATCCTGGCGTTCTCGATCATCACCGAAACGGTGTTCGCATGGCCCGGCATGGGCCAATTGTTCCTGCAATCGATCCAGAACGCCGACATTCCGATCATGGCCGCCTATCTCCTGCTCATCGCGCTTTTGTTCGTCATCATCAATCTCGTGGTCGATCTGCTCTACGCGGTCGTGGACCCGCGGCTGCGCGTTCGCCTGCATCGCCCCGAGGCGTGAGATGAGCGAGGTCGCGGCTGGGCCCGAGAGCGCGTCCGAACCGGACCGGACCTTGTTCGCCCGCCTCAAGGACAGCGATCTTCTCGCGAGCTTCCTGTCGTCGAAGGTCACGATCGCCGCCGGCGCAGTGACAATGCTTCTCTTCCTGGCGGCGCTGCTCGCGCCATGGATCGCGCCGACCGATCCGTTCAATCCCGCGACCAACTACCTCACCGACTCGCTCGACCCGCCGAGCTTCATCACCGGGGGAGACCCGCGATTCCTGCTCGGAACCGACGATCAGGGGCGCGACATGCTGTCAGCGATCCTCTATGGCCTGCGGGTCTCGCTCGCGATCGGCTTTTGCAGCGTCGTCCTCGGCGCGGCCCTCGGCGTCGGGCTCGGGCTGATCTCGGGATATGCCGGCGGCTTTATCAACTCGGTCATCATGCGGATCGCCGACGTGCAGCTGACGTTTCCGGCGATTCTCATCGCGCTGCTCCTGGACGGCGTCGCCCACGCAGTGCTGAAAGCCCAGAGCCGAGACGAGTCCGCATTCGCTGTGCTGGTCGTCTCGATCGGGCTCTCGTTCTGGGTGCAATACGCCCGCACCGTGCGCGCTTCGACCATGGTCGAGAAGAACCGCGATTACGTGCTGGCGGCGCGTCTGATCGGGCTCTCCCATGCGCGCATCCTGATCTCGCATGTCCTCCCCAACGTCATGGGGCCCGTCATGGTGATCGCGACCATCAACCTCGCGCTCGCGATCATCACCGAGGCGACGCTGTCTTTCCTCGGCGTCGGCCTGCCGCCGACCCAGCCCTCGCTCGGGACCCTGATCCGGATCGGGCAGAACTACCTTTTCTCCGGCGAATGGTGGATCGTGGCCTTCCCGAGCCTGACGCTGGCGGCGCTTGTGCTTTCGGTGAACCTGCTTGGCGACTGGTTGCGCGATGCGCTGAACCCAAGGCTGAAATGACCGGCCCGCTGCTTTCGGTTCGCGATCTCAGGGTCGAGTTCGCCACTCGAAAAGGGCCGCTCACGGCGCTCGACGGCGTCTCGTTCGACATCGCGCCGGGCGAAGTTCTCGGGGTCGTCGGCGAATCGGGGGCCGGCAAGTCGCTGACCGGCCTCGCGATCATCGGCCTTCTCGATCCCCCGGGCCGCATCGCGGGCGGCGAGATCTCTCTTGCCGGCGAGCGGATCGACAACCTGCCGCCGGAGAGGATGCGCGACATCCGCGGGCGGCGGATCGGCATCATCTTCCAGGATCCGATGACCAGCCTCAACCCTCTGCTGCGGATCGGCGACCAGCTCACCGAGACGATCCTGGCGCATAAGGCCCTCCGGCGGAAGGAGGCGAAGGAGCGGGCGATCGCTTGGCTGGCCGAGGTCGGTCTTCCCTCGCCCGAGAAGCGCTTCGACGGCTATCCGCACGAATTCTCGGGCGGCATGCGCCAGCGCGTCGTGATCGCGCTCGCGCTCTGCGCCGAGCCGGCGCTGGTGATCGCCGATGAGCCGACGACCGCCCTCGACGTTTCGGTCCAGGCGCAGATCATTACGGTCCTGAAGAATCTGACCCGACGGCACGGCGCCGCGGTGATGTTGATCACCCACGACATGGGCGTGATCGCCGAGACGGCGAATCGCGTCGCCGTGATGTACGCCGGCCGCATCGCCGAAATCGGCGAGGTCCATGACGTGGTGCGCGACCCCCTGCATCCCTACACCCAGGGATTGATGGCCGCGATTCCGACGCTCGAGGTCGGCGCCCGTCGACTGGCGCAGATTCCGGGCGCGATGCCGCGGCTTTCGGCGATCCCCGCCGGCTGCGCCTTCGCCCCGCGCTGCCCCCAGGTTTTCGCCCGCTGCGCCGAGCGTCCGCCGCTGTTGGCGATCGGCGATCGGGGCGCGGCGTGCTGGCTCTACGACCGGGCGGCTGTCGCAGCGGACGCGCGGACTTGAACGGCGGCGATCCCATCGTCGCGGTCAGCGGCCTCCGGCGCGTCTTCGACGTCTCCGGCCCCTGGCTCTCGCGCCTCATCGGTCACGAGCCGCGCCGGCTGCTGACAGCCGTCGACGGGGTGGACTTCACGATTCCCCGCGGCGAGACATTCGGACTTGTCGGGGAATCCGGGTCGGGGAAATCGACCCTGGCGCGAATGATCGTCGGGCTGCTTGAGCCGACTTCCGGGCAGGTGCTGATCGAGGGCGTCGATCTCGCCCGGACTGGCGACAAGGCCTCGCGGCGCGCGATCAGGCGGCGCATCCAGATGATCTTCCAGGACCCTTTCGGGTCGCTCAATCCGCGCTGGCGGGTCGGCGGCATTATAGCCGAGCCGATCCGCGCGTTTGGCTTCGGCGACGGGCAAGCCGCGCCCGCTGGGAAACATGCGATCCGCGCCCGGGTCGGCGAACTGCTCGAGCTCGTCGGCCTTCATGCCGCCGACGCGCGCAAGTTTCCGCACGAATTCTCCGGCGGCCAGCGCCAGCGAATCGCGATTGCGCGTGCGATCGCCGCTCACCCCGATTTCATCGTCTGCGACGAGCCGACCTCGGCCCTCGACGTGTCGGTCCAGGCCCAGATTCTCAACCTGATGCGCGATTTGCAGGACCGGCTCGGCCTCACCTATCTGGTGATCACCCACAACCTCGCAGTAGTCCGCTTCATGGCCAGCCGGGTCGGCGTCATGTACCTCGGCCGCCTGATCGAGATCGGCGAGACCGAGGCTCTGTTCGCGCGGCCGCGCCACCCATACACCCGTATGCTGCTCGACGCCGTGCCTGACCTTGCGATGAGCGGGCGGCGGCGCAACCCGATCGGCGGCGAGCCGCCGAACCCGATCGATCCGCCGCCCGGCTGTCCGTTCCATCCGCGCTGCCCGCTGGCGGTCGCCATCTGCAGGACCGAGCGTCCTGCCTTCGTGGACAACGTCGCCTGCCATCTGGCGCAGGGTGAATGAACAGATTGCGGGGAAAACCTGAGGCTGCGATCGGAGCGATGGCCGCGAGACCCAAATTTGGACTGATTCGACCTGTGGCTTGTTATTTTGACAGTCCGTCATTTCAGATGAGGAACTCTAAATGCCGAAGCGACCTTAGTAACCGGATGCGTCTTCAACGGGCTGCTGGGCTTCTATACGCTTGTGGGAGGACGATTCTCTGTTCGTTTCCCGGGGTAGACTGATCCCCTGAACGGATTTTCTGCACGCGCCGCTCGCGGACCCGAACCGCTCGGTGGAAAGGCAAGGCGGCGATCCGGGCCGAACCCTCCGGAATCACGAGGAGTTCGATGAGGACTGTGATGCATATCACAGCGGCCATCCGAATATAATGCTTGTGGTTAACGAAAGGATAAGATTGTACTTCCTTCTTAAGAGTGGCAAATAGAGGAGGAATGAACTGGACCCCATTCGTGGGACCACGAGGGGTTGAATTTAAGGTGTGATCTGGCCTGCCGTTGTCCTTCAAGAATCAAGCTGCTTCCTGCTGCTTCTGTCTCTGCTGTGGGTATGTGGGCAACGCGTTTGCGTTGTCCAAGCGAAGCGGCATATCCACAGCCCTCGCCGCCGCCTCGATTTTGTCCATGCCGGCGCGCCACACCGCCATCGGCATCTGGTTGTTCATCGCCTGGTGCGGGCGCCGAAAATTGTAAAAGGTCATCCAGGAACCGATGCCGGCCCGCGCCTCGCGGGCGTCGGCATAAGCTTTCAGATGCACTTCTTCATACTTGATCGAGCGCCACAGCCGTTCGATGAAAATGTTGTCCATGAAGCGGCCGCGTCCGTCCATCGAAATCGCGACGCCGGTCGCCGCGAGCTTGCCGGCGAAAGCCTCGGCGGTGAATGTGGAGCCCTGATCGGTATTGAAAATCCGCGGCGTTCCGAACCGAAGGAGCGCTTCCTCCAGCGCCGCTGCGCAGAAGCTCGCATCGTTGGTGTTCGACAGCCGCCACGCCAGAACCGCTCGGCTGGCCCAGTCGATGATCACCACCAGATAGAGGAAGCCGCACGCCATCGGGATGAAGGTCACGTCGGCCGCCCACACGTGGTTCGGCTCGATAATCTTCAAGCCGCGCAGCAGGTAGGGGTATATCTTGTGCCCGGGCGCGGCTTTGCTCGTGCCGGGGCGCGGAACCAGCGCCTCGATCCCCATCACCCGCATCAGGCGCTGCACCCGCTTGCGGTTGACCCCACGGCCTTCCTTGTTGAGTTCGAAGGTCATTCGCCGCGAGCCGTAGAACGGAAGTTCGAGATGCAGTTCGTCGATGCGGCGCATCACCGCCAGATCGTCCGCCCCGGCGACGGGCTTGGGGCGGTAGATCCCCGAGCGCGCCACGCCCACAAGCGCGCATTGGCGGCGCACCGACAGGTCCTTGCCAGACCGTTCGACCATCGCTCTTCGATCGGGCGCGCTCATCGACCGGGCCTCCTGGCCAAGAAATCCCGTTCGACCGTCAGTTGGCCGATCTTGGCGTAAAGCTTGGCCGTCTCGCGTTCGCGCTCTTCCTCGCCATCGCCCGAACCGCTCGCCCCTCGCGCGAACAGGCTCGCGACATTGTCGAGAACCTGCTTCTTCCAGGCATAAATCTGGTTCGGATGCACCCCGTGCCGCTTCGCAAGTTCCGGAACCGTCGCATCCTCGCGCAACGCCTCAAGCGCAATCTTCGCCTTGAACGCCGCATCAAACTTCTTGCGTGACTTCGTCATTCCTCGCTCCATCGGTTGCGACAGAGCAGGACATTTCACACCTTAGCCGACGGTCCTAAATCCGGGGTCCAGCTCAGAAGGCAGGGGGCCTATGGACGACAGAACCCGCAAGCAAGACGGTCTCTTTGAAGCCAGCCTCGACGGCGTTGAGGGTGAGGGGTTCCGGGTTGCGGTAATTGGGGGTGGTCCTGGGGGGATGTCCACGGCCTGGCATTTGGCGGCGAAGGCTGGGCCGAGTTGCCGGATCACGGTGTTCGAGGCGAGCGACCGGCTTGGCGGAAAGATCCTGACCGGCGAGTTTGCCGGCGTCGGCCCCTACGAAGCAGGCGTGGCCGAAATCTACGATTACTCGCGCCTCGGCCCCGACCCGCTGCATGACCTCATCGTCAAGGACCTCGGCCTGCAGCCCAAGTACCTGCACGGCGGCCCGTGCGTGCTCGACGGCAAGATCATTCTTGATCCGGACGATCTCGCTGAGAGCTTCGGCGAGCGCACGCGCGATGAAGTGACGTCGTTTCGCCAGCGCGTCGCCGATCTGCTGAGCCCCGAGGCGTTCTACTTCTCGATCCCGAAACAGGACAACGCCCATCCGTGGGCCGCCGTTTCGGGCGCGGCCCTGCTCGAACGAGAGATCAAGGACGACGCCGCGCGCCGTTATATCCGGACCATGGCGCACAGCGACGTCGCCGCCGCGCCGCACCAGACCAACGGGCTCAATTTCCTCAAGAACGTGCTGATGGACGTCGACGGCTACATGGATGTCTTCTCCGTGGTCGGCGGCAACGAACAGATCGTGACCCGCCTCGAAGAGGAGCTCGACGCCGAGATCCGCCTCAACTCGAATGTGACGGCGGTCGAACCCATGGCCGGGGGCGGCTACCGCCTCGAGTTGCTGGTCAACGGCGTCGCCGAGACGGCGACTGCGGATTATGTCGTCGTCGCGCTGCCGCTGGCCTCGCTGTCGACCATCCATTGGCGCTCGGAAGGTCTTGAGATCGCGATGGACAAGCACATCGGCTACTTCGACCGGCCGGGACATTACCTTCGGGCGAGCTTCCTGTTTCAGCGTCCGTTCTGGCGCGACGAGCTCGAGGCGGACTGGTGGATGCTCGACGCCTTCGACGGGTGCTGCGTCTATGATGAAAGCGCGCGCAACGGCTATAGCGGCTATGGCGTGCTGGCGTTCCTGATCGCCGGAAACGCGGCCCTCGCGCTGGCCAACGTGTCCGACCAGCGGATCGAGCAGATGTGCCTCGACGCGTTGCCGCCGCAACTCGCCCACGGCAAGGACCTCTTGCTCGACCGCCGGATCCACCGCTGGATGGCCTCGGTCAACGCGATTCCAGGGGGTTCGCCCGCGCGGTCGCGCGCGATCAACCACCGCCCCGATCCCGAGCGTCTGCCGGGCTTCCTGATGGTCGGCGACTACATGTTCGACGCCACGCTGAACGGGGTGCTCAACTCCGCCGACGCGGCCACCGATCTCATCCTCTCCGACGTGCTGAGACGGCGCCGGGCCCAGCCGCAACGCGAGATTGTCGGCGCCGGGTCGGCCGCGGTCCCGGTCCATGGCGCGCTCAACCTCGCGCTCGAGCAGGTCGAAGACCTGATGTCGGCGCCGGCGGTCGCCGGCATTCTCGCGGCCACATGGGGGCTGGGACGGGGCGCCAAACTGCTTCATGTCGGCTCCGGCGCCGGACATATGGTCGCCGCGCTGAGGGCGCTCGGCTTTACGCCACGGGGGTTGAGGGCAATCGCGCGGCCTGCCTCGCGACGCCGCCCGAGTTGATGACGCACAACTTCCATGCCGACATCGCCTGCCTGCCGTTCGAGGACGGAGAATTCGAGGCGGTGATCGAAACCGGTCTTTGCCGCGCGGCGCCGAACGACGTCGAGAAGGCGATCGCCGAGCTTCGCCGGGTGACGAAGCGGGGCGTGATCCTCGGATCGGTCACCACGGACCTGTCGATCGATGTGATCGAACGCTTCAACCTGCTCGAGGACACAAGCCTCCTTTGCTCGCGCTGGGATTGGTCGGAGAAGTTCTACGCCGCCGGCTTCGCCCACGCGCTGTTCAATCCGGAGCGCCTCGGCGAAGCCTGGGAGAGAGCCGAGGCCGCCGGCGCAAGCACGGGCCAATAGAGCAGGCTTTCGGGGTCTTCGTACCATTCGCCTTCCACCTGCGCAATGTCGCACCGATAGCAGCTGTCGCCTCTCGGCGCCCGAGTGTCTGCTCGACGCGCTGATCGCCTGCGCCTTCGCGTTTGACGCGCACGCCTCCGAAGTCTCCAAGCTCGGCCCGCTGCCGATCCTGAAGGCAAAGATGAACCCGGACCTCCATATGGCCGGTGACCTCAAGAACACCGGCAAGGGCAACCTCTTCGTCGTCTTCGGCGAGCCGGACATCGACATCGAGCACGAGAAGGACGGGCGCATCAAAGTGCGCGTCAAGGGCGTCGACGTGTACGATCCCAACACCGGAGAAATCCGCTCCAACGACACCAAGGGCATCGCCGCGTGGTTCATCGACACGGCCTACAACGAAGAGAGCTTCTTCGTCCGCCACGCCTACTTTCTCGGCGCGAACGACCCCTACAAGAGCCTAAAGGCAGCACTCCGCGCCGAGATCGACGAGGAGGCGTGGGCGTCGCTCTATCGCGCAGGTCGAGGCCCTTCGCGCGCCCCTCGACCGGCAAGATCGCGGTGAAGGTGATCAACCACTTCGGCGACGAGGTGATGAAGGTGTTCAGGGTGTAATGAGAGGCGAGTGTGACGATGGGAAGGGCTGAGCAGTTATTTGAGCAAATTCGCAGAGGTCAGACGGCCGAAATTGAAGCCATGATCAAGGCTCCGATCGTTGAGGAGTTATTTCTCGACTACAAGCGCGCGGCTAGCACATTGCCTGCCACCAAACTGCACGCCGACGATCGAAAAAATCTCGCCAAAGCCATGTCTGGTTTTGGAAATTCGGAGGGTGGCCTGATTGTTTGGGGGGTCGATTGCAATCCAGGCCAAGACGGCGACGTGCCGATTTGGCCGCCCCCGAAGATAAGCCAACCTCTCATGTTCAAGACCCTGTTGGATAGCGCGATTGGCGGCCTAACCCTTCCTTCGCATTCGGGCGTGGAAAACCTCGAAGTGCGGTACCCAAGCGAAGCCGATGGGTTCGTCGTCACCCACGTTCCGATCGGTCTAAACGTGCCGCTACAGACACTCTATCCGAAGCAGGAGTTTTACATAAGGGCGGGCTCAAATTTCCTGCCCACGCCGCGAGCGGTATTGGCCGGCCTCTTTGGTCGTAGCCCTCAACCAGAGCTCAGGATACAAGTCGAGAGATCGACTTTCGAAAAATGGCGGGACAAGACTTCGGTTAAATTTGGTTTTCAAGTTAAATGTTCAAACGTTGGAAGGGGAATCGCGGAAGAGATATTTTTTAGTATAGATGCTAAGTTTGGACGAAACGCGGAGATCGTTTTAGCAACTCTCAACTCCATTGGGGATGTTTGGCCCAACCCCTCGGTTGGCGCTTACCGCGCGACATTGCTTACAAAACCTTTTCGATTTCCACCATCAGCGGCGAAGATATTCTTCGAATTTGGATTAGTACTGCATGATGAACCCGTCGAAGATGTCGTGATCACAATCTCCTGCGGCTCGGCCAACAGCCCCGGCAGCGCGAGAGAACTCAGATTGCCCCGCGAGAAGCTCCACGATGCATATTGGCACTACAGGGCCGACTACGCTGACCGGCCGTCGAAAGTAGCCGGCGACCGCCTTTATGAGGCATGGATTTCGCAGCTTTTAGCCTAGTTTCCACTGATCGAGCGGACACCAAATGGACTTCCGCATCGCCGACACTTTCACTGACGCGCTCGCCCGCCTCCCCGTGGCGGACCAGAAGGCGGTGAAGACTTCGGCCTTCGATTTGCAAACCAACCCGGAGCATCCCGGCCTGCAAATGCACCGGATCGACAAGTCACGCGACCCGAACTTCTGGTCCGTCCGTGTCAACGCCGACGTCCGAAATCATCCTGCACAAGACCGAAGCAAGTCTGCTGCTCGCGTATGTCGACCACCACGACAAGGCCTACGCCTGGGCGACGCGGAGGCGTATCGAGGCGCATCCGAAGACCGGCGCAGTCCAGATTGTCGAGGTCCGCGAGCGGGTGGAAGAGATCGCACGGCCAGTGGCTCCCGCCCATGGGCGCGTCGCCTCCACTCTCCACTATCCTTTCGCCAAGCTCGCAGACGATCAACTTCTATCGGCCGGCGTGCCGGTAGACTGGCTGGCAGACGTGCGAACGGCGAGCGAGGACGAATATCTCGCTGTGCCGCGCCTTGGGCGCGACAGACGCCTTGGATCGAAGCAGCGCGAACAATTCTGGCCCGTGTTCTCTGCTGCCCGCGCCAGCCTTAAATCGCGCGGGTTCTACACCTGGCCGGGCGTCTTCACCGCAGTCACCCGCCACTTCGCCGAAAAGCCAACGAAGCCGTTTACTCATGTCGTGATCGACGAGGCGCAGGACCTCGGCGTTCCCGAACTTCGCTTCATTGCGGCGATTGCGCCCGAGGGGAAGAACGCTCTGTTCTTCTCCGGCGACCTGGGCCAGCGCATCTTCCAGCAGCCCTTTTCCTGGAAGGCGCTCGGCGTCGACATTCGCGGGCGGGCCGCGATGCTCAAGGTCAACTATCGCACGTCGCACCAAATCCGCCGCGCCGCGGACAAGCTGCTGCCAGGGCCGCAGCGCGACGTTGACGGCGTAGTTGAGGAGCGCAAAGGCACAGTCTCAGTCTTCAATGGACCGGACCCGAAAATTGTCATTGCCGAAGACGAGGCGGCCGAGACAACGGCTGTCGCGGCGTTCATACGCTAGCCGTGATGGAAGCCAGATCGCCTGCGTTAACGCACAAGGTATCCGAGCTGCAGAAGCAGCTCGCGGGTGACGACATCGCCGCCGATTTGGTAACCTTGGAGCCTGGCGACATCGAAGAGTCGCCGACGCTCCCGACCGGAACGTCTTACAGAATGCGGCTGCTCTAACAGAAGCGCTTATTTTTGATGCCTAATTCCGATTGTCGGGGGGCGCGCGGGCGGACTATTGCTGACCAGCGCGAGAGGAGGGGTATCAAAGGCGCGGAAAACCAAAGCTTAATGAGCGCGACTGTTGCGCCAACAAATTCCCGCATAAATGCGTGCGTTGATCGGTCCTATCACGAGCTTAAGTAGAAGTCGTCTACGCCGTCCAGCTACGCCGACTACGAAGCCGAGACGGCGTAGGGGAAATCCCAATCTCGCCCCCCGACCGAAGCGCCCGGTGCTTTGTCGGAGTTCGGTCCGACCAACGAAAAATCTGACACAAAAAAATTCTGACATGACAAATCGCGCTTCTGAATGTGGAGGCGCGCAACCGCGGTCATTTTTCAACCCCGGCCTCGTTTGGCGCGAAATTCCGATGCCCCTGGGGGCTCTCCCGAACGCGCTTACCTCGGCGCCGGCGCTGCGGCGCCGGATGGTCAGCCCGACGAGCCACAGCATTGTTCTTGTTTTGTTCTGATAGCCGCGCTATCGTCCGCCTTCATGGCTGACCCCGTCGAGCGCCTGACGCCCGCTACGCCCGACGACGTGGCCGACACGCTCGCCTTCGCGTTGCGCTTCGATGGTCGAAAGCTGACGCACCGCGCCGACGAGATCATGGCCGAGATCGTCGCCAAGCGACTTGTAGAGCATTTGCTGCGCGCCGGCTTCGTCGTCATGAAACGGCCGCCGGCAGTAGGCGGGGCGGCGATCGGTCGCGGGCATCGGTCGGACACATGAACAACCGGCCGGGGTCGCCAGTTTCCGCTTTCTGCTTACCGGGCGCTTACCGAGGTCCAAAAGGACACTCCTTTGGCGTCCTCGCTTCGCTTGTAAACCTTTGATATGTGGATGGTAGCGGGACCCAGACTTGAACTGGGGACCTACGGATTATGATTCCGCCGCTCTAACCAGCTGAGCTATCCCGCCACGCGCCCTCGAAGGCAGCAGCCTCATCGAGGCGAGGCGGCGATATAGAGAACGGGCCATCCGGCTGTCAAGGCGCGGGCGCGCCCTCGATCAACGCGCTCGCCAATGGCGTTTCTTCGACTCGCTTGAGCGCGAGCGGGGTCATCGACGCCGGCTACACTCCGGCGTCTCCGGAAAGATTCGGGTCACATGACCCATCTTGCGGTCGGGGCGGATTTCGAGCTTGCCGTAGAGATGCAGCGAGAGATCCGGCTGGGCGAGGATATCGCTCCATTCCTGTGCGTCCTCGCCGATCAGGTTGTGCATCTCAGCCCGGCCGCGCCGGGTCGTTACGCCGAGCGGCCAGCCGGCGATGGCGCGGATATGTTGCTCGAACTGCGAGGTCTGCGCGCCCTCGATGGTCCAGTGACCCGAATTGTGCACTCTCGGCGCGATCTCGTTGACGATGAGCCCCTCGTGGCCGTGCCGGTCGCGGACGACGAACATCTCGACCGCCAGCACGCCGACATACTCGAGCGCCTCGAGCACCTGGCCGGCGATGCGCTTGGCCTCCGCAGACGTCTCCGGACCGACCCGGGCCGGGGCGCGGGTGCGCGCCAGGATGTGGCGCTCGTGCTCGTTCTCGCAAAGGTCGTAAGCCACGATCTCGCCTTCAAGGCTGCGCGCCGCGACGACGGATACCTCGCGTTCGAAGGCGACGAAGCCCTCGAGAATCATCGGCGCGGACCCAAGCGTGCGGTGAACCGCAGCGACATTCGAGCCTTCGCGGATCAGCGACTGGCCCTTGCCGTCATAGCCGAGCCGGCGGGTCTTGAGGATCGCCGGGCGGCCGAGTTCCGCGACGGCGCGCACCAGCGCGCCGGCATCCTCGACCTTGACGAAGGGCGCGGTCTTGAGGCCGAGATCGCGCAGGAACGTCTTTTCGACGAGCCGGTCCTGGGTCTGCGCCAGCGCGCGGACGCCCGGTCGGACCGGCACGCGCCCGGCCAGGAACTCGACCGTCGCCGTCGGCACGTTCTCGAACTCGAAGGTCGCGACATCGACCGCCTCGGCGAAGCGGGCGAGCGCCGCCTCGTCGTCGAAGGCCGCGACGGTCCGCGCCGCCGCGGCGTCGTAAGCCGGCGCCGCCGCTTCGGGGGCGAAGATATGGGTGCGCAGCCCGAGCTTCAGCGCCGCGATTGCGAGCATCCGCCCGAGCTGTCCGGCGCCGAGAATGCCTATGGTGGCGCCGGGGCTTAAGGTCATCGCTGCGGCGCCTCGTCTTGAGGGCGCTCGGCGACTTCGGCGGTGCGCGCCGCCCGCCACGCCTCGAGCCTTGCCGCCAGCGCTTCGTCGGCGAGCGCCAGCACGGCCGAGGCGATGAGCGCGGCGTTGACCGCGCCGGCTTCGCCGATCGCGAGCGTGCCGACCGGGACGCCGGCAGGCATTTGTACGATCGAAAGGAGACTGTCCTCGCCCTTCAGCGCCTTCGAGGGGACCGGGACGCCGAACACCGGAAGCGTGGTGAAAGCCGCCGTCATGCCGGGCAGATGCGCTGCCCCGCCCGCGCCGGCGATGATGACCTTGAAGCCCGCGGCCTTTGCCCCCTTGGCGAAGGCGGCCATCCGGTCGGGCGTGCGGTGGGCCGAGACGATCCGCGCCTCATAGCCGACGCCGAGCTGGTCGAGCGTCTCGGCGGCGCGGCGCATGACCGCCCAGTCCGACTGGCTGCCCATGATGATGGCGATCGGTTTTGCCGCCCCGCTCACAGGCGCCCGCCGAGGCCCGAGTTCGACGCGAATCATAAGCGCTTGCGCTTAATGGAAGGCTGCGGGGCGCGCAAGCGTGGGGGCATGTGGCGGGCTTTGCGCAGCGCCGCTCGGCGCTGTAGGCCTCTCGCTGGGGGCGCCGGCGGATCCAAGCCCTGATGCGGAGGCCGCAATTGGAGTCAGGGTCGAACCTACCCCCGCCAAACGCCGCCGCGCCGACGCCGGCCGGCGGGAGGGTCCCGGCGACGCTCCGCGACCCCGGCGCGCTCGGCTTCTGGCTCGCGGTCGCGCTGACCGGCGTATGCGCCGGTCTTGGCGCGGCCGCTCTGACCTTGGTGTTCAAAACCGTGCAACAGCTCGCCTGGGGTACGGCCGAGCCCGAGGCGCTGCTCGAGGCGGCGAGAGAGGCGAGCCCATTGCGGCATATCGGCTTGCTGTTTGGCGCCGGGCTCATCACCGCCGCCGGCCAGTGGCTATTGACGCGGCTCACCACCGGCAACGGCATCGAGATCACCGCGGCGATCTGGTTTCAGGCCGGCCGCGTGCCGGCGCTCAGAACGCTCGGCAGCGCGGTGCTGTCGATCGTCATCGTCGGCATGGGCGCGCCGCTGGGCCGCGAAGGCGCGCCCAAACAGTTCGGCGCCGTCTTCGGCAACCTGGCTTCCGACCTGCAAAAGCTCTCGGACGATGAGCGCCGCCTCATGGTCGCGATCGGCGCCGGGGCCGGCATGGCCGCCGTCTATAGCGTGCCGCTCGGCGGCGCCCTGTTTGCGCTCGAAGTGCTGCGCGGAGCGTTGGC
This sequence comes from uncultured Alphaproteobacteria bacterium, assembly GCA_963806935.1. Taxonomy (GTDB): domain Bacteria; phylum Pseudomonadota; class Alphaproteobacteria; order Rhizobiales; family Beijerinckiaceae; genus Roseiarcus. The sequence continues at coordinate 36,797 of CAWEAT010000030.1, forward strand.
GGTCAGGCTGGTCATGCCCGCGCTCGCCGCCTCGCTGATCGCAGTCAAAACGGCGAGCCTGGTCATCCCCAATGCGCCCCTTTACACAGTGCCGACGTACGCCATCTCGCCCGATGTCTACCTCTGGGTGATTGTCGCCTCGCCGTTCATCGGCTTGTGGTCGGTTCTGTTTGTCCGGGCGATCGCATGGGCCGATCGGGCCCGTCCATCGGGCTGGCTGCGTCTGGTCGCGCCGCCGGCAGTCTTGGCGGCTGTCGGTCTCCTGTCGATCGCCTTCCCTGAGTTGCTCGGCAATGGCCAGGATCTTGCGCAGCTTCTGTTCGGCCATCCGCTGGCGCCGTTCGCGTTGGCGGCCCTTTTTCTGCTGCGGCCGCTCGCGACGGTCGCTTCCGCGGCGAGCGGCGCGCCGGGCGGACTGTTCACGCCCTCGCTCGCCGCTGGCGCATTGATAGGGGCGGCGCTCGGCGGTCTCTGGCTCTCCGTTCATCCCGGAGGCGAGATCGGCCTCTTTGCCCTGCTCGGGGCAGGCGCAATGCTCGCTGCGACAACGCAGGGACCGGTCTCAACGCTGGTGCTGATGATGGAGCTGACCGGACAGGCGCGCGCTTTCGCATTGCCGATGCTGACTGCGATCATCGTCGCCACCGCGACCTCGCGCCTGATCGAGCGGCGCTCGATCTACGAGGCAAGGCTCACCGACGAGCAGGTGGCGGCGCGGCTCAAGGCGCGCGAGACAAGCAGCGCCGCCTGAACGCGGCCGGCCCGATCGGCGCTCGCGCCTAAAGCGGTCGCGCGCCCGCCCGCTCGCGGCCGCGTCGCGCTGCTTGAGGTATTGCCGCACGTCGTTCATCGAGTCGCTGAGCAGCTCGCTCATGCGGGTCTTGGCCAGTTCAGGCGAACCGTCACGGATCGCCTCGAAGATTCCATGGTGCTGATGCAGGCGGTCGTCCTGGATCCGGGAGGCGCCTTCCCAGCTCAGCTCGAACGTGCATTCGAGCGAAGTGCGGATGAGGCCGCCGAGCGCGGTGAGAAAGTGATTCCCGGTCGCCTCGAGGATCCCCATGTGGAAGTCGATATCCGCGCCGATCAGGTCGCCGGCGCCTTCCCTGAACTGGTCCATCCGCCGGTAGGCGTCGGCGATGCGGTCGATCGTGGCGCGCGCATGCGCTTTCGCCGCGAGCGCCGCCGCCTCCGGCTCGACCATCTGGCGCAGCACGAACAATTCGCCGACGAAGCTCTCGGTCGGCGTCGTCTGCAAATGCCAGGACAGCACCTCCGGATCGAGCATGTTCCAGTCGGCCTTGGGCCTGACGCGGGTGCCGATCTTCGGCCGCGCGACGATCATCGCCTTGGCGGCAAGCACGCTATAGGCTTCCCTCAGCGCGGTGCGGGACACGGAAAAGCGCGCGCACATATCCGCCGCATTGGGCAGGAGCGAACCGGGCGGATGGAGCCCGCCGACGATCTCACGCCCGAGCCGCCCGGCGAGCGAGGTATGGATATTGCGCTCGAACCTCTGGGCGGCGCGGTCGAGCCGCTCGGCGCGCTCCACCGCTGAGCGTTGTGCGCCCGCTCGGGCGCGCTGAGCGGCTGAAGTCAATTGAGTGGAAACCCGCGCCATGACCCTCGAGCAAATCTCATTGGGCGCCCCTCAGCCTGAACGATGACAGCAGGGATCGCTGCAACACGATGAACAGGAAGAGGAGAACTCCGCCGCTGATCATGATCCAGGCGCCGTTCAACGAACCGTTGAAATTGATCAGCGTTGCGATCAGGCCAAGGATCATGCCGCCGAACAGCGTGCCGGCGACCATGCCCACGCCGCCGGTCAAAACCGTGCCGCCCAGCACCACCGCGGCGATCGCGGTGAGCTCGGCGCCGGTTCCGGCCAGCGGATAGCCGGAGGACGTATACAGGGCATAGATCACGCCGCCCAGCGCGCTAAAGAACCCGCCGAGGGCATAGATTGCGACCGTCGTGCGCCGCATCGGCACGCCCATCAGCTTGGCCGACGTCCGGTCGCCGCCGATGGCGTAGACATCGGCGCCGAAGCGGGTGAAATGGGCGATGACGATCCCCGCCACAAGCGCGATCAGCATAACGATCGCCGAACTCCGAAGCTCGCCGCCTCCGGGCAGCGGAATGCTCAATCCGGCGAACCAGGCGACGAAAGGATGCCGGATCGGGACCGAATCGAGATTGATCATGAAGCAGCTGCCGCGCAGCAGGAAGAGGCCGGCAAGCGTGACGATGAAAGGCTGAATCTCGCAAAAGTCGACGATGAGCCCCTGAAGTCCGCCGAAGCAGAGGCCGAAAGCGAGCATCATCGCCGCCGAGGCGAGCGGATGCCAGCCGAGCGGATCGAGATTGGCCATAACGACGCCGACGAAGCCGATCATCGAGCCGATCGAGAGGTCGATCCCGCCGCTCAGAATGACGAAGGTCGCGCCGATCGCGGCGGTGATGATAAAGGCGTTGTCGGCCAGGATGTCGCCGAGGACCTGGGTCGAGAGGAAATTGTTGTAGAGAAGCCCGCCCGTCACGAACAGAGCGAGGAAGACGGCGATCGTCGCGACGAGGGGCAGATATTTCTCGTTCATCGCCTGCTCCCGCCAAGGCCTCTCGAAAGCGCCGCGCGAAGGTTGTCCGACTGCAGGAGCAGGACGACGATGACGACGACCGCCTTGACGACAAGATTGTATTCGGGCGGCAGCCCGCTCGTCAGGATCGAGGTGGTCAGCGTCTGGATGACGAGCGCGCCCAGGATCGTCATGCCGAGGTAGATGCGGCCGCCCGACAGCGAGCCGCCGCCGATGACGACGGCGAGAATGGCGTCGAGCTCGATATAGAGCCCGATGCTGACCGGATCGGACGTATGCGTGTCGGCCGCGAGGATCACCCCGGCCCAGGCGGCGCACAGGCCGCAGATGATATAGGCCGCATATTTGATCAGGCGGGCGTTGATTCCGGCGAGATCGGCCGCCGCCGAGTTGCCGCCGACCAATTCGAGAAAGAGGCCGAGCGCGGTGCGGCGGATGAATAGCCAGAGCACGCCGAAAATCGCCGCCCCGAGAAGGAGCCGGGTCGGGATCAGGCCGATGTGGCCGACGCTGAGCCCCTGCAGGAACGGGCTGGTGAAGCTCGGATTGGTGCCGCCGTAGAGCAGGTTGATCATGAGGCCGATGCCGCGGCCGGACACCATCAGGATGAGGGTCGCGATGATCGGCTGAATGTCGAGAATGGCGACCAGGAAGCCGTTCCACAGCCCGCAGAGGATTCCGACCCCAAGAGCGGCCAGGAGCACGACCCCGTGCGGATCGCCCGAATGAATCCGCCAGGTGATCACCGCGCCAACGATCGCGATGATCGAGCCGACCGAAAGGTCGATGCCTTTCGTGCCGATCACGACCGCCATGCCGAGCGCGACGATCGCGGTCGGCGTCGCGCGGTAGAGGATGTCGACGAGGTTGCCGAACAGCCGTCCGTCAACGACGCGGATATTGAAGAAGCCCGGGCGAGATGATCCCGTCGACCGCGAGGATGAGCGCGAGCGCCAGGAGCGGCCAGATCGCGCGGTGGCGAAAGATCGCCTGCAGCCGCAAAAGCGCGCCGGGACGCGTGGAGAGCGCGGCGGTCTCGGTTTCGAGGTTCGACTGCGGCGTCACGAGCGCGCGCCCGCGATCGTGCGGATCACGGTCTCGCGGGTGATCTCGCCGCCCGCGATCTCGCCGATCTTCTTCCGGTCCCGCAGAACCGCGATCCGGTCGCTGACCGCGACCAGTTCGTCAAGCTCCGAGGACGCGACCAGGAGCGCAAGCCCCTCGGCGCAAAGCTTGCGAATCAGCGCGACGACCTCGGCGTGGGCGCCGACGTCAATCCCGCGCGTCGGCTCGTCCAGAATGAGAATGCTCGGACCGGACACCAGCGAGCGCGCGAGCACGACCTTTTGCTGGTTGCCGCCGGAGAGCTGGCCGACAGGCTTGTCGGCGTCCGGCGTGGCGATCTCCAGCGCCTTGATCATTTCCTGCGCGAGCCGCTCCTGCTCCGCGTGGGACAGGCGGGCGAGCCAGCCGCGTTTGGTCTGCAGCCCGAGAATGATGTTCTCGCGCACGCTGAGCTCGGCGAATATGCCCTCCGCCTTGCGATCCTCCGGGCAGAACGCCATCCCATGCCGCAGCGACTGCCGCGGCGATTGCGACGTCATCTTCTCGCCCGCCACTTCGAGCTTCCCGGAATCGCGCCGGATCGCGCCAAAGACGAGCTTGGCGACCTCCGTGCGCCCCGATCCGAGCAGCCCGGCCAGTCCAACGACCTCGCCGGGCCGCAGGGCGAGATCGAACGGCGCCATGACCCGGCGTCGCGCAACGCCCTCGGCGACGAGGATCGGCTCTGCCTTCGTAGCGTGACGGGTGGCTTCGACGCGTTCCTCCGTCTCTTCGAGTTCGCGCCCGAGCATCATCGCAATCAGCTTGAGCCGCGGAAGCTCGGCCGCCGCCGCCTCGCCGACGAGGCGCCCGTTGCGCAGCACCGAGATGCGATCGGCGATCCGGTAAACCTGGTCGAGGAAATGGGTGATGAATACGATCGCTATTCCGCGGGACTTGAGGTTGCGGAGGATCTGGAAAAGGAGCTCGACCTCATCGGCGTCGAGGCTCGCGGTCGGCTCGTCGAGCACGAGCACCCGCGTGTCGTCCTCGAGCGCGCGGGCGATGGCGACGAGCTGCTGGATCGCGAGCGAATATGAGCCGAGCGGCCGCTCGACGTCGATGTCGATCTTGAGCCGCTTGAGCCGCTCGCGAGCGAGGCCGCGCGCGGAACCCCAGGAAATGAACCCGAACCGGCGCGGCTGACGGCCAAGCGTCAGATTCTTGGTCACCGACATGGTCGGGATCAGATTCACTTCCTGATAGACCGTGCCGACGCCGATGGCGCGCGCTTCGCCGGGCGAGCCGATCTCGACCGGGCGGCCGTCGATGCGGATTTCGCCCTCGTCGCGCCTCAGCGCGCCGGTCATGATCTTGATGAGGGTCGACTTGCCGGCGCCGTTTTCGCCCATGAGAGCATGGACCTCGCCGGCCTCGACGCGAAAATCGACATGTTCGAGCGCCCGGACGCCGGGAAACGCCTTCGAAACGCCCAGCATTTCAATCCGCGCCGTCAATGTGTCCGCCACCCGAGCCGCCGTGTGATTGTCGTGAGGAATAGCGCCGAGCGCGGCATCCGCACAAGCGGCCGGCGTTCCACGATTGAAAGCGGCGTCTCGCAAACGTGCGAGACGCCGCCCTCAAGATTGACTGTGATCGTCGGACGTCAGCCGCCGGGGGTCGCCGCAGTGTGGAGGTCGGAGGGAATCACGATCCACTTCGGCAGCTCTTTCTTGTCCTTGAGGTAGCCGAGCACGACCGGATAGATGTATTTGCCGATCGCGGAGCGCAGTTCGACCGACGCGTTGGCGTCGCCCGCCGCCAGCGCTTCCTTCATCGCCGGCACATAATCGACGGACACCATCAGGACGTCCTTGCCGGGCTTGAGGCCGGCTTCCTTCATCGCCTGGATGGCGCCGAGCTGCATGTTGTCGTTGTGCGCGAACACGCCGCAAATGCCCTTGAGGTTGTCGGTCGCCTTGATGAAGGCCTCCATCACCTGCTTGCCGCCGTCGGTCGTGAAGTTGCCGCTCTGCGTCTTGACGATCTTCATGTTCGGAAACAGCGAGATAACGGCCTCGAAGCCCTTCTTGCGCTCGATCGCCGGCGCCGCGCCGGTCGTGCCCTGCAATTCAACGATGTTGCAGTTGCCCTTGCTTGCCTGGGCGAGCCACGCGCCGGCAAGACGGCCCTCGAGATTGAAGTCGGCCGAAATGCGGGCGACGAAGAGGGATTTATCCGCCGTGTCGACGTCGCGATCGGCAAGGAAAACGGGGATGCCGGCCTTCTTGGCTTCGCCGAGAACCTGATCCCAGCCGGTGACGACGACCGGGGCGATGATGATCGCGTCGACCTTCTGGGCGATGAACGAGCGAACCGCCTTGAGCTGCTCTTCTTCCTTGCCCTGGGCGTCGGCGAATTTGAGGTCGATGCCCTCTTTCTTCGCCTCTTCCTGCATGTCCTTGGAAAATGCCGGGCGCCAGTCGCCCTCATCGCCGACCTGCGAAAAGCCGATGGTGACCGCGAAGGCCGACGATCCGGCGACCATGAGGCCCAGGCCGACGGCAGCGCCGCCCAGCCACTTGTATAAGCGCATGAAACTCCTCCCTTTTGGCGTTCCAACCCTGAATCATCCGAATCGGTGCGGGACGTAAGCGGCGACCCGCTTGGCGGCCCAGACACGTCGGACGCGCGATTAGTATTACAATAAGAACAATTGTCAACGCGACTAACCGTCGCGGCGAGCGGCGAGGGGCAGAGGCCTGTTATGATTGAGTATTTCCCCCGCTATCGCTTCTCGACCCAGTCGTCGCCCACCTTTTCGTACTGGCGCTTCACCGCGGCCCAGGCGATACGGAATGCGGCTTCCTCCCGGCGCGGATCATGGGCGTGCGCCGCGTGGGCGTGATTGAAGGCCTCGCGAAAAATGTCCTGGGCGTGCTCAGGCAGATGCGAACGGACGGAAGGCGGCAGGTCGGCGTTGACCGAATAGGGCATGGACGCTCTCTCTGGCGCAAAGGAGCCTCATCATGAGCGAGGCGGGGCTAACAACAATGACCAAGGTCAATTCCGGATTCCGGATCGGACGATGGCTCGCGAAAAAGCGGCTCTTATTTCGCTATCGTCGCAGTCGGTTCCGGGCGCCAGGGGCCGCGCCTGACGCGGCCGTCGACGCGAACCGTGTTGCAACTGATGCGCGATTGGCGGGGCCAGCGCGGCTTGGATGCCTGCGCAGGGCCGGCCATGACGGCGACGGTCGGACGTCACCGGCGAACACTGAAAAAGCCCGACTATTTCTTGCGATAAAGGGAAGGGTGCACTAGAATGCGTCCTAGGTGACAGAAAATCAGAAGGAAGGAGAGATCGCCGAGGCCGGCGGGAGAGATCGGGAATCGGCGGCCATTTGATCTAACCTGTTGAAAAATAGACAAATAGTCATTTTGATTTCGTTGCGGGGGGCTTGGATTTTGTTGCGGTTGGCTTGGTTTTTGTTGCGATCGATTTGGGTTTTGCTGCGCCGAATTTTGATTTCATTGCGCGCGCGCCGCGCCCTTGCGCCTGAGCGCGTTCCCGCTTCCGGCCGCGTTGGGCGGGGTTTCGTTTAGGGAGAAGTTTGCACGGCGTCAGGCGATGATGTCCGGAGTCAGCTGGTCCTCGAGCCGGGCGAGCTTGTCGCGCAACAAGAGCTTGCGCTTCTTGAGCCGCTGCACCTGCAACTGGTCCGCCTGTCCGGCCTGTCGCAGCGCCTCGATCGCCGCGTCGAGATCGCGGTGCTCCTGGCGCAGCCGCTCGATGTGTCCGACGAGCGCGTCACGCTCCTCTGACGTGAGCCCCTTGTCATCCATCGCTGTGCCGCACTTAGACCGGGTTTCTCCTCCCCGACGCCGGCGTTGCGCCAGGGCGCGTTGGACTATGGCGGCGCGGCCCGGCGCGCGCAAGACCACAAGCAGCCCTTGCTCTGATGGTCGTTGGACGCTCGGCGATCTGACGTTAGGGACGGCCCCGCAGGGCCGAAACTTCCCCAGAAATGTGGACGCGGCGGCAAGGATTTGAACAGGGTGGCGGCATTTTGCCGCTTGCGCGGTCCGCCAGTTATGTCACAATTTCGTCGCCCAAGACCACAAGGGAGTTGTCCCATGTCGATTGATTCGCATCTCAGCGAACTGGTGCGCCGTCACGAGGCGATTGAGGAAGCGATACTCGCCGAAGTCAACCATCCGGCGTCAGACGACATCAAGGTCCACGAACTCAAGCGCAAGAAACTTCAACTCAAGGACGAGATCGAGAGGCTCAAGAAGGCCGAGACCGCGCCTTCGCACTGAGGCGGCGGATACGACGATCACCGTCAGGGCGGCGCGGCGAGAGCGTCGCGCCACTCCGCGATAACCGCCGAATCCCGCTCCTTTCGCAGTCCAGTCGCGGCGTAGCGCGAGAATTGCCGCGGCGAGGTAAGCCGCGCAACCGCCCAGATCGCCGCTCCGCGCACAAGCGGAGACTCATCCTCGAGCCGGTCGATCGCGGCGTCGGCGAGCGCGCGGTCATTCGAGTTTCCGATCGCGATCATCACATTGCGCAGAAATCGCTCCCGGCCGACCCGCTTGATCGGGCCGCCGGCGAACAGCGCCCGGAACGACGCGTCGTCGAGGCGCGCGAGCTCGGCGAGCGGCGGCGCGTTGAGGTCGGCGCGCGCGGCGAGTTTTGCTTCCCTCCCGACGCTGGCGAATTTGTTCCAGGGGCAGACGGCGAGACAGTCGTCGCAGCCGTAGATGCGATTGCCCATGGCCGATCGAAGCTCGCGCGGGATCGGACCTTGATGCTCGATCGTGAGATAGGAGATGCACCGGCGCGCATCGAGCCGGTAGGGCGCGGGGAACGCTCTTGTTGGGCAGGCGTCCAGGCAGGCGCGGCATTGTCCGCAATGGTCGGCTTCCGGGGGGTCGGGCGGCAGGTCGAGGTCCGTCAGGATCGCGCCCAGAAAGAGCCACGAGCCGAATTCGCGCGACACCAGATTGGTGTGCTTGCCTTGCCAGCCGAGCCCGGCCGCCGCGGCCAGCGGCTTTTCCATGAGCGGCGCGGTGTCGACGAACACCTTGACGTCCGCCCGTTCCGGCCGCGCCGCCGCAGCTAGAAACGCGGCAAGTTGCTTGAGCTTGCCCTTGAGGACGTCGTGATAGTCGCGGTGTCGAGCGTAAACCGAAATCGCGCCCGCGTCGGGGCGCTCGAGCGCCGCCAACGGATCGCCGCCCGGGCCGTAGTTCAGGCCGAGCATGACGACGCTCTTCGCTTCGGCCATCAGCGCCCGGGGATCGACCCGCCGCTGGAGGGTCTCGGCCATCCAGGTCATGTCGCCATGCGCGCCTTCGGCGACCCACGCGGCAAGGCGCTCGCCAGCTTGAGCGGGCGCGTCGGCGGCGGCGACCCGGCAGGCGTCGAAGCCGAGCGCGCGCGCCCTGGCGCGTAACGCTGCTAGAAGTCGAGATCGGCGTAGGCGAGGCTGGGCGTCATCCCCGGCAGTCGCTCGGCCAGCAGCGGGCGAAACGCCGGACGCGACTTCATCCGCGCATACCATGTCTTGGTGGTTTCGTTCTCGTCCCACTGCGCGTCGCCCAGATAGTCGATGCATGATAGGTGCGCCGCCGCGGCGAGATCCGCGTAAGTCAGCCGGTCGCCGGCCAGCCAATTGCGGGCTGAGATCAGGTAGCCGATATAGCGCAGATGATAGCGCAGATTTGCCCGCGCCGCTCGCACGGCGTCCATATCCGGGCCGCCTCCGCCTTGGGCCGAACTCATGAAGCGCTTGTTGATCTTCTCCCGAACCAGCCACTGGCTCGCCTCGTTGAAGAACTTGACGTTGAACCAGTGCATCAGCCGACGGGTCTCGGCGCGGGCCAGCGGATCGTCCTGCATCAGCCGGCGGTCGCCGAGGCCCGAGCCCCGCGTCTCATCGAGATATTCGGCGATTACCGCCGCGCCCGACAGGCTCGGCGCATGATCCTCGACCAAGACCGGCGTCGCGCCCTCGGGCGCGATCAGCAGGAACTCCCGGCGCCGGTCCCAAGGTCGTTCCTCGATGAGTGTCGGCTCGATTCCCATTTCGCCGAGGATCAGGCGGACGAAACGCGAATGCGGACAAAACGGGTGGTGATAAAGCTTGATCATTGATTCCTGGGCGAGAGCAGGCGCAAGCCGAGAGCGCGCGGCCGCACTGCTCGTCGGATGTCTTCAGATGCTTGGCCGCGGGTTAACTCCCGGTTAACCCGGGACCCGTCTTAGGTGTACGGGGTTAACAGCGGTCCCGCGTTCGCCCACGGCCCAAACCCCGTCGGACGTTGGCCCGTCGCCCGACGCAAGTTTGCTCATGGAGCCGAGCCGAGAATTTCCGCCGACTGGACCCGCCGGACCCCTGCCGCGTTCATGCGCTCCCACGCGTCCTTGAGCGAATCGTTGGCGTCGATCGCCCGGCACGCATCTTCGATGACGAAGGTTTGGAAGCCCTCGGCGCGCGCATCCAGCGCCGAATGGGCGACGCAAAAGTCAGTCGCCAAACCGCAGGCGAACACCCGCCTGACCCCGCGAGCCTTGAGCAGGGAGGCAAGGCCGGTCGTCGTTCTGCCGTCCGCCTCGATGAAGGCGGAATAGGAATCAATTCCTGGGTGCATGCCCTTGCGAAGGATCAGGAAAGCAAGGTCGACCGCAAGCTCCGGGTGCAGCTCCGCGCCCGGCGTTCCCTGCACGCAGTGGTCATGCCATAGCGTCTGGTCGCCGAATTCGAGCCGCCTCGTCTCGAACGGCTTGGCCCCCTCGTGGCTTGAGGCGAACGAGGCGTGGCCCGGCGGATGCCAGTCCTGCGTCACGACCACATTCTCGAATCGGCGCGCCAATAGGTTGACGAGCGGGACGATCTCATCGCCTCCACCGACCGCCAGAGCGCCGCCCGGCATGAAATCGGCTTGCAGGTCGATCGCCAGAAGGACGTCCTGGCTATCGATCGAGATCGGCGACGCCATCGGCATCAACTCCTCCTGCCCCCGCAAGGCCCCGCCAGCGTTTGCGCTCGTAGTTCAAAACGACCACGAGCGCAAACATCAACGGCAGGATCAAATAGAGAAGCCGGAACACCAGCAAGGCGGCGACGACATTGGCCTGCGGCGCGTCCGGCATCGCCTCGACAAAGGTGAACTCGAGCACGCCGAGACCCCCGGGCGCGTGGCTCAAGAGCGCGATCGAAAAGGAGGCGACAAAAACGCCGAGCACCACGGCAAAGCCGGGATTCGCGGCCGCCGGAAGCGCGAAATAAATGATGCCGGAGGCGCCGAACAGCTCCAAAGGCCCGGCAAGCAGCTGTCTCGCCGCCACCGCCGGGCGCGGATAGACGAGTTCGTAGGCGCCGATCCTGAGCGGAGGAAGGTGTGAGAGGGCGCCGATGACATAGAGGCTCGGCGCCGCGACCAAAGCAATCGCGCCCGCCCGGCCGAGCCAAACTGGCGCGCCTGCGAAACGCTGGATCAATTCGGGGTGAAAGAGCAGCGAAAGACCAGCGACTGTCGCCGCGCCGAGGCCAAAGGTAAAGGAGCAAAACGCCACCAGCACGCCGATCTCGCCGACGCTGAGCCCCTTCTGCGAATAGGCGCGATAACGCACAACCGCGCCCGAGAGCACTGAAGCGCCGATGTTATGGGCGAGCGCATAGGCAGTGAACGACGCCACCGCGACAAATCGCCAGCTGATACGCCGGCGCAGATGCAGAAGCGCGATCTGATCGTACCAGGCGAGCGCGACATAGGCGAGAGAGGTCGAACCAATCGCCAGCAGCCACCGCGCGGCCGAGATCGACGACAGCGCGTGTTTCAGGCTCGCCAACGACAGCCCGCGCAGGTCCTTGAACAGCAACCACGACGATACCGCGACGGCGCCGAGGCCAATGATCGGCCATGCGACGTCCTGAACGCGCTTCATTCCCGAGTTCGCTCACTCACCATGCGCCCGCCTTGTCCTCCCTGCCCGAGCAAGGCGGCAAACGCAAGACTTCCGCGCCCGCAGACCGCCGGCGCCGCGGCCTGCCGCAGCTTTACAGCAAGAACCGAATCATGCCTGAATTTCCATGTCCGGTTTCAGCCGGTGCGCAGGAGGATAACGGCCATCTCCGCAACCATTTCGTCATTGCGGTCGTCGGGAGTGCGCCTTACGTCATTCCTGCCGCTTTAAGTCGACCTCGTCACGGGGCGCGGCCCGATCGCCATGCGGCTCGGACAGCGCGAAGCCCGCCGCCTTGAGCCGTCCAAAGGGGGGAGCTAGCGCCTTGATAATCCGGCGCGCCGACTTGACGCCATCCCGCGCTCAGCGCATCTGCATGCGTCCGATGCCGATGCTTGTCCTGCCTTTCCCAGCGATCAATCCCGTTCTCGTGCAATGGGGTCCGTTGGCCATTCGCTGGTACGCCCTCGCCTATATCGCGGGCCTCGTCCTGGGCTGGTGGCTCATTCGCTACATCGTCTCAGACGACCGTTACTGGAATGGGGTGAAGCGGCCAGGCGTCGATAGTATCGACGACCTCCTTGTCTATTGCGCCTTCGGGGTCATCATCGGAGGCCGCCTCGGTAATGTGCTGTTCTACGATCCGCAGTACTATTTGTCCCACCCGATCGACATCTTCAAAATCTGGGAAGGCGGGATGGCCTTTCACGGCGGCCTGATCGGCGCTCTTGTTGGCGTCCTTCTCTTCTGCCGCCGTTATGGCGCGCCCACACTGACCGTGCTCGACCTCTGTTCGCTGGTCGCCCCGATTGGCATCTTCCTCGGCCGTATCGCCAATTTTATCCGCCCGGAACTCTGGGGTCGCCCAACTGACGTTCCGTGGGCGGTTATCTTTCCCGGAACGGACGGCCAGCCTCGCCACCCGAGCCAGATTTACGAAGCGCTGCTAGAAGGGCTGCTTGCCTTTGTCATTCTCTATGCGCTCGCACAAATGGGCGCGCTACGCCGTCCTGGGATGATTAGCGGGGCGTTCGCCATTGTTTACGGCGCCGCGCGTATATTCAGCGAATTCTTTCGCGAGCCCGATCCGCGCCTTGAGGACCTTGGACGAGGGCTGACAATGGGCATGGTGCTCTCGCTTCCGCTCCTCGTCGCAGGGTTGGGACTGCTAGCGTGGAGCCTCCGTCGGCGGCGAGTCTCGACATGACCGAGCTCCTCGATGAAATCAGGGCGATGATCACAGAGCGTGGTCCGATTACGGTCGAGCAGTACATGCAGCTGGCGCTCGCCCATCCCGACTTCGGTTACTACATGAACCGCGATCCGTTCGGCGCAACGGGCGATTTCACTACCGCGCCGGAGATTTCGCAGATGTTCGGCGAGCTGGTCGGACTTTGGGCCGCCGAGGTATGGTCGAGCATGGGCTCGCCTGATCCCGTTCGCCTCGTCGAACTGGGGCCTGGGCGCGGAACGCTCATCAGCGATGCGCTGCGCGCCGCCCGGATTGTGCCGGCTTTTCGCAATGCGCTCGACGTGCGGCTTATCGAAACCAGCCCGGCGCTGGCGACGATGCAGCACGAGCTCCTCGTCGACTGCGGCGTGGCGGTCTCTTGGGCCCAGACCCTCAAGGAGATTCCGAACGGGCCCGCGATCGTGATCGCCAACGAATTTCTCGACGCGCTGCCGGTGCGCCAATTCGTGCGCGTGAGCGGCCAGTGGCGCGAGCGCACCGTCCGTCTTAACAGCGACGGCGCGCTTGTCTTCGACGTCGCCGACAGACCCGAACCTTACATCAGAGCGCCCGCGACGAACGGCGAAGTGCTCGAGGTGAGCCCATCCGGGCACCGGCTGATGTTCGAACTCGGCACTCGTCTCGCCAAACAGGGCGGAGCGGCGCTCCTGATGGATTACGGCCACGCCACAACCCGTTATGGCGACACGCTGCAGGCGCTGCGCGCGCATCGCTATATCGATCCTCTCGCCGCCCCGGGCGATTGCGATCTCACCGCCCACGTCGATTTCGCCGCCATGGCGCGCAGCGCCAGCGCTACCGGCGCCGCGGTCTACGGCCCGGTCGACCAAGGCGATTTCCTCCGCGCAATCGGCATAGACTTGAGGACCAAGGCGCTGGCTGAGCGCGCCAGTCCCGACCGCGCCGAGGAGTTCGAGCGCGCTCGGGCGCGCCTGGTCGGTAAGGGCCAAGGCGAGATGGGCGCGTTGTTCAAGGCGATGGCCGTCGCAGACCGCAGGCTGCGGCCCCCGCCCGGCTTCCAACCTGCAAGCGCGAAGCCCGCGTGAGCATGCCTCAGGCGTTGACCGCAGAGTCGCTTCGGCTTTGCGGAGTCGAGCATGGCTTCTTCACCCGCATCGGCGGGGTTTCGCGAGGCGTCTATGCCTCGCTGAATGGCGGCGTCGGATCGCTCGATTCACATGAGGCGGTGGCCGAGAATCGCTGTCGGGCCGCGGCTGCCCTCGGCGTTTCGCCCGAGCGCCTCGCCGTGCCCTACCAGGTCCATTCCGCGGAGGCAGCGGCGATCTCCGAACCGTGGGCGCCGGGCGAGCGCCCACGCTGCGATGGATTGGCGACCGCAACCCCGGGCCTCGCGCTCGGCGTGACCGGCGCTGACTGCGGCATGGTTCTGTTCGCGGACCGGCGGGCGCGTGTCATCGGCGCGGCGCATGCGGGCTGGAGGGGCGCGCTGAGCGGGGTGGTCGAGGCGACCGTGGCGGCGATGGAGCGCCTCGGCGCCAGGCGCGGCGATATCGCCGCCGCGCTTGGGCCCTGCATCGGCCGCGCGTCCTATGAGGTCGGGCCGGAGTTCGTCGCCGGCTTCGCCGCCGCAGGCGAAGATACGGCGCGCTACTTCAGGCCGAGCGAGAACGCGGGCCGCTCGATGTTCGACCTCAACGCCTATATCGCCGAGCGCGCCGGGCGCGCTGGCATTGGCGCCTTCGAGGACCTGGCGCTCGACACTTACGCCGACGAGCAACGGTTTTTCAGCTACCGCCGCGCGACCCACCGTCAGGAGCCGGACTACGGCCGTCTAATGTCGGCTATCGTATTGAATTGAGAAGGTCGGACGCCAATTCGCGTTTCCTTGACAGCCCGTGCGCGCATGCCCAATTAAGGCGTCAACCCGTCTTTTTGACGTTCGGCGCGGCCGGGTAGCGCGTCTGAAGGGATCCCGCATGTTCGCTCAGGCCTTGGCGATGCGGCTGTCGCGCGCCGGCATCCATTACGGCTGGGCGATCGTCGCCATCGTTTTTTGCCTCGCGCTCACGACAGCCGGGTGCATGGGCATCTCCGGCGCGCTCATCATTCCCTTGACCAAGGAATTCGGCTGGTCGACCGAGCAGATTTCGGCCGCGCTCGCGCTCAGAATCGTCCTGTTCGGACTGATGGCGCCGTTCACGGCGGCGCTCATCGACAAATACGGTTTCAAAAGCGTGGTTCTGGTCGCGCTCGCGCTGATCGAGATCGGGCTTCTTGGCGCCCTCGTCATGACGAGGCTCTGGCATCTGGTGCTGTTTTGGGGCGTCATCGTCGGATTCGGCACGGGGCTGACCGCGATGGTGCTGGGAGCCCTGGTGGCGACGCGCTGGTTCACCGCGCGCCGCGGCCTCGCGGTGGGGATTCTGAGCGCCTCAAGCGCCTCCGGTCAGCTCCTCTTACTGCCGGTGGCCGCCTGGCTCGCCGACCGATACGGGTGGCGCGTCGCGCTCGCGCCACCGATTATCGCTCTCGTTATCGTTGCGATCCTCGTCATCCTCTTTCTGGTGGACAAGCCGGAGGACGTCGGCCTCAAGCCCTACGGCGATAGAGGCGATACGCCGGCCCATGTCGCGCCGCCGGCCGCATTCAGCCGCGCGTTCGAGATCCTGTTCGATTCGACGCGCAGTCCGGCGTTCTGGGTGCTGGCGGGCACGTTCTTCGTTTGCGGCCTCAGCACCAACGGGCTGATCCAGACGCATTTCATCTCGCTATGCGGCGATTACGGAATTGCGGCGGTGGCCGCCGCCTCGACGCTCGCGGTCATGGGCGTGTTCGATTTCATCGGCACCATCGGCTCGGGATGGCTCTCGGACCGGTTCGACAATCGGGCGCTGCTTTCGATGTATTACGGCCTGCGCGGGCTTTCGCTCCTTTATTTGCCGAGTTCGGCGTTCAGCGTCTATGGCCTGTCGCTATTCGCTGTGTTCTACGGCCTCGACTGGATCGCGACCGTGCCGCCGACGGTCAAGCTCTCGGCTGCGCATTTCGGCCGCGAGCGCGCCGGCGTGGTCTACGGCTGGGTTTTCGCTTCCCACATGATCGGCGCGGCGGTCGCGGCCTGGGGCGGCGGCTTCTTCCGTTCGACCTTCGACACCTACCTTCCCGCCTTCTACATCGCCGGCTTCGCCTGCCTCATCGCCGCGGCCGCGGTCTGGCTGATCGGTCGGACGCGAAGCGCGCGCGAGGAGCGGCTTGTCGAGGCGCGGGCGTGAGCGACCGGCGCTTGCGCCACGCCGATAGCGCCGCCTTCCGACATGCGATGCGGGCGCTCAGCTCCGGAGTGGCGATCATCGCCTGCGGCGAGGGCGAGGCGCGGGCCGGCTGCACGGTAACCTCGCTTGCGTCGCTTTCGCTGGCCCCGCCGACGCTCTTCGTCTGCCTCGCGCGCTCATCCTCGACGCTCGCCGCCTTGCGCCTGACGGGCGCATTCTCGATCAGCCTGCTCGGCGCGCGCCACGAAGCGCTCGCCCACCGGTTCAGCGGCCACGGCGGCGCTCACGGGGTCCGCCGCTTCGATGGCGCGGAGTGGATCACCCTCGCGACCGGCGCTCCCGTTCTCGCCGACGCGATCGCGGCCTTCGATTGCCTGATCGAGGAGGTCATCGAGCGCCATTCGCACGCGATCATCCTCGGCGCGGTGGTGAGCCTCAAGCAGGGCGCCGACGAACCGGCGCTCGCGCACCGCCACGGCGGGTACGCGCGGCTGGCATGAGACGGAGGACCGGGCGCTCCCTCGGCGACCAACTAAGCAAGTTATCCCGGATTTTGAATCGAATCAGCTCTGCCTCAGCCGCGAAGCATCAGGCCTCCGCGATCACGTGGAAGAACGAGCCGGTGACGCGACCCCGGCTGGACCCCGTGGGCGTCTCCGTCGCGCCGTAGACGTCGCGGACATGAGCGAAAGGATCGTCACCGCCGGTCGAGACGATCGTGGCGTAATGAAATTCGTGGCCGCGCAAGAGGGCGCCTTCAGCGCCAAGCGCGCAATCGGAGGCGATGCGGGCCTCGCGGTATCCGAGCGTCATGCGGCGGCTGGCGAAGCTGGTCTCGACTCCGAGCAGGCCCGCCATCGGATGGCTCACGCCTGAAGCGTCGATCAGGCTTTCGCCCAGCGCCATATATCCCCCGCACTCGCCGTGCACGGGCCGTGTCTCGGCGAAACGCCGTAAGCCGTCGCGAAAGCGCGAAGCCGCGGCGATTCGCCCGGCATGCAGCTCCGGATAGCCGCCCGGCAGCCAGCAGACATCGCAATCGTCCGGGGGCGGCTCGTCGGCGAGGGGCGAGAACGGAACGATCTCGGCCCCCGCCGCCCGCCAGCCTTGCACGAGGTGCGGGTAGATGAACGAGAACGCAGCGTCGCGCGCGAGCGCGATCCGCTGTCCCGGCGGCCGCAGGGCGGCGCGCTCCGGCGCGGGAAGGCGAAAGTCCAGCTTGCCGGCCAGCGCGAGGACGCGGCCGCAATCGACATTCGCCTCAACAAAGTCGGCGATCGTCTCCAGCCGCGCCTCCAGCGCCTCCGTCTCACCCGCCTGCACGAGGCCGAGATGGCGCTCCGGCAGCGCGATTTTGTCGTTACGGGGGAGAACGCCCACGACCGGGACCCCCAACGCCTCAATCGCATCGACGACGAGCCGGCGATGGCGCTCGCTGCCGACGCGATTGACGATCACGCCGGCGACGCCGAGGCGCGCGTCGTACATGGCGCAGCCCTTGACGATGGCCGCCGCCGACTGCGCCTGCCCCGAGACATCGAGGACGAGCAGCACCGGCATGCCCAGCGCGGCGGCGACGTCGGCCGAGGCGCCGCTGCGGCCGGCCTCCGCCGGAACGCCGTCGAAGAGGCCCATCGAGGCTTCGCACAGCGCGAGCTCGCTTGTTCCCGCCGCACGCGAGGCGAGCGCGGCCAGAAGCTCGGGCTTCATGGCCCAGGAATCGAGATTGACCCCCTCGCGCCCGGACGCCGCCGCATGGAAGGCCGGATCGATGTAGTCGGGGCCGGACTTAAGTCCGACGCACATCGACGCCGCGGCGCCTAAAGGCGCGCAGGAGACCGAGCGTCGCCGTCGTTTTGCCGCTGCCGGAACGCGGCGCGGCGATCATGAGCGCTCGGGTCATGGGGCGGGTTTCGAGGACCGCAATGCGCCCTACCCCTTGATCGCCCAGGCGCTGGCGAACGGGCCGGTCACGCTTTGGGCGCGCTTGGCCCTCGCTTCCGCCATGATGCGCTCGGCCAGCGTCTCGGGATCGCCAACGCGCGGATCGACGGTTCCGAACTTCTGCATCAGCGGCAGCATGGTTTTGTAGGTAAGAACGAACGAGCGCAGCCAGACGTCGTCTGTCGAGCCCGGCACGACCGACTCCCATAGGACTTTCGGCTCGGGCAGCCCCGCCTCGATGAAGCACGGAATCATCCGCCCGGCGACGTCGGGGCTCGGCAGCGCCGCCAGCATGAGGCGCTTCAAACTTCCGGCCCGCCGCGCGCACGAGCTCGACCTCCGGAAGAGAATGGCCTTCGAGGTGAAGGGCCGGCTCGAGAAAGGCGACGACGCCTCCCGGCCGGACGACGGCCGCCGCCCGACGGATCATCGTCGCCGGGTCGCGCTGATGGATGAGGACGAACCGTCCGATCACCGCATCGAACGGCGCGTCGGCGGGCAGGGAATCGTCGCCGGCGACCGCGAACGCGACGTTGCCGTATCCGGCCTCCGCCGCGCGCCGCCGCGCGAGATCGACCGAGCGCTCCTCCCGGTCGACGCCAACGACGGATCCCGACGGCCCGACCGCCTCGGAGAGCAGGAAGGCGACGTCTCCCGGACCGGATCCGAGGTCGAGCACGCGCATGCCCGCACGAATCCCGGATTCCCGGATCAATCGGCGCGTGAGGCCTTCCAGACAGCGGGCCTGCAGCTGCAATCGCTCAAGCTCCGACTCGGAGCCAGGCGTATAGTGCGGCGAATCCGACATGAAGGAGCTCCTTCCAATGACGCCTTCGCGCATGGCGCCGGACCTCGCCACTAGGCGAATTGCGCGCCCCGCGCTAGGCCAAGGCGTATGAGCGAGCCGGAGAGTCCCAGCCTCAGGCGCGGATGGACGACCGGCGCCTGCGCCAGCGGCGCGGCGCGCGCGGCCTTTGAAGCGCTTCTGACCGGCCAATTTCCGGATCCGGTTCCGGTCGCGCTGCCGAAGGGCTTGAGGCCCGAATTCGCGCTCGCGACCCACGAGCTTAACGCCGACTTCGCCCGCGCCGGCATCGTCAAGGACGCGGGCGACGATCCGGACGTCACCCATGGCGCGCTGATCGTGGCGACCGTGCGTCTCGCGCCTGCGGGCGCGGGCGTGAGCTTCAAGGCGGGCGAAGGCGTCGGTACGGTCACGCGGCCCGGCCTGCCGCTGCCGGTCGGCGAGCCGGCGATCAATCCGGCACCGCGCGCGATGATCCGCGCCAATCTCGAAGAAGTCGCCGCGCGGCTCCGCGCACGCGCTGACGCAACAGTAGAGATCTCGGTCCCCGGCGGCGAGAAAATCGCCGAGCGCACCTGGAACGGGCGCCTTGGCATCGTCGGGGGCCTGTCGATCCTCGGCACGACCGGAATCGTCATCCCCTATTCGTGCTCGGCGTGGATCCATTCGATCCACCGCGGCGTGGACGTTGCGCGGGCGAGCGGTTGCGCGCATGTCGGCGCGGCGACCGGCGAGACCTCCGAGGGCGCCATCCGTGCGCGCTACGGCCTGCCCGATCATGCGCTGATCGACATGGGCGACTTCGCCGGCGGCACGCTCAAGTATCTGCGTGACCATCCGATCGCGCGCGTGACCATCGCCGGCGGCCCGGCGAAGATGGCGAAGCTCGCTCAAGGGCGGCTCGACCTCCATTCGAAACGTGGCGCGGTCGACCTCAAGGCGCTGGCTGAGCGCATCGGGGAGGTCGGCGGCGCCCCGTCGCTTGCCGAAGCGATCGCAAGCGCGAACAGCGGCCTGCACGCGTTCGAGCTCGCCCAAGCGGCGGGCTTTGACCTCGCGGCGCTCGTCGCCGAAGGCGCATGGGCGACGGCGGCGCGCTTCCTCGCCGGGGCGCCGATGGAACTCGAGATCCTCGTCGTCGGCCGCGACGGGCGCGCGCTCGCGAGCACCGGATTCAGGAGGCCCTAGCGCGGACCCCCTTGCGGTAGACGGCGGCGCGAGGCGCTGGACGTTCATTCACCCTCTCCGCGCGAGCCGGCGCGGAACCGGCGCACATAGTCGGCGTTGTAGAGCTCGCTCTCGCGAAAATCCTCAGCGGCAAGGGCAGGGCCGACAAGGATGAGCGCCGTGCGCTCGATCGGCGAGGCGCTGAGCGCGGCGGCAAGGCCGCCAAGCGTCGCGCGCACGATGCGCTCGTCCGGCCACGAGGCGCGCTCGACCACTGCCGCCGGACAGTTGGGCCCATAGAATGGCGTGAGTTCGGCGACAACCTTTTCGAGTGCATGGATCGAGAGATGGATCGCTAAGCGTGGCGCCGGTCGCGGCGAAGGCGGCGAGCGTCTCGCGCTCAGGCATCGGCGAGGCGCGGCCGGAGGTGCGGGTCAGCACCAGCGATTGGGCGACGCCCGGCAGCGTCAATTCGCGTTTCAGCGCCGCCGCGGCGGCGGCGAAGGCTGGGACGCCGGGGGTGATCGTATATGCCACTCCGGCGCAGCTCGAGGCGGCGAAGCTGCTCGCCCATGGCGCTGAAGACCGAGAGGTCGCCCGAGTGGAGCCGGGCGACGTCCTCGCCCCCTGCGGTCGCCTCGACGCAGAGCTTGACGATCGCGTCGAGATCGAGCGGCGCCGTATCGACGATTCGCGCGCCCGGAGGGCAATGATCAAGCAGCGCGGCGGGCACGAGCGAGCCGGCGTAAAGGCAGACGGGCGAACGCGCGATGAGATCGCGCCCGCGTAATGTGATGAGGTCGGGAGCGCCGGGTCCGGCGCCGATGAAGTGAACCGTCATCGTTGATCCGAGGATAGCGCGATAGCGCAGGTCGCGCCGTTGGCCTTGAGCCGCGGCGAAAGCAGCCGCCCGCCTTGGCCAGCGCCGGCGAGGGCGGCGGCCTCAGCGATGTTGGGCGCGCCGAACCGCTTTCGCGCCGCGGCCGACGGCGTCACGATGCGTTCCGCCTGCGCTTCGAGCGCTTCGAGCGCGAGCGGCGTGAGGGGGACGCCTAGGAGGCGCGCGGCCTCGATGAGGCCGGGCTCGCCGGCCTTGGCCGCGAGCGTAAACATCCGCCGCTCGCCCTCCGGCGCGCCCGTTTCCGCGAGCGCGCGGAGCGCGAGCGCCGCGATCGCCTCGCCCGCAACGCCGCCGCGGCAGCCGACCCCGATGGCGATGAGCCGCGTCATGGTTTGACGAACCGCCACTGGACGACCGGCATCGCCGCTCGCCACCCGGAAAAGCGTCCAAGCGGCTCGGCATGCGCGACCGCGATCTGCGTAAGCTCCCCGCCGTGACGGGCGCGCCAGTCGACTAAAGCCGCCTGCGTCTCGAGCGTCACCGCATTGACGACCAGCCGTCCGCCGGACGCGAGCGCGTCGATGGCGCGCTCGATCATTTCCGGCTTACCTGCGCCCCCGCCGATGAAGACCGCGTCGGGCGCGGGCAAGTCCGCGAATGCTTGGGGCGCTTCGCCGGTCACGACCGAGAGATGAGGAACGCCGAAGGTCAGCGCGTTGCGCGCGACCCGCGCCGCCCGGTCGTGACGGGCCTCGACCGCGATCGCGTGATTGGCAGGGTCGGCGAGCATCCATTCGATCGCCACGGAACCCGAGCCCGAGCCGACGTCCCACAAAAGTTCGCCGCGACATGGCGCGAGCTGCGCCAGTGTCATGGCCCGGACCTCGCGCTTGGTGATCTGTCCGTCATGCTCGAACCAGTCGTCGGGCAGCCCGGCGGCTCGCGGCAGGACGCGCGCGCCGCGGTCGACGACGATTTCGAGCGCGATGGTGTTCAGGGCCGCGACGTTGTCGAGGGCGTAAGCCCTCGCCTCCGTCGTGCGAACCCGCTCCCGCTCGCCGCCCATCGCCTCGCAGACCGTGATCTTCGATCGGCCCATGCCGCGCGCCGCGAGCAGCGCCGCAAGCTTCGCGGGAGTGGCGTCGTCCCAGGAAAGCGCGAGAATTCGTGCGCCTGGTTGCAGATGCGGGACAATCGCCTCGAGCGGGCGGCCGTGGAGGGATAGCATTGCGCAATCCTGCTCGCTCCAGCCGAGCCTGGCCGCGGCGAGGGCAAAGGCCGAGGGGCGAGGAACGCAGACCATCTCGTCGGCGGCAAAGCGGCGCATCAGCATGGCGCCAACGCCAAAGAAGAACGGGTCCCCCGTCGCGAGCACGCAGACTGAGCGACCGCGATGGGCCTCGATCACGTCGAGCGCGTCCTCGATCGGCGACGGCCAGACAAACGTCTCGGCGCTGAGCGGCCCGGCCAGAGCGAGGTGGCGCTTGCCCCCGACGATGAAGGATGCTTGCGCGACGAGCCGCCGCGCGGCAGGACAAAGGCCGTCGATCCCGTCCTCGCCGATGCCGACGACCGCGAGCCAGCGATCCTTCACCACGGAGCCGCCCCCTGAATCTCCTTCGCCTGCTCATTCTCGGCGGCACGTCGGAAGCGAGCGCGCTCGCCCGGCGGATTGCCGGCGACGCCGGGGTCGAGGCGATCCTCTCGCTCGCCGGCGCAACGGCCAATCCCGCGCCGGCGCCGATCCCGGTCAGGATCGGCGGCTTCGGCGGCGCGGCGGGTCTGGCCGCCTTTCTGGCCGATGAGCGAATCGATGCGGTGATCGACGCGACCCATCCGTTCGCGTCGCGCATGTCCGCCAACGCCGTCGCCGCCTGCCGGGCCGCACATACGCCGCTTGTCGTCTTCGCCCGCGCGCCCTGGCCGCGCGAGCCCGGCGACCGCTGGACTGAAGTTGCCACTATGGAGGACGCCGCCCACGCTCTGGGGGTCACACCGCGGACGGCGTTCCTCACCCAGGGGCGGCTCAACCTCTCGGTCTTCGCGCGAGCTCCGCAGCATCGATATATCGTCAGGGCGATCGACCGCCCGGCGGAGATCGACGCCCTGCCCGGCTGCAAGCTCATTCTTTCGCGCGGTCCCTTCGCGCTCGCCGACGAGCTCGAGCTGATGAAGCGCGAGCGGATCGACGCGCTCGTGACCAAGAACAGCGGCGGCCGCGCGACCTACCCCAAGATCGAGGCGGCGCGCATGCTCGGAATCGAGGTCATCATCCTGCGCCGGCCGCCCGCGCCCGAAGCCGAAGCGCTGCATAACCTCGATGCGGTGATGGACTGGATCGCGTCTCATCGCCGGCCCCCGTAGGCGCGCGGCGTCACCATCCAGGCCCTTGCGCCGTCGCGGGGGATGAAGCGCGTCTCGCTCGAGCCGATCACGACGAGCGTCGCCATGTCGGCGAGCTTTCCGTCCGCTTCGGCGAGCGTCGTCAGTGTCAGCGACTCGTCGGCGCGGCCAATCGCGCGCGCGAAGGCGACCGGCGTCGCCCCGGCTTTTGCGCGACGCAGGAGATCGAACGCTTGCGTGATGCGATCCGGCCGCGCTTTTGACGCCGGGTTATAGAGCGCGATGACGAAATCGCCCTCGCTCGCCGCGTGGAGCCGCCGCTCGACGATCGTCCACGGCTTCAAATTGTCGGAGAGCGAGATGGCGCAGAAGTCGTGGCCGAGCGGCGCGCCGAGACGGGCCGCCGCCGCCTGCATCGCGGTCACGCCGGGCGCAACCTCGATCTTAAGGTCGAGCCATCGAGGGTCGTCCTCGACCGCCTCGAACACCGCCGCCGCCATGGCGAAGACGCCTGGATCGCCGCCCGAAACGACAGCGACGGCGCGCCCTTCCGCCGCGAGCGTCAGCGCGAGGCGGGCGCGGCTGAGCTCGGCGCGATTGTCGCTGGCGTGGGCGCGCTGGTCCGCCCGCAAGGCCAGCCGATCGAGATAAGGGCCATAGCCCACGATGTCGGTCGCCCTCCCGATCGCCGCGACGGCTTCCGGCGTCATCCATTCGGCGGGGCCGGGACCGAGCCCGACGACGGTTACCCGGCCGCTCACGGCCGGCGCCCCCGGCCGGGCGCGAGGATCAGGGAGAAATAGGGCGCGGCCTCGTCCCGCTTTTCGGCGAGAGGCGTCACGATCTCGCCGGCCATCGTCGCACGCTCGACATAGATGGCGCGTTCCGCCATGCCTGTCGCGACGAGCGCCTCCTTCGCGCGGGCGAAGTTACGCCCGATCTTCATGATCACAGCGGCTTCCGCATGCGCGAGCCGGCGCTTGAGCTGGTCCAGCGGCAGCGTCGCCGGCAGGACGATGAGGGTGTCGTCGCCCCAGGTCATCGGAGCGGAGGCTGCGCCCCAGGCCCCGCAAATCGAGGATACGCCGGGCACGATGGTGACCGCGAACCGGTCGCGCAA
Source organism: uncultured Alphaproteobacteria bacterium (assembly GCA_963806935.1). Lineage (GTDB taxonomy): Bacteria > Pseudomonadota > Alphaproteobacteria > Rhizobiales > Beijerinckiaceae > Roseiarcus. Next base: position 61,120 of record CAWEAT010000030.1, read on the forward strand.
GCGGATGAAGAGATGCATGAACGAGCCGTAGAGCAACGGGTCGCCCTCGCTGAGCAGCGCAACATCGCGACCGGCCTCGAGATGGGCGGCGATCGCGATCGTGCATTCCTTGTAGAAGCGCGCCAGCGCCTCTCGGTAGGGCGGATCGTCGAAATGCGATTCGTCGGTCATCGGATAGAAGAGCGGCAGCTCGACGTGCGACGGCTTGAGCCAGCAGTCGACGATGGCGCGCGCGTTGCCGCGCCGTCCCGCCTTGGCGAAGAAGGCGACGACCGGCGACGCGGCGATGACCTTCGTCGCTTTCACTGTGAGAAGTTCCGGATCGCCGGGTCCTATGCCGACGCCATAGAGACGGCCGAGCGCGTTCATTCGGCGTCGCTCGCCAGCGCATTGACGGCGGCCGCCGCCATCGCGCTGCCGCCTTTTCGTCCGCGCACGACAATCGCCGGCAGGCCGCTTTCGATCAGCGCCTCTTTCGATTCGGCCGCGCCGACGAAGCCGACCGGCATACCGATGATGGCGGCGGGAGGCGGCGCCCCTGCGGCGATAACCTCGAGGAGGCGAAAGAGCGCCGTCGGCGCATTGCCGATGGCGACGACGGATCCGCCAAGCCGGGGCAACCAGAGCTCAATCGCCGCGGCCGTGCGCGTCGTACCCAGCTTGGCGGCGAGCGTTGGCGTGGAAGGGTCTGCTAGCGTGCAAACCACGTCGTTGTGCGCCGGCAGGCGGGCCCGGGTCACGCCTTCGGCGACCATCCGCGCATCGCAGAAGATTGGCGCGCCAGCGTGAAGCGCCTCGCGCGCCGCCGCCCCGGCGCCGGCGGAGAAGACGAGGTCGCTTGCCGCCTCGACCATGCCGCAGGCGTGGATGACCCGAACAGTGACCCGCTCCTCGATCGGCGCAAAGCGCTTTAGGTCGGCCTCCGCGCGGATGATTGCGAAGGACCGGCGATAGATGGCCGCGGCGTCTTTCTCGTAATCGTAGGCCGCCTTCACGGGCTAGGGTCCCTCGCCAGCGAAAATCCTGGCGCCCTCGGCGCCAAGGAGCTCCTCGACCTTCGTGTTCGGAAGGGCGCGGCGCGCGGGCGGGTCGGCTGCCTTGCCGGCGAGAATAAGATCGTAACCCAACTCGGTCGCCGTCAGGGTCAGAGCCGTCGCAGCCGCCCTGGCGCACCCCTTGGGGCAACCGCTGACATGCAGAACGATCCCCTCGCCCTTGGGGATGAGCGCCGCCCAGCGCGCGGCGTCCTCACGCACCGCCCGATGTCCATGCATGCAGGCGGGCGCGCCCGGACAAGCGGCGATGCGCAGGCGCGGCTCATCAGCGTTGACGATGAACCCGAGTTTGGCAATCGAGCCGAGCATCGCTCTCGCGTTCTTTTCGTCGAGCCCGACGATCAGGAAGGCCCGCCACGGCGTGAGCCTGAGCCCGCTCGCTCCTAGGGTCCGGGCGCGCTCGATCAGGAGGAGAAATCGACTGGCCTCGATCTCGCCAAAGGCCGCTGCGGCGCCGACGACGACGCGGCCGCCGTATTCCTGCACGCCGAGAAGGTCGCGTAAAGAGATTCGCCGCACCGAGCGCCTGCGCGGCTTTGCTTCGAGGGCGGCCTCGGAAAACACAGGCCCCGCCCCTCGCCGCTCGACGAGGGCGCGCATCCGCCGCAGCGCCCCTTCTCCCTCGCCAGCAAGACGAACGAACGCGCGCCCGAGCCGCGCCGCGATTTCCCCGGTCGCGCCAGGAGCGCATTCCGCCGCGAGCGCGTCCTCGCCGGCAAGAAAAACCGCCAGCGTCTCGCCCGCCGCTTCGAAACGGATGTCCGCTTCGACGTCGCCGAGCGGCAGGCGCCCCAATGCATCGAACACAAAGCTGAACTTGGCCGGCAAGGCGCGCAGATCCCTGTCCCGACCGAGCCGCGTCTCGAGCGCGGCGACGCTCGGCCCAAGGTCGAGCAAGGCGTCGGGATCGACGTCGTCGAGCGGGCTCGAGACGATATTGCGCAGCCGCTCGATCTCGGGGTCGGAGTCGATGAGTCCAACGTCGGCAAGACGCGCCTGCAGCCCGGGAAGCATTGGTTCGCTCAAGCCCCGCAAGTGCAGATTGCCGCGCGCAGAGAGGCCGATCGCACCGTTGCCGCAGCGAAGCGCGCTCTCCGCCAGCGCCGCGGCCTGATCGAGCGACAATCGCCCTCGCGACGCACGCACCCGCGCGATGAGCCCATCCCCGGTCTCCATCGGCCGCAAAGCCCCCGGACACCAGCCCTTGCGGCGCGGCGCGATCGCGCTCATGCCGGCTCCTCGACAACCGAGGCCAGAATGCGGGCGCTCGAGTTGCGCCGCGAAAGCCAGAAGCCGCGCCGCGCCGCCTCCTCGAAAAGGCCGGCCATGTGGCTTGCCGCCTGAGGATTGGCGCCGAGAAGAAACGCGCGGACCTCGTCGTCGCCGAGCGTCGCGTCGAACATCAGGTCGAACTGGGTGCTGCCGACGACGTCCGTCAGCGCGGCGAAGCAATAGAGATTGTCGAGCGACTGGGCGATCTCGGCTGCGCCGCGATGGCCGTGGCGCATCTGACCGGCGAGCCATCGCGGATTGGCGGCGCGGCCGCGCAACGCCCGCGCGATCTCCTGTTTGAGGCTGCGGACCTTGGGTTCGCCGGGCGCGGACGAGTCGAGATGATAGAGCGCCGGATTCGCGCCCGCTTCCGCCGCGGCGGCGGCGAAGCCGCCCTCATGCTCGGCGAAGGCGTCGGCGTCGAGCGCATCCTGGCCCGGAAGATCTTGGGCGTGGACAAAGGCCTCGGCGCCGGCGACGCGCTGCCGGAACTCAAGAGCCGCTTCCCGCCCTTCGCCATCGCCATCATAGGCGTGGCTGGTCGCGGCAAGATAAGCCTCCGCCAGCTCCGACCGCTGCGCCCAATCGCCTTCGGCGATCCGCCGTCCGAGTCCGACGCCGTAGGCGCCAGGCGCCGCTCCGAACACCCGCGCGAGGTTCGCGCCTTCGACTCCGGCGAGCGGATTGTCGTCGGGGCTCTCCTCGAGGGCCGCGACAGCGCGGACGGCTGAAGCGAAGAGCGCGATCTGGCTCGGAAAGACGTCGCGGAACAGGCCGGAAATGCGCAACGTCACGTCGACCCGCGGCCTGCCAAGCATCGCCAGCGGCAAGACCTCGAAGCCGCTGACGCGGCTGGACGACAAGTCCCAGACCGGCCGGCAGCCGATCAGCGCGAAGGCCTGCGCCAGATCGTCGCCGCCAGTGCGCATGGTCGCGGAGCCCCAAAGGTCGATGACGATGCGCTTCGGCCAGTCGCCATGGTCCTGGGCGTAGCGGGCCAGGACCTCCTCGGCCGCGCGGCGGCCGATCTCCCAGGCGTTGCGGGTCGGCGCGGCGCGCGGGTCGATCGCGTAGAGGTTGCGGCCGGTCGGCAGAACGTCGAGGCGGCCGCGCGCCGGGGCGCCGGCCGGTCCGGGGGCGACGAAGCGATCCGCCGAGCGCTCTGATGAGCCCGAGCAATTCGGCGGCGCCGCAAGCGGCCACGCGCTCGGAGAGGGTCTCCCGCGCCGCCGAGTCTAGGTCAAGCCCCGCGAAGCCGTCTGCGCTCTCGGGCGAACGGCCGAACACGTGCAGGCCGTCGCCGATGCGCATGTCCTTGAGGTCGCAGAGCCATGCGTCGAGAGCGACCAGCGCCTCCTCCGGCGGCTTGTCCGTCGCCGCGCATTCCTCGAGCAATCCCGTTTCGCACCCTCGTTCGAGGATCAGCGCCGCAATCGCGCGCGCCCGGCGCGGATCGAGCGCCTGCGCTTCGGCGAATTCGTCGAAGAGCCCCTCGAGCTCGAGCGTGGCCCCATGCGATCCGGCGGCGATCAAGGGCGGCGTCAGGTGGCCGATCGTCGCCGCGCCGATGCGGCGCTTGGCCTGCGCAGCTTCGCCGGGATTGTTGACGATGAACGGATAGACGACCGGCGTCGGGCCGATGAGGACTTCGGGCGCGCAGGCTTCGCTCAGCGCGACCGCCTTGCCGGGCAGCCATTCCAGCGTGCCGTGGGCGCCGAGCTGGATGATCGCGTCGACTTTCTCGTGACGCGTGAGCCAGAAATGGAACGCGACATAGCCGTGGCGCGGCGGCAGGTTGAGGTCGTGGTAGTCGCCCTTGCGCGTTCGCGCGTCGCCCCGGTCGGGCTGCGCCGCGACGATGAGCGAACCCAGCCGGACGAACCGAAAGCGGAACGCGCCCGCGATCGCGTTGCGGTCATCGGCCGGCTCGCCCCAGGCGGCAAAAAGCGACCGCCGGAAGTCTGCCGGCGTCGAAGCCAGCTCGGCCTCGTATGCGGCCAGCGTCAGCGTCGGCTCGGGCGGCCCTTCCGAGAGCGCCGCGATCAGCGACCGCGCGTCGAGTTCGCAGGCGACGTCATATCCCGCGGCGCACAGCGTTTCGCAGATCGCGACCGCGCTCGCGGGCGTATCCAGCCCGACCGCGTAGCCTGTTCGGCCGCCGCGCGAAGGATAGTCCGGCAGGACGCAAGCGAGGCGCTTATCGGCCGGCGGCTTGCGTCTGAGGCTCGCCCAGCGGCAGGCAAGCTCGGCGACAAAGTCGACACGGTCGGCGAGCGGCTGGTGGGCGACCGGGCTGAACTCAGTCCGGTCATCGCGCGCGCTCGCCGACTTGAAAGAAATGGCCCGGCTAAGGATTCGCCCGTCGATCTCCGGCAGCGCGACATGCATCGCCAGATCCGCCGGCCCGAGGCCGCGATGCGAAGCTCGCCATGCGTCGAGTCCAACGCCCGCGAGCACCACCTGCAGGACCGGCGCGTCGAGGACGTCGAGCGCCGTTCCCTCGAACTCGTCGAGCCGAGCGGAAAACGCCGTCGCGTTGAGCACGACGTCGAAGCGCTGGCCCGCTGAGAAACGCCCGCAAACCTTCGAGCGCGGCCTCGTCTTTGAGGCTGGTCACAAAGACGCTTGTGGCCGCGAAGCCCTTGTCGCGAAGCGCCCGGGCCAGCAACTCGATCGGCGCGAGATCGTTGGCCAGATATATCGAGCGATAGAAGACAATGAGCGCCTGCGGCGCGCCCGGTTCGGCCTCGAAGCAGGCGCCTTCAAAGCGGCCGAAGGCGCTGACCGGAGCGGGCGGCGGCGGGCTCGTCGCGGCGCCGATCTCGGCGGAGAAAAAGGCGAGGCACGACGCCATGTTCCGAGGCCCGCCTTCGTCGAAATAGCGCCAAATCTCGTGAACCGCATCGGCCCCGAGCGTCGAGGCCTCATCGAGGCGGGCGTCGCCGCGCCTGTCCCCTGGCAGTAGCGCCAGCTTGACGCCGCTCCGGCGAGCGAGGGCAGCCAGTTCGTCGACGCCGTAGCGCCAATAGTCCGCGCCGCCGAGCACCCGCGCGACCACGAGCCTCGCGCGCGCGCACACGCGCTCCAGATAGAGATCGATCGAGAACGGATGTCGGAGCGCCGCAAGCGAGGCGATCCTCAGCGTTGGCTTGGGCTCAGGGGCTGCCTCATAGGCGCGTGCGAGTGCATTGAGGTCGCTGTCCGAAAACGAGAGAAACACCACGTCCGCCGGCGTCTGGCCGAGATCGATCGCTTCGACTGTCTCGTCGAGCGACCTGACCTCGATCATTGGAACGTGCATGAGTTCCCAAGCCTCAGGCGCCGAGCGCCGCCGCGACAGCGTCGCGGTTGACGCCTCGCTGGGCGATCACGACGAGACGGCTCTGGCGCGCCTCATCTGCGCCCCAGGGACGCTCGAAGTCTCGCCGAAAGCGCCTCTCCCACCCCTTGCACCAGCATCCGCATCGGCTTGCCGGCGACTTCGACGAAACCCTTGATCCGCAGGATATCGTGCGCGCGCGTGGCCGCGGTCAGGCGGTCGATGAACGCGTCTGGATCGCGAACGGCCGGAATCGAAACGACGAAAGTGTCGAAATCATCGTGATCATGTTCGCCTTCGGCGTCGTGATGCGACGGGCGAGCGTCGAGATCGTCCTCGGCCGCGGCGCGCATGCCGAGCAAGACATCGGCGCCGACCGCTCCCTCGCGTGCGGGCGCAATCTTCACCGCGCGCGGCAAGGCTCCCGCGATCTCCGCGCGAAGCGAGTTCAGTTGGTCGGCGCCGATCAGATCGGTCTTGTTGAGCACCACGAGATCGGCGCTCATAAGCTGGTCCTCGTAGACCTCTTCGAGCGGATTGTCGTGATCGAGCGACGGATCGCTTCGCCGCTGTTCGGCGACGCGCTCCGGATCGTCGGCGAACCGTCCCTCGGCGACGGCCGCCGCGTCGATGACCGCGACGACTCCGTCGACGGTGAGCTTGGTGCGCAGCTCCGGCCAGTCGAAGGCTTTGATCAGCGGCTTCGGCAGCGCAAGGCCCGAGGTCTCGACGACAATGTGATCCGGCTTCGGCTCGCGGGCGATGAGGGCCTTGAGCGCAGGAGCGAAATCGTCGGCGACGGTGCAGCAGATGCAGCCGTTGGCGAGCTCGATGATCGCCTCTTCCGGGCAGGCGGCGTCGGCGCAGCCCCTCACGAGGTCACCATCGACGCCGACGTCGCCGAATTCATTGATGATCAGCGCGAGGCGCCGTCCGCCAGCGTTCGCCATGAGATGGCGGATCAGGGTCGTCTTGCCCGCGCCGAGAAAACCGGTGACGATTGTGACAGGCGTCTTCGCGAGCATTCGGGATCCTAACGCTTAGGCGAGCGAGGTTGCGCCGATCGCGAGCGGCGGCGTGCGCGAGACGACACCCTTGCGGAAGGAGAGCGGCCGTTCCCGCCAAGGAACGATTCCGGCGGGCGAGGCGGCGTATCGGCGCGCGGCGGTCACGATGTCTTCGACATGCGATTCGCGCGTGAGATCGCCGACGACGTAAGTCCATTTGCCCGGCGCAGCGAGAGCGACCGTGCACGGCCGCTTGCAGACCGACAGGCATTCGATCGCCCGGAGAGCGATATCCGTCTCGTCCGCGAGCCTTTCGCCGAGCGCGGCGAACAGCCCCGCGCCAAGCGGCCCGGCATCCGATTTGCAGGTGACGCACACGAGAAGGGTGGCGGCGGACATGCCGCTCTCAGCGTTCACGTGAGGTCAAGTCGGGCGGGAGGATCTTACGCCCGACGTCCGATCGAAGCACTGTCGGCTGGTCATAGTCGCTCCTTGGCCGCCCCTCCGGCGGCGTCGCGCAAAATCATCGGCGCACGGCAGGTCTCCTGGCTCGCGGCGTATCGCCGACGCCGCCTTCCCGGACTTGGATTCAAGTCCAGTGGCGAAAAAAGCGTCGGCACGCCGCTCACAGTCGCGGGGGCGGCCACGGATCGGCGAGGGGCCTACCGTGTTCCCTTTTCACCCTCTGGCAAGAACGAGGGACCGTGCGTGGCTTATGTCCCAGCTTCGGCAGGGGTTGTCAAATGACTTTGCGACCGAAAACGCAACCCATTCTTCGAAGCCCGAATTGAATTCGGCGACGAGTGCCGGATAATGGCCGATGCTTGGCTTTCCCAAAGTCCCGCCATGAAGGCGCATGACTGTCTCCTGCATCCGCGCGCCGTCCGCCATCATTGCGGAGAGCGCAACCCGATCGGGTCCATGCGACGGAGGCTCGCCCCTTTTGCGTTCCTTCTGCTGGCGCCTTTGCTGTGGGGAATGGGCGCTTCGGGCGAGACAGGCTCGGGGCGATCGGCAGTCGAGAAAATCGTCCCACCGCAGCCAGGCCTCCGGGTCTGCTATCGCAAGCTCTACGACGCGGACCATCTCGCCGAACACCCGCTGCAATCCGTGACCGAGATGATCTTCTATTTGCGAGTCTATGGGATGGACGCGGCGGGTGCGCCCTTGCTCAAGAATCCGGATCACCTCGCGTACCAATTTGGCCTTTCCCTGCGACGGCGCGGCGACAAGCGCTTCCGGACGACGGCCGGCGACTGCACCGGCGACAAGATCGCTGAATGCTACGTTGATTGCGACGGCGGAGGCGTCGCTATCGAAAACCGGCCTGAGAACCGCGGATTGCGAGTTCTCCTTCACGGGGAAGGAATCGCTTTCGGCAATGACTGCGACACGACGCGCGGGTCTTTCGTCGCGCCCGGCGCCGACGACAAGATTTTTGATTTGGAGCCCGCACCGCTCTCGGAATGCGCGTATCTGGAGAGGCGGATGGGACCGTGACCGGACCGGTTGTCGGGCGGTTCAGGTCATTTGGGCAGACGCCGGACGCCGGTAGAAAGCCCCAAATGGAGATGAGTGGTTGAGAGTCCTGGTTTGCGGCGGCCGCGATTGGCGCGACGCCGAACTCGTCGAAAGCGCGCTCGACCGCCTGCTTGCCGCCCGCGGGCCTTTTGAACGTCTGATCCACGGCGGGGCGCGCGGCGTCGATCACATTGCTGGCAAGTGGGCGCGGAAAAATGGCGTGCTCGAATGGGACTTTCTGCCGGAATGGCACCGAGCCGGGATGTCCGAGGGCTCTGCGCGCAATCAATACATGATCGCCACAGGCGCCCCCGATCTCGTCATCGCGTTTCCGGGCGGTCTCGGCACGGCGGACATGGTCGAACGGGCAAAGGCGGCTGGGATCGAGGTCATCGAGACCCTCGCGCGCTCTTCTTGACGATTGTGCAATGCGCTGGTCCTGACGTTGGCGACGGAGCCGGAATCCTGCTAGCCCTCCCACCTTTGCGAGAACCGACATGGACGAAGCCGCCGACCGGCATAAGACGAAGATGGCGAAGCGCAAGGCGGTGCAGGACGCCGAGGTCGCGGCGAAGCCGATTCTCAACAAGGGCCTGCTCATCGTCCACACCGGCCCCGGCAAGGGCAAGTCGACGGCGGCCTTCGGGCTCGCCTTGCGCGCGCTCGGGCGGGGCTTCCGCGTCGGCGTCGTGCAGTTCATCAAGGGCGCCTGGTCGACGGGCGAGCGCGGGGCCATCGAGCGCTTCGGCGCCCAGGTCGAATGGCGCACAATGGGCGAGGGCTTCACCTGGGAGACGCAGGATCGCGCCCGCGACGTTGCGGCGGCCACGGCCGCCTGGAGCGAGGCTCTGCGGATGATGGCCGACCCGTCGATCCGGCTCCTCGTTCTCGATGAGCTCAACATCGCGCTGCGCTACGACTATCTGCCGCTCGCCGAGGTCGTCGCGGCGCTCCGCGCCCGGCGTCCCGATCTGCACGTCGTCGTCACCGGCCGCAACGCCAAGCCGGAATTGATCGAGGCCGCCGACTGCGTCACCGAATTCACCCTCGTCAAACACCACTTCGCCGCCGGCGTGCGCGCACAGGAGGCGATCGAGTTTTGACCGCCCGGGCGTTGATGTTCCAAGGCGCCGGGTCGGACGTCGGCAAGTCGCTGATCGTCGCTGGCTTGAGCCGCGCCTTCACCCGGCGGGGCTTCAGCGTCCGGCCTTTCAAGCCGCAGAACATGTCGAACAACGCCGCGGTCACGGCCGATGGCGGCGAGATCGGCCGCGCTCAGGCGCTGCAGGCGCGGGCGTGCCGGGTGGCGCCGACGGTGCATATGAATCCGGTGCTGCTCAAGCCGCAAAGCGAGATCGGCTCGCAGGTCGTCGTCCAGGGCAAGGTCATCGGCAATGCGCGGGCGCGCGAATACCAGGCCCTCAAGCCCAAGCTCTTGCCGACCGTGCTCGAGAGTTACGCACGGGTCAGCGCGGAGGCGGACCTCGTGCTCATCGAAGGCGCGGGCAGCGCGGCGGAAATCAACCTCCGCGAGGGCGACATCGCCAACATGGGTTTCGCGCGCGCGGCGCAATGCCCTGTCGCGCTCATCGGCGATATCGATCGGGGAGGCATATTCGCCCAGATTCTCGGAACGAAGGCGGCGCTCGCGCCCGAGGACGCCGCCATGATCGTCGGCTTCATCGTCAATAAGTTCCGCGGCGACGCCAGCCTGTTCGAAGGCGCCATGACGACGCTCGCGGAGCGCACCGGCTGGTGCGCGCTCGGCCTTGTGCCATTCTTCGCCGGAGCCCGGCGCCTCCCCGCAGAAGACGGGTTTGGCCTTGGCGCGGTCAAAGCCCGCGCCGATGGTCAGGTCACGATCGCCGTGCCGATGCTGGCCCGAATCGCCAATTTCGACGAGTTCGACCCGCTGCGCATGGAGCCTTCCGTGCGGCTTGTCTTCGTCCACCCAGGGGAGGCGTTGCCCCTCGCCAATCTCATCATTCTGCCCGGGAGCAAGGCGACGATCGCCGACCTCGATTTCTTTCAGCAGCAGGGCTGGCACGTCGACCTCCTCGCCCATGCGCGGCGTGGCGGGCGGGTGCTGGGAATCTGCGGCGGCTATCAGATGCTCGGGACAAGCGTCGCCGATCCTCAAGGGATCGAGGGGCCAGCCCGCGAGGTCGAGGGCCTTAGCCTGCTCGAGATCGAGACCGTGCTGACGGGCGAAAAGACGTTGCGCGAAGTCGAGGGCGAGCGCATCACCGACGGCGCGCCATTTCGCGGCTATGAGATGCATGTCGGAAAGACCACAGGCGAAGATTGCGCCCGGCCGCTGCTGCGTTTCGCCGATGGGCGGACGGACGGGGCGATGTCAGAGAATGGCCTCATCGCCGGCGCCTATGTCCACGGCCTGTTCGCAGACGACCGCCAGCGCGCAGCGTGGCTCGGTTCGCTCGGCGCAACATCGGAGATTGCCTACGAGGCGACGGTTGATCGCACGCTCGACGAGCTCGCCGACCACTGCGCCGCCCACCTCGACCTCGACGCGATGCTCAGGCTTGCGCGATGAGCGCCACCCCCGCCAGCGCCAGCATCTCGATCACGCATGCCGTCCAATAGAGCCGAAGCGCCCGCCTGATGTCTGCGGCGTCCGCCTCGCGCCTGCCCGCCCCCATGAACGCGTCTTCGACCAGCGTATCTCCATAGACCCGCGGTCCGGCGAGCTTCAGGCCGAGCGCGCCGGCCATCGCAGCCTCCGGCCAACCGGCGTTGGGCGAACGATGACGCGAAGCGTCACGCATAACCGCGCGCGCGGCCTCGCGCGCCGAGGCGCCCGGCGTCAGCCACGCGGCGAGGATGAGCCAGAGCGCCGCAAGGCGCGACGCGGGAAGATTGACGAGATCGTCGAGCCGCGCGGCGGCCCAGCCGAAGGCGCCGTGCCGGTCGTCCTTGTGGCCGATCATGCTGTCGGCGGTGTTGATCGCCTTGTAGAGGGCGCCGCCAAGAAGCCCGCCGAGCGCGGTCCAGAGGATCGGCGCGACAACGCCGTCCGAGAAATTCTCCGCAAGGCTCTCGATCGCCGCCCGCGCGACGCCCGCCTCGTCCAGCGCCGCCGGGTTGCGCCCGACGATCATCGCGACCGCCCGCCGTCCTTCTTCGAGGCTCGTGTCGAGACCCAGGGCGACCGCCCTCACGTGGCGGATGAGACTTCGCTGCGCCGGCAGACTCGCGGCGAGAAACGCAAGAGCGGCGAAGCCAAGCGCGCCCATTGGGATCAACGCCCGCGTCGCCGCCCAGGCGACAAGGGCGACCGGCCCGAGATAGACGCAAAGCGCGATCACGCCCGACGCCCGGCGCATGGCGAAGCTCGCGTCCGAGCGATTGAGCCTCGCCTCGAGCCATCCAAGCCAGCGGCCCATCCAAGTGACGGGATGGCCGATCGCACGATAGAGAGGCGCCGGATAGCCGGTCAGCGCCTCGACCACGGAGGCGGCGAGCGCGAGCGGCAGCGAAAGCGAGAGCGGCATGGCGGCGAATCGAGGCTGGGCGGCGGTGGCGGAAGCGTTCACCTATCACGGCGGCGCGCTCGACGTCGCGCGCCGGCTCGCGCCCGGCGCTCCTGAGCCGTGGATCGATCTTTCGACCGGCATCAATCCGCACCCCTACCCCCTGCCCGATCTCGCTCCCGAGCTTTGGTCGCGACTGCCCGGCGCCGGAGCGCTGGCTGAGCTCGAGGGCGCCGCCGCGGGCCGTTACCGCGCGCCCGTGGGAAGCGTGGTCGCGGGTCCCGGCTCGCAGGCGCTCATCCAGGCGTTGGCTCGGATCGTTCCGCGCGGCGCCGTCGGCGTGCTGGGGCCGACCTACGGCGGCTTCAAGGCCGCCTTCGCCGCGGCCGGGGCGCAGGTCGACGAAGCAAAGCGGGTCGTGGACATGGGCGGTCTCGACGTCGCCATCGTCGTCAATCCCAACAACCCGGACGGGCAGATTACGCCGCGCGCGGATCTGCTCGCGCTCAATGCGCGGCTCACCCGGCGCGGCGGCCTCCTGATCGTCGACGAAGCCTTCGCCGATTTCGACGGCGAGAGCGAAAGCCTGGCGCCGGTCCTGCCCGCGGGTACGGTCGTGCTGCGCTCGTTCGGAAAGTCCTTTGGACTGGCAGGTTTGCGACTCGGCTTTGCGATCGCTTCGACCGAACTCGTCGAGCCGCTGCGAGCGGCGTTGGGCGATTGGCCGGTCAGCGGCCCGGCGATCGCGATCGGGACAAAGGCGCTCGCCGATCGCGGCTGGGCGGACGCCACGCGCGACCGTCTCGGCAAGGATGCGGCGCGCCTCGATGCGCTCCTCAAGGGCGCGGGCTTTCGCATCGTCGGTGGGACGCGCCTATTCCGCCTCGCCGCGAAAAGCGACGCGCGCGGCGTATTCGGGCGGCTGCTCGCGGCGGGCATTCTCGCCCGACCCTTCGCAGCGGCCACGGATTGGCTGCGGTTCGGGATTCCGGGCGATGAGAGCGCCTGGCGGCGACTCGCCACGGCGCTCGGCGGGCGCGTTCCAGAAAGCGGTTGATCCGGGAACGACGCGGCTTGCCTTCGGGCGCCTGCCGCCTAAAAGGCGCGCATGCCCGTTCGCCAGTCCCGAGTCTTCACGATTCCCTCCGGCGCGCCTTTCCTGCCGACTTTGAGCCACACTCTTCTCGACGGCGCCCTCATCGACGGCTTCCCCGGCTCCGGCGGAGCAATGGCGCTCGCCGACGCCACAATCTACGTGCCGACGCAACGCGCCGCCGAAGCCCTGGCCGAGGCGCTGCTCGTGGCGAGCGGCGAGCGCAGCCTTATCCTGCCTCGTATCGCGCCGCTCGGCGCCTTCGAGCCAGACGAGGCGGCGACCACCTTCGCCGCCGAAAGCGACGAAGCTCCGCCGCGCCCCGCCCTGCCCCGCGCCGTCGGAAACTTGGCCCGCCGCCATGTGCTCGCAACCATGACACGCGCCTGGGGCAAGGCTTTGGGCGGCGCGATCCGCACGGTCGACGGCGACGGGCGGCTCATCGTCGATCCCGCCGAGCCGGCGCTGGTCGCGACGACGCCGGCGCAGGCCTACGCGCTCGCCGGCGACCTTGCGGCGCTGATCGACGACATGATCATCGAGGGCGCGCCATGGGCCAAGATCGAGACGCTCGCGCCCGACGCTTACGATCCCTATTGGCGCATCACCCTCGACTTCCTCAAGATCGCCTTCGCCCATTGGCCACTGTGGCTCGCCGAGCGCGGACTCGTCGACCGGGCGACCCGGATCGCGCTCCTGATCGACGACGAAATCAAGGCGATCGAGGGCGGAGCGCGCCGAGGTCCGACCATCATTGCCGGCTCGACCGGCGCCAATCGCGCCACCGCCCGCCTCATCGCGGCGATCGCGCGCGCTCCTCAGGGCGCGGTCGTGCTGCCCGGGCTCGACCTTGATCTCGACGACGGCGCCTGGGCGCTGATCGGCGCGAGCAGCGAGGCTTCGCTCGGGCTCGCGGGTCATCCTCAGTGGCTCATGCGCCGGCTGATCCGCGAGATCGGCGTCAACCGCGGCGACGTCAGGCCGCTCGGCCTCGACCCGCTCTCGCCCGCACTTGCAGCGCGCTCGGCGTTCCTGACCGAAGCGCTGCGGCCCGCCGGGTCGACCGAGCGCTGGCGCGACCGGGACGGCGCGCTTGCGCCGCCGGCCGTCGCCGCTGCGCTCGCAGGCGTTACGATCGTCGTCGCCGACAACGAAACCGAGGAGGCGCTGTCGCTAGCGATCGCGATGCGCGAAACCCTGGAAACGCCGGGCAGGACGGCGGCCCTCGTGACCCCTGATCCGTCGATCGCGCGCCGGGTGGCGGCGGAGCTCAGGCGATGGGGCGTCGAGGTCGAGGATTCGGCGGGGCGGACGCTCGGGCAGAGCCCCGCGGGCGCGCTCGCGCGGCTCATACTTGACGCCGCGATCGAGTTCACGCCGCGCTCAATTCTCGCCCTCCTCGCCCACCCGGCGGCGCGCTTCGGCCGCGCCCACGCCGAGGCCGAGCGCGCAACGCGGGCGTTGGAGCTCGCCATCTTTCGCGCCATCCCGCTCAAGTCGCTCGACGACCTCGATCGCGCGTTCGGGGCGGCGCGTGACGCCGCGACGGACTATCATGCCCATCCGGCCGTTCGCAGCGTCGGCCAGCATGACCGGCAGGCGGCCGAGGCGCTGGCGCGAGATGTCGCCCGCGTGCTCGCCCCCTTGCGCGCGCTTCAGCCCTCGGCCTCGCTTAGCGACTGCCTCGCCCTGCATCGTGCAGCGGTCCTGTCGGCCGTCGCTCGGCCGCGCGCAGAGGCGCAAGACGCGGGCGAAGACCTGCGGGGGCTCGAGCCGTTGTCGGAGCTGATGGACGAATGGAGCGAAGCCGCGACCGAGAGCTTCCCGACCACGCTCTCCGAATACGCGGTATTGTTCGACGAGGCGCTCGCCGCGGTCCGGGCGCCGCCGGCGAACGGCGGCCACCCGCGCCTGCAGATCCTCGGTCTCCTCGAGGCGCGCCTGCTCGAGTTCGATTGCATGCTGCTGGCGGGCCTCGACGAAACGGTCTGGCCGCCGGCGGTCGAGACCGACGCCTTCCTCAACCGGCCGATGCGCGCCGCGCTCGGCCTCACGGCGCCGGAACGGCGCATCGGCCAAACCGCGCATGATTTCGTCGCCGCGCTCGGGGCGCGCGAGGCGATCCTGAGCCGGGCGAAGAAGCGCGGCGGCGAGCCGACCGTGGCCTCGCGTTTTCTGCAGCGCCTCGCGGCCGCCGCCGGCGCCGGCTCGCAGGCGATCGCCGGCGCTGAGGAACGCGGCGGGCGCTATCTCGCCTTCGCGCGCGCGCTCGATCAGCCGGCCGAGTTCCGGCCCGCGCCAAGGCCGGCGCCGCGGCCGCCGGTCGAGGTCCGTCCCCGGGCGCTCAGCGTCACCCGGATCGAGACGTTGCGGCGCGACCCTTACGCGATCTATGCCGAATACATTCTCCGCTTGAAGCCGCTCGAAGCGGTCGAACGCGACATCAGCGCGCGGGAAGCCGGAATCGCCTGGCACGCGACGCTCGAGGAATTCGTCAAGGCGTGCCCGCTCGGCCCCCTCCCCCTCGACGCTCGCGAGCGCCTGTTTGCGATTGCACGCGCCCGCTTTGCGCCGCTTCGCGCCGATCCGGCGTTTGCCGCCCTCCACTGGCCCAATGTCGAAAACGGGCTCGACTTCTTTCTCGCTTTCGAGCGCGAGGCGCGAGGCGACGCCACGCAGATCTGGGTCGAGCAGCACGGCGCGATCCCCGTTCCACTCGCGAGCGGCGCGTCCTTCAAGCTGAGCGCGCGGGCAGACCGAATTGACCAATTGCGCTCCGGCGGCGCGAGGCTCATCGACTATAAGAGCGGATCGACGCCGGGCGCACGCGAAGTCGAGGTCGGATTCGCGCCGCAACTCACGCTGGAAGCCGCCATCTTGCGGCGAGGCGGTTTTCCAGGAGTTGCCGGCGCTCGAACCTGTCGACGCGCTCTATCTGAAGCTCGGCGGGGGCGGCGGAGGCGCAGAGAGGCGCGCCGGGGGCGAGAAGGCCGATATTCGCAAGCTCGCCGACAAGCATTTCGCCGGGCTTACAATGCTGCTCGAGGCGTTCGACCATAAGGAGACGCCCTATCTCTCGCGACCGTTCCCCAAATTCGCGAGTCGGTTCTCGGATTACGACCATCTCGCACGGGTCAAGGAATGGGCGATCGCAGGCGATGACGAGGAAGCGGGGGACGCGCCATGAGCCGTCTTTTCGCTGTTCCTGCTGCTTTGCGGGAGCGCCAGGCCGAGGCCTCAAACCCGAAGACCTCGGCCTGGGTGTCGGCCAACGCCGGCAGCGGCAAGACCCATGTCCTGACCCAGCGGGTGGTGAGGCTCCTGCTCGAGGGAACGCCGCCGGCGCAGATCCTGTGCCTGGCCTACACAAAAGCCGCGGCGGCCAACATGGCCGAGCGTATCTTCACCCAGCTCGCCCGATGGACGAGCCTTTCGGACGAGGCCCTCACGGAGGCGATCGTCGAAAGCGGTGCGCCTACGCCAGGCCCGCCGGAGCTCGCTTTCGCGCGGCAATTGTTCGCCCGCACGATCGAGACGCCGGGTGGGCTCAAGATTCAGACGCTGCATGCCTTCGCCGAGCGGTTGCTGCGGCTGTTTCCGTTCGAGGCCAATGTCCCGGCGCATTTCAAGGTCATCGACGAGAACGAGGCTCGCCTCCTGATGCTCGAGGCGCGCGACCGGGCGCTCGCGGCGCTGAGCGCGGCCCCGCACAGCATGGCCAAGCTCGACCTGGTGGCGCGAGAGTGCGGCGCCCTCGCCTTCGATGACCTTCTGAAGGAGGCGCTCGGCCGCGCTGAAGCCCTCAGCGCCCATGGCGAGGCGTCTTCCTACACCGCCGCGCTCGGCGGTCTGTTCGGGCTTCGTCCCGAAGACACAACGGCAAATCTCGAAGCCCGGATGCTCGGAGGAGAACCGAGCGCATGCGCCGCGAGATGTGGGCGCGCGATCTCGACCGCGGAAGCTCAAAGGACAAGGAATTCGCGGCCAGACTTCGAGCGGTGAACCGGGACGATCCGCGCGAGGTTCGCATCGAGGCGCTGCTCGACGCCTTCTTCGCCAAGTCGCAAGACAAACCCGGCAGAGGCGATCCGCGGGGCGGCGAGAAAGGCAATCTGATCACCGGCGACCTGCGCGGCAGGTTTCCCATGCTCGAAGACGATCTGCGCCGCGAGCTGAATCGCCTCATCGACTTGCGCGAGCGCCGGCGCGGCGCGATGGCGCTCGAGCGCAGCGGCGCCCTGTTGGTAGTCGCGACGGCGATCCTTTCAACCTACGCCCGGATGAAAGCCGAGCGCGGCGCGCTCGATTTCGACGACCTGATCGGCCGCGCGCTCGCGCTTCTGACCCAGTCGAGCGCCGCCTGGGTGCTGCACAAGCTCGATTATGGTCTCGATCACCTGTTGCTCGACGAAGCCCAGGACGCCGCTCCGCCACAGTGGCGCATTCTGGCGGAGCTCACCTCGGAATTCTTCGCCGGCGCCGGCGCGCGCGGCGCGAACCGCACTGTGTTCGCGGTTGGCGACGAAAAGCAGTCGATCTTTGGCTTTCGCGGCGCGGCCCCCGAGATGCTGGCCGAAATGAAGCGCTTGTTCGCCAAGCGCCATAGCGACGCCGAGCGCCCGTTCGCCGACGTTCTGCTGACCTTTTCGTTCCGGTCGTCGCAGACAATTCTCGATGCGGTGGACATGACGTTCAGCTCGGAGGCGGCCTGGCGCGGCGTCGCCGCGCCCGAGGAGCCGCCCCCTCGCCATCTGGCCATCCGCCGCGACCTGAAGGGCGTCGTCGAGTTGTGGCCGCCGATCGCGCCAGTCCTTGCCCCGGACCCGGAAGACTGGCGCCTCCCGCTCGACCATGCGTCACCGAGCGACCCCCAGGTTCTGCTGGCCCACCGCATCGCCAGCGTCATCAAGCAATGGGTGTCGCCAGCCTCGGGCGAACGGGTGGTCGATCCGCGAACGGGCGGCGTCAGGCCCATCCGTGAAAGCGACGTCATGATACTGGTCCGCAGCCGCAACGCCTTCTTCGAGTCGATGGTGAGAGCGCTCAAGGCTGCCGGGCTCAAGGCCGCCGGCGCCGACCGCCTGACGCTCAAGGACCATATCGCGGTGATGGACCTCATCGCTGCCGGCCGGGCGGCGCTCCTGCCGGATGACGATCTGACACTCGCCTCCGTCCTCAAGTCGCCCCTGATCGGGCTCGATGAAGATACGCTCCTCGAGCTCGCGGCAAGGCGCAGCGGATCGCTGGCCGAGGCGTTGGCGGCGTCCGACGACCTGTTCGCGGCCAAAGCGGCGCGCAGCCTCGCCGTGTGGCGAAACCGAGCGCGGGCCCTTTCGCCCTTCGCGTTCTACGCGCTCCTCCTCGGCGAGGACGGTGGCCGGCGAGCCCTGGCCGGCCGGCTCGGACCCGAAGCCGCCGACCCGATCGACGAATTTCTGGCCCTGGCGCTGGCGCATGAGCGGCGCGAGGCGCCGTCGCTGCACAACTTTCTCGCCGAGGTCGAAGCCGCCGACGCCGAGATCAAGCGCGACATGGAGGTCGAGACCGAGGGCGTGCGCGTCTTGACAGTCCACGCCAGCAAGGGACTCGAAGCGCCGATCGTCTTCCTGCCGGACACATGCACCGCCCCCAATGGCCGGCAGGATCCCAAACTGATGCGGCTTGCGCCGGCGAGGCCCAACGATCCGCCCCTCTATGCCTGGGCGAAGTCCGCGAGCCTGGATGCAAGCGCGCTCGCCGACGCACGAACCGCGGCGCGCAAGGCCGCGGCGGGCGAGCATCGACGCCTGCTCTATGTCGCAATGACCCGCGCCGCCCAGCGGCTCATCGTCGCCGGCTATGACGGCAAGAACGCCCGTCCGGAGGGCTGCTGGTACAATCTCGTCCGGGACGGTCTCGCCGATTCGCTCGTCGAGGCCCCGGCGCCGTTTGTTGGGCCGGAGAAAATTTGGCGTTACGGCGAAGGGCTTCGCGCCGAAGACGGCGCCGAAACGCCGCAGATTCGCCCTTCCAGCACGCTGCCGGGGTGGCTCGTCGCCAAGGCTGCGCCCGAGTTGGCCGCTGCTTCCCTCAGCCCCTCGCGCGTCAGCGGCGGAGGCGAGCGCGACCGCGAGCGCGTCCAGGAGGGGCGTCTCGCTCACGCCCTGCTTGAGTTGCTGCCCGGCGTTCCACCGCACCGGCGGGCGAGCGCCGCGGACGAGTATCTCGACCGCATGGGCGGCGGCCTCGCCGAACCGGCCCGCGCCGCGCTGGCCGCCAAAGTTCTGGCGGCGATCGACGCGCCGGAGCTTAGGCGCTTCTTTGGCCCCGACTCCCGCGCCGAAGTCCCGCTGGTAGGACTTCTGCCGCGGCCCGGGCGTCCGGATTTACCCTTCAGCGGCCGTCTCGACCGGCTGGTCGCGGCCGGCGATGGCGTATCGATCGTGGACTTCAAGCTCGGCGCGAAGCCCGATCACCCGACTGCTGCCCACGTCGGCGCAGCTCGCGCTCTATCGCGCCGCTTTGCAGCCGCTCTATCCCGGGGTCCCGATCCGCGCCGCGCTGGTCTATCTCGACGGGCCGACGCTGGCGCCAATCGGCGACGAGGAGCTCGTGGCGGCGCTCGAGGCTCTTGCGGCGGCGTCCTGAGTAGGCTCTCAATCCTGTGCAAATCGCAGCCCCGGCCAGCAAATCCGCGGGGGAGCAATGGGTTGGCTGCCTTGATGAGGTCGCATTTGCTGGCCAAGTTCGCGCGCGATGGCGAGCGGAACGCATCAGGGCGGGCGCCCAAGGTTTTTGTCGATTGGTATGGGGAAGCTGGGGCGGGGACCGCGTGGCGGGGCCATCGGCTCGGCTGCCGCGCTCGGCGTCGCAATGCTGCTCGCCGGCGGTGCTTTTGCGGCCGAATCAAAGAAGGCGCCGTCGGGCATGGTTCCCTACACCCATCCGGTTTTCAAAAATGGCGTAAGAGTTCTGTGGCATGGCGCATGGCGCGGCAGCCAGGGCAGGGTAGTCCGTCAGTATGCGCGAGCAACAGCGCTGGCGCCGGCGGCGACCGGGGCCATTCAGGCGCCGCAACCGCCTGTTCCAAAAGAGTTTTCTGTCCTTGCCGACCCCGGCGACGTCAGGGCGAGCCGAATGGCCAAGGACTTCGCGACGGTCATGACCACAAGCGGCGCCCCCGGCCATGCGATGGTCGGTCCCACGTCGCCCGACGGCCTCGGCAAGGTCATCAAGACCGACATGGCCGACTTGGCCATTGTCTCGCTCGACAGCCTGGTTTCGAGCGCCAAGGGCGACCCCGAATGGATAAGGCGCGTTCCTTACGTCGCGCGCTTGGCGCCTGAGACGCTCGAAGTGATCGCGCCGAGGGAAATCAAATCTATCAATGGCTTGCAGGGAAAGCTGGTCAGTTTCGGCGAACTCGACAGCGCGACGTCGACCAGCGGCAGAATGCTGTTCTCCCGGCTAGGGGTGACGCCGAATCAAACCAATGGGCCCCTGCCGGAAGCGCTCGAAGCGCTTGCGGCGGGCAAAGTCGACGCGGTCGTCGTCCTCGGGGCCGAGGGAACTCCGGCATTGGATGACTTCGGCGGCGACGGTCGGTTCCACATCCTCGCAATTCCGTGGTCGGCGACGCTGGAGCCGGTTTACGCTCCAGCTCACGTGACCGCCGCCGAAAGGCCCAATCTTGTCGGCGCGACCACGCCGGTCGAAACCGTGGCCGAGCCGATGGCGCTCGTCGCCCTCGACGCTCCGCCGGGATCGGCTCGGGCGGACGCGCTCGGCCGGCTCGCGCGGTCATTCTTCGACAACTATGACGGTTTCCTCGGCGACGACCGCGACGCCCATTGGCGCGACGTCAATCTCGCGGCCGAGGCGTCATGGCCGGGCCAGCCGTGGCCGCGGCTGGCGGGGGCGCAGGACTGGCTGGACGCGAAGAAGGCTTCGGCCGACGCGTCTCTCGACGCGTTCCGCGCCTCGGCCAAATCCGCCGCCACTTCGCCGAGCTGGCCGAGCGCAAGCGATTCGGATCGCCTCTATGAGGGACTGACCCGCTGGCGCGGGCTGATGCAGTAGGGAGGACGGATGCTGGCCATTTCCTGGAAAGCGCTCGCAAGCGTCGTCGCCGCCGCCTTCGCCGGCATTCTCGTGTTCGCGTGCTGGCCGCGACTCGAGCCCTCGGCGCTGAACGCCAAGGCTGCCGTCGAGCAGCCCGTTTTCGTCAAACCGTCTGTCCTCGTCTCGGCGCTCAAGGCGCCCGTGGCGGCGGCCCAGCCGCTCGCCAAGGAAGCGATCGGCAAACTTGCAAGCGCGTTGCGCAACCAGCCAGCCGCGCAGCGGAACAAGGAAGGCGCGAGTCCCGGCGCGGCGCTGGCGATACCGATCGACGACGGTCGCCGGCTGTGCGCCGAAGGCCTGGTCGCCTTCGCCAAGGGCGACATTGCGACCGCCCGGGCCTTCTTCGTGAGCGCCGCCGAAGCCGGCGACGCGCGGGCGCTGGTCGCGCTCGGCGACACGTTCGATCCGGCGACGCTGACCCGTCTCGGCGTTCTTGGCCTCAAAGGCGATGGCGCCAAGGCGCACGACTATTACGCCCGCGCCCTCGCCGCCGGCGCGACCGGAGCGCGCGAGCGGCTTGCGGCTTTGGCGGCGAAGTAAGCCGCGCCCACGCGCCGACGAGAGCCGCGCGATTTCCGCGGCCGGCCGCAGGACGTCAAGGACGCCGTTTTCGGACGGTCCAAGATAATTTCGTCCAGGAAAAGCTGCGCTGATCGAACGGTTTGCGGTCCGGCGGATTCGCGCTAACCTTGCTGGATAAGCGCGAACAACATTGAGGTCGATGAACGACAAACCCGAACTTGCCGCCCTGCCCGACCTCGCATCGGCGATCCGGCAGGCGCGGGTCGAGAACGCCGAGCGCGCCGAGGCGATCGCGGATTTGCGCGAGATTGAATTGGGCCGTTTGGCGCTGCTCGAAAGCGCGCTCAAGCCCGTCGTCGCGCAGGCGCCGCCGGACGTCGACATGTTTGATCTGGCGCTGGCGCGGGGCGATCATCCGCGTCTTTTCGTCGACATGATCGCCTTCGTCGACATGGCGCACGACCGGCGCACCTACCGGCTCCATCAGGACACACGCAACGGCCGGATGCTGATCGCCGAAAGCCAGTCGGTCGAGGCCATCACCGCGGCGGTCGCCAGTTATGTCGCCCGCCGACTCATCGAGCGCGAGCGCGCGCTGGCCTCGGAGTCTCGGGACGCGCAGGCGCCGCCGGACGAGAAGGCGCCGCAGGCCGAGGCAAATGGGCCGCGCGCCTGGCCGCTGGCCGGCGGAGCCCGCGGCAGGGCGGCGTCGGTCCACGCCGCAAGCGAGGTGATCGAAGCGGCCACAGGCGAATGGGCGGCGCCTCCGCGGCGCCGGTTCCTCCGGCGGCTCGGAGACGCGCTGAGCCTGTTCTTGATGACGTTGGGGTCGATCACGCTCGCGCTCCTGATCGGCCTCGGCGCCTATCTGGCCTGGACGATGCGGCTGCGCGATCTCTGGGCCCAATGGACCGCCCCGCCGCCGTTCTGAAGTTGGCCGCGCGTCTTGAACCGGCCGCGATCGTGAGCAACGGTGATGGCGCTTGCGCATTTTCGTGCGCACGCGGCTTGATTCCCTTCCAGCCTCGCACGACAATCGATTCTCGTCAGTCCGTTTGAGGCGCCGGCGCCAAGGCCGACGGAAACGATGTCCAACGCCTTTTTTTACGATCTTCTGACCTCGATCGCCGAGCGCGGGCGCTCGGTGCTCAAGATCAAGCCATGGCCGAAGGACGGCGAGAACCGCGCCGAATCGCTGATCGAGTCCTGCCGAGCGCTGGTCGCCGGGCGGGGCGAGGCGTCTGGAGTCGCGCTCGCCGCCGAGATCCTGCGCCGCTACCGCGCGCTCGATCCGTCGGACCATGCGGCGTTCTTTCGCTCGCTTGCCGACGAGTTCGGGCCTGATCGCGAGCGGATGATGACGGCGATCGCCGATTTCGGCTCCGACGCCGACGAGGCCGCGGCGAGCGAAATCCACTACGCCTCGGAGCCGCGCCGCCACGAGCTGTTCCGGCGGCTCAATCGGGCGCCGGGCGGCACCGCGGCGCTGGTCGAGATGCGCGCCGACCTCCTGGCGCTAATCAACCAGAACCCGTCGCTCGCGATCGTTGATCGCGATTTTCTCCATCTGTTCGGTTCATGGTTCAATCGCGGGTTTCTGGTGTTGCGCCGCATCGACTGGTCGTCGCCGGCGGCGCTGCTCGAGAAGATCATCCGCTACGAGGCGGTGCACGAGATCGGCGACTGGGACGAGCTCAGGCGGCGAATCGATCCGGCCGACCGGCGATGCTACGCCTTCTTCCATCCGCGGCTGGTCGATGAGCCGCTGATCTTCGTCGAGGTCGCGCTGACGCTCACGCCGCCGGCGGCGATTGCGCCGCTGCTCGCGGAAAAGCGCGCCCATGTGTCGCCGGACAAGGCGCGAGTGGCGGCGTTCTATTCGATCTCCAATTGCCAGCAGGGCCTGGCGGGAGTCAATTTCGGCAACTTTCTCATCAAGCAGGTGGTCGAGGAGATCCGGCGCGAACTGCCGGCGATCGAGAGCTTCGTCACCCTCTCGCCGGTCCCGGGATTCCGCGCCTGGCTCGAGACGACCGAAGACGCGTCGATCGCGCCGCTCAAGAGCGCCGCGCTTCCGCTCGCGGCCGAGGACAATTGGCCGACCGCCCCGGGCGTAGCGCCACGATTGCGCGCGGCGCTCGAGCCGCTCGCGGCTTACTACTTCCTGAAGGCGCGCCGCCCCGACGGGCGGGTTATCGACCCGGTCGCCCGCTTCCATCTCGGCAACGGCGCGAGCCTCGAGCGCATCGACTGGGAAGGGGACCTGTCGCCGAAGGGGCTCGCCGAGTCCTACGGGATCATGGTCAACTATCTCTACGACCTCGACGAGATCGAGCGCAATCACGAGGCGTTCGTCAATCGGGGCGTGGTCGCGGCGTCGAGCGCGGTGAAGAAGCTCGCCCCGGCCGCCCCCTCGCGGCTGCGGGCGGCGCTGCCGGGAGCGCTGACGTCGAGCGCGTAGGCGCGTGGACTAAGGTCGCGCCTCGAGCACCATATTGAACGGCGTCTCTGTCGCCTTGCGAACCGTGCCGAACCCGCCCTGCGTGATCGCCGACGATAGCTTGGCGAAGCCCGCCTGCGCCCCGAACGCCGCGCCGACCGGCTGGTCGAGCGAGGTGGGGATGCACACCATCGTGGAGCCCGCGTAGTACATTCGGCTCACCGGATTGAGATTGTCCTCCAATCGATCACCGGCCGCGGGCTCGACGATCATCCAGCTTCCGTCCGGCTTCAATGTTTCGCGCACATGGCGCGCCGCGCCGACCGGATCGCCCATGTCGTGAAGGCAGTCGAAGAATGTCACCAGGTCCAGATCCCTGCCAGGAAAATCACTTGCCATGGCGACCTCGAACTTCGTGTTCGCGGTTGCTCCATGCTGCTCCGCATGGACCCGCGCCTGCTCAACGGATGCCGGATGAAAGTCGTAGCCGACGAACGTCGACTTGGGAAACGCCTTCGCCATGATAATGGTCGAAAAGCCGTGCCCGCAACCGACGTCGGCGACAGTCCCGCCGGACTCCAGTTTCGCCGTGACTCCGTCAAGCGCCGGCAGCCACGAGCCTACAAGGTTGTTGTGATAGCCTACGCGGAAAAAGCGTCCGGTCGTGCAGAATAGACACTGTGACTGATCACCCCAGCCGACGCCTTTGCCGGAGCGAAATGCCGGCTCCACCAGCCGCTGGTTGTCCAGCATGACCGCCACCATATCGAAGGCGGGCTGCATATAGACCGGGCTGTCAGGCTCCGCGAACACCATCGCCTGTTCCGGCGGCAAGGTGAATTTGCCGGTATCCGGGCCATATTCGAGGTACCCTGAAGCGGCTTGTTGCGACAGCCACTCGCGCGCATAGCGCTCAGCGACATTCGTCTTCGCTGCAAGCTCCGCCGACGTCATCGGACCCTGCTCATGGAGCGCCTTGTAGAGGCCGAGTTTGTCGCCCATCCGCACCAACGGCACACTGAGAGCCCCTCCAAGGTCGCCCAGCATTTTGCTCACGAATTGATTGAGCTTTGTCTCGTCAACCATAGTCGCCTCCTCCATTTCTTTTGCGAATGCTTAGTCGTAGCAGCCGTCTCCCGCCACCACGATTTTTGCCGGGCCGCGATGCGCTCTATGATCAGCGTCAACGGGCCGCGGATCAAAGGCCGGTCAGGAGGACGCCATGTATGCCGCAATTCGTCAGTTCAAGGCCAAGCCGGGCTCGGCGGACGCGCTTGCCGACAAGATCAAGGGCGCGGTCCCGATCATCAGCGAGGTTTCAGGCTTCATGGGCTACTACGTGATCTATGCGCCCGACGACACGGTGACCGCGATCAGCGTCTTCAACACCGTGGCGGAAGCGCAGGAATCAAACCGCCGCGCGCTCGCGTTCATCGAGAGAAAAACCTGGGGCCCCT
>CAWEAT010000031.1:0-71112 GCA_963806935.1 uncultured Alphaproteobacteria bacterium
CACGATCGTTTCGGGAGTTGCGGGGCGCTACGCGTCGGCGCTGTTCTCGCTTGCCCAGGACGAGCGCCAGACAGACGCGGTCGCCGAAGCCCTGACGAGATTCGACGGGCTGATCGCCGAAAGCCCGGATCTCGAACGCCTGGTGCGAAGCCCGGTATTCTCCGCCGGCGACCAGCTCAAGGCTCTCGATGCGATTCTCGCGGACGCGAATATCGGCGGCGTCGCCGCCAACTTCATCCGACTGGTGACATCGAAGCGTCGTCTGTTCTTCATCCGCGGGATGATCGCCGACTACCGCAAGCTGTACGATGCGCACCGCGGCGTGACGCGCGCCGACGTCACGAGCGCGACTGCGCTCACCGACGCCCAGATCGCGGCGCTGAAAGAATCGCTGCGCGCTGCTTCCGGCGGCCGGGAGGTCGATCTAAACGTCAGGCTCGACCCGTCGATCATCGGCGGCCTGATCGTCAAGCTCGGCTCGCGCATGGTCGACGGCTCGCTGAAAACGAAGCTCAACGCAATTCGCCTAGCCATGAAAGAGGTCGGCTGATGGATATCCGCGCCGCAGAAATTTCCTCGATCCTCAAGAGCCAGATCGCCAACTTCGGCGCCGAGGCTCAGGTGACCGAGGTCGGTCAGGTCCTCTCGGTCGGCGACGGGATCGCGCGCGCCTACGGTCTCGACAAGGTCCAGGCGGGCGAAATGGTCGAGTTCGAGAACGGCGCCCGCGGAATGGCGCTGAACCTCGAGAGCGACAACGTCGGCATCGTCATTTTCGGCGCCGACCGCGAAATCAAGGAAGGCCAGACCGTCAAGCGCACCGGAGCAATCGTCGACGTGCCGATCGGCAAGGGGCTGCTCGGCCGCGTCGTTGACGCGTTGGGGAACCCGATCGACGGCAAGGGCCCGATCAACGCCGAAAAGCGCGCCCGAGTCGACGTCAAGGCGCCCGGGATCATTCCCCGCAAGTCGGTCAGCGAGCCGATGGCGACGGGCCTCAAGGCGATCGACGCGATGATCCCGATCGGCCGCGGCCAGCGCGAGCTCATCATCGGCGACCGGCAGACCGGCAAGACCGCGATCGCGCTCGACACCATCCTGAACCAGAAGTCATTGAACCAGAGCGGCGACGAATCGAAGAAGCTCTATTGCGTCTATGTCGCGGTCGGCCAAAAACGGTCGACGGTCGCGCAGTTCGTCAAGGTTCTGGAGGAGAATGGCGCGCTCGAATATACGATCATCGTCGCCGCCACCGCCTCCGACCCGGCGCCGATGCAGTTCCTCGCGCCTTTCTCAGGCTGCGCGATGGGCGAATTTTTCCGCGACAACGGCATGCACGCGGTGATCATTTACGACGACCTTTCGAAGCAGGCGGTCGCCTATCGCCAGATGTCGCTTCTGCTCAGGCGTCCGCCGGGCCGTGAAGCCTACCCCGGCGATGTGTTCTACCTCCATTCGCGCCTGCTCGAGCGCGCGGCCAAGCTCAACAAGGAAAACGGATCGGGCTCGCTGACCGCCCTGCCCATCATCGAGACGCAGGCCAATGACGTCTCGGCCTATATTCCGACCAACGTGATTTCGATCACCGACGGGCAGATCTTTCTCGAAACGGACCTGTTCTACCAAGGCGTCCGGCCTGCGGTGAACGTCGGACTTTCGGTTTCGCGAGTCGGCTCCGCAGCGCAGACCAAGGCGACCAAGAAGGTCGCCGGCAAATCAAAGGCGAGCTCGCGCAATATCGCGAGATGGCGGCTTTCGCGCAGTTCGGCTCCGACCTCGACGCCGTTACCCAGCGCCTGCTCAACCGGGGCGCTCGCCTGACCGAGCTGCTCAAGCAGCCACAGTTCTCGCCGCTCAAGATGGAGGAGCAGGTCTGCGTCATCTACGCCGGGGTCAACGGCTATCTCGACAAGCTGCCGCTCGACAAGGTGCGGCCGTTCGAGGACGGACTTCTCACCTTTCTGCGGGCGAAGAACCCGGATATTCTGGAGGCGATCCGCTCCTCCGGCGATCTGCTCAACGACGTCGAAGCCAAGCTCAAGGCGGCGGTCGAAGCCTATGCTGCGACCTTTACCTGAAATGAGCCGGTCGTCCCTGCCCCCGCTATGCGCCGACCCTGAAACGGATGCCCGTGGAGCCGCTCCGCTATGCCGTCGCTAAAGGACCTCCGAAACCGGATCGCCTCCGTCAAGTCGACGCAGAAGATCACCAAGGCGATGCAGATGGTCGCGGTCTCGAAGCTGCGCCGCGCGCAAGGCGCCGTGGAGTCCGCACGGCCCTATGCGGAGCAGGTCGAGGCGGTGCTTACGAATCTGGCCGGCGCGGCGACTGACGGCCAAGGCCCGCGACTGCTCATCGGCAGCGGATCGAACCAGGTTCATTTGCTCCTCGTCTGCACCGGCGAGCGCGGACTGTGCGGCGCGTTCAATACTGCAATCGTGCGGCTCGCGCGTGAGCGGGCCAACGCGCTTGCGGCCGAGGGCAAGACCGTGAAGATCCTGTGTGTCGGCAAGAAGGGCTATGATCAACTTCGGCGCACCCACGAGAGGCAGATTCTGGGATTGACCGAGTTGCGCTCCGTCCGCGTCATCTCTTACGAAACTGCCCAACCGATCGCCGCAAAGCTGATCGAACTGTTCGAAAACGGCGAGTTCGACGTCTGCACGCTGTTCTACTCCCGCTTCAAATCGGTGATCGCCCAGATCCCGACCGCCCAGCAGCTCATTCCCCCCGAGCTCGGCCCGAAGGACGAGAAAGCCCCAGTTTACGACTACGAACCCGACGAAGGTGAAATTCTCGCCCAGCTGCTGCCGCGCGCGGTCACGGTGCGCATCTACCGCGCGCTGCTCGAGAACGCGGCTTCGTTCTTCGGCGCGCAGATGAGCGCGATGGACAACGCCACGCGCAATGCCGGCGAAATGGTCAAGGCCTACACGCTTCGCTACAACCGCACTCGGCAGGCGATGATCACCAAGGAATTGATCGAGATCATTTCGGGAGCCGAGGCGCTCTAACCCGCTCGTCGTCTTAGAGGCGACGCCTGACCATCGGAACGAGGACGTCAGAAAATGGCCAATATCGCGAATGCCACCGGCCGCGTAACCCAGGTGATCGGCGCGGTCGTCGACGTGAAGTTCGACAGCTACCTGCCGCCGATCCTGAACGCGATCGAGACAATGAACAACGGCAATCGCCTCGTGCTCGAAGTCGCCCAGCATCTGGGCGAGAACACCGTGCGCTGCATCGCCATGGACATTTCGGAAGGCCTGGTGCGCGGTCAGGAAGTCGTGGACACAGGGGCCCCGATCTCGGTCCCGGTCGGCGAAGGCACGCTCGGTCGGATCATGAACGTCGTCGGCGAGCCCGTGGACGAGGCGGGACCAATAAACATGGAGGCGCGGCGCGCCATCCATCAGCCGACCCCTGCATATGTCGAGCAATCAACGGAAGCCCAGATTCTGGTCACCGGCATCAAGGTCGTCGACCTGCTCGCCCCCTACGCCAAGGGCGGCAAGATCGGCCTGTTCGGCGGCGCGGGCGTCGGCAAGACGGTGCTGATCCAGGAACTCATCAACAATGTCGCCAAGACCCACGGCGGCAATTCGGTGTTCGCGGGCGTCGGCGAGCGCACCCGCGAAGGCAACGACCTCTATCACGAGTTCATCGAATCCAAGGTCAACGCTGATCCGCATGATCCCGACTCAGGCGTAAAGTCGAAGTGCGCGCTGGTGTTTGGCCAAATGAACGAGCCGCCCGGCGCGCGGATGCGCGTCGGACTGGCCGGCGTCACGGTCGCTGAGCATTTCCGCGACCAGGGGCAGGACGTGCTTCTGTTCATCGACAACATCTTCCGCTTCACTCAGGCGGGTTCGGAAGTCTCGGCGCTGCTCGGCCGTATTCCATCCGCAGTCGGCTACCAGCCAACTCTCGCCACCGACATGGGCGCCCTGCAAGAGCGCATCACCACCACGACGAAGGGGTCGATCACCTCGGTGCAGGCGATCTATGTTCCGGCCGACGATCTGACCGATCCGGCGCCGGCGACCTCGTTCGCCCATCTGGACGCGACAACCGTGCTCTCCCGCGCGATTTCCGAAAAAGGGATTTATCCGGCGGTCGATCCGCTCGACTCGACTTCGCGCATGCTGACGGCCGCGATCGTCGGCGAGGAGCATTACAACGTCGCCCGTCAGGTGCAGCAGGTCCTGCAGCGCTATAAGGCCCTGCAGGACATCATCGCGATCCTCGGCATGGACGAACTGTCGGAAGAGGATAAGCAAATCGTCGCCCGCGCGCGCAAGATCGAGCGCTTCCTGTCGCAGCCGTTCGATGTCGCCGCCGTGTTCACCGGGACGCCCGGCGTGCAGGTCAAAATCGAGGATACCGTGAAGGGCTTCAAGGGCATCGTTGAAGGCAAATACGACAGCCTGCCTGAGGCCGCCTTCTACATGGTCGGCACGATCGAGCAGGCGGTCGAGAAAGCCAAGAAGCTGGCCGCCGAGGCGGCTTGACGCGAACGACGTCGGGGGTCGCCATGGCCACATTCCATTTTGAACTGGTGTCTCCGGACCGGGTGCTGTTCAACGGCGCCGCTCAATCGGTGCTGGTGCCGGGCAACGAAGGCGACTTCCTGGTGCTGAGCGAGCATGCGCCGGTGATGACGTCGATGCGCCCTGGAGTTGTCGGCATTGACGATGCGGAAGGAAAGCACCGTCGCGTCTTCGTGCGCGGCGGATTTGCCGATGCAAGCAAGAAGGGCCTCATCTTGCTGGCGGAGACGGCGATCTCGTTTGAGGACTTGAGCGCCGACAAGCTCGGTCAGGAGATCAAGAACGCCGAGGAGGACCTTGCCGACGCAGCTGAAGACCAAAAGCGATTGGCGCAGGAGAAGCTCGACCGTTTGCGCGAGCTCAAGGACGCGATCAAACTTTGACAGCGGGCTAAGCCAACCCGCGCGCGATCTCCCGGCCCCCGCTTCATTCGTGCTGCGTATGACACTGGAAGATTACGACGCTTTCTGCGCCAGCCTGCCCCACACGACGCATGTCGTCCAATGGGGCGACGCGAGCGTCTGGAAGATCGGGGGCAAGGTGTTCGCGATCGGCGGATGGTCGAATGCGCCGGAGTTTGGCGTAAGTTTCAAATGTTCTGCGGCGAGCTTTGCAATTCTGAGCGAACTTCCGGGGGTGCGCCCAGCGCCCTATCTCGCCTCCCGAGGATTATCCTGGGTTCAGCGCACTGACGCTCGCTCGCTCAGCGAAGATGATCTCAAGACTTATGTACGCCAAAGCTACGCGTTGGTCGTTGCAGGCCTTCCCCAAAAGGCCCAGCGGGCGCTTGAGGTCGGCGCCTCGCGATGACCCTGGCGGCGGCGGCGACAGTCACGTCCGACGACATTCGCTCCGCCCACGCGCGCATTCGCCGACACATCCGCCGCACGCCGATTCTCGAAACGGCCTCGCCGATCGCGGGCGCCCCGCCGCTGTCGTTCAAGCTCGAATGTTTGCAGGTTACCGGTTCCTTTAAGGCTCGCGGCGCCTTTCACAACCTTCTTACCCGGCCAGCTCCGGCGGCAGGCTGCGCGACGGCGTCGGGCGGCAACCATGGCGCGGCAGTCGCCTTCGCGGCGGAAAAGCTGGGAATTCGCGCGCGCATCTTCGTGCCGGACATCGCCACGCCCGCCAAGATTGCTAAAATCAAGGCGTATGGGGCGCAGGCCATGATCGGCGGCGGGACCTACGCGGAAGCGCAGCTGCGCTGCGACCAGTACGTCGCCGAAACCGGCGCGCTCTCGATCCACCCTTACGACGCTATCGAGACCATCGCGGGCCAGGGTTCCGTCGCCCTGGAATGGGAGGAGGACCTCCGGCGACTCGGCCTCCTGAAGCTCGACACCGTTCTCATCGCGGTGGGCGGCGGCGGGCTCATCGCCGGAGCGGCAGCCTGGTTCGACGGCCGCGTCAAGGTGGTTGGCGTCGAGCCGGAGGGTTCGCGTGCGCTTCATGCCGCGCTCGAGGCGAAGGCGCCCGTCGACGTCGCCGTCAAGTCGGTCGCGGCCGACTCGCTCGGCGCCAAGCGGGTAGGCGAACTCAATTTCAAGATCGCCAGGCAATTCGTGAGCCGGGTCGTCCTTGTCACCGACACGGCGATCCTCGATGCCCAGCGCCGACTCTGGGCCGATGTGTCGGTTATCGCCGAGCCGGGGGGCGCGGCGGCCTTCGCCGCCATCGCAAGCGGCGCTTATCGGCCCGAACCGGACGAGCGCGTCGGCGTTCTCGTCTGCGGCGCCAATGCCGATCCTGCGGCGCTCGCGGAAGCAGGGGTTGGCCGCGGCGTCGCTCAGTGACACCCTTTGGGCAGAATCGCACCGGCGGCCATTGCGATAGGCAAAGGCCCGAACTATTGTCCGGCGCTTTCCGCCGGGCCTAATCAGCCTTGCAGCACGTTGGGGCGTCGCCAAGCGGTAAGGCAGCGGATTTTGATTCCGCCATACGGAGGTTCGAATCCTCCCGCCCCAGCCACGCCTGTCCTTCCAAGCCGTAGCCGGCGATCTTGCATTGTGACCCCGGTCACGGCGCGACGCCACAGCCCTGATATCGCTGCAGGCTGGGGGCGTGTTATTTGAGAATCCGTACTGCTCGTTTCGATCCGCGGCTTTGACCGCGACGACTTCGTAATCCCTGGGGAGGAAATTGTGAGTAAGATCAATCGAAATTTTTTCTTCGGACAAGTGCGGCGAACTCTGTTCGCAAACAACCTGCGGCAGCCGCAGGTTAATGGCATCAATGCAATTCTCGACGGGTGGGAGGCGAAATACGCCGCCGATGACGACCGTTGGCTCGCCTACGCCCTGGCGACAACCTATCATGAAACCGATCAGCACATGCAGCCGATCGAGGAATACGGAAAGGGGCGCGGCCGGCCTTACGGCAAGCCCGATCCGACAACCGGGCAAGTCTATTATGGTCGAGGATTCGTGCAATTGACCTGGGAGCGCAACTATAAGACCATGTCGGATCTGTTGGGAGTCGACTTCGTCAATCACCCCGAGCTGGCGCTTAAACTCGACAACGCCACGAATATTATGTTCATCGGGGATGACAAAGGGCCTGTTCACCGGCAAATCGCTCGCCAATTATTTCAATCCGACCACCGACGATTGGGTGAACGCCCGCAAAATCATCAATGGTCTGGACAAGGCCCAAGCGATCGCGATGTACGGTCACAATTTCTATTCCGCCATAAGCTATACGACATGATCCAACTTTTCGTGGGCAATTCCGGGGAGCGCGAGCGTCGCCGCGAACCCCAGACCGCGTGATCGCACGGGCCGCCGGATCGGGAAGGTCGGATTGGTCGTCGGCCTCGTGGCGCTCGCGCCGCTTCCTCCCGCGCTCGCGGAGGAACGCTGCGGCTGGCTGGAAAATCCGACACCCGGAAATTGGTGGCTAAAGGACGCTCACGGTCTCTGGATCATATCCGCTCAGGGAGGCCCCTATGCCGATGGCGTCGAAAACCTGCCGGAACCGGCGCCGGACCATTTCGTCGCGACCAACGGTCATTACGGATATTCCTGCGCCTGCGTCAGCGGAACTTTCGACGATCACGCGGAGAGGATGACGCGGCTGGAGGCGGCGCGGGTGTTGCCGTTGTCGGTCTGTCGCGGCGACAAGGCTTTGCCCGCCCCTGGCGGCTAACCCTGGTCGTCGGCGAGTTTCCGCCACATCGAGCGGCCCCGTGGCTTGCGATCGAGCAGAATAACTTGCGTTCGAGAGATTGGACCCGGGAGCCGTTATCGACAAAAAACCGCTCCGGTGCGTTCTTGAGAACTGGGTCTTCAGCCCAATCTGTTTTTCTGGGTGCGAAAATTCGTGGATTTCAACTGGATCGGCGAGCCGCTCGGCTGATGACGTCCCGTTGCCAAGCGCGCGCAGTTGCGCGACAGTGGACGCGCGCGGAGCCGCTTTCGTCGGCGCATTTTTCGGGATGGGACGCAATGACGCCGGCGGGGGGTGATTTCGCGTCCATTGTTCGCCTCGAGGGCGTGCAAAAGTATTTCGGCGCCGTGCACGCGCTTTGCGACATCGACATCGCCATCGGACGCAATGAGATCGTCGGACTTATCGGCGACAACGGCGCGGGCAAATCGACGCTGATCAAGGTCATGACCGGCGTGCTGGCGCCGACCTCGGGCAAGATTTTCATCCGCGAGCGCGAAATTCTGCCCGGGGAGTACTCGGTCCGGATGGCGCACGATCTGTCGATCGAAACGGTCTATCAGGACAAGTCGCTGGCCGAAAAGCAGCCTCTATGGCGCAATTTCTTTGTCGGAAGGCAGATCACGAACCGGTTCGGCTTCATCGACATCAAGCGCGAAAAGGAAGTGGCGCAGGAGATCCTGATCGACACCATCGGGTTCCGCGGCGTCGGCATCACCGTCGATTCCACGGTCGGCAATCTCTCGGGCGGCGAGCGACAGGGGATCGCGATCGGCCGGGCCATGCATTACAACGCCGACCTCATCGTGCTCGATGAACCGACCGCTGCGCTTGGGGTCGCCGAGGTGCGGAAAGTGGTCGAGTTCGTGCGCCGGATCAAGCGGTCCGGGCGAGCTTGCATCTATATTGAGCACAATCTGGCGCACGTGCATGAAGTGGCGGATCGGCTTATTGTGCTCGACCGCGGGCGCGTCGTTTCCGAAATCGATCCGAAGGATATGACGGTGCCCGAGCTAACCGAATATCTGATTGCGTTACAGCACAAAGCGTAAGGGAGACGACACGAATGGCTCAGCGGTCAGACGCGTCGATCCTGCAGCGCTTCGAGGCTCTGCCGATCATCATCGTCTTCGTGATTCTCCTGCTCCTGTTCATGTACCGGGCGCCGGAGGTTTTCCTTGCCCCCTACATCTACACCACCTTCCTCTCCACTTTGCCGCCGCTGATCCTTCTCGCCGCCGGGCTCACCTTTGTGATCGGCGCGGGGGAGATCGACCTTAGCTTTCCATCGATCATCGCCTTTTCCGGCTTCGTCTTTGCGGTTCTGTTCAAGGAATATGACCTCGGCTGGATCGCGGTCGTCGCCGGTCTCGCCTCGGGAGTTTTGGTCGGGTTCCTCAACGGCGTCATCATCGCCAAGATCGGGATACCATCGTTCATGACGACGCTCGGCACCCAGTTCTTCTGGGCCGGAATGGCGACTGTGCTCTCGGGCGGCAAGTCTTACGCCCTGCGCGGCGCCGAAGAGAGTTCGGTGTGGCAATGGATCGTCGGGCGCCCATTCGCGTCCGCGTCGACGCCCTGGTTGCAGGAGCTTTCGATCCAGGCGCTATGGACTGCGGTCATCGTCGCCTTCCTTTGGCTCATCCTCACCCGTCACCGGTTCGGCGAGCACGCCATGTTCATTGGCGATTCCAATGATGTCTCGCGCGTCGTCGGCATCGACGTCGATCGCGAGAAGATCAAGATCTTCACGCTTATGGGCTTTCTCGCCGCCTGCGCGGCAATCATCCTGACGCTGGAGAACAAGAACTTTTTCGGCAACCAGGGACAAGGCTATCTGTTGACCGCGATTGCTTCCGTTCTGATCGGCGGCACGTCGATCTTCGGCGGCGAGGCGACCATGATCGGGACGGTGTTTGGCTGTTTCATCATCGGTATGGTCGAGGCTGGCCTCGTCGCGGCAGGGCTCACAGGCGCGTGGGTGAGGACCGTGCAGGGCCTCATCTTCCTGGTGTCGATCATCTTCTACATGTATGCGGACGAACCGCAGCGTCGGCGAGCGCTCTTCGCCAACCTGCGGGGCAGACTGGGCGGGGTCCGTGCGACCGAAGGGGGAGGCGTTCGCCGCTAGGCGGCTCGAGCGGGGAATTGGCCGACCGACATGGGTCTCTCTGAGCAGGCGAACTCGCAGGGGGAGCACGGGCGGGCGCGACTTCAAGTTGACCGACGCTAAAATCATATTGTAATACTTATCGAACAGACGGTTCCATGGGATGAAATGCTCGTCCGAGTTTTCACCGGCGGGGAGAGAGCGCTCGCGTCGCCAGGCCGCGGTCCGGCGTTCGGCCGGAGGTTTGTCTTTCCAATCGACACGAAGCTTCGAGATCGACGCGGACGATCGTCCGAAATCGTCACCGATTCACCGACTTCCTGAGAGGGAGGGGCGACCGGATGCGGGCGCCTGAATAAGCAAGGGAGAAACGAACATGCGTTTGGCTCAAATTCTTCTGGCCGGCGTCGCCGCGGCTGGGCTAGCGGCCGCGGCCGCTCCGGCTTTCGCCGATCCGATCGGCAAAGGTCTGGTGATGTACATGCAGATGGGCGGCAACCCCGGCGACGGCGCGACGCTCGCCCGCCAGACAGGCGCCAAGGAAGCCGCCGAAGCGCTCGGCGTCGACCTCAAGTCGCAGTTTTCGGCCTGGGCGCCCGAGACAATGATCAACCAGTTCAAAGAGGCGATGGCGGCCAAGCCGAACTGCATCGAGATTATGGGCCATCCTGGCGCGACCGCCTTCCATGACCTCGTCAAGCAGGCCGTCGACCAGGGCATCGTGGTCACCTCGGGCAATTCGCCGCTGACCGAGCTGCAGAACGAGTTTGGGCCAAAAGGCTTCGGCTATGCCGGCGTCGATCTCTATGCTGGCGGCGCGTTGACCGCGAAAGCCATGCTCGCGCAGGGCCTGAAGTCCGGCGATCAAGCGATGGTCTATGGCGTGTTCAGTCAGGCCGAGCGCGGCCAGTCCGAGAAGGGCCTCGCGGACACGCTAGAGAAGGCCGGGCTCAAGGTCGACCGGCTCGAGATCACCCAGGAGGCCAACAGCGACATGTCTCTGGCCGTACCGATCCTCGCGGCCTACATTCAGGCGCATCCGAATCTGAAGGCCATTGGCACGCAGCACGGCGGCGCGACTGGCGTGATGAAACAGGTGCTGGAGAAGGCGGGCAAGAAGCCCGGCGACATCGTTGTTGGCGGCATCGACCTTGCTCCATCGACAATCGACGGGCTGAAATCGGGCGCGGTAAGCGCTACGCTCGACCAGTTGCTCTACCTGCAAGGCTTCTTTCCGGTCGTGCAATGCGTAATGACCGCGAAATACAAGATGCCGGGACTGTCGCTCAACACGGGCGCCGGCACCGTCACGCCAAAGACGATCGACGCATTGACCAAGCTGATCGACGCCGGCATCCGCTGAGGCTGGCCGGTTCGATCGCAAGGCCTCGCCGCCAAGGGATCGCGGACGCCGGATGGCGTCCGCGACAAGGACGAGCGGCGGTCTGATGCTTTCGCCGCGAATGCGCTGCGCCGGGCCCGGTCGCAGCGCTCCCACAAACCCGGAGCACTTGAGCGCTGATGTTCTCCCTCGGCGTCGATTTCGGAACCAATTCGGTGCGCGCTCTCATCGTGCGCTGTTCGGACGGCGCCGAATTCGGCAGCCGCGTGATCGACTATCCTTCCGGCGCGCAAGGGGTGCTGCTCGAACCGAAGGACGGCCTGCTCGCGCGCCAGCACCCCGGAGATTATCTCTACGGCCTCGAGAAAAGCATTGTCGGCGCGCTCGCTGAAGCCGCACGCAAGCCCGGTTTCGATCCGTCGAAGGTCGTGGGCATCGGCCTCGACTCGACCGGCTCGAGCCCGATCCCGGTTGACGCCGAGAACCGACCGCTTGCGATGGACGACAAATGGAAAGGCGACCTCAACGCGCAATGCTGGCTGTGGAAGGATCACACGAGCTGGCGCGAGGCCGCCAGGATCACGGAGCTCTGCGCCAAGCTCAGGCCGCAGTACATCGCCAAGATCGGCGGTGTTTATTCGTCCGAATGGTTCTGGGCCAAGCTCTGGCATTGCCTCAACGTGGCTCCTCAGACATTCGAGGCCGCCTTCTCCTGGGTCGAGCTCGCCGACTGGACGCCGTCCGTGCTCGCCGGCGTGGCCGACCCGCGACTGGTTAAGCGGGGAGTGTGCGCCGCCGGCCACAAGGCGCTCTACTCCGACGATTGGGGCGGCCTGCCCGACAAGGAGTTCTTGACCGCGCTCGATCCGCGCCTCGCCGACCTTAGAGACCGGCTCTACGAAAAAGCCTACGACGCCACCGAGCCGGCTGGGCGGCTCACCCCTGAGTGGGCGGCGAAGTTCGGACTTCAGGCGGGGATTCCGATCGCGATCGGAGAGTTTGACGTTCACTATGGCGCGATCGGATGCGGCGTGCGCGAGGGCACGCTGGTCAAAGTGATCGGCACCTCGACTTGCGATTGCGCGGTCGTTTCGGCCGACCGACAGGTCGCCGACATCCCCGGCATCTGCGGCATCGTGAAAGGCGCGATCCTGCCCGGCTTCTTCGGCATCGAGGCAGGCCAGTCGGCCGTCGGCGACATTTTCAAATGGTGGGTCGAAGTGGTTCTGGGCGGCGACGCGGCGCTGCATGACAAGCTCACCGCCGAGGCGACGAGGCAGCGTCCCGGGCAAGCCGGTCTTCTGGCCCTCGACTGGAACAACGGCAATCGAACCATTCTCGTCGACCAGAGGCTTACCGGCCTCATCCTCGGCCAGGACCTCTATACGACGCGGGCCGACATCTATCGCGCCTTGATCGAGGCGACCGCATTTGGGGCGCGGGCGATCATCGAGCGCATCCAGGAGTACGGCGTGCGTATCGACCAGGTCGTGTGCACGGGCGGCATCGCCGAGAAAAATCCGCTGCTGATGCAGATCTATGCCGACGTCACGGGGTGCGTCATGCAGGTCGCGGGCTCCAGCCAGACCTGCGCTCTTGGCTCAGCGATCGCCGCAGCGGTGCTGGCGGGCGGGCATCCGGACTTCAAGAGCGCCGAGGCGGCCATGACCACGCTGAAGCCAGAGTCCTATCAGCCAGTTGCGGAAAACCGCGCCGTCTACGATCAGCTCTACGCCCTCTACCGGGAGCTGCACGATGCCTTCGGCGGGCTGACCAAGTCCGCTGATCTGTCCGCAATCATGAAGAGACTGCTGGACATCAAATACGCGCAGCGCGCATGACCTTGCGTCCGCGCGAGCGCCGGGCTTTGTTCGCCGCACACACACTCCGTAAGATGTTCCGTCAACCTGGAAAACCGAGACGGCCATGATCAATCTCGCCACTCCCGAAGTCTGGCTCGTTTGCGGCTCTCAGCATCTTTACGGTCCCGGCCCGCTTGAGCAGGTCGCGGCGCATGGGCGGGAGATCGCCGGCGCACTCGCCGATTCCCCGCGGCTACCGCTGAAGACCGCCTTCAAGGCGCTGCTGACGACGCCGGACGAGATCGCGAAGCTTTGCCTCGACGCGAATTCCGACCCGGGCTGCGCCGGCCTGATCCTTTGGATGCACACGTTCTCGCCGTCGAAAATGTGGGTGCGTGGGCTCAACACGCTCAAGAAGCCGTTTGTCCATCTCCACACCCAGTTCAATCGCGACCTTCCCTGGGACGCGATCGACATGGACTTCATGAATCTGAACCAGTCGGCCCACGGCGACCGCGAGGCGGGCTTCATCCACACCCGCATGCGTCTCGCGCGCAAAGTCGTCGTCGGCCACTGGACCGACCCAGAGGTACAGGACCGCATCGGCGCGTGGATGCG
This sequence comes from uncultured Alphaproteobacteria bacterium, assembly GCA_963806935.1. Lineage (GTDB taxonomy): Bacteria > Pseudomonadota > Alphaproteobacteria > Rhizobiales > Beijerinckiaceae > Roseiarcus. Next base: position 13,594 of record CAWEAT010000031.1, read on the forward strand.
CGCGGCGCACGCCTGGCACGATTGGCAGGGAGCGAAATTTTGTCGCTTCGGCGACAACATGCGTCAGGTGGCGGTAACCGAGGGCGATAAGGTTGGGGCTGAAATGAAATTCGGCTTCGCGACCAACGGCTACGGCGTCGGCGACCTTGCCGCGGAAGTGAACGCGGTCTCCGACGCGAAGGCCAAGGCCCTGGCCGGCGAATACGAGAAAAAATACGCCGTCGCCCCTGAACTGCGCAAAGCGGGCGCCCGGCACGAATCGCTGCTTTATGGCGCGCGGCTCGAATTGGGCTTGCGCGCCTTTCTCGAACAGGGCGGCTTCAAGGGCTTCACCACGACGTTCGAGGACTTGCACGGCCTGCGACAGCTTCCGGGCCTCGCGCCGCAACGCCTGATGGCCGAGGGCTACGGCTTCGCGGGCGAGGGAGACTGGAAGACTGCCGCTCTTGTGCGCGCAATGAAGGTCATGGGCGAAGGCATGCCCGGTGGAACCTCGTTCATGGAGGACTACACCTATCATCTGGCGCCAGGCGGGCATCAGGTTCTCGGCGCCCATATGCTCGAGATCTGCGAATCCATCGCCGCAGGCAAGCCCAAGCTTGAGATTCATCCGCTTTCGATCGGCGGCAAGGAGGATCCGGTTCGCCTGGTTTTTGACGCGGCCAACGGCCCAGCGCTCAACGCAAGCCTGATCGATCTGGGCGCCCGGTTTCGCCTGCTGGTGAACGAGGTGACCGCGGTCAAGCATCCCGCGCTGCCGAAGCTGCCGGTCGCTCGCGCCGTCTGGGAATGCAAGCCGGACTTCAAGACCGCGTGCGCTGCCTGGATTCTGGCCGGCGGCGCGCACCACACGGGATACAGCTACAGCGTGACCCGGGAGATGCTCGAGGATTTCGCCACCATCGCCGGAATCGAGATGGCGGTGATCGGGCCGGAAACGAACCTGGCGAACTTCAAGCAGGACCTGCGCAGCAACGACGTCTATTATTACCTCGCGCAGGGATTCCGCGCCTGACGGCGGGACGAGGCGATGTTCAAGGAACTGAGGCGTGAAGCGTATGAAGCCAATGTCGCCCTGCCGCGGCATGGCCTCATCAATCTCACCTTCGGCAATGCGAGTGCGATCGATCGGGCGCGAGGCGCATTCGCGATCAAGCCCAGCGGGGTTGACTATTCAGCGCTGACTCCCGACGACATGGTCGTCGTCGATCTCGACGGGCGCAGGGTCGAAGGACGGCTCAACCCATCGTCGGACACGCCCACCCACCGCAGGCTGTTCCTCGCCTTCCCAGACATCGGCGGGGTCGTGCACACCCACTCCTCGCACGCGACGGCGTTCGCCCAGGCCGGCCGGCCGATTCCGATCTTCGGCACCACCCACGCCGACTATTTCAACGGCGAGGTGCCGGTCACCCGCAAGATGACCGCGAGCGAGATCGCCGCCGACTATGAGTGGGAGACCGGCAAAGTCATCGTCGAGAAAATGCAGGCGTTCGATCCCGCGGATTTTCCCGGCGTCCTCGTCAACCGGCACGCGCCATTCACCTGGGGGCCGAGCGTGGCCAAGGCCTTGGAAGCCGCCGTCGCCGTCGAATGCATCGCCCACATGGCGCTCATGTCGCTGCAGCTCATGCCGCAGCTCGACCCGATCGAGCCCGAGCTTCTCGACAAGCACTTCCGGCGCAAGCATGGGCCCGGCGCCTATTACGGGCAGGCCCGCGCTCAATAAGGCGCCGTCCGATCACCCTTGCAGCGAGATCACCATGCCGCTGAGGTCGAGCGAGAACATGAAGCCGACCTGTCGACCGTGGAGACGAAGCACCACGCCATTTGCATTCGAAAGCTGAGCCGCCGACCGGCCGCCGGCGACAGAGAGACCGGCGCCGATCGCCGAGTAGACGCCGCTGATGTCAGCCGGGGTGCGCAGATGAGACGCAGTGCCGACGAGATCCGTGCCCGACGCCCCGATTGTCGCGCCCGCGCTGATGCCGCCGACCGACAGCTGATATTGCCTGCCCTGGAAGGTGAGGATGCCGCTTCCCCCGGACGCGCCGAAAATAAAGCCCGCGCTGACGATCCTGAGCGAAATCTGCCCGGTCGAGGCTTCGGCCGGCAGCAGCATCGACCCGCTCGCCAGCGCCGCCCCGGATACGATGAGGCTGCGACGCGTGATTTTGTTCATATTGCTCTCCCCGACCCCGTTTGTATCGCGAACCGAGTCGCGCCTGTAAACGGCGAAGCAATAGACCGCTCTCATGCCGGTTGACAAGTCCGAACCTGCCCTCGACCCTCACCCGGGCCGGGCGGCTTCCGCCGGCTTGCTCGCGTCCAACCGCTGCTTCAGATAGTCCGCGGCGAGGATCGGCGGATAACGGACCTGCTCTCCTCGGCGCACGCAGGACGGAATCGTCGCGACGAGCGCGTCCGGATTCGGGTCGTAGAAAAAAGCGATCGAGTACCGCTCCCTGGCGCTCCGGTTGACGACACGATGGGGAGTCGAAACGTAAATGTCGTTGGTCCATCGCATCAGGCAGTCCCCGATATTCACGATGAAAGCGCCTGGGACGACTGGCGCCTCGATCCATCGCCCATCGCGCGCGCGGACTTCGAGTCCGCCAACGTCGTCGGTGGCGAGCAGCGTCAGATTGCCATAATCGGTGTGCGCGCCCGCGCCCGTCCGCGGCTCGGAGCCCTGGGGGGGCGCCGGGATAGTGCAAGCAGCCGCAGGGTCGCCATCGGGCGATCGAATTTGTCATCGAAGAAGCCGGGCTCAAGGCCAAGGTCGCAGGCAAATGCGCTATGCAGCCGGGCGCCGAGCGTCGCGCAGGCGTCATAATAGCCGAGAAGCGTCTCGCGGAAATTCGGCAGGCTCGGCCACGCGTTGAGGGAACGGAAGGGCCGTCCGGACAAAAGGTCGGGGTCGTCCGGCGCGATCTCCAGACCGACGTTGAAAGCCTCCTTCATGTCGGGTCCCCGCCCCGGATCGAGCGCTTCGTGCAACATCCCGGAATAGCCCCGATTTCCGCCGATCCTCTCGATCGCCAGAGCCTGCCTTTCGGCCAGCGGCAGAGCGAAAAAGCGCCGGGACTGGTCGAACGCGCGAGCGATCAGATCGCCGTCGACGCCGTGATTGATGACATAGAAAAAGCCCACGTTCCGGCAGGCGGCGCCGGCTTCGGCCGCAATTCTGGTCAGCGAGTCCCGATCGCTCTCGCGCCATGATGAGAGATCAAGGATCGGCAATGTGCGCTGCATGATCGGTCCTTAGGCCGCGAGCGGTCAGCAACAGCCAAGGCCGCCGCGATAGTGTGCGGCAACGGCCGGCTCCAAGTCGCCCCAGGCTTCGAAAAACGCCGCGCGCGACGGCATCTTCGCCCGGTATTGGCGACGCAGTTCGCCTTCTGCTGCGTTAAGATCAACGCCGGTGAGCCGACCGTCTCGCACGATCTCCCGGCCTGCGACCACCAGGCGCGCCACATGGGCCGCGCTCGCGCGCGCAAAGACAAGATCGATCGGCTCCACGGCCAGAACGGCGTCGCGGTCGAGCGCGTCGAGATCGAGCACGAGAATGTCGGCGGGCGCCCCGACCGCAAGCGCGCCGGGACCAGGCGCGCCATTGGCGAACCGCCCATTGGCGACGATCGCCGAGAGCCATGCTCCTCGCTCAATTACGGTTTCGAAGCCCCATCCGCCGTGCAGGAAATGTCCGAGTCGCATTTCGCGCACGATGTCGTCGTCCTCGTCGAAGGCCGAGGCGTCGACGCCGAGGGTGACCCGGCAACCGCGCCTCAGCGCCTCGGAAATTGGCGCAATGCCGCTCTTGAGGTGAAGATTCGAGCTCGGGTTTGTGGCCATGACCGCGCCTGCGGCCGCGATCGCGTCGAGCTCGGCCGGCCTGGCGTATACGCAATGGGCGAGCGTCAGGCGCGGCGAGAGCAGTCCAAGCGTCTTCAGGCGCTCGACGACGCCCTTCCGGATAGGCGCGGTCGGCGAACGCGCGCTGGTATCGGGTCTCCAGCAAATGCATGTGCACCCGCCGCCCGGTGACGCGCGAAGCTTCGGCGATCCCCGCGAGGAGTTCGTCCGAACACCATTGGGCGCCGCTCGGCCCGAACTGGACCGAAAAGAGATCGCTCTCCGTCTCGGCAGCAATCTCTTCGACGTTGGCGATCTGCTCTACGACCCCCGGCATCGAGGAAAGAAACTGCGTCTCGATCACCGCGCGGGCATCGTCGGGCAGCTTCATCAGAACGCTGTCTTCGCCTTCATAGACCAGAGGGTTGCGATCGCGCATGAACACGGCGAACGTGACGCGCAGGCCGACATCCCGCGCGGCGCGCGCGACCTCCTTCGCCTCCTCGAGCGGCGCCATCGGCCCATGAAAGCGGGTGTAATGGGCCATCACCGAGCCCGCCCCGGCGCGCGCCGCGCGTCCGAAGGCGGCGAGCGCGCCGAGATAGGGGTCGATCGCGGGCATCGCGCCGAGCCGCAGCAGCCAGGCCTCGAGCGGTTTCCCAGCCGCGCCGAACGACGTCGGCGAGAGTGGGCGGGCGTGATCGTGCGCATTCACCAGCGCAGGCATCGCCAACAGGCGACGCTTGGGCAGATCGGCCGCGGGACTGATTTCAGCGATGCGTCCGTCTCTGATCAACAGGTCGACCGGCGAACCTGCCGCACTTCCGTTGGTCGGCAATAGGACAACGCCGGAAAGCCGGTCGATCATTGCCTGAAGTCACCGGTGACAGTCTCAGCCATCTTCGCCACGTTACGGCAGTCTTGCGACCGGAGCGCGAACAACCCCGTCCTGCTCCAGCGCCGATGCGACGCGGAGCGCGAGATCCTCGCGCCACGGCGCGGCGATGATCTGCACCCCGATCGGCAGCCTTTCGCCTTCAGCCCACACCGGCGCCGCGACCACCGGCAGGCCGATGAAGGAAATCGGCTGGGTGAACAGTCCGAGATTCGGGCGCACCAGCATTTCCCGGCCATCGAGCACGAACGTCCTCTGCCCCAGCCTCGGCGCCCGGCACGGGGTTGCCGGCGCAAGCAGGATATCGACATCGCGAAAAAGCGCCAGCGTCTCGGCTCTGAACCGGCGACGGAATTTTTGCGCCTGCGCGACCCAGGCGCCCGGAAGCATCGCCCCCGCGACCAAACGGTCGCGAACATCGGGATCGAAATCGTTAAGGCGCGTGCGCAGCCGCTCCAGATGGAGCGCGCCGCCTTCGACCATGCTGATCAGATAGGCGGCCGACCGCGCCTGCTCCGCGTCGGCAAGTTCGACGGTGCGGTCGGCTTCCAAAGCGCGGGCCACCGCGTCGACCGCGGCGATTGCCCCGGGCTCGGCGGAGCGGGCAAAATACCCGCCTAGTCGCGCAATACGAAGCCCTTTCGCGCCCTCTACGAGCGTTGGCGAAGCAGGCGCCGCCGGCCTATCGGCTTGCGCCGGGTCTGCCTCGTCTCGTCCGAGCATTGCGTCATAGGCGAGCGCGAGGTCGTCGACCGATCGCGCGAGCGGCCCCACGTGATCGAGACTGGCGACGAACGGGAATGCGCCGGCGCGCGACAGCCGGCCATAAGTCGGCTTGAGGCCGAACAATCCGCAGAGCGAACTCGGCACGCGAATGGATCCGTTGGTGTCCGACCCCAGGGCGATCGGAACCAGGCCGCCGGCCACCGCCGCGGCCGACCCGCCCGACGATCCGCCGGTCATGTGCTCGAGATCATGCGGATTGCGTGACGGGCCGTCATGGGCATTCTCGCCCGTGAAGTCGTAGGCGTACTCGCCCATGTTGAGCGAACCAATCAGGACGCCGCCCGCCGCCTCGAGCCGGGCAATCACGGTCGCGTCGGCTGTGGCCGGCGCGCGATCGCGGTTGATCTTGGAGCCGGCGCGCGTCGGCAGGCCTTCGACGTCGAACAGGTTCTTGACCGCAAACGGCGCCCCCGCGAGCGGTCCCAGGCTCGCCCCGCGCGCCCGGGCGGCATCGATCGCCTGGGCCTTGGCGAGCGCGCGGGCCGCCGTGACGTCGGTAAAGGCGCCGAGCGCCGCGTTGCGGGTCTTGATGCGGTTGAGGCTCTCCTGCGCGATCTCGCGCGCGCTCGCGGCGCCGGTCCGCACCGCCTCGGCGATCGCTCGAGCAGATCCGTCCAGGAGCGCCGCCGTCACGGCGTGAATACCGGCGCGGGATCCTCCTGATCGTCGAGCGAGATCGAGAGAAGCTTCCCCGCCTGTTCGGCCGCGATGCGCAAATGCACGATCGTCCCGGCGCGGGATTCCGGCGTCTGGGTCAGCCCGAGCAACGGGGCCATCGCGTCGGCCAAAGCTTCGGGATCAAACAAATCCGGCGTCACGCGGCCGCCTGGGTCAACGCGGCCATGTCGAGCATTGTCGCCTCGAGACCTGGGATAATGTTCGTCATCGTCACGTCCTCGATCAGCGGGCGCTCATAGCCGCCTTCGACATCATTGTCGAGCGGTCAGCCAACTTGCGGCGGCTTCATGACGGCGAGTCCACAGCGACGACGGCCGAAAGCGGGAATGAAGCCAAGGCGGACCGCTTAGCGGCGGCTACGATCATTTCGTCAATGACCCGCCATGTGGCGGCCGATCGTGGTCCGGTCCGCGCCCGCTCCCTCGGTGAGATAGGCGACCTTCCCGCCCGACATGACGGCGATGCGGTCGGAGAGCTCGAGAATTTCGTCGAGATCCTCAGACACCAGCAGGACCGCCGCGCCTCGATTGCGCTGCTCCATGATCTGGGCGCGAATGTCGGCGACCGAGGCGAAATCGAGGCCGAAGCACGGATTGGCGACGATCAGAACGTCGACGTCTTCCGAGAGCTCACGCGCCAGCACCGCGCGCTGCACGTTGCCGCCCGACAGGTCGCGGATTTGCGTTTCGGTCGAAGGCGTTTTCACGTTGTAGCGGTCGATGAGATCGCGCGCCTTGGCTCGCATCGGCTCGCCCGAGAGCCAGAATCCGAGCCGCGACATCGGCGCCTTGTCGAACCGTCGAAACGCCATGTTCTCGGCGACCGACATGGTCGGCACCGTCGCGTTCTTCAGCGGCTCCTCCGGCAACCCGAAAATCTTGAACTTGTCGAAATGATCCCTGATCGGTTCGAAGTCCTGGTCATGGACCAGGATCTGCCCGAGTTTGATCGGCCGCTGCCCGGACAGCGCCTCCACCAGTTCGCTCTGCCCGTTGCCCGACACCCCGGCGATCCCGACGATCTCGCCCGCCTGGACCTTGAGATCGAAGCCCGCGACGGCGTCGCGCCCTTCGTCGTTCTCGGCGTAGAGACCGGCGATCTCGAGCGTCGTCCCGCTCTTCGGCGCGGCCGCGCGCGCCGCGGAAGGACGCACGACCGCATCGCCGATCATCATCGCCGCCATCTCGCGGGTTGAAACGGCGCCGACCTTGCCGCCGCCGACGCGAGCGCCGCGCCGCAGCACCGTGAAGTCGTCGCAGAACGCCTCGACCTCGCGGAATTTGTGGCTGATCATCGCCACGGTGATTTCACCGCGGTGCGCCATGTCGCGCAACAGCCCGAGAATTTCGTCCGCCTCACCCGGCGTCAGCACCGACGTCGGCTCATCGAGAATGAGAAAGCGCTGATCAAGATAGAGCAGCTTGAGGATTTCAAGCTTCTGCTTTTCTCCCGCCGATAGGCTGGACACCGTCCTGATCGAGCGGCGCCCGGAACGGCATCCGGTCGAGGAAGCTTTCCAGAGCCTTTCGCTCCTTGCGCCAATCGATGAACGAGGGCGCGTCGGCGCGGCTGACGACAAGATTCTCCGCCGCGGTCAGCGCCGGCACCAGCGTGAAATGCTGGTACACCATGCCGACGCCGAGCGCCTGCGCATCCTTGGGATTGCGGACAGCGACCTCGGTCCCATCAAGCATGAGCCGCCCCTTGTCGGGAATGTAGAAGCCCATGATGCACTTGACGAGCGTCGACTTTCCGGCGCCGTTCTCGCCGAGGAGCGCGTGAAACGAACCGGCCGGAACCTGGATCGACACGTCCTGCAAGGCGCGCAACGCGCCGAACGACTTGCTCATGGCGATCGTTTCGAGCGACGGCGCGCGGGTCCCGGAAGTGGGGGCGGGAGCGGTCATGGCAACGCCTCGATGAAGTCCGCCGAGCGGCCGACGGCGCCGAACACGCCGCCCTGCATCTTGACCATTTTGAGAGCGGCGAGATGATTGCCGTAGTCGGTCGCGGCGCAGCAGTCCTCGAGCAGCACGCATTCAAAGCCGCGGTCGTTGGCTTCGCGCATCGTCGTATGGACGCAGACGTCGGTCGTGATCCCGGTGAGGGCGATGTTGTCGATGCCGCGCGTGCGCAGCATCAGCTCGAGGTCGGTGGCGCAGAACGATCCCTTGCCCGGCTTGTCGATGATCGGCTCACCCGGGGAAGGCTTGAGTTCGTCGATGATCTCCCAGCCGCGCTCCCCGCGAACGAGCACCTTGCCGCAAGGCCCGGGGTCGCCGATGCCGGCGCCGATCCGCTGCGACCGCCAGCGCTTGTTGGCGGGCAGGTCGGCAAGATCGGGTCGATGCCCCTCGCGGGTGTGGATGACGAGGTAGCCCTTCGACCGCGCCGCTTCGAGCAGCGCCCGGATCGGTTCGATCGGCGCGCGCGTCAACGATATGTCGTAACCCATCGCGTCGACATAGCCGCCCTTGCCGCAGAAATCGGTCTGCATGTCGATGACGATGATGGCGGTGTTCTGCGGCCGCCAGTCGCCGTTATACGGCCAGGGATAGGGGTCGGCGTCAAACGTCGGCAAGGGATTGTCTCATTTCGCCATCGACAATTCGCCCGGCATGTCGCGCGCCGAATGTTTGGCGCTCGAAGTCGCAATCATGATGCCGAGGGTGAGGATGTAAGGCGCGGCGTTGAAGAAATAATAGCCCTGGGTGATCCCGACCGACTGCAGCGACGGCCCGATCGCGCCCGCAGCCCCGAAGAGCAGCGCCGCGGCAATGCAGCGCAGCGGGTCCCAGCGGGCGAAGATGACCAGCGCCACGGCCATGAGGCCTTGTCCGGAGGACAGGCCCTGGTTCCAGGAGCCCGGATAGGAGAGGGACAGGAACGCGCCGCCGACCCCGGCCAGGAAGCCGCCGACCGTCGTCGTCATGAGGCGGACGAAGTTGACGGAAATCCCCATGGCGCGCGCGGCCGCGGCGCTGTCGCCGACCGTGCGGACGACCAGTCCCCACCGGGTGTTGCGCAGCGACCAGGCGATCAGGATCGCGAGCGCGATGCCGATGAAAAACAGCGGATTGACCTGGAGCGCGCTCTTCAGGTTGGCGTCGTCGGTCCAGAACCCCAGCGGGATCGAGCCGAGCCGAGGCGCGGTCGGCTGGATGTAGGGCTTGCCGAAGAAGAACGCGACGCCGACGCCGAACAGCATCATCGCGATGCCGACCGCGACGTCGTTGACCCGCGGCAGACCGCAGATCGAGCCGTGCATGGCGCCGAGAACCGAGCCTGCAATCCCTGCCGCGATAACGCCGAGCCATGGATTGCCGGTGTGATAGGACGCGGCGTAGCCCACCATCGCGCCGAGCACCAGCGTGCCCTCGAGGCCGAGATTCACGCGACCGGATTTTTCGGTGAGACATTCGCCAAGGGCGACGAACATGAACGGCGTCGACACCCGGATCGCACCGCCGAGCATCGCGATGAGGACTGTGACGACGGCCTCGTTCATTTGCGGTCCTGTCCGCTTCCCGGCCGGAAGATGGCGAAACGCCCGTAGAGAGTTTCCGAAGTCAGAAGAACCACGAAGATCAAACCCTGCAACACCAGCACCGTTGCGTCGGGCAGATCCATCCGCCGCTGAATGAGGCCGCCCGAGGCGACGAGCCCGCCAAGCAGAATGGCGACCGCTGGGATGACGAGCGGGTTATGGCGGGCAAGGAACGAAACAAGGATGCCGGTGAAGCCATAACCGGCGGCGAGCGACGCGTTCGCGCGGCCCTGGATCGCCGCCACTTCGAAGAATCCGGCGAGCCCCGCGCAGGCGCCCGCGATCGCCGTACAGGCGACGATCAGCTTCCCGACTGGCAGCCCCTGGGCAAGCGCTGCGCGAAAATTGCCCCCGGTCACGCGCGCCGCAAACCCGAAGGTGGTGCGCGCCATGAGAAAATAGAGCGCAATGCACAGGATAATGCCGTAGGCGAATCCCCAGTGCACCTGGGTGCCGGGAATCTTGCCGACCATATAGGCGTCGCCGATCGGCATGGTCGACGGCTTGTTGGGATTCGAGAGGTCGCGCAGCGCCCCCTCGACGAAGAAGTTCATGATCGCGATGCCGATATAGGTCAAAAGAAGCGATGAAATCGTCTCGTTGACGCCGCGCGCATAGCGCAGGAATCCGCTGACGCCGACCCAGAAGGCGCCGACGACCATCGCAAACACCGCCATGAGGATCAGCGCGACCATCGGGGGCGCGCGGCCGACCAGCGGAATGGCGAGCGCGCCGGCCGCGAATCCGCCGAGCACCAGGGCGCCCTCGCCGCCGATCATGATGAGTCCGATGCGGGCGGGAATGGCGACCGCGAGCGCGGTCAGGATCAAGGGCGCCGAGCGCTGCAGCGTATTCTGGAACGAGAACGCGGTGCCGAACCCGCCGCGCCAGACATAAGCGACGAAATCGGCCGGCGACTTGCCGATCGCGAGCAGAAAGACCGCGAACAGCGCCGCCGCGACCAGGAGCGCGAACAGCGGAATGACGAGATATTCCGAGTTGACCCGCAGCCGATCGGCAAAATCGGATCCGGCCGCGCGCGACTCGGCCGGATCGACCATGGCGCGCGGCGCGCCGGTTGCCACAGGCGGATTCGACACCGGCTCGTGTCCGCCGAGCTCTACGTCGTCGACCCGACGACGCCCTCCAGCAGATAGTCCATCTTGTCGAGGAACGGATCGAGGTTGTCGTAGGTCTTGTCGATCACGACCTTGCCTTTGTTATCCTTGAGCGGCCCGACATAGATCGGCTTCTTGGCTTTGAGGCCCTCGATCGCGGCGAGCGCAGCCTTTTGCCCCTCCGGCGTCGCGCCCGCTCCGAACGGCGTATTCTGGACAAAGTCCACTTCGTAGCCGCCAGCGGTGAAGTTTGGCAGCGTCTTGCCCTCGGCGAGGTCGGTGGCGTAGCCCTTGTAAATCGTGATCCACTTGTATTCGGCGCCGGTGATGAAGCCCTTCGGCGCCAGCGGCGCCTGGCTCGCATTGTGGCCGCACGTCTTCACGCCGCGCTTTTCGCCGGTCTCGATGACGACCTTCGGTCCATCGACATGGCAGGTGATGACGTCGCAGCCGGCGTCCACCAAAGCGTTCGCGGCCTCGGCTTCGCGGACCGGCAGCGACCAGTCGCCGGTGAAGATCACCTGCACCGTCGCATTGGGATTGACCGAACGCGCGCCGAGCAGGACCGAGTTGATGTTGCTGAGCACGCTCGCGATCGGTTTCGCCGCGACGAACCCGATCTTGTTGGCCTTGGTCGAAAGACCGGCGGCGACCCCGTTCACGTAGTGGGCCTGATTGAGATAGCCGAAATAGGAGCCGGCGTTCTTCGGATCCTTGTCCTTGTTCCAGAGCGGCGCCGCGTGGCGGAACTGGACGTCCGGATATTTCTTCGCCAGGTCGACGACGAACGGCGTATAGTAACCGAAGGACGTCGCCAGAATGAGACCGGCGCCGTCGAGATTGATCATCGATTCCATCGACTTCGAAACAGCATCGGTTTCCGGGACGTTCTCTTCCTCGACAACCTTGACCCCCGGCACCTCCTTCAGCGACTTGATTGCGACCGCGTGAGCCTGGTTCCAGCCAAAATCGTCGCGCGCGCCGACATAGACGATCCCAACCGTCAGGTCGGCGGCGGCGAAAGCGCGCTGGAGCGCGCCAAGATCAAGCGCTGCTCCTGCCGCGCCCAGCGCGGCGGACTTGAGGAGAGTGCGCCGAGAAAAACCCGTTCCTGACATTACTGACGTCCTTATGCTCTAGGCTTACGCGGAAGCCGCGCCAAATCCCCGAGCCTCGCTTTTTGCAAACTCCGTGCCGCCCGGTCCTCCTTGACCTCACTGGGGTTTAACGCCTCATCTTTTGGCGCGGCGCCCGATTGTTGAGCGTGCGCGCCTAGCTTTTCCGCCGCGCCTGGGTCTGGCTCAGGCAATTGCCACGACGCTGAATTTGCCCGGCTCTTGCTTTCGTTGGATGCTGACCGCTACGACGCCGCTGGCAAGGGACTGGAACGGCATGACCGCCACGATCGGAACGCTTCTCGCCGCTCATGTCGCGGGCAAGCCGCTGACGGCGACGATCGAAGAAACCTACGATCGCATCGCCGCCCACGACGATCCGGCGCTTTTTGTCGCTGTCCGCCCGAAAGCAGAGGCTCTGGCGATTGCAGCGCGCCTCGAGGCGTCGGGATCGGCGGGGAAACCCCTCTACGGCGCGCCATTCGTCGTCAAGGACAACATCGATGTCGCCGGCCTGCCGACGACGGCGGCCTGTCCGGCATTCGCCTATCGCCCCGAGCGTTCGGCGTTCGTCGTCGAGCGGCTCGAGCGCGCCGGCGCAATCGTCATCGGCAAGACCAATCTCGATCAGTTCGCGACCGGGCTGGTCGGGATACGCTCGCCCTACGGCGTTCCGCGCAATGCGCTGCGCTCGGATCTCATTCCCGGCGGATCGAGCTCCGGCTCGGCGACCGCGGTCGGCGCGGGCCTCGTTCCGTTCTCGCTCGGCACCGACACGGCGGGATCGGGCCGCGTGCCGGCGGCGCTCAACGGCATTGTGGGCTTAAAGCCTTCGCTCGGGGCTCTGTCCGCCTCCGGCGTCGTCCCTGCCTGCCGCACGCTCGACACCGTCTCGATCTTCGCCCGCGACGTCGCCGACGCCTTCTTTGTCTATCGCGAGGCAATCGCGTTCGACGAGCGCGACGCTTACAGCCGCGCATTCCGCGAGCCGGCGCTTTCGGCGTTTCCGAGCGGGATCCGGCTTGGCGTTCCCCGCCTGGACCAGCTTCAGTTTTTCGACGACAAGGATGCGGCAACCGCCTTCTCGCAAGATGTTGCGCTCGCAAAATCGCTCGGCGCCCGTATCGTCGAGTTCGATTTCGAACCTTTCGCCGAGGTCGCCCGCGCGCTCTATGACGGTCCGTGGGTCGCCGAGCGCTACGCGGCGGTGAAGACGCTGATCGAGAGCAATCCCGAGGCGTTCCATCCCGTCACCCGCGCGATCATCGAAAGCGCGCGGAAGTTCGACGCGGTCGCGGCCTTCGAGGCGTTCTATCGGCTCGCCGACCGGAAGCGGCAAACAAGTCGGGCCTGGTCGGATTTCGACGTGATGCTCGTTCCAACGATGCCGCGTTTCTATACGGTCGCCGAAGTGGAGGCTGATCCGGTCCGGCTCAATTCCAGGCTTGGAACCTACACCAATTTCGTCAACCTGCTCGATCTGTGCGCAATTGCTGTTCCTGCCGGCGTTCGAGGCGACGGTCTGCCGTCGAGCGTGACCCTGATCGCGCCGTCGGGCGCGGACGGGCTTATCGCCGGTCTCGCCGCGGCGGTCCACGCGCGCTCAGGCGGGCCGGCCAAAGCTGCTGCTTCGGCTGGCCCGCGAGCGGGCGCTGGCGCGCAAGGGGAGCGGATCGAAATCGCGGTCCTGGGCGCGCATCTTACCGGGCTGCCGCTCAATCGCGAGCTCGTCGATCTCGGCGCGTCGTTTTCGCGCGAAGTCGAGACGACGCCCGACTATCGCCTGTTTGCGCTACCCGGTTCGGCTCCAGCCAAACCGGGACTGCTCAGGGTCGCCGACGGCGCAGGCTCAGCGATCAAGGCCGAGGTCTGGACGCTCGACCGCGCCGGCTTCGGCGACTTCGTGGCCCAAATCCCCGCGCCGCTCGGCATCGGGACGATCCGGCTCAATGACGGCGGGTCGGTGAAAGGATTTCTGGTCGAGGCCGAGGCGGTCAAAGCGGCGGAGGATGTTTCGCGCTTCGGCGGCTGGCGCGCCTATCTCGCCTCCCGCTGACCATTGCAGGTGTGCGGCTGGCCGCGTCCGCGCCGTTTGTCGAACCGCGATTGCTCGGCGAGCGCGGGTTATGACTGCGCGAGCGGCCCGGGCTTCAGCCGCGCCAGATCGAACGCCAGCACATCCCGCAACAAGGCGAGAAACTCGTCCGCTGCATGCTCGGCGCAAGCTTCGCCCTTGGCCGCGGTGGCGTTCGCGGCGTCGCCTGCCGCGCCGAGCTCGTTGCAGGTCGCTCGACATCCAGCCGAAGCCGATCGGCTGGGTCACCCGAAGCTGGCGGAACTCCTGCTCGATCTCGATCGCCGCGCTGACAAAGTTCCGCGCTTCGCTCATCCGCACTGTCTTCGGCCTGAAAGCGAGCATGAGCGAGGTCTCGGCGTCGCCCGCATGGATGCCATGGGCGCGCTCGACCGCGGAAAACATGATCTGCCGGATAGCCCAGGCGATGCCAGCCCGCATGGACCGCGAGCATGCGATGGCGGACACGCAACTCTCGCACGACCGCGTCGATGACCGGAACGTTGCCGCCGTGCGAATTCATGAAGATGAGCTTGCGGCATCCGGCGCGGGCGACGCTGTCGCCGATTTCGGTCCAGGCGCGGGTGACCGTCTCCATCGAGAAGGTCAGCGTGCCGGGGTATTCGGTGTGCTCGTTCGACTTGCCGATCGCCTGGATCGGCAGGATCAACACCGGCATGTCGTCGGGAATGCGCTTGATTGCGGTTGCGAGGTAGCCCTCGTTGATGAACATGTCGACCCCGACCGGCAGGTGAGGCCCGTGCTGTTCAACAGCGGCCACCGGAAGGACCGCGACGACCTTTTCCATGTCGGCGGCGGCGAAGTCGCGCCAGCTCATTTCGGCCCAGAACCTGGTTGGCAACATCGGCTTCTCCAAAGCGTCAGCGCGAGCGCGCCGCGACAGCCTCGATCTCGATCTTGAATTCGGGGCGGGCGAAACCCTGAACGACGATCAAGGTGGACGCGGGGGGCGGATTGCTCACAAATTCGTCACGCACCTTCATGTAGCCGCCCAAATAATCAGCTGACGCGACATAGGCATTGAGGCGGACGAGGTCGCCGAGCGACATCGAGGCTTCGGCGAGGACCGCGACGATGGCCCGAAAGCAAAGCCTCGCCTGACTCTCGACGTCCTCAGGGACAACGCCGTCGTGGCCAATCCCCAATTGGCCGGAACAGAAGACAAGGCGCGCGCCGGCCTCGACTTCAACCCCATGGGCGTAGTTTGCGAACGGAGGATGGATCGCTTTCGGGTTCAATCTGCGCATCTGGCGAAAGGTCTCCGGAGGGGCGCGAGGCGCCCTTGTCTTGCCCCCAGGTCGGCATCATCATGGCGCCCGCGTTGCAAGGATCGATTGCTGGAAATGTCGATTAAGGCAACTTGAGACGGGAGTGAACCATGAAATTCCTTGGCGCCGGCCTGTTGGTTGGACTTTCCCTGCTCGCTTCGCCCGCCCTCGCCGCCGACAAGGTCTCGTTCGGGACCAACTGGCTGGCCGAGGCCGAGCATGGCGGATATTACCAGGCGGTCGCCGACGGCACCTACGCCAAGCACGGCCTCGACGTCACGATCGTCCAGGGCGGCCCGCAGGCCAACAACGAGCTTCTCCTCGCGGCCGGAAGGCTCGACTTCTACATGGGCGGCAATCTTCTGCTCGCCTTCGACGCGGTCGCCCGTGGCGTGCCGATCATCGTCGTCGCCGCCGATTTCCAGAAAGACCCACAGATCGTGATGTCGCATCCGGGCGTCGGCCTCGACAAGTGGGCCGACCTGCCGAATGCATCGCCCGCCTTCATCGGCAAGGAAGGTCTGGCGTCGTTCTACCAGTGGATGCGCTCGGCTTATGGCTTCAAGGAAGAGAACGTCAGGCCTTATACGTTCAATCCCGGGCCGTTCATCGCCGACACGCATTCGATCCAGCAGGGCTACGTCACCTCGGAGCCGTTCGCAGTCGAACGCGAGGGCCATTTCAAGCCGAACATCTTCCTGTTCGCCGATTACGGCTATGGCACCTATGCGACGACCATCGAGACCCGCGCCGACCTGGTCGCGAACAAGCCGGACGTCGTGCAGCGGTTCGTCGACGCCTCGGCGATCGGCTGGTACAACTATCTCTACGGCGACAATACGAAAGCCAATGCGCTGATCAAGAAGGACAATCCGGACATGACGGATGAGCAGATCGCGTTCTCGATCGGCAAGATCAAGGAATATGGATTGGCCGATTCCGGCGACACGCTGAAGCTCGGCATCGGCGCCATGACCGACGAGCGGGTCAAGGGCTTCTTCGATTCGATGGTCAAGGCCGGCGTGGTCAAGCCGGATGTCGATTACAAAAAGGCCTATACGCTCCAGTTCGTCGACAAAGGCGTCGGCCTCGACCTCAGGCCGAAGTGAGGGTAGGGAAAGCCCTTCTTATGGGCGCCGGCGTGAGTGGCTCGCCGGGGTCGTCCTGCGCCTGACTGGAAACCCGATCGACCATGACCGCCCCGTTCGCCGTCCCGAGCGCCAAGCGCTACGTGCTGAGGCAGGCGCGCGTGCTCGGACGATCGCTCCTGAAGCCCGAAGGGCCGCTCGACTTTGACGGCTTTGCGACCGTCGACATACTCGTCGACGATGGCGCCATCGCAAAGATCGCGCCGGCTGGCGCGGCGGATTTCGGCGACGCGCCTCAGCTCTCCTTGTCCGGGCGGATCGTGCTGCCGCTATTCGTCGACGCCCACACCCATATCGACAAGGGCCATATTTGGCGGCGGAAGCGCAATCCGGTCGGGGATTTCCCGAGTGCGCTCGCCGCAGCGATCGAAGACCGATCCGCCAACTGGACCGCCGGCGACGTCGCCGCCCGGATGGAGTTCAGCCTGCGCTCGGCCTACGCCTATGGCACGACGGCGATCCGCACCCACATCGACAGCGTTGGCGCGCAGACGCGGATCAGCTGGCCGGTTTTCGCCGCGGCGCGCGAGCGCTGGCGGGACAGGATCACGCTCCAGGCGGCGCCGATCTTCAGCGTGGATTTTGCCCGCGACCACGCGCATATGGCCAACATCGAGGCGATGCTCGACGCGCACGGAACCGGAATCCTCGGCGCGGTGACCTACATGGTCCCCCACCTGCGCGAGGGCCTCGTGACGCTGTTCGAGCTCGCCGAGCGCAAGGGCTGGGAGCTCGACTTCCATGTCGACGAAAGCGCCGATCCGGCGGCGCGCTCGCTCAAGATCGTCGCGGAGATGGCGATCGAGCGCCGCTTTCCCCGCCGCATCCTGGTCGGCCATTGCTGCTCGCTCGTGCTGCAGGAGGACGACGAACGGAAAAAGACGATCGACGCCGTCGCGCGCGCGGGGATCAGCGTCGTCTCCTTGCCGATGTGCAATCTTTTCCTCCAGGATCGCCATCCCGGCCGCACCCCGCGCTGGCGCGGCGTCACCGCGCTGCACGAACTCAAGGCCGCCGGCGTCAGCGTTATGATCGCCAGCGACAACACCCGCGATCCGTTCTACCCCTACGGCGATCTCGACATGATGGAGACCTGGCGTGAAGGCGTGCGGATCCTGCATCTCGATTATCCGTTCGCCGACTGGGCGCCGGCGGTCGCGGCCGCGCCGGCGCGGGCGATGGGGCTCGACCTCGGCGTTCTCCGCGCGGGCGGCCGCGCCGACATGATCCTCACCCGAGCGCGCGACTTTCCGGAGCTTCTCGCCCGTCCGCAGTCGGATCGCATCGTGATCAGGAGCGGCGAGCCCTCGACCGCGGAGCCTCCCGACTACGCCGAGCTCGATGGCCTCAAGGGCCTCGCGCCATGAATCGCGGCTACGACATCGCCGCCTTTCGCGATCTCGTCGGCCCGATCAAGTGGGAGGACAATCCCGTTCTGGTCAGACAGAAGAGCCGCGACTTCTACTGGTATTCGCCGGTGCTGAAGCGCGAGCTCGAGGCGGTGACCGCCGACGTCGTCGTGACGCCTTCGACCGAAACGGAAGTGCGCGCCGTCCTCGCCGCCGCCCACCGGCTCGAGATCCCGGTCACCCCGCGCGGCGCCGGCACCGGCAACTATGGCCAGGCGATGCCGCTGACCGGCGGAGTGCTCCTGAACCTGGCCGAGATGAACAGGGTCAAGTCGATCGAGCGCGGCCGCGTCGTCTGCGAGCCTGGCGCGATCCTCATCGACATCGACAAGGCGACGGCGCCATCCGGGCAGGAACTGCGCATGTTTCCATCGACCCGCGGCACGGCCTCGATCGGAGGCTTCGTCGCCGGCGGCTCCGGCGGGGTCGGTTCGATCACCTGGGGGGGATTGCGCGATCTGGGCAACGTTCTGAGGCTCAAGGTGCTTACCCTCGAAGCCGAGCCGCGCGCGCTCGAGCTCACGGGATCGGATCTGCACAAGGCGGTGCACGCCTATGGCACCAACGGCGTCATCGTCGAGGTCGAGGCGCCGCTCGCCCCGCACTACGACTGGACCGACGTCATTGTCGGTTTCGACAGTTTCGACGCCGCAGCCGCTTATGCGCTCGCGCTCGGCGAGCAGGACGGGATCCTGAAGAAGCTCATCACCGTCGTCGCCGCGCCGGCGCCGCACGCCTATTTCCTGCGCCATCGCGCGTTCATTCCCGAAGGCGCGAGCGTCGTCATCCTGATGATCGCGCCCCACGCGCTCGACGCCTTCCGCGCCTTCACCCGGCCGTTCCGGGAGGCGCGAATTCTGCTCGACTCGACCGAAGCGAAGCCCGAAACGCTCGCCGGCCTGCCCCCCAATTACGAGTTGACCTGGAACCATACGACGCTGCGCGCGCTGCGCGTCGATCCCAAAATCACCTATCTCCAGGCCCGCTACCCGACCGACGGCGGCCTCGAGGCCGTCAAGGCTATCCATGACCATTTCGGCGACGAGGTGATGGGCCATCTCGAGGTGATCCGCTTCAACGGCCGGATCGCTTTCGCCGGGTTGCCGCTCGTGCGGTTCACCACCGAATCGCGACTTGACGAGATCATCGCCGAGCACGAAGCGATGGGCGCCATGATCTTCAATCCCCACCGCTACACCCTCGAGGAGGGCGGCATGAAGCAGACCGACGCGATCCAGCTCGCGTTCAAGCGCGAGAACGATCCCAGGGGCCTGCTCAATCCCGGCAAGATGATCGCCTGGGAGAATCCCGACTTCGATTTCGCCGCCGGCAAGAACTTCCTCTTTCCCGGCCTCGAGGCCCGGGCGCGCGCGGCGCAGGGCTGACCCGCCTTGCGCATTCTGGTGCTGTTCGCCCACCCGGTCGAGACCAGCTTCGGCGCCGCGGCCCACGCGAAGCTGGTCGAGGTCCTGCGCGCCAAGGGGCACAAGGTCGACGATTGCGATCTCAACGCCGAGGGCTTCGACCCGGTGATGTCGCGTCAGGACCGGATCGATTATCACAATGTCGCGGTCAATCGGCGCCTCGTCGCCCCCTACGTCGACCGGCTGCTCGCGGCCGAGGCGATGGTGTTCTCGTTCCCGGTCTGGAACATGGGCTTTCCCGCGATCCTCAAGGGATTCGTCGACAAGGTCTTCCTGCCCGGGGTCAGCTTCACGCTAGGCGAGGACGGCTCCTACAATCCCTGCCTTCACAACATCAAGCGCCTCGGGGTCGTGTGCACCTATGGCGGCTCGCGGCTGCTGACCTTTTTCATGGGCGATCCGCCGCGGCGCTTCATGACCCGCTCGATGCGCCGCAATTGCGCGCCCGGCGCACGGTGCGACTATGTCGCCCAATACGACATGGACCACACGACGCCGGAGCGGCGCGCCGCGTTTCTCAAGAAGGTCGAGGCGAAGTTCTCGGCCTGGTGAAGGGCGCGTTAAAACTCCTCGCCCTCGATGACCCGGCGATGCTTGATCAGTTCGGCCGCGGCGAAATCCATGAACGCCCGCACCCGCGCCGCCCGGCGCAGATCGGCGTGGGTCAGCGTCCACAGTCCGGCGTCAAGCTCCGGCAGCAGATAACCGACCCGGACCAGGTCCGGGCTTGAATCGCCGAGATAACACGGCAGCAGCGCCGCGCCGACCCCCTGACGCGCCAGCTCGAGCATGCAGTGGGCCGAGTTCGCCTTGGCGGCGATTCGCCCCGGATCGACATTGGCCTCGATCCACCGCCGCCCCGACGCGGGCCCGAGCGCGTCGCCATAACCGATGAACGCCACCGGTTCGGGCGTCTCGGCGTCGGCGTCCGCCGCGTCCCAACGGCGATAGACGCACCATCTGGCGGTGCATATTCTCCTGCCGACCAGGGTTTCGGGGGGATCATTGGTCAGCCGGACGGCAACGTCGGCGCCGCGCCGGGAGAGGTCAAGCGTGTCGTTGGACAGAATCAATTCGACGATCACGCCCGGATTCGAAGCCTGAAACCCGGCGACGATCGGCGGCATGAAATGCAGGCCGACGCCGATCGGAACGGTGACGGAAAGCTCGCCCGTGAGCTTGACGTCGCGCCCGGCGACCCGGCGCTCGAACTCGACGATCGACGCCGCCATCGTCGCCGCCAGCGCGATCATGTCCTCGCCGGCGGAGGTCGGCTCGTATCCGGCGCGGGAACGGTCGAAGAGGCGCGCGCCGACCGCGGCCTCGACCGCCGCCAGCCGCCGATAGACCGTCGATTGGTTGACGCCGAGCCGTTCGGCCGCGCCGACCAGCGACCGCGCGTCGGCGATCGACTTGACGAGGCGAAACTCGTCCCAGCTCAAATCCGGGTTCATCCGGCCCGCATATTCCCCGCGGAGCGCCATCCGGCGCAAGACTCAACCGCCCGCGTGTGTTCTACCACTCCACATCGGAGAAAAACAATGTTCGCATTCGCTCTGCTGCCCGGGCGTCATCCTGTGCGCGGCGCGGCCGCCCGCCGGAGCCGGTCGTTGATCGCCGCCCCGAGCCCATGCTCGGGGATCGGCGCGACCGCGATCCGCGCCGCGCCGGCCGCGTCGAGCGCCCGCAAATAGGAGAAGAGATGCGACGCCGCCTCGGCGAGGTCGCGTCCAGGCGAAAGATCGAGCCGCGCGCCGGCCGCGCTTGGCGCCAGTATGCCGCCGAAATCGAGCGCGGCCTCATCCGCTCGGGCCTCGACGGCGCCGAGGCGAAGTTCGGCGTTCGGCGCATAATGCGACGCCAGTTGCCCGGGCGCGGTCGGCGCCGCCATTGACCCGCCGGACGTCTCGATCGGCGAGCCGAGGGCGGATTCGAGCGCCTCGCGCGCAATCGCTCCCGGGCGGAGCAAGGCAATCCGGCCGGCGACGACCGCGACGATCGTCGATTCGAGGCCATAGCGGCACGGGCCGCCATCGAGGATCCAGTCGACCCTGCCGTCGAGATCGGCGAGGACATGAGCGGCGGTGGTCGGACTCACCCGGCCCGACCGATTGGCGGACGGGGCGGCAAGCGGAACGCCTGCCGCTTCGATCAGCGCGCGCGCCGTTTCATCCGCCGGCGAACGCAGCGCGACAGTGTCGAGACCGGCGCGCGCAAGCAGGCTGATCCGGCAGACCGGCGCCGCGGGCAGGACCAGAGTGAGCGGCCCCGGCCAGAAGGCGCGGGCCAGTCTTTCGGCCTCGGGGCTGAAGACCGCGTGCTCGCGCGCCGCCTCGAGGTCGAGAACATGGGCGATGAGCGGGTTGATCGCCGGCCGTTCCTTGGCGGCATAGATTGCCGCGACGGCTTGATCCGAGGTGGCGTCGGCGGCAAGACCGTAAACCGTCTCGGTCGGCATGGCGACGAGGCCGCCCGCGCGCAAGGCCGCCGCCGCGTCGGCGATCGAGCCGGGACTGGCGGCCGCGATGCGGGTTGGTTTGCGAGTTGGCGGTGTCAGTGCAGAACCCCATCGCCTTGTAGGTCCGGCTCGTTGAGCCGGTCGGCGAGGCCAGCGGCCTCGCCCTACAGCTTCCGCGCGTTGCGCGCCAACCTGACTGTACATAAGCTGATTTTCGCCCGCCGCAGCAAATCGGGGGGGCCGATCGCCGGGGAGGCCGGCGGCGAGGAGATGCGAGAGATGTCCTATCGTTCGCCGGTCGGCGATATCCTTTTTTCGCTCAAGGCGGTCGCCGACGTGCCGGGCATGATCGGCCGCGGGCTGACGGGGGAACTCGATTGGGACGCGGTGTCCTCGATCGTCGCCGAGGCCGGGCGGTTCGCAACCGAAGAGATCGCGCCGCTCAACCGCCCCGGCGATCTTGCCGGCGCGCGCTACGAAAACGGCGTCGTGACCACGCCGCCGGGCTTTGCCGACGTCTATCGGCGGTGGGCGGAGGCGGGCTGGAACGGCGTCTCCGCGCCGGTCGAGTTCGGCGGCATGGGCCTTCCGCATGTCGTCAACGTCGCCTGCACCGAAATCTGGAACGGCGCCTCGATGGCTTTCGCCCTCTGCCCGCTTCTCACCGAGGGCGCCGTCGGCGCCCTCAAAAGCTTCGGCTCGCGCGAGCTGCTCGACCGCTATCTCGCCCCGATGGTCAGCGGCCGGTGGACCGGAACGATGAATCTCACCGAGCCGCAGGCGGGCTCCGACCTCAACGCGGTCAGGACCCGGGCGGAACGCGCCGAGGACGGAAGCTATCGCCTGTTCGGCCAGAAGATCTTCATCACCTACGGCGAGCACGACATGGCCGAGAACATCGTCCACCTCGTCCTCGCCCGGCTGCCCGGCGCCCCCGCCGGAACGCGCGGCCTGACCCTGTTTCTGGCGCCCAAATTCCTCGTCAACGCCGATGGGTCGCTCGGCGAGCGCAACGACCTGCGCTGCGCCGGGATCGAGCACAAGCTCGGCATCCACGGCTCCCCGACCTGCGTCATGGTCTACGGCGACAATGAGGGCGCGAAGGCCTGGCGGGTCGGCGAGGAAAATCGGGGCCTCGCCGCGATGTTCGTGATGATGAACGCTGCGCGTCTCGCGGTCGGGACGCAGGGGGTGGCGATCGGCGAGCGCGCTTATCAGCAGGCGTTGGCTTACGCCCGCGAGCGCCGCCAGGGCCGCGGCTCCAACGGCGACGGCATGAGCCCGATCATCGAGCACGCCGACGTCCAGCGGATGCTGATGACGATGAAGGCGAACGTCCAGGCCGCGCGCGGCATCTGCTGCCTGACCGGCGTCTCGCTCGATCTCGCAAGCCACGCCGACACCGCCGCCGAACGGACGGCCGCCGCCAATCGCGCCGCGCTCTTGACCCCGATCGCCAAGGCGTTCTCGACCGACATCGGCGACGAGGCGGCGTCGATCGGCGTCCAGGTCCACGGCGGCATGGGATATATCGAGGAGACCGGAGCGGCCCAGCACATGCGCAATTCGCGCATTGCCGCGATCTACGAGGGCGCGAACGGCATCCATGGGATCGACCTCGTGCAGCGCAAGCTGCCGCTCGCCGGCGGCGACGCCGTCCGCCAGGAGATCGAAGGCGTCCGCCGGGTCGCGAGCGACGTCGCCGGGCGCGGGGGTCCGGGCTTTGGCGCGACGGCCGAGCGGCTCGCCGAGGCGTCCGACGCGCTCGAAGAATCGACCCGCCTGATGCTGGATTGGACCGCGGCCGATCAGTATTCCGCCCTCGCGGGCGCCTCTGCCTATCTTCGCCTGTTCGGGCTCACGCTCGGCGGCGCGTGCCTCGCAAAAGCGGGTCTCGCCGCCGAGGCGCTTGCGGACGGCGGCGATGAGAGCGAACGCGGGCGGGTCGGCCTCGCCCGCTTCTTCGCCGAGAAGGTGGCTGTCGCGGCGCCGGGACTGGCGCGCGCCATCGCGTCCGGCGGCGCTCCGCTCGAAATCCTACGAGGCGATCCTGGCGGACAGCGCATGACCCAAGACATCCGTCACAAAGACATCCGCATGACCCAAGACATCGAGCTCTCGCGCGACGGCGCGGTGATGTCGGCCGCCTTCGCCCGGCCGCAGAAGAAGAACGCGATCACCGGGGCGATGTACGAAGCGCTGATCGAGGCGTTCGAGACGGCCGAGCGCGACGACAGCGTCGGCGCGTTCATGCTGAGCGGCAAGGGCGGCGTGTTCACCGCCGGAAACGACCTCGGCGATTTCGTCGCCGCCGCATCGCGCGAGAGCGGCGACTTTCCGGCGTGGCGGTTCACCAGTCGGCTCGCCGAGTTCGGCAAGCCGCTCGTCGCCGCAGTCGACGGGCTCGCGATCGGCATCGGAACGACGCTTCTCTTTCACTGCGATCTCGTCTACGCGACGCCCGAGTCGCGCTTCCAGACGCCGTTCGTCAACCTTGGCCTGGTGCCGGAAGCCGGGTCTTCGCTGCTCGCGCCGCAACGTTTCGGCCGCGCCAAGGCGGCCGAACTCCTCCTGCTCGCCGAGCCGTTCGACGCCGGGCAGGCGCACGCGCTGGGCCTCGTCAATGCTCTCGTCCCCCGGGCCGACCTTATCGCCCACGCGATGAGCAAAGCCGCTGCGCTCGCGGCCAAGCCGCGCGCGGCGCTGCTCGCGACGCGGCGCCTGATGCGCGGCGATGGCGAGGCGTTGAAAGCGCGCATGGCCGAGGAGATGCACGCCTTCGCCGCAGCGCTCAAGTCCGACGAGGCGCACAAGGCATTCCAGGCCTTCCTGTCGGGCGGGCGGAAATAGCCGGACCGGAACATCCGGCGCGTCGGGGACGTTGGGCCCGACCAAACTTCCGCGACGTCACCTCTTCGTTCAGGCGTACGACTCGCAGGTTGCATGGCCGGCGTGCTATAAAAGCCCCCAAGACCCGCGTTGAGTAGGAGTTCCCATGGCCCCGCCGCGTCCGTATTGGAAGGGTTATCTCAAGCTTTCGCTCGTTTCCTGCCCGATCGCGCTCTACACCGCGACGTCGTCGGGCGAGCGCGTCGCTTTCCGGCAGATCAACAAGAAGACCGGCAACCGCCTGCGCCAGCAACTGGTCGACGAACAGACCGGCCAGCCGATCGATCCGGACGACAAGGGTCGCGGCTACGAAGTCGACAAGGGCGTCTATCTCAAGGTCGAGGACGAGGAGATCGACGCGATCGCGATCGAGAGCAGCCATACGATCGACATCGATTCCTTCGTCCCCAAATCGGAGATCGACGAGCGCTATGTCGACAGTCCGTACTATCTGATTCCCGAGAACAAGGTCGCCCTCGAGGCGTTCGCGGTCATCCGCGACGCCATGCAGGACAAGGGCATGGTCGCATTGGGCCGGGTGGTCCTGTCGAAGCGCGAGCGCGTCATCATGCTCCAGCCAAGGGGCAAGGGCCTGCTCGGGACGACGCTCAGATACCCCTACGAGGTTCGCGACGAAGAGATCTATTTCGGCGACATCGCCGACGTCAAGATTCCAAAAGATATGCTGGCGCTTGCCGAGCATATCCTCGAGACCAAGGCCGCCAAATTCGACGCCTCGCAGTTCCATGATCGCTACGAAGAGGCGATCGTCGCCATGCTCAACGAGAAGAAAGCGGGCATGCCGATTACGAAGCAGCGCGAGCTGCCGAGGATCGTCGCCGGCACCGATCTCATGGCGGCGCTGCGCCAGAGCATCGAGCGGGCGAAGGAAGCGCAGCCGAAGCCGGCGGCGGCCTCCAAGCCCGCCCCAGCGACGCAGCCGGCAGCGGCGGCGAAGCCTGCCGCGGCCTCCAAGGGCAAGAAGGCGGCGAACCGCAAC
Source organism: uncultured Alphaproteobacteria bacterium (assembly GCA_963806935.1). GTDB lineage: Bacteria > Pseudomonadota > Alphaproteobacteria > Rhizobiales > Beijerinckiaceae > Roseiarcus. The sequence goes on from CAWEAT010000031.1 coordinate 39,279, forward strand.
CTGGATCAGCGCGAGATGCTGCTGCCGATCGCCGGCGGCGCGCCCACGAAAGCGGCCGAGGAAAAACAACCCGCGAAGCCCGGCGCGAGGAAAAAGGCTGGATAGAGCGCATCGCGCGCGCGTGGATTTTCTGATCCGTTACCGCGGCCTGTCATTCGCTGTCATGCCCGCGAACGCGGGCATCCAGGCGAGGCTCCAGCGCAACTCTGGATTACCACTTGCGCGGGAATGACAGGACCCAGTCCTGCTTCCAACATACCTTGTTGGCTATTCGTCGTCCTGGTCGGGAACGTCGAGGTGGCCGTCGGCGGCGCGTTGTTCCCAACCCGGGTTTCCCAGCGCCGAGTCGACCGGCATATCGTTGCGGCGCTTCGCCTCGTCGATCTTGGTCTTCAAGTCGTCCGCAGCCTTGCGCAACTCGGGCAGCGCCCCCTTTCCCGTGTCGAACGGCTCTTTGTCGGACTGGACTTGCGCCTGATTGGCCTTCTCGTCTTCGGCGTTGGGAGGCGACCCGCCGGCGGCGGGGATGCTGTTGTCCGGCTGCATTGCGCGCTCCTCGACGGTGAAAGAAAAGAGGCCGCCCGGAGGCGGCCTCTTCCGAGAACTATATGGATGTTTAAGGCTTGTTGGCCCGCCGCGCTGCGTCCTTGGCGTCGCCGAGCGTTTCATGAGCCGCGCCCTTGGCCTTGTCCACCTTGCCTTCGACCTGCAGTGACGGATCGTCGGTCATTTTGCCGAAAGCGTCCTTCACGGCGCCCTTGGCCTTGTCGGCCGCGCCCTTGATGTGTTCTTTGTCCACGATCTTCTCCTTGCGATTGTGTGACCGAAGGACAAACGGTTCGGGGCGAGGAAGGTTCCTTTCCCGATCGTCTTCCGTTTTTCGGGAGCTCATCGCGACCTTGAGATCGCGACCTTCTCAAGAGCGGCCGCTTGCCTGATCGAGCGGGCTTCCCGGGCCGATCGGAACAATCTGCCGCCAGTCGCGTTTGATCGTCTGGCGGCGCGCGGATTTGCCCCCCTGCCCAAGCGCGCGGATTGCCCCCCTGCCCAAGCGCCCCGATCTGCCCCGCGCTCGAGGTCCACAACTCGCGCGGGGCTTTTTTCTGGGGCGGTAAGACGGCTCGCCGCATCCGTGCTAGGCTGAATGATCGCCGCATTCGACGACTGAGAGCAATCCGCTATCTCCGTATCAAAGAGAACGCGCACTCCCACGGCAATCCAGGGAGCGCAGACGCATGCGGTGCTTTTTCATGAGAGGCGGGCATATCGCCGCCGTAGAGCTGCTCGAAGTCAATTCAGACCAGGAGGCGGTCGAGAAATGCAAGGCGCTGTTTGAAGAACGGAAAGCGAAATACGACGGGTTTGAGGTCTGGGACCGCGCCCGCAAAATCGCTGAAGGTCCGCCTCGCGAAGACGACGCGTATACGGAAGGATAGGCCCGAGTTGACGCCCGAAAGCGTGAAGTCCGCGGGCAGGGCAAGGACGAAAATACCGGGAGGTTCCATAATGATGTTCGCCGTATCGCCGACGCAGCAATCGGGAGCACGTCGTCGGTGACCACGCCGTTCAGTCTGCCCGCCGCGTCGTCAATGGTCTCGCTGTAGCTGATCAGGGCAAGCGCACGTTCGCTTTTGAGTCCGAACCTACGGGCTCGACGGCGACGGCGCTGCTCGTCCCGACCAGGTCAAGATTGAGCGTTACGCGCCGGGCGGCCAAACGAGGCACAATCGACTTGCCTGGCCCCTTGTCAAAACCAATGATGCCGGCCTCGTGCAGTTTTTTGAGCGTGCGCGAGAGATTGGACGCCGCCCGGTGAGTTTGCGTTGCAAGCTCGCTCATCGAGGTAAAACGCCCTGACGCAATCAGATGCAGCAGCGCGAGGTTTTGTTTGGACAATAGTTTAACCATCGCTTCGGCGGAGACTTCGGCGCCAAGCGATTTCGCGGCGGTGACGTCGCTGTCGAACCAACGCTTCGGAGTGGCGGCGGCTACTGCGGGGTTTGCAACGACGCTCTTGGTCCACTTCATGAATTCGCCGATTGATCCGGCCTTATAGGTCATTAGGAATCTTCCTTTCATTCATCACCCGTCGGACCTCATCCCAAATCCGCCAGGAGCTGCATCCCGGTCGTGAAAGTGTAGGGCCGTCCTCGATCTCTTTCGCTTCGATGCCAGTGGTCGTAGGACTTCGACGCCTTCACGAATTGGCCGCCTCGGCGGCCGGCGGCGTGCGCGTTGTCAAAGCGCACATACGGATCGCCGCCTTTCGGTCGGAATACCAGAGCGTAGCTGATGCCCTTTGGCCGCTCCTCGGTATTCTCCGTGCGCTCGACCTTAAACTCCACGACGTAGCCGGCGGCAGCTTCGTAGCTTGCTCCATCCAAGGATAGCAGCACCTCAAGCTCTGCATCCTCGTCGTCCATAAAATATGCAAGCGATTGCCGCAACCGTCGGAGTCGCTCACTCGGCCTCTTTTTCGATCCGCGCCGCGCTCGCCAGAATTTCGGCCAGCCCCGGCGTCCTCGGCGAAAGCAGGGGAGCGGCCAGGTCGATCCAGTCGGCGCGATCCACTTCGTCGCTTGTTCGCGCTTCGCCCCCCGTCCAGCGGGCGACGAAGGAGGCGATGACGAAATGGGTCCGAATGCGGTCGCCCTCGCGGGCTATCGCATCCAAATGCCGGTTGAAGCCGATGATTTCGGCGCTGACGCCGACCTCCTCCATAAGCTCGCGCGCGACCGCTTCAGCCAGGGTCTCGCCGATTTCGACCACGCCGCCGGGAAGACTGAAATGGCCGATGAGCGGCGCCCGCGCCCGCCGGACGATCAGAACCCGGCCGTCCCGGAACACCGCCGCCGATACGGCAAGGATCGGGCGGGTTGGGAACAGTCTGTCATTCATCGGGCGCATCGCCCTCGGGCTTGCCGCGGCCACCGGCAAGCCTTTTGCCCGCGGCGCTCCGCCGGGGACCGTCGAGATTTTGGCGCATTTTCTTTCGGAAAAGCGAAAGTCATGCTACGCTCCATTTAGTCGCGATCCATGCTGGAGGGTTTAGTGGAGATGACGGGTTTGCGTCCCCTGGCGCTCGCGGGCGCTTGCCTGGGCTACGCGCGCCGGTTTCGCGAGGAATTGGCGAGGCGAAACGACCTTCTGCCCACTAGTCGCGATAACCCGTTGAAAAGGCTCGTTTTGGGCAAGGCGATCCAAGGGTATCAAAGCCTTTTCCTTTGACGGGTTTGGCCGGGCTTCCGGCCGGCTTTGCCCGGCTTGGTTAAATTTCGCCACAATTCGCAGCTGCGAGTCGCATATAACAACGACATTACGGAAAAAGCAGGCGCCTTTCCCATGGCGCACCGGGACTGGGGCGCTTGAACTGAAGCCGTTCGTGCAATCGGGACGGGCGGTCGCGCCAGAACTCGATCTCGACCGGCTCCAGCCGATAGCCGCGCCAGTGGTCGGGCCGCGGGATCTCGCCGCCTCCGAACCGCCGTTCGTAGGTCTCGACCGCCGCCTCGAGGGCGGCCCGCGACGCGAGCGGCCGCGACTGCCGGCTCGCCCAGGCGCCGATCTGGCTCCCCCTCGGCCGGGTGGCGAAATAGGCGTCGCTTTCTTCGCCGGCGAGTTCGGCCACCGCGCCCCGGAACCGGGCCTGACGGCGGAGCGACTTCCAGTGGAAGAGCCCTGCCGCCCTCGGTTGGGCCTTGAGCTCGCGGCCCTTGGCGCTCTCGATGTTGGAGTAGAACACAAGACCGCGTGCGTCCGCGCCTTTGCACAAGACCATCCGCGCGTCGGGCAACCCATCGGCGTCGACGGTGGCGAGCGCCATCGCCTCCGGATCATTGATCTCGGCGCGCGCGGCTTCCGTGAACCATAGCTCAAAGAGGCCGAAGGGGTCGTTGGCCTCGGTAAAGTCAATGAGGCTCAATTCGTTCAAGGGGACGCAACTCCGGCGAAAGGGCGGGAGCCGATCATATCCCGACCCGCGCCCCGTGGCCAACCAGTGCCGCCCTTGCGTGGCGGCGCGCGAAGGCCCAAATGTGCGAGGGAGACACGGGCTCCCGCGCTTAAATCGAGGCGGGGCCGAGGGATGGGCTCATAATGCGTGATCCTTACGACGTTCTTGGCGTAGCGAAATCCGCCGGCGCAGCCGAGATCAAATCCGCCTTCCGCAAGCTCGCGAAGAAGTACCACCCCGACCAGAGCAAGGAGCCGAGGGCCAAGGAGCGCTTCGCCGAAGTCGGCTCGGCCTACGAAATCCTCGGCGACGACAAGAAGCGGAAAGCCTTCGATCGCGGCGAGATCGACGCCGAAGGCAAGCCCAAAGCGCCGCAGTTCGAGGGGTTCGGTTTCGGGCGCCAGCCCGGAGCGGGCGGCCGGGGCGACTTTCGCAATTTCGGCTTCGACTTCGGCGGCGGCGGGTTTTCGGCCGAAAGCGGCTCGATCGATCCGGATGTTCTGTCAGAGCTGTTTGGCGCCGGCCGGTCACGCGCGCGCAGTCAGTCGATCCGCGGCGAGGACGTTGGCGTCTCGGTCGCGGTTCCTTTGGCGACGATCGCGCACGGAGGGTCGATTCGGGTCGCCCTGCCGACGGGCAAGATGCTGGATGTCGCCGTGCCTGCCGGTATCGAAGAGGGAAAGTCCATCCGGTTGCGCGGTCAAGGCCACGCGGGCAACCGCGGCGGCGGGCCAGGCGACGTCATCGTGACGATTCGCTACGCCCCCCATCCGTTGTTCAAGGTCGAGGGTCGCGACTTGCGACTGGATTTACCCGTTAGCCTCTACGAGGCTATATTGGGCGCACGGGTGCGGGCGCCGACGCTGAGCGGCGAGGTCGAAATGTCGATCGCTCCGGGGGCTAGCGGCGGCCGAGTGCTTCGGTTGCGCGGCAAGGGCCTTCCCGCCGGCGCCGATCAACCCGCAGGCGACTTGTTAGCGACGTTGCGGATCGTTCTGCCGAACGAAGTGGACCCGGAACTGACCGCGTTGATGCGCAAGCTGCGCGATCAAAAGCCCTACGATCCTCGCTCGGGCATCGTCTGAACGCCGTCGGCCGGCGAATAGAACAAGTCTTGCGCAATCTTCAGCAATGACGGCGCCTCAAGGTCTCCGACCAGCGCAAATCCCTGGCCGCGCCACGTCCAGATGGCGGCATTGCCGCCATCGGCAGCCAGGAGTTCGGGCGCTCTCGTCGTGGGCGCGTCAAGCGACCGGACGAGCAAGCCCACGCGCCTGTCTTGCGAGGCGTAAACGAGAAACGCCGCCGGCGCCCCCGGAAAAGGAGCGATCCTCGCGCCGAGCAGGCGGACGGCCGAAGGCGCGGCGGGGAGGTAAACTGGGCGAAAGAGACGATCGTTCAGCCACTCTTGCGATTCCGCACGATCGCCGGTCGCAAACTCGACCGGGGCGACGCCCGACCGGACAAAAGCGCGAAAAGCCGCAACGGCCGCTTCTCCGAGTCCGTTTGCCGGAACAACAGTCGCCGCCGGCGACCAAACGCACCCCAGGCAAACGAAGGCAGCCGCGAGGATAAGCCGCCATAATGGCAAAGGTCGAAAATCGCTGGCCGCCCCGACGTTCGCAGCGATTCGCGAGGCATCATCGAAGCCAGGCGCCGATGACCGCGACGGGAGCTCGCGACCGGGTCTTGCGCCAATGGCCGCCGGCCGCCGGCCCTTGGCCGGAACTTCGTTGTGATGACGAACGATGCTGATCGAGAAAGCTCTCGGGCCCTCGCTGGCGAAGGCCGATCGAATGGCGCTGTTTTGCGCTCGCCACATCGTCGCGCGATGGGCAAGCGCTGGATCTTCCGCCATCCGCTTTTCGAACGCCAAGCGCTGGTCAGGCTCGAGGCAATCGTCGACATAGGAATGCAAATCCGCCAGCCGCGACGCTTCCATCACTTGACCACTCGCAGATGAGGGATCGACGGCGCCGCAACGTCGGCCGTCTCAGCCGCGCTCGGCGACCTAGTCAGCGCGGAGAGGCGTTCGCGGGCCTTGGTCAGCCGGGTCACGAGCGTAGCGAGCGAGATATCGAGCGCTGAGGCCGCCTCACGGTGGGTGAGATTCGCCAGAACAACAATCAAAAGCGCCTCTCTGAGCTCCAGAGGCAGCGCACGGACGGCAACGGACATGTCGATCCCGCTGGACGCCGCTCGGTCGCGAGCGCTTTCTGCACTCTCGTCCCACCCGGCTTCCCCTTCGTCGAAGACCAAGCGACGCGCGTGGCGGCGATAGAGCCGAACAAACTGGCCGAAGGCGCGCACGCGCGCATCTTCGTGAGCATGCCCTCTGGCGTCACGGGCGGGAGTCGCGTCCACCGCCTCGAAAGAAGCCTGCCTGAACAGGCGATCCACAAGCGCGGCCGCAGCCGCATGATCGAGCACGAACCGACCGTCTTGGGTCAGGGCCAACCCGAATCGGCGCAGGTCTGAGAGGTCGGCCAAACTGTCGCTTAACGGCGGCACCACTGACACCCGGGAGTTCGTGTGAGCCTCGACAAGCGTTAACGCTCGTTGACGATCCTAGTCAAAAGACGCTCGGGTTCAAGCGCGTGTGCGAGCAAAGTCACACATTTTGTGACGATTGACCGAACCCTTGTCCTTCCCATGCGTGTCAGGCGAGGCTAAGGGATATCCCGCCGCCCACGCGGCGTAATTTTGACCTTCCAATCCGAACCGTAGAGAGGCCTTGATGGAGCAAGCCCCTTCAGTCAGCGCAACCGCGGGCGTAATGCGCGGGATGCGCGGGGTCGTACTCGGCGTGGCCAACAATCGCTCGATCGCATGGGGCATCGCCAAGGCGGCTCGCTCCGCCGGCGCCGAACTGGCGTTTAGTTTTCAAGGCGAAGCGCTGGAAAAACGCGTCCGGCCGCTCGCGCAAGAACTCGGAGCCCACGTGCTGGGCCATTGCGATGTGACCGAGGGCGGCTCGATCGATTTTGTGTTCTCGGAAGCAAGAAAATTGTGGGGAGCAATCGACTTCGTCGTCCACTGCATAGCCTTCGCCGACAAGGACCAACTGACCGGCAGGTATATCGATACAACCGAGGACAATTTCGCAAAATCGCTCGCCATATCATGTTATTCGTTTACGGCTGTCGCCCAACGAGCCGAAAAGCTGATGACCAACGGCGGCGCCATGCTGACCCTGACCTACTATGGCGCAGAAAAGTGGATGCCCCACTATAACGTGATGGGCGTCGCCAAAGCCGCATTGGAGGCGAGCGTCCGATACCTCGCGGCCGATCTCGGGGAGAAGGCGATTCGCGTCAATGCGATTTCAGCTGGACCGATCAAGACGCTCGCCGCTTCTGGCATCGGCGATTTCCGCTACATTCTGCGGTGGAATGAATATAATGCGCCCCTGCGTCGTACGGTCACCATCGAGGAGGTCGGCGACAGCGCGGTCTATCTTCTGTCGCCGATGTCGCGCGGCGTGACCGGCGAAATTGTCCACGTCGACGCTGGATATCACGTGGTCGGGATGAAGAATCCGGCCGCGCCCGACCTGACCGCGGTCAAGGACTGAGGTGCTTGGAAGGATTTCCAAATCCTTGGAAGCAAATCCAAATCGGCGTGGAAGAAGATCAAAGCCGAGTGAAGGAAATCCAAAGCCCGGGCGGAAGGAAATCCAAGGCGTTCCTTTTCTAAAGAGAACAATATTCTCAATAACTTAAGCTATCTCGTCACGCACATCGAACCGTCCCGGCCTCCCCGCGCTACTTTTTAACATGATATCTAAGTCAAACACCGCCAGCCGCAGATATCTCAGCATCGGCCTGACGGCGATCCGAGCCCGACGACAGCACGCAGCATAGCACGGGCTTCTGATTATCGCAAATGATTTGCCGCCGCCGCCATCCGGCGACTCCTCTCCCTCCTGGCACGGCTTTTCGATCCGAACGCAGTTTCAGGCGGCCGGTCGGGTCCGAGGTCGTGCTTTTGGAGCGACGACCAGCCGCCAAAGAACCAGCGCGGCGACCGCCATATGCACATAGGCGTTCTGAACGAAGAGCGTCTGCGGACCAAAGTCCTTCATCAGCACCGAGGCGACCGCCGGCGCTGCGATCGCCGCGACGCAGTAGATGAACAGGAGCCCGACGGAAATGAAAACCAGATCGTGGGCGGCGCTGTCGTCGTTGGCGAGCGACACGGCGAGCGTGTAGAGCGAGTAGGTCGTCAGGCCGACAAGAAATCCCAGCACGATCAGCCATACCCCCGGAGCCGCCATCCGGCTCAGGGCGAATTCGCAAGCCGCGCCCGCGATCATGACCGCCGCCATCACCAGGCGGCGGTCGATGCGGTCGGAGACCAGGGCGATAGGGAAGACGCCCAGCGCCGATCCGAGCACGATCGAAGAGGTGAACAGGGGGACGCTGCTGGGCGTCATTCCGATCTCGACCGCGAATATCGGACCAAGGGCGAACAAGGCGCCGTTCGCAGCCCCCGCGGCCAGCGCCGCCAGACACGAAATCGGCGCCAAGCGGACGAGCCAGATCAGGCGAGGACGCACGCTCCGCGGCTGGGCGGGCGGATCGACGCTGGTCATCGCCATCGGCACGATCGCGAGGGCGAGCAACGCCCCTGCGACGGCGAAGGATGAGAATCCATTCGGTCCAAGCGGCTTCAAAGCCAATTGTCCGCTCGCGGAGGCGACGAAATTGGCAATCTGGTAGAGAGCGTAAAGCGCGCCGCGGTTGGAATTGGTCGCTTTGGCGTTGATCCAGGATTCGATGACGGCGTAGAGCCCGGCGAACACGAAGCCGATGAGCGCGCGACAGGCGAGCCACGCCAGCGGAAAGACCATGACGGGCATAAGGATCACCGAGGCGACCGCCAGCGCGACAAAGGCGGCGTAGGCCCTGATATGACCGCCTCGCCGAATGATCGCTGGCGCGGCGAGGGTCCCGGCCAGCATTCCGGCGAAATAAACCGATCCGAGCAGACCGACGGTCAAGTCGGGGAAGCCTTCCATGCGCGCCCTCAGCGGCGTCGCCACGCCGACCAGGCTGTTGCCGCCGATCAGCAGCAGCACAGAGAACAAGAGAGCGGAGATGGAGGGAAGGATGCTCAAAAGGGGCGAATCGGCGTTGGCGTTAGCGTCGGTTCGGGGATGGTCTCACACCATCGGCCGGCGCGCGACGTAGTCGTTCGTTTCATCTGCTCGATAAAATGCGCGGCTGCCTCGAAAATCGGCATATCGGCCGGAAGCGTCCGACTGTATATAGACCGCCTGGCGGTCGGGAAGCGGCGGCGGAGCCTTGCTTGAGGAAGGGATGATGGCGAACCAACGTTGGACCCCGGAGAGTTGGCGCGCGAGGCCGATCGCCCAGGCGCCGGCTTACCGCGACCGCGCGGCGCTCGCCGAAGCCGAGCGCCAGCTTGCCGGCTATCCGCCGCTGGTGTTCGCCGGCGAAGCGCGCAAGCTCAAGCAGGCATTGGGCAAGGCGGCCGGCGGAGACGCGTTCCTGTTGCAGGGCGGGGATTGCGCCGAGAGCTTCGGCGAGCACTCGGCCGACAATATCCGCGATTTCTTCCGGGTCTTCCTGCAGATGGCGGTGGTCATGACGTTCGCGGCCGCTTCGCCCATCGTCAAGGTCGGCCGTGTCGCGGGCCAATTCGCCAAGCCGCGCTCCTCGGACTTCGAGACCATCGATGGCGTCACGCTGCCTGCCTATCGCGGCGATATCGTCAACGACATCGAGTTCACTCCGCAAGCGCGCGAGCCCGATCCGCGCCGTCAGCTCGAAGCCTATCGCCAGTCGGCGGCGACCTTGAACCTGCTCAGGGCGTTCGCCACCGGCGGCTACGCCAATCTCGAGAACGCGCATCGGTGGATGCTCGGGTTCGTCAACGACAGCCCCCAATCGGAACGCTATCAGGAGGTTGCCGACCGCATCACCGAGACGCTGGGCTTCATGCGCGCGATCGGCCTCGACGCCGAAGCGCATCCGGAACTGCGGGCGACGGATTTCTACACCTCCCACGAGGCGCTGCTGCTTGGTTACGAACAGGCGATGACGCGGCTCGATTCGACCTCCGGCGACTATTACGCCACTTCGGGCCACATGATCTGGATCGGCGACCGGACGCGCCAGCTCGGCGGCGCCCACGTCGAATATTGCCGGGGCTTGAAGAATCCGATCGGCCTCAAGTGCGGCCCGTCGCTGAGCCCCGACGAGCTCATGCGCCTCGTCGAAGTGCTCGATCCGGAGCGCGAAGCCGGCCGGCTGACGCTGATCTGCCGCTTCGGCGCCGACAGGATCGACGCCGCGCTGTCGCCGCTCCTGCGCGCCGCGAAGCGCGAGGGCTTGACGCTGCTTTGGGTCTCGGACCCGATGCACGGCAATACGATCAAGACCTCGAGCGGGTTCAAGACGAGGCCGATCGAACGCATCGCCCAGGAGGTGCGCCATTTCTTCGCCATCTGCCGCGCCGAAGGCGTCTACGCCGGGGGCATCCATCTCGAGATGACGGGCAAGAACGTCACCGAATGCACCGGAGGCGCGCGCGCGATTTCGGAGGCCGATCTGCACGACCGCTATCACACCTATTGCGATCCGCGCCTCAATGCGGAGCAGTCGATCGAGATGGCGTTCATGATCGCCGATCTGCTCAAGGCGCAGCGGCTCGCCCAGCCTGAACGGCCGGTTCGGGCGGCGGAATGACGGCCGGGCTCCGGCCGCCCGCGATCTGCGGCCAGCCCTAGGGGCGCGCGGTGCGACTATCCGATTACGCCGTCGGCCGGGACAACAATTTCAACCTCATCCGCCTCGCGGCGGCGCTTTCGGTCATCTTCAGCCATAGCGTCGCAGTTCTCGGACTGCCGTCGTCGCGGGAATTCTTCTTCGACCATCTCGGCCTGTCGCTGGCCGAAATGGCGGTCGACGTCTTCTTCGTCACCAGCGGCTTTCTGGTCGCCGGCAGCCTGGTCAATCGGGGAGACGTGGTCGCCTTCCTGTGGGCGCGGGCGCTGCGCATCTATCCCGCGATCTGGGTGATGCTCGTCCTCACCGTATTCGCTCTCGCCCCGGCGCTGACCACGCTGCCGCTCGCCGATTACCTCGCCTCGCCGAAAACACATGAATACTTTGCTAAATGTGCGACGCTGATCGGCGGCGTTCGCTATTCGCTGCCGGGCGTGTTCGAGACCAACCCGCTCCACGCCGAGTTCAACGGCTCGCTGTGGACGCTGCCGATCGAGCTCAGGCTCTATTGCTATCTCGCGGCCGGCTGGCTCGTGCTTGCAGCGGCGCCGGCCATCCGGCTCAGGGCGATGAGCATCGCCGCGCCGATCGCGGCGTGCGCGTTCCTCGTCCTCATCCTGCGCGGGCGCCTGTTCGGCGCCCCGTTCAACGCCGCCGACACCCGGGTGTTCATGTTCCTCTATGGAACGACGCTCTACCTGTGGCGCGACAAGGTCCCGATGAGTCGCGCGATCCTCGTCGCGGCGTTTGCCTGCCTCGTGCTCGCGTCGGTCAACAAGCAGGCCTATTTCGTCGCTTACGTTATTTGCCTCGCGCCGTTCGTCCTCCATCTCGCCTACCTGCCGAAGGGACGCGTGCTCGCCTTCAACGACTGGGGAGATTGCTCCTATGGCGTCTACATCTACGCCTTTCCGATCCAGCAGACGCTGGCGTTCCTCTTTCCCGGCATGCCGCTGATCGCGATGATCCTCTCCTCCGCCGCCATCACCCTTGGCGTCGCCGCGCTGTCCTGGACGCTGATCGAACGGAGGGCGCTGGCGCTCAAGGGCGACTTCGCTGCCGCGACGTCGCGGGCGGTCAATCTCGGCTGGGCCAAGATCGGCGGCGTCGTGCGCTGAGCGGTTGCCCCGGAGTCCCAAGGGGATTCCAAACTTAGCCAAATCCGGCAAAGCCGGCCGGAGAGCCAGCCAAATCTCGCCAAGGAAAAGGCTTGGATTCCCTTGGATCGCCTTTTCCGAAACAAGCGTTTTCAAGCGGTTACGGCGACGCCGGCCCGGAAAGACTTCTCCCCCGCTCCGACAAGGGGAGGCGGCGCGGGTCGTCGGCCCGGTCGTCCGAGTCCAAGATGTTAACCTCGATGCCATGACGAGGCATGATACCGCCATTCTGGATTTTAGAAAAGGAATTGTCGCTCTCTTCGCGTCTTCGCGCACCGTCGGTTCTGGCGGTCGCAAACTTTGCCCCTTACCCCGATCACGTTTCCGTGATATGTGCTGCCGTAGAGTTCGCGCAGATAAGAACAATATTGCTACGTAAGGTCGTAGTAATTTACCGCGCCGGTCAAGGCGGCGGAATGCTCTGAAGCGAGGAAACGATCCATGGATCAGCGACTTACTTTACAACGGGCAGCAGTCGTAAGACGCGTGGACGCTCTATTTCGGGCGATGTCTTCAGATTTTCTATTACGCGAACAGTTTGTGACCGACCCGGCCCAGATCCTATCGGAATATGTCTATTCGAAGAAACTCTCGCCCGAAGAAACGGCTCCGGTAAACCACCTCATTTACTCGGTCATGGCCAACAGAGGCCTGTTGCGATGGCTCCGCGACCGGTCGTTTCAACCTCACGGCCGCGAGCAGTCGAGCGGCGTATTCGTCGCGGAATTCACCCGCGCAGCGGTCCGGCATGGCGACCATAACGTGGTCGACGCGCTCATCCGAAACTCGTCGGTCGCCGCCAGACCGATCGCGTTCGATGGCGCGCTGCTGTCCGAGATCCTCAGGACGACTTTGGGGTTCCAGGATGGCACGGAGCATAGCCCCGGCGGCGGCGGCACTCAGCAGAGCGGCACCCACACGACCGAGCAGAGCACGGGCCGAGCAGAAGCGCGCAGCTGGCTTGAACGCGCCGCGGACGAGTTCAGGGAAGCCTTCCTGTTGCGCGCCGACGCGACCGAGCACAGCCCCGGCGGCGGCGGAACCCAGCAGAGCGGCACCCACGTCACCGAGCATAGCACCGGCGGCGGCGGAACGCGCGGCTGGCTCGAACGCGCCGCGGACGAGTTCAGGCAAGCCTTCCTGCTGCGCGCCGACGCGACCGAGCACAGCCCTGGCGGCGGCGGCACCCAGCAGAGCGGCACCCACACCACCGAGCACAGCACCGGCGGCGGCGGAACGCGCGGCTGGCTCGAACGTGCGGCGGATGAGGCCCGGGAAGCCTTCCTGTTGCGCGCCAATGCAATACAGCAGCGTGCAGCCGAGGAGGCTCGACAGGCTTATCTCTTGCGAGCCGACGGCACGGAGAAGAGCACCGGAACTGGCGGGACGGAGAAGAGCACCGGAACGAGCGGGACCTACACCACCGAGCACAGCACCGGCGGCGGCGGCACCCGCGGCTGGGTGCTCGCGGAACGGATTGCAGAGGAGGAGGCGCGACGGGCTTATCTCTTGCGAGCCGACGGCACCGAGATGAGCACCGGCACGGGCGGTACGGAGCAGAGCACCGGCACCAGCGGCACGGAGCAGAGCACCGGCACCAGCGGCACGGAGATCAGCACCGGCAGCGGAACGCAACAGAGCACCGGCACCGGCGGAACCCAGCAGAGCACCGGCACTGGCGGAACCCAGCAGAGCACCGGCACTGGCGGAACGCAGAAGAGCACTGGAACGAGCGGAACCTACACCACCGAGCACAGCACCGGCGGCGGCGGAACCCGCGGCTGGGTCGAAAGCCTATTCGGCGCCGGTTACGCCAGCGTAACGCTTCAGTCCCTTGCCCAGTACGCGGCCAACCTGCAGCGGCTGGGTCTGCTCGACGCCGCGCGGCAAGAGGGAGGCGATTGAAATCTGAGATCAGCGCCCGGAGGCAGCGATGAGCCTGTCCGAAATACTGTCCTCGGCCGAGGCCGATGGCTCGAAGCGAGAGGATCGAAGCGACGCGTCGGATCGGCTTGAGGTCGCCCGGCGCCTGCTCGCGCAGGGCGACGAACATGCCGTCGCCAAGCGATATAGCCACGCCGAGGCGAGTTTTCATCGCGCCATCGAGTACAGCGGAGATTTCGCGCCGGCGTACAATAATCTCGGCTGGGTGCGGCAGATGGTCGCCGACGCCGAGGGCGCCGAACGCTGCTACGGTCAAGCTCTGAAGTTCGACCCTTCGCTCAGGGCGGCGCGCAAGAATCTCCTGATGTTGCTGGTGAAGTCAGGCCGCCGCCAGGAAGCCTTCGAGCTGTGGCTCCCCGAACTGACATCCGACCAGGATCCAACGATCTTTCCCGAGGATCAACTTTCGCGGGCTTTGCGCGATCACGATCTCTATCTCGCCGGCGAATACGCCGCTTTGCTGGCCGCATTTCGCTGCGGCAGCAAATGGCATCCGGCCGGGGTCGACGGTCGGGGCGCGACGGCGTTTCTCATGGAGCGGGCGCTTTTTCTCACCATTCCCAAACTGATCCACGATGTCGAGCAATTCTCGTATTTGCAGTCGAGAGCGGTCCTCGGAAGCGAATTCACCCCGATCATTTCCGCCTATGAACAAGTGATCGACGAGATGAGGTCGGCGGGCCTGGACGCGCCGACGCCTCTCAATGACGACGTCCGGGCGCGCATCGGGCATGTCTATAATCGGATCGTGCATATCAGGGAGACGCCGCGGCTCGCGCGAGCGCTCTCCGGCGAGTGGAACGCGGCGACGGTCGAGACGGACTATCTCGAGACCGGCGTTGTCGTCGTGGACAACTTTCTCACCCAAGAGGCGCTCGACAACGTGCGCCAGTTCTGTCTTGAATCAACCGTCTGGTCGGGCAACCGCTACAACCATGGGCGGCTCGGCGCTTTTTTCCGCGACGGATTCAATTGCCCTCTGCTGTGGCAGATCGCCGAGGAATTGCAGCACGCTTTGCCGCGCGTGATTGGCCGGCGCTATCCGCTTCAGCAACTCTGGGGCTTCAAGACGCCACAAAACCTTCCGGCCGATTCGACCACCCACGCCGATTTCGCCGCCGTGAACGTCAACTTCTGGATCACGCCCGACGACGCCAATCTCGACAAGGAATCGGGAGGGTTGGTCGTCTACGACGTGCAAGCGCCAATCAACTGGAATTTTGACAGTTACAACGGGAAGCTCGGCGCCATTCGTTCCTTCCTGCGGCGCAAGAAGGCGAGCTCGTTTAGAATCCCTTACCGGCAGAACAGGGCGATGATTTTCAATTCCGATCTCTTCCACGCGACCGAGGCCGTCAGTTTTCGGCCCGGCTACGAAAACCATCGGGTGAACGTCACGATGCTGTACGGGTTTCGTGAGGACGACGCCCATCATTTGGACCCGCGCATCGACATCCCGACCGGCTCCTCCTCACCGAGTTCGGCCGCCTGGCGCTCGGCGGCGTTCGGCCGTTAAGAAGCCGATGGATTCACCCTCGCAATATGGCCAGGATCTGTTTGTTCTCGACGCGCTGGGCGGGCGCCGCGGCGGCTACTTTCTCGACTTCGGCGCCTCGAACGGCGTCCGCTTCAGCAATACGCTGCTGCTCGAGCAGTCGTTTGGCTGGCGGGGGATCTGCATCGAGCCCAACGACTCGTTTTTCGCCGAGCTGAAAAAAAATCGCAAATGTCATTGCCTGAACGTTTGCGTTTACGATCGCGATGGCGAGGTGGAGTTTGTCGATAACGCTTCGGTTTTGGGCGGCGTCCTCGCTGATTATGATCCGAGCCATCTGGAATACGCGAAGGCGAATTTTGACCTTCGGTGCGATTCCGCGGGAAGACCGGCGACGGTGAGAAAAGCTGCGCGCACGCTGCGGTCCGTGCTGCGCGAGTGCGAAGCTCCGCCTATCATCGATTACTGGAGCCTCGACACCGAGGGGTCCGAGCTGACGATTTTGAAGAGTTTTCCTTTCGACCGCTACTCATTCCGCGTGATAAGCGTTGAGCACAATTGGCTGCCGTTGCGCGCTGAGATCCGTCATTTCCTGGAAGGGCGCGGCTATCAGCTCGTGAAGGCGCTCGGCTGCGACGATTGCTATGTCGGGGATCAGGACCTCAGAAATGTCCGTCAATACTTGAGCGTGCCGCCCTGGCGCAGTCGCGCATGGGCTCGCTCAAGCAACTGAGGCGGCGTGCGCGGCAGGGCCGCGCTCTGGACGGGAGGGAAAGCCCATGTTTGCCAGCTTCACCCTGGATAATTTCCGCATCACGGACACGCGGTCCCTGCACAAGGACACCGTCTTCGCCTCCATAAACATGACTGTTGGAGGCAACCCATCCGTTTCCAAGACCCGGGCGATGGGGGACCTGAACAACGGAACCTATCAAACCGGCCTGACGGTCGAAGCCGATATTCCGAATGACGACACCCTGATCATCTGCAAATACGTCATCGTCAACGCCGGCCATTCCAATAATGACGCGGTGGAAAAATCCATTCAGACCGCGTTCCACTCGATCGACCAGGCGGTCTCCAACAATAAGAAAACAACGGCGGAGATTGGCGTCGTCACCGCTCTTGGCGTCGCGGTGGTGCCGTTCGCCGGGTCTGCTCTCATCGGCCTGTCGGTGATCGTGGGGGCGGCATGGGTCGGCTCTCTCCTGTTCGCGGATTGCGATGGTCTGGTCGCGGCCGGCGTTCGGGTCTTCAAGGCCCGCGAGCTCATTCAAAAGGCGCCATCCGGCAAGAAGCTGTCGGAAACCGTCGAGCATCACGGCACGGATTCCCCCCACGGCTGCGGCTCCAATTCGCACTACTACACGACCAATTCGATTTCGACCGCGCCTTCGATTCAGACCGCGATCGATCTCAATGGCGCATGGGCGAGCGGCGGCGTCGCCGGACCCTTCATCTCCAGAGCCGGCAACTCGCTCTCGATCGACATGTCGGCCTATCGCCGTCCCACCGCTTCCGGAACGATCCTGGATGGGTCGCGCATCTCGGTGAAATTCCCGGACGACAAGACCACCTATACCGGGACGCTGCAGGCGCCCAACATCCTGAGATGGTCAAACAACACGACCTGGACCAAAGTGGCGGCGATCGCGACGGTGATCGATCTCAATGGTCAATGGACGAGCGGCGGCGTTCTCGGTCCGGTCATCACGGTCCACGGCAATTCGCTCTCGATCGACATGCCGAAGCCGCGCCCGAAGGCGACCGGCTCGATTGTCGACAGCTCTCATATCTCGGTCAATTTTCCCGACGACAAGAGCTACACCGCAACGCTCGAGAGGCCCGGCGCGATCAAATGGTCGAACAACTCGGTGTGGACGAAATTCGGCAAGAGCCGGATCAAGCACCTGTTCGTGCTGATGCTGGAAAACCGGTCGTACGATCATATGCTCGGTTTTTCGCAGATCACTGGAACCGACGCGGAGACCGGACAGCGGACGTCAGCGGAGGGTCTGAAAGGCAGCGAATCCAACGTCTATGAATTTGTGACCACCACCGTGTCGCAAGCGGCGCCGGACAGGGTGACGCCGCCGGGTCCGGCGCATCAATTCAACGACGTGCTGATCGACCTCTGCGGGCCGGAGTTCGACAATAAGCAGCTCAATGGCCAACCCTATCCGAAGGTGGTTGGAACTGGTTACGCCGCGGCCTACGGCATCATCACCGACAAGACGCGCGCAGGCGAAGTGATGCGTTGCTTCTCCAAGGCTGATCTTCCGGTCTTGAACGCGCTCGCCTCGGAGTTTGTTCTCTGCGATCACTGGTTCAGTTCGATGGCCGGCCCGACCGAGCCCAACCGGATGTTCGTCCACGCGGCGACCTCGGGCGTCTGGGACGACTCGCCCACAGGCTGGCAGCAGACGAAAGACGAATTGGGCGGGGACGGGGTCAGTTTCCGCAATGGCACGATCTACGACCAGTTGCGCAAAGCAAAAATTCCGTTCCGGATCTATGCAGGCGATGTTTTCCCGAATGTCGGGCTTCTGCACGGCATCAGCATCAACGACGACATCGACGATTTCGCCCATTTCGAGGGCGATATCAACAACGCCGACTTCGACGCCGCTTACACCTTCATCGAGCCCAATTATGACGCGCTGGTCAACAACTTCACGGACGGCAACTCCCAGCACCCGCTCGGCAGCGTTCACGCCGGCGAGCAACTGATCAAGCAGGTCTATGAGATCATCCGCCAGTCGCCGCGCTGGAACGACAGCATGCTCATCGTCACCTGGGACGAGCATGGCGGGTTTTACGACCATGTTCTGCCGCCGCGGGCGACGCCGACCGGAGAGCGCGGCCAGTCGCACGGCTACATGTTCGACCAGCTCGGCCCGCGCGTGCCGGCGGTGGTGATTTCGCCATGGTGCCCGAAGAACGTGATCGAGCATCGGCCGCTCGAGCATTCCGTGGTGCCGGCGACCATCGAGCAGATGTTCGGCGTCCCTCCGCTCACCGTCCGTGACCGGGGGCTTGTCGGCCTGCAGGCGCTCGCGACCCTGGCCACGCCTCGTCAGGACGCGCCGGTCACGCTTCCCGGCCCCGCCGTCGCGGATGTGAAGGTCGCGGCGGCGGCGCCGCCGGCCGCCGACTTGTCAACGCCGATCGACGCCGTCAAGGACGACTGGCCGTTCTGGCTCATGCGCATTGCCGTGAAACATCATCTGGAAGCGGCGCCGGCCGAAAGCGCAACAATCAAAGCCCAGGTGAACACGATCAACACGCTCGGCGATCTCAAACAATACATGGACAAGGTCGCCGTCATCGTGACCGCGAAGAAAGTCGAATCGCGCAAACTGCGGGTCGCCGCTCGGCAGGCGAGGCTCGCCCAGCCGGCGCACGCGCCCGCTTCCTAGGCGCGTTGCCTTCGGATGGATCCGTCATTGCGAGGAGCGCAGCGACGGAGCAATCCAGAGACCAACGCTCTACGATCCCTGGATTGCTTCCCCCGGGCTTGACCCGGGGGTCGCAATGACGGGCCATGGTTCGACCCAAAGGCAATCTGCTCTAAAATCCCCACGGGGCCGCGCGCGCGGCTCCTCGAGCCTATTCGCCGTTCGGCGCGACGAGCGTCAGCTCGGGAAAATACGCGCGATAGCGTCGCGGGTCGCGCGTCAGCAGGGCTGCGGCGGCCACGCTGGCGTGCGCGCCGATGAAGAAGTCCGGCAACGTGGCGGTCCGCACTCCGCCGGCGCGCCGGTACAACCTGAAAGCTTGCGCCGCGCGAAAGGCGGCGGATTTGGGTATTTCGGCCAGCGTCAAATCGAACTTCTCGATCTCCGCGTCACAATCCGACTGCGCTTCAAACCCGATCGCAAATTCAGCGTAAACGATCGCGTTGATCAGCAACGGGCCGCGGGCGTGCGCAGAGACGATCGCATGACGCGACCAATCCGCCCAGACGCGATTGCCGGTCGCGATGTCGATCAGAATATTCGTATCGACGAAGATCAATCCTCGCCCCGGGTCATCGCCCATGACCTCTTCCGTGGAAAGGCCGCGGATTGGCCGGCGATGGCTCATCTCTTCCAATCGGCTGTTGTAGGCTTGCTCGCTTTTCAGCGCGGCCACGGCCTCAATAATCACACCGCCTTCAGGCCGCACGCGCACCTCCACCCGGTCGCCGGGCTGAATTCCCGCGGCGTCGCGCACGGCCTTCGGCAAGGTGACCTGGCCTTTCACCGTCACGTTGGTCGCCAACTCATTCTCCGTAATACCGCCGCGGGGAAAAGTAATACGGGCGCGCGCGGGCGTCAAGAAACTCCATCAGCGAGCCCCCTGCCCCCTCACTCCTGCCCCTCTGGAGATGCTCGGTTTGCGCGCTCCATCCGCCCCGCGCTAAGTCTCGCCCATGCCCTCCCCGCCCGACCGCCTCGTCATTGCGCTCGCCCAGATCCCAGCGATCGTCGGCGACATCGCGGGAAATCGCGACCGGCTGCGGAGAGCGCGCAAAGAGGCGGCGGCGTTCGGGGCCGACATCGTGATGGCGCCCGAGCTCTATCTCTCCGGCTATCCGCCCGAGGACCTGGTGCTGAAGCCCGCGTTCCAGGAGGCGTGCCGGGCGGCCTGCGACGAGCTCGCGCGCGACAGCGCCGACGGCGGTCCGGCGACGCTGGTCGGCCTGCCCTGGGTCGAGGACGGCAAGCTCCATAACGCCATGGCGCTGCTTGATGGCGGGCGGATCGAGGCGGTCAGGTTCAAGGTCGATCTGCCCAATTACGGCGTCTTCGACGAGAAGCGGGTGTTCGCGCCCGGGCCATCGCCGGGGCCGATCGTGTTTCGCGGCGTCCGCGTCGGCGTTCCGATCTGCGAGGACATCTGGGGTCCCGACCCGGTCGAATGCATCCTCGAGACGGGGGGCGAAATTCTTCTCGTCGCCAACGCCTCGCCCTATGAGCGCGACAAGCTCGCCATTCGCCAGAATGTCGCCGTCTCGCGCGTGGTCGAAAGCGGCTTGCCGCTGATCTATCTCAACATGGTCGGCGGACAGGACGAGCTCGTGTTCGACGGCGGGAGTTTCGCGCTCAACGCCGACCGCAGCCTCGGCGCGCAATTGCCGGCCTTCCGCCCGATGGTGGCGAAAACGGTCTGGGAGCGAGCCGGCCGAACCTGGCGTTGCGTCGAAGGTCCGCGCGCGGTCGTCGAGGAGGGCGACGAAGCCGACTATGCGGCCTGCGTGATGGGCCTGCGCGACTATGTCGACAACAACCGCTTTCCCGGCGTCGTGCTGGGCTTGTCGGGCGGGGTCGATTCGGCGCTCTGCGCCGCGATGGCCGTCGACGCCTTGGGCGCGGAGCGGGTGCAGGCGGTGATGCTGCCCTATCGCTTCACCTCGAACGAATCGCTCGCTGACGCCGCGGGCTGCGCCAAGGCGCTCGGCCTTCGTTACGACATCGTGCCGATCGCCGAGCCGGTCGAGGGCGTCGAGCGCGCGCTTGAGCGCATGTTCGCCGGCAAGAAGCGCGACATCACCGAAGAGAACATCCAGAGCCGGGCGCGCGGCCTCATCCTGATGGCGATCTCGAACAAGACCGGCGCGATGGTGGTGACGACCGGCAACAAGTCCGAGATGTCGGTCGGTTACGCCACGCTTTATGGCGACATGAACGGCGGCTTCAATCCGATCAAGGACCTTTACAAGATGGAGGTCTTCCGCCTCTCCGCCCTGCGCAACCGCTGGAAGCCGGCGGGCGCGCACGGGCCCGATGGCGAGGTGATCCCGCAGAACATCATCGTCAAGCCGCCGAGCGCGGAATTGCGCGAGAACCAGAAGGACGAGGATTCGCTGCCGCCCTATCCGGTGCTCGACGGGATTCTGCACGGGCTCGTGGAAAAAGAGATGCGGATCGCCGACATCGTGGCCGAAGGCTACGATCCGGAGACGGTGCGCAAGGTCGAGCGCCTGCTCTATCTCGCCGAATACAAGCGGCGCCAGTCGGCGCCCGGGGTCAAGGTCGGGCCGAAGAACTTCGGCCGCGACCGGCGCTATCCGATCGTCAACCGCTTCCGCGACGGAGGCCTCGATGCGCAGAAGCCCGACCCGTCGATCGCGCCGCCGAAGTCTATGGGCGTGAGCGAGCGGTTCGAGGAGTAGCGGCCGATGTGGGCTTTCGCACCGCCGCGGCTCGATCGCGCCGCGTTCATGGTTGTCAGCCTGGAGCGCGCTTGACGTCGACCCGTGGGGCGAGCGATCAAACGCGAGGGGAGGCGGACATGGCGCGAATCGAACGGATCGAGCTGCGGCTGATCGATATTCCACCGAAGGTCAAACGCACCGACGCGATCCAAAGCTTCACGTCGCAGGAAACTCCGATCGTAACGGTGATCGACAGCGACGGCGCGTCGGGGACCGGCTACAGCTATACCATCGGCACCGGCGGCTCGTCGGTCATGCGCCTCTTGTCCGATCACCTGGCGCCGAGGCTGATCGGAAAGGACGCCGAGCGAGTCGAGGCGATCTGGCGCGAACTCGAGTTTGCGACCCATGCGACCACCATCGGCGCGATCTCGTCGCTCGCGCTGGCGGCGATCGACACCGCGCTCTGGGACCTGCGCGCCAAGCGGCGGCAATTGCCGCTCTGGATCGTCGCAGGCGGCGCCTCAGACCGCCGGCCGCTCTATACGACCGAGGGCGGTTGGCTGCACATCGACGAACGAGCGCTGGTCGAGGACGCGCTCGCTGCCCGCGAAAAGGGATTCAGCGGCTCGAAGATCAAGATCGGCCGCCCGCATGTCTCCGAGGACTATCGGCGCCTCGCCGCCGTGCGCTCGGCGCTCGGACCCGATTACGAGATCATGACCGACGCCAACCAGGGTTTTGCGCTCGATGAGGCGATCCGCCGCGCCGGCCGCTTCGCTGACCTCGATCTCGCCTGGATCGAGGAGCCATTGCCGGCCGATGACCTCGAGGGCCATCGCCGGCTGACGCGGGCGACCACAACGCCGATCGCAGTCGGCGAATCGATCTATTCGATCCGGCATTTCCGCGAATACATGGCCAAGGGCGCCTGCTCGATCGTACAGGTCGACGCTGCTCGTATCGGCGGCGTCACGCCTTGGCTCAAGGTCGCGCATATGGCCGAGGCGTTCGACATGCCCTTGTGCCCGCACTTCCTGATGGAGCTGCACGTCAGCCTCGCCTGCGCGGTTCCGAACGGAAAATACGTCGAGTACATCCCTCAGCTCGACGACCTGACGACCTCGTCATTGCGGATCGAGAACGGCATGGCGATTGCGCCGATGACGCCGGGCATCGGCGTCGAATGGGACCTTGACGCCGTGAAGGCCAAGAGCCTTCCGGAATTCAGCCTTGCCTTCGGAAAGGGAGCAACGTCGTGAAGCGTATGGGCATGGTGATCGGCATCAAACCGGACCGGATCGCCGAATACAAGCGAACGCACGCCGCCGTCTGGCCTGAAGTTCTGGCCAGGATCTCCGCCTGCCACATCCGCAATTATACGATCTTCCTGCGCGAGCCGGAAAATCTGTTGTTCGCCTACTGGGAATATCACGGCGAAGACTGGGCCGCCGACGCAAAGACGATGGCGGCCGATGCGCGCACCCAAGACTGGTGGGCGATCCACGATCCGATGCAGGAGCCGCTCGCAACGCGCAAGGCAGGCGAGTGGTGGGCGATGGCGGAAGAGGTGTTTCATCACGACTGAGACGGGCGCGCGACCCCTCGCACGCGTCTGTCGGCAGGAGCGCCGTTCAGTTTCTCGCGTTTCCGACCTGGATCAGGAACGGCGGGCGTAACGACTCGGGCAATGAGCCGATGCGCTTCAATCGCTCGATATTGGGCTCGAGCGATCGGCGTATGTGAGCCTTGAGCGCCGCCATCGCCCCCCGCTTGTCGCGCGCAAGCAGATAATCGTAGACCGCGAGATGCTCGGCGAGCATCGTCTCGATCTCCTCATCCTCCTGGATCAATTCGAAGGTCGAGTGGGTCGCGAACAGCGGCAGCGCGTTGCGGCGGATGGCGTCGCGGAGCTGCTGATTGGCGCAGGAGAGCACCACCTCCCCGTGCAAGTCGACCTCGAGCCGCTCGAGTTGGGCGGGCGTGTTGTGATGGCGCCGCGCCTTCTCCACCCGGGCGCGCTTCGCGCGGAGATCGGTCGGCGACAGGCTCGCCATGGCCTGCCCGAGCGCGGCGGGCTCGAGCAGCCAGCGCATTTCGAAATGTTCGTGCAGCCGGTCGACGGTAAGCGGGCCGGCGTACCAGCGCTGATTGATGTCTTTTTCGATGAGCCCGGTGCGCTCGAGTCGAGTGAGCACCTCGTGGGCGACGGTCCGGCTGACGTCGAAATGCTCGGCGAGCGCGCTCTCGTTGACAAGGAGCCGGCCGTACGACAGCAAGGCTGCGACCGCATGTTCAACCAGCGGATAGATGCGCGCCTGGTGGTTGAGCATCTTCAGGCTGCCCGACACCGTCTCGGGCAAACGCAAGCCCGCATCGGCGAGCTCTCGGCGCACGATCGTTCGAGGATCTGCGTCCGCGGCCAGATAGCCCCTTCCTCCGAATCTTTTGATCAGCCCTTCGTCGCTCAGCCTTTGCAGAGCGGCGGCCGCGGGAATGCGGCTCGATTTGAACGCGCGGGCGACCCCGGCCTCGCCAAGGACCAGCCCGGCCGGAAAGCTGCCCCCGAGCAAATGCTCGCGCAGCACGTCGTAGATGATCTCGTAAAGCGGTCGCGCGTCGGCTTGTGGCGGCGCCGGCGGCATCACGGGCCAACTGTCGCCGGCTCGACCGCGTGGATGAAATTCATGACCGCGGCGCTGGTCGAACTCGTAGCGATGGTTGTTCTCGACCTCGCCGACGATCCTGAAGCCATGCAGCACTAGAATTCGATCGGCCAAAGTGACCATCTCGGCCATATCGGAAGTGATCAGCAGCACCGAGACGCCGTCACGCGCGATGCCGGCGATCAGCTCGTGAATTTCGACTTTCGTCTTGACGTCGATTCCAACCGTGGGCTCATCGACGATCAGGATGTCAGTCTGTGCGGCCAGCCATTTCGCGATCGAGACCTTCTGCTGGTTCCCTCCCGAAAGGGTGGAGACCATCGCGCCGATCGACGGCGTGCGGATCGCCAGCCGTCCAACGAACGGGGCCGCCGCCTTCGCCTCGGCGCCGGGCGTGATCAGTCCGAGAAATCCGGCAATGCGCCGCCAGATCGTGATCGCGATGTTGTCCCTGACCGGATAGGCGAGCAGCAGGCCTTCGCCCTTGCGGTCCTCGCTCACATAACCGATGCGATACCTTTCAAGCGCCTCGTGCATCGAACGTATGTGCGCCCGCTGTCCGTCGACGCGGATCTCCCCGGCGGTAATGCGGCCGAAGCCAAGGATGGTGCGCGCGAGCTCGGTGCGACCGGCCCCAACCAGACCATAGAGTCCGAGGATCTCGCCCTTGCGAAGGCTCAAGTCGACGCCCCGGTGTCCGAACGAAGTCGAGACCGCCTTGAGTTCGAGAACAGTCCGATCCGTGTCAGGGTTGCGGATGCCGATGTCGGCGACCCGCTCGTCGCGGCCGATCATCAACGACACCAGTCGTCCCCGTGTGACGCTGGCTATGGGCTCGTCGGCGGTGGCGATCTTGCCGTCACGCAACACCGTCACGCGATCGCAGAGCGAGAGCACTTCCTCGAGCTTGTGACTGACGAAGACGATGGCGACGCCCTGCGCCCGGAGCCGACGCAGCACGGCGAAGAGCGCGGCCGCTTCGTGGCCGCTGATCGAGGCGGTCGGCTCGTCCAGCAGCAGAAGCTTCGCCTTCAGCGAAAGCGCCTTGGCGATTTCGACGATTTGCATCTGCGCGACCGAGAGCGTCGCCACCTCGGCCCGCGTATCGATTGCGCGGTCTAGAAGGTCGAGGAACCCGCGCGCCTGCCGATGCACTTCCGCATAGTCGACCATGCCGTTTCTGGTCGGCAGGTGCTCGAGCAGGATATTCTCGCCGACCGAAAAGCGCGGGATGAGATTGCGCTCCTGATGCACGGCGCCGATCGCGGCGGCGAGCGCCTCACGCGGGGAAGCGAACTCCGCCGGCAGGCCGTCAAGCATGAGCCGCCCGGAATCGGGCTTGTAGACGCCGGTCACGATCTTGATGAGCGTGGACTTTCCCGCGCCGTTTTCGCCCATCAGCGCATGGATCTCGCCAGCCCGTACCTGGAACGTCACATCATCGAGCGCCCGGACGCTCGGGAAGTTTTTGGTCACGTGATCGATGGAGAGGTCCATGCCGCCGCTAGCCCAATCGTATCGGGCGCGCACGCCAGCGGTTGAGGAAGATCGTGGCGACGATCAGGGCGCCAAGCAGGAATTGCACCCAATAGGGATCGACCTTGGCGAGCACCAGCCCGTTCTGGATGAGCGCGATGACCAGCACGGCGAGGATGGCGCCGATGATCGAGACATAGCCTCCAGCGAGCGCCGTGCCGCCGATGATCGGCGCGGCGAAGGAGAGCAGCAACCAGTCGCTGCCGATCAGCGGCTGCGCCGAGCCGAGCTGGGCGACAGCAAGCACGGCTCCAATCGCGGCCAGAAACCCGGACAGGCAATGCGCGAGGATGATCGCGTTGGCAGGTGAAATTCCCGACAGCGCCGCCGCCTGGCTATTACCGCCCACAGCCAGAAGCCGCCGGCCGATGGGCAGGCGGAACAGAAGCAGGGCGAGCAACGGGGAGACGACGAGCGGGGCGATGAGCAGGAACGGAAGCGCTCCAATCCGGCCATTGCCAAAGTCCTGCAGCGCGGTCGGCATCTTGTAGAACGGCACGGATTTGGTCAGACCCAGGTTGACGCCGGTGAAGGCGGAAGCCGTCGCCAGTGTGACAATGAAGCCGTTGATGCCGGTGCGCGCCGCCAAGAGACCGTTGACGAGTCCCCCCGCAACGCCGATCCCGATCGCGAGAGGGACAGCGAGCCACAGCGGTACGCCAAGGACCTCCATCATGCCGCCAAACAGGACGGCGACCATGCCGCCGAGCGCGCCGACGGAGAGGTTCATCTGCCCGACGGCCAGCGTCACCATCTGCGCGAAGGCGACGACAATGCTGACGCAGACGCTGCGCAGCAGCACATAGAAATTGAATTCCGACAGGAAATTTGGCGACACGACGGCGAGGACAATCGACGCCGACCACGATCGCCGCCAAGAGGCCTGCCCACTCGGCGTTGATGATGCGGCGCACCGCTCAGGCCCCCTGCATCCCAAACCGCGTCGACAACGCGCCGCGATAGCGTTGAAGCAGCACGGCCGCCAGAAGGAACAGCCCGAGGAAAAGATCGAGCCAGAAATTGCCGATGCCCATCACGAGCAGGCCGCTGCGTATCGTTGTTACGAGGGCCGCGCCGAGCATCGTGCCGCCGACCGAAACGAAGCCGCCCGCAAGCGCGGCTCCGCCGAGCACCGGCCCCAGAAAGGACGGCAGCAGCCAGTCCTGGCCGCCAACCGCCGGCATGGCGGCGCCGACGCGTGCGACGGTCAGAAGTCCGGCGACCCCTGCGAGCACGCCCGAGAGCGCGTGCGCCGCGATGATCCGGCGTCCGACCGGCACGCCCGACATCTCGGCCGCGCGCGGATTGGCGCCGGTCGCAAGCGACTGCCGGCCGATAACCGAAAAGCGGTAGAAGATGATCAGGGCGACGCCGATCGCGGCCGCGACCGCGAGCATCGGCGACACCCAGCCGCCGCCAATCCGCATCTGGCCGAAGGCCGCCACCGATCGCGGCAGCGAATTGAGCGGAGTGGCCTTGGTGAGGATCAGCATCGCGCCCGAGAACAAGTTGGCGCTCGCCAGCGTCACAATGAAACTGTTGACGCCGCTTCTCACGATGGTGAAGCCGTTAAGCCAGCCAAGCGCGCCGCCGAGGACCAACGCCAACGCGCACGCCAGCGGGACCGACAGGCCCGCGACCTGCATCAGGTAGCCCCCCATCATCACGACGCAGACGCCGATCGAGCCCACGGACAGGTTCATGCCGCCGGTCGCCAGCACCACCATTTGCGAGAAGCCGATGACGATATCGATGGCGAGCGATCGGCCGAGCACGAACAGATTGAAGCTCGACAAGAACCCCGGCGACTTCGAGGTGAACAGCGCGCCGAGCAGAACGAGGATGACGATAAGGCCGGCCTGTTGACCCAGCACAAAGGGTCGGCGGCGCGGCTGATCAACGACCTGATCGGTCATGGCGGACGATGTTCCTTTGAGGCCGCAGGGGCGTGAGCCGGAGTGAGGACTTCAAGCGGCGTTTGGTCATGTCCGAATTTGCGAGGTCATGTCGCGCCAAACGAAAATTGCCGTTTAATCCGTTTGGCGCGAGCTTCTCCCTGGAGAGGATCGGAGCGCGCGCGGAACTGCACGCAAGTCTCCGCCGAGACCCCTCTCAGACCCAGCGTCTACTTGCAATCCATGTAGGTGGCCTTGAACTTGCTCTGAATGTCGGTCGTGAGCTTCTTCACGTCGTCCTTGTAGGTGGCCAGCTTGTCGGGAGTCACCTCGAGCACGCCAGAATCGATGAAGTGCGCGGTCTGCGGAGTTTTGATCCAGGGCGCATCGGCCTTCATCTTGCACGCGCCGCTCGCAATGAGGTCGAGCGCGAACGCGCCGATATAGGCCTGCCCGTAGGGATTCTGCACGAAAGTCGCCTGCGCGAACCCGTCTTTGACCGCCGCCAGAACGGCCGGGCTATCGTCGAAAGCAATGTATTTGATGCGTTTGTCCCCAATGGCGCGCAGCGCCTTGGCCGCGACCTCCGAGGTGATGTGCGCAGTTCCGATGATACCGTCGATCTGGTCCTTCTGGGCTGCGAGAAGCGCGTTGATCTTCTGATCGCCGGCCTCCTCGGCGTCAGTATCGGCCACCGTCTGCAAAAGCTTTACGGCTCCGTTGGTTTCATCGACGGCCTTCTGCACCGCCTGCTCGCGCAGCGTGGTGTTGGTGTCGATCAATAGGCCGGTCAGGTGGACGATATTGCCCTTGCCGCCCATCGCCGCGATCAATGCCTTGGTCATGGTGTAGGTGGTCTTGTAGGGGTCGGTCGCAAAGCAGAATACCGCGTCGGTCGGATCGACGGTGCATCCGCCGAGCGCGGCGACCGGAATGCCCGCGCCCTTGAGCTCGGTTATTGTCGAGTTCACGCCCACCGGGTCGCCGGGGAAGATGCCGAAGCCCTTGAACCCCTGGGAGGCCAGGCTCTCCAACAGTTCGGTCTGCAGCTCAAGCTTCCAGTCGGTCGGCACTTTGTATTCGACGTCGGCGATCCCAAAGTCCTTCTTCGCGTCGGCCGCCGCCTGCTCCCACGGCGCGAAATACGGGTGAGGCCCGCCCGGCACGACCGCGATCTTGTTGTCTGACGCGAGCGCCGCGCCGGCCACAAGCGACAGGGACAACGTGGCGAGCGCCGTGCTCCGCAGGGCGTTGGAAAGCAAATGCATCAAAATCCTCCCTCGTACCCGTCGCCTTTGCGCCCGCCGATCGAGCTAGCGTATCGAGCGCGAAGATGTTACGCTAACTGCATATCGCATGCAATACTCATAAGCGCGGTTTCGGGGCGGTTGGATGAGGATCACCGATATTCGGTGCTACGTGGTCGAGGGCGCGCACCCGCCCGTGCCGTTCCGTTGGCGCAAAGGTCTGCCGGGATCGGGGGATGGCACGCCGATCGACCAGCGGCCGAAGTTGGCCATTCTCCGCATGGACACCGACGAAGGGATCACCGGCGCGACCAGGGTGGCGGATGGAGAGGCGGTCGCGAGTTTGACGCGGCGGCGGCTGAAAAGCTTTGTCGGCGACGATGCGCTGCTCACCGAACGGCTGTGGGCCAAAATGTGGGAGATCGACCGAATCGAGGAGACCAACATGGCTCATTTCGGCCTGATCGATCTCCTCGCCTGGGACCTCAAATCGAAAAAGGCGGGCCTGCCTGCCTACAAGCTGATGGGGGGCAACGATCCGAAAATCCCGGCCTACGCCTCGACCGTGACCTGGGACAAAATGGAAGAGTACGAACGACACATCAAGGAGTGCGCCGACGAAGGATTCGTCGCCTTCAAGCTCCACGCCTGGGGCGACTGGAGGGACGACGCAAAACTGTGCCGAAATCTTCGCAAGTGGACAGGCGACGACGCGATGCTGATGTTCGACGGCTCGGCCGGCTGGGATCTGACGACCTCGCTGAAATTCGGTCGCGTGCTCGAGGAGTGCGGTTTCTACTGGTATGAAGAGCCGATGCGCGAATTCGATCTCACTTCATACCGGAAGTTGGCGGACAGCCTCGATATTCCGGTTCTCGCAGCCGAAACCTCGGATGGCGCGCACTGGAACGCCGCAACCTGGATCGACATGGCGGCGCTCGACATGGTCCGAACGTCAAGCTTCTTCAAAGGCGGTCTCACCGGCGCGCTGAAGATCGCTCACCTCGCCGAGGCGCATGGGATGAAGGCGCAGGTGCATGGCATGGGAGTCGCCAACGCGCATCTCGCAGCCGCGATTCCCAACAACGACTTTTATGAGCAACTGGTGTTTTCGTCCGAGCATATCAAAGGGCTCAGAAAGCAGCGCGAGTTGCCTGTGGTCGATGGCTTCGTCACGGCGCCGGAGACGCCCGGGCTTGGCCTCGACGTCGATTGGGCCGCGCTCGAAAAGACCGCGCTTGCCGTCGTCTAATGCATCGTCTCGATGGCAAGCCGTCATGTGCGGCCGCCGCCGCGGCCGTAGGCTGGTGGAAAAAAAATCGCCGCACAACGAGCTGGCGATACCGCGGGCCTCCGGGCAATCGCAAGCCATTGAAAGAACTGGCGTCCCGGAGAGGACTTGAACCTCTGACCCCAGGTTTAGGAAACCTGTGCTCTATCCAGCTGAGCTACCGGGACCCTCGATAAACGCGGCGACCCGCCAAAACGCTCTGGACAAAGCCGGCCGCCGCGCGGCAAGGCCCTTAGCATGAATTTCCGCTCCGCGCATCGCCGCCGCGCCCGGGCCCCGCGCTCCAGCGCCGTGCGTCTTTATCTGGCTTGCGCCGCGCTGCCGATCATCCTTATGACGGCGCCCGGGTTTGCCGCTTGCGACCTGCCGGGCGGGCGGGTTCAGGCGGTTGGCGTCGATGAGCGGCTCGACATTGCGCTCAGCGACGGCCGGACCGTGCGGCTCGGCGGCCTGGACGCGCCCAGCGCGGATCGCAAGAGCGCCGGAAATCGCCGGCGCCGCGCAAGATTTCCTCAAGCGCCGCCTGCTCGGCCGGGAAGCAGATCTGATCGTCCTTGCCGGGGCGCCCGATCGGTGGGGCAGGACGATCGCCGATCTCAGCCTGCCCGAACCGGCCGCGGATCGGCCAGTTCGACCGCTGCGGCGCTCTGGGGGCGGGCCTGGCCCGTGTCCGGCCGGAGTTCGAGACCCGCGGCTGCGCCGCCGAGCGGCTCAAAATCGAGGATCACGCCCGCCGGGCTGGCTTGGGAGTGTGGCGCGATCCCGATTTCGCCGTGATCCAGTCGACCAATTCGGCCGAATTGCGCCGCCGCGACGGCTGGTTCGTCGTCATCGAGGGGAGGCTGCGAAGGGTTGGCTTTGCGCGCTCGCGCCTTTATCTTGAGCTCGCTCCGTATGACGGTCCCACGATCGTGATCGCGCGCAAGCTGGAGCCGGCCCTGGCGCGAGAGGGGCGGCCGGTCGGCGCGATGGTCGGCGAGACGATCCGGGCGCGCGGCGCGCTCGATGACCGTTTTGGTCCGAAATCGAAGTCGGCGAGCCGACGATGATCGAAATTGCGTGTCGCGGGACGCGCCAGGAGAAGCGACGCCCCATCGATGAGCGGCCCACCCGACAGATTGGGACCGACCGCCGCGCCCCGGCGCGGGCGACGCTTGCTCGCGGGGCTGGCGATCGCGTTCGCGTTCAGCCTTGCTGGGTGCGCGGCGATCGATCCTCCGCCCACGCCGGTCAGCGTGGCCCCGCCCGCCGGGCCGCACGTCGTCGCCGGGACGCCGGTCAGTCCGGAGCGAAGCGCCTCATCGAGGCGTTCGGCGGCGTCTATAGCGCGCCGGCGACCGGGGCTTATCTCAACGGGGTCCTGGTCAAGCTCGCTCCCGCCTCGGACGCCGGGCAGCCCTACCGGGTCACGATCCTCAATTCGCCGATCGTCAACGCATTCGCCCTGCCCTCCGGCGACATTTTCGTGACCCGCGGCCTGCTCGCCCTCGCCGACGACACCTCCGAGATCGCCGCCGTCATGGCCCACGAGATCGGCCACATCACCGCGCGCCACGCCGCCCAGCGGGCGGAGTTCGAGAAGACCACGGCCTTGTTCACCAAGGTGAACGCGCAGTTGCTGGCCCAGCGCCAGGCCCAGGACGAGGCCGAGGCGCGCTCCAAACTGGCGATCGCCAGCTTTTCCCGCCAGCAGGAATTCGAGGCCGACCAGATCGGCATCAAGACGATCGCGAAAGCCGGATACGATCCTTACGCGGCGG